>CAWCSD010000008.1:0-160303 GCA_963798095.1 uncultured Alphaproteobacteria bacterium | reverse complement strand
TGCAATACTACGAGCTTTGCCGACCCACCGCCAGCGTCCGCTCAGACGGTAATCACCCGGTCGAGGTAAAGATTCCACGTGCCCGACGGCGGTCTGTGGCCGGAGAGCCAAGTGCCGTCACTTTGCCCTCCCATTCGACCGGCAGCACCATGCCGCGCAGAAACTTTGCCGCCATCTGCCGCGAGCTCCAAGCGACGACCGTGTCCGAGCCGGTCTCCCACCAGGCATCGCTCGGCGCCAGATCACGGTGCGACTTCGGCATCCTGCTGAACATTGAACGTGCCCTCGAGTAGGCAACGGATTCCCGGGCCCGGATGCTGATGGCGATCGGCGATGCGGCCGGCGGCGGTAGTGATTTGGTCGAGACGGAATAGCCATCGGCTGCCTTCGGGCATGGCCAGGCTGGTGATGACACGCGACATGCGCAGGCTCGACAGCACGCCCTCCCCGTCATGGAGCAACGGCGCCGCGTTCGGTGGCGCCAGCTCCCAGCGCCAGATCTGGCTCCATTCGCCGGCCGATTTCAGCGTGACGGTGCTGTCGCAATAGATCGCCGAATCGGCGTTCAGCAGTTGGCCGTTAATCTCGGCCGGCCGTGCCGCACATAGAGCAAACGATGGGCCGGCGCCAAGGCCGATGCCGTCGCTCCGCTCGCGCCGACTTGGTCGTGATAAAAATTCAGGGCAAACGGCATGGCGCCCGCCTCAACGCGACGGCTTCTTCCAGATGCCGCGCTTTTGCATGAGCGCGACCTGCTTGTCGATCACGTCGGTCTTGTATTGCGCGTGTTTCGGCGGGATTTTCTTCAGGTAGCGGTTCTTCGGATAGATCGGCTTCTCGTAGATGATTTGCGCCAGCTCGGCGCGGATGTCCTTCATCCAATTGGTCACCTGCGCCGACTCGCGATGGTGGCGCAGCGCCTCGATGTTGATGACGCCGGCCACGAAGGTCGAGCCGTTGGTGTCGCGCTGCTTGCCGACCAGTTGGCCGCGGTAATCGACGATCATCGACTGGCCGCCGCCGGCATCGATGCCGAAATGGTGGCCCTCGGGAGTGAGATGATAGCTGCCGATATTCGGCGCCACGATGTACATGTTGTTCTCGAGCGCGCGGGCGCGATTGGAAATCTCGAACACGTCGTTCTCGGTGAACGGCGCCGGCATCGACGCGCGATACACCACCTCGGCGCCGTTCATGGCGAGCCCCCGGCCGTTCTCCGGATAATTGCCCTCCATCGCCATCATGATGCCGAGCCGGCCGATCTTGGTGTCGGCGACCGGCCAGAACGCATCCAGCGTGCGGCCGTATTTCTCGATCCACCAGTCGTAGACGTCGTGCGGCGACACCGAGCGCTCGACCGGCAGCAGCGCGGAGATCTTGTAGTGCTGCAGGATGATCTTGCCGTCGGGATCGACGATGAAGCCGATATTGAAGAAGCGGTCCTTCCAGTCCTTATGGCGCGCCTTGGCCTGCGCCATGATGAAGACGTTCCACTCACGCGCGAGCTTGCCGATCTCGTCGGTCTCGGGGCCCGGGAATGTCGATGCAGCAGGTGCGCGCATAGTCGGCGTGATCGACGTCGAGCACCTCGTCGTTGAACCCCATCAGCGCGCCTTCGGGAATGGCGAGGAGCCGCACCGGGATGTCGAGATTGGACAGCCAGAACGCCGCTTTGGTCAGGCTCTTGAGATGCTCGATATTGTACTTGATGTCGTCGCGCCGGCGGATGCCGTAGAAGGTCGGAATCAGGCCGACGGCGTTGTAGGGCTCGATCATGTGGGTGTCTCCTTGTGCGTCCTATCGCGGGGCAGCGAGTGACGAATCATATCCTGTTGAGCAGATTTCACCGACCGTGATTGGCTTCGCTTCGCTCGCCCGAATGACAAATTACGCCGCGACGCTGGGCAGGCCGGCGAGCGCCATGGCGAGATCGGCTTCGTCGTAGTCCTGGTCGACCAGCTTGCCTTCGAAGTAGGCGATATAGGCGCCCATGTCGAAATGGCCGTGGCCGGACATGTTGAACAGGATGACCTCGGACTTGCCCTCTTTCTTGCAGCGCAGCGCCTCGTCGATGGCGCAGCGCACCGCATGCGTCGCCTCCGGCGCCGGCACGATGCCCTCGCAGCGGGCGAACTGCACGCCGGCGTCGAAGCAGGTCTTTTGGTGATAGGCGCGCGCCTCGATCAGGCCGAGATCGTGGATGTGCGAAATCATCGGCGCCATGCCGTGATAGCGCAGACCGCCGGCGTGAAAACCCGGCGGAATGAACGTCGAGCCGAGCGTGTGCATCTTCACCAGCGGCGTGAGATGCGCGGTGTCGCCAAAGTCGTAGGCGTATTTGCCGCGGGTCAGCGTCGGGCACGCCGCAGGCTCGACGGCGATGATGCGGCGCTTGCGGCCGCCGCGCAGTTGCAGGCCGAGGAACGGAAACACCAGGCCGGCGAAGTTCGAGCCGCCGCCGGTGCAGCCGATCAACACGTCGGGATCGTCGCCCGCCATTTCGCACTGCTTGATCGCTTCCTGACCGTTGACGGTCTGATGCAGCAGCACGTGGTTGAGCACGGAGCCGAGCGAATATTTCACCGCCGGATCCTTGGCCGCCATCTCCACGGCTTCCGAAATGGCGATGCCGAGCGAGCCCGGACTGTTCGGCGTCTTGGCAAGAATTGCGCGGCCGGAATTGGTCTCGTTCGACGGCGAAGCGATGCAGCGCGCGCCGTAGGTTTCCATCAGCGCGCGGCGATAGGGTTTTTGATCGTAGGAGACGCGGACCTGGAACACGGTCACTTCCATGCCGAACAGCGAGCCGGCAAAGGCCAGCGACGAGCCCCATTGGCCGGCGCCGGTTTCGGTCGAGAGCCGTTTGACGCCCTGCTCCTTGTTGTACCAGGCCTGCGGCACCGCGGTGTTCGGCTTGTGCGAGCCCGCGGGCGAGACGCCTTCGTATTTGTAATAAATCTTGGCCGGCGTGCCGAGCGCCTGCTCCAAACGCTGCGCGCGCATCAGCGGCGACGGCCGCCACATGCGGTAGACGTCGCGGATCGGCTCGGGGATGTCGATGGTGCGCTCCTGCGATACCTCCTGCAGGATCAGCGCCATCGGAAACAGCGGCTCGAGATCGGCAGGCCCGATCGGCTGCTTGGTGCCGGGATGCAACACCGGCGGCAGCGGTTTCGGCAGATCGGCCGCCAGATTGTACCAAGCTTTCGGGATGTCCTTTTCGTCGAGAATGAACTTGACCTGATCGCCCACGCTGTCCTCCCACGCCACAAGTTTTGAGGCGCAAGTGTAGCCTGGATTATGGGGGAAGCGAAATCCGGCAGCGGCGTTCGTGCCGGCCGGCCGTCGCCTACAATTTCGTGGTCGCCGGGATCGCCGGCGCGCCCAGGCCGTCGCGGCTGTAAATATCTTCGCGGAATTGCACGACGCCGTCGGAGGCCGACCAGCCGGTGACGTAGACCCAGTGCAAGGGAATCGGCTTGGTCAGATTGACGTTGACCTGATCCCCCGACTTGATTGCCTGCTCGATCTTGTCGGAGGTCCAGCCCTTGGTGCCTTCGAGCAGCCAGACCACCAGCGCCTGGACATTCTGCACGCGGCAGCAGCCCGATGAATTGTAGCGGAAATCCTCGCCGAACAGATTCTTCAGCGGCGTGTCGTGCATGTAGACGCCGTATTGGCTCGGAAAGTTGATGCGGATGCGGCCGAGCGAGTTGTGGTCGCCCGGATCCTCGCGAAAGGTGTAATGCACCGCGTCTTCCGAGTACCAGTTGATTTCAGAAGGCTGCACCTCTTTGTGGTTCGGATCGAAGATGCGGATGTGGTTGTCCGTCAGGTAGTCGGGCTTGTCCTGCATGATCGGGATCAGGTCTTTCCGTACGATCGACACCGGCACGGTCCAGAACGGATTGAAGTTGACCTGCACGATCTTGCTGTTGATGTCGGGCGACGGCCGATCGACCTTGCCGACCACGGCCGTATGCCGCGACACCGCGACGTCATTCTCGATAGCCTCGACGCGAGCGGCCGGAATGTTGACCACCACGTAGCGCGGGCCGAGATTCGTGGTCAGTGTCTTGAGCCGCGCGATATTGACCTTGAGCTGATCGCGCCGCATCGCCGCCGGCACATTGAGCGCGGCGAGCGTCGAGGCGCGCAGCACGCCATCGACGGTGACGCCGTGGCGCGCCTGAAAACGCCGTACCGCAGCTTCGACGTAAGAATCGTAGGTGTCGTTTGCGGCTCCGACCGCATTGGGATCGAGGTCGCCTGACAGCGACAGCCGTTGCCGCAGATCAACCACGCTCGGATGGCGGTTGCCGACCCGCAACTCATCGACATGAGGCACCGTCGGCCAGCCGCCGCGGGCAACAATCTCATCGTAGGCCGCGATCGCCTTCTGGGTGAACTGCTCTGTCGCCGGCGACAGCATCGGCGCCGTCGGCTTCGGCATGTGGATGGTGCGCGAGGCCTGGTCGAAATCCTGGCCGAACTGGCCGGGACGGCCGTCGTCCATGAGCGCGTCGAGCGGGTCGTCGGCGAGGGCGTGGCTCGCAACACCGCTCAGTGCCGCCGCGCCGACGCATTGCGCCAGAAAGCGGCGCCGATCGACGCTGCCGAAGCGGCTGCGACTAAGCGATTTGGCCTTGGTCATGGAACGGTCCCTTGGCGCACGCCTTTAGCATGCCGCCGACCCGCCCCCAAGGTTCTCGGCTAAGGGTCGCGGCCGGCGAATTTATGGCCGATGTCGCCGCGGGACATGACGAAAAAAAGACCCCGGCGGTGACGCCGGGGTTTTGAGTTACGCCAGTACGACGGAAACTCCGGCGGATTGGCCGCTCTTGATTAGAGCCGATAGAGAATCTGGTCGGTCCAGAACCGCTCGAGCCGGTGCAGCGCCTTGTTGAGCACGGAGAACTCGTCGGCATTGATGCCGCCGACCTGCTCCACGGTGCGCACGTGCTTCTGGTACAGCGCGTCGACTGCGTCGCGCACTTCGCGGCCCTTGTCGGTGAGCTTGATGCGCACCGAGCGCCGATCGACGCGCGAGCGCTGGTGATCGAGGAAGCCCATCTCGACCAGCTTCTTGAGATTGTAGGAGACGTTGGAGCCGAGGTAGTAGCCGCGCGTGCGCAATTCGCCGGCGGTGAGCTCCTTGTCGCCGATATTGTAGAGCAGCAGCGCCTGCACCGAATTGATGTCGGCGCGGCCGCGGCGGTCGAATTCGTCCTTGATGACGTCGAGCAGACGCCGGTGCAAGCGCTCGACGAGAGTAAGCGCCTCCAGATAGTGCGGCCGAATGTGGTCGAAGCGCGCCTCGCGGTCGGCGGGCTCGACCGTCTTGACGACGGCTTTCATGTTGACGCCTTTCCCAAACTTATTTTGTTTGTCGTCGACGGGCCCTGTTCCCGTCGTATGGCGTCACCCTAGCGGCCAGGGTCTAAGATCAGTTTAAATAACAGGCTAAAAATAGGGTTTATTCGTCTTGGTGGAGGCGCGATTAAGCATTGATTTATAGGGGATTTTTAGACCATTTATTCACCGAACCCGGCCTGCCATTATCGCCAAGATGCCGCTTTCCGGTGGAAGAATTGTGAATGGAATATGCGGTGCAACGCATTCCTTACGATTACCGGGCTGATCCAACGGTCCCCCGCTTCGCCGATGACCGCCCGATCATCATTTTCGACGGAAAATGCGTGCTGTGCTCATGGTTCGCACGCTTCGTCCTGCGTACCGACCGCGCCGGGCGCTTTCGCCTGCTCGCCGCCCAATCCGTGATTGGAGACGCACTCTATCGGCACTTCGGTCTCGATCCGATTCAATACGAAACGTATATCTTGCTGGAGCAAGGACGCGCCTTTTTCAGATCCGAAGCTGCGATCCGCATATTCGAGGGACTTGGCGGTCCCTGGCGGCTCGCCTGCGTCGGGCGCGTTCTGCCGCTTCGAATGCGCGACGGGCTGTACAACTTCGTCGCGCGAAATCGCTTTCGTTGGTTCGGAACAAGGCAGACCTGTTATCTTCCCGATCCTTCTCAGGCGGATCGCTTCATTTCATGACGACCGGCCTCAAGATTCTTATCGTTGGCGGGTACGGCGTCTTCGGCGGCCGCATCGTCGAACTGCTCGAAAACGATGCGCGATTGATCCTGTTCGTCGGCGGCCGCTCGGTCGCGAAAGCAAAGACATTTGTCGCATCCAGACAGCTTGCCAAAGCCGAACTTGTGCCAGCCGCGATCGATCGAAATGGCGACATTGGCGGGCAATTGTCCGCCATTCGCCCCGACATCGTGATCGACGCGAGCGGTCCGTTCCAGACCTACGGTGACGACTGCTATCGCGTCATCAAAGCGTGCCTGACACATGGCGCCAACTATCTCGATCTCGCCGACGGATCGGACTTCGTCGCCGGTGTCGGCGCATTTGATGATCGCGCCAAGGCCGCCGGCCTCTACATCGTCTCGGGTGCCTCCAGCTTTCCGGTGCTGACAGCGGCGGCGGTGCGGCGGCTTTCGGCCGGCATGGCTGCGGTCAAGACGATCCGCGGCGGCATTGCCCCCTCCCCCTATGCCGGCGTTGGCGAGAATGTCATCCGCGCCATCGCCGGATACGCGGGCAGGCCGATCCGGCGCAAACGCGACGGCGTGTTTTGCACCGGCTATCCCTTGACCGAACATCTCCGTTACACAATTGCGCCGCCCGGCTGTGTTCCGCTGCACAACAAGATGTTTTCGCTAGTCGACGTACCGGACCTGCAAGCGCTTACCGTGCTGTGGCCGCAGGCTGACGAGATTTGGATGGGCGCCGCTCCCGTTCCCGAACTTCTACATCGGTTCTTGGCCGCGTTGGCATGGCCGGTACGCTTGCGGCTATTGCCGACCCTGTCGCCGATCGCTCCCTTGATGCATTTTGCCACCAACCACGTTCGCTGGGGGGAGCATCGTGGCGGCATGTTTGTCGAAGTCGATGGCGTGGCGGCATCCGGCGCGCGACTAAAGAGAACTTGGCATCTCCTCGCCGAGGGTGATGACGGCCCCTTGATTCCCGCCATGGCCGTCGAAGCGATCGTCCGCAACGTATTGCAGGGACGCCCGCCGCAACCGGGTGCCCGTGCCGCGGTGCGCGAATTGGAGCTTGACGCCTACGAGCGATTGTTTGCCGGGCGAACGATCTATACGGGAATGCGCCATGACGATACGAGCGATGCGCTGCCGCTCTATGGGCGCATCCTCGGCGACGCGTGGCGCGAACTGCCGGCGAAAATTCGCGACATGCATGACATTCGCGACAGGGCCGCGGCCGAAGGGCGAGCGCGCGTCGAGCGTGGCCGCGGCATTCTTGCGCGTCTTGCCTGCGCAATCATCGGCTTTCCGCGAAGCAATCCCGATACATCGATCGGTGTGCAATTCGACGAGACAAACGGTGTCGAGACCTGGACCAGGTCATTCGGCAGCGACCGCTTCAGCAGCCGCCAGTTCGCCGGCCGCGGCCGATCCGAGCGCTTATTATGCGAGCGTTTCGGTGCGCTGACGTTCGCGATGGCGCTTGTCGTTTCTGATGAGCGACTTTCGCTGGTATTGCGCCGTTGGAGTATCTTCGGCTTGCCGCTGCCGATGTGGCTTTGTCCGCGCTCGGAATCCTACGAAAGCGCCGAGCAGGAACGTTTTAATTTCCACGTCAGGATCAGTCATCCGTTGACGGGGCTCATCATCCGATACGACGGATGGCTTGTCAGGAAAAGCTCATAGCGAAGGCTTGGCAATCATGAGCCATACGATCAGCAGCACCGATCCAAAACCTGGAAAGCCGAAGGCGAACCACAGCCGGAATAGCCGGTGATAGGCTGCGGGTAGTGGAGCGCCTGCCAAGGCCGCCGTTGTGGCGAGGTCACGCATTTTGATCTGCATCCAAACGACCGGAAGCCAGAAGATTCCGGCAACGGCATAGAGAACGAGCGAAGCAACGATCCAGCCTTCGGCAAGCGACATTCCCATCTCGCGAACGAGCAGGTATCCCGTCATTGGCTGTGCGACGACCGCCGTCGCGGTGAAAATGAAATCCGCGAGCACGGCCAAGCTGGCGGTGCGCGCTATGAACGCTACATCGCGGCTCACATGCGCCATCAGCATGAAGAACGCGATGCCACTTCCGGTGCCGAGGATCACCGTTGCGCCGATGACGTGGAGGAATTTCAGGAAGAAAAAATAGGTCACAGCGTGCGTCGCCACCTTCGCTGCGCTATGGCGTGGCAGTCTTCGCCCGCTGCGCGAGCTGTGAAACCTGTGAGACTGGCTTGCCAAGTCGAAGCCCGCGCAGCGGGCGAAGACTGGTGGGGGAGGTAGGACTCGAACCTACGAAGGCGTAAGCCAGCGGATTTACAGTCCGCCCCCTTTGCCACTCGGGACACTCCCCCGCACCGAAGCTGGGGCGCAATACAAAGGCGGCCCGGCCTGAGGGCCGCTATATGGTTGGCGCTTGCCGTCAAGTCAATCCAAAACGGGCCGAATTGCCAAGGCCTCGACCCCAGCCGGACCTCGATTGGATTTATATTCGCTCGATGTTGAAGCTGCGCGGCTTTTCGTGGCGCCGGGCGATATCGGCCATGGTCTGGTAGGCGGTCTCGATATGGCGTGTGGCGCTTTGCGTATCGAACAGAGGGAATGTGTCGCGGTTGCGGACCAGCCGGTCTTTCAGCGCCCTGAGATGGGCGGGGTCGCGGGCAAGGCGTAGCGCCAGCGCCTCGTATTCGGCGAGCGAGCGCGTGATCAACGCGTCGAGGCCGATCGCCTTGAGCAGGCTTGCCGCCACGCGGCCGGCAAAGGTTTCGCCGAGACAGGTCAAGACCGGTAGTCCGGCCCATAGCGCGTCGCTCGCCGTGGTGTGGGCGTTGTACGGCAGCGTGTCGAGGCACAGATCCGCGAGCCGGTGCCGCGCCAGGTGATCGGCGACGCTGGCCTTGGGCGCAAAAATCAACCGCTCCGGCGCAACGCCGCGTTTCTCCGCCTCAAGCCGCAGATTTGCCGCGGCCTTGGCATTGCCGCGTAATCAGCCAGAGCACGCTGCCTTCGGTCGCCCGCAACAGCCGCATCCAGATATCGAAAATCTCCGGCGTGATCTTTTGCGGGTTGTTGAAGCAACAAAACACGAAAGCGTTTTGCGGCAAGCCGCATTCGCCGCGCGTCGGGATGCGCTGGCTGATGGCGCGGCGGTTGTCGTTGATCTGATAAGTGCCAGGAAGCCGCACCACGCGCTCGACATAGAACGCGTCGTGATCTTCAGGGATAACCGTGGCGTCGGCGAGGATGTAGTCCATATAGGGAGCGCCTGTCGTCCCCGGATAGCCGAGGTAGTTCACCTGAATGGGCGCGGCGCGGCGCGCCAGCACGCCGAGACGATGGTCCTTGGTGAAACCCATGAGATCGACGGCGATGTCGATCTCGGAACGGCGCATGAGCGCGGCGATGTCCTGATCGCTGTTGTCGCGGACATCGATGAAATGCTCGAACGCCGCCTCCAGCCGCCGCCGCACCGGCGAGTTGTCGTTTTGCCCGAACGATAGCGCGGTAATCTCAAAGTGCGATTTGTCGTGCTGTTCGAACAAGCCTGCCGTCAGATAAGCCGTCGGATGTTCGTTGAAGTCTGCCGAGAGATAGGCGACGCGAATGCGATCGTGGGCATAGACCTCGCCCTGCCAGAGCGGCGGATAGGCCGGCTGCTCCTGCACGTAACGCCTGGCACACTGCAATTGCTCGGCGGGCGACGATGGGATGGCGACGATGGTGTAAGGCAGGCTCAACGGCTTTCCCGCTCTGACCATCGCCAGCAGCTCTGCGGTCTCCGCCGGCAAATTCGTCCAGTCGCAAATGCGGAGCTTTGACAGCAGAAGCGGCGCGCGAAAATCGTCGGCCTGGGCGAAACTCGGGTTGAGCGCGTAGCCGCGAACAAAACTGGCGACCGCCTCGTCGTGCCGGTTGAGCGCAATGAGCGTCACGCCGCGGTTCATCCAATCCGCGACCGAATCCGGCGCCAATGCCAATGCCCGGTCGTAGCTGTCGAGCGCCTCGGCATTGCGGCCGATCTTGCTCAAGACGTCGGCGCGATTGGCGTGGGCGGGGGCGAGATCGGGCGCCTGCGCGATGGCGCGGTCGAAGCTTGCCAAGGCGTCGTCGTGCAGTCCGAGCGCATGCAAGGCGCGGCCCAGGATGACATGGCAGCGCGCTTGCTTCGGATCGCTGGCGAGCGACTTGCGGGCGAGCTCCGCGCCCTCCTCGAAGCGGCCGTGCTGGCAGGAAATCAGCGCCAGATAATAGAGCGCATCGGCATTGGCCGGATCGGCACGCAAAACTTCGGCGTAGCGCGCGGCGGCTTGGTCGACGGCGCCGCGACGGTGCAGCGCAAGGCCTTCTTGCAGCAGATCGCTCGCCGGGGAGACGGACATAGTCGCTAAGGCAACCGAGCCGGTGTGGAAGTCAACCCGAATGAAACACGCCCGGCAGCGCTTTGAAATAAGCTAGAAAACCCGTCACGACCGGCAGATCAATCGGCAGCCGGCTTGCGGTCAAATTGGCGGACGGTAAGGATGCGGCTCATGATGGCATCAAATCTCAGCGGGCGGCGCGTTTGAGCGGCCGCAAACAGTCCTTCCGTCGACCGCCGCATCGCGGTTCTGGCGGGCACCGGCGTACTGACGGTTCGGGGCCGGTCATCCTCTACGGCTGGCACAGCGTCACCGCGGCGCTCGCCAATCCCGCGCGCCGCATCCGCCGCCTGCTGGCGACGGAAAATGCGCTGCGCCGCCTCGCCGAAGACGGCATCACGCTGCCGCTCGCGCCCGAACTGGTGCGGCCCGACGCGCTGGCCGCCCGCCTGACGCCGGATGCCGTGCATCAGGGCCTGATCGCCGAGGCCGATCCCCTGCCCTCGCCCGACATCGAGGAATTGCCGGCCACCGGCATCGTGCTGGTGCTCGACCAGATCACCGACCCGCACAATGTCGGAGCGATCCTGCGCAGCGCCGCGGCGTTTGCCGTCGAAGCCATCGTCACCACGGCGCGGCACAGTCCGGAGGCTACCGGGGTGCTGGCCAAGGCGGCGTCGGGCGCGCTCGAACTGGTCCCGATCGTGAGCGTGCAAAACCTGGCGCGCGGCCTTGTGGCGCTCAAAGAGCGCGGCTTCCTGACCATCGGCCTCGACGGCAGCGCGCCTGACGATCTCGCCGCGCTCGAGCTGCGCGCGCCGCTGGCTCTCGTGCTCGGCGCCGAAGGCAAGGGTTTACGCCAATTGACCGGCGCAACCTGCGACCGCCTCGCCCGCCTCGATCTGCCCGGCGCGATCAAAAGCCTCAACGTGTCGAACGCCGCCGCGCTCGCGCTCTACATCGCCAGTCGCGCCGTTAGAGCATGATCCCGAAAAGTGGAAGCCGGTTTTCGGATAAGATCATGCTCAGTTACAATGAGCATAACCCCAAAAAGCACGAAGGCCCGCACGGCGCGGGCCTTCGCATTTCGTAACCGGCAATCGGCTCGAACTAGCCGCGCCAGTATGGGCGATGCATCATGGGCCGTCCGCCGTAATAGTGCGGCCCCATCATGTGCGGACGGTAGTAACCCGCGCCATAGGCGGCGTGGTGATAGTAGGGGTGCCCATAACCACCGCCATATCCTCCACCGTAACCGACCCGCATACGGCGGATAGGCCGGGGCCGGAGCGTATTCCGCCGGCGGCGCGTAGCTGTGGTACGGCACGAAGACGCCTGGGCCCTCAAAGTCCGGACCCTGATTGACGACATAAAGCGGCGCCGGCGTCGTGTAGACCGCGGGAACACCGCAATTGCCACAGCCGCTATAGCCGCCGCCATAGCCACCATACCCGACCGGAGCTCCGCAGCCGCCGCAACCGACGCCCCATTGGGCAACCGGCGCGGCATAGACGGCAACGCTCGGCGCACAGCACGTCACCGGCGCGCCGCAGCCGCCGCAGCCGACGGCGATTGGCGCCGGTGCAATCGGTGTTGCGTAGATGATCGGAGCGTAAGCCGCGGTACCGCAACCGCCGCAGCCGTATTGGGCAAACGCAACCTGCGTCATGCCCACTGTAATCAATGTGGCGATCGCCACGAGGATGGAACGCTGGAACGACATGATACTCCCTCAGTGAACAGCCCCGATGAGGAGGCAGATGGAAGCAGGCGCGGCCTGCCGACGACGTTACGAACTCTGGGTTACGGACCTATCGGTGGAGTGATTGGAGCAGCCGGACCTGATGGACCTGGATCCTGCGGACCCACGCCGTGTTTGAGCGGCGGCCCATGGCGACGGCCGCCGAAGGTCGGCTCAACGATCACTGGCGGCATCGGATAAGCCGGGTATTCGGTCACCGGACCCGCGCCGGATTGGCTCGACCAGCTGCGATAGTAGGTCGGCGCCGGAGGCGGCAGCGGCCGATCCGGCGGCGGATTGATTTCGAGGCGCCCATAGCCGGGCTTCTTGCCGTCCTTGGGGAAGTAGCTGGGCACGAAATACGGCGTCGAGAGCATCAGCGGCTGGTAAATCACGACCGGCGCCATCTCGCCGGGCCGGTCGAGACCGAATTCGCCCACCACCACGCCCCACGAGGCGTTAACGCCGTTGATGATCACCGGAACGTCTGGCCTGCCGGGGATAACGATCTGCGGCTCGCGCTGCGCCAATGCAGGCGAAGTCGTCACAGCAAGGAACAGTGCCGCATGGACAAAACGCATGAGCAACCCGCGATAGGCGCTAAACTCCGGCGGATTGTAGGCAACCCGACCGGCGAATTCGTTTAAAACCGGGCCATTGCGCTGCTTAATTGTGCGGTAACATTAATTGCTGGTGTTAAATCCCCGGCGTCGATCTGCCCCTCGCCCAGCAGCACCCACGACTTTCGGCTTACGACCTCTGGCGGACAGACAGCGGCTTGGCCGCGGATTAGCGTTAGCCGCGGGGTGGCTTTGCGACGGCGATACGGTTGCCGCGGAGCAATTCCTAACAACCAACATCAGGGGGGTCCGCTCATGACCACTATGGCGCTGAATCCGGCTCGATCCGGCGGCATGACGAGCGAAGAACGGCTCGTCATTTTCGCTTCATCGCTGGGTACCGTCTTCGAATGGTACGATTTCTATATCTACGGCACGCTCGCGGTGTTCCTCGCGAAATTCTTCTTCTCCAACGTGCCGGCCAACATCGCATTCATCTTCACGCTCTTGGCCTTCGCCGCGGGCTTCGCAGTGCGCCCGTTCGGCGCGCTGATCTTCGGCCGGCTCGGCGACATGATCGGCCGCAAATACACCTTCCTGATCACCATGAGCCTGATGGGTGTCGGCACGTTCTTCATCGGCGTGCTGCCCGGCTATGCGACCTGGGGCATCCTCGCCCCGACCGTCCTGGTCGGTTTGCGCCTGATCCAAGGGCTTGCGCTCGGCGGCGAATACGGCGGCGCGGCGATTTACGTCGCCGAACACGCACCGGCCAACAAGCGCGGCTACTACACGTCGTGGATTCAGACCACCGCGACGCTCGGCCTGTTCATGGCGATCCTGCTCATCCTCGGCATCCGCACCTGGATGGGCGAAGCGGCATTCGGCGACTGGGGCTGGCGCCTTCCGTTTCTGCTGTCGGCGATCCTGCTCGCGGTATCGATCTGGATCCGGCTCAAGCTCAATGAATCGCCGCTGTTCCGGCGCATGGTCGAGGAAGGCAAGCAATCGAAGCGGCCGCTGACGGAAGCGTTCGGCCAGTGGAGCAACGCCAAGATCGCGCTCGCTGCGCTCTTGGGCGCCACGGCCGGTGAAGCCGTGGTTTGGTATGGCGGACAGTTCTATGCGCTGTTCTTCCTGACCCAGACATTGAAGGTCTCGGGCGTCACGGCGAGCATTCTCATCGCCCTGTCGCTCTTGATCGGCACGCCGTGCTTCATCCTGTTCGGCGCGCTGTCCGACAGGATCGGCCGCAAGCCGATCATTCTCGCCGGCTTTGCCTTGGCGGTCGCGACCTACTTCCCGCTCTTCCAGGGCATCACCCACTTCGCCAATCCGAAACTGGAAGCGGCCCTCGCCAATGCGCCGGTGACGGTCACGGCCGATCCGGCCGAGTGCTCGTTCCAGTTCAATCCGACTGGCGTCCAGAAGTTCACCACCGGCTGCGATGTCATCAAAGCCGCGCTGGTCGGTCTGTCGGTGAACTACACCAACGTCACCGCGCCGGCAGGCACCAAGGCGAGCGTGAAGATCGGCGATCAAACCCTCGCCGCCGATACACCGGACTTGGCCAAGGCAATCGCCGCCGCGGTTAAGACCCACGGCTATCCGGCGAGTGCCGATCCGAACGACATCAACTATCCGATGACGATACTGCTGCTCGTCATCCTGGTCGTCTATGTGACCATGGTGTACGGGCCGATCGCGGCGTGGCTGGTCGAGCTGTTCCCGACCCGCATCCGCTACAGCGGATTGTCGCTGCCGTATCACATCGGCAACGGCTGGTTCGGCGGCTTCCTGCCGGCCACCGTGTTCGCCATCGTCGCAACGACCGGCAACATCTATTCGGGCCTCTGGTATCCGGTAGGCATTGCGGCGATGAGCTTCGTCATCGGGCTGATCTTCCTGCCCGAGACCAAGGACCGCGACATCACGAAAATGTAAGCGAAAAGCGGGACGGCGGCGTCAGCCGTCCCGCACCTCGTCTTGCCCTCCCCCGTCAGGCCGTCGTGCCACGGGGGAGTTTTTTTGTTTATTGGAGTTCGGGCCAGATCAGCCGTCGCGCGATGAAATTGCGCAATGCCGTTGCGCCCGCGCACAACAGCGCAAAGCCAAGTGCCGCGCCGGCGATTTCAGCAACGCTCGTCGCGATCGCCTGGTGCGTGAGACCGAACGTCTTGAGCAATCCGGCGACGATGCCGAGTGCGGCGCCATACGCCGCAGCGCGCGTAATATTCCATTCACGCGGCTTGTCTCCCGAGACATAGAGCGACGGCAGCGGCATCTTACTCGGCGGCTTCGACCTGCGCCGGGCGCTGCGCCTGCAGGCCGGACAGATCGGGCAACACGAGACGCACGATCTGCGTCTCGTCGCGCGCCACGATGTCGGCTTCTTCGCCGTCGTCGAGATGAAGCGCCGTGTACTGCCGGTACGGCGCGTCATGGGCGATGCCCGAACCCGACAGCACCAGATAGACGCTGCGTTCGCCGGCGCGATAGGTGGCGCCGCGGGCAAGCTTGATGATCGACGCGCCGCATTGCCGCTCGGTGAAGGTGCCGAGCGGCTTTTCCGACACGCCCGGCATGCCGTCGACCGGCAGCCATTCGTAGTTGGCGGGATCGAGCATGATCGGATCGCGATAGCGCGGCTTCGGATATTCCATGCGCTGGCCGTTCATGTGCTCCCAGATCGCCTGATAGCCGTCGGTATTGCGGCGGCCCTCGACGTCGTCATGGCGGCGGAAGATGCCGCCCTCGAAGGTGCCGAATTTTTTCAGCTCTTCGGTGCCGGCATAGACTTCCTCGCGCGACAGGTAGCCGGAGCCGCTGGCGCTGCCGAATTGCAGCACCGCGGTGACCGAGGTGCCCTCCGAGCTCTGCGGCCCATACGGCGCGCCTTCCGGGAAATAGCCGAACGCTGCCCGCCGCCATCTTGCCGTTGCGGTCGAAATTCATCGTGCCTTCGAGCTGGATGCGGAACTGATCGAAATTGTGCCGGTGCCGCGGCGAGGCAAAGTCGCCCTCGAGCTGCCCGATATTGAACTGGAAATTGCCGAGCGTGCCGGGCGTGCCGTTGAGCAGGTGCCGGTAGTGAAACGTGCCGCCGCGATGCTGCAGGCCGCGCTTCCATTCGGCGTCATCGTACTGGACGATCTTCATCGCAGGCTCCCTCGAGCTGACGTTGCGACATCGTCGCAATCCTAGTCCGTCTTCGCCCGCCTGTCAGGTGGGTTGCGGCGGCGAACGCGCTGCGGCGCCCCGCCGCGCTGGCCGGCGCCGGAATAGTCCACTAACATCCCGCCGGTCAGCGTGGGGGCAATGAGGCTCCTCAAGGCCGATTGCGTTTGCCGGCAACGCGTGCGGCAGTCGTGGCGATCGTGACCGTCCCGCCAGCGAGGAGCGTCAATGGAAACGGACATGCTGCATTCCGCAGCGCATGCCCTGCTCATTATCCTCGACCCCACCCGCATGCTCTATCTGTTCGGCGGCGTGTGCATGGGCCTGTCGCTCGGCATTCTGCCCGGCATCGGCGGCATCGCCGGCACGGCGCTGCTGTTGCCGTTCACCTACAATCTCGATCCGCCGACGGCGTTCGCGCTGCTGCTCGGGCTTGGCGCCACCACCACGACCGCCGATCCGATCGCCGCAATCCTGTTCGGCGCACCGGGCCATGCCGCGTCCGCGGCGACGACGCTCGACGGCTATCCGATGACGCGGCGCGGCGAGGCCGGCCGCGCGCTCGGCGCCTCCTACATGGCGGCCCTGATCGGCGGACTGTTCGGCGCGTTGCTGATGGCGGTCGCGCTGCCGATCCTGCGCCCGATCATCCTCTATATCGGCTCGCCCGAACTGCTCGGCGTCGCCGTGTTCGGCATTTCCATGGTCGCGGTGCTGTCCGGCAATGCGCCGCTGCGCGGGCTGACCGCCGCCTGCTTCGGCATGATGCTGTCGATGATCGGCACCGACCCGCAGTCGGGCACGCTGCGCTGGACCATGGACTACGTTGTATCTGTGGGACGGCTTGCCGCTGGTGCCGCTCACGCTCGGCATTTTCGCGCTGCCGGAGCTGTGCGATCTCGCCATCGGCCGCATGGCGGTCGTCCAGGAGGGCATGACGCTCGACACCAAGACCGGCATGCTGCTCGGCGTGCAGGACTGCATGAAACATTGGTTCTTGATCCTGCGCTGCTCGTGGATCGGCGCGGCGATGGGTGCCATTCCCGGCATCGGCGCGTCGGTGATCGACTGGATCTCCTACGGCCACGCGCTGCGCACCGAGAAAGGCGCGAGCGCAGACCTTCGGCACCGGCGACGTGCGCGGCGTCATCGCCGCCGAAAGCGCGACCAATGCCCGCGAAGGCGGCGCGCTGGTTCCGACCGTCGCCTTCGGCGTGCCGTCGAGCGCCGGCATGGCGATCCTGCTCGGCGCGTTTCTGATTCACGGCCTGGTGCCCGGGCCGGAAATGCTGACCAAGCACCTCGACATCACCTATTCGATGGTGTGGAGCATCGCCATCGCCAACATCCTCGGCTCCGGGCTTTGCTTTCTGTTCAGCGGCCAGCTCGCGAAGATAGCGACGCTGCGCTACACGCTGTTCATGCCCGGCGTGCTGAGCCTGATCTATATCGGCGCGTTCGAGGCATCGCGGAACTGGGGCGATCTATTCTCGCTGATGTTCTTCGGCATGCTCGGCTGGGCGATGAAGCACTTCAAATGGCCGCGCCCGCCGCTCGTGCTCGGCTTCATCCTCGGCGAGACGATCGAGCGCTACATGTTCATCTCGATCCAGCGCTACGGCATCTCCTGGATGCTCCGCCCGTTCGTCGTCGTCATGTTCATCATGGCGGGGCTGTCGCTGTTGCGGCCGCTGTTGGCGGACATCCGCACCCACGGCGGCGTGAAAAAGATGGTCTCGCAATGGGGCCATCCGATGTTTTCGCCCGAGAATCTGTTTCCCGCTGCGCTGCTATGCCTGTTCATCGCCATGATCGTCGGCATCGCTCGATTGGTCCTTCGCCGCCCGCATCATTCCCACCATCGTCGGCACCGGTGCGATCCTGTTCTGCTCGTTGAGCCTGATCAACGACGTGTTCGGCCTGCACGAGCGCGACGGCGGCGGCGTCGTTGCCGGCAAGATCGCAAAAAATCCACATGGATATCGCGTCGAAGACCGCGCACCTGCCCACCAAGATCATCCTCACCCGCGGATTTCTGTTCTTCGGCTGGATGGCCGGCTTCGCCGCCTGCATGGCGCTGATCGGGCTTATTCCGACCGTGCCGGTCTTCATCATCTCCTTCATGCGCTTCGAAGGCCGCGAGCCGTGGAAGATCGTCATACCGATGGCCGCCAGCGTGGTGGCGCTGATCTATGTGGTGTTCGATCAGCTGCTGGCGATCCCATGGCCGCCGACCTTGGCCGGGATGTTGTTCCCGGTTCTGCACGCGATACCCAGCGTGTGAGACGAACCGCGTCACTTCAAGCGGTCGCGAATCTTCTCCAAGCCCGCTTTCGCGCAATTGTCGTCGAGATTGCCGCCGGGCGCGCCGGCGGCGCCGATCGCGCCAATGACTTCGTCGTTCAGCTTGATCACCACGCCGCCAGGAAAGAACAGGATATGCGGCAGCTTGGCGAGCGGGCCAATCGGACCGTCGCCCTTGGCGCGGTCGGCCAGAACCATCGTGTCGTTCTTGAACGTGACGCTGGTATAGGCCTTGTCGTGGGCGCTATCGAGGGTGTGGATGCCGGCGCCGTCGCCGCGCACCGCCGCGATCGTGGCGCCGTCGGCGTCAACGACGACCACGGTCTCGTTGTAGCCGCCCTTGGCGCACGCTGCGACCGCCTCGCTCGCCGCCTCGGTCGCGAGCGCCGCGGGAATGCGATGCGTCGGCAGCGTTTGCGCGAATACCGCCGATGCGCCGAATGCGCTCGCTGCGATGACCAGCGACATTTTGAGTGCATGAGTCATGGTGTTCCTCCCTCGATGATCGGCCTTATGCGATTGCGACAGTCATCGCCAATGCTATACCGGATACCTAATCCTCGAACAGGCGCTCGCGGCAGTCGGCATCGATCCAATGAATGACGAAATCACACAGCCACAGACCTCGAGCGTGACGGACGACAGGAAAGCTTTCGACCATCTGCTGCTGTTCTTCGCCCTGGTCTATGTCGTCGAGGGTCTCGGCCAGATCGGCGGCCTGATCGCGCAGCCGCTGAATTACTATCTCAAAGCATCGCAGGGCTGGACGCCGCTGCAGATCACCGGCTTCATCACGCTGTTCAACCTGCCCTGGATCATCAAGCCGCTTTACGGCTTGGTTTCCGATTTCGTGCCGCTGTTCGGCTATCGGCGCAAAAGCTACCTGCTGCTCGTCAATGTCGCGGCCATCATCGGCTTCGTCTGGGTGACGCAACTCACGGCGCCGGGCGACCTCTTCATCCCGCTCATGATCACCGCTTATACGATGGCGATATCGAGCACGCTGTGCGGCGCCGTGCTGGTGGAGAACGGCCAGCGCCTGCACGAGAGCGGTACCTTCGTCAATCAGCAATGGCTGTGGTTCAACATTGCCGCGATGGCGGCCGCGGTCGGCGGCGGCCAGTTGGTTCAGCATCTGTCGCCGGCTGGAGCGCTGCACAGCGCCGCCGCGATCATCGCGGTGGCGCCGCTTGCCGTCATCGCCGGGGCTTGGTTTCTGGTCCCCGAGCAGAAAGTCTCCGTCAATCTTCAAGGCATGAAAAACACACTCGCCGGCCTCAAGACGTCATTCCATAGACGCGAGCTGTGGCTCGTCGCCGCGTTCATGTTTCTCTACTATTTCAGCCCCGGATTGAGCACGCCGCTCTATTTCACCATGACCGACAGCCTGCATTTCTCGCAAGGCTATATCGGCATTCTCGGCTCGATCTCGTCGGCGGGTTGGGTGCTCGGCGCCCTGCTCTACCGCCAGGTCCTCGGCGAATTGACACTGAAGAACCTGCTCAATCTCAGCATCGTGCTCGGCACGCTGACCACGGCGGCGTTCGTGTTGCTGTCGAACGAAGTTGCCGCCGCGGTCATTTATTTCTGTTCGGGATTTTCGGCAATGCTAGCCACGGTGGCGACACTGACACTTGCCGCCGATTATTGCCCGCCCCGCGCCGAAGGCTTTGCTTTCGCCGTGCTGATGTCGATCATCAATCTGGCGTCGTCGGCCGCCGACAATGTCGGCTCTTTTCTCTACACCCACATGTTCGACCACAATATCCGGCCGCTGGTGCTGATATCGGCGGCGTTCACGGCGTTTGCCTTCGTGCTGGTGCCGTTGCTACGCTTGGGCGACAAGCGGCAGGGTGAGCCCGCGCCAAGCACCAATCCCATGGAACCGTCTCACCCCTGAGCGCGTTGATACTCGCCTACCATTGCGGGCGCTATTTTTTGGGTGCCTTACCATGCGGAAAATCACTACGTTCGTTGCGATTGCCGCGCTTGCCGCAGCCGCCATTGCTCCGTCGCCAGGTTTGGCCTTTGGTTTGCGTATCGGGCCATTCTATGTCGGCATACCGTATTTCGGCTACCGGCATCGTCATCACGGTGCCCACGCGCTACGCGATGAGGCGAGCCTCAAGACGGCCGCGCCCGCGCAACGGGCGACAGGATCGCAAGCGGCAGCGTCGCAAGGCCTGATGTCGCCGCTGCTCTACCCTGTCCTCGCCTTGCCGGCGGTCTATGACGAAATCTTTTCGCCGCCATCGTCGTCGCCACAGCTGTTCAGCTATGACGCCATTTTGCAGACGGCGTTCGCAAAAACGCCACCGGATCAGGCCGCGGCGCAGTGTCCGCAGCCCAATCGCCAGTCTGCCGTCGCCGAGCGCATACGCGCCGAAATCAGGCCGAACGGCAACCAGTTGCAACAGATGCAAAAGCTCGCCGGCGCGCTCGGCTTTGCCTCCGACTATTTGGCCAAAGCCTGCCCAAGCGAGATTCCACAAGATCCGGCCGCGCGACTGCAGCTCTTGGAATGGCAGATCGAAAAACTTGCCGAGGCGCTCGATTTTGTCCGCCCGCCCTTGCAGGAGCTTGAGCAATCGCTGAACGACACGCAACGCGCCCGCTTCGGCGTGCCGCTTGCGACGGCGGCAGCCGCCGTGCACCCCGATCGCGCCAACATTGTCGCGCCGGCCTGCGCAGCGGCGCCGACCAAGGTTGACGCCTCGATCGAGCAGATTTCGCTCGCGGTGCAGCCGACCGACGCCCAGCGCGACGCGATGGATGGTCTCAAGCAGGCCTTCCGCAACGCAGCCAACCAGCTCGATGCCAATTGTGCGTTGTCGTTGCCCGGCGACCCGCTGGCACGATTGGAAGCAATCGAAGCCCGCCTCGACGCGACGTGGCGGGCGCTGGTCTCTATCCAGACCGCGCTGGCCGATTTCGAAACCAAGCTCAGCGCCGAGCAGCGGGTCCGTTTCGACGCGACCGACTTCGCCGCCGTCCAATAATAGCGCCCATCAGTTCTGAAAGAACCGATTCGTCGGCCGCGGCAGGCCTAAATTCTCCCGCAGCGTCGCGCCTTCGTATTCGCGGCGGAACAGGCCGCGGCGCTGCAATTCGGGAACGACCTGATTGACGAAGTCTTCAAGACCGCCGGGCAGATACGGAAACATGATCGTAAAGCCGTCGGAGCCTTCGGTCTCGAGCCATTCCTCCATCTCGTCGGCAATCGTCGTCGGCGTGCCGACCATGGCGAGGCCGGAATAGCCGCCGAGCCGTTGCGCCAGCTGCCGCACGGTGAGGTTCTCGCGCTTGGCCATCGCGATGGCGCGTTCGCGCCCGCTCTTCGACGCGTTGCTTTCGGGGACTTCCGGCAGCGGCCCATCGGGATCGAATTTCGAGGCGTCGTGGCCGAGCGCGATCGACAGCGAAGCGATGGCGTTGGCGTAATTGACCAGGCTGTCGAGCTTGGCGCGCTTGCGCCTTCGCCTCCTCGACCGTATCGCCGACCACGACGAAACAGGCCGGCAGGATTTTCATGTGATCGCGCGCGCGGCCGAGCTTTTCCATGCGGCCCTTGACGTCGGCATAGAATTTTTGGCCGACGGCAAGATCGCTCTGCGCGGTGAACACCGCTTCCGCCGTCTCCGCCGCGAGCTGGCGGCCGGAATCGGACGCGCCGGCCTGCACGATCACCGGCCAGCCCTGGATCGGGCGGGCGATATTGACCGGGCCGCGCACCGAGAAATATTTGCCCTTGTGATTGAGCACGTGCATTTTCGCCGGATCGAAAAAGACGCCGTCCTCGACGTCGCGGACCCAGGCATCGTCGGCCCAGCTGTCCCACAGTCCGGTCACGACGTCGTAGAACTCCCGCGCGCGGCGATAGCGCTCGCCGTGCTCCATATGCTCGTCGAGGCCGAAATTGAGCGCGGCGTCCGGATTGGACGTGGTGACGATGTTCCAGCCGGCGCGGCCGCCGGAGATCCAATCGAGCGAGGCGAAGCGCCGCGCGATGTGATAGGGCGCGTCGAACGTGGTCGAGCCGGTGGCGACGAGCCCGATGCGCTCGGTCGCCTGCGACAAGCGCCGACAACAGCGTGAACGGCTCGAACGAGGTCGAGGTGTGGCTGCGCTTGAGCGCATCCATCGGCATGTTGAGCACGGCCATATGGTCGGCCATGAAAAACGCGTCGAACTTCGCCCGCTCCAGCGCCTGGATCGATTGCTTGATATGGGCGAAGTTGAAATTCATGTCCGGCCAGGCGCCGGGATAGCGCCACGCGCCGGTATGGATCGACGCCGGCCGCATGAAGGCGCCGAGGCGCAACTGACGTGCCGCAGCCATGGATGACCTCAGCTATTTGCGCTTCGATTTGGATTTGCGGGCGGCATAGCGGGCGTCCCTGTCCGCCTTTTGCTTGGCTTGCAACGCCAGCTCACGCTCGGCGCGCTCGGCCTTGTCGCGCTCGGCCTGTAAGGCGGCGTCGCGCTCCGCCTTGAGCGCGCGTTCGGCATCGCGCGCTTTGGTTTCGGCCTTTTCGGCCTCGCGGACAGTTCTGACCGCCTTGCGCTCGGCGGCGCCCGCTGTTCGCGCCGTCAGCCGTTCGGCGAGCGCCGGATCGGCGGCCTTGGCGAGAAACTTCTCCAGTGCCGCCTTCCTGGCCTTGGCGGCAGCCTCCTGCCGCTCGACTAAATTCGGATTTTTAAAGCCGGCCATTTCTCTCGACCTCGTTTGTCCTGCCGTGGACCGGAAAGCTCAAGGTACACCCCAAGGTTACACCCCATGCCTTCAAGGCGCGCGCCAGCCAAGCACTGTGACTTCGATGGGGGTGCTTGTCGCCACGCTTTGCCAAGCACCGCTCGTTCCATCGGCACAGGAACGGAACGACATAGGTGCCGACGTGATCCTCGCACAGGAGCTCAAGGGGCTGGTCCGCCGGCGGCACGCCATCATGGGTGAAGTCGCCGATTCGCTGTTGCCGTGTCGCCATGCGAGCTTGATTATCCGCGCCGTTAAGATTTTGATGGAATTCGATGCAACCATATGGTGCTGCGACGGCAGCGCAGGATGCATATATAACGCCCATTAGTGCGGAATCAACCAGCGAGCGTCGCAATGGCATTCAAGCCGAACTACGGAAGAGATCGCGCCGAGCGAGCGCGAACGGCACGCACGCGCAGCGAGGAAAAACAGCTCAAGAAGGACGAGAAGACCGCGCTGCGTAAGGCCCGGCGCGCCGAAATGGATCCCGCACCGGATGATACCAATCCGCCACCGGATGAAACGCAGAGTTGACGCGTAAACTGCCCGGTACAACAGCCAACACGTCGGAGCTTTTTTGCAATGTCCACTTCCGCCCCAGCGGCGACCCACGCGGTCGCCGCGCCGCCGGCCGATCCGCGCAGCCCCCAGCGCGTGCGTCACGAGCCGCGCCGGCGCACGCTGACGATCAAGCAGGTCGAAAAGATCGCCGCCCACATGATCCGCGTCACGCTGACCGGCGATCTCGAAGGTTTTAAGAGCCTCGGCTTCGACGACCACATAAAACTGTTCTTCCCCGACGGCACCACCAACGCCGAAGGCGCGCCCAACATGCTGGGGCGCGATTTCACGCCGCGCCGTTATGATCCGATCAAGAATACGCTCGCGATCGACTTCGCCATTCACGACGCCGGGCCGGCGACGCGCTGGGCGGAGCAGGCGCAGCCGGGCCAGACGCTGTCGATCGGCGGCCCGCGCGGCTCCTTCATCATCCCGACCACATACGATTGGCATTTGCTGATCGCCGACGAGACCGGGCTGCCCGCCATCGGGCGGCGGCTCGCCGAACTGCCGGCGGGACACGCGGGTCGTCGTCATGGGCGAGGTCGACGGTGCGGCCGACGAGATCGCCTTCGAGACCAAAACGAACGCGACCGTCACCTGGGCGCACCGCAACGGCGCGCGCGGCCGGCGCAAGCGACGCGCTGGCGAAGACGTTGTCGACGCTGAAACTGCCGGCCGGCGATTACTACGCCTGGGTCGCCTGCGAGTCGCTCACCGCCAAGGCGCTGCGCCGGCAACTGATCGCCGACCACGGCGCCAATCCGAAATGGACGCGCGCCGCCGGCTATTGGCGCCGCGGCGTGGTTGCCGTGCACGAGGTGCACGACGAGTAAGGGCCGCCCGGTTTCCCGAGCGGCCCTCGCGCGCGTTTATCTGAACGTCTCAGTATGGAGCGATCCGATCATCCCCAGCGAATGGCGATGGCGCCGGCGATCGAGAGCGGCCGGGTGCGAACCCGGTTGCCGTCGTTGCCGGATTCGATGATCCATTTGCCGTCCTCTTGGCCGACGATCTTGCCGACGTGGTGCGACCAGACCACGACCGCGCCGACGCCGGCCGGTCCGGCCTGTCCCCAATGCGCCCAGTTGCGCGCCAGGTTGAACGCGGGGCCCGGATCGCCGGACACCAGCTGCCGCATCTCCCAACCGCACCACGCCGACGGACGCCCGCCGATATGGGCACCGATTTGGCCGCCATAGGCGCTTGGTTCTGGATAACCTTGATATGAATAATTTTGGCTCGCGTAATTTCGGCGCAAATCGCTTCGCGCATTGTCTGCAAACATGTTTTGCGCGCCATAATCGCCGTATCCTGGCGACGAATGATGCCGGGCATAATGCGCGGCATGATACCGATGATGGCGATAATGCTCGCGCGCTTGTGCCGATTGCGCAAACACGAACATGGCCGCAACGGCGACCGAGATTGTCGTGAACTTCATGCGATTGACTCCTACTCGTTACTTTTACGACGCCCGCGCTGCCGTCATTGGCAAATGAAAACCCCGCCAACACCGTGAGGCGATGGCGGGGTCAAGCAACGCAAAGCGAGAGGCGTCATAGCACCGATGGAGTCATTCACACGGCCCGCGATTGCATAACTCGACTTCTGCTTATGGGACGCGCCGCCAAATTTTGGCCCCTTTGATTCACCGCGAAAAATGCGGCGTGAGCGCCTTATTTGTTAATGTGCTGGGATGCAAAAATCCGCGCGTTTGTTGCGAGAAGTTCCGCGACGATGCGCGCAAAATTGGTTTTGCCAGAAAATTGGTTTTGCCAGCCTATAGACACGGGCATTCGGCTCGACTCCAATACGAGGCCCGGGCGAGGTCCCCTACGGCGAGGTCAACGCTTATCCCGGAAACACGCGTTTCGTCTCGGGGAATGGTTGGAACTCGGTCGGCTTAAGTCGGGAATAGCCGCGCACGATTCCGGGCGGATTCTATTGGGAGGCGGTGATGCGGGTTCATGAAGCCATTGTCGCGGTGCTCAAGGATGTCGGCGTCGATGTCATCTTCGGCGGCGCCGGCGAGGAGTCGATGGGCATGCAGATCGCAGTCGCCCAGGCCGAGGGGGTGCGGGGGATCATCCCCAAGCACGAGCAGAACGCGTCGTTCATGGCCTGCGGCTACGCCCTGTTCAGCGGCAAGCTCGGTGTCTGCTTCTCGACCGCCGGCCCTGGCGCGTTCAACCTGATGTCGGGCGTGTGCGTGGCGCTGAACGGTTCCCTGCCGCTGATCGCGATCACCGGCTATGCGACCATGGCTTATGACGGGCGCGGCCAGGCGAACGAGACATCGGGGCTGGTGCGCACCCCCGATTCCAGAATGGTCTGGGATGCCGTCGTCAAGAAGGACCCGACGACCGGCAAGCCGGCCAATTATCTGATCACGAAGCTCGAGGACGTCGTCCCGATCATGCACAAGGCGGTCGAGGTCGCCCTGACCGGGCGGCCGGGCCCGGTCCAGGTCGCGATCGCGTGGAACATCACCGCCCCGACTTTCCAGGTCACCAACTACAGCCCGCCCCAGATCGACAGGCGGCCGGTGGCGCCCAAGCCGGCCGAGATCGAAAGCGCCGCCGCTTTCCTCGCCGCAAGCCATCGGCGCCGGCAAGCAGACGGTGCTGTGGGCCGGCTATGGCGCGATCCGCGCCGGCGCCGGGCCCGAGGTTCGCGCCTTCATGGAGCGCTACCAGGTGCCGCTGGTCACGACGATGGACGGCAAGGGTGTCGTCGCCGAGGACCACCCGCTGGCGATGGGCCTGTTCTGCAACTCCGGCCACAAATCGGCATCGGAGGTGTTTCTCGATTCCGACGTGGTGGTCGCGCTCGGCAACTCCTTCTCTCAGTACGGCACGTTCGACTTCCGCCCGGACCTGTTCGAGAACCGCAAGCTCGTCTGCATCAACGTCGACCCGGAGGAGAACGACAAGTACTACAAGGCGGATTACGGCATCGTCGGCGACGCCAAGCTCGCCATGGCGGCGCTGCTCAAGGCGCTGGACGGCCGCGTCGGGCCGGTTAAGCCCAAATCGTTCCGTGGGGCCGATTTCGACCTGCAGAGGGCGGTGGACCGGCTGGTGGAGCTGGGCCCCAAGATCCATCCCGGCGCGGATGATCGAGGCCATCTCACGGATGCTGCCGGAACGCGGCGTCGTCATGGCCGACGTCGGCGTCCATATGGCCTGGGCCGCTTATTATCTCACGCTGAAGGACGGCCAGAACTTCCGCAAGCCGCCCAGCTACGGGCCGATGGCGATGGGCACCAATGGCGCGTTGGGGGTGAAATGTGCGCAGCCCGACCGGACCGTGATCGCGACCGTCGGCGACGGTTGCTATCTGATGGCGGGCTTCGAGCTGACCACCGCGGTCCAGCACAACATCGCGGTGATCTGGGTGATCTTCAACGACGGCGAGTACAAGCTGATCACACTCTCTCAGCTCGGTATGTACAAAGAGACCGCGCTGGTCTCGTTCGACAATCCCGACTATGTCGCCTTTGCCCGCGCCTGCGGCGCCGACGGTTATGCGGTCGACACGCAGCAGGACTTCGAAAAGGCGCTCGCCGCGGCGCTGGCGTCGGGGCGGCCGACCCTGATCGACGCCAAGATCAGCCGCGTCGACCTGCCGCATTACAGCGATAATCCCGAAGGCCTCCTCGCCAGCATCTGGGACCGGCTGACGAAACGGAATCTGTCGCGCCATGACGTCGGGGAGTAGCGGACCGACGACTTAAGGAGCTGACGCAAAATTAGTTGGTCAAATTTTCGGGCTCCAGCCTATGAAACGGGCGGGAAATGCATCGGCAGCGTTCCCGCAAGAACCGTCAACGCCGCGCACCGCGCTCTGTCATTTCCCGATACGTCCTTTATCGGAGAGGCACAGCCCGTTGACGTAAATGCCTCTGAGACATAAGTGTTTTCGCTCAGTAGCCGGGTTAGCTCAGCGGTAGAGCAGCGGTTTTGTAAACCGTTGGTCGGGAGTTCAATCCTCTCACCCGGCACCAATAAAACTAGTCACTTCTAGCAGAAAACGCCGCACCGGCCATTTTCAAAAATCGCTTGGGGTAAGCGTTGGGGTAACGCCTACCCTGGGAGGGCTGTGCTGGTCTGCCAGGGCGCCCAACCACCGGCCGGCGCCAGCACGTCCGCCAGTGACCATGGTAGCGGCGGCACTGCCCTACCACAGCCCGGTCCACCGCCCCCAAAACGCCAGCAGCACCGTGGCCAGCACCGTGGCAACGGCAGGAATGCCAAAGGCGCCGATCTGAAATTTGCCCCACTTCAAAAAGAGCCCGTGGGGCGGCTGTTGATCAATCATGGATTACACCTCTCAGCAAAAAATCAACGAGGTGTGGAATTACGTGAACTGCTTTGGCCTTAGCTGTCAACAGCGCTAGCCAGGACCATCCACACAGCTTAGACCCGTGTATAAGTTGCCCTACCGGCTTCACCAGCTGGCGTCAGCCAAGGGCAAGTCAAATGATCCATCATTCGCTCGCCGAATTCATCATTTTCTTCCTCAACTTTCTTGTCGTCGGCTTTTCCTTGATGGCCGGAGCCTTTTGGATGGCATCTGCACACGGCCGTACAATTACTCCCCTTTCAAATCCGCAACCAAAGTCTCCCCAGAAGACCTCCCAACCCATCAATCACTTTGGAACGGCCGAGCGGCCTTATGCGCCGCATCCGCTGCAATCTCGCAAGCGTTTCTCTTCCTCTACAATTATTACATATGACAATCCCCAGGAGCATCACGAGCGGAGGCAAAACATGAACGTGAAAGACTATCTAGAGCGGCTGATCGTTACTGGCCCTGTTGAACAGAAGATGGCGCTGGACGTCCATGCCCTCACGCGATGGTGGCTTGAATTGGCGCGCCATTTCGCGGGCGACGCGACTGCCATGCCCCCGAAAGCTGCTACGGGAGGCGCCCGCCATCGCAGCAGCTAAGGTCCGATTCTGTTGAAAAAGTCCGTTCTTGCGAAGAATGCAACTTTTTCTGAGGCGCTGGTGCGTTCGTCCGAAATTTGTATGGGGCCCCACCCGACTAGCCTGACTTCCAACCCAAGGCTTCTTAAGCTCCCTACAAGGCATTCTATTGCCGAATATCGGTCGCGACGGGATTTTCGCGATATTTTGTTGTTGTTCAACTTTGGAGTTTTTCAACAGAATCTGGCCAATAGCGAACTTCAGGCCTCTTCGGCGAAATTGAACGGGTGCCAGTAGAACGCCTATCGGCCGAGAACGACGTGGGTGGCATGCTCGGTCGCCTGATGTTCAGTGACGCGATAGCCGAGCGCCGGCAGGTCGATCCCGGCGAACATCGCTTCGCCTTGCCCGAGCACGACCGGGGACAAGGCGAAATGCAGCTCATCGACCAGCCCGGCGCGAAGATATTGACGCGCCATCGCGACGCCACCGCCGATCTTCACGTCGCGACCATTGGCGGCTTGTTTCGCCTGGTCCAACGCCGCCTCGATACCATTGGTCACGAAGATGAAGGTGGTGCCGCCTTCCATCTCGATCGGATCGCGCGGATGGTGCGTCAGCACAAAGGTCAGCGCGTGATAGGGCGGATTTTCGCCCCACGAGCCCTTCCAGGCCTCGTCCGGCCACGGACCAAAAAAGAAGCGCTCCGTACGCATCCATGACTTCGCCGACAGTCTTGGGCTTATCTGTGAGCGCACATTCCCCTCTTTCAGCCAACCGAACATTTAAAAGCCTAACGTTTATTCCATTGCCGAC
Source organism: uncultured Alphaproteobacteria bacterium (assembly GCA_963798095.1). Lineage (GTDB taxonomy): Bacteria > Pseudomonadota > Alphaproteobacteria > Rhizobiales > Xanthobacteraceae > BOG-931. The sequence continues at coordinate 131,035 of CAWCSD010000008.1, read as the reverse complement.
CAGTATCTTCCCAATTGATCTGCTGCCACGATAATCCCTGCCCGAATGTTTCCGGCTTACCAGCACGCTCCTTTTCTCTCCTTGGCCTAACCAAAATGTCTCGTATCCAGTTTTGCCTCAGATTCCGTTGCATGGACCCAGCAAAATCCAGCTAACAAAAATGCGACAGAAGCCAGACGTAGACAAGGCAATACGCGCCGTACAATGTATGCGCGCAGTGAAACTCGGAATCAAGGAGACGTCCTTGGGGGACCTTGGAACTCGGCCCCTGATGTTCTCGTTTTGTTCTCATGGGCCAAGACGAGGAAGGGCAGCTCCACACCCTGGGGCTGTTAGAGCAGTTGCGCGCGCAAAGCGGCGAGCTTTGGGGCCGTTCCTCGAAGCTTTATTTCGAAAGCGTAGACGAGTTGGCTACGGCAACTTAAGCAAACCCCAATTTCAGCACGACCATCCGCGAACATAGAGCTATCGCGTCGAGCCTTGTGGGACAGGCACGCGGACCACATCCGATGGACCGTAGCTGCGTCAGGATCGATCGTTCTCGCGCGTGCGGCGTTTGATGCGGCAATCGCGGAGTGGCCACAGGAGCGCTTTACATTGCGTCAGGGAATAATGCTCATTCGCGAGCATCCCGAAAAGGCGCGTCGTTGAACCCGGAGCAAAATCGGAGCAAAATCTCCGAGGCGAAAATGCTAAGTCACTGATTTTCTTGGTCAAGCCGGGTTAGCTCAGCGGTAGAGCAGCGGTTTTGTAAACCGTTGGTCGGGAGTTCAATCCTCTCACCCGGCACCAACTTTCGGCCGCGGCGAGATCGCGCCTTTTCGTCGCGGCCGCGCCCTACAACGTCTTCTGCTTATCCCCGCATTCCTTGCAGGTGTAGGCAACGCGGGTCTCGCCCGGGGCGGCGGTGACGCGGTTGGGGGCGCCGCACTTGCCGCAGATGGCTTCGATGCGGGTGTTGCCCTGCTTGACGGCGACGGTCTTGCGCTCCAGCGCCTCTCGCACCAGCCGCTCGGCTTCGTCGCGCTGCGATTGTTTCGACATGTTGCGGATTTCTTCCTCGGTGGCGCCCAGGTCCTAGAAGCGCAGGTCCTACATGCGATTGGCGCAATCGGCAATGCGGTTTTGCGGCTTATTTGCGCATCAGCGTCTTGCCCCGGCAGTCGCGCGCGGCGAAGGCGCCCGACCCCATGCAGCCGTTGAACTGCGATTTGCAGCGCGCCGTGCAATCGGCGTTCAGATACGCCGGACAGCGGGTAGAAACGCACTGGAAGAACGCCTCCGAGCAGGTCGTCGCGATGGTGCAAATGCCGGCATCGCCTTGCGCGGCGGCGTCGCCCGAGGCGGCAGCGGCAAGGACAGCAGCCAACACGATCCAGCGACACTTGAGCACGGGCGCGAAACCCTTTGCGTTTTTCGCCATAATGCAATGCAACCATGCTTAGCATTGCACTCCTACCATTGCCTTGGGGCCGCCAAAAGGACGCCGATGCTGACCCGCCGCTCTCTCCTCGCCGGCTCCGCGGCCCTGGTCGCCGGCGCCGATCCGGCCGCCGCCGCGGCGCCGCCGGCCGACAAGCAGGCGCCGGGCCTCTATCGCTACAAGATCGGGTCGTTCGAGCTGACCGCGCTCTATGACGGCATCTGGTATCGGCCGATCACGGAAAAGTTCATCCGCAACGCGCCGTTCGCCGAAGTCGAGCACGCGCTCGATGCGGCCTTCATGCCGCACGACAAGCTCGAGACGCCGTTCACCACGCTGATCGTCAACACCGGCAAGAAACTCGTCCTCATCGACACCGGCACCGGCGGCCAGATCGCGCCGACCGCCGGCATGATCGGCGCCAATCTGGCCGCCGCCGGCATCGATCCAAAAGCCGTCGACCAGATCGTCATCTCGCATTTCCATCCCGATCACATCAACGGCATCAAGGACAAGGACAACGCGCTCATCTTCCCCAATGCCGAGATCATGGTGCCTGAGCCGGAATGGGCCTATTGGATGGACGACGCCAATTTGAACGCGGCGTCGCCGGATCTGAAACTCACCTTCCTCAACCAGCGGCGGATTTTCGCCGACATCGCCAAGCAGGTGACGCGCTACGAGCCGGGCCAGGAGGTTTCGCCCGGCATCGTCACGGTGCCGGCGGCCGGGCCACACGCCCGGCCACACCGTCTTTGCCGTCCATTCCGGCGATCAGTCGCTGATGGTGCTGAGCGACACCGCGCAGCATCCGGCGGTGTTCGCGCGCCATCCCGACTGGCAGGCCGCTTTCGACATCGACGGCGATGCCGCGGTGGCGACGCGCAAAAAACTATTCGATCGCGCCGCAGCCGACCGCATGCTGGTGACCGGCTATCACTTCCCGTTCCCGGCCTGCGGCCATCTGATCAAGACCGCGAGCGGCTACGAGCACGTTCCGGTGCCGTGGCAGCCGACGCTGTAGCTCCAGAGCAAAAAGATCGGAGGCCGGCTTTTTGGGCCGGCCTCCCTGATCCCCGCGGCATTTATTGTTCGCTTTCGAGCGCGGCAGCGTGCGCCGCGTCCGGCCGGGGACGACTATGGTCCGACTTGCGGGCGAACGGCGAGCACATAGAACGCCCGCAAGTCGGTGCATACGATCCGGGCTCCGACCTCATCACTGGTTCCTGAGATCCCGGGCCGCAAGCAATTCCGTCACGCAGACGACTTCACGGTCTTCGCGGCCTTGGCGGGCTTCGCCACATGGGCGACGTGATGGCGCACATGGCTCCGAGCATGGGTCCGCGCGTGCTTGACGGTCTTGGCCGGCTTGCGCGCGTCGGTCGCTTTGGGCGTGGCTTGGCCCTTGGTGATGGCAGGCGCGGCGGACGCAGCAGCAGGGGCCGCGCCGGCATCGCTCGAAGGCTGCGCGGCGAGTGCCGGGCCGGCGATCAGGGCGGTCGCGATCAGGGCTGCGGTAAAGTTCCTCAACATGGTGTTCTCCTCGTTTGTTTCACGGCGTCGAATGCGAGTCGCGCCGATTGTCGAGAAGAGATTTACGCCGCGCGCACTGAATGCACCCTGAAGCGCGGCAGCGGAAACCGTTCACCTACGTGAACTTTCGGTAATGCCAAGTCTTTTTCCGGTCAGGCCAAGTCTTTTTCGTTAGTGCCGCCGTCGGGATGAATCGCTATGCTGGCGGTGTTCTTATCGCGGTACCCCGAACCGGGAGGAGTTCATGCGCAAAACCCCCTTGCTTGCCGCCATCGTCCTGAGCGTCGCCGTCGGCGCGCCCCGCTTTGCCGCCGCCGTCGAGACCAACAGCCCGGCGCCTCCGGCGCCGCAAAACGCACAGCCGTCCGGCACCACGACCACCAAGCACAAGACCAAAAAGGAGAAGAGCGGCTCGGCCGAGAAATTCCTCAACGACTGGCACAAGGCCTACGCGCTGGTCTACGACAACGGCGACTATGTCGGCGGCATCGCGGCGCTGCGCGCCATGGGCTACGACGACAACGTCGATGTCGCCACGCTGATCGGCTACGCCAGCCGCAAGCTCGGCCGCTACGACGACGCCAAATATTGGTACGACAAGGCGCTGGCCGCCGATCCGAACCACGCCCTGACCTGGTCCTATTACGGCATGTGGCAGGCCGAGCAAGGCAACCTGCTCAAGGCCAAGGACGACCTGGAAAAGGTGCGCGATGATCTGCGGCAACACCGAATGCCGCGAATATGTCGCGCTCAAGGAAGTCATCGACGGCACCAGGACGTACTAGACGCATGATCCCGAAAAGTGGAATCCGGTTTTCGGATAAGATCATGCTCAAATAAAAATTCTAGCCGGACTCATCACAATTGTTTTCCGAACATCCTCCCCCGCTTCGCGGGGGAGGATGTTTGTTTTTGACGAGCCCGCTATCGTCGCGCCGGAAAATAGCGGTCGAGCCAGTTGCGCAAGGTGAGCGCGACGCGCGGATCGGCGTTGACGAACATGAAATGGGTGACGCCATCGAGGAGATGCAGCTCCACCGGCGGCTTGGCCCGCCGCACCAGGCTGAACGCCTCCTCGTAATTGGTCACGGTATCGGTCGCGCTGTGCAGGATGAGGATCGGCCGCGGGCCGATGCGGGCGACGAATTCCTCCGGCCGGAACATGAAGAAGCCGATCGCGGTCTCGCCGGTGAACTGCATCAGCGAGTCATTCGAGGTCAGGTTGACCTGCAGCGTTTTCGGCATTTCGAAAATATCGAAGCGATGGATCATCTTCGCCGTGCCGGTGCGCTCGCGGTGCGCGGCGATGTCGTCGAGCAGCGCGCGGAATTTGGCCCACGATTCCGCGCTATGCATGCTCCGGATCATGCGCTCGCCGTTGGCGACGCCGTTCTCGACGATGACGGCGGCGACCCGCGGATCGATCCCCGCCGCCTGCACCGCGACGCCGCCGCCGAGACTCGATCCGCACAGCGCGATCGCCTCGGGGTCGACGTCGGCGCGCGCCGCCATATAGGTGACGGCATTGCGCGCGTCGGCGACCTCCTCGACCGGAATGACGCGGCCGCGCTCGCCTTCGCTGTCGCCGCAGCCGCGATAGTCGAAGCGCAGCGCCACATAGCCCCAGGCGGCGAATTGCCGGCAGATCCATTCCGGGCCGCCGCTTTTGTTGGCGCCAAAACCGTGCATCATGATGATCGCCGGCCGCCGTTCGCCGGGCCGATAATCGTCCGGCACGTGCACGACGCCGGACAGGTTCAGTCCATCGGACGCAAAGGTGACGGTCTCAAGCATCGCGCCGCCCTCGCCTCGCCGCCAAGCTCATTGGAAATGTCATTCCAGATGCACGCCGGTCTCGCGCGCCACCCCTTGCCATAGCTGCGTCTCGTCGGCGATCACCTTGGCCAGCACGTCCGGGGCAAGCACGTGGGGTTCCAGACCGATTTTTCTGATCCCTTCGCGGACTGGCTCGCTCAAGATATTCAGGTTGACCGCCTCGTTGAGCCTGGTGATGACCGCCGGCGGGGTTCCTGCGGGCGCCATCAGCACGAACCAGACCGCGGTCGGGAAACCGTCGAGCCCGCTTTCGTGCAGCGTCGGCACGTCGGGCAATTCCGGCCAGCGCTCGGCGCTCGACACCGCAAGCGCGCGCAGCTTGCCGGCCTTGATCAGCGGCAGCAGCACCGACTTGGCGCTGGCATTGACCTGGATGTGATTGCCCAGCACGTCGGCGATGGCCGGCGCCGCCCCCTTATAAGGCACGAACACCATGTCGGCGCCGGTTCGCACCCGGATGAATTCGAGCAACAGATGCGGCGCGATGCCTTGCGTCGCGCCCGACGTGAGCTTGCCGGGATTGGCCTTGGTGTAGCTCGCAAGCTCCGCGAGCGTATGCACCGGCACCGACGGATTGACCACGATCGCGTTCGAATCGGTCGCCAGCGCCGACACCGGCACGAAATCCTTCGCCGGATCGTAGTCGAGGCTCTTGTACAGCACCGGCGCGATGGCGTTGTCGTTGGTGCCGCCAAGCAGCAGCGTGTAGCCGTCGGGCGCCGCGCGCGCGACGTCGCGCGTTCCGATCCTGCCGCCGGCGCCGGCGACATTTTCGACGATCATGCCCTGACCGAGTTGTGCGGCAATATTCTGGGTCGCGAGACGCGCCACCGTGTCGGTCGGCCCGCCGGCGGGATAGGCCACGATCACCTTGATCGGCCGATCGGGAAAGGTTTGCGCGCGGACCGGCGCCACCGCTGCGATGGTTGCGGCGAAGACCGTCAGGACGATGCCAGCGAGCTTGCTCACGTTTTCTCCCCTTGCGTTTCCTCGACGATCCAAGCGTGGTAGTCCGGATCGACGCTCTCGATCGGCAGCACCAGTATGGCAGGCGTGGTGTAGGAGTGCATCTGCCGGACCGCGGCGCGCACGGCTTCCGCAAGCGAGGCGCGGGTCTTTATGATCATCACCACTTCGTCGCCGCGGTCGATCTTGCCCTGCCACCAGTACAACGAGACCATGCCGGGAAGGATGTTGACGCAGGCGCATAATCGGCGCTCGACCAGGGCGCGGCCCGCAGCCTCCGCCTCGACAATGGATGGATAGGTCGTATAGACGAACACCGCGCGTTCCATAGTGACCTCCCGTGGCGCCGCGCCGCCGCTGTTTTAAAGCCCGACCCGCGAACCCCGTTATGGCAAAGCGCCGGACCGCAGCCCATTTCAAGCGCATCGCCTTCGTCGCCAGCGACGTGCCGGCGGCGCAGCAGGCCCGGCGCCGGCTCGTTCGCCGCTACGGCGAAGCCCGGCCGGAGACCGCCGACGTCGTCGTCGCGCTCGGTGGCGACGGCTTCATGCTGGCGACCCTGCAACGGTTCATGAATTCCGGCAAGCCGATCTATGGCATGCATCGCGGCACGGTCGGCTTCCTGATGAACGAATTTTCCGAGAACGGCCTCGCCGAACGGCTTTCGGCCGCACATGTCAGCGTCATCCATCCGCTGTTGATGCGCGCGCGCGACGCCGCCGGCCGCATCCACCGTCACCGCGCCATCAACGAAGTGTCGCTGTTCCGCCAGAGCTATCAGGCGGCGCGGCTGCGCGTGCTGGTCGACGGCAAGGAACGCCTCGCCCAGCTCGTCGCCGACGGCGTGCTGCTGGCGACGCCCGCCGGATCGACCGCCTATAATCTCTCGGTGCAGGGGCCGATCATTCCGATCGATGCGCCGCTGTTGGCGCTGACCCCGATCAGCCCGTTCCGGCCGCGGCGCTGGCGCGGCGCGCTGTTGCCCGACCGCGCCAAGGTCACCATCGAGGTGCTCGAGGCCGACAAGCGCCCGGTCGCCGCCGTCGCCGACCACGACGAGGTGCGCTCGGTGCGCTCCGTCGAGATCAGCATGGATCGCAGCATCGACATGCACATGCTGTTCGATCCGGGCCACAGCCTCGACGAGCGCATCCTGAGCGAACAGTTCGGACACTGAGGACGGAAGAGAATTTTTCGCATGACGATCATTCGCCGGATTGCGGCTGGCGTGTCTCGCGGCGCTGCCTTGGAGCACGGCGCGGCATGCGGAAGCGGCCGAACCGCCGCTGGTCATCGCCAAATCCGGGTATTTGTTTGCCGGCGGCAAGATCGATGCTTCGCTGCCCGGCTCGCCGATGGTCGGACAGATTTATGCCGAATTCCAGATTCCGCAAAAGCTGTTGCACCCCTACCCCATCGTCATGATCCATGGCGGCAGCCAGACTGGCACCAATTTCACCGGCACGCCCGACGGCCGCGAAGGTTGGGCGCAATATTTTCTGCGCCGCGGCTACGCCGTCTATGTGGTCGATCAGGTGGCGCGCGGGCGCTCCGGCTATTGGACCGACAGCTATGGTGCCGTCGCGGCGCCCACGCTCGAGCGCGAGCTGCAGCGCTTCGCCGCGCCGGAGCGCTATAAGACTGTGGCCGCAAGCGCATCTGCACACCCAATGGCCGGGCGCGGCGCAGCCGGGCGATCCGATCTTCGACGCGTTCTACGCCTCGCAATTTCCGTCGCTGAAGGATTTCGCCAAGCAGCAGGAGCTCAATCGCGACGCCGGCGCGGCGCTGCTCGACAAGATCGGCCCGGCGATCCTGCTCACCCACTCGCAATCCGGCGCCATGGGCTGGCCGATCGCCGACAAGCGGCCGAACCTGGTGAAGGCCATCGTCGCCGTCGAGCCGAACGGCCCGCCGGTCCACGAAATCGAGTTCAAGGGCGCGCCCGATTGGTTCGCCGATGCCGCCAAGACCAAGATGTCCGGCCTCGGCGACGTGCCGCTCACCTACGACCCGCCGCTCAAGGACCGCGAGCAACTCGCCTTCGTGCGCCAGGACAAGGCCGACGAGCCCGATCTGGTGCGCTGCTGGTCGCAAGCCGAGCCGGCGCGCCAGCTTACGAACCTCAAGAACATCCCGGTCCTGATCATCTCATCGGAAGCGTCCTATCACGCCCCCTACGATCACTGCACCGCCGCCTACCTGACCCAGGCCGGCGTGACCAACAGCTTCATCCGTCTCGCCGACCGCGGCATCCACGGCAACGGCCACATGATGATGCTGGAGAAGAACAGCGACGCCATCGCCGGCGTCATCGAAGGCTGGCTGAAGACGGCTTTGCCGGCTAAGCCGGCAGGCCGTTCGGCGCAGCGCTAAAAACCGCACATATCCGCGGCTTCCGGCCATCCAGCCGAAACTCTTAACCGCGCATTAAGGACAAATATTTACCTTTTCACCGTGCGGAGGTGCGCCCCGGCGTGCGCCGCGCGGGAGTTTGCATGGTCCGTATCGATTTCAACCGGCTGCGCTTTCTGGTCATCGACGACAACGCGCATATGCGGCGCATTCTGCGCACGCTGCTGCATGGTTTTGGCACGCGCGAAGTGTACGAGGCCGAAGACGGCGCCGCCGGCCTCGAAGCCTTCACCCATTACATGCCCGACATCGTGCTCGCCGACTGGGTGATGCCGATCTTCGACGGCCTGGAATTGACGCAGATGATCCGGCAGCAGGGCGCCAACGCCAACCCCTACGTGCCGATCATCATGCTCACCGGCCATTCCGAGAAGAAGCGCGTCATCGGCGCCCGCGACGCCGGCGTCACCGAATTCCTCGCCAAGCCGATTTCCGCCAAGGCGCTCTACGAGCGCATCTTCAACGTCGTCGCCAATCCGCGCCCGTTCGTGAAAACCAAAACCTATTTCGGGCCGGATCGGCGCCGCAACGTCAACCCGAACTATGTCGGCCCGGAACGGCGCAAGGGCGGCAAGGCCGAGGTGGTGCGCCAACAGCCGCTGCTCGAAAAGGCGCGGGTGATGGTCTGATGCCCAGGAGCTTGATGATCAGGAGTATGACTAGCGATGTCCCGTCGTAAAGACGACACCCCATCGGTCGCCACTTACGCCGATTACGAAGTGATCACGCCGCCGCACGAGCTGCGCAAGGTTTTGGCGCCGGCCGGCGACGTCATCGACGATCCGGTGGCGCGCGCCGAAGCGGCGTTGGCGGAATTGTCGAGCGAATTCTCCGGTTGGATGGAGGCCGAGTGCGACCGGCTGGAAGCCGCGCGGCAGGACGTCAAGCGCGACGGCTTCACCCAGAAGAGCCACGACATACTTTTCCGCGCCGCCCATGACATCAAGGGCGAAGCCAGCACGTTCGGTTTTCCCGCTGTCGTCGGTGCCGCCGAAAGCCTGTGCCGGCTCGTCGAGCATACGCCGGACATGCAGCGGATTCCGCTGTCGCTGGTCGACCAGCACGTCGATGCCATACGCGCCGTGGTCCGCGAATATGCCCGTCCCGACCTCATCGACGCCGCCACCGCGCTGACCAGGCGGCTGCGCGAAGTCACCGACGAGTTCCTGAAAGCGGAAAACAGCTTCCGGCCGGATTATCTGGAAAACATTTTCGCGCCGCCGCTGGTTCCCGGCGCTTAGATCAAGCCGCGACCGAGCAATCCTCGGCTTCGACGCTTTCCGCCACCAGCCCATCGCAGAACAAACGCGCTTCCTCGCGCGCGGCTTCGGTGGCGAAGCGGCGCAACAGCGTCAGCAGCGGCTCGAGCTCGCCAAGGTCCTGATCCTCGCAGCGCGTCAGCACGCGCTCGATCATCCGCCGTTTCAGCCGCGCGGCGTCGCCCGGCTCGCTGGCAAAGCCGCCTTCGCGCATCGCCTCGATCGCTTCCTTAAACGCCGGATAGGTCGAAGCCGGCAGCGCCGCACGGTCGAATAGCGCCCGTAAACCCGCATTGCCGCGGTCGTGAATGAGACCCGAGACGCGCGCGACCGGCATGTCGGCAAGCTCGGCGAGCGCCTCCTCGAACAGCACGACATTGCCGGAGAGCAGCGCCCGCAAAATCAGGCCGGCCGTGAGTTGCCCGGTTACGCGTAAATGGCGGATGAGCGGACGAACTTCCGACGTCGCGCTGTCGGCGGCGATGGCGACCGTCGCCTTCTCGCAGGCCTCGCGCGCGATGCGCTGGGCGTGATCGGGGTCGAGCCAGGCGCGCCCGGCGACGAAAGCCGGCGAGCGTCTCCGACAATTTGGCGACAAGGGTTTGGCGCGTCGCCGCCGCGAGATCGTCGCGCGCCAACAGCGGCTCGCGAATCGCGGCGAGATGACCGAAGCGCTCGACGATGCGGTCGGTCGACAGTGGGGCCAAGTCGGCACCGTGATTTTCAACGAGCACCAGGCAGGCTTCCGCGGTGCCGACTTCGGCGATTGCGGCGGCGACCGAGCGTGGCAGCGCCGCGCGGCTCGCGACCGCGGCCTGGACCGCCGGACCGCCGGTCGCCACCGCATCGACCAGATCGGCATCGACGAACAAAGGCGACAGCGCCAGCACCGGCGCGGCGATGCTCGGCTGGTCGGCGGCAAGCGCGAAAACGATCGCCGGCGGCGCATCGGGGCTCGCGGCGAGCGCGTCGGCGAGCGCGCGGCGCACCAGCGGAGAAGGATCGTCGAGCAGCATCAGCATGGCGCCCTCGGCGGCGCCGAGGTCGTCGGGCGACAGATCGGAATAGAGGAAGGCGCGCGCCAGCGCGCTGGTCGCTTCGGCCCGCCCGCCGGCCGGAGCGGTGCGTACCCATTGAAGAAAATGGCGGACGATCATTGCTCGTTCACGCAACACCGGATCATTGCAGCGCCGATCTTAAACCGCGCCCGCTTAACAAAGCGTTCACCATAAATGTTTGCGATTATTGCCGAAATGTTAAGACCGCTGCCCCGGGGTCGCTGAACAGATTGCGCATGTCGCCGCGGCGCGGCGGCTGCTCCGCTGCACCGTTGCCGTCCGGTGGCGCATTCGGTGAAGTCCACAGCTGGCTGACCACGGCGGCGACCGGCGCGGTGCGATCGGTATCCTGGAATAGTCCGTGGAAAATCTGGTGCGACGCCTGCGCCGGCAGCGTCGGCGTCGCCGCGGCGAACGCGCCGGTCATGCCGGCCGTATCGGGCACCGCCGCGCGGTCTTGGCAGGTGCGGCACTTGCAGGGCTCGGTGCGGCAGCGGCGGCCGGAGCCGCAAAGGCTGCGAGATCCAAGGGCGCGCCGGTGGCTTGGGCGACGCTCAGCGTGCCGGGAGTGACGGTGGCGCTGGCGGCTTGCGCCGCGCGCACGGCATCGTTGCGGGCAACGTCATAGCGCGCGGTGAGAACGTCGCGCACCTGGGCGAGACTGCGCGCGTGGCCGGATGCCCGATCATAGAAGATCGAAGAATTGGCGTTGGCGGCGTGCGGGAAATAGTCGGTGCCCTTGGCATTCGGATTGCCGGCGGCGAGCGTAGATCAGCCGCGCCGCGCCGCCGGCGCCGAGAAAGTGGGCGATATAGAGCTCGCCTTCGCTCGGTTGCCGGCCGAGTTTCGTCGCCAGATAATCCGCATTGGCCTTGGTGAAGGCGCCGGCCATGACCGCGTTGGCGGTCGGATCGTTGCGCAGCTTGAGAATCTCGGCGCGCATTGCCGGATCGCTCACCTGGTAATGGCCGGACGAGGTTTTAGTGATGGCGTCGGCATAACGGCCGTAGCCGAGTTGGGCGCCGGACTGCTTGATGGTGCCGAGCCAGGTCTGCTCGATGAACTGAAACAGCCCGCGCGCCGACGACGTCGCCGCGCCGGCTTGCGGGTTCAATCCGGACTCGACCTGCGCCGTCGCCAATAGATAATTGAAGCTCGTACCGGTGGCCGCCGACGCTTGACGAATAGCGCCCGTCACCGTCGAACCGGCGGCGTAACCGCTGGAATCGACCAGCATTGCGTTGGCTCCCTCGCCGGCTCCCACCGGACTTAGGAATGATTAACGATTATGGTAAACGGGGGCTTAATGGAACTTCCGCGAGCGCGGAGGCGAAAAATGACCCAGCAGGCAGCGGTTCGGCACAAGCGCGGCGGGCTCTATTTCGAGGATTTCATCCCCGGCGAGACCGTCGAGCACCGCTATACGCGCACCGTCACCCAGATGGACAACATGCTGTTCTCCAACATGACGCTCAATCCGCAGCCGCTGCACATCGACCGGCAGTTCTGCGAGCAAGAGACCGAATGGGGCCAGCCGCTGATGAATTCGCTGTTCACGCTAGGCCTGATGATCGGCATCCAGGTCTCCGACATGACGGTCGGCACGACGATCGCCAATCTCGGCATGAGCGAGGTCAAATTCCCCCACCCGCTGTTCGAGAACGACACCGTGCATTGCACCACCGAGATCATCGGCAAGCGCGAATCGAAATCGCGTCCCGGCGCCGGCATCGTCGAGTTTCATCACCGCGCCTACAATCAGAACAACAAGCTGGTCGCCGAATGCCGCCGCCAGGCGTTCATCCTGATGCGGCCCAAATCTTGACTCGGCCAAAGTGAACGGCGCACGCTCACGACATGCGCTCCCTTCTTTTCGTTCCAGCCGATAGCGCCAAAAAACTCGACAAGGCGATGACGAGCGGCGCCGACGCGCTCATCGTCGATCTCGAGGATTCGATTGCGCACGACGGCAAAGCGCGCGCCCGCGACAGCGCGGCGGCGTTTTTGAAAGGTGCGATGGCGGCGGCCTCGCGGCCTTATATCCTGGTGCGCGTGAACGGGCTGCAGACCGGTCTTATCGACGCCGATCTCGATGCCGTCGTGCCGGCAAAACCCGACGCCATCATGTTGCCGAAAGCGGAAGGCGGCGCGTCCGTCGTTCACGCCGACGCCAAGCTCGCCGTGCGCGAGGCGATCAGCGGCCTGCCCGACGGCCACGTCAAGATTCTCGCGCTCGCCACCGAAACCGCAGCCTCGCTGTTCGTCACCGGCACTTTTGCCGGTTCGAGCGCGCGGCTCAGCGGCCTGACCTGGGGCGCCGAGGACCTTTCCGCCGAGCTCGGCGCGCACGCGAACCGTGACGCGCACGGCCGATTCCTCGATCCCTATCGGTTGGCGCGGGTGCTTTGTCTGGCCGGCGCCGCCGCCGCCAATGTGCCGGCGCTCGACACCGTCTATGTCGATTTCCGCAACAGCGAAGGTTTTCGGCGCGAATGCGAAGAAGCCCGCCGCGACGGCTTCGTCGGCAAGATGGCCATCCATCCGGCGCAGGTGCCGATCATCAACGAGGTGTTCACGCCCAGCGCCGAGGCGCTTTCGCACGCGCAATCCGTCGTCGATGCGTTTGCGCAAAACCCCGGCGCCGGTGTCGTCGGCATCGGCGGCGTGATGTACGACCGACCGCATCTGGTGCGGGCGATGCGGCTGTTGGCGCAAGCCGCGCCGATGAAAAGCTGATCAGTCTTTGGTCCGATACGCCGTCTTCGGATCGAACACGCGCTCGTCGCGGAATTCGAGCGTAACCGCGCCGCTGTTTGGTCCGAGCGGCACCGCGCGATAAAAGCACGAGCGGCGGCCGGTGTGGCAGGCGCCGGCGATTTGCTCGACCTTGATCCACACCGCGTCCTGGTCGCAGTCGATGCGCATCTCGACCACGCGCTGGGTGTGGCCGGACGTCTCGCCCTTCTTCCACAGCGCGCGGCGCGAGCGGCTGAAATACCACGCCTCGCCGGTGGCGATGGTTTTTGCCAGCGCCTCGGCATTCATGTGCGCGACCATCAGCACGTCGCCGGAAGCCGCATCGGTGGCGACGCAGGTCACAAGCCCATCGGCGTCGAATTTCGGCGTCAGCGCCGTCCCTTCTTCGAGGTCGGCGCTCGTTCCCGGCGGCTGCGAAGGGTGATTTGTCGGACAACGAATTCCCCACGCTGCCGGCGTCAGCCCGCAGCCGCAGCGCTGCGCACCAGCGTGACGAACCGCATCTGGTCTTCCGCGCTGTCGCGGAACGTGCCGAGAAACCGCGTGGTCACCGTCGAGACACCCGGCTTGCTGACGCCGCGAACCGACATGCAGGTGTGCTCGGCTTCGATCAGCACGGCGACGCCGTGCGGCTTGAGCACGTCCTCGATGGCCGCCGCCACCTGCGAGGTGAGCTGCTCCTGGGTCTGCAACCGGCGCGCATAGACGTCGACCAGGCGGGCGAGCTTTGACAGGCCGACCACGCGCTCGACCGGCCGGTACGCCACATGCGCCTTGCCGTAGAACGGCATCATGTGGTGCTCGCAATGGGAGGTGAAGCCGATGTCGCGGATCAGCACGAAATCGTCATAGGGCTCGGTCTCGCCGAACGTGCGGACGAGCGCCTTGGCCGGCACTTCGCGGTAGCCGCGATAAAGCTCGTCCAAGGCCGCGACCACGCGCTTGGGCGTGGCCTGCAAGCCCTCGCGGGTCGGATTGTCGCCGATATAGGCGATCAGCGCCCGCACCGCCGCCTCCGCCTCCTCGCGCGAAGGCCGCCGCTCGATCGGCACGGGCGTATTGTGCACGTGATCGATCAGCGCGGCAGAGCGTTGCTTGATAGCGGCGTCCATTGTCTCTCCAATCGCGCGGCATAAAGGCCGGGGTGCCTGCCAGCGCCGGCCCCGGCCCGAACTTCAATTCCACCACGTCTGCGCCTATATAGTCGATTGGCGGGCGGAGACAATAAACCAAGGCCCGGCTAGGCAAATCTGCGGTTCTGCAATGCTCAACGAGGTCTACAATCGCCGCATCATCGAGCTTGCCGGGACGATTCCGCGGATCGGCCGCCTGGCCGCCCCCGACGCCAGCGCCACGGCCCATTCAAAGCTCTGCGGCTCGACCGTCACCATCGATCTGAAAATGGACGGCGACACGGTGACCGATTTTGCCCACGAGGTGAAAGCCTGCGCGCTGGGCCAAGCCTCGTCCTCGATCATGGCGCGCAACATCGTCGGCGCCAAAGCCGGCGAGCTGCGCGATCTGCGCGAGACTGTGCGCAAGATGCTCAAGGAAAACGGCGCGCCGCCGCAAAACGGCAAGTGGGCCGATATCGCCGTGCTCGAGCCGGTGCGCGACTACAAGGCGCGCCACGCCTCCACCCTGTTGACCTTCGACGCCGTGGTCGATGCCATCGGCCAGATCGAGGCCAAGCGCGACGGCAAACCGGCGGCGCCGTAACGCGTAGGCCATGACCCTCGACGACTTGTTCGATGCTTCCCGCCGCAGCCCGCGCCTCGCCGGCCGGGCCTTTGTAAAAATCTATCGGCTCACGCTCTCCCCGCTCATCGGCTTTCACTGCCGGCATCTGCCGACATGCTCCGACTACGCCGACCAGGCGCTCGATCGCTTCGGCCTGTGGGCCGGCGGCTGGATGACGCTGGCGCGCCTGTTGCGCTGCCAGCCGTGGGGCACGTCGGGGTTGGACTTCGTGCCGGAGACGTTGCCGGCGAAGGCGCGCTGGTACCTGCCGTGGCGTTACGGCCGCTGGCGCGGCGTCGACGACCGCCCCCGCGCCAGGCGTGAGCGCTACTGCGCCGATGCTTCAAGCTGGGCCAGCGGCTGGGATGCCGTAGGCGAGCCGAGCGCAACGGCCTTTTGGTACCATTGCCGCGCTTGCGCGGCATCCGGCGCGGCGCCGATCGCACCAAGCCGGCGAATGATCAGCGGATCGAACGTGGCGCCAAGCGCCAGCGCCGCTTCGGCACTGCCCGCCTCGGCGGCGCGCCGCAGCAACAGCCGCGCCGCGGCAAGATCGCCGGTGCTGAAAGCATCTTTGCCGCGCTTGAGCAGCATGGCGATCTCGTCGGACGCGAGCGACAAGCTGGCCGGCGGCGCCGCCGCGGCATCGTTGCTCGGCGGCGCGATCGTCGGCTGCGGGCGCGGGGCGGGCGCCGGCGCCGGCATAGCCTCAGCCGGCGCCGGTGACGCGTTCGCCTCGGTAAGGCCGTGTTGCAGCAAAAGGCCCGCCGCCGCGGGCGTGCGCAACGGATCCTGCTTTTGCGTGTCCGCGACGGGCGGCGGCACCTGAATGTCAGCGTGCACGACGTCGTGGCGCAACAGCCGCGCGCCCGGCAGCGAAATCACCAGCCATGCGACCGCCGCCGCGACGCCCGCGACAGCGCATAGCCGCAGCGCCATCGGCCACAGCGAGTGAAGATCGTCCACCGGTGGCTCCGGGACCGCATCGGGATCCAGCGCCAACTGGCGTTGCAGCTTCACCATCGCCCGATCGCCGCTGAATTCATCGTCAGCGACGCCGATGCGCCACCGGCTTGGCGGCGATCGGACCAGAGCAGCAGCGGGCCGCAGCGGCTCCCGTAGTCCCTGCTCGCGCGCCCACGGCGGGGCATAGTGCAGCGCTTCATCAAGATCTTCGGCGTGATGGATCGGAGAACTCATGATCGCCTCCCTGTGCTCTCAAGCTCCGACATTCGGTTACAAATCGATTTGCAGTTCTGCTCCGTCACTAGACCACGATCCAATTCAATTGAATCGGATCATGGTCTAGAATCTTTGTTTGCGCATGATCTTATCCGAAAACCGGTATCCACTTTTCGGGATCATGCTTTAGTGTTGGCGCGCCTGCCACTGCAGAAATTGCTGGAACAATTGCTCGCGCTCGGGCGAGCTATCGGTCCCGATATTTGCTCCAGCCGCGCGCTTGCCGACCAAGAACTGATCGAACTGATCGCGCGTGGCCGCCGGCGTCGGCTGCGCCTGACGATTTTGCGTGAGCCATTCGTCGGCCCCGGCAAACCGCGTCCAGCCCGGCAGCGTCGCGGCCAGATTGGTCTCGCGCCATTTCGGATGATGCGGCGGCTTCTGCAGCGCGGCGATCTTGGGAAAGAACGCATTGACGAAGCTGGCGATGCGCCGGTAGCGATCGGAATCCTTGGGCCAATTGTAGGCGATCAGCACCGCGCTGGCCGCGATGGTGTTGACGTCATGGCCGGTCTCGACCATGCCGGGATAGTCGCCGTGACCGAGCACCGCCGGCAGATAATCGGCCTGCAGCGGCTTCGAAAACGGCACCGTCAGGAACTGGAAGCCATCGCTTGAACGCAGCTTGCCCATGGCGCCGGTGGGCTTGCCGGCAATCAGGATGGTCGCCGCAAGCTCGCCGGTCTTCAGTTTTTCCAGCGCATCGCCCTGCCCCATATTCACTTCCTGGGGGTGCACCCCGAGGCGGCGGAAAATATCGCGGCTGGAGAGCTGGCTGCCGCTGCCGATGTCGCTGAAATTGACCTTCTTGCCGTCGAGCTGATCGAGCGACGTGATGCCGGAATCGGCGCGCACCACCACGTGCATCTCTTCGTTGAACAGCTTGGCGATATAGACGATCTTGTCGTCGATATTGCCGATCTCGTTGCTCTCGCGGAATTGGTTGAGGATGATCGATTGCGTGATGCCGAGATCGATGCCTTTGAGGAAGCGGACGTCCCGGATATTCTGGCCGCCGCCTTTGCCGATCACCGGCAGGATGCGGAAATTGTCGCCGTCATCGAGCACGTCGGACATATCGTAGGCGATTGTCAGATAGGTGGCGTTGGGATTGCCGGACACGATCGCGATCGTGTTGGCATTGAGCCGTTCGCCGAGCGTGCCCAGATTGGGCTTGTCCGGGATCGGCCGCGCGCCAGGGTGCGCGGCATACGCGGCATAGACCGCCTGCAGGGAAAAGGCTGCGGCCAGCAGAACCGCGACCAATACGCAAATCACCTGGAATGGCCGGTACGGCCACCGCAAGCCCCCCTTCTTCATAGCAAACCCCCGACGGCGGACTGCCGCTTACGCACACACACACTGGCGTTGCAGACCGCAACGTTTGAACGCTCACCCTTGCCGCGCTTGAGTTCTTTAACGCGTTTGATTGCGATACGCGTTGTGGCGCGGACGTGGGTTCCACGGTCGTCAGGCAATGGGGCGGCGGTATGATCTTGCCTTGATGATTCTTGGGCGGCGCGCGCCGCAATTGCGCGCTCGGCCACAATTTGAATCTGTCTTTGCGCTCCGTCGAATTGTGGCGCGTTTCGGCGAAAGGACCCGGTTGCGCGGCCAATATCACCTGCTATATCCCTTTTCCCACGCTTACCTGCGTTCGTAGGCAGCGAGTGAGCAACAGGAGCTTTTGACAATGGTCGCCGTGACCTTTCCCGATGGCGCGCGTCGGGATTTTCCGCCAAACACCACCGGCCTCGACATCGCCAAAGGAATTTCCCCGTCGCTTGCCAAGCGGACGGTGGCCATGGCGCTCGACGGCAAGCTTGCCGATCTTGCCGATCCGATTGAGCACGATGCCAAGATCGAGTTCCTGACCCGGGACGATCCGCGCGCGCTCGAGCTGATCCGCCATGATGCCGCGCACGTGCTCGCCGAAGCGGTGCAGACGCTTTGGCCCGGCACCCAGGTCACCATCGGGCCGGTAATCGAGAACGGTTTTTATTACGATTTCTTCCGCAACGCGCCGTTCACGCCGGAGGATTTCGGCGCGATCGAGAAGAAGATGCGCGAGATCATCGCGCGCGACAAACCGTTTACTAAGGAAATTTGGTCGCGCCAGGACGCCAAGAACGTGTTCCGCGATCGCGGTGAGAGCTTCAAGGTCGAATTGGTCGACGCCATTCCGGAGGATCAGGAGCTCAAAATCTACAAGCAGGGCGACTGGTTCGATCTGTGCCGCGGCCCGCACATGACTTCGACCGGCAAGATCGGCAACGCATTCAAGCTGATGAAAGTCGCCGGTGCCTATTGGCGCGGCGATTCAAATCGCGAGATGCTGTCGCGCATCTACGGCACCGCCTTTGCCAAGCAGGAAGAGCTCGACGCTTACCTCAAGCAGATCGAGGAAGCGGAAAAACGCGACCACAGAAAACTCGGCCGCGAGATGGATCTGTTCCATTTCCAGGAAGAAGCGCCCGGCTCGGTGTTCTGGCATCCCAAGGGCTGGACGCTGTTCCAGACACTCGAAAATTATATCCGCCGCCGCCAGAGCGACGCCGGCTATGCCGAGGTCAACGCGCCGCAACTGATCAATTCCTCGCTGTGGGTCGCGTCCGGCCACATGGCAACCTTCCGCGACGGCATGTTCCTGGTGCAGCCGCGCGAGGAGGACGAACGGACCTTCGTCATCAAGCCGATGAACTGCCCCGGCCACATCCAGATTTTCAAGAACGGGCTGAAATCCTATCGCGACCTGCCGTACAAGATCGCCGAGTTCGGCAAGGTGCATCGCTTCGAGCCGTCGGGCGCGCTGCACGGGCTGATGCGGGTGCGCGCCTTCACCCAGGACGACGCGCATATCTTCGTCACCGAGGAGCAGATCGCCGACGAGGTGCTCAAGGTCAACGACCTGATCCTGTCGATCTATGAGGATTTCGGCTTCGAGGACGTGCGCATCAAATTCTCCGATCGTCCGGAAAAGCGCATCGGCGACGACGCGGTGTGGGACAAGGCCGAGGCCGCGCTGATGCAGGCGCTCAATGCATCTGGCCGGCCGTGGACGCTCAACAAGGGCGAAGGCGCCTTCTACGGCCCAAAACTCGAATACGTTCTGCGCGACGCCATCGGCCGCGATTGGCAATGCGGCACCGTGCAGGTCGATCTCAACATGCCGGGCCGGCTCGGCGCGTTCTATATCGACGAGCACTCCAACAAGATCACGCCGGTGATGCTGCACCGGGCGATGTTCGGCTCGCTGGAGCGCTTCACCGGCATCATGATCGAGCACTACGCCGGCCATCTGCCGCTGTGGCTGTCGCCGCTGCAGGCCGTAATCGCCACCATCACCTCGGACGCCGACGATTATGCGCGCGAAGCGATTGCCGCGGCGCAGCGCGCCGGTCTGCGCGTCGAAGGCGATCTGCGCAACGAGAAGATCAACTACAAGGTTCGTGAGCATTCGCTGGCAAAAGTGCCGGTGCTACTTGTCGTCGGCCGCAAGGAAGCCGCCGAGCGCACCGTCTCGATCCGCCGCCTCGGCCGCGAAGGCCAACAAGTGATGCCGCTCGATGCGGCGCTGGCGATGCTGGCGCAAGAAGCGGTGCCGCCGGATGTGGCGCGGATGAAAAAGGCGGCGTGAGGTCGATCAACTACTTGGCGCGCGCGATATCGTTTAGCGCCGTAGCGATCAGTACCGGATCGCCGTCTTCTAAGACCGCCTCCAGATAGTTTGCGATATCCTCATCGGTCTTTAGGTGGTCGCCGGGTCCCACGGCAATGTTCGCAGCTTTGCTCGCCGCTTCGGCTTTTTACAGACATGGCAACCACCCGCCGTAATCGCCCTTACCGCGCCAGCACCTCGACCTCGCCGTCGACGCCGGTGATGACCTTGAAGTCGCGCTGATAGGTCTTGCCCGAGTTGCGCGCGACCAGGTGATAATCGCCCTCGGCGAGCACGACGCGGGGAAAGGCGCCGATCGATTCCTTGATGACGTCGCCGCCGGGGGTCAGCACCGTCCACTGCGTATTGGCGAGCGCCTCGCCGCCGGTCTCGTTCACCAGCTTGAACGTCAGCGCCGCGGCGCGGTGGGTGACGACGATGTCGGTGAGCTTGGCGGCCTGCACGTGCACGTCCGAGCGCACCACGGAATTGGCCTCGCCGTAGTTCGACACGATGTAATAGGTGCCTTCGGGCAACAGCACGACGTCGCCGGTGATCACGTTCTGCGCGACCGGCCGGCGATTGGAGGTGTCGAATTGGCTGCCCGGATAGATGTCGAACGCAATCTGCCCGGGGGGAATGCGCACGTCGCCGACGCGGCCCTCGAGCCGCACGCCGCCGGCGGGAATATCGAACATTTCATGGACCGTGTCGGCGCGCAGCAGGACCGCCTTGGCGGCGCTGGCCAGGCCCAAGCTCGCGTGCACCACATAGCTGCCGGGCGGCAGGATGAAAGTCGGCGCCGCGCCGCGGTCTTCCTTGATCAGGCGAAACACGCCGGTGTTGTCGGCCTTGGCCGCATAGACGCGCCAGATCAGGCCGCCAGAGATCGCCGGCGCATCGCGGCCGTAACGGGCGGCAACCGCAAGCGCCACGTGTCCGGCCGGAACGATCGGGTTCACTTGTGCGACCGGGGGCGAGGACGGCGGCGCCAACGGCACCGGGCTCATCATCGTCGCGCCGGGCGTTCCGGTGCCCGGCGTCAGCGGCGCCGGCACGGCGGCCTGCGGCGACATCAGACTCTGCGCCGAGGCGGCGGCAGGCGCAAAGCAGACCAGCGCCGCCACCAACAGCCGCGCGCGCCAAAATGATGCTAAGCCCCGCCCAGACATGCCGTTTTTCTCTAGGTTAATCGCGGCAATTTGATGCCGGGCCGATCACTGCGACGGCGATTTTCTGGCACAGGTCGTCTGACAGGTCATCTGCGACGTCGTGCAATTCATGACGCATGACGTGCTTGCCGTCGGATTGGGACCTGCGGTCTGCGCCTGTGCGATCGTTGTCGAACCGGCCGCCGGCGCCGGCGGTACGAAACAGGCCGCTTGGCACGTCGCGGCCTGCGCATTGCAAGTCATCATGCAATTCGTCGTGGTCGAGGATTGCGCCAAGCGGATTTTTTTGCCGGCGGACGCTTCGCCGACGAAACCCGCAGCCGCCACCACGGCGAACAGAACGGCCAAGCACCGCATGCCTGCCTCTACCGGTCTTCAATCGCTCTCGAAACTATAACCCGGTAGCGGCCGGTCAGGAATGCGCCTGCGCGCCGCCTATGCCGTCAGGATGTAGTCGCGCATCGCCGCCGAGTCGCGCTCCATCTCCCCCAAGCGGTGCTTGACCACGTCGCCGATCGACACGATGCCGGTCAGCCGGCCCTGGTCGACGACAGGCACATGGCGGAATTTGCCCGCGGTCATGCGCTCCATGATCGAAGCGACGGTCTCGCGCTCGTGGCAGGTGGAGACTTTGCGGGTCATCGCTCCGCTCACCGGCTCGTCAAGCGCCGCCGCGCCGCGCGCGGCGAGCGCCCGCACAATGTCGCGTTCGGAGAGGATGCCGGCGATGCGGCGGTCGGCGCCGAGAATGAGCAGCGCACCGATGCGCTTTTCGGCGAGCAGCGCCACTGCGGCGGCAAGAGTGGCATTGGGTTCGATGGTGACGACCTCGCGGCCTTTGCCGGCGAGGATGATGCTGACTGTCATCATAGCCTCCCTGTGCTTCACCGCGCTGCGCCCGCTTCGGCAGGTCGGCGCGGTGAAGGTGATAGTTATAATGTTTTACACCGCCGCTCGGTTCCAACGGCATCACAAATGCATGTATTGCGGCGCACTGCTTGCAGCGCATGGGCGTGGTGCAACGCGGAAAGGAAATACGCCGCTAGCCACTCGGCCCGGTGTTGGTCGTGTTGGTTTCCGCCTGCGGAACAGCCGGATCGAAAGCGTTGAACAGAACCAACCCGGCAAAAAAGCCGCCGATATGCGCCTGCCAAGCGATGGCCTCGCCATCCTCGCCGCCGATCGACACGGTGCCCAGCCCGAACAGCATGTTGAGCCCGAGCCAGACCACAAGGAACATCAGGAACCGGACGTCGGTCAGTGTCGCCAGCAGCGGCCGCGCCGGCACGCGATGGGCGTCGGCTTCGCCCGAGAGCCCGAGCATTCCGCCCTGTTGGAAAACAAAGCGCATCGCCGCCGCCATGGCGCCTGAAATCGCCGCCGACGCGCCGATCATCGGCGCCATCTGTTCGGGATTGCTGACGAGATAGGCCAGCGCGCCGGCGGCCGATGTCACCAGCATGAAGGCGGTATAGCGCACAGCGCCGAAACGGCGCGCCAGCGCTGTGCCAAACGGCAACAGCCATGCCAGATTGAGACCGATGTGTAAGAGGTTGGCGTGGATGAAGGCGTAGCTGAAGAAAGTCCACAGCTCGGCGCCGAAGCCGCCGGGGAAACTGCCTGCCAGACCGGCGTCATAGCGCGCCGGAATGAACGCAAAGAGCAGGAGAAATTGGGTGTCCTGCGCTTCGCTGAAGACCCACATGCGCAGCGCATGAACGAGCAGGAGCACGGCGACCGTCGCGACCACGACCGGCGGCACATTGAAGATCGGCTCGTGGCGTTGTGTCACCGGGCGGGTACCTGCGTCCTGTCGAGATAGGCCGTAGTGGCGGCTCCGGCAAGCGCATAGCGACCGCGCGGCACAAAACAAAAGGGAGGGTTTTAGCCCTCCCTTTTGCACCCTGTATGCGAGTTTCCGCGTCGACGCCGATGATTTCGGGTTCTTCCCTCAACCTCATCGCGGCATCCGTTGCCGGTGCCGCGCCGCCGGCCGCATCAACCTCGCCTCCCTCTATGTGATGAACGCCGCCCAGGATCACCCCGGCAGCGTCTGATTGAAGTTTTCGTGAGCGGACCCTAGGCGGCCGCATCGGGGCAGCCAACGTCAACGTTTCGTTAAGATTAATTTTGTGTCAGCGCCGCCGTTGCCCTTCGGCACGCCGCCTCGGCACGCCGCCTGCTCAGTACCCAGCAAAGAGCCGCACGAAGCAAAACCTGTCCCGATCAGGGACAGCCGGGCGGTCACGATGGGAATGCAGGAGCGGGCGTCATGAAACACGCAGCGAGCCGGGAGCTTTACGCTTACTGGGAAGATCGGCGCGGCCAGCGCCCGGCGCCGGAGCGTACCGACATCGAGCCGGGCGCCATTCGGGCGGCCTTGAGCGATACCTTCATTCTCGAATTGGATGCCGCCGACGGCCATTCGTTCCGGCTCGCCGGCACCCGGGTCTGCGCCCTGTTCGGCCGCGAGCTCAAAGGCGAATCCTTCATCGATCTCTGGGCCCTTGGCTGCCGCGGTCCGATCGCGGATCTGCTCGCCATCTCGACCGATGAAAGCGTCGGCACCGTTGCCGGCGTGACCGCGCACTCTACGGCGGGTGATCCGGTCGAGCTCGAGCTTTTGCTGCTGCCGCTCGGCCTGCGCCGGCCGCGGCTGGCGCGCACCATCGGCATACTGGCGCCGCTCAAGCCACCGACATGGCTCGGTGCGAGCCCGATAGGGGCGCTGACGCTCGGCAGCCGCCGCCACGTCGGCGCGATGGCGAAGACCCGCCTGTTGCCGCGCTTCATGGCGCCGCGACGCGGTCTGGTCGTCCACCAAGGCGGACGCTCTTAAGCCTTCCGGCCGGCGCCCCGACCGAGGCCCCGCAATTATGACAAACGCTTGCGGATGGCGGCTAACGAGCCATTAACATCGCGCGCCTAGGTTTGGCCACGAACGGTGGCAGGCTTAAGTGATCGCATGGCTTTGGTTGAACGAAAGGCTAGTTTGCGGGCGCTCAGCCAGGACCGCCGCCGCTTCCAGCGCGTCAAAGTCAACCTGCTCGGCCGCTACATGCTGGCGGACCGCCGCGAGTTTCCCTGCCAGGTCGTCAACATGTCTCCCGGCGGCATGGCGCTGATCACGCCCGTGGGCGCCGCGCCGGGCGAACGCATCATTGCCTATGTCGATCATCTGGGCCGGCTTGAGGGCCACGTCGCGCGCATCTTTCAGAACGGTTTTGCGATGACGATCGGGGCGACGGCGCGCAAGCGCGACAAGCTCGCCGCCCAGCTCACCTGGCTCGCCAACCGTAACATCCTCGGCCTGCCGGAAGACCGCCGCCACGGCCGTATCGTGCCGCGCAACCCGGTCGGCCGCCTGATCATGCCGAACGGCGTCAACCTCACCTGCCGCATCATCGACGTCTCGCAATCGGGTGCCGGTATCGCCACCGACCAGCGGCCGCCGATCGGCGCGCTGGTCACGCTCGGCACGATACAGGGTCGCGTCGTGCGTCACCTCGAGGATGGCTTCGCCGTCGAGTTCACCCGCCTGCAGCATCCGGACTTTCTCGAAGACAACGTCACCGGCGGGTAAAAGCCGGCGCGACAATTGTCGGCTTCGCCGCGCCTCGCGCGCCAGCCGCTACGCGCGCTTTTCACGCTTCCACAACCCGCCGATCGCAAACGCCGCCGCGCGCACAAGGCCGCGCGCGCATTGACAAACCCGCGCGTAGCGCGATGGCGACATGATAGGTACAATTTGAATCAATATAGAATAGTTCGAATTTTATACAATATTCGTCCAAGTAATCCCGCGACTTTTGCAGTCATCTTGAAGCGATTTTACTTCAAATTGAACGATACAACTTAGCAGCACCGCAAAAGCTTTGTGCGAAACGTGTCCCCGTTGAGACGGGATGGGGTCACATGCGTTCGCGTACAAAAACAATTCTGCGGCGGAGTGCGGTCGCGATCTTCGTCGCCGCGACTCTGATCGCAACGGAAAAAACCGGCACGGCGGGAGAGCGTCCGCTGTTCATCTCGGTCGGCGAGGCCACACGTGCGCCGATCGGCTGGGTCGAGTTCTGCGTCGAATACGATCCGGAGTGCAAGACGAAACCGTCGGCGGCGCGCGACGTCGTGCTGTCGGGCCAGGCCTGGAAAGACCTGGTGCGGATCAACCGCTGGGTCAACACCAACGTCAAGCCGATGACCGACATGGATCATTGGGGCGTCGTCGAGCGCTGGAATTATCCCGATGACGGTTACGGCGACTGCGAAGACTACGTGCTGCAGAAGCGCAAGATGCTGATGCAGGCCGGCTGGCCGCGCGAGGCGCTGCTGATCACCGTGGTGCGCGACAAGAACAACGACGGCCACGCCGTGCTCACGGTCAAAAGCGACAAGGGCGAATACGTCCTCGACAACCAGACCGACGACATCGTGCTGTGGTCGGACACCGGCTACCGCTTCGTGAAACGCCAGTCGCAGTCCGATCCGAATGTCTGGGTCGCACTCGGCGAACCACGCCCGGTGCCGCTCACCGCAACCGCGCACTGATTGCGAAACGAACACAGGAGCTACGCGAGCCCGGTCACGTCCCCACCCCTCCCCGTCCCCAGACCGGGTTCGCGCGCGGCCAGTCCTCCCCCAAGGACTGGCCGCACCTTTTTTGGGTGAGCGATTGCCGCTTTGGCTCGTTCGTACCCTGCAGAAGATTTGTCGGTCTAGTTTTGCCCCTGCCTTCAACGCCGGCGACAAATCAATGTGGCTGCTTCATGTGGCGATCGCGCGTGTCTGAGCCTTGACTGGTATCAGGGGCGTTCCGGTCGGCGCGCAGATTGCCACTCCGGTCATGATCACGACCGGCTGACCCTCCGACCTCACTCGCACCGCGCCTGTCGTCCATTGTGCCGACACGCACGGCCCGTTGCCCACAGGCGGGACGAAGGCGCAACCCGCAACCACATAGGGCGCCGCGATGGTGACGATCGGCATCCCCATCACCAAGACACGAGGACTCGGGACCGTAGGCCTGGCAGATCCGCCATGCGCGCACATCACTACCGCGCCCATATGCAAAATCGGCCCGGCCATGGTCACGTCACCGTCAGGCCGCCGTTATTGATGTCGACCGCCGGTCCGACAAGGGTGATCGCCGCTCCCCGTCCGTTACTGATGTAAATGCCGGTCTGGTTTACAACGATCATCGCGCCGTCGGCGCTTTTGAGCACGATGCCGCCACTGGCCGGAGACGGCGGTGCGTCGCTGACCATCACCATGTTCCGGCCGGTGGTTTGCAGCAGGATGTTCTGGCCCGGCGGGATGGCAGAGGGTGCGGCGGCAAAAACTGGGACCTCGGCGACCGATCCCCAGAAGCCGCCGGTCCAGATCGGGTAATCGGGATTGCCTTGCTCGAATTCCACCCACACCTTCGAGCCGATCGGCGGAACGACAAAGATACCTGCCTGGATACCTGCGGCCGGCACACAGGGCATCGCCCAGCTTGAGGGTTCCATACCCAATACGTCCGGCACCTGAACCAGCACTCGTCCGATCTGTTCCGGATCGATATTTTCGATCACCGTTCCTCGATATTTTCCGTAGTAATGAGCGGGACCCACGCTCGTCGCTGGATGCTGTCCGTTCATGGAGACACGTTTCCTAATCTGATTGACTGGCCCCAATGCTCGCGTCGTTATTGTCTCTGTAGGTTGCCCAAGCAGCGCCGATCGTGAACCGAGTATAGGTTGTCGATGAGGGCGCGGACACTCGCTAAAAATGTCGACGGGCGTCAGCCGCTCGCCAATTTGATGGTGACGCGTAGGAACGCTATCAAGCACGATAGGTCGATAATGGACCGCAATCGGCAGGGTCCGCCTGTCGGTAAACTAAGCGCTCCAGGAGCTCGGCCCGCATACCGACGTAAATCGCCGCGCACCCGTCAAAATACCAATGCGACCGCAACGATGAACACGACGCCGGCGGCAATCATCAGAATCTCGAGGGCGTCATAGCGCGGAACGTGATTGTTTGAACGTTGTACGCCTTGCACGGACATGACCGTACTCCCTGTCAACAAACGCCGATTTATACTTTGGCTTCTTTTTACGTGGGAATGCGGGCCGTCGCATTCCGCATCGAGTCTTTTTGGGCAGACGTTCAGCGGCTCAGCAGTTATTGCTGCGCGTCCGCACGGCCGACCACAAAAGTTGCGACGCGGTGGATTCTTCGGGCGGCAAACCTCTTATGAGGTGTTACACATGCCGCATTGAGAAACGCAGCGCCGAATTCCTGACAAAAGTACCCGGTTCGCGACGGGTTCGCGGCGGCAATGGAAGATATCGCGACGGAGGATGCTGACGCCGGCTGAGTTAAGCCGATCGGCAATGCCGATGCGCTTATGCGCGTCAGCGAACCGACTGCGGTTGCGATAACCACGATGCCGACCAGCGCGTACGCCACTGTGGCCAGGGTTTTCCGCCGGCGGACAGGCCGATCCAAGTGTTTAACCTCGCCCGGGGACGGCAACTTGGCAATCCGATGGCCGCGACGCGGCAGGGCCAGCCGGCGTTTGGTGTTGACCTGCAGGCTCTGCGGCTGCGGCGAATGACCGTGCCAAGCGCGCCATTGTACAGGTTGAATATTTATCGGCGTGCCAAAATCGCAGTTGATCCAGTCGCCGGCATTGGTCTG
Source organism: uncultured Alphaproteobacteria bacterium (assembly GCA_963798095.1). Classification (GTDB taxonomy): domain Bacteria; phylum Pseudomonadota; class Alphaproteobacteria; order Rhizobiales; family Xanthobacteraceae; genus BOG-931. The sequence continues at coordinate 103,292 of CAWCSD010000008.1, read as the reverse complement.
CCGGCACGGGAATTCAAGAGTTGAGATCGCTGTTCCTTCGCGGACACGAAGCTCGACGCCTCGATTGCAAGGCGCCGTCGAAATCGGATGCCAAGGGTGCGAACGAAAGTGTAAAGCAAACGCCATATCGCAACTCGTCGGCTTGGCTCGCGACGCATGCGTTGACGAAAGCGCGCCAACGCGATGCCGCACGCGGCTCGGACACTTGCGTGAACCGTAGGGGGGCACCGGCGATCGCTCTACTCTACGCAGGTTAGAGTGCACTACCGAAAGAGATAGGAAACCCGATACGAAGGTTTAGGGCCCCTGAGGCAGGGAAAGCGGCGGCTTAAATGCCGGCGCGAAATCGCGTCATGACGACGATGATCGCCACTTGCATCAGTCCCTGCAGGGCAACAGCGTAAAAGTACCACCGCATCCAAGAACTGATCTTGCCCATATCCGGCTTGGGCTTCTGCAACTGGAGGCAGACGTAAACATTGACCGGCGTCAGGAAGCCGAGGCCTTGGATCGTCATCAACGTGACCAGGATCAGCGCCGCGGCCACCCACCAATAGGCCGGCCAATCGAGCGCGGTGTAGCCCAACTGCGACGGCCAGAAACCAACCGGTCGTGCCGGAGATGATCGACACCGTCGGCATCAGGAACAGCGTTCGCGGCGTCAGCCTGCGGACGATTTCACGGCGCACCGAAAGGTCGACGCGGCGCAGGATCGGGCCGAGCACAAACCCCATGAACAGATCGACGCCGGTCCATAGCAGGCTGGAGAACACGTGGACGAAGTCGAGGAGCCAGATATTGCCGGCCACAATAACCGCGATCATGGCCGCAAGCGCGGCCAGCGCCCACGGCAGATACCGCCACCGGATCAGCCCCTCGGGTGTTTCGGCCGCGATGACGGTCATCAAATCTCCTTCAGCCCCTTCGCGTATTGCTTGAAGCGCCGCACGTAAATGTCTGCGCCGCCGGCAATCGATCTTGATCGCGGCCTCATCGAGCGTGCGGATGGCGCGCGCCGGCGAGCCGACGATCAGCGAATTGTCCGGAAACGTCTTGCCCTCGGTGACCAGCGCGCCGGCGCCGACCAGAGAGTTTGCGCCGATGCGTGCGCCGTTGAGCATGATCGCGCCCATGCCGATCAGCGAATTGGCGCCGACGGTGCAGCCGTGCAGGATGACGTTGTGGCCGATCACGCAATTCGGCCCGATGGTGAGCGGGAAGCCGGGATCGGTGTGCAGCGTCGCGTTGTCCTGGATCTGCGAGCGCTCGCCGAGCTCGATCCATTCGTTGTCGCCGCGCAGCACGGCGCCGAACCAGACGCTGCTGTCGAGCTTCAATCGCACCTTGCCGATCAGCGTCGCGTTCGGCGCGACCCAATAGCGGCCGGCTTCCGGAAATTCCGGCTTGTGGCCGTCGAGCTCGTAGATCATGGCAATCTCAGTTCGTACATCGTCATTCCGGGCTTGACGCCGCGCATCCATGCGAGCATCGGCGATTGATCCGTTGCCGCAAGCTCGATCGGGCTAACGATTCTGCGCGGCTCGCATGGACTTGCCGGATCGCCCCGGCAATGACTATCAGACGTGGAGCAGCGCTTGAAGCGCGAGCACGACCACGGTTCCGGACATCAGGCTCCACAGCCCGGCGATCACGGTCGCCACCATGACGAGGTCGGTGCGGCGTTTCTCGAGCCGGCGGCCGCGCAGCGTGTTGCGCATGATGATGTAGGGCGCCGAGAACATCAGCAGCGGAATGGCGGCAAAGCGCGCCGCCACCGGGCCGACTTCGAGCTGGCGAAAGCTCGGGAAATGCTTGGCGAACAGCCGATAGCCGCTGGCGCAGAATCCGGCCGCGGCAAAGCCCCAGGCCAGCGCGAAAAAGGAACTGATGGCCTCGGGCGTGATCGCCTGCGGCATGGCTGTGAACATTCCGGGGGGCCTCCTTGCCCCGAAATTCATCGCAGAGGACACGGCGGGCCGCCACGGCTTGCTTAAGGAAAGGTTAACGAGCGTGCCGTACTCAATGGCGACTCGCCGAAAGGGCCACGAACCATGACGGCTCACGTCCTCCCCCAACGCAATATCCGCCGCACCGCGCGCGGCAGGCTGATGCTGCCGTTCGCCTGCCTTGCTTTCCTGGTGCTCGCGGCGGGGATTGTGGTCTCGTACATGCTGTGGCCGACTTGGCCGAGCACACCCGTTCCGCTCAATGCACCGGCAATGCCGATCACGGTTGCCAATGTGCTGTTCGATGTGCCGCCGGCGGCGATCCGCGCCGCGGTGCAGCGCCATCCCGGACCCCACGAGCGCGTCGATCTCGCCTTCCTGTGGCCGTCACTTAAGCCGCCGCAATCGGACGCCAAAGACGCCGACCAACCGGCGGCAGAAAATGACGGCGATACTGTAGCTAAGCCGGTCGATACGACCGAGCGGCTGTTCGTGACCATCGCCGGACTGGGCTCCGTACTGCCGCCCGCGGAACGGCTGCGGACCATCTATCCGCGCTACATCGAAGCGCAGGCCAGTGCCGGCCCGGACGGGCTCGCCGTCGTGTCGTTTCGCGCCGGCACGCCATACGACGGCGAGGACTTGGTCTATGTCGGGACCAATCCCGAACAGTTCTTCAGCCGCTGCACGCGTCAGGTCGGCGCCGTGCGCGGCACCTGCCTGTATGAGCGGCTCATCGATACCGCCGAAGTCACGCTGCGCTTTCCGCGCACCTGGCTTGAAAACTGGCGCGGCGTTGCCGCCGGCGTCGACCGGCTGATGGCGCAACTGCATCCGCAGAGAAACTGACGGCGCGGCGGTAACCGCGCCTCGCCGCGAGCACGGCCGCCTCAGGTCAAGTCCATCTCCAAAATCGGCATTTCAAAAATATAGGACTTTTGCCGTCCCTTCTCGTCGTCAACGAACAATACGCCGATGAACTCCTCGCCGACATAAGCTTCGAGCGAATCCCTTTTCTTCGGCCGGGTGACGACGCGAATGCTCTCATTGTCGAATTTACGCCTGAGGTAGGTATTGAGGACCTTGAGCTGATCGATATCGCTCACCTGTCCCAGATCGATTTCCATGCGGAAATTATAGGAGCGCTCGTCGTCTTCATCGTCGACGTTGAGATCGCCCAGTCTCTCCTCGCCGATAAAAACCTCGGCGAGATCGTCCTTTCGCGGCTGCGGCACCACGCGGATGCGCGAGTTGCCGAACAGTTTTTTGAGATAAGCGTCGAGCTTTCTGACTTCTTGAACGTCCACTGCGTGCCTCCAATCAAAGCCGCATAGCACGCAGCGGCACTGACAACAATCGCCACAACAACGTTATCTTGGCCGTCAAATCCCGTCGTGAAAGATCTGATCCATGGTGCGCGCCGGCTCCGGGCAGCCGGCTTGGCCGATCACCTTGGCCGGAACGCCGGCCACGGTGACGTTGTTCGGCACCGCTTTGGTCACCACCGAGCCCGCGGCGATGCGCGCGCAATGGCCGACCTCGATATTGCCGAGGATTTTGGCGCCGGCGCCGATCATGACGCCGTAGCGGATTTTTGGATGGCGGTCTTCCCATTCCTTGCCGGTGCCGCCCAAGGTCACGTCGTGCAGTATGGAGACGTCGTCGCCGATCTCCGCGGTCTCGCCGACCACCAGCCCGGTGGCGTGATCGAGGAAAATGCCGCGGCCGATCTTGGCGGCGGGATGAATGTCGCACTGGAACACCGCCGATGAGCGGCTTTGCAGATACAGCGCGAAGTCGCGCCGGCCCTTGTGCCAAAGCCAGTGCATCAGCCGGTGCGTCTCGATGGCATGAAAGCCCTTGTAGTAGAGCACCGGCTCGATCAGCCGGTGGGTCGCCGGATCGCGATCGACGGTCGCCATGAGATCGGCGCGGAACGCCTCGCCGAGCGCCGGAATGTCCTTGAGCGCCTCGGCATAGGCCTGCCGGATCAACTCGCCAGACACCGCAGGATGGTCGAGCCGCTCGGCCAGCCGATAGACCACGGCCGTTTCCAGGGTGTCGTGGTGCAGAACGGTCGAATAGATGAAGGTGGCGAGCTCCGGCTCGCGCCGTACGGTCTCTTCCGCCTCGCGACGGATGCGCGCCCATACCGGATCGACGGTATCGAGGGCCGGCTTGGCCTGATGCTGCGCCATCGGACTGTCTCCCGGTCAACGGCAAAAACGCCGTCTTCTAACATATTGGGGAGCGCTTTCACCAAAGCCAAGGGTTGCGAAATCCTCGTGCAATGACCCAAAACAGGGCCAATGGCTGATAAACTAGGCCATTGGCCGTGCAATTCCGTGCTTTAGGGCCGTTCGGCGAGGAATTTGAGGACCCCGGCCTTAAACACCCGATCGCCGACCGCCAGCATGTGGTCGCGGTCGGGGATCGAAAGCACCTGCGCACCGGGGATGAGGGCTGCGAGCTCCTCAGGCGAGCCGGCAATCGAGTCCTTGGTGCCGGCGGCGACCAGAACCGGCACGGCCACGCGGGCGAGTACATCACGCTCAAGCGGCTGGCGCGAGCCGCGCATGCAGGCGGCGAGCGCCCGCAAGTCGGATTTGGTCTGCTCGGCGAAGGCGCGGAACGCATAGCCCGTGAGATCGGTCACCTCCGCGAGCGAGGGCGCTTCGAGCGCTTGCGCAATCACGTCCGGCCGCAAGCCCGACGCCGCCGACGAGGCGACCGCCGACGCCGCCGAGCACAGCGGAACGCACATGCTCGGGATTGGCGATCGCGAGGAATGTCGTGTTCCGCGCGCCCATGGAATAGCCCATGACGTCGGCGCGCGGCAGCCCGAGATGATCGATCAGCGCGCGCACGTCGTCGGCCATGATGGCGCTGTGATAGGCGGCCGGATCGTAAAGTTTTGACGAGGCGCCATGGCCGCGATTGTCGAGCGCAATGACCCGGCGCCCTGCCCGCTTCAGCGTCGACACCCAGCCCGGCAGGACCCAGTTCACCTCCTTGTTGGAGGCAAAGCCGTGCACCAGCACGATCGGCTCGCCTTCGCCCTCGTCGAGAAAGGCGATCTCCACACCGTCATGGCTAAAGCTCGGCATGGTCCGACCATACGGCGCAATCGGCCATGCAGGAAAGTCTGGTGCCATGATCCCGGCGGATCGGATTAGGCTACTGCCAACGATAAAATTCACGGGAGGATCGACGATGCAACGCATTCTGCTTGCCGGCTTGGCCGCGCTTTTGGTCTGCACGAGCGGCGCCGCCAAGGCGCAGGTTTCCGACGACGTGGTGAAAATCGGCGTGCTCACCGACATGTCGGGTCCGGCCTCGACGCCGACCGGCCCGGGCTCGGTGGCGGCAGCCGAAATGGCGGTGGCGGATTTCGGCGGCACTGTGCTGGGCAAGCCGATCACCGTGATATCCGCCGACCATCAGCTCAAACCCGATGTCGCAGCCGGCATTGCGCGGGAATGGTACGACCGCGATCAGGTCGACCTGATCGTCGACGTGCCGGTCTCCGCCGTCGGGCTCGCGGTGCAGAGCGTCGCCAACGAGAAGAAAAAGCTCTTCATCACCCATTCGACCGGCACCGCCGATTTCCACGGCAAATTCTGCTCGCCCTATACGATGCAATGGGTGTTCGACACCCACGCGCTCGCCGTCGGTACCGCGCAGGAAGTCGTCAAGCGCGGCGGCACCAGCTGGTTCTTCCTCACCGCCGATTACGCCTTCGGTTATTCGCTCGAGAAAGACGCCTCCGACGTGGTCAAAGCCAACGGCGGCACCGTGGTCGGCGCGGTCCGGCATCCGTTCCGCACGCCCGATCTGTCGTCGTTCATCCTTCAAGCGCAGGCCTCGAAGGCGAAAATCATCGGGCTCGCCAGCGGGCCGCCCGACAACGTCAACGCCATAAAACTCGGCGGCGAGTTCGGTCTATTCGCCGGCGGCCAGCAAATGGCGGGACTTCTGGTCCTGATCACCGACGTCGACGCGCTCGGGCTGAAGGCGGCGCAGGGCCTTGTGCTGACCACGTCGTTCTATTGGGACATGGACGACAAGACCCGCGAATGGTCGAAGCGCTTTTTCGCCAAAGTGGGCCACATGCCGACCATGTGGCAGGCCGGCGTCTATTCGTCGATCATGCACTATCTGAAAGCCATCAAGGCCGCGGGCACCGACGATCCGCTGAAAGTCGCGGCAAAAATGCGCGAGATGCCGGTCGAGGACTTTTTCTCGCGTAACGGCAAGCTGCGCGAGGACGGTCTGATGGTGCACGACCTCATCCTGGTGCAGGTGAAGAAGCCGGAAGAGTCGAAATATCCGTGGGACTATTATCAGATCCTCGCGCATATCCCGGGCGATCGGGCCTTTGGGCCGCCCAACCCAGCTTGCCCGCTGGTCAAAGGCTGATCGCTGCGATCGGCGGTGCCTGTTGTGAGTGATACGCAAACCGCGGACTCCGCCGCGCGCGGAGCCGCGGCTGCTTTCGACGTGAGGAGACTCACGCCGGAATTTCTCGAAAATCCCTATCCGACGTACCACGCGCTGCGCCACTTCGATCCCGTTCACCTGATGCCGGACGGGTCGTATTTCCTGACGCGCTACGACGACTGTCTTGCGGTCTACCGCGATACCGCGACCTGGAGCTCGGACAAGAAACTCGACTTCCGGCCGAATTTTGCCGACAGCCTGCTCTACGAGCATCACACCACGAGCCTGGTGTTCAACGACCCGCCTTATCACACGCGGGTGCGCAAGCTGTTGGCGCCCGCTTTCACGCCGCGGGCGTTGCGCGAATTGCAGACGCGGATCGAGGTTTTGGTCGATCGCCTGCTGGAGACCGCGGCCGAACGCGGCGAGATCGATCTGATCGCGGATTTCGCCGCCGCCATTCCAATCCAGCTCATCGGCGACATGCTCGGCATTCCGCAAGGCGAGCGCGAGCCGCTGCGCGGCTGGTCGCTCGCCATCCTCGGTGCGCTAGAGCCGGTGCTGAGCCGTGAGCAATTCGATACCGGCGTCCGCGCCGTCGCGGAGTTCAAAGACTATTTGAGCGACATCATCGCGCGCCGGCAGAGCGACGCCAACGATCCGGCGGAAATCCTGTCAAAGCTCATCGCCGGTACCGACCTGACGGCGACCGACGCAAAAGGCGAACGGCTCTCAAAGCTCGAGCTCATCCACAACTGCATTTTTCTGCTCAACGCCGGGCACGAGACGACGACCAATCTCATTGGCAATGGCGTCGATCTGCTCATCCGCCATCCCGACGTCATGAGCGACTTGCGCCGCCATCCGCAGACAATCGAAACGGCGGTCGAAGAATTTTTGCGCATGGAAAGCTCGAACCAGCTCGGCAACCGCAGAGCCGTCAAAGACACGGTGCTCGGCGGCGTCGCCATGACCGCCGGAACCTACGTGCACATCGGCATCGGCGCCGCCAATCGCGACCCGGCGCAATTTCCCGATCCCGACCGTCTCGATATCCGAAGGGAACCGAACCGCCATCTCGCCTTCGGCACCGGCATTCACGCCTGCGCCGGCATGTCGCTCGCGCGCATGGAAGCGCAGGTCGCGATCGGCCGGCTGCTGCAGCGCTTTGGCCGGATCGAGCCGGCGGGCGCCTTTACGAGGAGCGGCCGCGCGCGCTTTCGCGGCTTCAAGTCTTATCCGGTGCGCGTCAGCGCGCCGTAATCGCCAGCAATTGCAATTCGGCTTGCCTGACACGGCGTGCCTTGCGCCAGCGAATGTAGCGCAGCGTCATGCGCTCGACCGCGGCTTTGCACGAGGAGGCAAAGCCGAGCAGCATGAAGGCCGCCCAGAACAGCCACATCGCCAGATCGAGCGCGCTCGCCGTGAGCACGATGGCGGCGCGGCCGAAGAGCTTGATGATGGCGCGGGTTTTGGTGCCCTTGGCGGCGGCGAGCCGCGCCAAGCGCGACACGTCCTGCGGACCCTCGGCGACCTTGAGGCTATCCAACGCCGCTTGCGTGCCGGCCTTGGTCTCGACGCGGCCGACATTGCCGACAAGCTCGACAAGACCGCCGGCCTCTTCGACCTTCACCGCTTCGCGCGCGATGCGCACCGCCAATACCGGGTTGAGGCGGCCGGTGCGGCGCGCGGCCTTGACCAGCGTCAGACCGACCCGCGCCGGCGTCGCGGCTCCAACCGAAACATATGTCGCAGCGGTGATCGCTATGCCGACGCCGGCGAGGCCGAGAATCCATGGATCGGCAGGCTTGCCGGTCAGGTAGCGCGTGCCCTCGCGGGCGGCGTCGCGGATATCGCCGAAGACGAAGAGATCGCCGACCGCCGTGCCGGCGAGGCTCGCGGCATCGACCGGCTCGCCGGTCCAAAGCCCCTGCACAAATCGTCCCGCCGTGCCGGCAACCGAGCTCGCTTTCACCTGCGCTTGCTTGACCTCATCGGCCAGCGCCGGATCGATGGTGACGCTGCGATCGGCGGCAAGCTCGACAAAGCTTTGCGCCAGATCATTGTCACCGGCGGCAAGCGCCGCGCGGATTTCGCGCTCCGCGACGTCTCGGTCGAAAACGCGATCGAGCGCCCGGTCGCTGATCTGGACCGGATCATCCACGGCAAGCAGTGCGCGTGCCTCGATGCCGCCGCGAATGACCGCAAACGCGGCGCCTGCAAACAGGACGGCGCCCAGAACAGCGAAGGCGGGATGGCGCAGCACGGCAATGAATTGTTTTCGGCCCAAGGCTTGAATCATCGCGCAAATATAGCCTTTCCAATGCCGCGCCGCATTGCCCGCCATTTGCGGCTTTTTGACAACGAAACGTCGCGGCCATCGAAAGCTAGGAATCGCACCGTGCGGACCGCTATGGTGCGGCCCGAAACCGACCCGTTGAGACCATGACGGACAGCATCGTTCCCCACTTCCACAACGACCTGGGCGTTCCAGTGATCGAGATCGGCGCCCGCGAATTCATGTGCGTCGGCGCGCTGCCGCCGTTCGACCATCCCCATGTGTTCTGCGACATGGGCGACGACGCCGAATATATCTGCCCCTATTGCTCGACGCTCTACCGCCACGACCCGACGCTCAAGCCGAATGCGGCGCGGCCGGCGGAATGCACGTTGCCCGGCACGGAAATCTGAACGCAGCCGGGAGCGTGTGCCCTGCCCGCCTCCCGCACCGTCATCGTCGCCGGCGCCGGCATCGCCGGGCTCACCGCAGCGCTGGCGCTCGCCCGCAACGGTTTTCGCGCGGTCGTGCTGGAGCAGGCCGAACGGCTCGAAGAGACCGGCGCCGGCATCCAGCTCTCGCCCAATGCGACCCGCACTTTGATCGATCTCGGCCTCGGCGAGCGGCTGCGGCCGCACGTGGTCGCACCGCTGGCCTTGCGCGTGCTCAACGCCAAGAATGGCCGCGAAATCGTGCGCATGCCGCTCGGCGATTCAGCCGAGCAGCGCTACGGCGCGCCGTATTGGTCGATCCATCGCGGCGACCTGCAAGCGGCGCTGAGCTCAGCCGTCGCCGAAAACCTCGATATCAGCCTGCGGCTCGGCGTGCGCGTGGAAGATTTCGTCGCCCATGACAACGGTGTCACTGTCTCGGCGCGCGGCCGCAGCGGCATCTGGCACGAGCGCGGCGACGCGGTGATCGCGGCCGACGGACTGTGGTCGGTCATGCGCGCGCGCATGGGCTATCGCGAGCCGCCGCGCTTTGCCGGGCGCACCGCCTGGCGCGCGCTCTTGCCGGCAAAACAAGCGCCGCCCGAATTCCGCGCGCCGCTGGTCCATCTGTGGCTCGGGCGCGAAGCCCATATCGTGCACTACCCGGTCAAGGACGGCGCCCTCATCAACATCGTCGTCATCATCAACGACGATTGGAACGCGCCCGGCTGGAGCGCGCCGGCTCAGCGAGACGAGCTGTTGCCGCGCTTGTCGGTCGAGCGCGTGGCGCCGCAGGTGCTCGGCTTGATCAACCAGCCGCAGGCCTGGCTGAAATGGGCGCTGTTCGACCGCCGGCCGTTATTGAACTGGTCGCAAGGCGCGGTGGCGCTGATTGGGGACGCTGCCCATCCGATGCTGCCCTATTTGGCGCAAGGCGCGGCGATGGCGATCGAGGATGCGGCGGTGGCGGCGCAATGTCTCGCGCAAATGCCGGACGATGCGGCGGAAGCGCTGCGCGCTTATTGCGCCGTGCGGCGCGCGCGGGCCTGGAAAGTGCAGCGGCTGGCGGCGCGCAACGGCGGTCGCTATCACCTGGCCGGCATCAGCGCCGTCGCGCGCAACACGGCGATGCGGATCATGGGCGGAACGCGGCTGTTGCATCACTACGATTGGCTCTATGATTGGCGCCCGCCCGCAACGCTATCGATCACCTGATGCTGTTTCCCACCACCATCGCCGGCAGCCTGCCAAAACCCGCCTGGCTCGCGGAGCCGAACAAATTGTGGGCGCCGTGGCGTCTGCAAGGCGAAGAGCTTGCCACCGCCAAGGACGACGCCACGCTGATCGCGATAAAACTGCAAGAGGACGCCGGCATCGATATCGTCGGCGACGGCGAGCAGGCGCGCCAGCATTTCGTCCACGGCTTTCTCGAGGCGGTCGACGGCATCGATTTCAACAAGCGCGTCGAAATGGGCATCCGCAACGATCGCTATAAGGCGATGTGCCCGACCGTGGTCGGCGAATTGAAACTGCGCCACCGCGTCCACGCGCGCGAGGCGCGGCTCGCCCGCGCCCACACCAAGCGCAAGCTCAAATTCACCTTGCCCGGCCCGATGACCATCGTCGACACGATTGCCGATGCCCATTACGGCGACCGCGTAAAGATGGCGATGGCGTTTGCGGCACTGCTCAACGAAGAGGTCCGCGGGCTCGCCGCCGACGGCGTCGACGTGATCCAGTTCGACGAGCCGGCCTTCAACGTCTACATGGACGCCGCCGCCGGCTGGGGTATCGAGGCGCTGCACCGCGCCATCGACGGCGTCGATTGCACCAGCGCGGTGCATATCTGCTACGGCTACGGCATTCCCGCCAATATCGAGTGGAAGGCGACGCTCGGCGCCGAATGGCGGCAATACGAGAAATTTTTTCCGGCGTTGGCGAAAAGCCGCATCGACCAGGTTTCGCTCGAATGCATCAATTCGCACGTGCCGATGAGCGTGCTCAAGCTGCTTGACGGCAAGGATGTGCTGGTCGGCGCCATCGATGTCGCCACCGACCGGATCGAAACGCCCGAGGAAGTCGCCGCCGTGATCGGCAAAGCGGCAGAATATGTTCCTGCGCAAAAAATCATCGCCTGCACAAACTGCGGCATGGCGCCGATGCGCCGCGAAATCGCCGCATTGAAGCTTGAAGCACTCGGCCGCGGCGCCGCCTTGGCGCGAGAGAAATTCGGTTGAGTCTGCTGCACTAGCAACATCCTACCATCGCCATGACAAGCGACGACGTTGCCCGCGAAAGCGGACAGGCGATGGCTTGGCATCGCCGCCAAACCGGCGACGGGTAGGATTTTGTTAAAGTTTTGCCGATTGATTGGATGTGGAAAGTGCGAAGGGAAGCGAAAATGCAGGTGCCGTTCGTAACGACTGTCTCATTTGCCGACCGCGACGGCACGGCCATTCATCTGCAATACGGCGTGTCCGCCGGCAACGAGCGCGAGGCGCGCAGCGAGCTCGAGCGCCGGTTGATCAACCAAGAGCTTTTCAACTATTCGATTTTGGAAATCCGGCGGGCGACGTCGACCGAAGCCGCCTCGCTCGACCTGCCGGCCGGCACCATCAAGCTGTTGAACTAAGCCGGAAATAATCTCCGGGATTTTGCGATCGGGGACCGTTCAGCGGTCGCTGCGCGACAGTACGTCGATCAATTCGCTGACCTTGCGCCGCTGCTCGGCCTTGTTGCCGGACGCGATGGCGTGCTCGACGCAATGCGCCGCGTGGTCGGCGAGGATCTCCTCCTCGGCGCGGCGCAGCGCCGCGCGCGCCGCCGACAGTTGCGTCACGATATCGATGCAGTAGCGGTCGTCCTCGACCATGCGCGCGAGCCCGCGCACCTGGCCTTCGATCCTTTTGAGGCGCTTGAGCACCGACGTCTTGGCAAGCGATTGCATGACGGCTATATACCCCTACCGGGTATCCGTTTCAAGGGATATTGTGACCGTGGACCATTCGACCCATGCGCCACGCCGGCGGCGCGGCCATCGATCCGGTGTGCGGCATGACGGTCGATCCGGCGAAAAGTCCGCATCGCTTTAGCCACGCGCAAAAGACCTATTACTTCTGCTCGGCCGGCTGCCGCGGCAAGTTTGCGGCCGATCCGGAAAAATATCTCCACGGCACGGCATCCGATCTGGCCGGCGGAGGCCCCGCCCGAAGGCACGATCTTCACCTGCCCGATGCATCCGGAAATCCGCCAGGTCGGCCCAGGCTCCTGCCCGATCTGCGGCATGGCGCTTGAGCCGGAGGCGGGCGGCGCGGACGACGGCGGCGAACTCGCCGACATGACGCGCCGCTTGTGGATCTCGACGCTGCTGGCGCTGCCGGTCGTGGCGCTCGATATGGGCGGGCATTTCGGTCTTTGGCATTTGCCCGGCCACATTGCGGCGTATGCGGAGCTTGCGCTGGCGACGCCCGTGGTGCTGTGGGGCGGCTGGCCGTTTTTCGTGCGCGGCGCCCGCTCGCTCGTCACCTTCAACCTCAACATGTTCACGCTGATCGCCATGGGCACCGGCGTCGCCTATGGCTACAGCATCGTCGCTGTGCTGGCGCCCGGCCTGTTTCCCGCGGCGTTTCACGATGAGCACGGCGGCATCGCGCTTTATTTCGAGGCCGCCAGCCGTCATCACCGTGCTGGTGCTGCTCGGCCAGGTGCTGGAATTGCGCGCCCGCGCCTCGACCTCGGGCGCGATCCGCGCGCTCATCGCGCTCGCGCCCAAAACCGCGCGGCGCATCAAGGATGACGGCAGCGATGAAGATGTGCCGCTCGAGGCCGTTGCGGTCGGCGATCGGCTGCGCGTTCGTCCCGGCGAAAAGATTCCGGTCGACGGTGTGCTGGTCGAAGGCAAATCCGCGGTCGATGAATCGATGGTCACCGGCGAAGCAATGCCGGTGACCAAGGAACAGGGCGCCGCCGTGATCGCCGGAACGCTCAACGGCAGCGGCGGCTTCGTCATGCGCGCCGAAAAAGTCGGCCGCGACACCATGCTGGCGCACATCGTCGATATGGTCGCCGCCGCGCAGCGCTCGCGCGCGCCGATCCAGCGGCTGGCCGATCGGGTCGCCGCCTGGTTCGTGCCGGCGGTGATCGCGGTGGCGCTGATCGCGTTTGCGGCTTGGGCGGCATTCGGGCCGCAGCCGCGCCTGGCTTACGCGCTCGTCTCCGCCGTGACGGTGCTGATCATCGCCTGCCCCTGCGCGCTCGGGCTGGCCACGCCGATGTCGATCATGGTCGGCGTCGGCCGCGCCGCGCAGGCTGGCATTTTGATCAGGAACGCCGAGGCGCTCGAACGCCTGGAGAAGATCGACACGCTGGTCGTCGACAAGACCGGCACGCTGACCGAAGGCAAGCCCAAGGTCACCGCCATCGTGCCGGTGCAAAACTTCGATGAAAATATCCTGCTGCGGTTTGCCGCCAGCGTCGAGCGGTCGAGCGAACATCCGCTCGCCGCGGCCATCGTCGCGGCGGCCGCCGAACGCAACATCGATCTTGTTGGCCGTCGGCGATTTCGATTCGCCGTCCGGCAAAGGCGTAATCGGCGTGGTCGAGCGCCGGCGCGTGGCGCTCGGCAACGCAAAATTTTTCGCCGAGCTCGGCATCGCCACCGCGGCTCTGCAAGACGAAGCCGAACGGCTGCGCGGCGACGGCGGCACGGTGATTTTCGTCGCCATCAACGGCGCGCTAGCCGGCCTCATTGCCGTCGCCGACCCGCTGAAGCCGACGACACGCGCCGCACTCGACGCGCTCAAAGCGCAAGGCATTGCCATCGTCATGCTGACCGGCGACAGCCGCACCACCGCACAGGCGATCGCCAAAAAGCTCGGCATTGCCGACGTCGAAGCCGAAGTGTTGCCCGAAGCGCAAAAGCGCGCGCGATCGAAGAGCTGCGCCGCGCCGGCAGGATCGTCGCCATGGCCGGCGACGGCATCAACGACGCGCCGGCGCTCGCTTCGGCCGACGTCGGCATCGCCATGGGCGGCGGCACCGACATCGCCATGGCGAGCGCCGGCGTGACGCTGGTCAAAGGCGATCTTATCGGCATCGTGCGCGCGCGAAAACTTTCCGCCGCGACCATGCGCAACATCCGGCAGAATTTGTTCTTTGCCTTCCTCTATAACGCCGCCGGCGTGCCGATCGCGGCCGGCGCGCTCTATCCGCTGTTCGGCTTGCTGCTGTCGCCCGCGATCGGCGCCGCCGCCATGTCGCTGTCGTCGGTCAGCGTCGTCGCCAACGCGCTGCGGCTGCGGCGCGTCGCGCTGTAAAGCTATTCAAGGATTTCACTCTGCCCCGATTTGCGGGCGTGGCTCGATTCGCAATTGCCGGCCAAGGCACTATAGTTGAATGACCGTCCGTTCTTCGGCGACCATTCGCCGCGACCGACGCTTGGCTCCTTTATGCTCACAGCACCATCACCGACCAGCGTGGCCTTGCTTCTGGGTTTGAGCTTTTTCCTCGGGCTCGCGTTCGAGGATTTCTTCGCGCAAGTCACGCAAAAGCCCCCCGGCGGCATCCGCACTTTTCCGATGCTCGCGCTCGCCGGCGGCATGCTCTATCTGCTCGAGCCGGCGCATGGCCTTGCCTTTATCGCGGGCCTCCTCGTGCTCGGCGCCTGGCTCGTCGTCTATTACCGCACGCATGTGGCGGCGCAAGACGTGACCGGGGAGGCTAGAGCCAATCTCATCGTGCCGCTGCTCAACGTTCACGCTTATCTGCTCGGCGCCGTCGCCTTGGCGCTGCCGCCGTGGGTCGCGGTGACGACGACGGTGGTGGCGGTTCTGCTGTTGACCGGCCGCACCTGGCTGCACGATCTGGCGCGGCGGATCGATATGAAGGAGATCGTCACCGCCGGACAGTTTCTGATCCTGACCGGAATTATTCTGCCGCTGCTGCCCAACGAGCCGGTGACGGCGCTGACCGCCATCACGCCGCGCCAGGTCTGGCTGGCGCTGGTCGTGGTCTGCACGTTTTCCTATGTCAGCTATCTGGCGCAACGCTACTGGGCCGCCGCGGCGGGCGGATTATGGATGGCGGCGCTGGGCGGGCTCTACTCGTCCACCGCGACGACGGTGGTGCTGGCGCGGCAGGCGAAAGCCGATCCCGCGGTCCGCCGCCACGCCCAGGCCGGCATCACGCTCGCCACCGCGATCATGTATCTTCGCATCCTGGCGATCACCGCCATCTTCAACATGACGCTGGCGCGCCGCTTGGCGCTGCCGCTGCTCGGGCTATCGGCGGCCGGACTGCTGATCTGCGCGCTGCAGTACTGGGTCTTTGGAAAATCGGCGGACGATCAACCGGCGCCGCAAGGGCCGACGCAGCTCGCCGCCAGCCGCAACCCGCTGGAGCTTGGCGCGGCCATCATTTTTGCGGTGCTGTTCGTCGCCACGTCTTTCCTGTCGACCTGGGCGACCAAGGAATTCGGCGTCACCGGCATCTATTCGCTCGCCGCGATCGTCGGCATTTCCGATATCGATCCGTTCGTCCTCAATCTGGCGCAAGGCGGACTGACGGGCGTGTCGCCCGACACGCTGGTCGGCGCGATCCTGATCGCCGCGTCGTCCAACAATATCCTCAAAGCCTTCTACGCGGCGTTCTTCGCCGGCGGGCGGGCGACCGCGGCAAGCGCGGCGGCGCTCGTGGTCCTTGCCGCCGCCGGCGTTGCCATCGCAATGACGATCATTCGGCTGCCGTTGTAGCGCGGGCCGACAGAAGTTCGCTCAACGGATGGACTGGTCGCTCTGAAACGTGGTGGTGAGCTCGCATTTCTTGTCGTTGGCTTCGCGCTGCACCAGTTTCTCATTGGTCAGCACGCTCTCGTAGTCGCTGCGGTAGGCGACCGCGCCGATCACCGCGCCGGTCCCGCTCTGGCTCGCCTTGTCCATCAGCGCGCGCAATTCCTTTTCGCGGGCGGTCAGGGCCTTCCATTGCGTCACCAGGTCGTTGCAGTGATAGGCCTCGTAGCGGCCCGGATCGACAAACAGGGAGCCGGGCCCATTGCTGAGGCCGCAGCCGGCAAGCGCCATGCCGGCAGCGGCACCGGCGCAAAGCAAAATGCTGCGGCCCAATCGCGCGCGGCGTCGACGGCTCAATGCGAGAGTTGGTTCCGTGACGATCCCCTGCCCTGCTCTCCACGCGCGCCCCGACGCGTTACGCAACAACACCGTTCGATCGAATTATAACGCGTTTTGTTTGCAGTTTGGTGCGCCGCAAATAAGGCGAAGGTTCAAGCCAGGGCGGGCGGAACAGCCTGAGCCGAGCTATTCTTCGGAATGCTGCGCAGGGAATTCGACGCCGGCGGCCAGTCCGTTGCGCCAAACCAGCCGGCAGTGGCGCCGCGCTTCGCCGCGCCGGGTGAGCAGCAGGATGAAGCGTTCCGGCAACTCGCACTCCTTCGCGAGCACGAGACGCGCGCCTGTATCCGAAATATCGGCGATCGCGCAGGGCTGCGGCGGCGACGTGCCGTCGAGCAAAACGCCGGCATTGTAATGGAATTGCCGGCGCGGCTTTCTACGCAATTCGGCTCGAGTGGCCATCAAAAACTCCGCGTGCCGCGAAACGCACCATCGGCACAACCCGCGACTTTAGGAATATTAAATTAAGGACCCGTAAATCGAGTTATGCGTGCGGCGCAGCGAGCGCAGCCGATAGCGACGAAGCGACAATAACTGCGATCAGCCGGCGCGGCATTTCATCAGTTTTTCCGCCGAAGCCACCTGCCAAGTGGTGCCGGGACGCGGCTATCGCATCCTCGACATGAAGCCTGGCACGTTCGAGTGACCGACGCTGCCTGACAAATTGCGCCGCGCTTTGTGACAGCGACTTTGCGGTACTGACATTGGGCCGGCCGCGGCCGCCCGCAACGTTTGGCTTGATCTCGCCTTATATGTCAGGCGTATTACACTTTCGTGAGCGTTCGATAACGCCTGCGGAGGCAGCACGATGAGCGTCGCGTGGCTCGACTGGTCGAACCCAGTCGCGATCTGGTGGCAGTTTTTGCTGGTGGTCAGCGCTGCCAACGTCGCGGCGCTGCTGCGGCTTCACGCCCACTTCCGCCGCGGCGACAGGCCGGCCGGCGCGTGGATCGAGCCGCTGCTCCTGCTTTGCGCCGTCTATGTGATCGGCTGCGCCTTCCGCTCCGTCCTGCCGCGCGCCGACGTGCAGCGCATCGTCCTGTTCGACACCTGGCTCTCCAGCGTCATGCTCGGCCGTTCCGTCGCCACCGTCGCCGAGCTTTGCTTCGCCGCGCAATGGGCCATCGTGCTCTACGCGCTGGGCAAGGTCGCCAACTCCGACACGGCGAAAAACATCGCCAAGGCCATCGTGCCCACGATCGTGGTCGCGGAAATCTGCTCCTGGTACGCGGTGATCACGACCAACTTTCTGGGCAATGTTTTTGAAAATTCGCTGTGGACCATCACCTTCCTGCTCATCGGCATCGCGCTGTCGCGCCTGGTGCCGCGCTTCCGCGGTCCCGCCCAATTCGCCATCGCCGCCGCAGCCGCCGGCATCGCCGCCTATGTGGTGTTCATGGCCACCGTCGACGTGCCGATGTATTTCGGCCGCTGGCAGGCCGACCTCGCCAGCGGCAAGGACTATCTCGGCCTCTTCGCCGGCCTGCACGACGTCGCGACCCGCTGGATCGTCACCCACGACATCGCGCCATGGCGCGACGAGATCGCCTGGATGTCGCTTTATTTCAGCACGGCGGTGTGGGGGAGCCTGGCGCTGGCGGGCTTCGGCCTGGTGAAGCACCTGTTGCCGCGCTATCGCGTGCGGGCGCCGCTTGCGCGAGCGACGCGGCGGCCGGTTGCGGTGAGGGTGCGGTCTTCCTAAAAGGTTCAAGGCTGGTGCGGACGGCCGGACTTGAGCCGCCAGAGGTTGCCCAAACGAATTTGTTGGTTTCTTTCGTCGTAGCTTAGTCCTTTCACGTATGAGCCCGCCCTAATGGCGGCCTCGATGCCCGTTCGAATGCCGAGGCGGAAAAGCGGGACTGTCACAAGCTGCCCGGAGGGAACCGACCGGCACCGGAGGCGCGGAGCTGCACGAACGCAGTGAGCCCAAGCGAGCGGCTTTGACAGAACCGCACACAAAGAGAGGACGCCTTGGTTGCGGGGTAGTTGGATTCGAAAGAGCTATGTCGAGTTGAAATAACTCCCCGTCCGACCATCCGATGCATGGCGTTCGCCAGGACCAGCCATTCAGCAGTCTCTTCTGGCAGACAGATACCCGCTGATCCAATTCCTTTAATCAGCAACATGCGCCCCAAAACATTCACTTTTCGCTTCAACTATGCGTCGGAATTTGTGAATATGGCGAAAGCACACATTACGACAAGTGGCGGCACTAAGGTCACTATCGAGGGAACCGCGGACGAGGTAGCTGCACTCATGAGAAAATTTGAGGGTGACGGCCCGGTTCGTGCGGGGCGCGCAGCTAAGACAAAACCGCGCAAAGCAAGCGTGAAGACAGGCCCCGTAAGTTTAATTGCCGAACTCATCGCGGTGGCTTTTTCAAAAAGCCAAAGGAGCTTAGTGCCATAAAGTTGGCCCTTGAAGAACAAGGGCATTATTATCCGGTGACCAGTCTATCACCGATCTTGCTGCGTATGGTTAGGAGCCGCAATTTGAGACAAATCAAGGACAAGAAGCGCTGGCAATATGTTGGATAAATTCTCATGAAAGCCGATAGCGGACTGAAAGATATTTTGCGCCGCCTTGAAAAGCTGGAGCGCACCGTTTTCGCGTCTCGAAGGCCAAAACCGACCGCACAAGATTATAAGGGTGCTACCGGCGGACTGCGGCTCCTGGTATCAAGGGTTTTTTCGATCGTAGGCGGCGCTTTTCAGAAATTGGGTCTGAGTTACAAAAGCACGGCTACCATTATAGCAAGCAGGCCGTTCAAACACCGCTTAATCGCCTATCGCTATCCGGCGGCCCCTTGGTTGGGCTAAAGGAGAAGGGAAAAAAAGTTTATGCGAAAAGAAAATGACCCGCGTGGCGCTGAACTGGTTCAGCGCATCGAACAAGCCCGTAATCTTTTAGACGAGGCGTTGGCTCTTGTGAAAACGGCTTCACGCAAGCCACGCCCGAGCTCGGCCAGCGCAACAAAAAGTAACGCGCGTCCTGTGGCCGTCGATTTTTCGATGACAGTGCGCGCCTTTGTGAAGCTGTACGGCAAGGGCATGAGTGGCGCAAAGAAGTTTACGTTAGTGGTTGCATATTTGACGAAGGGCAATTCCACCAAGAGTGTGCCGCTCTCCGAAATCGAGAAGTGTTGGAACAAGATGACCGCCAAAGGCCTCTTGGGGATGAAATTCAATCGCCTGTATACATCTCAGGCAAAGGAACACGATTGGACCGATACTGAGAAGGCTGGGTCTTACCATTTGAGACCGGCATGGAAGAGCATCTTCGCATGAGCGGAGCAAAACCATGTCAGAGGTAAGCGACTTATTGGTCCCGACGTTTCCGGCGAAACACGTCAAGTCGGCGCTGAGCCATTTCACAAACGCGGTCAATGATTTTGGGCAAGGTGATTGGGAAGACAGCATTGCGAAGGCCGGAAAATGCGTGGAAGCAATTCTAAAGGCTGTGGCCACCCATTGCGGGGTTACCTTTGAGAGTGGCCGAAAGTTCAAGGCCGACGCGGTCATGATTGGGCTGGGCCAATTGGCATTCGGGTCATTTGACAATTCTTTGCGCTTACTGATTCCGCGCGCTTGTCGCGTGATTTATGACATCGCTAGCAACAGAGGTGCGCGGCACGATTCTGAAGAAATAGATCCGAACACAATGGACGCGAACGTGGTTATACCCATTGCCGCTTGGATTCTCGCCGAAATGATTCGGTATGCAAAAGAGGGGCTGTCGATCCATCGGAAGCCCGAGATTACATTGAATCGCTTGTGGAGAAGAAATATCCGGTCCTCGAGGAAATTGACGGTCGCATCTATCTTCACGCGAAGAAAAAGTCTGCGGTTGACGTTGCTTTGGCTGTTTTGGCGAGGCGACACCCAAAAAGAGTTGCTAGGGATGACCTAATTGCCATCGTGAAGCGTAATGGTTTCACTCAAAAAAACGCAAAGGTTGCTGTGGGCCGGATTACTAAATTCGTAGATGACGACAACGGCCGATTGCACTTGCTCGCACCTGGACTTAAACGCGCGGACGAAATCATTGGCGATGCCTTAGCTGCCGCTCGTTGAGGACTACGCACTCCGAGGGCTAAGCGAAATCATGTCAGCAATACTGCCGCCTTTCGGAATTTCGATGAGTGCATTCGAGCGACCCGCACACGTGCAGTCAAATAAATTTATAGTGGTGCGGACGGCCGGACTTGAACCGGCACGGGAAGTTACTCCCGAGGGATTTTAAGTCCCTTGCGTCTACCATTTCGCCACGTCCGCGGACGCGGACAGCTATAACATGCTCCGCGGCAACGGACATCCATAACGCGTCCGCGCAGTGGACATACAGCCCAACGGCTTGTTGGCGGCCGCCGCTCGCGCACATGGGCGGCGCCGCCATTTCACTATTGCTTGTCCCTTGCGTCTACCATTTCGCCACGTCCGCGGGAGCGGGCAGGTATAGCACATCCGCCGAGGCGGACATCATGGCCGGACTTGTTCCGGCCATCAGGCCGTTATTCCGGCATCACGTTTGTTGGCCGGCATCAAAGACGTGGATGCCCGCGACGAGCGCGGGCATGACGACTCGATCAATTCGCTCGCAGTAAAGGCATCCGCCGCCCGCGCGCACGGGCGGCGGCGCTCTTCGCTATTGCTTTTCTTCGCCGTCGCTTGCGGCGCCGGCCGGACGTTGCCCCAGGGATCGACGGTGACCTTTTTGTCCGGGATCTTGTCCATCGCCGCCTTGTAATCCTTGTCGCGCTGCTGCTTTTCCTTGAGCTCGTCCGGGGTCAGTTTTCTTTCCTGGGCCTTGAACGGCGATATCGCCATCTGCGCCGCGGCCGGCGCCGTCACCAAGGCTAAGATCGCGGCGGCTTGGATGAGTTTTCGCAGCATGGTCCGGTTCCCTTTGCACTCCTTCTGACGCCGCAGTTCGGCACAATCAGGGCAGCGAAGGTTTTTGGTCCTCGAACGCTTTGTCCCTAAAGACCTGGTCCCTAAAGACTTGGTCCCCAAAGACCTAGTCCTTGAAGATATGCGCCCACAGGCTGTCCCAGTCGGCGCCGGAAATGTCGGTGACGCGGCCGTCCTGCTCGTAGAATTTGTTCGGCACCTGGAACATGGCGAGCATCAGCCCGCCTTCGGGCGTGCAGGCGACATGGCGGCTGCCGGCCTCGCGCCAGACGAACTCGCCGGGGCCGACGGTCAAATCCTTGGCCGGGCCTTCCTTGTCGACCAGCTTGCCTTCGAGCACATAGGTCTGCTCGATCTTGACGTGCTCGTGGTCGGGCAGGACTGCGCCGGGCGCGAACTTCATCAGCGCGGTGACGACGCCCGACTCCTTGTCGAACAACAGGCCCTTCACCTCGCAGCCGGGAAAGCGCGTCTTCTTCCACTCCATGGTGGCGGGACGCACCACGTGGGAATGGGTATCGAGCGTGTCGTGCTTGGCTTTCGGCGTGATGGCATCCATGGCAAGTCTCCTTCGGTCATCCGGTCTCGGTTGCAGACATCATAGCGGATTGCAAAAGCCTTTGCTCTACAATCCGCCTTCACGAATTGGCGGCTGGAAGGCGAGCCCGGTGTCCCAGGGAAAGTAGATCCAGGTGTCCTGGGACACTTCGGTGATGAAGGTGTCGACCAGCGGCCGGCCCATGGGCTTGGCATAGACCGTGGCGAAATGCGCGCGCGGCAGCAAGCGCGCGCACGATCTTGGCGGTCTGGCCGGTGTCGACCAGGTCGTCGACGATCAGCACGCCAAGGCCCTTGCCGCCGCCGAGCGCGACGATCGCCGGCGCCACGTCCTTGATGAGCTTCACTTCGCCCTGGGTGGTGTGGTCGTAGCTTGCCACGCAGACGGTCTCGATCAGCCTGATGCCGAGCTCGCGCGCCACGATCGCCGCCGGCACGAGGCCGCCGCGGGTGATGCTGACGATCGCTTCGAACGGCCCCGCGCCGTTGAGCCGCCAAGCGAGCGCGCGCGAGTCGCGATGAAATTGGTCCCACGAAACGGGGAAGATTTTTTCCGGATTAAGCGGCGGCGTTTTCGCTTGCGGCTCGGCCATGGGGTTTCAAGCCTGTGGGATTTCAAGCCTGGCCGGCCTCGAGCTGCGCCCGCACCCGCGTCAGCATCGCCTCGACCGCGCTTTTCGCGGCCGTGAGCTTTTGCGGATCGCGCGAGCGCACCACCACATTGGTATTGCCGCCGCGCTTTTCGTCCATGAACGGATAGGAGCCGATGATCACGTCGGGATGCTTCTTGGCGATCTCGCCGAGCTCGGTGCCGATGTCGCCTTCGCGGCAATCGGCGCGCACCGATTCCGACAGCATCTTTGCGCCGGTCTTCAGCTTCGGCGCCACGTAGTCCAGCATCACCTGCATGATGTGCGGCACGCCGGCCATGACGATGACGTTGCCGAGCCAAAAGCCCGGCGCCGCGGAGACCTTGTTGAGCACCAGCTCGGCGCCTGCGGGCACGCGCGTCATGCGCATGCGCGCTTCGTTCATGACGCCGCCGGTTTCGGCGACGCGCTTCTCCATGAGCGCGACCGCTTCCGGGTGGTAGCCGATGGTCACGCCGAACGCCTTGGCGACGGTGTCGGCGGTGATGTCGTCATGGGTCGGACCGATGCCGCCGGTGGTGAACACGTAAGTGTAGCGCGCGCGCAGCGCGTTGAGCGCCGCGATGATGTCGGCCTCCTCGTCGGCGACGACGCGGACTTCCTTGAGATCGATGCCGATATTGGTGAGGTATTCGGCGATATAGCCGATGTTCTTGTCCTTGGTCCGGCCCGACAGGATTTCATCGCCGATGACCAGGATCGCGGCGGTGACGATGCCGGCGTCGCCGTCGGCCGTGGTGGTAGGCATGGTGCTGACCTTGGGGCCGGCCATTGGAGATCAGGCCATTGGGGATCAAATGTCCTGTTTCCTCTAGCGCGGCAGCGATGGCGGCTCAAGGCTCGCCGCCGCAATGGTCACAACGCCCAATTCATGAGCAATAATGGGCGGGCGGCATAGCCCAGGCCGTCCCGTCGCCGGAACAATTTGGCGCGAAGATTGCTTGATTGTACCGTGGGATGGGCCAAAGGGGCTGGCTTAAACGTGCCTTAGGCCATCGTCCGTCGGCTGGAGCGGGCCGGGTCATGTTCGACGAAATGCAGGACAGCGCCGGCGCGGTGCGGCCGGCCTACGCCGAGCTGAAGGACTGGCTCGGCCAGATCCCGCCCGACGTGCTCGACTACCGCCGGCGCGAGGCGGAGCTGCTGTTCCGCCGCATCGGCATCACCTTTGCGGTCTATGGCGACCCCGAGGCGCAGGAGCGCCTGATCCCGTTCGACGTCATCCCGCGCATCATCGCCGCCAAGGAATGGGAGATCGTGCGGCGCGGCCTCGAGCAGCGCATGAAGGCCATCAACGCCTATATCAAGGACGTCTACAGCCGCCGCGAAATCCTCAAAGCCAAGATCGTCCCCGAAGATCTGGTCTTCCAGAATCCGGTTTTCCGCCCGGAGATGAACGGCCAGAAAGTGCCGCACGACATCTACGTCCATGTCGCCGGCATCGACATCGTGCGGGTCGACGCCGAAACCTTCTACGTGCTCGAGGACAATGCGCGCACGCCGTCCGGCGTCTCCTACATGCTGGAGAACCGCGAGATCATGCTGCGGCTGTTTCCGGAATTGTTCTCGCGCTACCGCATCGCGCCGGTCGAGAATTATCCCGACGAACTTTTGGCGACGTTGAAATCGATCGCGCCGACGTCGGCGCCGGGCGAGCCGACTATCGTGCTGCTGACGCCCGGCGTCTACAATTCCGCCTATTACGAGCACTCGTTCCTGGCCGACAAGCTCGGCATCGAGCTGGTCGAAGGCCGCGACCTCATCACCAAATCCGACGTCGTCTATATGCGCACGACCGAAGGGTTGAAACGCGTCGACGTCATCTACCGCCGCATCGACGACGATTTTCTCGATCCGCTGGTGTTCCGCCCCGACAGCGCGCTCGGCGTGCCCGGCCTGATGTCGGCCTATCAGGCCGGCAATGTCACGCTCGCCAACGCCGTCGGCACCGGCATCGCCGACGACAAGGCGGTCTACAGCTACATGCCGGCGATCGTGAAATTCTATCTCGGCGAAGAACCGATCCTGAAAAACGTGCCGACCTGGCGCTGCCGCGAAGCCGAACACCTCGCCTATGTGCTCGACCACATCGAGGAGCTGGTGGTCAAGGAAGTGCACGGCTCCGGCGGCTACGGCATGTTGATCGGGCCGAAGGAAGACAAAGCCACCATCGCGGCGTTCCGCGCCAAGCTGAAATCCGACCCGAAGAATTTCATCGCCCAGCCGACGCTGTCGCTGTCGACCTGCCCGACCTGCGTCGAGGAAGGCATTGCGCCGCGCCACGTCGATCTGCGGCCCTTCGTGCTCAACGGCCGCGACCGCATCCGCATCGTGCCGGGCGGCCTGACGCGCGTCGCGCTCAAGAAAGGCTCGCTCGTCGTCAATTCCAGCCAAGGCGGCGGCACCAAGGACACCTGGGTATTGGATGAATAAGATTTGGGTATTGGACGAATAGATCGATGCTGTCGCGCACCGCCGATAACCTTTATTGGCTCGCCCGCTATGTCGAGCGCGCGGAATATCTTGCGCGCATCCTCGACACCACGCTGCGGCTGACCGCGCTGCCGCTCGCCTATGTCGGCGAATCGAACGAATGGGAATCCGCGGTCGCCACCGCCGGCTGCGCCAAACCTTTCTTCGCCGCCTATTCGGAGGCCAACGAGGAGACGGTGACGGAATTCCTCGCGTTTTCCACCGACAATCCGTCCTCGATCCGCAATTGCATCGAGACCGCGCGCCTCAATGCGCGCGGCGTGCGCACCGCGCTCACCATCGAGATGTGGGATTCGATCAACAGCGCCTGGCTGGAATTGCGCAAATGGGGCAACGGCCCGCCGTCGCGCGAGGAGTTCGCCCGCTTCCTGCGCTGGGTGATGGGCACCTCTTTGAGCTTCGACGGCTCGGCGTATCGGACCATGCTGCGCAACGACGCCTATTGGTTCTCGCGGCTCGGCGTCTATATCGAGCGCGCCGACAACACCGCGCGCATTCTCGACGTGAAATATCATCTGCTGCTGCCGGCGCAGGAACAGGTCGGCGGCCCGCTCGATTATTTCCAGTGGGCGGCGATCCTGCGCTCGGTCTCGGCGCTAACGTCCTATCACTGGGTGTATCGCCAGAACGTGAAGCCCTGGCTCGTCGCGGACCTTCTCATGTTGCGGGACGAGATGCCCCGCTCGCTGGCGCACTGTTACGAGAACCTGGTGCAAAATCTCGACCGCATCGCCAAGGCCTACGGCCTGCAAGGCCCGGCGCAACGCCACGCCCGCGCGGTGCGGGCGCGATTGGAAAACAGCAAGATCGAGGGGATTTTCCAGAGCGGGCTGCACGAATTCATCGACGATTTTGTCGAGGACAACAACCGCCTCGGCAGCGCGGTAGCGCAGCAATATCTGCTGTAGCCAGGGGTCGGTAATCAGCAGTCGGTAATCAGACAAGGAAGACCAGGGGACAACGCCTGCCTACGTCGTCTATTCTGGTCCTCTGATTACTGATCCCTGATCCTGGTCCTCATGCGCCTTCGCATCGCCCATAGCTCGGTCTACCGCTACGATCCGCCCACAGCCGGCGTGATCCAGGTGCTGCGCCTGACGCCGCGCAACCACGACGGCCAATATGTCGAGCGCTGGCGCATCGACGTCACACCCGATGCGCGGCTGGCGGCCCACGAAGACGCCTTCGGCAATATCACCCACGTCTTCACCGCCGACGGCCCGCTCGAGGAATTGCGGGTCGAGGTCGACGGCGCGGTCGAGACGCAGAACGCCAATGGCGTGGTGCGCGGCACCGTCGAGCGCTTTCCGCCGAGCCTGTTCTTGCGCGACACCGCGCTGATCCAAGCCGACAGTGCGATCCGCGACTTTGCGCAAAAAATTCGCGATGCAAGCGGCGGCGGCGTGCTCGCTGAACTGCACGGCTTGCTGGATCGCTTGTTTGAAGATTTCGCCGGCGACGTCGCCATGTCACCTGCGCCGGCAAATGCGGCCGAGGCTTTTGCGCGCAAGCGCGGCGCGCCCAGGGACTTTGCGCATATCTTCATCGGCGCCGCGCACACACTCGGCATTCCGGCCCGTTTTGTCCGCGGCTATTTCCGAAAGCCAGATGCCGAGGCGGACACCAGCCACGCCTGGGCGGAAGCCTATGTGCCCGATCTCGGCTGGGTCGGCTTCGATCCGTCTAACGGCTGCTGCCCGACCGACGGCCATGTCCGCGTCGCCATCGGGCTCGATTCGCTCGGCGCCGCGGCGGTGCGCGGCACACGCCTGGGCGTCGGCGCCGAGACTTTGGCCGTCGCCATCAGGGTGGATCAGTGATGCCGCCCGCGACGCGGCGAAGGATGCTATAAAGAGCAAGCCTGGGGATCAGCGAATCGATGACCTATTGCTGCGGAATTCTGGTGCGCGAAGGCCTCGTGATGTTCGGCGACACCCGAACCAATGCGGGTGTCGACAACATCGCCACGTTCCGCAAGCTGCACGTTTTCCAGGATCCGAAAAAGCGCATCATGGCGATCGCCAGCGCCGGCAATCTCTCGATCACCCAGTCGGTGGTCTCTATCCTGATGGAAGGCTACGACAATCCGCAAACCGGCGAGCGCGAAACGCTGATGAACGCGCCGACCATGTTCCAGGCCGCCCAGCGCGTCGGCTATGTGGTCCGTTTGATCCACTCCATGGAGGGCAAGGCGCTGGAAGCCTCCGACGTCAGCTTCGACGTCTCGTTTTTGTTCGGCGGCCAGATCATGGGCGAGCGCATGCGCCTTTTCATGATCTATTCCGCCGGCAATTTCATCGAATGCACCACCGACACGCCGTATCTGCAGATCGGCGAGCACAAATACGGCAAGCCGGTGCTCGACCGCGCCATCACCTACGAGATGGACCTTTACGACGCGCTCAAGGTCGGCCTCGTCTCCATCGACTCGACCATGCGCTCGAATCTGAGCGTCGGCCTGCCGATCGATATCCTGGTGGTGCGGCGCGACACCTGCACCTCCGAATTGATCTATCGCATCGAGCCCGGCGAGCCCTACTTCACCGACTTGCGCGAGCGCTGGTCGGCGGCACTGCGCGCCGCCCATATCGGCATCCCGCGCCCGCCCTACAGCAACCGGGCGTAAAACGCTGAAAATCCTGCATTTGCGCTAGCCTCGGGGCCGCGTTGACACAATATTAACGCCGCCGCTGGATTTACGCGCACTTACCGCGACCATGGTTCCATCGCTTTGAACCGCAAGCGATTTTCAATCTTTACTGCCTAGGGTTCAAACGCCGTTTTTATAACCAAAGGGTGGAAGCGTGTTGCCTGCGGCGCACTCGCATATCGCCGGGGAACGCAAGCGGTCGCGCTGGAACAAGGCGCGGCTCAGCCTCGTCTTGCCGATCGGCGCCATCGTCGCCGTCGCCATCGTCTGCGTCGTCATCGCCGTGCTGACATCGGCAAAACGCGCCGACGAGGTCTCGCTCAACCGCGAACAGCTCTTGCTGCAGCAAGCCATCGTCGGCAAGGGCGCGCATGTGCTCCGCCAGGTCGAAAGCGCCGCGGCGACACTGCAGGCAACGGCCAATCTTCGTGACGCCTTCGATCCGCAATGGGCCGACCGCCGCGTCGGCAAATGGCTGCAAACCTACTATCACCAGGACGTCGTGGTGATCGTCGACGGCAACGATCGGATCAAGTACTCGCTGTTCCGCTCGCCCGGCGACGCCGTCGCCGGCGACCTTGGCGAGCAAATCAAATCGAGCCTCGATCTGTTGCGTGGCCGTCTTAACGCCGTGCCGGAACACGCCGTTGCGGTCATCGCCCGGCAAGATCCGGCAAAGCCCGGCCGCAGCGCGGCGCTGATCCAGCGCTTCCTCGACCGGCCCGCTTACGTCGGCGCGGTCGCCGTCGGCGCCGAGGCCGATCTTGCCGCCGGCAATGCGCAAGCGCCGATCGTATTCGCCGTCCGCTATATCGACGGCGCACTGCTCAAGGAAATCGGCGGGCGCCTGCAATTGAGCGGTCTGCGCGAGATCGACGATCCGGCGCCGCCGGCCGGCGAGCACGCCGTCGAATTTGCCGATGCGCATGGCGGTGCGATCGCCCGCTTTGCCTGGCAGCCGACGCGGCCGGGCGGCACCATCCTCGGCAGCGTGTTGCCGTTCATCGCGGTGGCGCTCGGCGGCTTCGCGCTCATGGTCGGTCTGGTGCTGCGCTATATGCGGCGCACCGCCGAGGAGATCAGGGCCGGCGAATCGCAATTGCGCCATCTGGCGCTGCACGATCCGGTGTGCGGCCTGCCCAACCGCATCTATTTCGGCGAGCGGCTCGAAACCGTGATCAACGACGTGCGCGCCGGCGGCCCGACGGCGGCCGTGTTCTACATCGATCTCGATCACTTCAAGGACGTCAACGACACGCTCGGCCATCACATCGGCGACGAGCTCATTCTCAACGTCACCCAGCGGCTGAGCCGCATCATGCGCGGCGAGGATCTGGTGGCTCGCCTCGGCGGCGACGAATTCGCCATCATCACCCATTGCGAGTCCGATTCCTATTCGCTCCAAGCGATCGCCGGCCGCATCATCGCCGCCGTCTGCGCGCCCTACATGATCAGCGGCCACAACATCATCATCGGCGCCTCGCATCGGCATTGCGGCGATCGACCGCCGCGCCCGCGACTCCGCCGACATTTTGCGCTACGCCGACATGGCGCTCTATCGCGCCAAGAACGAGGGCCGCAACCGCGCCTGCATCTACGACGCGGCGATGGACGCCGATCTGTCCAACCGAAAGCTCCTCGAAGGCGACCTGCTCTACGCCATCAAGAACGACGGGCTCGCCGCCGCCTACCAGCCGATCATGAATTCGAGCGGCGAAAAGGTCATCGGCGTCGAGGCGCTGGCGCGCTGGAACCATCCGACCATCGGGCAAATCCCGCCGTCGCAATTCATTCCGATCGCCGAGCATTCCGGCCTGATCATCGATCTCGGCGAATGGATGCTGCGCCGCGCCTGCCTCGACGGCCGCGCCTGGCCGAACCTGACCATCGCGGTGAACGTCTCGCCGCTGCAATTCCGCCGCTCCGACTTCGTCGAAGTGGTCGAGCGCATCCTGGCCGAGACCGATTTCGACGCCAACCGGCTCGAGCTCGAGCTGACCGAGAGCACGCTGCTTGGCAACCTCGACACCGCCGAACTGTCGATGCTGCGGCTCAAAGCCATCGGCGTGCGCTTTGCGCTCGACGATTTCGGCACCGGCTATTCGAGCCTGCTCTATCTGCGCCGCTTCCCGTTCGACAAGCTCAAGATCGATTCCGAGCTTCGTGCGCTCGATCGAGAAGGCGCCCGACGCCGCGGCCATCGTCCACGCCGTGGTCAGCCTCGGCCGCGGGCTCGGCATGAAGGTGACGGCGGAAGGCGTCGAGACGGCAGAGCAGCAACTCTTCCTGCGCGCCGCCGGCGTGCATTCGATGCAGGGCTACCGCTTCGGCAAGCCGGGCACCGCCAGCGAAATCAACGTGCGGCTCGCCCACCCCGACGACTACCGCGTCGGCAGCCCCGACCTGGAAGTGGCGATGGCGAGCTGACGGCGCAGCCGTCATTCCGGGGCGCGCGCAAGCGCGAGCCCGGAATCCATAGCCCCTGCCCCAATCAATCGGTCTCGGCCCTTCCGTCACCTCTCGATCCGTGGTTATGGATTCCGGATAGCCGCTAGCGCGGCTTCCGGAATGACGCAGGGAGAGACGCCGATGACGCAGAAAATCGCAATCGTGACCGGAGCCGGCACCGGCGTCGGCCGCGCGGTGACCTTGGCGCTGATGCGCGAGGGCTACACCGTGGTGCTCGCCGGCCGGCGCCAGGAGATGCTCGACGCGGTCGCCAAGGAAGGCGCGCAGACGCCGGGCGCGGCGCTCACGGTGCAGACCGACGTCGCCGATCCGGCCTCGATCAAGGCGCTGTTCGCCAAGACCAAGGCGACCTACGGCCGGCTCGACCTGCTCTTCAACAATGCCGGCATCGGCACGCCCTCGACCTCGATCGAGGACATGCCGTTCGACAAATGGCAGGCCGTGGTCGCCACCAATCTCACCGGCGTGTTCCTGTGCACCCAGGAAGCGATCCGGATCATGAAAGCGCAAGACCCGCGCGGCGGCCGCATCATCAACAACGGCTCGATCTCCGCGCACACGCCGCGGCCGGGCGCCGCCGCCTATACGGCGACCAAGCACGCCGTGACCGGGCTGACCAAGCAGACCTCGCTCGACTGCCGGCCGCTACAATATCTGCTGCGGCCAGATCGACATCGGCAATGCGGCGACGCCGCTCACCGACCGCATGGTGCAAGGCGACGGCGTGCCGCAGCCCGACGGCCGCAAGATGATCGAGCCGCGCATGGCCGCCGACGACGTCGGCCGCGCCGTGGTCACCATGGCAAGCCTGCCGCTCGACACCAATGTGCTGTTCATGACCGTGATGGCGAACTTGATGCCGTTCGTCGGACGGGGCTGACGCGTGAATGGGAAATTGAATTGCAGCATATGAACCGTCATCCTGAGGTGCGAGCGCAGCGAGCCTCGAAGGATACGGCCGAGGCGCCCGGGCCGTCGCCCTTCGAGGGCCGCTTCGCGGCCACCTCAGGATGACGGGGAACGAAGGTAAGGCTTTCTGCGACATGCTCGCGCCATGGCATGAGTTTTATTCGCTGCTCGGCACCGCCGCGGCGGCGCTGATCGCGCTGTTGTTCGTCGCGGTCTCGATCGCCACCAGCGTGCTCACGGCCGGAACCGGATAGCCGCGGCAACACCAGCACCTACATGAGCCCGGTCGTGTTCCACTACGCCAACCTTCTGTTTCTCAGTTTGATCGCGCTCGTCCCGACGCAAACCTGGGAATCCTTCGGCCTGGTGATCGGCGTCGCCGGGATCGGCAGCGTGATCTATTCGATCGTCATTGCGTTGCGCGTGCATCGCAATTCCATTTCCGATCTTGCCGACCGCCTGTGCTACGGCGCCATTCCGGCGCTCTGCTACGCGACGGGCCCGGTCGTGGCGCTGCTTCTGTTCGAAGAGAAGCCCGCAGGCCTCAACCTATTGGCCGGCGCGGCGCTGCTGCTGCTCGTCGTCAATATGCGCAACGCCTGGGATCTGATGCTGTCGCTGGCGCGCCGCAACGCTCGCGCCAAGGACGCTCGGCAAACCGCCGTCACCTTGATTTTTGTGCCGGCCTTCACCTTGGCCAGCGTCTTCACGTCGCCGAGCGCCTTCGCCCAGATGTTGCAGGGGCTGGCGAGCCGCGTCTCGTCGCCCTTGGAGATCGGCGTGCGGCCAAAACCGAGCGCGATGGCGTGGCCGTCGGGCCAATAAGCAATCTCGCCCGGCGTCACCACGGCGCGCGCGTCTTTTTCCCGCGGCACACGCACGGGGATATCGAAATAAACCTCCTCGCCCCACGTCATCGCCGAACCTGAAATCGGCAACGCCGCCGCGATCGCCTTTGCGGTCGGCGTGTCGAGCAGCTCGGCGTCGAGCGTGAGCGAACCGAAGTCGAAGCGTATGCGCATGGTCATTCCTTTCTTCTTCCTGTCCGTTGTTGCCGCGGCAGAAGAGGAGCGGCAGACGCGAAGCCAGCGACTCCCTCTCCCCGCGTGCGGGGAGAGGGCGGGGTGAGGGGGCGTTGCCGCTGCCTGAGCGTTGCAAGTCATCGCCGGACCACCAAGACATTCCCTGTCAGCTCAGAATTGCGGCAACGCCCCCTCATCCTATCCTTCTCCCCGCGCGCGGGGAGAAGGAAGCGCGAGCGGCGCGACCCCGTTTCAATTCCGCCACTCTCGCGCCAGCGGGCGGAAGCCATACAAGCGTCCTCGTTCTCGCGGTGCGCTTCGCGCCCGAGTTTTGCGGCAAGAACGAAAGCCACTGATGTTTCGCCTCCAAATAAAATAAAGGGAGGCGGAGCGCCGGAAGGCGCAAATAGAATTGGCCGCACCACACGAACAGATGTTGCCACCTGTCCGCGCCTCGGGCGCGGCGCGCGCCACGGACGATCCGCTCACACGAACCACCCGCTTCGGGCGCGCTCGCCTCTCGGCGCTCCACCGCGGCTCTGGCCGTGGTTTCTAGGCCTCGGCTTTCGACTTCAGGCCAGGTTTCCTGGGACGCGGCTGTTTGCGGGCGTTACCCGCGCTTTCCTGTCCCAGTCCAGCGGCAGCACCCCGCGCACCGGCCGTAATACCGGCGGACATGATGCCCGAAGCCGCCCGGGAGCGGTTTGCGAGACCGCCCGCGGGAACCGCACTCGCTCCACTTTCAGGATCGCATCTAGAAAGCGCCCTTGTTGAGCGAGACGGTGGCGCAGTTAGTCGTGACGGAGATGAAGGTCAAGCACGATCGACGAACCGATTCACGCAATTTTCTAAGCCCCTGAATTCCAATCTCTTTGGCGTGAAACATTTGACGTGAAACGCGGCCAGCGTTCCTTCGACCCGACCAAGAATCGAACTGGCACTCGCAAAGATTCGCAAACGCCCCTCGCGCGTCATGGCCGGGCTTGTCCCGGCCATCCACGTCTTTTGTTTGGTCGCAAAGTAAGGCGTGGATGCCCGGCACGTAGGCGAGCGAAGCGACGCCGTTCTTCGAACGGCTATGGCCGGCATGACGGATGAGTAATAGTCGGCGCCCCGTTCGCGACGCTTATGGCTCACCAGCGCCGATAGCCGCGCCAGTGCCCATAGCCATAGGCATAGTCAGGTCCGTAGCCGCGCCAGTACGGCCCCGGCCCGTAATACGGTCCCGGCGCGACGACGTAAGGCGGCGCGACGTAGGTGTCGTATTCGACGGGCGGCGGCGGCGGATACCCATACGCGGCGGGCGGCGGAGGCGGCGGATAGTAGCCCTGCTGTGCCGGCGGCGGCGCGTAATAGCCGGGCGGCGGCGCCGGGTAGCCTGCCTGCGCCTCGGGATAGCCCATGTCGGCGGCTTGCACCGGCGCAACGGCGCCGAGGCCCAGCGCACAGGCGCCGGCGGCTAAAGCCAATTTCGCGAACGTTTGCATTGAAGTGCTCCTCGTCGGGTGACAGTGGGATTAGAGGAGCGCGGGACGGCGGAATTAGAGCGCGTCCGCGGCGGATTTTTGCAATTGCGGCAACGGATGTTCAGGTTGGCGGCGGCGCGTGCTCGCTTACCGGGGCTGCGCCGGGGCACTTGTGACAGCGAACTAGCGGCGCCACTTAGCTCCAGGCCAACACCGACTGTTGGCTTGCTTAGGTTTCTATCACGACGGGAACCGGCAGACCGATATGCGTACGTATCGGTGTGTAAATGTCCAGGTCGGTATTCCGCGCTTTGAGCGTCACAATCAGCGCATACCGAGACTTGCGGTTACAAATATCGGGAGAAGCACGGTTTCTCCACCAGCCGTTTACCGGCTTTACGCAAAGCGTATCCCGGTTCAAAAGCTCGATGGCCGGGCCAGTCCAGACATCGCAATGCAATGAACCCGCCGATACACTGTCCTCGCCGAGCATCCACCGTGTGATCTGCGGCTTCGAATCGAGGGCCGACGGCGTGGATCGTCACGTTCGGAAGGATTCACGCGCTGTTTGAATCGCTCAAGCGATTCGTTTCTGCGCTGGTGATCGAAACGCAAACCATGCGATTGATAACGCTGCGCATCGACGTTCGCAGATAAACCGGGGTTAGGATCAATGAAGTATGACAGTGTCACCTTCATCTCCACGATTTCGTTCTCCAACTCTTCGAGCATCTGGCCGGGTATTGGCAGGGCGTAATAGTGGCACTCGTTGAACTTGCGGCCCCTATCCATTTTGAACGGCTGCAACTCTGCTTGCGCGAAAAGCGCGAGATGATTTAACGCGGATGCTGTGGCCCGCTCGAAGCGTGGAACGCCGTACCCGAAACGTCGCACCAGTTCATACCGCGCGCGTTTATTAGGTATATCGCCGAGCGCCGTGAGCATTGGCTCAGTCCATTCCGCACTGTAAATCATCATCGCCCGAATAGTCTCAGGCCAATAATCCGGGTGCGCGGCAGTCAATTGAGCCGCCATTCGGGCTGCCTGCGCGGCGGCCGCGCTTGTCGCTTCAAATGGCACAAGCGGAGTACGGTCCACGTTGTTACCCGTGGACAACAACGAAAGGGAGCCCAAAGTCAGCACTTCCGTGCGTCCCGGATTGACCGCACGGTTTCCCGCTTCCAATACAAGCTCGGGCTTGAATGGAGAAAGGCCCTGCGGCCACGTTACGCTAGTGCGGCTGTGTGGGCTAAGTTCTCCAGCATTGACCATAGGCGACCAGGTTTCATATCCGACATCACGCACAGCGATCAGGTCGGTATAACCTCCGATTGTCAGCGCATTCCAAGCTTGTGCTGGGTCTTCAATCGGATAATTGTCCTGCGGAAGCCTGCGGCCAAAGTCGGTCTCGGCGAAAACATTTCCTGCAGATACGATTATTAATCTCTTCGGCCTATCGATTCCCTCCCCCTCTTTTCAGCCTCGCCGTCATCGTCTGCAATCATCCGGCCGACCGCTGCTTGGTCGATTGCTGCACTCCAGCTTGAGGCGGTGGCACCCGAGACTTTGTCATTGGTTATTGCCATACAATACACGCGTGGCCGATCCGGCGCTTCAATCTCTGGTAAAGCCACAGCAGCTTGTGTTAGCACACCATAGCTCTTCGGTTCGTTGGGATCAAAACCTGCCGGTGGTAGGACCTTTACGAACTCGAGCCGGTGCACCAGCGTGCGCTCTGATCGGTCGCCTAACGCGGCCGTCAAGTCACCGTGTAAAACTGTTCCCGCCATTGCAGTACCGTGACCAGACGGGTCTTGATCATCTACGCCCCATTCCTCATTGAGGGTATGAAGGTCTGCAGGAGCCAAGGCCGGCTCGATCAGAGCGTGAGAACGGTTGACACCGGTGTCGAACAAGCAGATTGCGGGCGCCTCTGTACCGGGCCAGACAATCCGCTCCGCGAGTGCGTCAGTCCACTCGTGTTGTTCTCCAGAAACATGATCGGTAAAAAACACGGGAGTGTCGTCTGCACGGCGCAGTTCCGCAATTGCACTAGTGGCGAACAACATTAATTCGATAGTTGCTCGCGTCGTAAGAACAGGGACGACCACGATCTCGGGAAAATACAGGCGACGATCTGTGGCGGCCGTCCGAACGCCGAGACGAGCACAAACATCCTCAATCGCCGCTTCGTTATCTCGGTGGCACCAGAGCGCCCACCAGAGTTGCTCTTGAGCACTCGTCGGAAGAGCCCCGGGTTCGTCCGTCCAGAAGGTCTCGAGGCGAGCGGTGCGGATAGCTTCAATAAATTCGACTTTGGCTTTATTCGGAGGGTTTCCGCCATCCGTCAGCTCGCCATTCAGATAGTCATTTAGAATTTGCTCCAACACCGGCCGCGCATGGTCCGGAACATAGAGCGCAATCGTGCGATCGTTCGCCTCAGTCGTCTTGCTGGCACCTGCCCGAATGTCTTGTGTCTTCATGTCCATCGAATCCGCGGGAGTACCACGGCGCAATTCGACCTCAATGAAAGCTCCGGTTGGTGGGACGAGCCGTTGATCGGACGGTTTCGTTTGATCCGCTGCCGCTAGCGCAACTCTCAATTCGTTCTGAATTCTCTGCCCGTGCGCAGCACGCTCTCGCACGGCTCCAGAACCAAACCCCTGTTCACCGACGTATTCTTGCGTTGTCGCAAAGGCTGCAATGTCAATATGAGGGAGGTTATAACGGGACGGCATACATTATGAACTTTCCGAATCAAGAAAGGCTGTGCGCATCGCGTGACGCTCTTGCAAGCGAACAACAATGTCCGTTGTATTCAATTGTTTGCGTTCGTCCAAAATCGCCATTTTGACGGCGTCGTCTGCCGCTCTCACGATTTCCGATTGGCTTAGACCTTCGGCCGCGTGGATTATTTGCTTCCATGCCGGCCGCGCCGCTTTCATCGGCGCGATGCTAGTGCTGATGAGCTTCCTGATTTGAGCCGAAGTCGGCGTGTCAAACTCAAGAACCTGATCGTATCGGCGCAAAAGCGCCCGATCGAGCAGTGATGGGTGGTTGGTCGAACAAATGATGATGCTGTCGGTCGAATTCTCTTCTTCCATGAATTGGAGAAACGAATTGAGAACCCGCCGCATCTCCGCCACGTCGTTCGCCGCTAAGCGCTGTCCGCCGACGGCATCAAACTCGTCAAATAGGTACACACCGCGCCGCTTTGCCGTCTCGTCGAAAATCAAACGAAGCTTCGCTGCGGTCTCACCCATATAGCGGGTAATTAGTCCTTCTAACCGTATAATTGAAAGCGGCAAGTGCAGCTCGCCAGCAACCGCCTCGGCCGACATAGTCTTGCCTGAACCAGGAGGGCCAACGAACAAGATTAGCCGGTTGGGTACCTTTCCATGTTCACGTAGCCAATCACGTTTGCGTTGTTGGCGTAAAATATCCTCAAAGCGCGCAAGCAATCGGTCATTCAAGACGACGTCTTTGAGCTTGTAGCGGGCTTCCCGTATTTCGAGCAGCCCTTCGAGACTGCCGCGAGGGCTTGCGAAGGGTATCGGGACAGATGCACCGCGCGAATTCCGGGCTCTTGCCTTATCAATTTCCGCACGCATTTCCTGCGCGGTTTGGCGTCGGCCTTGCCGCGCTTCGGCAGCCGCAACCTGAAGGGCTATTGAGAAGAACGCGTCCTCGTCGCCCTCGGCGCGGCTGCGCAGCATTGCTAGGATTTGTTTTGCGTTAGACACTACGAAGCATCCTTTTAATTCGAATCTTATACTACCACAGCTGGTGCCTCGAATGATTTCTTACGGCTATGCTCGCTAATATTCCAGCGCGCAATAGTGAGTAAATTCAGGGCATTGGAGTAACTCCAAGTAGCGATACCATTGAGGTGCGCTACTATTGCCGCGCTGGCATCTAGGAGCTGGGCCTCACCCTTATGCAACACCTCCAATCCACCCTCGGCATCCTCGCCATCCTCGCCCTCGCCTGGCTCATCAGCGAGAACCGCCGCGCGGTGAATTGGCGGCAGGCCGGCATCGCGCTTGGCGTCACCCTCCTCCTCGCGCTCGTCATGCTCAAGGTGCCGAAGGTCGAGGTGGTGTTCGCGTTGATCACTGACGCGGTGAATGCCATCGCCACCGCGACCAGGGCCGGCACCTCCTTCGTGTTCGGCTATGTCGGCGGCGGGCCGCTGCCGTTCGAAGTCAAAGAGCCGACCGCCACCTTCATTCTCGGCTTTCAGGCGCTGCCCGTCGTGCTGGTGATGAGCGTGCTGTCGTCGCTGTTGTTCTATTGGGGCATCATGCCGCCGATCGTGCGCGGCTTTTCGCGGGTGCTGGAAAAGACGCTCGACGTCGGCGGCGCGGTGGGGTTGTCGACGGCGGCCAATATTTTCGTCGGCCAGGTCGAGGCGCCGCTGTTCATCCGGCCGTATCTGGCAAAACTGTCGCGCGCGGAAATGTTCGTGGTGATGACCGGCGGCATGGCCGGCATAGCGGGCACCGTGTTCGTGCTTTATGCGACGATCCTGGCCAACGCCATCCCGGATGCCGCCGGCCATATCGTGGTCTGCTCGGTGCTCGGCGCGCCGGCGGCGATCTTGATCAGCTTCATCATGGTGCCCGATGCGAAGGGGCCGAAGACCGGCGGCGGGCTGGGCGAGGTCGAGCAGGTCGCGTCGAGCACCATGGACGCCATCGTCAAAGGCACCGGCGCGGGGCTCGAGCTCTTGCTCAACATCGTCGCCATGCTGATCGTGTTCATCGCGCTGGTTTATCTCGCCAACGCCATCCTCGGGCTGTTGCCGGATCTGTTCGGCGCGCCGATCACCTTGCAGCGCACGCTCGGCTGGGTGATGGCGCCGATCTGCTGGCTGATGGGCATTCCGTGGGCGCAAGCGGTGACCGCGGGCGGCCTGATGGGGATCAAGACGATCTTGAACGAGCTCGTCGCCTATCTGCAGCTCGCGGCGCTGCCGGCCGATGCGCTGGATCCCCGCTCGCGGCTGATCATGCTCTACGCCATGTGCGGCTTCGCCAATTTCGGCTCGCTCGGCATCATGATCGCGGGGCTCTCCACCATGTGCCCGGAAAAGCGCGACGAGGTGGTGTCGCTGGGCTTGAAGTCGATCGTGTCGGGGACGCTGACGACGTGCTTGCTGGGGGCGATCGTGGGCGTTTTGAATTGATCACGGCTTGCCTACGTCTCCGCAACCAGTAATAGTATTATGCTCGGCACTCAGGCGCAGAGTGCCACGCATAACCCCGGCGCGAGGGCGAGAGCAGCGATGCCTGTCAGTGACGATTTTCTTACAGCGGGCTTGAAGATCACAGGCCATTTCGAGGATTCCGCCGATCCGCTGGCGGCCGTGAGCGGAAATTTCGACGGCCAAGGAATTTCACTCGGCGTACTGCAGTGGAATATCGGCTCGAATTCCCTGCAGCCAATCGTCCGTTACCTCGGCAAAGCGGCCGTCACTTCGACGATGCCGCAATTCGGGGGCGATCTATGGAATGCTTGCAATACGACAGTCACGGCAGGGCTCTTAATTGTCCGTGCCTGGCAGCCTAACAATAAGCTCCCCACGGCTTGTTTTAACGAGCTCAAGACATTTGTTCGTAGCCAGCCGTTTCAGACGCGACAAATGACGGTGGCGAGAACCGTCGGCAATACGGCTTGGAGCACGGCGAACGACTGGGCCGCCAAACGCGGACTGAACACCGTGTCGAAAAAGGATTTTTGTTGGTTCTACGATGTCTATACCCAGAACGGCGGCCCCAAGAGCCTCACCGTTAAAAACGTCAATGACTTTATTGCCAATCATGGCGCCAACAGTGCGGAGGATCTCGTTTGCAACTGGCTCGCGCTGCGACAGGATAACAACCACGGCGCGATCGACAGCCGGAAAAATGCGGATCTGTGGCGCAATGGAGTTGACGATAATAACCTTTTTCTGTTCATCGCGAGCTATCTTCGCGTCCAGCTCGCAAACCCGATGTGGCAGTCCGACGCGATGAACCGCAAAGGAACAATCGTGCTAGGCACGGGCTTCGTGCACGGCCAAAAGGAAAATCTGACGCCGATCACGGGCTAGTCGCGGGCGGCACCTGCGCTTCGCCCAGCGCCTTCCACTCCGCAAACCATCGCTTGAACCGATTTTCGTCGCCCGGAGCTAATCGGAATCCGCCGCCGATTAATTCGCCGCGCTTTGCATCGAAGGGCGCGCGGCGTCCGGCGCCGGATCGATGGCCGGCGCTTCGATGATATTGCGGATCAGCGCCGCGGTTCTGCTCAAGACCGTCGCGTTGGTCCAATAACCGGTATGGGCGGAGATGCTCGACAAGTAGGGTATAGCTCGCGAAATTCGCGATTCCGACCGCACGCAAATGTCTTCGATGCGCGGCTCGGCGTCGAAATACTCGTTGAGCGGCTTGAGCGGATATCCGAGCACGTCACGCTTGCTGTAGAAATTCAGCCATTGCGCACTTTGCTGGAGCGCAACCGGTAATTTGTTTCCGGGAAATGCCGGCTCGAGTGTGCCGCCGGCGTCGTCGTCCGGCGCCCGCGTCAGCGGATAAATGCGGGCGGGGCCGAACGTGAACGTGAAGAGCGGGATGTTGCTGCCGAACGTCACCAGGCCCGCCAAGGTTTCGAGACGGCGAAACGGCGTGGCGTGCTTCATTTCCTCATGCAGACGGCGCACCTCGTTCGTCTCAGTTTGAGGTCGTCTTCGGATATCTGCTTGAGCTTGTTCAAGTCCCACACATAGGACGAGATGATATGCGAGCCCAGCGAATGCCCGATGAAAACCAGCGGCGTGTTCTTATAGATTCTGTCGTCGAACCGTTTCAGCGTTTTGTTGATCTCGTCGTGAACCTGATAATAGATTGAATTCTCTCGCCGTCTGGTTTTCTGGTAAGCGGCAGCGTCGCCGAGCCCTTCGATGAAGAAAGTGCGCAATTTGTTCTCGACGATATTTGAGTCGGTCTTGGCATTTTTCATATACGCGTTTTGCCGGCTGCGCACCGGGCCGGCCCAGAACACCTCCTCGAAATCCAGATACCGGCGCAGATCTTGCGGCAAAAGCTTCAGCAGTTGCTTCTGCATCGGCACGGAATACTTGAGCGCATTGGCAAAGATGCCATGGACGAATACGACCGCGACGTGTTGCGGCATGCTCCCCCTCTTCCTTCGGGTTCCCGATGCTAGCGAGCCGGCCGGGCCGAGAACAGGGTCCGCGCCGGCCAGGCAT
Source organism: uncultured Alphaproteobacteria bacterium (assembly GCA_963798095.1). Classification (GTDB taxonomy): domain Bacteria; phylum Pseudomonadota; class Alphaproteobacteria; order Rhizobiales; family Xanthobacteraceae; genus BOG-931. The sequence goes on along the minus strand of CAWCSD010000008.1, from coordinate 62,634 downwards.
CAGATCATAAGGTATCAGGTATCAACCCGATCCGTGATCGCTGATGCCCCTGCCTGACGCTTCCATTCCGCGAACCAGCGCTGAAAACGGTTGCCGCCATCCTCGCCCTGCCCCGGCCGCCACATCGCGTAGGCCGCCCCCTCCTCCGCGATCATCACCACCGCGTCCATGCCCTTGGCGCGCCGCAGTGTCTCGATGGCCTGCGCGGGCGTTTGCGCGATCGGGCCGGCGACGTTGAACGAGGTGTTGACCGCGACCTCTTCGCCGTTGCGGCGGCCGAGCGCTTTCAGATAAGCATGCGTCAGCGGATCGGTCGCTTCGCGCACGATCTGCAGGCGGCCAGTGCCGTCGGCGTGGATCACGGCGGGAATGCGCGCCGCCGCGTCGGGCTTCGCCTGCGCGGTCAGGACCATGTAGTTGTAGCCATTATAGTCGGCGTCGGCGGCACCGTCCGACAGCTCGAACCACTTCAACGCCGCTTCGCGCGTCATCATCGGCGCCAGCGGACGGATCGCTTCGCGGTATTTGACCCGCGCGTTCAAGAATTCGCGCGTGCGCGGATTGCGCGGATTGGCGAGGATGGAACGATGCCCGAGCGCGCGCGGCCCGGTCTCGGCCGCGCCCTGGAACAGCGCGATGATGCCGTCCTGCGCCGTCATATACGCCATCAGATCGGCGATCGCCTCGCGGCCGCCGGCGCTGGTCACATTGCCGATCGGGGTCCACGCCACATCGGGCGCGGCGGCGAACGCGTCGCGGATCGCGGCGTCGCTCGGCGCCGCGCCGCAATAGAACGCGTGCTCGAGCGGCTCGCCCGGGCCGGCGCCGGCGAGATAGGCCCCCATAAAGGCCGCGCCCATCGCCACGCCGGCGTCATTCGGCGTCGGCGGCACCCATAGATGCAATCGCGCGCGGCGGCCGAACTGGCGCTGGTAATAAGTCTCGTCGAAATGCTCGAGCAGCCGCATGCTGCCGACGGCGTTGAGCGCGGTGCCGCCGGTCAGCACCAGCTGGTCGCTGCCGGTGCGGCGGATCAGATGGTCGATGATGTGGATCAGCGCATCCTCGAACACCATTTGGGTGGCGGCGGCCTTGTCGAGCCGTTCCTGGGTGTCCTCCTTGTGGCGGATATCCTCGACGCGGAGCATCGCATCGGGATTCCACATGTCCTTGAGCGCGATCGGCTCGCCCAGGATGCGGATCAAATCTTTGGTGTAGGGCTTGGTAAAATCGCGCGGCCAATTCGCCAAGTCGCGATTGAGGTGAACTTGGCCGTCGGGCGCCAGCTGCAGGATCGCGCGCAGCGGCGCATAAAATGGATTGGTCTTGCGGTCGTAATTGCCCCAGGCCGCGGCGCCCATGTAGCGGCCCTCGCTGGAGAGCAGCGTCCAGCCGCCTTGGGTCGAGGAGATGACGGCATAGAAGACGCCGAGCGAGTCGAACATGCTGTCGTTGCAGTACAGCTGCCGCATCACGCCGTTTTCGCAGACGTAAAGCGTAATCGCGCCGCGATCGCCAAAACCGTCGATGGCCGCGACCATCACCGGGCGTTCGCTCCTGGCAAACGGCGAGACTGCGAACGAGAACCAGGCGTGATTGTCGTGATGGGCCGTGGCGATGATCGGCGCCGCGCTGCCGAGCCGGCGGCCCAGCCGGCGCGCCATGCGCATGCCGCCGTCGATGGCGCGCATGCTCAGCGCCGGCAATTCGGTGGTGCGCAACAGGCCAAAACTCGCCGGCGCTTCTTCCACCATCGTGCGCATCATCATGGCGACGAAGGCGGGGCTGTCCCAGGCAGAGAACCAGGCATCGATGCGCTCGGGCCCAATACCTGAGCGGCGCAGTATCGCGATCAGCTCATCGATCGACTGGTCGGGGAATTTGGTGGTGTGGCGTTCGCCGGAAAAGCGCTCTTCCTCGTTGTTGCAGATCAGTTTTGGGCCGTGCTGGCGCGTCACTTCGACCAGCGCCACGCCGGAATTGTGCGTCCCCGAAGCGCAGATGCCGCCGAGATAAAGAGTGTCGCCGCGGTCGAGCTTTGCCCGCAACGCCTTGAAGCGGTCCGCCGCGAACGCGCTGTTCGCGCGATAAATCCCGCGGCGGGCGCAAAAACCTTCGAGCAGCGGCAGCGCCAGCCGAAAGGCCGCTCTGCCAAGCCGCGGGTGCCGGGGACCGATACGCATGGGAACTATCGACGGAGGTTGCAGCCGTTCAACGTGTCAGCAATCTCCGCGCCGACAGCCCGCAGGAAAGCATGCGCCCCCTAGACGCGCAACCGTCAGTGCAGCCGGAACTCGCCGTCGATCGCCCGGATCTCCGCCGGCTTGATCAGCCGCGCATGCGCCACCGTCACCGAGTGCAGCGGGCCCTCGAGCTTCTCCAGCCAGAAATTGAGGAATTTGTTCAGCGCCGGAAAGTTCGGGCAGAGATCGTAGTCCTGCCAGACGTAGGTTTGCAGAAGCCAGGGATGATCCGGCCGCCGGTAGAGGATGTTGGCGGTGGTCAGACCGTAGCCCTGGAGCTGCCGGCGGAAGTCGTCTGAAACTCGACCTTGTTGCGAAACGCTACCTTGTTGCGAAACTGAAGCCCCTTTCGACACCATGGTGCCCTCCAATCCCCGTCACGGGAATTTTTCGAGACTCGCCGCTCTATTACAAGCCTCAAAATTAAATAAGTTGTTTATTATCAAGGCACTAGCAGCATCCTTGCCGTCTGTGCTAACAGCCTGGCTCCGCCATGTCCTGACGCCAAAGGCAACGGAACTTACGGCCGAGAAGTTTCCTCGACCGGCCGATCTATATTTTTGTAATTGCTAGGGAACCGGCGCCGATTAACCTTTTGCAAAGAGTTGTTGGCAATCCCGTTCGGCGAGTGCTAAAAAATTTTCAGGTACCTCTTGTGGGCAAAAATTCGCGCCCCATGTCGTTGCCAGGGGCATGAAAGTGCTCGCCATCAGGCGATTGTTTGCGGTGTTCCGCGGCCGATCGCTCCAACCACAAACCTCGTCGTTTCAATAACTTAGGAGGACACCATGAAGTTTCGTCCGCTTCACGACCGTGTAGTCGTCAGGCGCCTTGATGCCGAAGAGAAGACCGCCGGCGGCATCATCATCCCGGATACCGCCAAGGAGAAACCCTCCCAGGGCGAAATCACCGCCGTCGGCCCAGGTGGCCGCGACGAAGCCGGCAAGCTCATCCCCATCGATCTGAAGGTCGGCGACCGCGTGCTGTTCGGCAAATGGTCGGGCACCGAGGTCAAGATCGACGGCCAGGATCTCCTGATCATGAAGGAGTCCGACATCATGGGCGTGCTCGACGAGCCGGTGGCCAAGAAGAAGGCCGCGTAAGCAAAAAACCCGTCATCCTGAGGTGGCCGCGCAGCGGCCCTCGAAGGACGACATTCCGAAACAGCACCCTTCGAGGCGAGCTTCGCTCGCACCTCAGGGTGACGACGCAATAAGGAGTGAATTGAAATGTCTGCCAAGGAAGTCAGAATTCTCAGTCGATGCGCGCGACAAGATGTTGCGCGGCGTCGACATCCTCGCCAATGCGGTGAGGGTGACGTTGGGCCCGAAGGGCCGCAACGTCGTGCTGGACAAATCGTTCGGCGCGCCGCGCATCACCAAGGACGGCGTCACCGTCGCCAAGGAAATCGAGCTCGAAGACAAGTTCGAGAACATGGGCGCGCAGATGGTCCGCGAGGTCGCTTCGAAGACCTCCGACATCGCCGGTGACGGCACCACGACCGCGACCGTGCTTGCGGCTGCGATCGTCAAGGAAGGTTCCAAGGCGGTTGCCGCCGGCATGAACCCGATGGACCTCAAGCGCGGCATCGATCTCGCGGTCGAGCACGTGGTCGAGGAGCTCAAGAAGAACTCCAAGAAGGTGACCTCGAACGCCGAGATCGCCCAGGTCGGCACCATCTCCGCCAACGGCGACAAGGAGATCGGCGACTATCTGGCCAAGGCGATGGAAAAGGTCGGCAACGAAGGCGTCATCACGGTGGAAGAGGCCAAGAGCCTCGAGACCGAGCTCGACGTCGTCGAGGGCATGCAGTTCGACCGCGGCTATATCTCGCCCTACTTCATCACCAACGCCGACAAGATGCGCGTTGAGATGGAAGACCCCTACATCCTGATCAACGAGAAGAAGCTGTCCGCGCTCAACGAGCTGTTGCCGCTGCTCGAAGCCGTGGTGCAGACCGGCAAGCCGCTCCTCATCGTCGCCGAAGACGTCGAGGGCGAGGCGCTGGCCACGCTCGTGGTCAACAAGCTGCGCGGCGGCCTCAAGGTCGCGGCCGTGAAGGCGCCGGGCTTCGGCGATCGCCGCAAGGCCATGCTGCAGGACATCGCCGTCCTGACCGGCGGCCAGGCGATCAGCGAAGACCTTGGCATCAAGCTCGAGAACGTCACGCTGGCGATGCTCGGCAAGGCCAAGAAGGTGATGATCGACAAGGAGAACACCACGATCGTCAACGGCGGCGGCAAGAAGAAAGACATCGAGGACCGCATCACCCAGATCAAGGCGCAGATCGAGGAGACCACCTCCGACTACGACCGCGAGAAGCTGCAAGAACGTCTTGCCAAGCTCGCGGGCGGCGTTGCGGTGATCCGCGTCGGCGGCGCCACCGAGGTCGAGGTCAAGGAGCGCAAGGATCGCGTCGACGACGCGATGCATGCGACCCGCGCCGCGGTCGAGGAAGGCGTGCTGCCGGGCGGCGGCGTGGCGCTGTTGCGCGCCACCGAGGCGCTCAAGAAGGTGCGTACCGCCAACGACGACCAGAGGACCGGCGTCGAGATCGTGCGCAAGGCGCTGCAGGCTCCGGCCCGGCAGATCGCCCAGAATGCCGGTGAAGATGGTTCCGTCATCGTCGGCAAGATCCTCGAGAACTCGAACTACGGCTACGGCTTCGACGCCCAGGCCGGCGAATACGTCGACATGGTGAAAAAGGGCATCATCGACCCGACCAAGGTCGTGCGCCAAGCTCTGCAAGGCGCTTCCTCGGTCGCGGGCTTGCTCATCACCACCGAGGCGATGGTCGCCGAACTGCCGAAGAAGCAGAACGCGATGCCCCCGATGCCAGGTGGCGGCGGCGGCATGGACTTCTAAGTTCTAAGTTTCAGTCGACGTGCGTACGGAAGGCCCGGGAGCGATCCCGGGCCTTTTGCCTGCGAGGAGCCGGAACCATTACTTAAACCGCTGATTACACTTCACTGCTTTGGCGAGTATGGCGTTAACGCTCAGACGATGTCCGCTTCGCCTTTATGTTGGGCACCCCACGCCAGCATCGATCGCCGGCGTGGTTGGAGCGGCCGGACCATCCCATAAGGCGACAATCCAAAATGGAGCCGCAACTTTCGAGATCGGCCTTAGGCGGCCCTATGCCTGTCCGGCCGCCTCCAGGATCAGGTTCGCGATCACATCAGGCTGCGAGATGAGCGAAACATGGCTCGCTTTCACCTCGATCGTCTTTGCGCCAATGCGCTTGGCCATGAAGCGTTCGAGATCCGGATTGATGGTCCGGTCTTCGGTGGACACGGCATACCAGCTCGGCTTCGATCGCCATGCGGCTTGCGTCGTCTTGCCGGCAAGCAATGCCCGATTGAATGGCGCCTGGACTGCGTAGAGGACGCGCGCTTTGTCTGCGGGAAGGTCGCCGGCGAAGTCGCGCAGGAAGGCTTCCTCGCTCAACTGTCCCCAATCGTCGGACCACACAATGCCGGCAGTGGCCGGCGGCGTCGAAAATCCATTAGCCAGCGCCGTGTAATCCTCGCCCGCATCGGGCGCCCGCGCGGCAACGTAGACAACGGCCGAGACCTTGGGGTCGACGCCGGCCTCGGTGACAATCATGCCGGAGAAAGAGTGACCGACCAGCACAGTCGGACCCTGCTGCACAGCGAGCACGCGCTGCGCCGCGGCTACGGCTTCCGGCAGCGTCGTTAGCGGGTTCTGCACTGAAGTGACCTTGAGACCCTTCGGCTGAAGCCTAGCGATGACTTCGGACCAGCACGACCCGTCAGCAAACAGTCCATGTACAAGCACGACATTTTGGGCCTTCGGTGCGAGCTGCGCAGCGGCGGCACGCGCGAGAAGCGGACTTACCGCACCGGCAGCCGCCGTGCCCACGAACGCGCGGCGATTCATCAGATGGCGGTGCCGAAATTCATCCTGGTTGTTCATCGGGGTTCTCCTTTGCAGAGAATGTCGTTTGGCCGATTGGCGTGTCCATTGCTGGTACGCGCGCGGCGGCTATTTGAGCTGGGTGTTCGCGATCGGCAGTATCGAAGCGACATACCAGCCGTTTGCATCGCGGACGAACGTTTGGCTGATCAGAAATGTGTTGTCCTGTGGCGGTTTGCCCGGAAGGCCTCGCGTGAAAACGATGGGGACAAGAATCTGCATGACGTCGCCTGAGATCGCGGCTACGCGAAATTGCGACATGTCGGGTTCGAGATGCCATGTGCCTTCGTAGTATTCCTTGAAACGAGCGGCGACCGCCTCGGGCCCTCTCGTTTCCACGCCTCGCGCAAACAAAAGCATGCTGGGCGAATTCCAGAGCATGGCTTTCACATCGTCCGCGCTATGGGCATTCTGCGCGGCTACGAATTTCGTAAAGAGGGCTCGCGCCTCGGTTTCGTTTGCGGCCGCGGATGCATGTCCGCCTGATGCGACTGCCACTACGAGAAAGAGGAGCGCGGCCGCTACCGAAAGATAGCGACCATAGAGAGCCGGGGAAGGCAGCATCGCGGAGATCATCGAATTCGTGGAATGGGTCATCACACTAACCTCTCTTGATTTCAGCGCCGGCCTCGACCGGCGCACTTTCTTGTCCAAATGGTGATGGCGCTTCGGTCCCGGCGGTGATCCGTCCTTCGGGTCAGGCGGCGTATCGCGCCGCTGGCGCGCCGTCTCATGAGACCGCCAACGAGCGCTTGGCGCGTCTTCTCGTAATCGTTCCAAAGCGCCTGGTCAGGCAGCGAGGGGAACACCCACAACTCGCCCCGATCCAGGCCCTTCAGTGCGGCGTTCACCAGGTGTTGCGGCTTCATCACCGAGCCGGCCGGGAGATTGCTGACTGGTAGTCCGGCTTTGTTCCAGAAGTCGGTGTCGACCGCCGGCGGGGTGACGACCTGGACAAGCACGCCTTTGCCGGCGACCTCGCCCTGCAAAGCTTGCGAAAAACTCACGACGTAGGCTTTGGAGGCATTATAGACGCCAAACTCCGGCCACGGATGGAACGCCAGCACGGATGCGATATTGACGATGGAGCCGGCGCCACGCGCCAGGAAACCGGGAAGCACCGCGTGGGTCAGCCGCGTCAGCGCGATGATGTTGACCGCGGTCGTCTCATCCACCGCTTCGGAACTCAGCTTGGCGAACTGGCCGAAGCTTGCAGCGCCAGCATTGTTGATCAGCGCGGCGATCGCGGGATCGCTCGATATCCGCGCCTCGACGCGCGCTAGGTCTTTCGCCTCTGCGAGGTTGGCGACGAGGGTTTCCACTTTGACATTTTCTTTTTGCTTCAAGGCCTTGGCGAGGTCGTCGAGCGCCTTCTGCTGGCGGCCGACAAGGAGCAGGTCGTATCCCCGCTCGGCCAATCCAGCGGCGTAAAGGGCCCCGACGCCGCCGGTAGCCCCGGTAACCACTGCCGTTCCCTTTAGACCTGACATTTGCAGCCTCCTTTAGACGGAACTATTGACGACGATCGTAATCATTGACTTTAATGACGATCGTCACTATAATTGTCAAGCATCAACCGCCGGCGCGGTCGATCACAAGGACGAGAGCATGCGAGTTACGAAAGAAAAGGCTGCCGAGAACCGGGAGCGGATCCTGACCGAGGCAGCGCGCCTGTTCCGGGAGCGTGGCGTATCTGCGGTGGGCATGGATGCCCTGGCTGAGGCTGCCGGGATGACTCATGGCAGCCTCTACAGCCAGTTCGACTCAAAAGAACATCTGGCAGCAGAGGCGCTGGGTCGTGCGTTCGATGCCAGCGCTGCCAAATATGGCGAGGTTGAAACTCTTTCGGCGTATGTCGAGCGCTATCTGTCACCGCGCCATCGGGACACTCCCGGAAGCGGTTGTGCCATTGCGACACTTGGCAGTGAGGTCCCTCGCCAGGGCAACGCGATGCGGCAGACCTTTACGGGAGGACTTCGACGTATGATGGAGAGATTAGCGCGCTTGTTGGGCTCGAAGGCTCGCCGAGAGCGCGAGAACGAGGCTTTGGCCATTGCTGCAACACTGGTCGGCGGTATGATTCTAGCTCGCGCCGTCGACGATCGGGAGTTGTCAGATCGGATACTGGCAGCGTGCCGCGCGCGATTAAACCGGACCTAAAATTCGATTCCCGCCGCTTGAAGGATCATCCACGCGGGGTGGGCATCGAGATCGGACTAGCACTCAGTGCGACGCGGCGATCCGGTCGCTTTCGGGGGAGGAGCGGACATGGCGCCTCCGTCATAATCAGTCGTTCATGACGTATCACGCGGTCGGAAGCGGCCTACTTTCACAGATCACGATACCACCGCGCTATCGCGGGGACGGAGGCAATCCCAAAATCTGCCGCGCATCGTTCGGCGTCGCGACGTGGTCGCCCAGACACTTCGATGATCTTCGCCGCCTTCTCGACCAGCGCCGCGTTGCTCGGCGCCATCTTGCCCTTTTCCAGATAGATGTTGTCCTCGAGCCCGACGCGCGGGTGGCCGCCGAGCAGCACGGTCTGCGCCACCATGGGGAATTGGTGCAGCGAGATGCCGAAGGCGAACCACGGCGCGTCCGGCGGCAACAGGTTGCGCATATAGGTCATGGCCTCGGGCGTCGCCGGCTGGCCCCAGGATATGCCGAGGCAGATCTGGAACATGCCCGGCGGCTTGACGAAGCCGTTCTCGATAAAACGCTTGGCGAGCAACAGATGGCCGGTCTCGAACACTTCGAGCTCGGGCGTCACGCCGGCAGCCGTGATCGCCGCCGCCATCGCCTGCAGGTGCTTTGGCGTGTTGACGAAGACGCGGTCGCCCATGTTGAGGCTGCCCATGTCGAGGCTGCAAATGTCCGGCTTGAGCTCGACCACGTGGCGCACGCGGTCTTCCGGCGATCGCAGCACGCTGTCGGGACCGGGTTTTGTCGGGTCGCTCTCGTCGTGCGAAAACCGCGCGCCCGGTCCGGTGGTGAGGTTGATGAGCACGTCGGTGCCGCTCGCCCTGATGCGCTCGACCACCTCGCGATAAAGCGCATTGTCCATGCTCGGCTTGGTGGTCTGCGGATTGCGCACGTGGATGTGCACGATGGCGGCGCCGGCCTTGGCGGCATCGATCGACGACCGGGCGATCTGTTCCGGCGTCACCGGCACCGCCGGGTTGCGGCCGGGCGTGTCGGCCGAGCCGGTCACCGCGCATGAAATGATGACCTTGCGTTGCATTGTTTCCCCCGCCTTATCAACGCTCGATTTCACCGCGCGGCGGCGCTATTGCCTCGCCGATCCGCGTGCAACTCTTATAGCGGGCTGGAACGATAATGTCGTGGGGCGTCCGTAAAAACGGGAACGACCACGAACGGCAGGCGCGCGTTCATCCGGCGTCGCCTGATCGTCGTGGCCGTCGAGGCGATGGGGGCTTACACTCACAGACCATCGCCAGTGAGCGAGCTTTTAGCAGCGTTCGGTGACACTCCTATGACTCCAGAATCGCCTATGACTTCCAAATCGGGCCACATCCGTATCGGTATCGGCGGCTGGACTTTTGAGCCATGGCGCGGCGTGTTCTACCCGAAGGGTCTGCCGCACGCGAAGGAGCTTAGCTACGCCGCCGAGCGGCTGACCTCGATCGAGGTCAACGGCACGTTCTACCGCTCGCAGACGCCGGCGACGTTCCGCAAATGGGCGAGCGAGGTGCCGCAAAATTTCGTGTTCGCGCTCAAGGGCCCGCGCTTTGCCGTCAACCGGCGGGTGCTCAAGGAGGCCGGCGACTCGATCAAGCGTTTCCTCGATTCCGGCATCACCGAGCTTGGCGACCATCTCGGCCCCCTGCTCTGGCAATTCGCGCCGACCAAAAAATTCGACGCCGCCGATTTCGGCGGCTTCCTCGAACTGTTGCCGGACAAATTCGACGGCCGCGCGCTGCGTCACGTCATCGAAGTCCGTCACGACAGTTTTTGCAACGCCGAATTCATCGCGCTGCTGCGCGAACACAAAATGCCGATCGTGTTCACCGACCACGCCAAATATCCGAATATCGCCGACCTCACCGGCGACTTCGTCTATGCCCGCCTGCAACGCGGCAAGGACACGATCCCGACCGCCTATCCGCCGAAGGACATTGCCGCCTGGGCCAGGCGTCTGCAATCTTGGGCGCAAGGCTCAGCGCCGGATGACCTGCCCCAAATTGAACCGGCCAAAAATGTCGAAGCAGCAAAGAAAGCGAAAACCACGCCGCGCGACGTCTACGCTTACGTCATCCACGAAGGCAAAGTGCGTGCGCCCGCGGCCGCGATGGCGCTGATCGAGCGGTTGGCAAAGAGCGGGTAACGACCGCGCGGAGCGAGAACCGCTCCATTTAATCCAAGATCAGGGTGCAATTCCCGAATAGCGCCCCTACTTAACCATTTGCGCTGCGTTGTCGTACTTTTCCTGGACGTGCCGGCAAAGCTGCGATCGGCCGCGCGGCCTTGATTTAACCCGGAGCCTTTATGACCGTGACAGATCGGGATCCGATAGACGGCTTGGATCCGCGGTATTTTCAGATCGGCGACATTGTCGAGCGGCCGCCTGCCGAGCGGCCACAGCACGACACCATCGAGGCGATCGTCGATTGGCTGGCCGGCCCGGCGCAGCATGTGCCGACGCTGTCCGGCGAGTTCGACGAATTCGCGTGGCGGATGCTGGCGGCAGGTTTTCCGCTGTTGCGGGTGACCTTGCAGCTGCGCACGCTGCACCCGCAATATCTCGGCGCAACCTTTGTCTGGTGGCGCACCTCCGGCCGGACCGTGCTCAGGCTTGTCACTCATGAAGTGCAGGATCTGTACGGCCATGAAGATAACCCGGTTCGCAGGGTGATGGTGGCCGGCGAAACGGTGCGGCGCCGGCTCGATGTCGCCGATGACGCGCTCGATTTCCCGATCCTGCATGACCTCAAGGCCGAGGGCGCGACCGACTATTTTGCCTTGCCGGTCAAAAGCTCGTTCGGCACCCATCACATGGTGACCTATGTCACCGACCGCACCGGCGGCTTCACCGCGCAGCAAATCGCCGATCTGACCCGGGTGTCGCAGCGCCTGGCGCTGCTTGTCGATCTGCGCAGCCAGCGCCGCATCGCCAGCAACATCCTTGACGCCTATCTCGGCCCCAAGACCGGCCCAAAAGTTCTCGCCGGCCAGATCCGCCGCGGCACCGGCGAGGAAATCACCGCCGTGCTGTGGTCGTCGGATCTGCGCGGCTTCACCGAGCGCTCCGACCGCCTCGCCGGGCCGCAGATGATCGCGATGCTCAATGCACTGTTTGATGCGCAAGCCACGGCAATCGCGGGTCACGGCGGTGAAATCCTGAAATTCATCGGCGACGGTCTGCTGGCAATTTTCCCGTTCGAGCATGCCGACAAGGCCGCCGCTGCCGCGCGCTGCGCGTTCGATGCGGCGATCCAGGCCGTCGAGGCCGCGCGTGGGCTTATCCACGATCCGTCACTCGTGGACGAGCCGCCGCTCGAGATCGTCGTCGCCCTTCACGTCGGCACGGCAATCTACGGCAATATCGGCGCCGCCGACCGGCTCGATTTCACCGTGATCGGACCTGCCGTCAATCTCGTCAGCCGGATCGAGACCGTGGCCAAGGCGCTGGACCTGCCGATCGTCGTCAGTGACGATTTCGCGCGCGCCTATGGCGGGCCGCTGCAGCCGCTCGGCCGTCATGAGCTTCGCGGGCTCGCGACACCCCGCGATCTGTTTGCGCCGCCTGCGTAATTCTCACTGTGCCAACAGGTTCGATGTGCCCAGGGTTTTGGTGATCGGCGGCGGATTCCACTTGCCGGTGAGCGCTTCCGACTTCGGACCATAGAGGCGCATGGTCAAATTGAATGCTCCCTTCGGTGCGGGGAGCCAGTTGACCTCTTTGTCCGTCCCCGGGCTCTCGTTCTGGAAGTAGAGATCAAGAGAGCCGTCCGGATTGTATTTAAACGGCATCCAACTGCTCACCGCAAAACGATTGAGGCTGTTTGCGACCTGAAAGCCGTCACTGTCATAGAGCGTGAGCGACCAAAAGGCATTCACCGGCGGCGTAGCGTCCTTGTCGAAGTGGATCGTGTACTTGTTCGCGCCGTCGAGCGGCTTGCCGGTTTCGTCACCGAGGTTGAGCGGGTAGATCGCATCTTCGGGCAGGTTCGCGCCGAGGCCAAGCTGGGCGACGATGGCGCGCTTGAGATAGTAATTGCCGTATACGCCCATCGTGTCGGTATTCATCGACCAGTAGTTCGCGACCCGGGCAATCGTCGGCACTTTCCATGCCATGAGTTGCTGCCCGGCTTCCGGCGCAGCCTCCAGAGCCTTCCTCACCGCAGGATCAACCTTGCTGATATCGAAGCTCTTGCCGGGCTCGATGCCGATCCGCTTCATTTGCGCAATAATCGGTTCATCGGTGAGGTGGGGCGGTTGCAGCTTGAGAAGCTCGGCCGCATAGGCGAAGTAATCGCCGCCCTTCATGGTATCGACCTGAATTTTTGGCGGCGTCTTCATGTCGATGCTGGGATCGATCTTCACCGCGACTGGTTTCGGTGGCTTGCCCCACTCCGAGAGCGGCGTGATCTTGTAGCCGGCCTGGATTTTGTGAACCGCGTCGTAATCCGGCGGACCGTCAGTCTTGGTGCGGCCAATGATCCAGACATAAGGTGTAGGCGCTTCGATTTGCGTAAATCCTGCCGGTACGGTTCCGTTCCAGCCCCGCGGCGTGACGAGGAAATTGCCCGCCTGCGTACCCGTGGTTCGCCAACCCGGCGACGCAAATACGTCCGACCACATGTCGAGCATAGGCAGGAGATAATAACGCCCGCCCGTGTCGGGGACGGAGACGACCATCGGCTCCTTGGTGAGGTCGAGGTATCCAACGGTGTACAGCGTGTCGAAATTGGGCCGTACGACCTGTCTCATGTCGGCGGTAGGAAACGCCGGAAAACTGAACAGCGTATTCATAGGCGCGCCGACCCCTTTGCCGGGCTCGACATTGGTGAGCTGCTTGCGGGTCACGTCCATGGTCACGAGCGGGTAGAAGTAGATGTAGGCATCCCTGGCAATGGATTGCGCCTCCTGCTCGGTGATGGCGCTCTGTGCCTGTGCGGCGAGTGAAAGGACTGGACAAAGAGCTAAGCCCAGTATCAACCCTATCGCGCTCCTGCTCATGTCGCTCTCCCGGTACAGCCGACGATTTCAGCGTCACGCGGACCCTACACGGAGTTCAGCGCGCCAAAGTCCGGCAACGTGAGATCTCTAATCACAAAATCGCGACCGACATTGACCGGTTCTTTTCCTCGCTTATCGAGTATGATCGCTCCGCTTGCGACGCAGCCTGGAGCCTTCGGATGATGAGTCCCGCCAAAGCCTTGATTCCCGTAACCGCCCTAGCGCTGGTCGCGCAATTGACCGTCGCATTTGCCGACGGCGTGCCGCGCTACAACCTCGAGCCGCTGTGCCGCGGCATTGCCCAACAAGGCGGCATGAGTTTGTTGCCGAACCAGAGCCCAAAGAAGGATTACAGGTCCTGCATCGCCAGCGAGATGAAGGTGCGCTCCCAGCTCGTGAAACTGTGGCCGACCTTCAAGGCGTCGAACAAAGTCAATTGCATCGGTGAAAACAGCGCCGGCGGCCTATCGAGCTATACCGGGCTATTGTCATGCCTGCAGATGGCCCAAGAGGCCAGCAAGATGTTCGGCCAATAGTGCTCGGCGTCGGCGCACCAAAACCGCGATGCGGATGCGCACCGTAGTGGCAGGAGATTTCAGTCTTGCGCGACAGAGAAACCATGGTCGATCGTTGCGAACGCCTCGCATGAAGCCAAATGCGTACGGTGTTGAGGTGTTGCGGCACTGCCACATAGCGCAGGAAAGTTGTGTTGTCCCGTCAGGTGGAACCGTATCTTGTTGACGGGAACCCGCCCCGAGGCTTCACTCCAACCATATTTAGTTTGGGGGCGATGAGCTTCTGCCGGTTCGCGTGAGATGGGGCGCGGCGACAACGCTTACAATGAATCTGCGTGCCGAACACGACGGAAGACGGCAGCATAGAGAAGCGACGGTGGGAGTTGCGTAAGAGATGAGCCGCATCGTCGACACGCTTGCGGACATGGGCGAACTCGACAACACGCTGATCATCTACATCCAGGCGATATCGGTGCGAGCGCCGAAGGCGGGCCACAGGGCTTGCTCAATGAAATGGCATTCTTCAACGCGTCCATCCCGGTCGATTTAGCGACAGTGGCCCTACGACGTCATGCATGCGCATCGGTGGCCCACGCGCAATCACACCCATCGCTGGCTAGCGACGCCTCAGCCATTTCGGTGGACGCAAGGCAGATTATCTCCTGGTGGCGCGGCCAAGTATAATGTGCTGCCGATGGACACGGCACGCAGCGACGACATGTTCGACATCCGCCCCATCCTGGAATCCTGGCAATATAGCGGGCACGTTACCTTTCAACTCCGATGCCGAAGCATGTCAGTTCGGCGGTCGCAATTACGTTCGCGTCCCCTGCGCACCGCCGTCAACCGTCTCCTCAACCATTGGAGGCGGCTATCTCGACGGCGAACTCGCCACGACATTGGCGCCGCGTGCGGTCAACAGAGAGTCTGGCGACTACCGACGTGTTACGAAGGATTTCAGCGACTCCGGAGATCCGCTGGACGTTGGCATTGTCGGCCGTTACAATTTCAAACCGTGGAACGACAACATCGCGACCGGACCGTTCGCCGCGCTCGATTACCTAAACCAGACAATCAAGCATAACTTCGCAGGTGGACAGCGCGTCGGCATTTTGAACAAGTCGTTCATCGATGCGGGCGTGAAAGGTGGCGTCATCACCGCGCAGGGCGCTCCTCTACGGCGTTGTTGGTGAGGCGTGGCTCAACCACGACTTCAACGGCAACTTCTCACCTGCTCGGAGGGAAACCGGTCTTCCACTACAATACCGTGGGCGTCTATCGCACCACAATCGCCGGCCCCGACAAGCTTTCTCCCGGCAATCACACCCTTCTGATCGACTTCAAGTACGACGGTGGCGGCTTGGGCAAAGGTGGCACCCTGACATTGCTGGTGGACGGCAAGCAGGTGGCCCAAGGCAGGATCGAACGGACAATCCCGTTCCGCATCTCCGCCGACGAAACACTGGACATCGGCGAAGACACCGGTACGCCGGTCAGCGAGGATTATCAGGTGCCGTTCAAGTTCACCGGCGACCTGAAGAAAGTCGCCATCCAGCTGACGGACGCCGCACTCAGCGCGGAGGACGAAGCGGAAATCAAGAGGATCAGGGCCGAAATCGGACTGAGCGAATAATCCCACATCGAGGTATTCTTGGATGCTCGCATGTTGTGGGGGTGACGACCCGATGCGTCCGCTTCGGCGAATCCAGGCGAAATTGGCCACTTCCCTCGCTCGCTTATCGAGTATTATCCTCCGGCTTGCGACGCAGCCTGGAGCCTTCGGATGATGAGTCCCGCCAAATCCTTGATTCCCGCGACGGCCTTGGCGCTGGTCGCGCAATTGACTGTCGCATTTGCCGACAGCGTGCCCCACTACAACCTCGAGCCGCTCTGTCGCGGCATTGCCCAACAAGGCGGAATGAGTCTGTTGCCGAACCAGAGCGGGCGAAAGGATTATAAGAGCTGCATGACAAGCGAGATGGCCGTCCGCCGTCAGCTGGTGAAACAATGGCCGACCTTCAAAGCGTCGAACAAGGCAAATTGCATCGGTGAAAACAGCGCCGGCGGCCTGCCGAGCTATACCGGGCTGCTGTCATGCCTGCAGATGGCCCAAGAAGCGAGCAAGATGTTCGGCCAGTAGCGCTCGGCGTTGGCGTTCCGTCAGGAGATCAGCCTTTGGCAGTATTGATACGCGTTGCGATCGTCTTGGTTGCGATCGTTTTGGCCTGTGCCGGCATGACGACGGCACTGTATGCGCAAGAGGCACCATACTGCGCCCAATTCAGCGACGGCACCTCGCCGAATTGCAGCTTCTCGACATTGCAGCAATGCAATGCGTCGATCAGCGGCGTTGGCGGCGTGTGCAACCTCAATCCGGCGGCTCCATACCAACCGCCACCGCCTGGGCAAAGTTCGCCGCCGTTCAATCCGATGGGCGTGCCGCCGCCGCCTGGCGCCTTCGCGCCATACCGGTGGTGAGCCGGAAACGGTCCAGATTCTAAACCACGCTATTCTGCGCGCGCAGGCGCCGCGCCAGAATGCGCATGATGTTGAGCGCGAAATGCGGCGTGCGGCTGACCAGGAACAAAAACTGCTTCTCGCCGACCGGGACGAGCTTCACGTCGGTTGCCGCAACCGCGGTGGCGCTGCGCGGCGCGGCATCGATCAGCGCCATCTCGCCGAAGATGTCGTGGTCGGACAAGGTGCCCAGCGAACGGTTGCCGAGGCGGATGTCGACCTTGCCGCTCTGGATGACAAAGAACTCCGACGCCGCATCGCCTTGTTTGAAGATGATCTCGCCGGCCTTGAATTCGCGCACCGGCGCGCCGGCTCCCGCCAGAATGCCAAAATCGACGGTCGTCTCGGCCATGTCGCGCCCCCACGGTTGCTGCAATGCCGGTTGCGAGTCGCGATTATTGCAGTTCCATGACGGCGGGCGAATACAGTTTGCGAGCGAATACAGTTTTATGAAAGCGCCGCCGGCCAGCCGCGCGCCCAAGGTCCTTGCGCCGGTCCCGCGCACGATATTGAACGGCGCGGTGAGCGCCCCAAATGTATAAATTCAGGACCGGAAAATGCCAACGGCCACGAACGACTGGGTGCGCGTACATCCGGCGTCACCCGTCGAAACCGTGGCCGTCCTGTAGCGGAGCCCGTTAAGGCATCAACACTACGCAAATACAGATAGGCGCGGTTTGTGGTTTATGCAAGACTATCCGCCGAGAACTTTGAAAATCCCTCTAAGTGTTGCATTTTTCCGACACACATCCGGGTCGCCGCAATTCTTAACGAAAGCTGACCCATCAAGGGAGCGGACAATGGCCATGTACCCCAACGACGCCGCCGGCATGCAACGCGCGGTGGCTAACGCAATCCACGAGCATTGGAAGCTATTTCTGGTCGAAGGCATCATCCTGATCCTCCTCGGCATGGCCGCGATCATCGTACCGGCGGTCGCGACGCTGGCCTTCGCCATCGTCATCGGCTGGCTGTTCCTGGTCAGCGGTATCGTCGGCCTGTTCACCACGTTCTATATGCGCAACGCGCCGGGTTTTTGGTGGTCGCTGTTCTCCGCTGCTATCGCCATCCTCGCCGGCGGCGTGCTGCTGGCCCGGCCGGTCAGCGGCGTGCTGTCGCTCACCTTCGTGCTGATCGCCTTCTTCGTCATCGAAGGCATCGTCACCATCATGTACGCCATCGATCACCGCGCGCAGCTGTCCGGCCGCTGGGGCTGGATGCTGGCGAGCGGTGTCGTCGATCTCATCCTCGCCGGCATCATCTTCGCCGGCCTTCCGGGCACCGCGGCCTGGGCGCTCGGGCTGCTCGTCGGCATCAACATGGTGTTCGGCGGCACCGCCATGATCGGCATGGCGCTCGCGGCGAAGGAGCCGGCGTAAGAGCGCGAACTTATATTCCGTCATCCTGAGGTGGCCGCGAAGCGAGCCCTCGAAGTCGGCTAGCGCCGACTCGGATTCCGAGAATCGTTCAGGTCCCGATTTGCCGGCCGACTCGGGCCGTCGCCCTTCGAGGCCGCTGCGCTGCACCTCAGGATGACGGTGCATCAGTGAAGCTCACTCCGCCGGCTGCTGCACCACGCGCGCCCTTTCGACGCCGTTGGCAATGAGCGCGATCAATAGCACCGCGATCAAAAAGCCGAGCGCGATGACGGCGGTGGTGTCGAGCACCAGGTCAAAACCGCCGCGGCCGTAGAGCAAGGCGATCATCGACACCGCCACGCCGGAGACCATGAAGGTGAGGAAATAGCGCACCGCATAGACGCGGCCGCGCCAGGCATCCGCGGTGTAGCGGGCGATGACCAGATCGTTGAGCGTGATCTGGCCGTAGATCGCCGCCATGGTGAAAGCGAGCGCGAACAACAGCGACGTGCCGGCCGCATAGGCCGCCCAGACCACGCCGGCGAATTGCATGACGGCGCTGATAGCAAAGAGAATATGCAGCGGAAAGCGCTCGACCAGCCGGCCGACCGTGATCTGCGCCACCGCGCCGCACAGGAACACCGCCGTGGTCAGGCCGCCGACCGCGACCAGAGAGATGCCGTTGCCGACGCGCTCGTCGACGATTTTCGGCAGCGAGATCGAAATGGTGTTGAAAACCAACCCGGCGCTGAGTGCGACCACGACGAAGAGTCCAACGATCATCGCCGCGGAGGTATTGGAGAGCGAAACGTCGGGCGCGGTGCTGCGCGCGGCGGCGTGCCCTTTCTCATCGGCGGGAACGAGCCAGAAGTAAATCGCGCCGGTCAACACGCAAACCAGCCCCGGCACCAGGAAAGCGCCGCGCCAGGTGAAGGCCGCGGTCAGCGCCGCGGTGATGCCGGCGGCGAGCGAGACGCCGAGATTGCCGCAGACGCCGTTGAACGCCATGGTGCGGCCGCGCTGGGTGGCGTTTTCCAGAATCATCGCGGTGCCGACCGGATGATAAATCGCCGCGAACACGCCGAGCATGAAGAGCGCGATGCCCAACCCCACCAGCGACGGCGCCAGTGCGGCGCCGATCAGCGACAGGCCGCAGCCGACATAGAAGCCGACCATCATGTTGCGGCGGCTCCAGCGGTCGGCGAGCCAGCCCGCCGGCAGCGAGAACAGCCCGAAGGCGACGAACGACGCGGTCGCGAGCGCGATCAGCGACGCATAGGTGCGGCCGTAGATCACCGCCAGCTCGATCACCACCGTGGGATAGATCAGAATCACGAAGTGATCGAGCGCGTGCGCCCAATTCATGAAGCCGATGGCAAGCCGCCGCCGCGAGATGGCGGAGGCGTCGGCAGACGTGAATCGGTTCGAAACTTCGGCGGTCATCGAATAATTCCCGGTCAGTGGCGCGCAGATATAGCGCGCGGCGGCGCTTCGACATACCCCAATCTTGCAGGGCTGATAGCCGGTGCCAGCCGCTAGGCATCCTCCTCCAGCGGCTCGAATTTCGGCTGAAACCAGATCTGCGCGATAAGCGTCGGCACCACGGCGCTGCCGATCACCGCCGTCAAGAGCACGGTATATTGGCCCTGATCGATGATGTGGTTGGTCAGGCCGAACAGCGCCGAGATCGAGCCGAAGGTTAAGCCCGTCGACATCATCAAGGTCGTGTACATGCCCTCGCGCGGAACGAACTTGAAATACCGCGTCAGCGGCAGGATGCCGACGAATTTTGTGAACATCTTCATCGCCAGGAAGGCGCCGATCAGGCCGAGACCGGCGAGCAGCGCGTGCCACTCGATCAGCGAGCCGGCCTTGAGAAAGTAGAACGGAGTGAGGAAGGCAAAGCAGATCGCGCGCAGGCGAAGCTGCAGCTCGCGATTGCCCATGAAGAACGGCGCCAGCGCCATGCCGACCAGATAGGCCGGCAGCACCGCTTCGCTTTTGCCCAGATTGGCGAGGCCGCCGAGCGCCGAACAGCACCAGAAAGAGAAATTTGATCTCCGGCTCGCTGGCCCGGCCGCCGATCTTTTTGAACAGCCACGGCACGATAAAGGGCAGCACCGCGACGACGACGACGGTCGACGACCGCGAACAGCACCAGATAAAGATTGTAGTTGGCAAAGATCAGGCCGAGCGCCAGCACGGTGCCGATGTCGTTGATGAAGCAGGCGGCGAGGATGATCTTTCCGAGCTCGGTGCGGTTATAGCCGGTCTCGACCATCACCGCGTAGACCACCGCGACCGACGTGGTGGAGAGCGATATGCCGGCGATCTGCGCCTGCGGCCACGGCCAGCCGAGTCCGTAATGGGCCAGCAGCAGGCAGCCCAGATAGGGCGCAAAAAAGCCCGTTACGCCGATTGTCATGCTCGATGCGAAGTGTTTCTTGACGACATGCGGATCGATGTCGGTGCCGGCCAGAAAAGTCAGCACCACGGCGCCGACGCCGGCGATGTAATTGATCCAGGGCGTGAGCGGCAGACCGATGGTATTGCCGGCAATGGCGCCGACCACGATCTCGAACAAAGCGGCCGAGATGGTGATGTAAAGCGAGCCCATGGCGGCCGCGAGCGCCAGCGCCATCCACAGTGCCGATTGAAGCCAGATATTGTCCATTCGCTCAGTCCTCTCCGTGGTGCCGCACGTTCAGGCGCGGCACAAAAAAACCCGCGCTGTGGCGGGCCACGAAAAGTCCCCACCGCAGTCGCTATGCGGCAGGGGTCATCAGCTCTGGCGAGCGGTTTTGGGGAACCCCATCCCCATGAAATCGAACAACAAGTCTTATATACAGAAATTCACGCCGGCAGCAATGGAAGGGGCGAGCTTATGCTGATCGAAATATCGCCACTTTCGGTCATGCAAGTACTGCCTGCTCGGCATCTCGCGGCGCCAACTCGTATCGGGCCGCTCATTGGGCTAGTTTCGTAGAGTCGAATCTCATCCAAACCTCGGTTGCGCCGTCGTTTCAATGCAAAGCTATCTCTGGGTTGCAATAGGCAGCGCGCTAGGCGGCGTGGCGCGATATTGGTGTTCCGGCGTGGCGGCGCGCCTGTTCGGCGAGACGTTTCCGTGGGGCACCGTCATCGTCAACATCGTCGGCTCTTTCGTCATCGGTTTTTTCGCCACCTTGACCGGTCCCGATGGACGCCTTTATGCCAGCTCCATCGTGCGGCAATTCGTCATGTTCGGCATATGCGGCGGTTACACCACGTTCTCGTCGTTCAGCCTGCAGACGCTGAATCTGGTGAACGATGGCGAATGGCTCCGCGCCGGCGGCAATGTCGTGGTTTCGGTCGTGTGTTGCATGGTATCGGTGTGGATCGGCCATGTCCTGGCATCGGGACTTGGCGCCTTGAAGTGGACTTGACGATGCAGATTCCGCGCGACGCCGTCCTGCTGCGCATCTTCTTCGGCGAGGACGACAAATCCGGCAAGCTGCCCCTGCACGAAGCCATCGTGCTGAAAGCGCGCGAAATGCATCTCGGTGGCGCCACGGTGCTGCGCGGGCATGCCGGCTTCGGCCATTCCAGCCGGATTCACACCACGAAGATTTTGCGGCTGTCGCAGGACCTGCCGGTCATCGTCGAAATCGTCGACTCGCAGGACAAGATCGACGCCTTCCTGCCGGTGCTCGACGGCATGATGACGAGCGGCCTGGTCACCATCGAGAAGGTGCAGGTTCTGCAATACGGCACCGAATCGTCGCTATGCTGAAGGCGCAATCCTCAAATCGGGGCGATAATTCATGGTGCGAATGACCGACCTGCCGCCGCCGACCCAGACCAGCATGGCCAATCTGGAATGCCCGGTCTTCGCGACGACGCCGTTCGTCTCCGGGCCGCCGCTCGCCAAGCGCCGCGTCGCCGTGATGACCTCGGCCGGACTTTTGCGGCGCGGCGAACGGCCGTTCGTCTCGGGCGACACCGACTACCGCGCCATCCCGGTCGGAACACCCGCCGACCAGATCCTGATGAGCCACGTGTCGGTGAATTTCGATCGCACGGCGTTTGTGCGCGACATCAATGTCGTGTTTCCGATCGAGCGGTTGCGGGCGATGGCAGCCGCCGGATCCATCGGTTCGGTCGCGGAGACGCACTATTCCTTCATGGGCGCGAGCGATCCGCGCGGCATGGAGGCGAACGCCCGCGCCGTTGCCGGCCGCCTGAAATCCGATAACGTCGACGCCGTTCTGCTCACGCCGGTTTGACCCTTATGCACGCGCGCCGTGAGCGCGCTCGCCCATTACCTGGAAGCGGAAGGCGTGCCGGCGGTGGCGATCAGCCTCATTCGACTGCACACCGAAAAGGTCAGGCCGCCGCGCGCCTTGTGGGTTCCCTTCGAGCTCGGCCGCCCGCTCGGCGCGCCGAAGGATTCGACCTTTCAGACCCGCGTCATCGCGGCGGCGCTCGGCCTTCTCGAAGCCGCTTCCGGCCCGGTCGTGCTGCAGGATTTTCCCGACAACGATCCGACCGCCGTCGATGTGCCGCACTGGCAGCCGCCGTTTGACCTCACCGCCGGCATGCCCGATTTGGCCGATGGCCCGGCGCTCGATGGCGCGCTCCGGCAGGAGGTTCTCGCCATCGCGCCGTTCCAGAAGCGGTTCGTCGCGTCCAACGGGCGAACGACGATCGGTCTCAGCGGCCTCACCATCGACGAATGCGCCGCAGGCCTTGCTGCCAGCCTCGCCGGTGCGCCGCCGGCCAGCCGCGATCCCGCGGTAAGCCCGGTGCAGGCGCTACGCTGGGCCATCGACGACCTGAAAACCTATTACCTTGAAGCGATGTCGGCAGACGGCGCCACGCCCTCAAGCCGGCAGATGCAGGCCTGGTTCTGGGACCGTACGCTCGCCGCCCGCGTTATCATCGCCCTGCGTCGGCAATTGCTCGCCAGCGAGGACAAGCGGAGCCAGGCGATCGGCCGGATGAACCTTGTCCCGGGCGCGCAAGTGTTGCGGCTTGGGCTGCAATAACTGCCGTGGACAAGCCTAATCCAGCGTCCGGCGGAAGCGCGTCACCGCGATCATCATGGCCACCGCCATCAGGCCGGCCAGCGCCAGCGTGTCGTATTGCAATTGGCCGAGCGTCGAGCCCTTGAGCATGATCGAGCGGCGCGATGCGCATGAAATGGGTGAGCGGCAGAAATTCGCCGATCACTTGCGCCCAGCGCGGCATGCCGAGGAACGGGAAGATGAAGCCCGACAGCAGCATGTTGGGCAGAAAGAACATCATCGACATCTGCACGGCTTGCAGCTGGTTCTGCGCCAAGGTCGAGAACGTGTAGCCGAACGACAGATTGGTGGCGATGAACAGCGTGGCGAGCGCGCCGAGCAGCGCCAGGTTGCCGACGATCGGCACGCCGAACATCAGCACGCCGGCGCCGATGATCAGGGCCGCCTGCAGGAAGCCGACCAGCACATAGGGCGCGATCTTGCCGAGCATGATTTCGAGCGGCGTGATCGGCATGGCGAGCAGGCTCTCCATGGTGCCGCGCTCGATCTCGCGCGTCACCGACAGCGCCGTGAAGATCAGCATGGTCAAGGTCAGGATGGTGCCGAGCAGCCCCGGCACCACATTGAGCGCGGTGACGGCGGCCGGGTTGTAGCGCTGGTGGGTGCGGATCTCGAACAGCGGCTGGCCGGCATCGGGCAGCCCGTGATCGTTGGCGAGCGCGGTATTGACCAGTTGCGAAAGCGCCCCGACCGCGGTGCCGGTCGCCACCGGATCGGTGGCGTCGGCGGCGACCAGCAGCGCCGGCCTGTCGCCGCGGCGCAAGGCGCGCTCGAAATTCGCCGGGATTTCGACTGCGAACAGCACCTTGCCCGAGGCGAGCGCCTGATCGAGCTCGGCATCGTTGTGCAACAGCATGGTCACCTTGAAGAACTTGGTGTTCTGCAGCGCCGCCAGAATGGAGCGGCCGACGTCGCTGGATTCCTGCAGCAGCACCGCGGTCGGCAGATGGCGCGGCGTGGTGTTGATGGCGTAGCCGAACAGCACGAGCTGCAACAGCGGAATGGTGATCATGGTCGCGAACGTGATGCGGTCGCGGCGCAGCTGCAAAAATTCCTTGAGCAGCATGGCGCCGGTGCGGCGCCAGAAACCATCTGCGCCGAGCGCCGCGGCAAGGTTTTGGAGCGCGCTCATTGGAAATTGTCCTTGGCGCTGGCCCATCAGATCGATGAAGACGTCTTCGAGCGACGGCGCGGCGGGCTCGCAATCGAGCCCCGGCCGGCCGCGGTAAGGCGCGATCGCGGCTTCCAGTGCCGCTCCGTCGCGGCCGGAGACGTGCAGGCTGTTGCCGAACGGCGCCACCATGTCGACGCCGGGATGTTTTTTGAGCTCGTCGGCAAGCGCGGTGAGATTTTGGCCGTCGGTCGTGTTCACCGTGAACGTGGTCAGGTGTGAATGCGCGATCACGTCGTGGACCGTGCCGCGGGTGAGCACCTCGCCGAACGCGATATACGCGATCTCGTGGCAGCGCTCGGCCTCGTCCATGTAATGGGTGGAGACCAGCACGGTGAGTCCTTCGTCGGCGAGCTTGTGAATCTCGCCCCAAAAATCGCGCCGCGCTTTTGGGTCGACGCCGGCGGTCGGCTCGTCGAGCAAGAGAAGTTCTGGATTCGGCAAGGTGCAGGCGCCGAGTGCGAGCCGCTGCTTCCAGCCGCCTGACAGCTTGCCGGCGACCTGCTCCTCGCGGCCTTGCAGGCCGAGCCGCTCGATCATCGCTTTCGCCGCGGCGACCGGACGCGGCATGCCGTAGATGCGGGCGATGAATTCGAGATTCTCGCGCACCGAAAGGTCTTCGTAGAGGCTGAAGCGCTGCGTCATGTAGCCGACGCGGGTTTTGATTTTCGCCACTTCGGTGCGGATGTCGTAGCCGAGACAGGTGCCGTAGCCCTGGTCGGGCGTGAGCAGCCCGCACAGCATGCGGATGGTCGTGGTCTTGCCGGAGCCGTTGGGGCCGAGAAAGCCGAAAATCGTGCCGCGCTTGACCTGCATCGAGAGGTCGCGCACCACGACGCGGCCGCCGAACGATTTGGTCAGCCCGTGCACGTCGATGACGATGTCCGGCGTCGGGGGCGTCGGGGCATGCGTCGCTGCCACCGCGGCATTCATCGTGACGCCTGAGGACGTGACGCATCACGCGTTGGCGCTTGCGCCGTAGGCACGGCTTGCGGAACGAGCGCCACGTCAACCGGTTGGCCGACGCGCAACGCGCCCGGCTTGTCCGGCATCGCCTCGACCAGGAACACCAGTTTTGAGCGCTCTTCGACGCTGTAGATCACCGGCGGCGTGAACTCGGACTGCCTGGCGATAAAACTTACCCGCGCGGTGAGATCCTTGGCGCAGCCGTCGCAACCGATCTTGATGGTGTCGCCGTAGGTGACGTTCTGCAGCGCCGTCTCCGGCACGTAGAAGCGCACCTTGATATTGCCGGGCGGCAACAGTGCCAGCACCGGCCGGCCCGCCGGCACCATTTCACCGGGCCGGTAGTAGACCTCTTGCACCGTGCCATCGACCGGACTGAAAACCTTGCGCCGCGTCAGCCGCGTTTGCGATGAGTTCAATCGCGCCTGCGCGTCGCGCAGCAGCGCCGTCGCCAGGTCGAGATCCTTTTGCGTGCCGGCACCGGTCTTGGCCAGTTGCGATGCGCGGTCGAATGTCTGCTGCGCATTGATCAGCGAGGCTTTGACCTGGGCGAGGTCGGCTTGCTGCAAATCGTCGTCGACCGTGAACAGCGGCTCGCCGGTCTTGACCGTGTCGCCTTCCTGCACCGACAGCGTCTGCACCCGCCCCACTTCGTCGGGCGCGACGAAAATGAGATTGGCCTCGATCCAGCCCTGATAGGTGGTGTCGGCTTTGTCGCAGGCCGCGAGCGTCAACACGAGCAGGCCGGCAACCGCGGCGAGGTAACGCTTTCTCATGCCGCCCTCCCCGCGCCGAACAGATTGTTGAAATAGGCGCGCATCATGGCGCGCACGTCGAGCGGCTCGAAGCGGTCGAACAATCCACTCCAGACGATGGCGATGATGCCCGGCGCGCCGATCAATTGCGGAAACCGCGACAGCGTGTCGTCGGCAATCTCGCCGCGCTCATGCGCCCGGCGCATCAGCCCACGCAGCGCCTTGAGCAAGCGCGACAGCACCTCGCGATAATAGAACTCGGCGAGCGCCGGAAAGCGCGGCCCCTCGCTGATCATGAGCCGGATCACAAGCTTGCGCCGGGTGCCGTAGACCTCGCGCACGAAAATCTCGACCGCCTGCTCGACGACGGCGCGCAGCGGCAGGTCGGTGGCGAAGGCAAGCTCGAGCGAGCCGACCACCGGAACCATTTTGGCGCGGATCAGCTCCTGGAACAGGCTCTCCTTGTCGGCGAAATACAGATAGATCGTGCCCTTGGCGACGCCGGCGCGCTTGGCGACATCGTCGAGCCGCGCGGCGGCAAATCCCTTCGCCGAGAACTCGTCGAGCGCCGCTTCGAGGATCGCATCGCGCCGCGCCGCGGTTTTGGCGGCGCGCGCGTCCTGACGCGACGCCGCAATGGCGCCGCCCCGGCCGGCGCTGCCGCCGACACCGCCAATGCCGGCTTTGGGGCCCATTTTGCCTGGGCCCACCAAAGCCTCCTTCACCGCACGTTTTGCTGCTTTTGCCATCAATTACAATATGACTGACTGGTCAGTCAGAATCAAGAGGGGTTTCGAACGATGTGTTTCGGCGGGTTCCCGCCGTGGCAGCGACATTCGCTGCGGCGCGCTAAACTCTGCTACGTTGGCAACGACAGCGACTTGA
The DNA here is from genome assembly GCA_963798095.1 of uncultured Alphaproteobacteria bacterium. Taxonomy (GTDB): domain Bacteria; phylum Pseudomonadota; class Alphaproteobacteria; order Rhizobiales; family Xanthobacteraceae; genus BOG-931. The sequence continues at coordinate 36,022 of CAWCSD010000008.1, read as the reverse complement.
GGCAGATCAATTCATGCCCGACGTGACGGACGAGGTGCCGATCAGCCATCTGCAGCGGCGCAAGATCGAGAGCCGCGTACTGATCCCGTTCATCGCGGCGTGCCGGGAGAAATTCGGCGACGCTGCGACGCGCGAGCTCGTGATTGACCTGATCCGCCGGCTCGGCATGGCGGACGGCGCGCGCTGGGGCGACACTTACGGACACGATATGGGCGCGATCAAGGAGGTCGCGGAGAAAGTCTGGGCAGGCGGCGGCAGTCTCGATATCGAGATGATCGCGGCCGGCGACGATCGTCTCGACTTCAATGTCAGGCGCTGCCGCTATGCCGAATTCTACAAGGACCTCGGCCTCACGGATCTTGGCTATCTCATGCACTGCAATCGCGATCACGCCATGATCGAGGGCCTCAATCCCGATCTCAAGCTCACGCGCACGCAAACCGTTATGGAAGGCGCCAGCCATTGCGACTTCCGCTTCACCAAGAAAACTTGAACGTCACTGCGGGGAAGGCCATGCACAGCATACGGCGCTGCGTCATCGCGGCGATTTTCGTCCTCGGCGGCATCGCCACAGCAGCGCGGGCCGAGGACTATCCGACCCATCCGGTGCGGCTGATTTCCGATTCCGCGCCGGGCAGCGCCATCGACGTCGCCATGCGCATCATCGCCGACGGCTTGAGCCGGGCGTGGGGCCAGCAGGCGGTGCTGGTCAATCAGCCGGGCGCCGGCGGCGCCATTGCGGCGCGCGCGGCGGCCACCGCCGCGCCCGACGGCTACACGCTCGGCATGATGGCGCTGTCGGCTTTCGTCGCGCTGCCCGGCGCGGCCGACAATCTGCCGATCGAAGTGCCGCGCGACTTCGTCGCCGTCGGCCCTCTTGGCGGTGCGCCGCTGTTCATCACCGCCGCGAAATGGCTTGACGTGAAGACGCTGCCGGACTTGATCGCGCTGGCAAAAAAGCGGCCGGGCGAACTCGCCTATGGCGCCAACGGCCGCGGCCGGCTCACCAACCTGACCGGCGAACTGCTGCAAGCCAAAGCCGGCATCAAGCTCCTGATGGTGCCGTATTCCGGTGGCACCACGCAGGTGCTCAACGACATGATGGGCGGGCGCATCGCGCTGACCTTCGATTCCTATTCCGGCATCGCCGGTGCGGTCGAAGCCGGCAACGTGCACCCGCTCGCGGTCGCCTCGCCAAAGCGCGTCGCGCGGTTTCCCGATCTGCCGACGGTGGCGGAAACGCTGCCCGGTTTCGAAGCCGGCGGCTGGCAGGTGCTGCTGGCGCCGCTCGGCACGCCGGAAGCGGTCGTGCAGAAGGCCAACGCCGATCTGAACAAGGCGATCAGCGATCCGGACATCATCGAGCGGCTTGGCCGGCTCGGCCGCGAGGCGCACCCGATGTCGCCGCAGGAGACGCAGGCCTTCATTCAGGCCGAGCAGCAGAAGTGGGCGCCGATCCTGGCGCAGCTCGGCGCCGCGCACTGAAGTCAGCCCTTCTCGTCGCAGGCCCAGGCGCGCACCACGCATTCGCGGCCGCCGAATTCGGAACAGCGGCGCATCGAAGCATTTTCCGCCCTGCCGAGATGCGACTCGATGGCCCAGCCGAAGCTGCCGCACGGGTTCTTGGCGTCGATCGCGATCGCCGCGCAGCCCTTGCGCATCTCGCCGACCACCTTGCAGGTGCCGCCGGTGCACTTCTTCATCGCCGCGGCGCGGGCGTCGGTGACCTTGTGAAAATCGAAGCCGTAGCCGTAGGCGCCGCAGACGCCGACCGCAAAGGCACCGGCCGCTTCGGCGGCGCCGATCATGGTGATCAAGAAGCACGCCGCGGCAATCGTGGGCGCGCCATAACGCCGAAAACCAAGCATGGAAGCCCCTCCCCCTGAGGAACCCTCAGACGCTAGCCGGGAAGAGTTTCCAGACGGTGAATTTCTTGCATCCGGCCCCGCGATAGCGGGGAAAGGGGGCCGTAGGCGGCCTTTGGCCGCCGTACTTTGACCTGAAGAACGCCGACGCAGAGCGTCGGCTATGACTTAAAGAACGCCGACGCGGAGCGGCGGCTATGCCGAAGGGTGGTGGAAGGGGTGCCGGACCAGACGCGACGTCAGCGATTCAAGGAGATTTCGATGCCGACAATGATTGCCTTGCGGCGGCAAAGACGCGGGGGTCAAGACCACCCTCCACCACGCTCCGCGGTGGCGGTTTAAGTCCGTTCCAGCGCCGTTCATTCATTGATCGTAAATCTTCCTACGTGGTTCGATGACGAATAAGAAAATGCAAACGCTGGCCATAGCCATCACGGCGAGCGCTATAAAAAATGTCTGCATGGCGCTTACGCTCCCAAAAATATCTGATAGCTGAGAATGATTGTGCCGACCGACGGCAATAGCTGCCTATTATTGAACGGCGAGTTCGGTAGGTCGCCGTTTTGCTGGCAGCTCTCAGCGGGACATGATCCCGCCTGTCTTCAGGCTGATTTCACTGGACGCCGTATTCGTGCGAATAGCAAGCGTCGTGTTTGCTGGCGGCGACTGTTCAAAATTGCTCACAATCGAACAGCATGGCCGAAAGCAGACGGCGCGCGGATTTCTTAGGTTCTTTCCAGCTCCGCCCGCACCGCTTCGAGCGCTTCCGGCGTATCGACGTCGGTCAGCGCCGCGGTGCCGGTGAGCGGCACTTCGGCCACGGCTTCGGTATAGCGGCCGATCAGGTAGCGCGCGCCGACGTCGCCTTCGACCGCCATCAGGTCGGGGAAGAAGCGGCGCGACCACACCACCGGATTGCCGCGCTTGCCGTCGATGGTCGGCAGCACGACGAGCGCGCCGTGGTCGGGATCGAAGGCGCCGATCAGGCGGTCGATCAGGGCGGCATCGACCTGCGGCATGTCGCCGAGACAGACGATGGCGCCGTCGGCCTCCGCCGGCAGCGCGGCGATGCCGGCTTTCAGCGAGGTGCCGAGCCCGTCGGCGAAATGCGGATTGTGCACGAATTTGACCGGCAAGCCGGCGAGCGCCGCCTCGACCTTGTCGCGCTGGTGGCCGGTGACGACGACCACCGGCCGCGCCCGCGACGCGAGCACCGCGTCCACCACGATGCGGACCAGCGGCCTGCCGCCGATCTCGGCCAACAATTTGTTCGGTCCGCCCATGCGGCTCGAGCGGCCGGCGGCGAGCACGACGGCGGCGATGGCGCGGCCTTTTTCCGGCGCCGGCTCGGTGCGCGGCTGCGGCCGCGTCACGATTTCCATCAACAAGCCGCCGACGCCGAGGCCGGTGATGTCCTCGCGCGGCACCGGCAGCCCGGCGAGGAGCCGCATCAGCACCCAATCGAATCCGTTCTCCTTGGGGCTGCGCGCACAGCCCGGCGCGCCGAGCACCGGACGGCCGTCGGCGTCGCCGATCATCAGCAAATTACCCGGATCGACCGGCATGCCGAAATGCTCGACATGGCCGCCGATCGCTTCCAGCGCGGAGGGGATCACGTCGCGGCGGTCGGCGATTGCCGAGGCGCCGAACACGATGGCAAGCTCCGCGCCGGCCTTGAGCACCTCGTCGAGCGCACGCGCCAGTGCCGCGCGCTCATGGGGCACGCGCCGCTCGGCGACGATGCTGGCGCCGGCCGGCGCCAAGCGCTCGGCGGTGATCTTCAATGTTTTTTCGATCACCTTCGGCGCCAGCCCCGGCAGCAGCGTCGACACCACGCCGACCTTGCGGATGCGATAGGGCGCGACCCGCAGCAGCGGTTCTTTCACGCCGGCCAGCGCCGCATCGCGCGCCGATTTGGCGACCGCGAACGGAATGATTTTCACCGTCGCGATCATCTCGCCGGCGACGACAGGTTTGAAGGCCGGCAGCGTCGCGAACGTGATCGCCTCGTCGACGCGATTGAGCCGGTCGATGGCGTCCTTGTCGACCACCAGCACGCCCGGGACTTGCGCGAACAGATTGGCGCGGCCGGTAAAGGCGCGGTCGATATGCACGCCGGGGCCGGCGACTTTCTTGGCGATCTCGGCGGCGGCGACGTCTTCGGAGACGTCGTCCGGCTCGAGCTGCGCCACCACGACGTCCTTGATGCCGGCGGCTTCGAGCGCGGCGATCTCCGCGGGCCCGATCAGCGTGCCCTTCTTGAGCACCAGGTCGCCTTGGCGGATGGTGTGCACGGCGGTCGCGCCGCGCGCGTCCTTCGGCGCCACCGCCCCGAATTTCATGACGCCGCCTTTATGGCCGGCTCTGCGTCGGCCTCCTCACGCAGCTTCTCGGTGATCTGCGCCATGATGGCGACCGCGATCTCGGCCGGCGACACCGCGCCGATGTCGAGCCCGATCGGCGCTGCGATGCGGGCAATATCGGCGTCGGAAAAACCCTGCTGCTTGAGCCGCTCGACTCGCCGCGCGTGGGTTTTTCGCGAGCCGAGCGCGCCGATGTAGAAGCAATCGCGCTTGAGCGCATGGGTCAGTGCCGGATCGTCGATTTTTGGATCATGGGTGAGCGCGACGAAGGCGGTGTAGCGATCGACATTGAGCGGCGGCAGCGCCTCCTCCGGCCATTCGGCGACCACTTTCACGTCGGGAAAGCGCTCCGGCGACGCGAACGCCGTGCGCGGATCGACGATGGTGACGTCGTAGCCGAGCAATTTTCCGATCGGCGCCAGCGCCTGGCTGATATGCACCGCGCCGGTGATGACGAGCTGCGGCGCCGGCACGTAGACGGTAAGAAAGGCGCGGCCTTCGGCGGTGTCTTCCATGCCGCTCTTGCCGGTGCGCAGGTGGTCGGCGAGCACGGCGCGCAGCGGGTCCTTGCCGACGTCGGCGGCTTTCACGAGGCGCTGCTTGCCGCTGACCACGTCGGTGACGACGATGGCGGCGCGGCGCGCTTGCCGCTCGGCGTTGAGCCTGGTCAGGATATCTAGCTTCATCGGCAAAACTTTCTAGTTCCAAACTATGCCCGTCACCCTGAGGTGCGAGCGCAGCGAGCCTCGAAGGGCGACAGCCCGGGCGCCTCGGCCGTATCCTTCGAGGGCCGCTTCGCGGCCACCTCAGGATGACGGATAACGTTTTACTCCACCTTCTCGACGAACACCCGGATGGTGCCGCCGCAGGAGAGACCCACCTTCCAGGCGGTCTCGTCGGCGACGCCGAATTCCAGCATTTTGGGTTTGCCGCTCTCGATCACGTCGAGCGCCTCGGTGACCACCGCGCCTTCGACGCAGCCGCCGGACACCGAGCCGAGGAAATTGCCTTCCTCGTCGATGACCAGGTTCGAGCCGACCGGCCGCGGCGCCGAGCCCCAGGTCTCGACCACGGTGGCGAGCGCCACCGCCCTGCCCTTTTTGCGCCAGTCCTCGGCGGCTTTGAGAATGTCGTTGTCGGTCGAGAGCATGTCTGCCTCCATTTCCCAAGCGTTATATACGGCGGAATATAATGCGTCACGCCACCTTCTGCATCCAGGCCTTTGGGTCGCCGGCGCGGTCGCCGCCGCGCCGCAGCGCCGCCACCAAGCCCGCCATGGATTCAAGATTATGGATCGGCCGGAATTCATCGACATGCGGCAGCATGGTCTTGATGCCGCGAGCGCGGGCCTCAAAACCTTCGAAGCGCAGCAGCGGGTTGAGCCAGACCAGACGCCGGCACGAGCGATGCAGCCGGTCGATCTCGAAGGCGAGCGAATCGTCGGCGTCGCGCTCGAGCCCGTCGGTGATGAGAAGGACGATGGCGCCTTGCGTGAGCACGCGGCGCGCCCACAGCTTGTTGAAGACATGCAGCGACGAGGCGATGCGCGTGCCGCCGGACCAATCCGGCACGCTCGCCGAACAAGCCGACAGCGCATCGTCGGGATCGCGCTCGCGCAGCGCGCGGGTGACGTTGGTGAGCCGCGTGCCGAACAGGAACGTGCTGACGCGCTTTCGCGCGTCAGTGAGGTCGTGCAGGAAATGCAAAAAGATGCGGCTGTACTGGCTCATCGAGCCGGAGATATCGAGCAGCGCCACGATCGGCGGCGGTTTGGTCTTCGGCCCGATGAAGCGCAGGTCGATGAAATCGCCGCCGCCTTTCATGCTGGCGCGCAAGGTGCGGCGGATGTCGATCAGATGGCCGCGCGGATGCGGCGCCAATCGCCGGGTGCGTATTTCGGCGAGCGGCAGCACCAGGCGCTTCATCGCCTCCTTGGCGGCGGCGATCTCGGCGCTGGTCATCTGCGCGAAATCTTTCTTCTGCAGGATTTCGCGGTCGGACACCGTCATGCGGGTGTCGAGCTCGATCTCGCGCTCTTTCTTGAGCTTGTCGTCGAGGCCGGAGAACAGCGCCTCGTGCACGCGGGTGGCGCCGGCCTGCGGCGGCTGCGGCGGCCCCGACGGCGCCTGCGGCAGCATCATCGCCAACAGCTGATCGATATAGCCGCGGCGGCGGAAGAAAATGCGAAACGCCTGGTCGAACAGCACCGAATGCTCGTGCCGCTTCACGAACACCGCGTGCAAGGTCCAGTAAAAATCATCGCGGGTGCCGACGCCGGCGGCCTTGCACCGCTTCGAGCGCATCGAGCACGGAGCCGGGCCCGACCGGAATGCCGGCGGCGCGTAGCGCGCGGGCGAAGTAGACGATGTTCTGAGCGAGGCGGCCAGACTCCTCCCTCTCCCCAGCGGGGAGAGGGATGGGGTGAGGGGGTTCCGGCCTATCGGTCATGGCACCTGCATCCTCTAAACCGTCACCCTGAGGTGCGAGCGCAGCGAGCCTCGAAGGGCGACGGCCCGGGCGCCTCGGCCGTATCCTTCGAGGGCCGCTTCGCGGCCACCTCAGGATGACGGGCAACTGTTATTCCGCCGCCCGCAAATCCGACTTCACCTCGTCGAGCATTTCCTTGACTTTGCTGCCTTCGAGCTTGGCGATGTCGTCCTGATATTTGAGCAGCACGCCCAGCGTGTCGGAAACGGTCGCCGGATCGAGCGCGACGACGTCGAGCTCGGACAGAGCCGCGGCCCAGTCCAGCGTCTCGGCGACGCCGGGCGACTTGAACAGATCCTGCTTGCGCAGCGCCTGCACGAACGCGACCACCTGCTCGGAGAGTTTTTTGCTCACGCCCGGCACCTTGGTGCGCACGATGGCAAGCTCGCGCTCGGCGCTCGGATAGCCGACCCAGTGATAGAGGCAGCGGCGCTTGAGCGCGTCGTGCACTTCGCGGGTGCGGTTCGAGGTGATGACCACGATCGGCGGGTGCGCGGCCTTCACCGTGCCCATTTCCGGAATCGTGATCTGGAAGTCGCCCAGCACTTCGAGGAGGAACGCCTCGAACGCCTCGTCGGTGCGGTCGATCTCGTCGATCAAGAGCACCGGTGCGCCCGCGGTGTCGGGCTCGAGCGCCTGCAGCAGCGGGCGTTTGATCAAAAAGCGCTCGGAGAACACGTCGTGTTCGAGCGATTGGCGGTCGCGGGCGCCTTCGGCTTCGGCGACGCGGATGGCGATCATCTGCGCCGCGTAATTCCATTCGTAAACCGCGGCGGCGACGTCGAGGCCTTCGTAGCATTGCAGCCGGATCAGCCGGCGGCCGAGCGTGGCCGAGAGCACCTTGGCGATCTCGGTCTTGCCGACGCCGGCCTCGCCTTCGAGGAAAATCGGCCGGCCCATCTTGAGCGCGAGGTAGAGCACGGTGCCGAGCGAGCGGTCGGCGAGGTAATCGGCCTTGGCGAGGAGATCGACCGTGGCGTCGATCGAGGCCGGCAGGTTTTTTGCGGTCATAAGGGACTTTATCCTAACGGGCGCGTGTCTTACATCTGGAGATCGAAGCCGTCGATAGCCAGGACGAGCCCGTATTTTGGGCCCGAGGATTGCCCATGAACAAGCCGGAAACGTTCGAAAATGCGGCCCTGCGCTTTCCCACCATCGATGACGGGGTCAAGATCGGGCACGTCCACCTCAAAGTCGCCGATCTGCAGCGGGCGCTCGATTTCTATTGCGGCGTGCTGGGATTCACGCTCACCACCAGCCGGCCCGGCGCCGCCTTCATCTCGGCCGGCGGCTACCACCACCACATCGGGCTCAACACCTGGGAGAGCCGCGGCGGCTCGCCGCCGGCACCCGGCACCACCGGGCTTTACCATACCGCGATCCTCTACCCGACCCGACGGCTGTTGGCCGACGCGCTACGCCGGCTGGTCGTCGCAAAGATCCCGCTCGAAGGCGCGTCCGACCACGGCGTCAGCGAGGCGCTCTATCTGCGCGACCCCGACGACAACGGCGTCGAGCTTTATTGGGACCGGCCCAAGGAGATGTGGCCGAAGCGCGAGGACGGCGGCTTGCGGATGTTCACCAATCCGCTCGATCTGCATGATCTGTTGGCGGAGCTGGATAAGGCGCAGGCGTGATCTCTACGGCGAGCCGCCATATTTCACACCGAGGTCACGTTGGATCATCAAGCGGATGAACGGGTCGGGATCATCGCCGAGATAATCGAGGCCGTTATAGATCGGCCCACAGTGAAGATTTTCTAGTCGTCGCGCGCCGTAACGGCTGTGCGAACATTCTCAATGAACCATCAGCACCGGCAGCGGCGCCTGCGTGAGCATCGAATTGGTGCAGCCGCCGAAAATTGTCTCCTGCAGCGGCCTTTTGCTGTAACCGCCCATGACCAGAAGATCGGCGCCCAGCTTTTGTGCGGCGGCAAGCAGCGCCTGCTGCACTGAAAGCCCGCTCGCCGCGATGACTTCGGCAGTGGCCGGGACACGGTGCCACGCCAATTGTTGGGCAATCGCAGTCGCAGAATCGGCGGTCGTCTTGTCGCCCTCGTCGACGGCAACGACGACGACGCGATCCGCTTTGGCCAAAATCGGCATAGCGACGCTGACCGCCCGCGCCGGTCCAGGCGCATCCTTCCAGCAAACCATCACCGTGCCGGCCAGCTTTTGCGGCGCTTTATCTGCCGCGATAAGGATGGGCCGGCCGCATTCGACCAGCATGAGCTGCAACAAATCCGCCGGCAGGCCATTCGGCTCGGTGAAGCGCCCCATGACGACGAGATCGTGGCTACGCGCCTTGGCAATGAGCCGGTATTCGTTGCCAAAATCGCCGCCGCGCCAACTCGCAGTGACGGCTTCGACCGCAAGAGGCGTATCGGTCACGCTGATCTTGGAACGCGCGCAAAAGTCTCTGACATGATGTTCGGCGAGCATCGCGCGCCTATTGTGGATCTCGACCAGATCATCGAGCAGATTCCGCAGCGCTTTGCCGAGCGCAAATCCGGTATGCGGCTCGTGGACAAGGGCTTCACTGGCGGGGGGACGGAGATGATAGAAGGCCAAATGGGCGTCATGAATTTGCGCCGCCTTCAGCGCCGTGCCGAAAACGACCATATCCTTCTCGCTGCCGCTCGCCGGAACAAGAATGGTTTTGATCATGGCAAAGCTTCCTTCAACGGGCTCATGTCCATCTTGAGGTTTCATCCACCGCATTTGGCACCCTAACCGTGCCCGTGGACAATCTTTGATCTTGGATTGCTTTATTTCACGGACGCCGCGCTGGCACGTTGACGTAGATCAATCCAGCAATTCGGATCAAAGCGAGCTGTTCAAAGTGCTTTGTGCGGGCGTCTGCTGATTTTGCGCGGGAGGCAGATCGCGGACCATCACAGGTCGGCCTGCAACTTCGCGGCGTCGGCGTCCAATTCGCCGGTCCGAGACTGCGATGAGAGATTTTTAAAAACCGGTATTAGCGCTCGAGCACGAGCACAAGCGACGCCGTTCTTCAAACGGCCGCCGCGGGAATGACGTTCGATGAATTCTCGCGATTGGCTCAGCCGGATTGCTTACTTCCCAATCGCCTCCGCAACCGCCCGGCGCGCCAGCACGCCGACCAGATGCGCCCGGTATTCGGCACTGCCGTGGATGTCGGAGTTCATGCCGTCGGCGGGGATGGTCAGGCCTTCGAGCGATTTCGGCGAGAAGCGCTTCTTCAGCGCCTCCTCGAACGACGGCACGCGGAACACGCCGTTGGAGCCGGCGCCGGTGACGGCGACGCGGATCTCGCTGCCGCGTTTCGACACGAACACGCCGACCAGCGCGAAGCGCGAGGCCTGGTTGCGGAATTTCTGGTAGGCCGCCTTCTTCGGCACCGGGAAGCTGACCTTGGTGATGATCTCGCTCGGCTCCAGCACGGTCGAGAACATGCCGCTGAAGAACTCGTCGGCCTTGATGCGGCGCTTGTTGGTGATGATGGTGGCGCCGAGCCCGAGGCACGCCGCCGGATAATCGGCGTTCGGATCGTTGTTGGCGATCGAGCCGCCGATGGTGCCGCGGTGGCGCACCGCCGGATCGCCGATCAGGCCGGCGAGCTTGGCCAGCACCGGGATGGTCTGTTGCACCACAGGCGAGTCATTGACTTCGTGGTGCTTGGTCATGGCGCCGATGGTGAGCGAGCGGCCGCTCTGCTCGATGCCGGAGAGGCCCTCGATCAGCCCCATCTCGACGATCTGCGACGGTTTCGCCAACCTCAGCTTCATGGTCGGCAGCAGCGTGTGGCCGCCGGCAAGAAGCTTGGCGTCCTCGTCCTTGGCCAGAATATTGGCCGCCTGCCGCACCGTCGTCGGGCGTGAAAAGGTGAAAGCGTACATCGAAGTCCTCCGTTTATCTCATGAATCTCATGCCGCGTGCGGCAGCTTGTGGGTTCTCTGCAGCACCGCCCAGACCGAAGCGGGCGTTGCCGGCATGTCGATGATTTCGGTGCCCAAGGCATTGGTGATGGCGTTCATCACCGCCGCCGGTGCGGCGATGGCGCCGGCCTCGCCGCAGCCTTTGATGCCGAGCGGGTTCGACGGGCATCTGGTGAAGGTGGTGTCGACCTTGAACGACGGGAAATTGTCGGCGCGCGGCATGGTGTAATCCATGTACGAGCCGGTCACCAGCTGCCCCTTGTCGTCATAGACGGTGTGCTCGAGCAGCGCCTGGCCGACGCCTTGGGCGACGCCGCCGTGGACCTGGCCCTCGACGATCATCGGATTGATCACCGTGCCGAAATCGTCGACCGCGGTCCAGGCGGCGATCTCGGTGTTGCCGGTCTCGGGATCGATCTCGATCTCGCAGATGTGGCAGCCGGCCGGGAAGGTGAAATTGGTCGGATCGTAGAACGCGCCCTCTTTCAGGCCGGGCTCGATTTCGCTCGTGGGGAATTTGTGCGCGACGTAAGCGCCGAGCGCGACCTCGCCCCAGGCCGCCGACTTGTCGGTGCCGGCGACGGTGAACTTGCCGTCCTTGAACTCGATGTCGGCGTCGGCGGCTTCGAGCAGATGCGCGGCGATCTTTTTGGCTTTGGCCTCGACCTTGTCGAGCGCCTTGACGATCGCCGACATGCCGACGGCGCCGGAGCGCGAGCCGTAGGTGCCCATGCCGAACTGCACCTTGTCGGTGTCGCCGTGCACCACCGACACATTGTCGATCGGAATGCCGAGCCGCTCCGACACCAGTTGCGCGAACGTGGTCTCGTGGCCCTGGCCGTGAGCGTGGCAGCCGGTGAGGAGCTTCGACGGAGCCGGTCGGATTGACCCGCACCTCGGCGGATTCCCACAAGCCGACGCCGGCGCCGAGCTGGCCGACCAGCGAAGACGGCGCCACGCCGCAGGCTTCGATGTAGGTCGCAAAGCCGATGCCGCGCAGCTTGCCGTGGCGCTCGGATTCGCGCTTGCGCTTGCCGAAGCCTTTGTAGTCGTGGATCTGCAGCGCCTTTTGCAGCGAAGCATTGTAGTCGCCGGCGTCGTAGAGCGACGCGACCGATGTCTGATACGGGAACGTCTTGACGAAATTCTTCTTGCGCAGGTCGGCGGGATCCATGCCGAGCTCGCGGGCGCCGACTTCGACCAGCCGTTCGACGACGTAGGTCGCTTCCGGACGTCCGGCGCCGCGATAGGCGTCGACCGGCACGGTGTTGGTATAGACCGCGTCGACCTCGCAATAGATGTGCGGGATCTCGTACTGGCCCGACAGCAAGGTGGCATAGAGGAAGGTCGGCACCGCCGACGAGAAGGTCGACATATAGGCGCCGAGATTGGCGGTGGTGTGCACCTTCAAGCCGGTGATCTTGCCGTCGCCGTCGAACGCCATCTGCGCCTTGGTGACGTGGTCGCGGCCGTGGGCGTCGGTGATGAAACTTTCCGAGCGCTCGCAGGTCCACTTCACCGGCCGGTCGAGCTTGCGCGCCGCCCACAGGCAAACGACCTCTTCCGGATAGATGAAAATCTTCGAGCCGAAGCCGCCGCCGACGTCGGGGGCGATGACGCGCAATTTGTGCTCGGGCGCCATGCCGACGAAGGCGGCGATGACCAGGCGGGCGACATGCGGGTTCTGCGTCGCGTTCCACAAGGTCAGGTGGCCGCTTGCGGAATCGTATTCGGCCAGCGCCGCGCGCGGCTCCATGGCGTTCGGCACCAGCCGGTTGTTGATGAATTCGAGTTTTGTGACGTGCTTGGCGTTCTTGAAGGCGGCTTCGGTCGCGGCCGGGTCGCCGATGTGCCAGTTGTAGATGGTGTTGTTCGGCGCGCTGTCGTGAATGAGCGGCGCGCCTTTTTGCGCGGCTTTGGTCGGATCGACCACGGCGGGCAGCGGCTCGTAATCGACAACGACTTTCTCGGCGGCGTCCTTCGCTTGCGCCAAAGTATCGGCGATCACCACCGCGACCGCGTCGCCGACATAATTGGCCTTGCCGGCGGCGAGCGCGGCGTGCGGCGCCATCTTCATCGGCGAGCCGTCCTTCGACAGCACCGTCCAGCCGCAAATCAGATTGCCGAGCTTGTCTTGCGCGAACTGCTTCGCCGGTGAACACGCCGGCGACGCCCGGCATTTTTGCCGCCGCCGCGGTGTCGATCTTTTTGATCTTGGCGTGCGCGTGCGGCGAGCGGATGAAATAAATAGCCGCCTGCCCCGGCCGGTTGATGTCGTCGGTGTAGTGGCCTTTGCCAGTGATGAACCGCTGGTCTTCCTTGCGGCGCACTGAGGCGCCGATCCCGGTTGCACTCATGGCATTGCCCTCCGGCAATTCGCTCTCTGGGACAGCCGTCGCTGTCCCGACGCCCCTTCCCTATTCGGCGGCTTTCGGCGCGCTCGCTCCGCCGCGCATGGTCTTGGCGCCGGCGGCGATCGCTTTGACGATGTTGTGGTAGCCGGTGCAGCGGCAGATGTTGCCTTCGAGCTCTTCGCGGATGGTGTGGTCGTCGAGATCGTTGCCCTTGCGGCGCACGATATCGACCGCGGTCATGATCATGCCAGGGGTGCAATAGCCGCATTGCAGACCGTGGTTCTCGCGGAACGCCTCCTGCATCGGGTGCAGCTGGGTCTCCGACGGGGCCAGCCCCTCGATGGTCAGCACAGTGGCGCCTTCGAGCTGCAGCGCCAGCACGGTGCAAGACTTGGTCGCCTTGCCGTTGACGTGGACGACGCAGGCGCCGCATTGCGAGGTGTCGCAGCCGACATGGGTGCCGGTGAGCCGCAAGTTTTCGCGCAATAGCTGCACCAGCAGCGTGCGGGTGTCGACGTCGGCGGTGACGGGTTTGCCGTTCACCGTCAGGGACACGGCTGCCATGGGCTCCTCCTCAAAAATACCGGTCAAACGTTTCGATTTGCCGGGCGGTTCATATCGCCGGCAGGTTCGAAGGGCAAAATCTCGACGATTTTGCCCGTTTTCGCTCCCTAGAACAAGAATTACTCTGAACCGGGGGCCGCCTGCCGGTCAAGTCGGTTCCGCGGACGAAAAGTCTCATAGGCGCCGGCCGCGGGCGATGCGGTGGGCAGCGGCCGCCTCAGGCGCTCTTCGGGCTGACCGCCGTCGACGAAATTGTCGAAGAAATCGTCGGCGACCTTCTTGGCGGCGCCATTGATCAGGCGCTGGCCGAGTTGCGCAAGCTTGCCGCCGATCTGCGCCTCGACGTCGTAGGTCAACAGCGTGCCGCCGTCCTTCGGCACAAGCTTCACCGTGGCGCCGCCCTTGGCGAAGCCGGCGACGCCGCCCTCGCCCTGGCCGGAAATCTTGTAGCCGTTCGGCGGATCGATATCGGACAGCGTGACGGCGCCTTTGAACCTGCGCCTTCACCGGCCCGATCTTGATGGTGGCGACGGCCTGGAAACCGGTGTCGGAGGTTTTCTCCAGCGACTCGCAACCGGGGATGCAGGCTTTGAGCACTGCCGGATCGTTGAGCTTCTCCCACACCGTCTGCTGCGGCGCCGGAAGCTGATACTCGCCGTTCATCGTCATGGCCATGTCACTTAACTCCTTGCGCTCGCGACGCTGACACCTCGTGCGGCTGCCGCCGGGTATTGGCGCGGCCTGCGCGGGGGGTGCTACAAGTGCGCGAACACTGGGGAGGAGATAGCAATGCCCGACATCAAAGTCGATGACGGTTGCGCCATCCATGTCGAGGTCGAAGGGCCGGAGCGTGCGCCGGTGCTGATGCTGTCGAACTCGCTCGGCACCGATCTGCATATGTGGGACGAGCAGGTGGCGCCGCTCACGCAGCATTTTCGCCTGGTCCGCTACGACCGCCGCGGCCACGGCAAATCCGACGTGCCGAAGGGCCCCTACTCCATGGCGCGGCTCGGCCGCGACGTGGTCGGCGTGCTCGACGGGCTCGGCATTGCCAAGATCAATTGGTGCGGCCTGTCGATGGGCGGCATGGTCGGCATGTGGCTCGGCGCCAATGCGGGCAACCGCATCGACAAGCTGATCCTCTCCAACACGTCGAGCTATTTCCCCGACAAGACCATGTGGGATGGCCGCATCAAGCTGGTGCGCGAAAAAGGCCTGGAAGGCATCGTCGACGCCAATATGGAGCGCTGGTTCACCAAAGGCTTTCGCGACCGCGCGCCGGAAGCCATGGCGCGGATGAAAAAGATGTTCGTCGCCACCAAGCTCGACGGTTACATCGGCTGCGGCGAAGCGATCCGCGACATGGACCACCGGCCGCTGTTGTCGAAGATCACCGCGCCGACTTTGGTCATCGCCGGCAAGCACGATCCGGCGACGCCGCTCGAAGGCAATGAGTTCATCAAGCAGCACATTCCCGGCGCCAGGATCGCCGTGCTCGAGGCGGCGCATATCGCCAATATCGAGCAGCCGCAGGTTTATGCCGATACCGTGCTGGGATTTTTGCTGAACTAGGCCGTCGCACCTTACGGAGGTCCAGGAATAAGGCCCAGCACGAGCGGCGTCCATGACTGTTCGATTCCATCTGTTGGATGCCTTCGACGAGATTCCGCCAGCCGATCGCATTACGATCCTCGCGTCTCTGGAAAAGGCATTGCCCCTGGTGCTCGCGCGACTGCCGATTGAGCGCGTGGATATCGTCGTGGGCTACAGTGATCCCGCCTGGACAATCCCTGCCTGGGGCATCGGCGGGTATGCGCACGGCAAGGGACGGATCAGCATTACGGTTGATCCTGATCATCCGCGATTTGGCGATGCTGAGCGCGGTGAGAGACTGGCCGCCATCCTCGCCCACGAGATGCACCACCTGGCGCGCGCGCGAGGACCCGGTTTCGGCGAAACATTGGGAGAAGTCCTCGTGACCGAGGGATTGGCGCAGTGGTTCGAAGTCGAAATCGGCTGTCCTGCCCCGCCATACGCAATTGCGGTTGCGGGCGACGCGCTAAAGCAATTTGCTGCGCGCGCGCGAAGCGAGGTGGAGACGAAAGAATATGATAGCCGTGCTTGGTTTTATGGACGCAGCAGTGACCCACACTTTCCGCGGCATGGTGGTTATTCTCTCGGGTACGCCCTTACCAAATCGTGGCTCGCGGCCGAAGGCATGACTGCCTCGGCTGCGGCCAGTGTACCTGCGTCTCGATTGATCCAGGCATGGATGTCGGATCGAATTGGCATTTGAGACCCGGCTTGCGCGGCAAATCTTAGCGATCGCCGCGGTTCGCCGGGGCATTTATTCCGGCCGATTGTGCGCCGGGTATGCTAAGTCGGGGCGACTCCGGTCCAGGAAGGACCAGCGAGCGCATGTGCTCCGCGAAATTGGACACAGACTATGGGCACGGCCGGCGGCCGTGGCGCTCAACGCCTGCCTTGAGAATCGAATATGAACTGGCCGGGTTCGGCACCAATCCACCTGAATGTCTCGATGCTCCACACGCTGGTGCGCCTTCCGCCTGGCGTGCGTCTGGAGCGCACCCAGGTGGTCGGGCTGGCGCTCTACCACGCGCTGGCCTTGCTCGCGTTGGTGCCGTGGTTCTTCAGCTGGTCGGGTGTGCTTCTTGCCGTCCTCGGCATTTATGTCTTCGGGGTTTTGGGCATCAATATCGGCTATCACAGACTTTTGACCCACAAGGGCTTCGTCTGCCCCAAATGGCTGGAGCGCAGTTTCGCCTTCCTCGGGGTCTGCTGCTTGCAGGGCAGCCCGTCGCGCTGGGTGGCGACCCATCGCCGTCACCACGAACATGCCGACGACGAGCCGGACCCGCATAGCCCGATTCTCGGCTTTTTATGGGCTCATATCGGCTGGGTGCTGGTCAAAAACGAGACCATGGAACGCGGCGGACTTTACCGAAGTTACGCCAAGGACATTTTGCGCGATGATTTCTACGCCTGGATCGAAGACCGTAAGATGTGGATATGGCTGGTCTTCATGTCGTGGGGGGTATTTTTCGCCGGCGGGCTCGCGGCCGGACTGGCGCTCGGATGGCCTTTGGCAAAGGCAGTGCAGTTTGGCTTGAGCCTGTGGCTATGGGGCGTGATCGTGCGCACCGTCGTGCATTGCCATTTCACCTGGGCGGTCAATTCGATCACGCACCTGTGGGGGTATCGTAATTACGAAACCGCCGACAATAGCCGCAACAATGCGCTTATCGCCTTCATCAGCAATGGCGAGGGCTGGCACAACAATCACCATGCCGACCCCCATTCGGCGCGCCACGGGCACAAGTGGTGGGAGATCGACGTGGCTTGGCTAACCATTCGTTTCCTGATGGCCATGGGGCTGGCAAAACAGGTCAGAATGCCCGCTTCGCAAGCGCTTTTTGACCGTACCAGGCCCGCTTAGCCCTGGCCTAAGACGTTGATAGGCCTGCCTTGCACCCGCTTTGGCCGCATCGGCATTGTTATCTCGAACCATCGCGTTTATTATCAGGCGTCATCAAAGGAGATCTAGAATGGCGCGCGGCACGGTGAAGTGGTTCAATTCGCAAAAAGGCTACGGGTTTATTCAGCCTGAGGGCGGCAGCAAAGACGTGTTTGTCCATATTTCCGCGGTCGAGAGAGCCGGCCTCAGCGGTCTCAACGAGGGGCAGGTCGTCGAATACGAAGAAGTCGCGAACAAGGGCAAAACGTCGGCAGAGAACCTCAAAGTTCACCGCTGATAGAGACGTTTGATCCGATCCCGTTGCGAGATCGAAGACGTTGATCTTCGACACTGCGATCTGCAACGGGCTACTGTTTTTTTCCAATACGGCGTCGCTCAACAAGCGCCGATTGTAGAATTGCGAGGGAGGTTTGTCGTGCGTACGAGAACGCCAGCAGGCGGTATTGCGTCAAAGGAACTCAAGCAGAAGCTGAAAAACGTCAAATCCAAGAAGCGCCCCGCGCGTCGCACCATAATCTTAAAATCCGCCAGTTGGTATGCGAACGCCGCCCTGTCGATCGGGATTAGCGCCAAAGCCGAACCCCGCACGCACTAACCAGCGCGCATTGACTGTGCCTCGTGTAACGGGCGACTTGGCACGTCGAACCCGTTGCGCGGCGCGTTCACGAACCGACGGGCCAAGCGGTCAGCCGCCGCGTTGCACGTGGAATTCGTGCGGCGGATTCCCAGAACTTCGCCAAATCAATTCAGTCAATTCACCAGGTCGCTTACTAAAGTGCTGTCCCCGATGGTGCGCCAGCGGACGGCAGTCACCCGACAATCGACTCACCCCGGCGCGGTCGCGCCCTTGCCGAGCCACTGCTTGATCAGCGCGGGTAGCGTGCCGTCCGCCATCAGCGACGCTTGTGCCTTGTCGATCGCGTCGCCGAGCGCCGTGTTTCCCTTGCGCACGCAGATGCCGAGCCGCTCGCGGGTGATTCCGGTCTCGACGACCGCAAGCTTCGGTCGGTCGCGCACGAACCATTCGGTGACCGGTGCGAGTTTCATGAAGGCGTCGCAGCCGCCGGTGGAGAGATCGTCGAGCGCCTTCTCGATCTCGTCATAGGCGTAGACGCGAACGCGCGCGGCACGATGCTCGGCGACGAGCTTATCGGCGACCGGCTGGCTGGTATTGCCTTGCTGCACGCCGATCACCAGGCCTTTGAGGTCGGCGATGCCATGCACGCCCGGATGGCGGCTCGCATCGACGACGAGGGATTGGCCGGAGACCACATAGGGTGCGCAGAAATCGGCGATCCGTTGCCGTTGCGGCGTGATCGTCGCGCCCGAGGCAATGCAGTCATAGGTGCCGGCATCGAGACCGGCGAAGATGCCGTTGAAGTCGGCGCCCTGGTACGGCACGAGCTGCCATTCGCGGCCGAGTTTTTCGGCGATGTGCCGCATAAGGGCGATGTCGAAGCCGGCCGGGCCGTCCTTGGTCATGAATTCGAAGGGCGGGTCGGGCAAGGCTGCCCCCACCTTCAAGGCGGGCGCACCCGTGGCGCTGCGCGCACCGGACACGCCGGTTGCGAGCAAGGGCAACGCGGCGAGCAGGTGGCGGCGGTTCATCATCTGCCGTCCATCGCGTCACCCGCCGCGTTGCGCGCGGAATTCGTGCGGCGTGGTGCCGGTCTGCTTGCGGAAGAACCGCGCGAAGTGCGACGGGTCGGCGAAGGCCAGCTCTTCGGCGATGTCGTGGATCGGCTGGGTGGTGAAGACCAGCTGGCGCTTGGCTTCGGTGAGGACGCGCTGGCGGATCAGATGGCCGGCGGTGACGCCGGTCGAGCGTTTGACGTGGTCGTTGAGCCGGTCGACGGTCATGCCGATCTTTTCGGCATAGAAATCGAGCTGGCGCTCGACGCGGAAATTCTCGTCGACCAAAGCGCGCAACTGCGCCACCGAGGCGTCGGCGGGCCGTAACGTCACGGTGCCGGTGCGGGCGCGGCTCGCGGCGAGCCGCGCCACGCCGACGGCGATCAGCACCAGAAGCCCGCGCATCGCCAGCCGGAATCCCTCGCGCGCCAGGCTGTGCTCTTCGAACAGTTCCGCGCACAGCGCCGACAGCCGCGCCCGCTCCGCCTCGTCGCCGATCGGGATCACGGGCTGCGCGGCCAGCGCGCGCAGCCGCGCCAAGGCCTCGCCGGCGCGGTCGGTGAGCGCGCCCGCGGCGTCCTCGGTAAAGCTCAAGACCCAGCCGTCGGTGACATTCGGCTCGAAGCGGAAACCGTGCGCGATGGTCGCCGGCACCAGGATCGCGGCCGGCGCCGTGAACGGCAGGTGCGTAACATCGAACGTCATCTCGCCGCCGCCCTTTTCGATCAGCAAGATCTGAAACAGGTTGCGATGGCGGTGGGCGCGGATGGTCCAGTCGTGGATCGACGACCGCGAGGCGATGGTTTCGACGTGAATAAAATCGAACGCCTGATCGTCCGGCGGATCGCCGTAGAGATGGAACAATGGCAGCGTCGAAGCCATGCCAAAGCATAGGCCGATCGGGGGAAAGAAGAAGGGCCATGGCCTGTGTATAAGCCGGAAAGCTCAGCCGCCCGTCACACCTTCTTATAAAGGCGGTCGTGATAGACCAGCGCCGGCCCGGCCGGGCCGAGCCGCACCGCTTCGACGGCGCCGAACAGCACGTTGTGCGAGGCCACCGCCTTGATCTCGATAGTGCGGCAGTCGAACGCAATCACGGCGGACGCGAGCACCGGCGAGCCGGTTTTCAGCGTGATCCATTCGCCGACATTGAAGCGCTCTTCGAGATGCACGCCGCTTCTGCCCGCAAACAGATCGGCGAGCTTTTCTTCGTCGGCGCCAAGCGTGTTGACGCAGAACACGCCGTTCTGGGCCAGGAGCGGCGCGCTCTTGGCACGGCGGTTGAGGCACACCAACAGCGTCGCCGGCTGATCGGACACCGAGCAAACGGCGGTGGCGGTAAATCCGGTCTTGCCGCCCGGGCCTGCCGAGGTCACCACGTGCACGGCGGCACCGAGCCGGCTCATGGCGTCGCGGAACGCCGCCACATCGACGCTGGCGATCGCCGGCTGCGGCGCGACCGCCGTAAAGGCGCCGTCCATGGCATCGTCGGGGCGTTGGTCGATCCAGCTCATTGCGGCAAACCCTGTGGGCCAAATCCTACTCTGATGGGCGAAATCCTACTCCGCCGCCCGCGCCTCGGGTATGCCCGGATAGGCCACATCATCGGGGTTCAGCCATGCGGAATCGGTCCAGCCGTTCTCGTCGTATTCCGACATGCACTGCTCGGCGAGCGCCGTCATCTGCTCCATCATGCCCGAGCCGCGCGCGTTCCACAGCGCCTGGATGCGGATGTCTTCGTGGTTGCCGGCGTAATTGCGCTCGTAGAGCTCGTGGCGGCCGCCGAATTCGGTGCCGATGGCGTCCCACAGAAGCTTCATCACCTTGATGCGCTGCTTGTAGTCGATGCCGTAGGAGCCGCGCACATATTGCGCCAGATAACGGTCGATCTCCGGATTTTTGAAATCCTTGGCCGACGACGGCAGATAGATCAGCGACGAGGCGACGATCTTTTCCACGATCTCCTTGATGCGGCCATAGGCGTCGCCGGCGAACACGCGATAGCTCGACCCCGATTGCAGGTTCGGCAGCACCGCGCCGTTGACCCAATCGGTCGGGTTCATCGCCATGGCGTCGGTCAGCGCCCAGAACAGATGCCGCCAGGCGATCACCTCGCCGAGCATGGCCTGATTGCCGCGGAATTCGTCGGAGCCGGCCGCGCGCAGCGCCTTGGCGATGACGCCGACCATAAAGTCGAGTTTGACCGCAAGCCGCGTGCAGCCCTGGAACTGATAGCCGGCCAGAAAACCCGATTGCGGGAAGAAGATTTTCAGCTTTTCCAGGTCGCGGTGCAGCAGCACGTCTTCCCAGGGAATGAACACATTATCGAAGACGAAGATGGCGTCGTTCTCGTCGAACCGCGACGACAGCGGATAATCGAACGGCGTGCCCATCACGCTCGCGGTCATCTCGTAGGAGGTGCGGCAGAACAGTTTCACGCCCGGCGCATTCATCGGCGCGATGAACATCACCGCGAGATCGGTGTCGTGCAGCGGCACCGCGGCGTTCTGGCCGAGAAAATTGTAATGCGTCAGCGCCGACGACGTCGCCACCACCTTGGCGCCGGAGATATAAATTCCGGCATCGGTGTCTTTCTGGATGGTGATGTAGACGTCCTTGACCTGATCGGCCGACTTGGCGCGGTCGACCGGCGGATTGACGATGGCGTGGTTCATGAACAGCACGTTCTCTTGGGCGCGCTTGTACCAGGCCTTGGCGTTGCCGGCGAACTTGCCGTAGAAATCGAAATTGGCGCCGAGCGTGTTCATCAGCGACGCCTTGTAGTCCGGCGAACGCCCCATCCAGCCGTAGGACATGCGCGCCCATTGGGCGATGGCGTCGCGTTGCGCGACCAGATCCTCGCGCGAGCGCGCGGCGCGGAAGAATTTGTGGGTGTAGCCGCCGGAGCCGGTATCGGTCGGCGAGGTCAGGATGCCCTTGGTCTTCTCGGCGTGCAGCGCGTCGTAGAGCCGGGCGATCGAGCGCGCGGCGTTGCGGAACGCCGGGTGCGTGGTGACGTCCTTGACCCGCTCGCCATAGACATAGACTTCGCGGCCGTCGCGCAGGCTTTCGAGGTACTCCGCGCCGGTGAACGGCCGCCCCTTGGCGCCGATGGCGTCCTCGGATTTGACCCGGTCCATGGAGGGTCTCCTTGTTCTCGGTTGTCTCGTCGCCAAGCCGTAGCCCGCTGCGACCACGACGACAAGCGGCGCGACATTGCCGCTGCGAAGCGCGACGACAAGCGGCGCGACGTTGCCGCTCGGACCTCGGACCTCCCCTGTTAAGACTTTAATGGGATTCGGAAAGCGCGGCGGACGCATGGAATACTTCGTCCAGCAGCTCATCAACGGCATCACGCTCGGTTCGATCTACGGCCTGATCGCCATCGGCTATACGATGGTGTTCGGCATCATCGGCATGGTGAACTTCGCCCATGGCGACGTGTTCATGGTCTCGGCCTTCATCGCGCTGATCGCCTTCCTGATCCTCACCACCTGGCTCGGCATCACCTCGATCGCGCTGGCGCTGTTCATCGTCCTGATCGTGGCCATGCTGTTCACCTCGCTCGTCGAACTGGGCGATCGAGCGCGTCGCCTACCGGCCGTTGCGCGGCTCGTTCCGCCTGGCGCCGCTGATCTCGGCGATCGGCATGTCGATCTTCCTGTCGAATTTCGTCCAGGTGACGCAGGGGCCGCGCAACAAGTCGATCCCGCCGATGGTCCAGGGCGAGTTCGTGCTGTTCAACCAGAACAATTTTCCGGTGACGCTGTCCTATAAGCAGCTCATCATCTGGGGCGTCACCGCGGTGCTGCTGCTGGCGTTCTGGTATCTGGTGGCGAAGACGCGGCTCGGCCGCGCGCAGCGCGCCTGCGAGCAGGACCAGAAGATGGCGGCGCTGGTCGGCGTCGACGTCGACCGCACCATCTCGATGACCTTCGTGATCGCGCGCCGCGCTCGCCGCCGTCGCCGGCACCATGTACCTGATGTACTACGGCGTCGTGACCTTCTCCGACGGCTTCGTGCCGGGCGTGAAAGCCTTCACCGCCGCCGTGCTCGGCGGCATCGGCTCGCTGCCCGGCGCGGTGGTCGGCGGTCTCCTGATCGGCCTGATCGAAACCTTCTGGTCGGCTTACTTTTCCATCGACTACAAGGACGTCGCCGCCTTCTCGGTGCTGGCGATCACCTTGATCTTCCTGCCGCAGGGCCTGTTCGGCCGGCCGGATGTCGAGAAGGTCTGAGATGCAAGCCGCTGTAAGACAAGCCGGCGCGCAAAGCGAGCGCGTCGATATGACCGGCGCGTTGCGCGACGCCGGCTTCACCGGCTTGATCGCGTTCGGCCTGCTGCTGCCGCTGATCGGCTTTCTGACCGGCGTCGACGGCAGCAACGAGCTCGTCCTGACCACGCGCTGGCCGCTGTTGTTCGCCGTCGTCGCCGTCATCGCCGCCTGCCGCTTCCTCTATTGCTTCGCGCTCATGCCGTGGCTGGCGCGCCGCGCGCAACGGCCGGTGCCAGCCGCGCCGTCGGCATCCGCGCGAATTGCGCGACGCTCTCGCCAAGTGGTTCGTCCCGTTCGGCCGTCGGCTTTCTTCATCGTCTATCCGGTGGTCATCTATTTCACGCTCGGCACCAGCGGCGGCCTGAAATGGATCGACAATTTCGGCATCCAGATCCTGATCTATGTGATGCTCGGCTGGGGGCTGAACATCGTGGTCGGCCTCGCCGGCCTGCTCGATCTCGGCTATGTCGCGTTCTACGCGGTCGGCGCCTATTCCTATGCGCTGCTTGCCAAAACTTTCGGCCTGTCGTTCTGGATCCTGCTGCCGCTCGCCGGCATGCTGTCCTCGTTCTGGGGCATCCTGCTCGGCTTTCCGGTGCTGCGCCTGCGCGGCGATTATCTCGCCATCGTCACGCTCGCCTTCGGCGAGATCATCCGCCTCGTCCTGATCAACTGGGTGGCGCTGACCAACGGCTATGCCGGCATCATCGGCATTCCGCGGCCGACCTTCTTCGGCATTCCGTTCAATGCCGACGACGACGGCTTTGCCGCCGATCTTCGGCCTGCCGTTCTCGCCGCTCTACCGCGTCATCTTTCTCTATTATCTGATCCTGGCGCTGGCGCTGCTCACCTGCTTCGTCACGGTCCGGCTGCGCCGCCTGCCGATCGGCCGCGCCTGGGAGGCGCTTGCGCGAGGACGAGATCGCCTGCCGCTCGCTCGGCATCAACACCACCAACACCAAGCTCACCGCCTTCGCCATGGGCGCGATGTTCGCCGGCTTCGCCGGCTCGTTCTTCGCCGCGCGCGAGGCGTTCATCTCGCCGGAATCCTTCACCTTCATCGAATCGGCGACCATCCTCGCCATCGTCGTGCTCGGCGGCATGGGCAGCCAGATCGGCGTCGTCATCGCCGCCATCGTCATGATCGGCGGCACCGAGATCTTGCGCGAGCTCGATTTCCTCAAGGCGATCTTCGGGCCGACCTTCGATCCGACGCAGTACCGCATGCTGCTGTTCGGCCTCGCCATGGTGGTGATCATGATCTGGCGGCCGCGCGGCCTGATCTCGACGCGCGAGCCGTCGGTGTTCCTGAAGCGAGCGCAAGGCCATCGCCGCCGATCTGGTCAAGCAGGGACGCGGCTGATGGCGCGCGGCGGCGCGCGACGGCTCTACCGTGCTGCGCGTCGAGCATCTGACCATGCGCTTCGGCGGCCTCGTCGCCGTCGACGATCTCTCCTTCGACGGTCGGGCGCGGCGCCATCACCGCGCTGATCGGCCCGAACGGCGCCGGCAAGACCACCGTGTTCAACTGCATCACCGGCTTCTACAAGCCGACCGAGGGCCGCATCGCGCTGCAGCGCGGCGATGCCGCGGTCTGGAACGCGCTCGATGCCCTGACCGACAGCGGCAAGCGCGGCATGGTGCGGCCCGACGGCGCGCTCTATCTGCTCGAGCGCATGCCCGATTATCTGGTCGCGCAGCAGGCGCGCGTCGCCCGCACGTTCCAGAACATCCGCCTGTTTCCCGGCATGACCGTGCTGGAGAACCTGCTGGTCGCCCAGCACAACCGGCTGATGCTGGCCTCCGGCTATACCTTGCTCGGCGTGCTCGGCTTTCCCTCCTACGCGTCGGCCGAGCGCGCGGCGCTCGACAAGGCGCGCGCCTGGCTCGAGCGTATTCGGCCTGATCGAGCGCGCCGACGATCCGGCCGGCGACCTGCCCTACGGCGCGCAGCGGCGGCTCGAAATCGCCCGCGCCATGTGCACCGATCCGGTGCTGCTCTGCCTCGACGAGCCGGCGGCCGGCCTCAATCCGCGCGAAAGCGCCGAGCTCAACGAGCTCCTGCTCGCCATCCGCGACGAGTACGCCATCTCGATCCTGCTGATCGAGCACGACATGTCGGTGGTGATGGAGATTTCCGACCACGTCGTCGTGCTCGACTACGGCGTCAAGATCGCCGACGGCGCGCCGGACGCGGTGCGCAACGACGCCAAGGTGATCGCGGCCTATCTCGGCGTCGCCGACGAAGAGGTGGCGAAGGTCGAGGCGGAGGTGGGCCTATGACCGCGCCGCTGCTCTCGGTGCGCGGCGTCACCGCCTTCTACGGCCGCGTCATGGCGCTCAAGGGCGTCGACCTCGACGTCAATCGCCGGCGAGATCGTCGCGCTGATCGGCGCCAACGGCGCCGGCAAATCGACGCTGATGATGACCGTGTGCGGCAATCCGCGCGCGCGCGACGGCGAGATCGTGTTCGACGGCCGCGACATCACGCAGCTGCCGACCCACGAGATCGCGCGGCTCAAGCTCGCGCAGGCGCCGGAGGGCCGCCGCATCTTTCCGCGCATGACGGTGCTGGAAAACCTGCAGATGGGCGCGACCGTCGCCGCGCCGAGCGAGTTCGCCGCACGATCTCGAACGCGTGCTTCGCGCTGTTCCCGCGGCTCAAGCGAGCGCCTCGCCCAGCGCGGCGGCACGCTGTCGGGCGGCGAGCAGCAGATGCTGGCGATCGCGCGCGCGCTGATGAGCCGGCCGCGGCTGCTGCTGCTCGACGAGCCGTCGCTCGGCCTGGCGCCGCTGATCGTGCGGCAGATTTTCGACGCCATCCGAAAGCTCAACGCCGAGGACGGCCTCACCGTCTTCCTGGTCGAGCAGAACGCCTATCACGCGCTCAAGCTCGCGCACCGCGGCTATGTCATGGTCAACGGCCTGATCACGCTGTCCGGCACCGGCGCGCGAACTGCTCGACCGGCCGGAAGTGAAATCCGCCTATCTCGAAGGCGGACGCCAGCAGGCCGAGCCATGATGCAAGGCTTTCGATGCAAGGTTTCCTACGAGGAAGGCTCGTTCGGCGTCTTCCTGCTGGTCACCGATCGTGCTCGGCGGCGGCGCGGCGGCGCTTGCCGGCCGCGCCGTCGCGCATGACCTGGCGGCCGTGGTGGCAGATCGTCGCTCTATATGCTGATCCTCGGCGCCGCCGTGCGCTTCATTCATTTCGCCTTGTTCGGCGGCACGCTGCTTGTCGCTGCATTATTATGTCGTCGACAGCGCCGATCTGCCTGGCGTTCGGCATTGCTCGGCTTTCGCGCCGCGCGCGCCGCGCAAATGGTCACGCAATATCGCTGGATCAACGCAGCCGGATCGGCCGTGCTGCGCTGGCGCCGCAAGGCGCCTTGACGTAACATTGCGGCAAGTCCGGACTTGCCGGCTTCCAGTCTAAGGGGAACTCAGACATGAAAAGGATCGCCATACTCGGCCTCGCGCTGGGCTTCGCGTTCGCTTGGCGGGATCCGCGTCGGCCCAGGTCAAGTTCGGCGTCGGCGGCCCGATCACCGGCGCCGAATGCCGCGACCGGCGCGCAGATGAAGAACGGCGTCGAACAGGCCGCCGCCGACATCAACGCCGCGGGCGGCATCCTCGGCAAGAAGATCGCCGTCGAATTCGGCGACGACGTTTCCGATCCGAAGCAGGGCGTCTCGGTCGCCAACAAATTCGCCGGCGACGGCGTCAAATTCGTCATCGGCCACTACAATTCCGGCGTCACCATCCCGGCCTCCGAGGTCTATCAGGAGAACGGCATCCTCGAGATCACGCCGGCCTCGACCAATCCGACCGTCACCGAGCGCGGCCTGTGGAACATCTTCCGCACCTGCGGCCGCGACGACCAGCAGGGCAAGGTCGCCGGCACCTACATCCTCGCGCACTTCAAGGGCAAGAAGATCGCCTTCGTCAACGACAAGACCACCTACGGCAAGGGTCTCGCCGACGAGACGTTGAAGACGATCAAGGCCGGCGGCATGAACGAAGTGCTCTACGAAGGCATCAACACCGGCGAGAAGGATTATTCGGCGCTGATCTCGAAGATCAAACAATCCGGCGCCGACCTCGTCTATTTCGGCGGCCTCTACACCGAAGGCGGCCTGATCGTGCGGCAGATGCGCGACCAGGGCGTCAAGGCGCCGCTGATGGGCGGCGACGGCATCACCTCGGACGAATTCGCCTCCGTCGGCGGTCCCGGCGTCGAAGGCACGCTGATGACCTACGGTCCCGACCCGCGCAACAAGCCGGAAGCCAAAGCGGTCGTGGCGGAATTCCGCGCCAAGAAATTCGAGCCGGAGGCCTACACGCTCTACAGCTATGCCGGCGTGCAGATCATCAAGCAGGCGGCGGAAGCGGCGAAGTCGCTCGATCCGAAGAAGGTCGCCGACAAGATGCATTCCGGCATGACGTTTCAAGACCGTGCTCGGCGACATCGCCTATGACAAGAAAGGCGACATCACCAAGCTCGACTACGTGATGTACATCTGGAAGAAGGATGCCGAGCGGCAAGATCACCTACGTCGAGTGTCCGGCTCAGGCTGCACATGTAGGCGGCTCGCGGACGACGTTGAAGCCCGCCGCGGCCGGCGGGCTTTTTTTAGCCGATCTTGCCCAGCATCGGGAACGTATCGAGGAGCCAGTAGCTCACCTCGCTGACCGCGCCGGTAAGAAAGGCGATGCCGGTCAGCACCAGAAGTCCGCCCATCGCCTTCTCGACCAGGCCGAGATGCGCGCGGAAGCGGGCGAGGAACGCGGCGAACGGCTTCGACCGCGAACGCCGCGACGACGAACGGCACGCCGAGGCCGAGCGAATAGACGGCGAGCATGCCGGCGCCCTTGCGCGACGGTCGCTTCGGACGCCGCGATCGCGAGGATCGCGGCGAGGATCGGTCCGATGCACGGCGTCCAGCCGAGCGCGAAGGCAAGCCCCATCAGGTAGGCGCCCCACAGGCCGACCGGCTTGGCGACTTGCGAGCCGCTTCTCGCGCATCAGCCAGGCGATCGGCGTCAACGCCGAGAAAGTGCAGGCCCATGACGATGATGCCGACGCCGGCGACGATCGCGAGCTCGCCCGAATAGGCGCGCAGCACCGCGCCGATCGCGCTGGCGCTGGCGCCGAGCGCGACGAACACGGTCGAGAAGCCGAGCACGAACAGCAGCGCGGCGACGATGGTCTCGCGCCTGCACCCGCGGCTCGGTCTCCGCGTCGGCGAAGCCGCTCCAGCGACGTGCCGGTCAGATAGACGAGATACGGCGGCACCAGCGGCAGCACGCAGGGCGACAGAAAGCTCAGCATGCCCGGCGAGCAGCGCGGCGACGATCGTGACATTCGCCATGGCGCATGCAATGCACCGGGCGCGCGCATGCGCGAATGTGCAAGGCATTCGGTCCGCCGCTCTCGCGTCACGCGTGCCGGCGATGACGGCTATGAATGCGCTCATTATGACGATTGCGCAACCTCATCACCGACGTCCCCGGGCTCAAAGTCGGTCATGCCGAGGACCTGCGCCTCGGCTCCGGCGCGACCGTGGTCATTTTCGACGAACCCGCCGTCGCCTCGATCGATCGTGCGCGGCGGCGGTCCGGGCACGCGCGAAACCGCGCTGCTCGACCCGGCGCAGACGGTCGAAGGCATCGACGCCATCGTGCTGTCCGGCGGCTCGGCGTTCGGCCTCGATGCCGCGTCCGGCGTGCAGGCCTGGCTGCGCGAACAAGGCCGCGGCTTTGCCGTGCGCACCGCGCGCGTGCCGATCGTGCCGGCGGCCATCCTGTTCGATCTCCTAAGCGGCGGCGACAAGGACTGGGGCCGATTTCCGCCCTATCGCGAACTCGGCTATGCCGCGGCGGCCGGCGCCGCGGCCGATTTCGCGCTCGGCAGCGTCGGCGCCGGCACCGGCGCGACCACGGTCAACTACAAGGGCGGTATCGGCTCGGCGTCGGCGCAGACGCGCGGACGGTCATATCGTCGGCGCGCTCGCCGCCGTCAATGCCGTCGGCAGCGTCGTGGTCGGTCGCGGGCCGTGGTTCTGGGCGGCGCCATTCGAAGCAGAACGGCGAATTCGGCGGACGCGGATTGCCGGCCGCTTTCCGCCGGAGGCGCTCGACGCCGCGCACCAAGGGCAGCGCCGCGGGAAAGCACGACGCTGGTCGTGGTGGCGACCGACGCCGCGCTGACCAAGGCGCAGGCCAAACGGCTTGCGGTCATGGCGCAGTCGGGCCTGTCGCGCGCGATCTATCCGGTGCACACCCCGCTCGACGGCGACGTGGTGTTCGCGGCCTCGACCGGACGCCGGCCGCTGGCCGATCCGGATCTCGGCCTGACCGAGCTTGGACGCGTTGCCGCCAATGTGGTGGCGCGCGCGATCGCGCGTGGCGTTTTTGCGGCAACGGCGCTGCCCGTTGCCCGGCGCGATGCGCAAGTTGGAAGGATAAATTCGGCCGTTGACGACAAGCGGATCGGCGCAATCTCTGACCCGCTTGGCCGCGGAAACCACAATCCGCATCTTCCTAACTGGGACAGCGCCTCGTTTTCGTTGACTCGCTGGCCGATTGCGCCTTCACTTTGACGTAGCTTGGCAGGGTTGCGGTAGTTGCGGAGGGTGCGATGCGCGTCGTCGTCGATTGTTTTTGCGGCGTTAGTGACGTTGGGTCTTGCGGCATTTGGTGTCGTCGCAGCGCAGCGCGCCAACGGACCCGAGCTCGCGTCGACCGCGCTTGCCGCCGCGTGCATGTCGCGCGCGCCGGCTCACGAGCACGTCGCCGCAGCGCCGGTGCGCGCGACCGGTCGCCGATCTCGCCCAAGTCAGTTGCCGAGGCGCGACGCCGACCGTGGCGCCGAAGCCCCCGCCGCAGCTCCGATCGCTTGCCCAGAACACATCGCGGCAGCGCCGGCCGCAGCCGGCAGCCGTCAGCGCGCCGCAGCGCCCGCGCCGCCTCCGGCGCGAAAGCCGCTCCGGCCTGCGACAATCCCGACGCGCATCGGGCTCTCGCGCGCACCGTCGAGATCGACACCACCGGCGGCCCGGCATTCGGCACCGAGCACTTCAAGCAATACGACTTCCTGCGCGACAAGGAAGTCGTGCTGACCTTCGACGACGGCCCGTGGCCGGACAACACGCCGATGGTGATCAAGGCGCTGACCGACAATTGCATCAAGGCGACGTTCTTCGAGATCGGCGAGCACGCCACCTGGCGTCCCGAAATTATCGCAAGATGGTGGCCGCGGCCGGCATGACGATCGGCAGCCACACCTGGTCGCACAAGGATCTGGCGAAGAATCCGTATGCCAAGGACATCGAGCTGGCCAAGCAAGAAATCGAGATGGGCGTGAGCGCCGTGCACATGGCGCGTCGGCGGACCGATCGCGCCGTTCTTCCGCTTCCCCGATCTGCAGCAGCCGCCCGAACTGATGACCTATCTCGGCACGCGCAACATCGCGATCTTCTCGACCGACATCGACACGTTCGATTTCAAGCTGCGCAAGCCGGAGGACGTGATCAAATCGGTGATGACCAAGCTGGCCAAGAACGGCAAGGGCATCGTG
Organism: uncultured Alphaproteobacteria bacterium; assembly: GCA_963798095.1. GTDB lineage: Bacteria > Pseudomonadota > Alphaproteobacteria > Rhizobiales > Xanthobacteraceae > BOG-931. The sequence continues at coordinate 5,489 of CAWCSD010000008.1, read as the reverse complement.
CTGATGCACGACTTCCAGCACGCGACGGCCGAAGCCCTGCCGGAACTGCTGCGCCAGCTCAAGGCCGGCGGCTACAAGATCGTGCACATGGTGCCGAAGGAGCCGGTGACGACGCTTGCCGAAATACGACGACATGGTGCGGGCGCAGGACAAGTACTCGACCAGCAACAACACGCGGCCGGAGTCGAGCGTCGTCAAGACGATCAGCGGCAACTGAGCGTATCCACGCGAACTACGTTCAGTGCATGAACCGCTCCGCGCCGTAAGGCGCCGGATCGCAGAACGGCGTCGCGCCCGTCATCATCTCGGCGATGAGCCGGCCGGTCGCCGGACCGAGCGTCAGGCCCCAATGACCGTGGCCGTAGGCGAGCCATAGGCCGCGCTGCCCCGGCGCGCGCCCGATCACCGGGCGTGAATCGGCAAAGCACGGCCGCGAGCCCAGCCACGGCTGCGGCTCGACCGGCTCGCCGAGCGCGAACAGTTCGCGCGCCGCCGGCAGCAGCCGGTCGAACTGCACCGGCGTCGGCGGCGCGTCGCGGGCGGCAAATTCGGCGCCGGTGGTGAGCCGGATGCCCTGCTCCATCGGCGTGAGGCAATAGCCGTTTTCGGCGTCGAGCATCGGCCGGCTCAGCGCGGCATTGCCGCTGCGGCGCGGAAATGCCGGTGATAGCCGCGCTTGACGGCGAGCGGCAGTGTGATGCCGAGCGGATCGAGCAGGTCCGGCGCCCACGGCCCGAGCGCGACGACGACATCGCCGGCATCGAGCGGGCCGTGCGTCGGTATCGACGCGCCAGTGCGGCTCGGCGCGATGCAGCGTGCGCGCGTCGCCGGTGAACGACAGGCCGCCGAGCGCGGCGAAGCGCGCCGCATAGGCGCGCGTCACCGCCAGCGGATTGCTCACGCTCGACCGCGCCGGTCCAATGCACGGCGTGGCGGAACACCGGCGCGAGCGACGGCTCGAGCGCGCGCGCCGCGTCGGCGTCGAGCGGCACATTGGCGATGCCGAAGCTCGCCGCGAGCTCGAGCTCGCGCGCGTGCGCCGCGAACGACGCGTCGCTGCGGTAGAGCTTGAGCCAGCCGGTGCGGCGGAAATATCGCTCCGCGCCGGCTTCGCGCGCTCAGCGCCTCATGCTCGGCGACCGCGCGCGCGAAGAGCGGCCGCATCAGCTGCGCGGTCTCGATCAGCCGCTCCGGCTGCGAAGCGGCGCGGAAGGCCAACAGCCACGGCGCGACCTTCGGCAGAAACGTCAGATGATAATTGGCCTCCGGCGCGCGCTTGAGCGCGACCCGCAGCAGGCGCGCCGAAGCGCGACGGAAACGCCGGCGGAAAGATCGTGTTGCCCTCGATGATGCCGGCATTGCCGTAGGAGGTCCCCTCGCCCGGCCCGCCGCGGTCGACCAGCGCCACCGCGAGGCCGCGCTTGGCGAGATGCACGGCAATCGAGGTGCCGACGATGCCGGCTCCAAGCACGATGGCATCGGTGCGCGCCATGGATGCCTCTGCGCAGTGGCTTATAGCGCCGATCAGGTCAAGCTCCATGCCGCGAGCGCCAGTCGGCCGAGCACTCGGCGTAAGCAGTCGCAAATGGCTCGTGCCATTGCACGCGGTTTCCGCCGCGTTGCTCGGCTCGGGCATGGCGTGTTACGCGAACGCGTAAGCCTGGAGAATTCCAGTGCCTCGTCCGCTCGTCATCGCGCCCGTCGATCCTGGCCGCCGATTTCGCCAAACTCGGCGAGGAAGTGCGCGCGGTCGACGCCGCCGGCGCCGACTGGATCCATGTCGATGTCATGGACGGCCATTTCGTGCCCAACATCTCCATCGGCCCGACGTCGTCGAAGGCGATGCGGCCGCACACCAAGAAGCCGCTCGACGTGCATCTGATGATCGCGCCGTGCGATCCTTATCTCGAAGCCTTCGCCAAGGCCGGCGCCGACATCATCACCGTGCATGTCGAGGCCGGGCCGCACATGCACCGCTCGCTGCAGGCGATCCGCGCGCTCGGCAAGAAGGCCGGCGTGACCATCAATCCCGGCACGCCGGAGAGCACGATCGAGCACGTCATCGACCTCGTCGATCTGATCCTGGTCATGTCGGTCAATCCGGGCTTCGGCGGCCAGAAATTCATCCCGGCGCGCGTCGACAAGATCGCGCAGCTGCGCGCGATGGCGGCGGGCGCGGCCGATCGACATCGAGATCGACGGCGGCATTACGCCGCGAAATCGCGCCCGAGGTCGGCGCGCGCCGGCGCCAACGTGTTCGTCGCCGGCTCCGCGGTGTTCAAGGACCGCACGCCGGAAGCCTATCGCGCCAATATCGCGGCGATCCGCAACGCGGCGGCACTGGCGCGCGGCGAGGCGGCGTGACCATCCCGCGCTACACCCGCCCGCAGATGGCGGCGATCTGGTCGCCGGAGACGCGGTTTCGCATCTGGTTCGAGATCGAGGCCCACGCCGCCGACGCCATGGCCGAGCTCGGCATGATCCCGAAAGCGGCGGCGAAGAAAATCTGGGCCAAGGGCAAGGCGGCGCAGTTCGATATCGACCGCATCGACGAGATCGAGCGCGAGGTCAAGCACGACGTCATCGCCTTCCTCACCCACTTCGCCGAGATCGTCGGGCCCGAAGCGCGCTTCGTGCACCAGGGCATGACCTCGTCCGACGTGCTCGACACCTGCTTCAACGTGCAGCTGGTGCGCGCCGCCGATCTGCTGATCGCCGACGTCGATGCGCTCTGGCCGCGCTCGAGCGCCGCGCGCGCGAACACAAATTCACGCCGACCATCGGCCGCTCGCCACGGCATCCACGCCGAGCCGACCACCTTCGGTCTCAAGCTCGCCGTGGCCTATGCCGAATTCGCGCGCGCACGCGAGCGGCTGATCGCGGCGCGCGCCGAGGTCGCGACCTGCGCCATCTCCGGCGCGGTCGGCACCTTCGCGCAGGTCGACCCGCGCGTCGAAGCTCACGTGGCGCGAAAGCATGGGGCTGCGGTCGAGCCGATCTCGACCCAGATCATCCCGCGCGACCGCCACGCCATGTATTTCGCCACGCTCGGCGTCGTCGCCGCGTCGATCGAGCGGCTGGCGACCGAAATCCGCCACCTGCAGCGCACCGAAGTGCTGGAAGCCGAGGAATTCTTCTCGGCGGGCCAAAAGGGCTCCTCGGCGATGCCGCACAAGCGCAATCCGGTGCTGTCGGAAAATCTCGTCGGCCTCGCGCGCATGGTGCGCGCCTATGTGACGCCGGCGCTGGAAAACGTGACGCTGTGGCACGAGCGCGACATCTCGCATTCGTCGGTCGAGCGCATGATCGGCCCCGACGCCACGGTGACGCTCGATTTCGCCCTGGCCCGGCTCGCCGGCGTCATCGACAAGCTCGTCGTCTATCCCGACAACATGCAAAAGAATCTCGACCGTCTCGGCGGTCTCGTCCATTCCCAGCGCGTGCTGCTGGCGCTGACCCAAAAGGGCGTCGCGCGCGAGGACGCCTATCGCCTGGTGCAGCGCAACGCCATGAAGGCGTGGGAGGGCGACGGCGATTTCCTCACCTTGCTCAAGGCCGACAAGGACGTGCGCAAACATCTGAGCGACAAAGAGCTCGCCGCCCATTTCGATCTCGATTTTCATTTCGCCCACGTCGACACCATCTTCCGCCGCGTGTTCGGCCGCGCCTAGACCATGATCCAATTCAATTGAACCGGATCATGGTCTAGAATGCTTGAGGGTTCTGTGAGGTCGCGCCGCAAGCATGGACGCTGGCGCGAGTGCGACCTCACAGAAGCCGGATTGAACGAAGCCGCGGATGGCTGGGCACTATGGGGATAGTGGCTCCGGCGTGGCCGCGATCGAGGTGCTGGGCTTGGCGGCACCGAGCTGCGCGCGGTTTGTCCACCAGTATCGGCGGCGATTGAGGACTGCACCGGGCGACGGTGGCCGTCGACGATGCAGCAACGAGGGGCGTGACCGTTCAGCAAGATTGATCGGCACAGCATTTTGCTGGACGGGTTTGCGAGGAGGGCCGTCAGCAGCATCAAGACCGATTACGATCACGGTAGGCCTCGGCAATAGCGTCATGACGTATCACAGGAGAACGGGTTGCGAGAGCGTGGCACGACTGCAATGTGCCGCATGGAGCCGCCGCATTCTGGACAGATGGCGAAGTCCTTGGCGGTGAGCACGCGATCGCCTGGCGGGATCGCGGGCCGGTTCGGAACCGGCCGAAGCATGACGTTTATCGAGCAGTTTGCGACAGAAGGCAATGCTATCGCCGCGTCCGCCATTGGCGAGGAAGCCATAGTGGCGGATGCGGTGGAAGCCATCCGGCAGGGTGTGCAGCAGGAAGCGCCGGATGGACTCATCGGCTGCCAGCATCATCACTTTGGTCTTGCCGTTTGCTCGATAGTCTTTCCAGGTCAATCGGACCTTGCCGTCGGATAGCGAGATCAGCCGGCTGTTGGCGATGGCGACGCGATGGGTGTAGCGGCCGAGATAGGCCAGCACCTGTTCGGGCCCGCCAAACGGCGCCTTGGCGTAGACCACCCAGTCGAGGCGACGGAGCAGCTCGCCGAGACGACGGGCGAAGGCTTGCGGTTCGGCAAGGTTGGCGAGCTTGCCGAAGAACCGCAGATTGCCGGCGTCGAAGGCGTTATCCAGCTCCCGCAAGAACAGCCGGCGGAACAACCGCGCCAGCACACGCACCGGCAGGAAGAATCCAGGCCGACAAGCGACCCAGCGGGTGCCGTCGAGCGAGGGGCCGCCGCCGGGCACGACGCAATGGATGTGCGGATGATGCTGCAAGGTCTGGCCCCAGGTGTGGAGAACCATCGTCATGCCGAGCTTGGCGCCGAGATGCCTGGGATCGGCGGCGATGGTGGCGAGCGTCTCCGCGGCCGCGCGGAACAGGATCGCGTAGACCGCTGCCTTGTTCTGGAACGCGATCTCGCCGACCGAGGCCGGCAGCGTGAAGACGACATGGAAGTATGGCACCGGCAGCAGCTCAGCCTGCCGCTGCGCGAGCCATTGGGCCCGCGCCAGCCCCTGGCATTTGGGACAGTGTCGGTTGCGACACGAGTTGTAGGCGATGCGTGTTGCGCCACAATCATCGCATTGCTCAACATGACCGCCGAGCGCGCGCCGTCCGGCACGCCGTGATGGCGCCCATAATGCGGCGCTCGACGTAGCCAAGATGACCGGCATGCGCCTGTCGGAACGCTTCGCCGTGGCGGCGGAAGATACCCGCCACCTCCAGAAGTTCGGAGCCATGACGCCCGCTCAAGCGGGTGGCACGACTTCCAAGCGGAGCCGATCGAGCGGGCTCGGTGTGTTGCTGATGGTCTTGGTGGCGACCCGTGTGTAGCGCGTCGTGCTTGCGATGCTGGCGTGGCCGAGTAGAACCTGGATGATGCGCACGTCCGCTCCGCTCTCCAACAGATGGGTCGCGAATGTGTGCCGCAAGGTGTGCACCGTCACCTGCTTGCTCAAGCCAGCCGCCGC
>CAWCSD010000007.1:0-779346 GCA_963798095.1 uncultured Alphaproteobacteria bacterium | reverse complement strand
CGCAACGCCGACCTCGACGGCTGGCTCGCCAAGGCGAAGGAATATCCCGGCTCGTGGTGGCCGGACTGGCTGGTTTGGCTCACCCGCCAAGGCCCGACCGAAGTGCCGGCGCGCGTGCCCGGCGAGGGCGCGTTGAGGGTGATCGAGGACGCGCCGGGGAGTTATGTGAGAGGCCGCGGCTGAAGGCTTTAGGCGCGGCGAGCAAATTCACGCCTTCCCCACCCGCCCGTTAGCTGCGAAAGTTCCGCTTGAGGACACAACCGCGCTGGGGAGGACGACATGTCTCACGAACTGTTCTGGCTGGTCATGACGACCGCGATGACCGGCTTGATGTGGGTACCGTACATTCTCGATCGCATGATGGTGCGCGGGATGATGGGCGCAATGGCCAATCCGAGCCCGACCGACCAGCCGCAATCGCCCTGGGCGCAGCGCCTGATGGCAGCCCATGTCAACGCGGTGGAAAATCTCGTCATCTTCGCGCCGCTGGTTTTGGCGGCCCAGGATCTCAACGTGAACCTGGCAACGCCGATGACGACGTTCGCCTGCCAGCTCTATTTCTGGTCGCGGCTCGTGCACGCCATCGTCTACACGCTCGGCATTCCGGTGCTGCGCACGCTCGCCTTCGCCGGCGGTTTTGTCGCGCAGGTCATGTTGGTGCTGGCGCTGTTCAAGCTCGCCTAAGGCGAACTCAAGGGAACAGCGCCACCTGCTCGAGCCCCATGGTCTCGGGGAAGCCGAGCATCAAATTCATGTTCTGCACCGCCTGGCCCGACGCGCCTTTGGTCAGGTTGTCGAGCGCCGATCCGATGATGGCACGGCCCGGAATGCGGTCGGCGGCAACGCCGATGAAGGTCATGTTGGAGCCGCGCACGTGCCGGGTTTGCGGCGTCTTGCCGAACGGCAGCACGTGGACGAACGCCTCCCTCGCGTAAGCCTTTAACAGCAGCTCGTGCAGATCTTGCGGCGATGCTTTAAGACCCCTCACGTAAATCGTTGAAAGAATTCCCCTATTCATCGGCGCCAGATGCGGGGTGAAGGTCACGACCACGTCGCGGCCGGCGGCGCGCGAAAACTCCTGATCGAGCTCGGACATGTGGCGATGGTGGCCGACGCCGTAGGCGTGGAATCCCTCGGAGACTTCCGAAAACAGCATCTCCTCCTTGGCCGCCCTGCCCGCACCGGTCATGCCCGATTTGGCGTCGATGACGATCTCGTCGGGGTCGATCGCCTTGGCCTTCAACAGCGGAATGAGCGCCAGCTCGGCGCAGGTGGTGTAGCAGCCGGGATTGGCGACCAGCCGCGCCTTGTTGATCTGCGCGCGATAAACTTCGGTCAGGCCATAGACCGCCTCCTTCTGCAAAGCCGGCGCGGCGTGGGCGTGGCCGTACCAGTGCGCATAAGCGGCCGGATCGGACAGGCGGAAATCGGCCGAGAGATCGACCACCTTTGTGCGCGGCGCGGTTTTGAGCAATTCGGCAATCATCTTCTGCGTCGTGCCGTGCGGCAGCCCACAGAACGCCAGATCAAGCCCGGCCGCTTTCCAGTCTGCGCCTTCGATCGCCGTGAGCACCGGCAGATCGTATGGCGCAAATTGCGGAAACACGTCGGCCATGGTCTTGCCGGCGCGGCGGTCGGCGGTGAGCAAAACGATCTCGACCTTCGGATGGCGCAGCAGAAGCCGCACTAATTCCGCACCGGTGTAACCGGAGGCGCCGAGCACGCCGATCTTGGCCTTTTTCGCCGTTTTAGCTTTCGCAGGCATGATTTAACCTATTGGCTTGAGAGGTCTCAGGCCGAATCCGCAGGGCACAGGATATCAGGTCAGCGTGCCGCGGAACCGGCGGCACGAAAGTCGCTACGCGTAAACGCGAGCGCGTGCCGTATCGCGGGAGCGACGGCGGCGGCGCTTGGCAACGGCAATGGTCACAAAAACGCTTTGCATGCGCGGCGATATAGGGACCCCGCCGCAAGCCGTCAATGCTGGCGGCCGGTTCATGCCAAGCCTGCCAGATGGCATAGTTGAAGGCTGATTCGTCGCCGTCCGTTGCGCACCGGCAATCGCGTCGCCACATGGGATAAGCCGTGGGAAAAGCAGCGAAAACGTCAAAATCGTCGAAAACGCCGGATCTTTTCGCGGCCGCCGCGGAGAACCGGCGCGGCGCGGCACGCCGCTCAAGCGTCGCTTCCGCACGCAGCACGGCTGAGTCCGGCTACACCGCCAAGCACATCGAAGTCCTGGAAGGGCTTGAGCCGGTGCGCCGGCGGCCGGGCATGTATATCGGCGGCACCGACGAGAAGGCGCTGCACCACCTGTTTGCCGAAGTGATCGACAACGCCATGGACGAGGCGCTGGCCGGCCACGCCGACTGGATCGAAGTCGAGATGGAGGTCGGTGGCTTCATCACCGTCACCGACAATGGCCGCGGCATCCCGGTCGATCGGCATCCGAAGTTCAAGGACAAGTCCGCCCTCGAAGTCATCATGTGCACGCTGCACGCCGGCGGCAAGTTCGACTCCAAAGTCTACGAGACCTCCGGCGGCCTGCACGGCGTCGGCGTCTCGGTGGCCAACGCGCTGTCCGACCGCATGGAGGTCGATGTCTGGCGCGAGCAGCAGCATCACCACATGGCGTTCGAGCGCGGCAAGCCGAAGGGCAAGCTGCAAAAGCTCGGCCGCGCGCCGAACAAGCGCGGCACCCGCGTGCGCTTCCACCCCGACCCGCAGATTTTTGGGCCGAAGGCCGCGTTCCAGCCCGAGCGCGTGTTCAAGATGACGCGCTCCAAGGCTTATCTGTTCGGCGGCGTCGAAATCCGCTGGTCCTGCGCCAAGGAGTTGTTGAGCGGCGTAGACGACGTGCCGGAAAAGGCGACATTCCACTTCGAGGAAGGGCTGAAGGATTATCTCGGCGAGACGCTCAAGGATGCGACGCTGGTCCATCCCGACATCTTCACCGGCACCGCCGGCAAGACCGGCGCCCACGGCGCCGCGCAATGGGCCGTGGCCTGGACCGCCGACGCCGACCCGTTTCTCAATTCCTATTGCAACACCATCCCGACGCCCGACGGCGGCACCCACGAATCCGGCTTGCGTAGCGCGTTGCTGCGCGGGCTGAAGGATCACGCCGAGCGCGTCGGCCAGGGCAAGCGCGCCGCCGCCATCACCTCGGACGACGTCATGATCGGCGCCGGCGCCATGCTCTCGGTGTTCATCCGCGAGCCGGAATTCCAGGGCCAGACCAAGGATCGCCTCGCCACCGCCGAAGCGCAGCGCATTGTCGAGCAGGCGATCAAGGACCCGTTCGACCATTGGCTCGCCGGCAATCCGACGCAGGCCAACAAGCTGTTCGACTTCGTGGTCGAGCGCGCCGAGGAGCGGCTGCGCCGCCGCCAGGAAAAGGATATTGCGCGCAAGTCCGCAGTGCGGAAACTCCGTCTGCCGGGAAAACTCGCCGACTGCACCAATGGCGCCGCCGACGGCGCCGAGATTTTTGTCGTCGAGGGCGACTAGCGCCGGCGGCTCGGCCAAGCAGGCGCGCGATCGCCGCTCGCAAGCCATCCTGCCGCTGCGCGGCAAAATCCTCAACGTGGCGTCGGCCGGCAAGGACAAACTGGCGCAAAACCAGCAGCTCGCCGATCTCATCCAGGCGCTCGGCTGCGGCACCGGCATCCACTACAAGGACGAGGATTTGCGCTACGGCCGCGTCATCATCATGACCGACGCCGACGTCGACGGCGCCCATATCGCGCTCGCTGTTGATCACGTTCTTCTACCGGCAGATGCCGAAACTGATCGACAACGGCCACCTCTATCTCGCCGTGCCGCCGCTCTATCGGCTGAGCCACGGCGGCAAGAATTTCTATGCCCGCGACGACAAGCACCGCGACGCGATCTTGAAAAAAGAATTCCACGCCAACGCCAAGGTCGAGGTCAGCCGCTTCAAGGGGCTCGGCGAGATGATGGCGGCGCAATTGAAGGAAACCACCATGGACCCGAAGAAGCGCACGCTGCTTCAGGTCACGGTGGTGGAAAGCGACCGCAAGAACACCGACAAATCGGTCGAGCGCCTGATGGGCAACAAGCCGGAATCACGCTTCGAGTTTATTCAGGAGCGGGCGGAGTTCGCCGGCGAGGAGTTGTTGGACGTGTGAACTCTCCATCCTGCCCGCGATAGCGGGGGCGAATGGAAGCGATCACTCCTTCTGAAACAGCTTGTCGGTCGCGCTGATCAGGTCGCTGTCGGGATGCTCGGCGCAGTATTGGCCGAGTTTCTTGGCCTTGACGACGAGCGCCGCCGTGTCGATCACCGGCGGCTCGTCCTCCTCTTTGTAGTAGCCGTCGAGCCAGGCCAGGATGACGCCGACGTCGTCCTTGCTCGCCGCCATGAATTGCTTGCAGGTCCAGGCCGATAGATCGATGTCCTCGGCCATCGCGGGAACATGCGACAACAGCCCGCCGGCGACGCTTAGAGCCACAAAGAATCTCATGGCTGTCCTCTTCTGCCCGAAAGTGTGCCGCGATTCGTGCCGAGTCCAGACGGCTGCGGCCGAACCCGGGGGCATCGTTGTCGTTTGAAAGCAAGATTCGGACCTTGCAAAGGTGCGGCGCGACAAGCGACATTCAGCGGCAGCACCGAGACGGGGAGGACTCAATGGCGACCACATCGGACACCGACGTCGATCGCAAGTCATTGCTGGTGCCCGCTGCGGCACCGTTCTACGAGACCTTGGCGCCGTTCGCCTATACGCTGATCCGGGTTGCGCTGGGCCTGATCCTGGTGCCCCACGGCTTCGCCAAATTGTTCCAGGGCGATGCTGTCGCGGCGTCGCGCAATTTCGTCAATTTCGGCTGGGCTTATCCGCTGGCCTGGGCCTATTTCATCGGCGCGCTGGAATTCTTCGGCGGCCTGATGCTCGCCGTCGGCCTGTTCACCCGCGTCGTCGCCGCCGCCATTGTCGTCGAGATGTCTGTGATCTCCTTCGCCGTGCTCTACCCGAACTGGTCGTGGGGCAAGCGCGGCATGGAATACGCCCTATTCATGGGTATCGTGGCGCTCGCTATCTTCTTGCGCGGCGGTGGCCGCTATTCGCTCGACCGGCTGATCGGCCGCGAGTTTTAGGATCCTCGCGGGGTGCCGACGCGCAATCAGCCGCCGATCTTGTAATTCAAACCGACTCGAACGACGTCGTCGCGGATGGCGCTGGTCGTGCTCAAAGTGAAGGGCGTGCCGCCGAACACGTAGTTGAACGTGTTGGTCATGCTGCCGAGATTGAAGTGCAGGTATTCGAGCTTGCCGGTCCAGTTACCCCACAGCCGAGCTTCGATGCCGCCGCCCGCCGTCCAGCCACTGCGATTCTGGCCGAAGCTCGCCGCGTTCGGGTTGATCGGCAGGGAATCCGTCTCGTCGATGCGGCCGAACGCACCGCCCCCGGTGACGTAGAACAGGTAGCCGTCATCGGCCCAGCCGAGGCGGCCGCGCGCGGTTGCCAGCCACTTCAGCCGCTGATCGACGGTCGTGAAGGTGTTCGGCGCAAACCCCCCCGCCGTGCACTCGATGCCGCACGACACATCATGCTGATCGGTCAACTGCGCATCGCCTTCAATGCCGAGCACGATATGGCCAGTTTGCCAGTTGTAACCCGCCTGGCCGCCGAACAGTCCGCCGACCGGCGCGACCTTGGCGTTCATGAAAGTCGAGTCCACCAGCAGCGTACCGGCCACCAACTGCGTCTGGCTGAATGGATCGCTGCCGACGCCGTAGCCGCCGTTGATGCCGAGATAAAATCCGGTCCACGACCAGACTGCTGCCGCCGCCTTGACCGGCAGCGCGAGCGCGGCTGCTGCCGGCGCCGGATCGATCGCCGTGCCGGCGAATTTATAATTCACGCCGACGCGGATGATGTCATCGCGAACCGAGCTTGTCGTGGTGAGCGTGAAGGGGCCGGCTGCAACACCGCCAACGGGCTGAAACATCAGATTGGCGATGTTGGTCATGCTGCCAAGATTAAGGTGCAGGTATTCGACCTTCGCCGTCCAATTTCCCCAAACCCTCGCCTCGATACCGCCGCCGATCGCCGATCCGCTGAGCGTGCGCGCAAAACTCTCGGCGGCCGGCGGAAGGATCTCGAAATTGAGCGTATCGGTCTCGCTGACACGACCCCATGCCGGGCCGCCGGTGACGTAGAGCAGATAGCCGTCGTTGGCCCAGCCAATCCGGGCGCGCGCGGTGGCGAACCAATCCAGCTTTTGCCGCTCCGTCGAGCCGGTGAACTCGTTCGTGATATTGTCGTAGAAGCAGGTGATCGCGCAGGACGTGCTGTCCTGGTGGGCCCATTGCGCGTCCCCCTCCAGACCGAGCACCAGATGATTGAGCTGCCAGTTGTAGCCGAACTGGCCGCCGAACAGGCCGCCCCGCGGCGTGACCATGGACGGCGTCTGGCTGAACAGACCGCCTTGATCCGGATCGTTCTGCATGAACGGATCACGGCCAAAGCTGTAGCCGCCGTCGAGGCCGGCATAAAAACCAGTCCAGCTCCAGGCGGCCACCGCCGGCGGTGGCGGCGCCTTGAGCGGCATGTCCGCCGCTGTGGCGACACCGGATAGACCGACGAGCGAGATGCCGGTCAGCAGGAGCCGGTTCATAGTTGTTCTCGATCTTGCACGCGCCCCACGTCAGCATGCCAAGTCGGCGAGAGTCGGGGAATTGCAAACGTCGCTCCCGTCGACTTTTTGTCGCTATGTAGCGTACGGGACACACCCCGACCGGGCCTTCGTTGAGCCAGGCAGGCGCCTTTCATCGATGAGCCTGGGGCGCGCCGGCCCGCGCGCCGCCACGGCACTCACTTGATCATGTCCATCGCGTGCTTGAGGCTTTCCCGCATGCGGTTGAACGACACCGACAGCGACGAAATTTCGTCCTTGCCCGGCTTGATATAGACCTCGACGTTTTCGTCGCCGAGACTCACCGCATCGGCCATTCCCGACACGCGCTTGACCGGAGTGACTACCAGGAAGTGCAGCAGCAAATTCAGTATGACGAAGATGATCGCGAATATCGCGAGCAGGATGATCAGGAAGGTGACATAGGTGTCGCGGGCGACCTTGAGCGGCACCGCCATGGGAACCGACACAATTTGCGCACCGATCGTCTCGTTGAGCTTCCAGCCGAACCCATTGGCGCTGCCGTAAGTCTGGATCAGCGCCGCCGGCGCCGCGGCCGGCGTACTGTGGCAGGTCAAACAGGCCTGATCGGTGATGGTCACCGGCCGCGACAGGTTGAGCGTCGGCCCAATCGGAGTGTCGCGCTCGTTCACCACTTCCGTCTTGCCGGCGTCGTTGCGGAACACGCGAATGATGTCGGCCTCCCAGTCCTGGGCGCGGTCGGTCAAATTCGTCGGATTGAGTGCCGGCTCGCGATAGGTGTAGCCGGCGAAAGCCGCCTGCACATCCTTGAAATTCGTCTGTGCGGCAAAGGCCGGCACGTTCTCGGCGACAAATTTGCCGTCACGCTCCATCGGCAAGAGCGGCCCGAGACTGTCGGCGGTGTAGGTGCGGATGGCATTTGCCGCCGTCAGCATGATGCGGGCGTTTTGCAGCACCTGGGCGCGCGCATTGTAGAAGAAGACGCCATGCAAGACGACGGCGGCGATCGCAAAGCCGACCGCGAAAGCCGCCAAGACGGCGATATTGAACTTGGCCCTAAGACCCATTCGTTCGGTTCCATTCCCGCGCCGGCAGGCGATCGCCGGCACGCCCGGTTCGCCGCGTTAATAGCCCGCCATAAGCGGCAAAGTTGCACGTTGCCAGCCTGCGCACAACGCGCGTAACGTCATCGCGCGGGGACGCATTATGTTTCATGCTTACTGTCACACGAGGACGAAAATTGGTAGCGGCCGGTTCCCATATCTTCATTTGCTTTTCATCGAAAGATGACGCAACGGCGCGCGAGGTCGTCGCGTTCCTCGAGGACACCGGCCTGAAATGCTGGATCTCGTTGCGGGACGTACCGCCCGGGCAGAACTACCAAGAGGCCATCGTCAAAGCCATCGAGAAGGCGACGGGCATCGTTTTTCTGTTTTCGGAATTCTCCGCCAAATCCGGTGAAATCACCAAGGAGCTGTCGATCGGCGGCAGCATCAACGTGCCAGTTTTCCCGCTGCGGCTATCCCCGATCACGCCCAGCGGCGCCTTGCGCTACGAGCTCGCGACCCGCCAATGGGTCGACTTTTTCCCGAATCGCGACCAGGCGCTTGGCAAGCTCGCGGACACGATCAAAGGCTTTATCGACGCGCCGGCGGGAGAAGCGAACGCGGCGCTTCCCGCGCTTCGGCCTGCCGCCGCTCCTGCGAAGACGGCGGCGAAACCCGCGCCGGCTAAATCGCGCGCCAAGCCGCGGGCGCCGATCGTCGCCCCCGGCAGTCAGGACTTCGAGGCGATCAGGGCATTGCTGGCGCGCCACATCGGTCCGATCGCCAAGGTCTTCGTGGAGAAGGCCGCAACTCAGGCGCGCACGGCGGACGAATTCTGCGAGCGGCTGGCGACGCATGTGACCGCGACATCCGATCGCGCGGCGTTCCTCAACGCCGTGCGCGCCCGTCTCGCCGCCAAGACGTAGAACTCTGCTATTCCTCGAACTTCAAATTCGCGGCTTTGATCACGGCGCCGTATTTGATGATGTCGCTGTCGATGATTTTGACGAATTCGGCGGGCGTGGCGCCGCCGGGATTGACCGCCATGGCCTTGAGCTTGGCCGCCACGCCGGGATCGGCGATCGCCTCGCCCAGCGCCTTTTCGAGCTTGGCGACGATGGGAGCCGGCGTTGCGATCGGCGCGAAAATGCCGCTCCACAGGTGAATGTCGACGGCGGGGAAGCCGGCCTCGCTCATGCTCGGCGTGTCGGGCAGTTCGCTCGAACGTTCCGCGCCGGTCACCGCGAGCGCCTTGACCTTGCCGGCCTTGACCTGCGGCACCGTCGGCGGGCCGTCGGCGATCGTCATCGCGGTCTGGCCCTGCATGACGCTTAAGATCATCTCGTTGCTGCTCTTGTACGGGATCATGGTGCCGGGCATGCCGGATTTCAGCTTCAACAGCTCGGTTGTGACGGTGAAGGCCGGCGAGGAGCTGGCATAATTCGCCTTGTCGGGATGCTGCTTCATCCACTCGACGAATTCCTTGACGTTCTTCGATGGATTGTCGGCGGCCTCCACCAGTGATCAGCGGAAAGTTCGCGATCATGGCGAGCGGGATCAGCGTCTTGGTCGGGTGATATTTCAGGTCGGGATAGATCGCCGCCGCAAGCGACATGGCGCCGGCGGCGCCGACCAGAAGCGTGTAGCCGTCGGGCGTCTGGTTCGACACATATTCGGCGGACAGCCGGCCGCCGGCGCCCGGCTTGTTCTCGACCACCACCGTCTGGCCGAGCAGTTGCGAGGCCTTGTCGGCCACAAGACGCGCGAAAATATCGTTGCCGCCGCCGGCGGCGAAGCCGACCACAAGGTGGATCGGCCGGCTCGGATAATCGCTCTGGGCACTTGCCGGCGCGATCGCCGCGCCAAAGAGCAACACCGTCAGAATCGGCCAGCGGCTGAAATCAGCAAACTTCATTTTACGTTCTCCATCCCTCGCGTTCGTCATCGTTAGCACAGTTCCGGCGGCACTTGCCTCCCCTGCGGCAATTGCGCGAGCATGATCCCGAAAATGGTCGCCGGTTTTCGGACAGATCATGCTCTACTAACCCCTGCATCCACTCGACCAGCGCTTTGTTCACCGCTTCAGGTTGCTCGATGGTGGACAGATGCCCGCACTCGGGAACGACGACGAGATGCGCACCGGGAATTGCCGCTGCCATCTCGCGGGCCAAGTCCGGCGGCGTCGCCTCGTCGCTGTCGCCGACCAGAACCAGCGTCGGGCATTTTATCGCCGCGAGGCTGGGACGTGAATCCACGCGCGTTATGATGGCCTGTTGCTGGCGCAAGTAGGCGTCCGCGCCGGTCTCCTCGTTCATGGCGCGCACGGCCGCCTTGAGTGCCGCGTCGTTGTGACGGCTGCGATGCACCAGGGTGGGATATTGCGACTCGAGGATTTCCGCGAAGCGGCCGCTCTTCGCCAAAGCGATGAGCGGCTTGCGCTGCTCGGTCCGCTCCGGCGCCTCGCCGCGCGCGCCGGTGTCGAGCAAAGCGAGCTTGGCGACACGCGACAGCCGCCTGGCGCATGATCTCGAAGGCGACGTAGCCGCCCATCGATAGCCCAACCAGCGCAAAGCGCGGCGGCGCCGCGGCCAAGATCCGCCGCGCCATCGCCGCCATGCTGTCGTCGCGCCGATGATCGGCGACGGTGACGGGGCCGAACTGCCACAGCGCCGGGATCTGGTCGGCGTAAAGCCGCGCCGAGCAGTTCAGGCCGGCGACAAGGACGGTCGGCAAAGTCTCAGACGAAGCTTCCGGCATTGGCGGTCTCCTCCCCCGGCATCGTGAAAAAGTGAAGCAATCCGTTTAACTTAACTCGCTGCGGCAGCCCGTTACAGGTTGACTTTCGGCCATTCGACCCTATGTTTCGGCGCAACTGAGGCAGATTCGGCCGCCCTGCGCCTTCCCCCAGTTCGATTTTCCTCATCGCAGGCGGTCCCAATACGAGGGTTTATGTCGTTTTCACATCTCGGCTTGTCCGAAAAAGTACTCGCTGCCGTTGCGGCGACTGGTTACAAAACTCCGACCCCCATCCAAGATCAGGCCATCCCCCACGTGCTCGCCCGGCGCGACGTGTTGGGCATCGCCCAGACCGGCACCGGCAAGACCGCGGCATTCGTGCTGCCGATGCTGACCATGCTGGAAACCGGCCGGGCGCGGGCGCGCATGCCGCGCACGCTGATCCTGGAGCCGACCCGCGAACTCGCCGCACAGGTCGAAGAGAGCTTCATCAAATACGGCGCCAACCACAACAAGCTCAACGTCGCGCTGATCATCGGCGGCGTCTCGTTCGACGATCAGGATGCCAAGCTGATGCGCGGCGTCGACGTGCTGATCGCGACGCCCGGCCGCCTGCTCGACCATAACGAGCGCGGAAGGCTCCTGCTCAGCGGCGTCGAGCTCCTCGTCATCGACGAGGCCGATCGCATGCTGGATATGGGTTTCATCCCCGACATCGAGCGCATCTGCAAGCTAGTACCGTTCACCCGCCAGACCCTGTTCTTCACCGCCACCATGCCGCCGGAAATTCGGCGCATCACCGAGCAGTTCCTCAGCAATCCGGTGCGCGTCGAAGTCTCAAAACCCGCCACCACCGTCGCCGCCACGACCCAGCTCCTGGCCCGCTCCGGCCGCGACGGCGCCGAGAAGCGCGACACGCTGCGCCGCCTGATCCGCTCCGCCGAGGGCATGAAGAACGCCATCATCTTCTGCAACCGCAAGCGCGACGTTGCCACGCTGCATCGCTCGCTCTTACGTCACGGCTTTTCGGTGCAGGCGCTGCACGGCGACATGGACCAGTCGGCGCGCACGGCGGCGCTCGAGCAATTCCGCAAGAACGAAGTCACGCTGTTGGTCGCCTCCGACGTCGCCGCGCGGGGCCTCGATATTCCCGACGTCAGCCACATCTATAATTTCGACGTGCCGATCCATGCCGACGACTACGTGCACCGCATCGGCCGTACCGGCCGCGCCGGGCGAAACGGCACCGCCATCACCATCGTCGCCGGATCGAACGACGCCAAAGCCGTCGCCGCAATCGAAAAGCTGATCGGTCAGACAATTCCTTACATGGACAAGATCGCCGGCACGCCTGCCGAGCCGCAACACGAGCCAAGACACGAGCCAAGACACGAACCAAGACACGAGCCAAGGCAAACGGCGCGGCCGCCGCAGCGCAGTCGGCACGAGCATCAGCGGCGACCCCAGCAGCCGGAGCGCCGGCCGCAGCAGCAGCAACCGGCCCCGGTCGCGCGCATCGAAGACGCGAGACCGCGCCGCGCCCCGCAGCCCGTGCGCAAGCCCCTGGACGACGGCGACGCCTCGCACCTGCCGGCCTTTCTGCTGCGCCCGGTGCCGCTCAAAGCCTAGCGGCGCCTAAGCCTCAGCCTTTCCACGACCGCTTTCTCGCTGTCAGGATTTTCCCGACAGGCGGGCATTTACCGCTCATTCACGGCTATCCCCTAAGTTGCACCGTGCATTTACGACAGTCCGGGCTGTCACTTCCGGCCTTCCCCAGCGCGATCGGAGATACTTCATGGGAGTGCCCCGCGACGAGCACGAACGGACGCTCGCATTCGCCGACATCGCATTGGGGCAGATCAAGGCGCTCGCCCAGGCCGCGACACCGCGCAATTTTGAAATCTGGTACAACTACGCCACCGGCTATAACCCGGCGCTCAACCAATTGATCAATCAAACGCTCGAGCAGAAGGGCACGCTCGGCGAGGCCGATCTCGAAGAGATCTACGCCACCTATATCGCGGCCAGCCGCGCGACCGACCGCATCGACACGGTCAATTCGCGCATGCTCGGCGAGATCAAGCAGGTTTTGGACACCATCGACGCCGCCACCGGCACGGCGACCAACTACTCGGCTAGTCTCGCCGACGCGACCGCAAGCCTCAAGGGCGCCAACGACGGCGAAGGCCTGCGCGCCGTGATCGAGCGCCTGGTCCAGGGCGCCAAGGACATGGAGCACAACAACAAGAAGCTCGAAGCGCGGCTGTCGGCGTCGAAGCAGGAGATCGAGCAGCTTCAGGAAAACCTCCAGGCGGTGCGCACCGAGAGCCTGACCGATCCGCTCACCACGCTGTCGAACCGCAAGTTCTTCGATCAGGCCCTCGCCAAAGCCATGACGGAAGCGAAAGAAAGCAACCAGCCGTTGGCGCTGTTGATGGCCGACATCGACCACTTCAAGAGCTTCAACGACAAATTCGGCCATCTCACCGGCGACCAGGTGCTGCGCCTGGTGGCGCTGTCGGTGAAGCAGAACGTCAAAGGCCAGGACGTCGCCGCGCGTTACGGCGGCGAGGAATTCGTCATCGCGCTGCCGAACACGGCGCTGCAATCGGCGATCACGGTGGCCGACCACATCCGCCGCGCCGTCATGACCAAGGAATTGATGAAACGCTCGAGCGGCGAGCGGCTCGGCCGGGTGACGATCTCGATCGGCGCCGCGGTGCTGCGCCCGCACGACACCGCGCAGTCGCTGATCGAGCGCGCCGACATGTGCCTCTACGCCGCCAAGCGCAACGGCCGCAATCGCGTGATCTGCGAGGCCGATCCGGAAGCGCGCCCGCAAGCCGCGCCGGCGCGGGTGGCGTAACCGTTATGCCGCGATCCTGCCGTATTGCCGCTACCCTGCGCCCGGCGTAGAACGCCGCAAAATGCCTCCCCAACGTCCCATCCTCATTGCCGGCGGCGGCCCGGTCGGCGTCATCGCGGCGCTCGCGCTGGCGCGCCAGGGTTTTGCGGTCGAGGTCTTCGAGGCCGAGCAACGGGTCAACGACAATCCGCGCGCCGCGACCACCCACGCGGCGACGCTTGAAATCCTCGACGGTCTGGGCCTCGTCGACGACGTCATCGCGCGCGGTCTGATCGAGCCCAAATTCCGGGTCTGGGATCGCGCCGCGCGCGAAGTGATCGCCGAGTTCGATTTCGGCGTCTTGAAGGATGACACGCGCTACCCTTTCGTCGTGCAGTGCGAGCAGCACAAGCTCGCCAACATGACGATCGAGCGCCTCGGCCGGCTTGCCCATGCCTCGGTGGCGTTCTCGTCGCGCATCGTGGATTTCGAGCAATTCGACGACCGGGTCGAAGCCGAGGTCGAGACGCCGTCCGGCACCCGCCGCGTCACGGGCAGCTACCTGATCGGCTGCGACGGCGGCCGCTCGACGGTGCGCAAAACGCTCGGCATCGACTTCGAAGGTTTTACGCATCCGGAGCGGTTTCTGATCCTCACCACGCCGTTTCCGTTCGACGCCCTCTATGCCCAGTGCTCGCGCAATTACTTCTCCGACGCGGAGGAATGGTGCGCGCTGTTCAAAGTCACCGGCGACGACGGCAAGGGGTTGTGGCGCCTGTTGTTCCCGACGCGCCCCGGCGAAACGGAGAAGCAGGCTTTCGACGAGCAGGCGGTGCAGCAGCGACTGCAGAATTTCTTCCCGAAAGCCGGCGACTATCCGGTTTTTCACCGCAACATCTACAATGTCCACCAGCGCGTGGCGGCGACGTTCCGCAAGGGCCGCGTCTTCCTTGCCGGCGAACTCCGCGCACGTCAATAATCCGCTCGGCGGGCTCGGCCTGAATTTCGGCATTCACGACGCCGTCGAGCTTGCCGGATTGCTCGGCCAGGTCATGCGCGGCGAAGCGCCCGCCGATAGTCTCGACAGCTACGATCAGCGGCGCCGGCCGTTGAACGTCGAATATGTCCAGCAGCAGACCATCGCCAACAAGAAGCGGCTCGAGGAAAAAGACCCGGCGGCGCGCGCTCGCAGCAACGCGGCCTTGCGGGCGACGGCGGCCGATCCGGCGGCGCACCGCGCCTATCTGCTGCGCGCCTCGCTGATCGAGAGCGTGCGAAAGCCGAAGCCGGCGTGATTACTGCGCCTGCGGTTGCGCGGTGTCCGACTCGCCGGCTCGATCTGCACCGATTCGCCGCAGCCGCAGGCCGCGGTCTGGTTCGGATTGTTGAACACGAACTGCGCCGACAATTTCTCGACCTTGTAGTCCATCTCGGTGCCGAGCAGGAACAGCACCGCCTTGGGATCGACCAGGATGCGCACGCCCTTGTCCTCGATCACCTCGTCGAGCGGATTGACGGTTTCGGCATATTCCATGAAGTAGCTCATGCCGGCGCAGCCGCCGTTCTTGACGCCGACGCGCACCGCCGCGATCGGGCGCTCGGCCTTCGCCATCACCGCCTTGATGCGCTCGGCTGCGGCATCGGTGAGCCGCATCACTTGAGGTCTCGGCCGGGCAGTGGCCATCGTTTTAGCTCCTCGCGTGCTGTCTCAACGCACGCCCGTTACGACCTGGAATAACTCAAAAATACTAACGTCTTACGCTAAGCTGATGTAATGCCGCCGCGCCGCATGCGCAACTCACCACATATTGAGCTCCGTGCGCGCCTCGTCCGACATGCGGCTGGGGTCCCACGGCGGATCCCAGACGATGGTGACCTTGGCCTCGCGCACGCCGGGCACGCCCGCGACCGCGTTCTCGACCTGCGCCGGCAGTTCGGCGGCCGACGGGCAGTTCGGCGTGGTCAGCGTCATGTCGATCTTGACCACGCGGTCGTCGTCGATGTCGACCTTGTAGATCAGGCCCAGCTCGTAGATGTCCGAGGGGATTTCGGGGTCGTAGACGGTCTTGATCGCGCCGACGATCTCGTCGGTCAGGCGCGCCATTTCGTCGGCCGGAATCGTGGACGGCCGTTCCGCCGTATCGGCCGCGGCGGCGGCATTGCCCGTATCGGTTTTCGGTTCATCGGTCATGTGAAGACATCCTTCACGTGAAGAACTCCTGCGCTTTCACCAGCGCCTGCGCAAGGCAATCGATCTCCTCGCGCGTATTGTACATGGCGAACGAGGCGCGGCAGGTCGCCGTGACGCCAAAGCGCGCCAACAGCGGCATGACGCAATGGGTGCCGGCGCGCACCGCGACGCCGGAGCGGTCGATGATGGTCGCCACGTCGTGCGGATGGGCGCCCTTGATCTCGAACGAGACGATCGGGCCCTTGTCCTTGGCGTTGCCGATGATGCGCAGCGAATTGATCTCGCGCAGCCGGTCGTGGGCGTAGCGCAGCAGGCCCGCCTCGTGCTCGCGGATGCGCGCCTTGCCGATCGAAGCGACATAATCGATCGCGGCGCCAAGCCCGATCGCCTGCACGATCGACGGCGTGCCGGCCTCGAATTTGTGCGGCGGCTCGCCATAGGTGACGCGATCCTGGAACACCTCGCGGATCATCTCGCCGCCGCCGTTGAACGGCGGCATGGCGTCGAGGTGCTCGGTACTTGCCGTACAGCACGCCGATGCCGGTCGGGCCGTAGAGCTTGTGGCCGGTGAAGGCATAGAAATCGCAATCGATGTCCTGCACGTCGACGTCGAGATGCACCGCGCCCTGCGCGCCGTCGACCAGCACCGGAATGCCGCGGGCATGCGCGATGCGCGACGACCTCCTTCACCGGCACCACGGTGCCGAGCACGTTCGACATATGGGTGATGGCGACGAGCTTTGGTCGCGGCGTCAGAAGCTTCTCGAACTCGTCGATGAGCGAAATGGCCGTCGTCGTCGACCGGCGCCCATTTGAGCACCGCGCCCTGGCGCTCGCGCAGGAAATGCCAGGGCACGATGTTGGAATGGTGCTCCATGATCGAGAGCACGATCTCGTCGCCGGGCTTGATGCGCTCGCGGCCGAAGGTGTAGGCGACGAGATTGATCGCCTCGGTGGCGTTGCGGGTGAAGACGATCTCTTCCTTGCGCTCGGCGTTGAGGAAGCGCCGCCACCTTTTCGCGCGCGCCTTCGTAGGCCTCGGTCGCCTCGTTGGCGAGATAATGCAGGCCGCGATGCACATTGGCGTATTCGCGTCGTGTAGGCCTGCGTTCAGGCGATCGAGCACCGCCTGCGGCTTCTGCGCCGAGGCGGCGTTGTCGAGATAGACGAGCGGCTTGCCGTAGACCTGCATGCCAAGGATCGGGAAATCCGCGCGGATGCGGTTGACGTCATAGGTGCCGATGGGCTGCGGCGATATTCATCTCAACGCGCCTCGAGCCACGCCACGACGGCATCCATCAGCGCCTCGCGCAGCCCGGCATGTTCGATGCCTTCGATCGCCTCGCCGAGAAAGGCCTGGATCAGCAGCGCTTCGGCTTCGGGCCGCGGAATGCCGCGCGCCATCAGATAGAATTTCAGATCGTCGTCGAGCGCGCCGGCCGTCGCGCCGTGGCCGCACTGCACGTCGTCGGCAAAAATCTCGAGCTCCGGCTTGTTGTCCGCCTCGGCGCGCTCGGACAGCAGCAGCGCCCGCGTCATCATCTTGGCGTCGGTCTTTTGCGCATGCGGCCGCACGATGATGCGGCCCTGGAACACGCCGTGGGCCTCGCCGTCGAGCACCGTCTTGAACATTTCGCGGCTCTGGCAGCCGCGGGCGACGTGGTCGGCGACCAGCGTGGTGTCGGCATGCTGCCGGCCCTTGATCAAGGTCGCGCCGCGGATGCCGGCGACGGTGTCCTCGCCGTCGAATTTGCAGGAACAGCTGGTTGCGCACCACGGCGCCGCCGGCGGTGAAGGTGAAAGCGTTGAAGCGCGCCCGCGCGCCGATCGCGGCCGCCAGCGTCGAGACGTGCAGCGCGTCGGAGCCCTCGCCGATGATCTTGACGTGATCGACATGGGCCTCGTCGCCGACGAAAATCTCGAGCGCGGCATTGACCTGATAGTCGCTGCCGGCGGGACCTTCATGACTTTCGATCAGCATGGCGCGGGCGCCCTGCTCCACCACCACCAGCGAGCGCACGAAGGTCGCGGCCGGCTTTGCCGAGGCGACGAAGAGCAGATGAATCGGCCGCTCGATGGTCGCGCCGGCGGCGATGCGGATCACGGCGCCGTCGCCCATCAGCGCGGTATTGAGCGCGACCGCGACGTCGCTTGCCGGCGCGAGCTTGCCGAGATGGGCAGCGAGCGTCGGATCGCCGTCGGACAGCGCGTCGGCGAGCGAGCCGACCGTAAGCCCCGGCTCCAAGGCGGCAACGTCGGACAGTTCGGCGACGAAAGCGCCGTCGACAAACACCAGCCGGCGCGTTTCGACGTCGCCGAGCAAGGCGCCGGCCGTCTTCGCCCGCGCCTTGGCGGCGGCATCGGGCGGCGCTGCGAGCGGCTTTGCGTCGCGCATCAGCGCGCGCAAATCGGTGTATTTCCAGTCCTCGATGCGGCGATGCGGCAGGCCGGTCTTGGCGAATACGTCGAAGGCCGCCGCGCGCTGCGCCGCGATCGCGCCACCGCCGGGCAGCCGCCCGCGCGCCTGCGAAAAAGCCTGCGCCAGCGCGGTCTCCGCCGCGGTCTTGATGATGGCGACTTCGGCGTTCACGCCGGAACCTCTTCCTGATACTCGGCATAGCCGCGCGCTTCGAGCTCGAGCGCCAATTCCTTGCCGCCGGTCTTGACGATGCGGCCCTTCGACAGCACGTGCACCACGTCGGGCACGATGTAGTCGAGCAGCCGCTGGTAGTGGGTGATGACGACGAAGGCGCGCTCCTTCGAGCGCAGCCGGTTGACGCCTTCGGAGACGATCTGCAGCGCATCGATGTCGAGGCCGGAATCGGTTTCGTCGAGCACGGCGAGCCGCGGCTCGAGCAGCGCCATCTGCAAAATCTCGTTGCGCTTCTTCTCGCCGCCGGAAAAGCCGACATTGACGGCGCGGCGCAGCATCTCCTGCTCGATGTCGAGCTTGCCGGCGACCTCGCGCACCTTCTTGAGGAACTCCGGCGTCGACAGCTCCGCCTCGCCGCGCTTCTTGCGCTGCGCGTTGAGCGCGGTGCGCAAGAACGTCATGGTGGCGACGCCGGGGATTTCCAGCGGATATTGAAAGGCCAGGAACAGGCCGGCGGCGGCGCGCTCGTCCGGCGCCATGTCGAAAATGTTCTTGCCGTCGAAGCGCACCTCGCCCGCGGTCGGCGTGTAGTCGGCCTTGCCGGCGAGCACATAGGCGAGCGTCGATTTGCCGGAGCCGTTCGGGCCCATGATGGCGTGCACCTCGCCGGCATTCACGGTGAGGTCGAGACCCTTGAGAATTTCCTTGCCGTCGATCTCGACGTGCAAATTCTTGATTTCCAAAAGCGCCATATCGCCAAGTCCTGATTCGCTATGTCCTGATGCCGTCGGTCATTGCCGGCTT
Organism: uncultured Alphaproteobacteria bacterium; assembly: GCA_963798095.1. Lineage (GTDB taxonomy): Bacteria > Pseudomonadota > Alphaproteobacteria > Rhizobiales > Xanthobacteraceae > BOG-931. Next base: position 760,489 of record CAWCSD010000007.1, on the reverse strand, counting down.
AATCAGCGTGTTATCCGACGGAACCTTCCAGCGAGACCGAGATCAGCTTCTGCGCCTCGACCGCGAATTCCATCGGCAACTGCTGCAGCACGTCCTTGACGAAGCCGTTGACGACGAGCGCGGTCGCCTCCTCCGCCGACAGGCCGCGCTGCCGGCAATAGAACAGCATCTCCTCGGAAATCTTCGAGGTCGTCGCCTCGTGCTCGAACACGGTCGAGGAATTCTTCGCCTCGATATAGGGCACGGTGTGGGCGCCGCACTTGTCGCCGATCAGGAGCGAATCGCAATTGGTGAAGTTGCGCGCGCCGGTGGCGCGGCGGTGCGCGGTGACCAGGCCGCGATAGGTGTTGTTGGAGTGGCCGGCGGCGATGCCCTTGGAGATGATGCGGCTCGTGGTGTTCTTGCCGAGATGCAGCATTTTGGTGCCGGAATCGACCTGCTGGTAGCCGTTGGAGATCGCGATCGAGTAGAACTCGCCGCGCGAATTGTCGCCGCGCAGGATGCAGCTCGGATATTTCCAGGTGATCGCCGAGCCGGTCTCGAGCTGGGTCCAGGAAATCTTCGCGTTCTTGCCGCGGCAATCGCCGCGCTTGGTGACGAAATTGTAGACGCCGCCCTTGCCCTTGGCGTCGCCCGGATACCAGTTCTGGATGGTCGAATATTTGATCTCGGCGTCGTCGAGCGCGACCAGCTCGACCACCGCGGCGTGGAGCTGGTTCTCGTCGCGCATCGGCGCGGTGCAGCCTTCGAGATAGCTGACATAGGAGCCGCGGTCGGCGATGATCAGCGTGCGCTCGAACTGGCCGGTATTGCGCTCGTTGATGCGGAAATAGGTCGACAGCTCCATCGGGCAGCGCACGCCCGGCGGCACGTAGACGAACGAGCCGTCGGAAAACACCGCCGTATTGAGCGTGGCGAAGAAATTGTCGCTGATCGGCACCACCGTGCCGAGATATTTCTTCACCAGCTCGGGATGTTTTTGGATCGCTTCCGAGATCGGCATGAACAGCACGCCGGCCTTGGCCAGTTCCGCCTGGAACGTGGTGGCGACCGAAACCGAATCGAACACCGCATCGACCGCGACGCGTCGCAAGGGGCTGCCGTTCTCAGACTCTTGGCCATTCGCGCCGGCGTCGTCATCCGATTTTTGGATGCCGAGCAGCGCTTCGCGCTCGCGCAGCGGAATGCCGAGCTTTTCGTAGGTCCGCAAAATCTCCGGATCGATCTCGTCGAGCGATTTTGGCCCGTCCTTCTTCTTCGGCGCCGAGTAATAATAGAGGTCCTGATAGTCGATCGGGCCGTACTCGACCTTGGCCCATTTCGGCTCGTGCATGGTCAGCCAGCGCTTATAGGCGTCGAGCCGCCAGGCCAGCATCCAGTCCGGCTCGCTCTTCTTGGCCGAGATGAAACGCACCGTGTCCTCCGACAGACCCTTCGGGGCCTTGTCGGATTCGATCAGCGTTTCAAAGCCATACTTGTATTGATCAACGTCGATGCGCCGGACCTGATCGACGGTCTCTTGTACTGCCGGCATTCGTCCCTCCGCTCACGGTTTCAAGGACCGCGGGTTGGATTTGTCGGATATGGTCGGTGTCCTGTCTGTCGGGTCACCCCATCTGCGGGTGTTTGAACGGTTCAAACCACCCCGAAATCACTCGGTTGTGCAGCCAGTTAGGCTGCCATGCCTGCTTGACCCTTAGATAATGCAGTTGCGAGCTTTCTCCAAGCGCCGAGGAACCTCTCGATATCGGTCTCGGTGCTGGCCCAGCCCAGGCTCAAGCGCACCGCGCCGCGCGTGAGCGAGGGCGAAACCCCCATTGCTGCAAGGACATGGGAGGGCTGGACCTTGCCGGACGAGCAGGCGGCGCCCGACGACACGGCGATGCCTTCGAGGTCAAAAGAGATAACCGCGGTCTCAGCCTTCATGCCTTCGGCGGCAAAAAGGGTCGTATTCGGCAGCCGCTCGGCCGTCGGCGCCGAAAATCACCGCCCCGGGCGTGACCGCCTTGAGACCGGTTTCCAGCTTTCCGCGTAAGGCGCGCATATGATCCGCCTCGGCGGCACCCTGACGGCGCACGGCGGCCGCGGCCGCGCCGAATGCGGCGATGCCGGCGACATTTTCGGTGCCGGCACGCAGGCCGCGCTCCTGGCCGCCGCCGCGAATGAGCGGATCGGGGAAATGAATGTCCTCGCGCGCGCGGATGAGCGCGCCGACGCCCTTCGGCCCGCCGATCTTGTGGGCCGAGAGCGTCAGCAGATCGGCGCCGAGCGCATTGATATCGCAGGCAATGCGCCCGGCTGCCTGCACCGCATCGACATGCAGCAACCCGCCTGCGGCGTGCACGATGGCGGCGGCTTGCGCGATCGGCTGCACCACGCCGGTCTCGTTATTGGCGAGCATGATCGAGACCAGCGGCCGCGATGTTCCGGCCAAAGCATCGGCGAGCGCCGCAAGATCGACGCGGCCGTCGGCGTCGACCGCAATATCCGCCACCGCGTCACGCGGGAACCGCCCGCCCGTTCGCACCGAGGAGTGCTCGATCGCCGAGATCAGGAGCTTTTCCCGCGGCCGCCGCTCGTCCGCGGTCTGGATCGCCGGCGTCAGCGCCAGCATGTTGGCTTCGGTGCCGCTCGAAGTGAAGAAAACGTCGCTCGGGCGCGCCCCGACCAGCGCCGCCACTTCCTCGCGCGCCTCTTCGACGAGCCGCCGCGCCGCACGCCCCTCGGCATGCACCGAGGAAGGATTGCCGGGAACCGCAAGCGCCTCGCGCAACGCCTCGGCGGCTTGCGGCCGCAGCGGCGCCGTGGCGTTCCAATCGAAATAGCTGCGCTCGACCATGCTGGTTAAGCTTGCTTTTTGACCCCCGGCCTGTGCTAGAAGTCGCGACCCAATGCTTGCGCCGCCCAATGCACCTTGCCGGTTTTAAAATCTGAAATGGTTTTAGACACTTACGTGCGCACACCGGCAGCGTCAAGCGCGCCCGAATCCGCCGGTTAACCGGCCACAGCTATCGAGGTTCAAACATATGCCCGAGGTCATCTTCACGGGACCTGGAGGCCGCATCGAAGGCCGCTACCACCCGGCGCGGCAAAAAAACGCGCCGATCGGCATCGTGCTCCATCCGCATCCGCAATTCGGCGGCACGATGAACCACGCGATCGTCTATCAGATCTACTACGCCTTCGTGCATCGGGGCTTTTCCGCGCTGCGGTTCAACTTCCGCGGCGTCGGGAGGAGCCAAGGCGGCTTCGATCACGGCATCGGCGAATTGTCGGATGCCGCCGCAGCGCTCGACTGGGCGCAAACCGTCAACACCGAGGCGCGCAGCTGCTGGATCGCCGGCTTCTCGTTCGGCGCCTGGATCGGCATGCAGCTTCTGATGCGCCGGCCGGAGATCGAAGGTTTCATCTCGATTGCGCCGCCGGCCAATCTCTACGACTTCTCGTTCCTGGCGCCCTGCCCGTCTTCCGGCCTGATCATCCATGGCGACAAGGACGCGGTGGTGCCCCCGCGCGACGTCACCAACTTGGTGGAAAAACTCAAGACGCAAAAAGGCATCGTCATCGAGCAAAAGGTCATTCCCGGCGCCAACCATTTCTTCGACGGCAAGGTCGAGCCGCTGATGACCGCGATCGGGGGCTATCTCGATAAGCGGCTGGGCAAGGGCGGACGGGCCACCACTGCGGCGTAATCTGAATTTTACGCTCCGTCCTCCATGCGCTTGGCGCGCGTCAGCGCCAACAGCACAAAAACCAGCGCCACGTTGAGCAGAGCGAGGCCGCTGACGAACACGAGCGTCGCCTTGACGCCGCCGAGCTGCAGGGCGAGCGCCCCGAGATAGGGCGACAGCGACATCGCGCACAGGATCGGCAGCGCCAGCTTGCCGACCAGCACCGGATAGCGCGCCGGGCCAAACAGCGCCATCGGCAGCGTGCCCTTGGCGATCGAGCCGATGCCGTTGCCGCCGGCGTAGAGCGCGATCGCCAGCCAAAATGTGACCGGGCCGGCGAACAGCAAGCTCACGCCGCAACAGACCGTGACCGCCGAGGCGACCATGGTCCAGATTGGATGGTAGCGCGAGCCTGCGAGCATCTCGATGAAGCGGGCGCCGACCTGCATCGGCCCGATGATCATGCCAAGCGTCACGGCCTGCGATAGCGCCAGCCCCGCGCCCTGCAGCAAGGTGACGAGTTGCGAGCCAATGAGAGAGAGGATCGCAGCGGCGATGGTCAAGACCGTGGCGAGCACGACGAAGATGGGCCGCTCGTTTGGCAACAGCGCCACCGCTGGCGTGACGGTTTTAGATGTGTCGGCCGCGCTGGCGCGGCGCAGCGAAGGAATGACGGTCAGATAAAGCGGCAGGCCGATGCACAGATGCCAGGCCGCATAGGTCAGGCAGGCATCGCGCCAGCCGAAATGCTCGACCAAAAAGGCGCTGAGCGGCCAGCACACCGTGATGGCGAAGCCACCCAAAAGAGTCACCGCGGTAATCGCGCTACGCGCCGACTGGCCATAGAGTGCGCCCAATGTGGCGAAGGCGGAGTCATAAAGCCCAGCACCCATGCCGGCGCCGGCGATCGCCCAGCCGGCGAGATAGACGGCGAAATTCTGCGCGGTGCCGATCACCGCCAGGCCAGCCGCCAGCAACAGCACGCCGCAAGGCATCACCACGCGCCCGCCGTATTTGGCCATGGCGCGGCCGACCTGCGGCGACACCGCACCCGCGACCAATAGCCCGAGCGCGAGCCCGCCCATGATGCGGTCGTAAGTCCAACTGGTTTCCGCCGCGATCGGCTTCGCCAACACCGCGAGCAAATAAAAGGTCGAGCCCCAGGCCGGAATTTGCAGCGCGCCCAGCACCGTCACCACGACGCCGCGGGGTGTGCCTCGCGCGGTCACTGCGTCTTGCGCCATCCTCCCCTGCTCCCGGTCGTCCCGCCGTCTAGCGACGCAGCCTTTCGCCGCAGCCGCGAGGTAGGCCCAAACCCGCACCGCGCTTGCAATGGCCTGCCCTCAGTCGTTCAATGCAGGCAAAGAACGAATATGTGGGGGAATGCCATGCTGCGCCGAAAGACCACGTTTCACAAATATTTCGCAATCGCCGGTCTGGCAATCTCAGCCGCCACGCTCGGCGGCTTGGGCCGCGCCGCAGCACAAGACACCGTCAAGATTGGCCTCGTCATGCCGATGACCGGCACGGTCGGCGCCGCCGGCCAGGAAGTCGTCGCCGCCGTCAAGCTCTACATGGCGCAGCATGGCGACATGGTCGCCGGCAAGAAGATCGAGCTGATCATTCGCGACGACGGCAGCATTCCCGACAACGCCAAGCGCCTCGCCCAGGAGCTCGCGGTCAACGACAAGGTCGCCATCCTCGGCGCCGGCACGACGCCGAGCGCCATGTCGATGGCGCCGATCGCCACCGAAGCGAAAATCCCGACCGTGGTGATGATCTCGGGCACCTCGGTTGTGACTGAGCGCTCGCCCTATTACGTGCGCACCTGTTTCACGCTCGGCCAGCAGTCCGGCATTATCGCCGATTGGGCGATCAAGAACGGCAGCCACAAAGCAGTTTCCGTGCTGTCCGATTGGGCGCCCGGCGCCGAAGCCGGCAAGGCCTTCGAGCAGCATTTCAGCCAAGGCGGCGGCCAGGTCCTCGAGACGCTGAAAGTGCCGCTCGCCAATCCCGACTTCGCGCCGTTCCTGCAACGCGCCGCCGACCTGCACCCGGATACGCTGTTTGTGTTCGTGCCGGCCGGCCAGGCGGGCGCGTTCGCCCGGCAATTCGCCGAGCGCGGCCTCGACAAGTCCGGCATAAAACTGGTCGGCCCGGGCGACATCGTCGACGACAACGATCTGGCCGCGACCGGCGACACCATGCTCGGCGTCGTCACCGCCGGCTTCTATTCGGCGGCGCATCCGTCCGCGCTCAACAAGGACTACGTCGCGGCCTACGCCAAGGCCACCGGCGGCAAGCGCGCCAATTTCATCTCGGTCGGCGGCTATGACGGCATGCACCTGATCTACGAGGCGCTGAAAAAGACCAAAGGCAACACCGACCCCGAAGCGCTGCTCGCCGCCATGAAGGGCATGAGCTGGGAAAGCCCGCGCGGACCGATATCGATCGATCCGAACACCCGCGACATCATCCAGAACGTCTATATCCGCAAAGTGGAGAAGAAGGACGGCGAGCCGTGGGCGATCGAATTCGCCACCTTCGAGGCGGTTAAGGATCCGCTGCACCAAGCGGCAAAGTAACAAACACCAAACAAGGGAAACTCCATGAGCATGAAGTATTTCGTCGCCGGCTGCCTCGCCATCGCGGCACTCGGCGCCGGCAGCGCCGCGGCGCAGGACACGATCAAGATCGGCATCGTTGCGCCGATGACCGGAACCTCGGCAGCGGTGGGGCGGGAAATCTCCGCCGGCGCCAATCTCTATATGGCGCAGCACGGCAACATGGTTGCCGGCAAAAAGATCGAGCTGATCATCCGCGACGACGCCAGCGTACCCGACAACGCCAAGCGGCTGGCCCAGGAGATGATCGTCAACGACAAAGTCAATTTCCTCGGTGCTTGCCTGACGCCGAGCGCCATGTCGATGGCGCCGATCGCAACCGAAGGCAAAGTCGTCACCGTGGTCATGGTGTCGGGCACCTCGATCGTTACCGAGAAATCGCCTTATTACGTGCGCACGAGTTTCACGCTCGGCCAGCAGTCCGGCATCATCGCCGACTGGGCGATCAAGAACGGCAGCAGGAAAGCAGTCTCCGTGCTGTCCGACTGGGCGCCGGGCGCCGAAGCCGGCAAGGTTTTCGAGGCCAATTTCACCAAAGGCGGCGGCCAGGTTTTGGAAACGCTGAAAGTGCCGCTGGCTAATCCCGACTTCGCGCCGTTCCTGCAGCGCGCCGCCGACCTGCACCCGGATACGCTGTTCGTCTTCGTGCCGGCCGGACAGGCGGGAACCTTCGCGCGGCAATTCGCCGAACGCGGCCTCGACAAATCCGGCATCAAGCTCATTGGCCCGGGCGACATCACCGACGACGACGATTTGCCGAACACCGGCGACACGCTGCTCGGCGTCGTCACCGCCGGCATCTACTCGGCGGCGCATCCGTCGCAGCTCAACAAGGACTATGTCGCGGCCTATCAGAAGGCCACCGGGCACCGGGCGAATTTCATCTCGGTCGGCGGCTATGACGGCATGCACCTGATCTACGAGGCGCTGAAGAAAACCGGCGGCAAGACCGATGCCGATGCGGTGGTCGCGGCGATGAAGGGCATGAGCTGGGAAAGCCCGCGCGGACCGATCTCGATCGATCCGAACACCCGCGACATCATCCAGAATGTCTATATCCGCAAAGTCGAGAAGAAGGACGGCCAGCCCTGGGCCGTCGAGTTTGCGACTTTCGAGGCGGTGAAGGACCCGCTGAAGCAAGCGGCGGCGAAGTAGCCCGGCGCACGCCAGTCGCGGTCGTGAGTGTCAGGCCCGCACGACCGTCACCGAGCACGGCGCTTCGGCGACCACCTTGGCCGACACGCTGCCGATAAAGCGGCGCGCCTTCGATGAGGCGCGCGCTCCCGTGATCAGATGCCTGACGTGGTTGCGGCGGGCGAACTCGATCAGCGCCGCGGCCGGATCGATCGCCTCGATCACGTGATAGGTCAGCTGATTGGGCAGCCGCGTCAGCGGCGCCGCCCAATGCTTGAGCTCGGCGAGGCGGAGCAGGTGCAGATTGCGCCCCGCCTCGTCTTCGGTCTGGTCGAGCGCGACGCGTGCGAGCTTGAGCACATTGACGCAAGCGATGCGGGCGCCGGGCTCGCCCGCCGCCAACCGCTCGATCGCGGCAAGCAACGCCCGGGTCAGCGCCGCATCCTCCTCGCCGAGATCGACGGCGGCCACGATGATCGGTGCCGCCTCGCCGACCGCGATCGGCTGCGGCGCAATGGCGACGCGGGCATGGGCCTGCCGCAGCCAGCCCGATAGCGCGGCGAGCATGCTACCGGCGTCGGTTCGTTCGGCCCGCGCAGAGAGCCGCACCAGTTCGGGGTGGCGCAGATCGAAGGCGAGATGCGCCGCGCTCTGATAGCGATCGCGCGGATCGACCTCGAGGCAATGCAGGATGATTTCCTGGAACCATGGCGGCAGATCCGGCCGGAGGCGGCGCGGCGGCAACGGCGCGCGGGTCAGACGCTTGCGCCATTGGCCGATGGTGCGCGGCTCGCCGAACGGCCGCGTGCCGGTGGCGAAGAAATACATGAGTACGCCGAGCGCGAAGAGATCGCTGCGCCGGTCGTTGCGAACGTCGAGCAATTGCTCCGGTGCGATATAGACGCCGGTGCCGATCGGACCTGCGAGCTCCTCGCCGGGAAGATCCGGCAGATCGAGATGACGGGAGAGACCGAAGTCGAGCAGCACCACCTCGCCGCTGCCAGCACCACCGCCGCCGCCGCGGATCATGATGTTGCTCGGCTTGAGATCGAGGTGGATGACGCGCTGGCGATGAATATCCTCCAGTGCGTCGGCGATCCGGGCGCCGAGATCGGCGACTTCGCCGACGGGCAGCGGCAGCTCCGGCAACCGGTCGAGCAACGAACGGCCGGCGATCAGTTCCATGACCACATAGGGGCCGTCGAAATCGCCCGCCGCGATAAACGCCGGCACGTGACTGCCGGAGAGCCGCGGCATGATCATCTGCTCGGTTTCGTAGCTGACGATCGTGAGCGGATCCTCGCCGGGCAACAGGAATGGCAGCTTCATCACCAGCGGCGCGGCAATGTCCGCGCGGGACACTTTCCACAGCGTGCCCAGGCCGCCGTGATGGAATTTCTGTTCCAGGCGGAAGCCGCCGATGACGTCGCCGGGCGCAAGCTGACGGGCCATCTCAGTAGCCCTGTTCCAGGCGCGCAGCGAGCACAGGCGGCAGGCCGGCTTCGCGGATCTTCCGCGCCGCGGACGCGACGTCGTAGGGTACGCGGATGTAGGTGAGCATGTTCTGCGCCTCGTCGAGCAAGGCGTAGCAGGCCGCCGGATTATGGTCGCGCGGCTGGCCGACAGCGCCGAGCACGGCAAGGAAGCGCCGGCTTCCCAGCAACGGAATAGCAACACCCGCAGTGGGCGTGAAACCAAACAGCTTGCCGGTGTTCGACAGCAGATAGAGCGCAGGGCTGTGGACGTGGCCGCAAAAAGTTTGCCGCGCCGGCGTCGCGTCGAACGATTTGCGGGCGCGGCTGGCGTCGAGAATGTAGTGCCACCGCGACGGCTCATCGGCGCTGGCATGGACATAAAGCCGGTCGGCTTCCTCGACCGCCATCGGCAGGTTTTCGAGGAAGTTGCGTTGCGCGGCTTCGAGCGTGCCGCGGGTCCAGGCAATGGCCTCCATCGCGGTTTGGTTCATCGCCATGGGCTTGCCGGCGGCCGCGGCATCGTGGTTGCCGAGGATCGCGATGGCGCCGCGCGCCACGTATTCCATCGCGCGGTCGGTGACCCAGCCGGGGTCGGCGCCATAGCCGACCAGATCACCGAGAAAGACGTAGCGCTCGGCATTCCTGCGCTCGGCGTCGGCGAGGCACGCCGTCATCGCTTCGCGATTGCCGTGGATGTCTGCCAGCAAGGCGATCATGATGGAACCATCATAGCGCCATGCTTAGGTGTTTGCTGACGCGATCCACTTGATCCAGGTCAACTATGACGTTCGGCGCGTGGCACGTTCAGGACTTGCCAATACGCCGGCCAACGGCGTCGTTTGGGTTGAATCAGGCGCCGGACCTGTTACACCAGCGGCGCCGCCGCGGCGAGCCGCGGCATAACTGCGCAAGATATCGATGAGCGCCTACAAATCCGATTTCCTCAACGTTCTCGCCAGCCGGGGCTTCATCCATCAGGTCTCCGAGCCCGAGGCGCTGGACGCGCTCGCCCGGCAATCGACCATCACGGCCTATATCGGTTTCGACTGCACCGCGCCGTCGCTCCATGTCGGCTCGCTGTTGCCGATCATGATGCTGCACTGGCTGCAACAGACCGGTCACAAGCCGATCCCGCTGATGGGCGGCGGCACCACCCGGGTCGGCGATCCGTCCGGCAAGGACGAAAGCCGCCGGCTTCTGACCGACGAGGTTATCGCCGCGAATCTGCGGAGCATCCGCGAAGTCTTCGGCCGTTTCCTGCGCTTCGGCGACGGCAAGACAGATGCGGTGATGGCCAACAATGCCGACTGGCTCAACGCGCTCAACTACATCGATTTCCTGCGCGACATCGGCCGCCACTTCTCGATCAACCGCATGCTCGCTTTCGATTCCGTCAAGCTGCGGCTCGAGCGCCAGCAGGAGCTGTCGTTCCTCGAATTCAATTACATGATCCTGCAGGCCTACGATTTCGTCGAGTTGTTTCGCCGCTACGGCTGCGTGCTGCAGATGGGCGGCTCGGACCAGTGGGGCAATATCGTCAACGGCATCGATCTCGGCCGCCGGCAGCACAACGCGCAGCTCTTCGCGCTGACCTCGCCGCTGCTCACCACGTCGTCGGGCGCCAAGATGGGCAAGACCGCGGCCGGCGCGGTGTGGCTCAATGCCGATCAAGTGAGCCCGTACGACTATTGGCAATATTGGCGCAACACCGAGGACGCCGACGTCGTCCGCTTCTTGAAACTGTTCACCGTGCTGCCGCTCGACGAGATCGAGCGCCTCGCGGCGCTCAAGGGCGCGGACATCAACGAAGCAAAAAAAATTCTCGCCACCGCGGCGACCGCTTTGGTGCACGGCCAGGCCGCCGCCGACGAAGCAGCCGGCACTGCGCGCACGACGTTCGAGGAAGGCGGCCTTGGTGCGAGCCTGCCGACGGTCGAGGTGCCGCGCGCCGAGCTCAAGGCCGGCATCGGCGTACTCGCCGCGTTCGTCAAAGCCGGCCTCGCCAGCTCGAACGGCGAAGCGCGCCGCGCCATCGCCAACAATGCGATCCTGGTCAACGATGCGCGCGTCACCAACGACAAGGCTACGATCAGCGAAGCCGATGTCACCGCGGAAGGCGTCGTAAAGCTTTCACTCGGCAGGAAGCGGCACGTTCTGCTCAAGCCGGTCTAATACCTGCTCAAGGCCGGTTGTTGTAGTTGTAGTTGGAATTGTAGGTGGAGGGAGCGTTGTAATTGCTATTGTTGTTATTGTTGTTGTAGCTGTTGTTGCCGCTGTTGTCGTCGTAAGTGCCGTTGTACATCGGAAATTCGAACACTTTGCGCAACAGTCCCGGCGCCAGCGCCGAAATCGGATTGATGCGCAGCACCGGATTGCCCGGCTTGCCGACGACTTCGTAGGTAATACCGACGAGGCCTTCCTTCTCGCCCCCTAAGAACAAACCCAGGATCGGCAACTGGCCGAGCAGATTGTTCGGGCCGTACAACGGCACCAGCGTGCCGCGCAGATGCAACTCATCGCGGCTGTAGTCGATCATGCCGTCGATGGTCGCGCCGAGCGAGGGACCGCGCACGACGCCGTCGCGCAGCACCACGCGCCCCGGCGACTTGTCGAAGTCGACGCGCATGCTCGAGAATTCCATGACATTGCGCTGGACTTGCGGATCGTTGGTGTTGACGGCGTGCTGCAATTGGGCCTCGTCATGAATGGCGAATTGGCGCACCGTGATCGAGCCCTGCTGCACCGCATTGTCGGCGGACGGCGCATCCATCGCGATCACCATCTGCCCGCCGTTCATGCGCGCATAGACGTCGGTGAAGCGGAACAAGGCGCCGCCGTCGCCGGTCGTCAGCGCGATCATCTGGCGTCCGCCGGCGCGGCTGCGCAGGTCGCCGGTCAGCGGTGCGTCGCGGCCGATCTTGGCGGTGAGCCCGAAGCTGCGGATTTCGCCGGCGCGGCGCGACATTTTCAGGTCGAGGCTGCGCAGCGCCTCGCCGTTATAGCCGACGACGGCACCGAGCTTCATGTCGAGATCGATGTCGACCGGATGCTTGGCGGGCGTGCTGCCGGCTGGGCTGCCGGTCATGGTCTTGATGAAGCCGCGGCCGTCATAGACGTCGCCGCGCATAACCACGCGTAGCGCGCCGTCCGGGGCGCGATCGACTTTCAGGTTGGTACGGTCGCCGTCGGCGAAGCCGTAGGACGGGAAAGTTGCCGTTTGCAATTCGCCCGAACCGTCGAGCTCGATGGTGCCTTTGACGCCGCCGCCGGCGCCCTCGATCAGAAGATCGTCGATGCGGATCGATTGCGGCTTGGTGGTGAGCGTGAACGTCGCCCGTGCCGGCTTGCCGGCCGGCTTGACCCAGCCGGGCAGGAAGCTGTCGAGCTGCGCCGACGTCAGGTCCGCCTCGATGGCGAATTTGCCGTCGCGGTCCGGCCCAGTGCCGACGCGGCCGGTGAGCTTAAGCGGAATGCCGCCGCTGATGGTGTTCGACGGATCGAGGCCGAAATTCGCTCGCGCATTCTCGTCGACCATGCCTTGCAGGCTGATGTCGGCTGCGTCATCGCCACGCGCCTTGCGGTATTCGAGGCTTGCCGGCGTGCCGCCGATCTTGACGTCGCCCTTGAGCGCGAAGCCCTGGTTGTTGGCGACCACTTTCAGCGCCGCCGCCTCGACCTTCTGGTTCATTATCATGTGGTCGGCGGAAAAATTCGTCGCATCGACGGTGATGGCGTAATTGGTCGAGCCCGGCGGCAGATCGGCCTTGAGCGGCATGCCCAAGGTCACGTTCGCGGTCATGGTGCCGCGCGTCGTCGCCGGATCGAACGGCGCGCCCGCGGCGGCGTCGCGCAGCCGGTCCATGGTCAAAAGCTCCGCGGCCGCGGGCACCGGCCCGTCGAGCTTGAAGCGTACCCGCGCCGGCGGCTCGTGCGGCGCGGTGTCGGGCACTTCGAACATGCCCGCCGACATGACGAGCTTCTTTCCGGACGGCACGTCGGCGATCGCCTTGTTGAGCGTGATCACCGCATTGCGGCCGACAATGTGCACGTTGAGGTCGGCATCGTGCAGCGCCGGCAGGCCCTGCACCGGCTGGATCACGCAATTGGTCGCCTGCGCGTCGATCGACAGCCCGTCGTCGGGCACCGGCGGACCGGAGGCCTTGAGCGTCTCGAGCGGCGCGTTCACCGCGACCACGAGGCGCTCGACGGTGCCGCTGTTGAGATGGGTCAAGAACCAGTCGCGCACTTTCGGCGCGACGAAAACCGGCCACATGCGCTTCAAGGCATCGACCGACATCCGCGTGCCGGCAAATCCCGCCGCCAGACGCAGGTCGCCGCCGGTAAATTCCGCCTTGCCGGACATGGCGACGCCGATGTCGGCGTTGCCGATGTCGCCGCCTTCGACCACGAGGCGCTTGCTGGCCGGATCGAATTGGCCGCCGAAGGCGACGCGGTTGAGCACCAACGGATCGCCGGCAAGGTTGGGCGAATTGAGCACGATCGTGCCGTTGCCTATCTTGAATAGCCAGATGCCGCCCGCCTGCTCGGGGGCGCGGACTTCGCTCAACAGCGTGATCCGGTTGCCGCCGGAAATGATTTGCAGCGGCGCCACCAAGACGCGGTTCGCCGCGTCCCAATTCAGCTTGATCTCGGCATGGTCGATATCGATGCGGCCGTCGGCGCCGTCGGCCTCGCTGATGAAGCCGGTTTCGGCGACGATCCGGCCGACCAGGCCATGGGGCACGCCATCGGCCCCGAATTCACCGCGCAAGCTCGCCGACAGCGGCAGATTGGCTTCGAGATTGCCATTGTCGAGACGGGCCGCGAGCAGAAGATCGCTCGCCGCGACATGGCGGGCTTCCAGCTCGATGCTGCGCGAGCCGTCGTGCGTTGGCTTGATCGACGCCGTCAGTCCCCACGGCCGCTCGGCATTGCTCGAACCGACGGTCACGATGATACCGCCGCCATGGGGCCGCTCCAGGCTGAGCGTGATGTCCTGAAAGTTCCAGTGCTTGCCGGTGCGCGCGTCGTCGACGTTGAGGTTGCCGTCCTTGAGGCCTAACTCGCGCAAATCGTGGCCGTCGAGTCCGGCCTCGCCGATGCCGTCGATCCACGTCAGCAGCGCGGCAAGGATTTCGCTGGTCTTGCGCTGTGGCGCGGCAGCAGCGCCTGCGAGCGCCGGATGCCCGGTCGCCGGCGGTGCGGGCGCCGCCGTGCCGTTGGCAACAGCGGCGGCAACCGACGCCGGCGCCGTCGCGATCGGATGCTTATTGGCGCCGGCAAAGACCGTGACGTCGCCGTTCTGCTCGATGCGCACCGACAATTCCGCGCCGACCAGATTGAGGCTTTCGGCACGCATATGGCCACTGAGCAGGCTCATGCCGGAGACGCGAACTTCCGCTTTCGGCGCGCTCGCCACGATGGTGCCGTCGGCATCGCGCACCACGATGTCGCGAATGCGCACCGCGGCGCCGCCGTTGCCGGTGCGCTCGATTTGCGTGCCGCCGACCTGGACTTTGTGCTGGCTGCCGAAATTCTCCTCGATCGCCGAGGCGAGCCAGGGTGTGGCGACGTCGAGTTGAATGGGGCCGTTGGCAAGCCGCCACCACAGCGTGACAAAGCCTAAGGCAAAGACCCCGACAACGATGGCGCTGCCGATGCCGACCCGGCGGATCAAGCGCTGGTGCCGGGCAAGCAGCCGCCGGTAGGCCAAAAGATAGGGGTTAGCGCCCGCGCGCGGCGCGCGCGGGTCGACGGGACGGCCGCCCGTCCGGCGCGGGGCGGCGACCGTCTCCCGTCTCGGAAGCGCAGCGTTCTGCCTGTCCTGGTTGGTCATGCCCCCTCGGGCGTCCCCTCGTCCGCGGTGCCGTCAGAACGATATCGCAGCTTTGACAAGTCCGCCGGCGAGGCCCCAGATCGATCGGTGATCGACCCCCCTTGCCGGCGCGGGTATTCTGACCGCGCAGAGTGTGCCCGGGAAAGCGTCGAAAGGAAGGCGTATGGCTCGCAAACAGCAGGTGCGGAGGCAATCGGCCGGCAAAAAAACTGCCGCAAAGAAACCGGCGCAAAAGCCGTCGGCCGGCAAGAAAGCGCGGAACGCCACGGCAGGCCCTTCCCCCGGTGCCAAGGCGCCGGCCTTCAGCCTGCCCCGCGACGACGATGGGACTGTGTCATTGGCCGACTTCGCCGGGCGCAAGCTTGTGCTCTATTTCTATCCCCGTGCGGACACCACCGGCTGCACCAGGGAGGCGATCGACTTTTCCCGCCTGCGCGGCGATTTCGGCCGTGCCGATACCGAGATCCTCGGCGTCTCCGCCGACCCGGTGCCGGCGCTGGCCAAGTTCAAGGCCAAGCACAAACTCGCCATCGCGCTGGCCTCGGACGAGAAGCACCGCATGCTCGATGCCTATGGCGTATGGCGGGAGAAGTCGCTCTACGGCCGCAAATTTTTGGGGATCGTCCGCACCACTTTCCTGATCGGCCCCGACGGCCGCATCGCCAAGGTGTGGCCCAAGGTGTCGGTCGATGGCCACGCGGCTGAGGTCCTCGCCGCCGCCAAAGCGCTCTGATCGTTGCGGAAACATTTACCCAAGGACGTAAAATCGCTGCCGCGATTTGCGGAATATTAACCATAAACGGCCCACATTCCCCGCTCGGGCAGCCGGCCTCGCCATGGCCGGAACCGGGTGGGAGCGTCAATGTCGCAGTGGTCGGCGTATCAATCGCCTCGGACGAGCCGTGCGCCGCAACAGGCCCGCGATGTCGCGCGCAAAGCCGAGCCGCGGCAGCACGCTGCAAAGCCATCCGCCGCCGCAAAAACCTCCGGCTACACCATCGCTCATGCCGGCCGGCAAATCCGGTTCGGACCGGTGGCGTTCTGGATCGCCGTCGGCACCGTCGTGATTTTGGCCGGCTGGTCGGCCACCACCGCCACCTATTTCGCGTTCAGCGACGACGTGCTGAAGCGCTTGATCGCGCGCCAAGCCGAGCAGCAATACGCCTACGAAGACCGCATCGCCGAGCTGCGCGCCCAGATCGACCGCACCACGAGCCGCCAACTGCTCGATCAGGAGCAGTTCGAGCAGAAGCTCAACGATTTGTTGCGCCGGCAGGCGGCGCTGGAATCGCGCGCCACAGCGCTGAGCGGCATTTCCGATCCAGTCACCACCGGCTCGCTGCGCTCGTCCACCGGCACCAACGAGCCAAAGCCCTCGCCGATCAGCGATTCATTGTTGACGCCGCATCCGCTCGACCGCGGCACCTCGCTGGAGCCTGATCGCGCGCCGACATATAGAAAGCCCGGCAAGGAAGCCGACATCGGCACGAAACTCGGCCGCATCGAAGCGTCGCTCGATCGCGTCGACCATCGCGAGACCGCGGCGCTGGCCCAATTGCAGGCACGCTACGACGGCAAAGCCCGCAAAATGCGCGGCGTCCTCGCCCAACTTGGCTTGAAACTCGACGCCAACCCGCCGCCCGGCATAGGCGGTCCATTCGTGCCGGTAGCGCTGCCGTCGGAAAGCCAAAGTTTCGAGCGCGCGTTGACCCGCGTCAACATTGCGCGCGCCTACGCCGACAAGCTCAGCGCCACGCTGGTCGCGGTGCCGGTGCGCGAGCCGGTGACCGGCGAGATCGATTTCTCTTCGCCGTATGGCGTGCGCGTCGATCCGTTCCTGCATGTACCAGCGATGCACACCGGAATCGATTTCCGCGGCAGCTATGGCGAGCCGGCCCATGCCACGGCGGCGGGAACAGTGACCTCTGCCGGCTGGAACGGCGGCTACGGCCAGATGGTCGAGATCGATCACGGCAATGGCCTTGCCACCCGCTACGGTCATCTGTCGGAGATCGACGTTCGCGTCGGCCAGAGCATTCGCATCGGCCAAGTGGTCGGCCGGATCGGCTCGACCGGGCGCTCGACCGGCCCGCATCTGCATTACGAGACCCGCGTCGACGGCGAAGCGGTCGATCCGCAGAAATTTTTGAAAGCCGGCGCCGCGCTGTTCGGCGGCTAAAGCCTACTCGACATCCTCAACTTCCGCCGGCGCGGTGCCGAAGGCTTTTTGCGCCAGCGCCGCGGCGGTGAATTGATCGATGTCGCCGTCGAGCACGGCACCGGTGTTCGAGGTTGACACTCCGGTGCGCAGGTCCTTCACCATCTGATAGGGCTGCAGCACGTAGGAGCGGATCTGGTGGCCCCAGCCGATATCGGTCTTGGCGGCCTGATCGGCCACGGCCTTTTCCTCGCGCTTCTTCAATTCCAGCTCGTAGAGTTTTGCGCGCAGCATCTGCCAGGCCTGCGCGCGATTGCGGTGCTGCGAGCGGTCGTTCTGGCATACCACCGCGATATTGGTCGGGATGTGCGTGAGGCGTATGGCCGATTCGGTCTTGTTGACGTGCTGACCGCCGGCGCCGCCGGCGCGCATCGTGTCGACCCGCACATCTGCCTCTTTGATGTCGATATTGATGCGGTCGTCGACCACCGGATAGACGTTGACGCTGGCGAACGAGGTGTGACGGCGCGCGTTGGAGTCGAACGGCGAGATGCGCACCAGGCGGTGCACGCCGTTCTCGGTCTTCAGCCAGCCGTAGGCGTTGTGGCCCTTGATCTCGATGGTCGCCGATTTGAGGCCGGCCTCTTCGCCTTGGGTCTCCTCGATGTAATCGACCTTGTAGCCGTGCTGCTCGGCCCAGCGCACATACATGCGCAACAGCATGCCGGCCCAGTCCTGGCTTTCGGTGCCGCCGGCGCCGGCATGGACTTCGAGATAGGAATTGTTGGCGTCGGCCTCGCCGGAGAGCAGCGCCTCGAGCTCGCGGCGCGCCACCTCGGTTTTGAGCTTGCGTAAAGCGGCCTCAGCTTCGGCGATGACTTGCTGATCGTTCTCGGCCTCGCCGAGCTCGATCAAGGTGATCTGGTCGTCAAGTTCCTGGTCGATGCGCGACAGCGCGGTAAGCTGCTCGTCGAGCGTGGTGCGCTCCTGCATCACCCGGCTCGCTCGCGGCGGGTCGTTCCAGAGATTGGAGTCTTCGGCCTGCCGGTTCAGCTCGGCAAGGCGGGCGCGCGCTTTGTCGACGTCAAAGATGCCTCCTCAGCAGTCCGGCAGACTGCTTGATCTCCTCGACGATGGTCTCGATTTCCGCGCGCATGGTCGTGCTCCGGCCGGTTATGTAATCGGTTGCGGCGCGGCGCGCAACGCGCTGCCCGGCCTCTGTACCCCACAATTGCCAAGCCGGTGGTGTTATGCTGACTGTGGCCCAAGGAGGCCGCGGACGGACAGGAATGGCACAGTCTGCTGAAGACCTTGCAGCTGAAAGACCTCGCGGCGGACGGCGCCGCAATCGTTCGGGGATTTCTGTCGCCCGAGGACGCGGCGAATTTGCGCCGCACCGTCGACGAGATTTATGCCTTTCTCGGTTCCTGCGAGCATATCTCGAACCGCTTGCTCGACTTTCACTTCCACCTTTGGCATGGCGTATGGCTGCGGCCGTTGCCGGCGTTCCTGCGCAAAGCGCGCCCGGACCTGCAACAGCGCTACGAACAATCGCTCAGCGCAGTTGAAGCGCAAGTCAGGCGCAGGTTCGGGCCAGGCTGGCGGTTTTTTCCCAAGCGGTCCTATTTCCGCCGCCACTTCGGCCTGGTCAGGAAAGTGCCCTGGCACATCGACGCCGACGCCGCCTCGATCTATCGGGTCGCTGGAGCCGCCATCAACGTCTGGATGCCGCTCGATCCTGTCGGCACCGATCTGCCCTCGCTCGATTTCGTGCCGCGCTCGCACGCGGTCATGCGCAACGTGCCTTTGCTGGCCGGCAAGGATAAATACCGGGACGATGCCTTTGTCGGCACCATCGGCGCGCCGTCGACGCCGCAGCTTACGGTCGGCGACGCGCTGATCTTCGATCAGTTCGTCCTGCATCGCACCCAGAACGCCGGCTCCGCCGATGCGATCCGCACCGCCTGCGAGTTCCGCTTCGTCCGCCATGCCGCCCCGACATTGCAAGGCTTGAGCGGATGGCTGCGCTATAGTTTGAATGTCTTGTTTTCTCCGGATGGATATCTGGCGACCCGGGCAAAGGGACTCCTCGGCCTGAAGCAGAGAGATTCTTCGGTCTGACATGGGCGCGGCAATCTCGAAGCCTGCGCTGCTGACCACATCACTGTCGCTTGCGTCAAACGCGAGATTGACGTCGGCCTGAATTAGCGCGGCATCGCGCTTGCGATCGCGTCCGCGAAGATTTCACCGTAGACGCGGTTGCCCGCTGCGTTGAGATGGCCGATCCCCAGATTGGCGCCAAAACCGTAAAGTTCGGCATCGCGGTCGGCGCCGACCGCGGCCACTTCCCGCGCATCGAGATCGATGAAACGCAGACCGGCACCCTCTATCTGAGCACGGATCACATCGATGAGGGCGGCACGCCTGTCGGCGAAGCCGGGACGGCCTGCCTTGATGTTACGCGTCGCGACAATGATGGGGAGCTTGTTATCGCGATGAATGGCGGCGAGGTCGCGAATGAAGGCATCGAAAACGGCGCGCGCCCCGGCCGGCTCGCCTTTGATCCACAGAGCAACATACGGGTCGAGGCTATCAGCAGGATACATCGTGGTTTGCTCATTGGCTTGCGATGCGGCCGACAGCGGAAGCTCGGCAAATATACCGACGTTCTTGCGGTCATTGATGATGCGCGCGACTTCGCTGTGGTCCAATAGCCAATAGAACGCACGACCCGCCCGCGAAGTGCGAAAGCGGTAGCCGGACGTGTTCCTGAAACCATATGACAGATGGAACTCGCCCGCTGCGTCCGGCCGGTAGCCGGTGAATTCCCGGTCTTCTGTCGTGGCCGGGTTGATGAAATCGCCGACGTCGACGACAACGATGGCGAGGTCGGGTGAAAGCGCCAGCCCCTGGGTTTGCAGGCGCGCCACCAGGACGGCGGGCTTGGCTCCGGAAAGCCCGAGATTGACCACTTCGGCATTCGGACGTTGGCGCGACAATATCCGCTCGGCCACCGCCGAACTGGTCTGCGACTCCCCGACTTGCACTGCTTCGATGATGGAATTGCCGACGATGACGGCCCGCGGACCCACACCGTGGGCGAGCGGCCGGTCGCGATCACGCAAGCCGAGATTGGAGGTGCGGATGAAATTGCGATGCTCGGTCAGCCACATGCCGCTGACATTGGGCCTGTGGCGGTAGCCGGTCGCAAAATCCGGACCGTACAGCGCGACCTGAGGCAGCGGCAGCACCCAGCGCAGCGGCGTTGCGTCGATGATGCGAAAGAACGCTTCCGTTCCAAGCACCGCCAACATCGCTCCGGCCAGGATTGCCGCAAATGCACGGCTCAATTTTCGCACCATGATCAGAACCGGAAATAGATGAACGGATTGGCCTGCACCTTCGGCAGCAGCAACAGCCACAGTGCGAGGCCGGCGAAGAGCGCGCGCAGCAACAGACCGTCGAAGCGCCGCATCAACAGGATCGTTCGTCGCGTGTGAAGATAGCCTTCCGTCCAGTGCAGCGCGAGCAAGCCTGCGCAGCCTAGCGCGATCAGAGCGCCGCCCGTGCCGTCGTCGGGTAGCGGCGCCGTACCCGCGGCGCCGCCGCCGAACATCGTGGAGATATAGCGGAGCGCGGCACCGACGTCGCTCGAGCGGAAGAACGCCAGCAGGACGAGCCAGATGCCGAAGGTCAGCACCCATTGCGCCACGCCCAGCCGCGCCAGGTGGCGATCCGCCATATGCCAGATCAGAATGGCCAGCGCCCAGCCGACGCCCCAAACGATGAACGTCCAGTTGGCGCCGTGCCAGAGCCCGGCCAACGCCATGGCGACGACAAGCGCGAAGTCTGCCCACCGCCGCGAGCGCCGCAGGCGAGCCAGCGGCGTAAAGAGGTAATCGCGGATCCAAAAGCTCAGCGTGATGTGCCAGCGGCGCCAAAAATCCTGGGGCGTCAGTGCCGCGAACGGCTGGCGGAAATTCACGGCAAGCCGAAGCCCGAACAGATAGCCTAAGCCCAGCGCGATGTCGGAATAGCCGGAAAAATCGAAGTACACCTGCGAGCTGAACAGGAAGATGCCCAGCCACGCAGCCGCGGCGCTTGCCGGGCCGTTGTGGAAAATCGTTTCGACGAACGGCGCGAGCGCGTCGGCGAACACGACCTTCTTGATCAAGCCGACAAGGCAAAGCCCGAGCGCGATCCCGAGCAACCGGCGCTGCGGCAGGGTGCCGTCGAACAGGCGATGGATCTGCGGGCCGAACTGCCGCCAGCGCATGATCGGACCGGCCACGAGTTGGCCGAAGAACAACTTGAAAAGCGCAAAGCGCGGCAGCGAATAAAATGGCCTGGCGCGGCCGCGCGACAGATCGATCAGAAAGGCCGTCAGCTGGAAAATATAGAACGAGATGCCGAGCGGAATGACGAGATGCTGCGCGAACATGTCGAGGCCGGCGGCGGTCTCGAGAAATACGCGGTATTTGAAATAGGCAAGACAACCGATATTGAGAACGAGCGCGCCATAGAGCCAGCGCCGATCGCGCATGATCGCAAACTGAAAGGCATAATTGACGAGAATGACGGCGGCGGCCAAGAGACTGTCGCGCAATCCGGCGACCGCATAGAAGCCGATGCTGGCGAGCAACAGCACGTAGCCGCGCCATGGCAGCACCGCGAACGCAGCCCAGGTCACCGCCAGAAATAAGGCGAAATAGAAAGTGTCGTAACTCATCGCTGAGAGGCTTCAGATTCGCGTACGAGGTCCAGGCGCCGATAACAATGCCTTGGAACCGGGACTCCAGCCACGGGCCGCCGCGGCATCGTGAAGCCGGCGACTGCGCTGCTAATACGGCAGGTGCGGGTCGGCCGCTGAGTTTCGATCAAAGTCACTGCACCATCATGTACAGCCTCCTCATGTCCTTCAACTTCTATCATGATGAAACCGCAGTCGGTAAATCCATGGTCGTCTATCGGCCCCCACATCCATGGCGCTCACGTGCCGGCGGACAAGCAGTCCACAGCATCACAAACGGACATGTGTCGGCCTTGCCACCGTACCCACAAGCTGACTTATGACTTGATTCCTTTGGGCTGGAACGGTTCTTTATAAGCTTTGAGGCCGGGTTGGACCTGGAAGCCGTGGTGGCTCAGTTCTGCGGGAAAGTCCGCAAACACACGTTGTTGCCTATGAAAGCGATCTTCCCTCCCGAGTTAGAAGATGAGCTTAAACTAGAGTTTTTCAGCGGTTCGCTCAGCGGCTATTTTGTCGATATTGGCGCCAACGATCCAAGGGATGGTTCGCAGACTTGGCCCTTTGAACAACTTGGCTGGGAAGGCGTCCTAGTCGAACCGCAACACGATCTCGCCGAGCGATTGCGACAAGAACGGCGCGCCAAGGTCTATGCCGTGGCCTGTTCGTCGCCAAAAAATTCCGGCAAGTCGGCGACGCTCAACCTCGCCGGCATTCATACCTCACTAGATCCCGATTTCTTTGTCGCCGGCATGCGGCCAGTTGGTACTAGCAACGTGCTCCTTAGTACACTCGATGAAATCTTGATCGACGCCAAGGCGCCTGCGCCGCTCGATTTTGTTTCCATCGACGTGGAGGGCCACGAACTTGAAGTACTTGAAGGCTTCGACCTCGATCGATGGCGGCCAAGACTCATTATGATCGAGGATCTCGCGTTCAATCTTAGCACCCACCGTTATCTAACTCGCCGGGGCTACAAATGGGTGCGGCGCACTGGCATCAACGGCTGGTACGTACCCGCGGATTCGCCGATGACTATCAGCCCGATGGGACATTTGCAATTCTTCCGCAAACATTACCTCGGCGTTCCGTTCCGCAACCTTCGCGAAAGGAAGCGGCGTCTGACCGCAAAGTGGCGGGAAGGCTGATGTCTACGTTCACACTTGAAGCAACTCGCTCGCCGGCAATGGTCTCGGTTTCAGACATTGGCGTTCGCCAAAGCTACCGGCCGGACATCGACGGCTTGCGCGCGATTGCGGTTCTGGCGGTCGTCGCCTTTCACTTCAACGTTGGGCCGGTTCCGGGCGGCTTCACCGGCGTCGATATCTTCTTCGTCATTTCCGGCTATCTGATTACCGGCAACATCCTCGACAATCTGCGGGCAGGTTCGTTTACATTCTCGGATTTCTATCAGCGGCGCATCCGCCGAATTTTCCCCGCCCTGCTGGTCGTCCTCCTGTTCACGTTTGGCACGGCGCTCACGGTGCGCCGGGACGACGAGCTGTTTAGCGTGCTGCGGCCATTCGGTGCGACCTATCGTGGTATCGTTGCCGGCGCAGCCTTCGTCACCAATTTTACCTTGTTGCACGGCTCGAACTATTTCACTCAGACGGGGACCACCCAGCCGCTTCTGCATCTCTGGTCGTTGGCGATCGAGGAGCAGTTTTACATCGTGTGGCCGCTGTTCCTGTTCGGACTGTTTCGCCTTAAGCTCATCTCCTTGCCGTTTGTGCTGGCGATCGCGGCCGTCTCGTTCAGCTTCAATGTCTTGACGGTGCAGACCAGCCCGGAGATGGCGTTTTACTCGCCACAGGCGAGAGCCTGGGAGCTGATGCTGGGCGCGGCCTTGGCTTGCGTCGGAGACTTCGGGGGCGGCAGCGGAGCGTTGTGGCCGCGCACCGCACACGCGCGCTCGGCGATCGGCATGGCGTCGATCGTGATCGGCTTGTTCGCGCTGACCCGCAACAGCACCTTTCCCGGATGGGCGGCGCTGCTGCCGGCGCTTGGCGCTGTCCTGATCATTTCCGCCGGTCCCGATGCGTTGCTCAACCGTTATGTGCTGGGCACCAGGCCTGCCGTTGCCGTCGGCCTGGCAAGCTATTCGCTCTATCTTTGGCATTGGCCGACGCTGCTGCTGTTCGAGAAGTACACACCACTATTCGCCGCAAGCTCGCTGCAACGGCAGCTCCTCAAGGCGGCCGCGCTATTATGCTGCGCCGGGGCGACCTGGCTGACGTTTCGCTTCGTCGAAACGCCGTTCCGGTTCGGCCCCTGGCGCAAGCCGCGCCACGCCGGGCTGCTCTTGCTGGCGATGCTTGCCGTCGGCTTGGCTGCAGCGGTCACGCCGACGCTCGTGATGCGCACGGCCGTGTTATCGCCCTACCAGCGCGAGACGATGCCGCTGTTGCGACGCGTGGCCAACCGTAGCGATTTTGTCGCCATGTTCGGCCAGCGGTCCTGCTTCAGCTATCTGGCAGGCGAATCCGCTGCGGTATTCACGCAAAACAAATGCCTCGATCTCAAATATCCGGGGGCGAAAACCGTGTTGCTCACCGGCGATTCGCACGCCGGCTCGTTGGCCCTCGGGCTCGGTCCGCTTCTGGAGCGCTTCAACGTCAATTTTCTTCAGCTTAGCGCCGGTGGCTGCGAGCCGATCGTAACCGATGAGAGTACGCAAAGGTGCAAAGAGATCAACGCTTTGGTGGCGCAGAGCATTGCGGCGGTGAAGCCCGACATCGTCATCGTCGATTCCTGGTGGACGGATGCGATGAAGCCGCCAGCCTTTCTCGGCGGCGATTTCAACGCGGTGCTGTCGGCAAAGCTGGACGATTTCCTGCAACGCGGCGCCAAGGCCATCTTCCTTGTCGGCGAAATTCCGGTGTGGTTTCCGTCGTTGCCGGAAAATCTCGCCCGCAATTTCGTACAAGGCAATCGCCCGATCCCACAGCGAGCGTTCGTCGGTCTTGATCCAGCCTCGCTCGCCGTGGATACGCTCATGAAGTCGTATCGCTATCCCGCGGGTGTGACGTATTTATCGATGCGAGACGTGCTATGCGATGCCGCAGGATGCCTGACCGCCGTCGGGCCTGATCTGGAACACGACATCGTGGTCTGGGACTATAGCCACCTGACGCCGGCGGCGGCGCGATACGTCAGCCACGTTCTCATCGAGCCGCGGTTACTGGACTCTTTGGCAAAGTGAGCTCGCGCTAGCTTCACGCAGCTTACCGTCCGTTTTCGCTTCCTTCCACCGTTCCGGTTATCTCCGTTGGAGCATGATCCCGAAAAGTTGAACGCAATGCTGGCGTCCGGAAGCATCGGGCCGCGCCGCGCGGCATCACGACGCCGACGATTGCGCGGCGTCTGCAAATGCGGCGGGTGCGGATCGCTTGCTCCCGCGCCGGCGCAGCCACGAGCGCGCCGGCGCCTCGTAATAGGCGTAGAGCAGCAGCGAAATTGCCACGACGATCGCCATCAGAACAATGAGCTTGACGACATTGTAGGCGGTGCCGTGCACGGCGCTTCCGGTCAGCTTGACGGCGCTGATCAGCACGATCGAGTGCACCAGGTATATCGAGTAGCTGGCCTCGCCGAGCGCAATGGCGGGACGCGACGTCAAGAGCCGCGACGCGGCGCTTTGATAGCGGGCAGCGCAGAACACAAGCAGCGCCACCGATGGCGCCAATGCGAAGTTCATGTTCATTTTGCGGAAGATCGTCATCGGAACGTCGGGACTGTATTCCAGATAAGTGACCAGGAGGACGCTCAATGCCGCCGCCCAAAACATGGCGCCGCCCAGCGTATTTTCCCCACGCGTGACGTCGCGCCTTTGCAGTGCGATGTAGAGCTGAGCGGTCATGGCACCAAGCACGAACTCGCCGATGCGCAGATAGGGCGATACATATAATAGCCATCGCACGAACGAATCCTCATGGTTTTGCACCCCGGCAATGGGGCCGAAATGGCCTACCGCCCAGGCGTCAATCTGCGGGCTGTGATCGTAGAGACCCGTCGAAAACGAGGTCCACAACACGCACCATAGGCCGACGACGAGCAGAATAATTGCGGGCGCGCGGGCACGCAGAATGAACCAGGCGATGAGCGGATAGGCGAAGTAGAAAAACCATTCGGTAGAGATCGACCACGTCGGCGGCGAGCCGCCGCGAATGGCGTCGATCAGCGAGCCGCCGTCGATCAGCTTGTAGATCCAGCTTTGTATCGACAACAGGAAATACGGCAGCGCCTGAAAAATCGAGTTGATTTCCTCAGGCCGCCCGGTCCAGTACGCGACGTGCCTCTGGCTCACCAGCACGTAGACAAGCATCATCAGCAGAAACAGTGGATAGAGGCGAGCAAAGCGCGCCCAGAGGAAGGCAGCGATGCCGCGCCACCGACCGTCGGTCACCAGGCCGGCGTAGTTGTAATGGATCACAAAGCCGCTGAGCACGAAGAACAGCGTCATGCCGAACCCGGACGACTGCATGAGCCAGAGAACGGCGCCTTGCGGCGGCTCGTTGTTGGCGACGGTCGCAGCCAGGCCGTGCGCCAGCAGCACGGAGAAGGCGGCGAGAAAGCGCAGCCCGGTGAGCGTCGGTACGTCTTGGCGCCGGCCCGCGCCTTCACCGGTGGTCATCGCTTGCAGTCTCTGGCTGGTGCCTCAGATCCCCACCCCAAGGGTGCGCCTCACCCGCGGTTCGTTGCAGTGAATGCGCGGGCGAGACTCATGTCATCCTGGAAGGGAACACAACCCCCGTGAGGAAGCATAACCGCTGGAAGGCTCGCTGCACCAAGCCTAATACAGGCCGCCAGTGCCGGTGCTGCGCACGGCCCGATCGGCGTCGGGCGACACGGCTGGCAGCGGACCGCCATTCGCGGTTTCCGCGCCGATGACCGAGTAATTGTCGGGCGGCGCGGTGCCCGGCTTGAATGCTTCGAGGATGACCTTGTCGTCGCCCGGCCCGGCGCGCATGCCGGTCTTCGGATTGACGCGAATGAGCTTGATGCCGGGCGGTACGCGGAATGGAATTGGCGGCTTGTCGACGAGCGCAAGCTTGAGGAAATCCCTGACGATCGGCGCGGCGAGATGGCCGCCGGTGGCGAGGCGGGCGATGTGGCGCGGCTTGTCGAAGCCCATATAGACGCCGCAGACGATGTCCGGAGAGAAACCGATGAACCAGACGTCCTTCTCATCGTTGGTGGTACCGGTCTTGCCGGCGATCGGCTTGCCGACGTCGCGGACCACTGTCGCTGTGCCGCGCTGCACGACGCCTTCCATCATTGAGGTGATCTGATAGGCGGTCATCGGATCGATCACCTGCTCGCGGCGGTCGATCAATGTCGGCTCGGCCTGATTGTCCCATTTGGCGGCATCGCAGCCGACGCATTCGCGCTCGTCGTGCTTGTAGATGGTGTGGCCGTAGCGGTCCTGAATGCGGTCGACCAGCGTTGGCTTCACGCGGCGTCCGCCGTTGTCGAACATCGAATAGGCGGTGACCATGCGCAGCACGGTCGTCTCGCCGGCGCCGAGCGCGTAGGACAGATACGGCGGCAATTCGTCATAGACGCCGAACCGCTTGGCATATTCGGCGATCAGCGGCATGCCGATGTCCTGGGCGAGCCGCACCGTCATCACGTTGCGCGACTGCTCGAGGCCGAAACGCAAGGTCGAAGGACCAAAGAACTTGCCGCCGTAATTTTCCGGCCGCCAGATGCCGCCGCCCTGCCCCATGTCGATCTCGATGGGCGCATCCATCACGATGCTCGACGGCGTGTAGCCGTTGTCGAGCGCCGCCGCATAGACCAGCGGCTTGAACGACGAGCCCGGCTGCCGCAGCGCCTGCGTGGCGCGGTTGAACTGGCTCTGGTCGAAGGAGAAGCCGCCGACCATGGCGAGCACGCGGCCGGTGCGCGGATCCATCACCACCATCGCGCCGGAGATTTCGGGGATCTGGCGCAGCCGATACTTGCCCTGGTCGCCCTGCGGCTCGACATAGACGACGTCGCCGGCCGCGAGCACCTGGCTGACGCTCTGGATCGGCTTTCCGGTCGGGCCGTTTGGCGATCCCGGTCTCGCCCATTTGACGCCGTCGAGCGCGATGATGCCGGTATCGCGAGCTTTGAGCACGTTGCCGCCGGGATCGCGTCCCGGCTGCAAGCCGATGCGCGCGGATTCGTTGGTGACGTCGAGCACCACCGCCATCCGCCACGGCGTCACATCGGACAGCGATTTCACGTCGGCAAGCTTGGTGCCCCAATCGCCCGAAATGTCGATCTTGGTGACCGGTCCGCGATAGCCGCCCTGTGTCTCGTCGAAATTGACCAGCCCGTTGATCATCGACTGGCGCGCCATCACCTGGATCTTCGGATCGAGCGTGGTGCGGACCGACAGGCCGCCTTCGTAGAGTTTCTTCTCACCGTAATTGTCGTAGATGTAGCGCCGCACCTCTTCGGTGAAATATTCGGCGGCGAAAACATGGGCGCCGGTCGGCCGCACCGTGATGTCGAGCGGCTCCTTCTTCGCCTTCTCGGCGACATCGGCCGGGATGTAGCCGTCTTCGGCCATGCGATCGATGACGTAATTGCGCCGCGCGATCGCTTCGTCGCGCTTGCGGAACGGATTGTAATTGTTCGGACCCTTCGGCAAGGCGGCGAGGTAGGCGGCTTCCGCGATCGTAAGCTCGTGCACCGACTTGTCGAAATAGAGCAGCGACGCTGCCGCGACGCCGTAGGCGCCGAAGCCGAGATAGATTTCGTTGAGATAAAGCTCGAGGATTTTTTCTTTCGAGTAAGTGCGTTCGATGCGCAGCGCCAATAGCGCTTCCTTGATCTTGCGCTCGAACGACACCTCGTTGGTCAACAGGAAGTTCTTGGCGACCTGCTGCGTGATGGTCGAGGCGCCCTGCGGCCGGCGGCTCGAGCCGTAATTCTGGACGTAGAGCAATCCGGCGCGCGCGATGCCGTAAATGTCGATGCCGGGGTGCTGATAGAAGTTCTTGTCTTCGGCGGCGATGAAGGCGTTGGTGACGAGTTTTGGGATCGCCTGGATCGGCAGGTAGAGGCGGCGCTGATTGGCGTATTCGGCCAATAGCGAGCCGTCCGCGGCATGCACCCGCGTCATCACCGGCGGCTCGTAGTCCTGGAGCTGCGAGTAGTCCGGCAAATCCTTGGAATAATGCCACAACAGGCCAGCGGTTGCGGCAACGCCGACGATGAAAACGATCGTCCCCACCGCGAACAGAAAGCCCAGGAAGCGCAACAGGATTTTCATTGGCTACGTTCCGCCGGGCAACGTTCCGCCGCGTCTCGGCCGGCGCAGGCGCCGCGCCAATTCAGTCTCCGCCGGGAGAGGCGCCAGTTTGGCAGCATTGCCATGAAATCGCTAGAGACCCCTGTCCTCATCGGCTGTGGTCGCTCCGCTTCTTGTTCAAACTGAGGCCATGTTCAATCAGAGACCGTGGGGCTGCGGCAGTATCGCCATACCGGCCTCGATTAATTGGCCCCGGCGCGGGTGCCGGCGACGTGGGTGGAGAAATAAACATCGATGGCCTGGGCCACCGAGGCCGCGGTGCGGTCGCGCCAAGTGTCGGAGAGCAGCGACTGCAGGTCGTCCTTGTTCGACACATAGCCCAGTTCCACCAGCACCGACGGCACGTCGGGCGCCCTTAAGACTTTGAAGCCCGCCGATTTCAGCGGGTTTTTGTGTAGCCGCGCCGCGCCCTTCAATTCGCTCACCAGCCGGTGGGCAAATTGCACCGAAAACGTCTTGGTCTCGCGCTGCGCCAGATCGAGCAGGATGCCGGCGACGTCATCGGGCTCGTCCTTGAGATCGACGCCGGCAATGACGTCGGCGCGGTTCTCCTGCTCGGCAAGCCGCGCGGCTTCCGAATCGGTGGCGGTCTCCGACAAGGTGTAGACGGTGGCGCCCTGGGCATCGCCCTCCTTCTTCGGCAAGGCATCGGCGTGGATCGAGACAAACAGGGCGGCGCCGGCATTGCGCGCCATGTGCACGCGCTCGCCGAGCGGGATGAAAGTGTCGTCGGTGCGTGTCATCAGCACGCGGTATTTGCCGGTTTTCTCGATCCGCTCGCGCAGGCGCCCGGCGAAATCGAGCACGATATTCTTCTCCATTATTTCTCCGCCCGGCCCCTTGGTGCCGGTGTCGATGCCGCCGTGGCCGGGATCGAGCACCACCAGCGGCCGCTTGTCGGCGCTGTCGGGCGGCGGCGCGCTGCGCGGCGGCGCTTCGGCCCCGGCTGTTTTGGCGTCGAGCACGACTTTGCGCAAAAAGCTCTCCCGGTCGGTCGGCGTCAGATCGAGCACGAGGCGGGCCGGCGCATCGGCCGTGGCGTCGACGACAAAAGCCTTCTCGATGCGGGCGGGCTTGGCCAGATCGAGCACCAGGCGCGAGCCGCCGGGCATCATCAGGCCGAAGCGAAACGCCTTGATCAGGCCGCGGCCGCTCTCGCCGGCCTTGGGCGGCAATTGAAACGTCACTTGGGGAATGTCGAGGACAACGCGATAGGGGTCGGCGAGCGTAAAGGCGCGCACATCGATCTTGCGGCTCAAATCCATGACGAAGCGGGTCTGTGCCTCGTCGCCGCCGAGCCGGACGTCGGTCGCGACCGGAAACGAGTCGGCGCCCGGCGTCGTTGCCGGCGGTCCCGCGGCCCGTGCGACGCCGGTGAGGAGTATGCCGAGGAAGGCCCAGCTCGCCGCCCGGACAGCCATCGGTTCGACCCCTTTGCGCCCGTGTTACTTCATTAGGGACGCGTGGTTAATGGATTTTTAAATCGCGGCAAAAGTGGCGCCGGCGGGGGCGGAACTCGCTCCGATTGAGCCAAAGCCCACAGGCGACTTGCCAATTCCCTATGTGGGGCCTTATGAAGAACATGCTGACGGTGACAGATTCCGGTTGTGTCGCGTTAGGGCATCCGGCACGTCCGCCGAAATGGCTCCCCGAATCCGGGAACCAGGGTGGATGTCGCTTTCGAACTCATGTTCCGAACTCTTGCGGCGCCAAAACGCGCCAAAGACGGCGGAACGAGCAAGCGACGCCGATACCCTCGAGAAAGAGGACAGCCGGAGCCTCGCGCGCGACGCGCGTGCCAGTGGCGAACAACGCTACCGGAACAGTGTCGCGCCGATGCCGTGAGCAAGCGAAAGAAATCGCGGCAGCGCCGGGCGCTGCTGCCCGCCACGGTTTGGAGTTCATGTTCGAGGCGCAAGTCTTCCAGGGAAAAGCCTTCCCAACGGAAGCCAAGGTTCGATCGGGTTGGCACGGCGACGTTCCCACGCTCGCCGGCTGTTCGGTCGACACCGACCGCCGCGCTCGTAGTCCCCGATCCGTCCCATTCACCGATAATCGGGCAGGCCCCCGTTTCCCGTCGCCGATGCGGCGCGGAGCAAACGGCACGCCGCCCGTCGTGAGATTACAAAATGGCCAACAAAATGCTCATCGACGCGACCCATCCCGAGGAGACCCGGGTGGTCGTTCTACGCGGCAATCGCGTCGAGGAATTCGACTTCGAGTCCGCACACCGTAAGCAGCTCCGCGGCAACATCTATCTGGCGAAGGTGACGCGCGTCGAGCCGTCGTTGCAGGCCGCATTCGTCGATTACGGCGGCAATCGCCACGGCTTCCTGGCGTTCAGCGAAATCCACCCGGACTACTATCAAATCCCGGTCGCCGACCGGCAGGCCTTGATCGACGAAGAGGAGCGCGCCCAGCGCGCCGCCGACGACGAAGTCGACCGGCGCTCGCGCCGCGGCCGCGGCCGCGATCGCCATGCCGCCTCGCACCGCGACGACGACACTTTGCGCAGCGAACTCGCCGAAACGCCAAGCGGCGACGCGGCCCGCTGTCGACCAAGGCGGCTGAAGCGAGCCGAATCGCACGACGTGTGCCGAGGCCGGCACCTCAGCCGCGGACCTCCTGCCGCCGGTCTCGCCGGAATCCGCGCCTGACAGCACCGAGGCGGAGCAGCACGAGGCTCCCACGGCCGAGGCGACGTCTGCCGATACGCCCGCCGCCGATTCAGGCGAGGCCGAGACAACGGATGGTCCGCACACCGCGCCGGACACCGACGAACAAGGCAACGGCGTCCATGCCGGCGCCGAAGGCGACAATGAAGGCGACGGTGGCGAAAACGGTGGCGAAAACGGCGGTGAAAACGGCGGCGACGAGGAAGCCGAAATCGTCGAATCGGTTGGCGGCGCCGACGCCATGGAAGAAGTGCCAGACCGCGCCCCGCGTTACCGCCGCCAGTACAAGATCCAAGAGGTGATCAAGCGCCGCCAGGTCATGCTGGTGCAGGTGGTCAAGGAGGAACGCGGCACCAAGGGCGCGGCGCTGACGACCTACTTGTCGCTCGCCGGCCGTTATTCGGTGCTGATGCCCAATACCGCCCGTGGCGGCGGCATCAGCCGCAAGATCACCAACTCGGAAGATCGCGCGCGCCTCAAGGAGGCCGCCGCCGACCTCGAAGTCCCCGAGGGCATGGGCGTCATCCTGCGCACCGCGGGAGCGAGCCGCACCAAGATCGAGATCAAGCGCGATTTCGAATATCTCTTACGGCTGTGGGAGACCGTGCGCGACCTGACGCTCAAATCCACGGCGCCAAAGCTCGTTTACGAGGAAGGCTCGCTGGTCAAGCGCTCGATCCGCGATCTCTACGGCAAGGATATCGACGAAGTCATCGTCGCCGGCACCGAGGCCTATCAGGAGGCCAAGGACTTCATGCGCATGCTCATGCCGAGCCATGCCAAGAGCGTGAAGCCTTATGCCGACACCCAGCCGCTGTTGTCGCGCTACGGCGTCGAGAGCCAGCTCGACGCCATGTTCTCGCCGGTCGTGCAGCTGCGCTCCGGCGGCTACATCGTGCTCAACCAGGCCGAGGCGCTGGTCGCCATCGACGTCAATTCCGGCCGCGCCACGCGCGAGCATCACATCGAGGACACCGCGCTCAAGACCAATCTTGAGGCGTCGGATGAAATCGCGCGGCAGCTGCGGCTACGCGACCTTGCCGGCCTGATCGTCATCGATTTCATCGACATGGACGAGAACCGCAACAACCGTTCGGTCGAGCGCCGGCTTAAAGAGTGTCTCAAGCACGATCGCGCCCGCATCCAGGTCGGCCGCATCTCGCATTTCGGCCTGCTCGAAATGTCGCGGCAGCGCATCCGCACCAGCGTGCTGGAAAGCTCGACGGAGAAATGCCCGTATTGCGGCGGCAGCGGCCATGTCCGCTCGGTGTCGTCGCTGGCGCTGCAGGTGCTGCGCGCGCTGGAAGAGCAATTGATGCGCGGCGCCACCCATAATCTCATTGCCCGCACCCGGCCCGATGTGGCGCTCTACGTGCTCAACCAGAAGCGCGCGCATCTGCGCAGCCTGGAAGAACGGTTTGCCATCACGCTGACGGTCGTGGCCGACGCGACGGTGATGGCGCCGCAGGCCTTCGTGATCGACCGTGGCGAACAGGTGCACACCGTCGAGGCGGCGCGCGCGCTCGCCGAACAGAACCAACAACGAGCCGTCACCGCGCCGTTGGAAGACGAGGACGACCTCGAAGATGAAAGCATCGTCGAGGTGGAGGAGGAAGTGCGGGCGGAGGACGAGGACGTCGAAGCGGCGCCCACCACCGTACCCGAGCACGGCGAAGGCGAACCGCGCCGCCGGCGGCGGCGGCGTGGCCGCGGCGGACGCGGCGGTCGCGATGAGCGCGACGGCGGCGAACACCGCGAGCACATCCCGATCCAGGAAGGATCGTCCGAGTATCCAACTGAGCACACGAGCGAGCACGTCGCCGAAGGCGACGATGAACCCTTCGCCGGGGATGAGGTCACCGACCAACATGGCGAGCCGGCCCAGGCCGAGCGCACGGAACGTAGCGACCGTCCGGACCAGAATCGCGATGGCGAACGGCGCGGACGCCGGCGCCGCGGACGCCGCGGCGGCCGGCGCAATCGCCACGATCGCGATCGCAATGGTGACGCAGCGCCCGGCATGAACGATCCCGGCGCCCCGGTGCCGCAACATAGTTTCGGCCCGGACGAAGAACTCGCTCCGCCGGCCGCGGTTGAGCCCGAGCTCAAGGAAGCGGTCGCCGATCTCGACGCCGTGCCGACCGCCTGCGCCAGTCAGTGCGGAGCCACCACATGCGGAGCAACAACCCGAGCCGCCGCGCCGGCGATCCACCGTACGCGAGCGGGCCCCGATTGGCGGCAGCGACGATGCGCCGCCGCCGGCTCCGACAGCGCCGGTGGCACCCGCCCCTGCCACCGAACCGGTCGTCACCGAAGTCGCCGCGACCGAGGGCACCGATCGGCCACGTAAGACCGGATGGTGGTCGCGCCGTTTCGCCGGCGGTTGATGCAACACGCGATGCTGGGCGGGCGCCATGAAAAGCGGCTGGGTCGACCGTGACGCCGAGGCCATCGTCGCCGAAGGCGCAAAATCGGGCATCGACCGCGATCTCGCGCTGCGCATCTACACGACGCGGCTCCTTGGCCGCGACCCAAAACTCGTCCTCCACGGCGGCGGCAACACCTCGCTGAAAGAAGTGATGCGCGACCGCCTCGGCGCCGACGTCGAGGTGCTGCGCGTCAAGGCGACCGGCGCCGACATGGCGATGATCGATCTCGCCGGCCTGCCGGCGGTGCGGCTTTCGCCGTTGCGCAAGCTGCGCGCGCTCGGCGAGATCGGCGACGACGAGCTCGTCGGCATCGAGCGCGCGAGCCTGATCGATCCGGCGGCGGCCAATCCGTCGGTCGAGATCATGCTGCACGCGTTCCTGCCGCACAAATTCGTCGATCACACCCACGCCACCGCCGTGCTCAGCGTCATCGATCAGCCCGACGGCGAAAAGAAATGCGCGGAAGTTTTCGGCGGCCGGCTCGCCTTTGTGCCTTACGTCATGCCGGGTTTCGGCCTGGCCAAGAAGGCGATCGATGTTTTCGAGCGGGCGAAGCCGAGTGACGGCCTCATCCTCTCGAAACATGGCATCGTCACCTACGGCGAAAGCGCGCGCGAAGCCTATGAGCGCATGATCGAGATGGTCTCGCGCGCCGAGGACTTTATCGCCCGCCGCCGCAAATCCGTGGCCGCAACGGCACCGGCGCGGCGCGGCACCGCCGACGTGGCGCAGGTGGCGCCAATCGTGCGCGGCGCCTGCAGCGAAAAGGACAAGACGATCGAGGGCGCATGGCGCCGGCTCGTGCTCGAATTCCGCGCCACCGATGCGGTGCTCAATTTCATCAATGCCAAGGATTTGGCCCGTATCAGCCAGGCCGGCGTGGTGACGCCGGACCACACCATCCGCACCAAGAACTGGCCGCTGGTACTGCCGGCGCCCGACCCCGGAAAACTTGCCGAGTTCGCCCGCGTCGCGCACGACACCGCAGGCCAATTCGCCGCGCGCTATCACCGCTATTTCGAGCAGCACAATGCCCGCGTCGGCCATATCAAACATGAGCTCGATCCCCTGCCCCGCGTCGTCCTGGTACCGGGGCTCGGCCTGTTCGGCCTCGGCCGCACCAAGCGCGACGCCGAAATCGCAGCCGACATCGCCGAGGCCTGGGTCGAAGGCGTCAGCGACGCCGAGGCCATCGGCCGCTTCGAGTCGATCTCCGAAGCCGACATGTTCGACTGCGAATATTGGCCGCTCGAACAAGCCAAGCTCGGCACCCGCAAGGAACCACCGCTCGCCGGCCAGATCGCCGCCGTCACCGGCGCCGGCGGCGCCATCGGCGCCGCAACCGCGAAGGCCTTTGCGGTGGCCGGCGCCGAAGTGGCGCTGCTCGACGTCAATTTCGCCGCGGCGCGCGAACAGGCAAAAGCAATCGGCCTGTCGGCGCTGCCCGTGGTCTGCGACGTGACCAGCGCGGCCTCGGTGCGCGCGGCGTTCGACGCCGTGGCCGCGGCCTTCGGCGGCGTCGACATCGTCGTCTCCAATGCCGGCGCGGCCTGGCAGGGCCGCATCGGCGAAGTCGACGAAGAAGTCATGCGCAAAAGTTTCGAGCTGAATTTTTACGGCCATCAGCGCGTGGCGCAGGCCGCGGTGAAGATCATGCTGGCGCAAAACACCGGCGGCTGCCTGTTGTTCAATGTCTCCAAACAGGCGGTCAATCCGGGCCCGAATTTCGGCCCTTACGGCATTCCGAAAGCCGCGGAGCTGGCGCTGATGCGCCAATACGCGCTCGACTACGGCGCCGACGGCATCCGCGCCAACGCGGTCAACGCCGACCGCATCCGCTCCGGCCTCCTCACCGCCGACATGATCGCCTCGCGCTCAAAGGCGCGCGGCTTGAGCGAGAAGGACTACATGAGCGGCAACCTGCTCGGCCGCGAAGTCACCGCCGACGACGTGGCGCAGGCGTTTTTGCACCAGGCGCTGGCGCTGAAAACCACCGCCGACGTCACCACCGTCGACGGCGGCAATATCGCCGCCGCGATGCGGTGAGTCTCACCCTCATGTCACAAAACACCCGAAGCGCCGACGCGTTACGCGCCAAGATCGACGTGCATCGCCCTGCGCTTGCGATGGCGGCGCATAATCCGCTCGCCGCCAAGCTTGCCGCCAATGCCGGCTTCGATGCTATTTGGGGCAGCGGCTTCGAATTGTCGGCGTCCTATGCCGTGCCCGATGCCAATATTCTGTCGATGAGCACGCATCTGGAGATGATGCGCGCGATTGGCCAAGTGCAGGATGCGCCGGTCATTGCCGACCTCGACACCGGTTTTGGCAATGCCGTGAACGTCGCCTACGTGGTGCCGCAATACGCAGCCGCTGGCGTCGCAGCCGTCGTCATCGAAGACAAAACATTTCCCAAGGACACGAGTCTGCGCCCGGGCGGCCGGCAGGAGCTCGTTCCGATCGGCGAATTTCAAGGCAAGGTCGCGGCGGCCAGAGCGTCCGGAGGTGTCCTGGTCATTGCGCGGACCGAGGCGCTGATCGCCGGCCGCGGCCAGGAGGAAGCGCTGCGCCGCGGCGCGGCCTATGCCGAGGCCGGCGCGGATGCGGTACTGATCCACAGCAAAGAGAAATCGCCCGACGAAATTCTGGCATTCTGCCGGGCATGGCCGAGACGCGTGCCGCTGGTTCTGGTGCCGACCAGCTATCCGCAGCTCTCATTCTCCGACGTCGCGGCGCTCGGCAAAGTCGGGCTGATCATCTGCGGCAATCACGCCATCCGCGCCGCCGTCGCCGCCATGCAAAGCGTGTTCCACCGAATCCTGGCCGAAGGCGGCATCGCCGGCGTCGAAAAAGAGATCGCCTCGGTCGCGGACGTGTTCGCCCTGCAAGGCGATGCGCGGATGCGTGAGATCGAGAAAGCGTTTCTGCGCTAAACCGCGCTGTTACTTCTCGACTGCGCCGCCGCTCTCGGCCCAATCCTTGAAACCGCCGAGGTTATAGACCTGATCGTAACCAAGGTCTTTGAGCATTTTGCCGGCCAGCGCCGAGCGTCCACCGGACGCGCAATACACCACGACGCTCTTGTCCTTGGCGAAATTCTTGTCGTGATAGGGCGACTCGGGATCGGCGCGGAATTCCAGCATACCGCGCGAAACGTGCACGGCGCCGGCGACCTTGCCGCTCGCCGCCACTTCCGTGCCGTCGCGCACGTCGACCACCAGCGTATTGCCCTTGGCGATCATCTCCTTCGCCTGCGCCGGCGTGATCTTCGGCACCGCCGCGTTGGCGGCTTCCAGCATTTGCTTGACGCTCGTGGCCATGGTGTTTCCGTCCTTGTTCATCCTGCCCGGAAGCAAGACTACCCGGTTTCAGACGGCTGTACGATATGGCACGGGAACGCCGGCCCCGGCTCAATCGCTCGACAAAATCACGTTCTTCAAAATCGGATAAATCTGGTTCTCCCAGCGCTTGCCGGAAAAGACCCCATAATGCCCGACGCCGGCCTGCATGTGGTGGCGTTTGAGATACGGGCGCAGCTTGCTGCACAGATCGTGCGCGGCCACCGTCTGGCCGACGGCGCAGATGTCGTCGCGCTCGCCTTCGACGGTGAGCAGCATGGTGCGCCGGATCGCGGTCGGGTCGACTTTGTTGCCGTGCCATTGCAGCTTGCCGAGCGGCAGCAAATGCTCCTGGAAGATGATGCGCACGGTCTCGAGATAAAACTCGGCGGTGAGATCGAGCACGGCGAAATATTCGTCGTAGAACGCTTTGGTCACCGCCGCCTTTTCCAGTTCGCCGTTGGCGAGATTCTCGTAGAGCTCGCGGTGCGCTTTGACATGGCGCTCGACGTTCATGCTCATGAAGGCGGCGAGCTGGACGAAGCCCGGATAGACGCGACGGAACGCGCCCGGATAGCGCAGCGGCACCGAAGCGGTCAGCGTTCGCTCGAACCATTCGATGGTGCGCTTGTTGGCGAGTTCGTTGACCGTGGTCGGATTGACCCGGGTGTCGATCGGTCCGGCCATCAAGGTCATGCTGCGCGGCTGCGCCTTGTTGCCGGCCTGCGCCATCACGGCTGCGGCGGCAAGCACGGCGACGCAGGGCTGGCACACCGCGAGCACGTGAGTGCCCGGCCCCATCACCTCGAGGAACTTGATCAGATGATCGATATATTCGTCGAAGCCGAACCGGCCGGCGGTCAGCGGCACGTCGCGCGCATTGTGCCAGTCGGTGATGTAGACGTCGTGCTCGGGCAGCATGGTGCGCACGGTCGCCCGCAGCAGCGTCGAGAAATGGCCCGACAGCGGCGCCACCATCAGCACGCGCGGCTGCGCCGTCGCGATGTCCTTCTTGAAGTGGAGCAGCGTGCCGAACGGCGTCACATGCGCCGCCTCCTCGCGCACCTCGACCTCGCGATTGCCGACCGTGACCCGGTCGATGCCGAAAGGCGGGCGCGTATGGGTCAGACCGGCGCGGGCAATCAGCTCGTAGACCGCGGTGAGGTTGCGCATCGCCGGATGGTCGGCGAGCAACGGCGGGCCGCCGGAATTGGCCGCCATGCCCGCCCAGGTCCGGACCGGCACCATAATGTCGGTGTGCATTTGATATGCGACGTACAGCATCCCGCGGTCCACGGCGCCGTGGGCCGTCCGACGACGGCGTACCGCGACCCCTCACCCAATTGGGAAAGCTAGTGCATTTTTTGTTGCACTGCGACAAGAATATGAACATCCTGCACATGCGGGGAATGGGGCGCAAAACTAAGCCGTGGGGGCAGCGCGCAGCATCACCCGCCGTATCGGCAAGGCGTCATAAGGCATTGAGTTCTCACCACCTTTGAAAAACGAGAGCGCGGAATGTCGAAGGCCACTCTCACCATCGCCAGCAAGAACTACGGCTCGTGGTCGTTGCGCGGTTGGTTGCTATGCAAAATGGCGAACCTCGATTTCGACGAGCAAAATGTCGGCACCGACGACCCCTCGACCCGGGCCGAATTGCTGCTGCTGTCGCCATCGTTCCTGGTGCCTGGCCTGACCCACGACGGGCTCAAGGTCTGGGACACGCTGGCGATTGCCGAGTACTTGCACGAGATCAAGCCGGAGGCCGGCCTGCTGCCGGCCGACCAGGCGCAGCGCGCCCATTGCCGCGCCATCTGCGGCGAGATGCATTCCGGCTTCAGCAATCTGCGCTCGGCGCTGCCGATGAATCTGAAGGCGCATTTCCCCGGCTTCAAATCGTGGGCCGGCGCGCGCGCCGATATCGATCGCGTCACGGCGATCTGGCAAGAATGCATCGCCAAGTACAAAGGACCTTATCTGTTCGGCGAGAAGCCCTGCGCCGCGGACGCCATGTACGCGCCGGTCTGCGCGCGCTTCCTCACCTACGACGTCGCCATCGATCCGGTCTCGGCGCAATACTGCCGCACCATCATGGCGCTGCCGCAGATGCAGGAGTGGATCGCCGCCGCCAAGGTCGAGCCCGATGAGCTGGAAGAGCTCGACGTCGAGTTCTGACTACTCGTCATTCCGGGGCCGAGCGCAGCGAGGAACCCGGAATCGATAATCACAGGCCGAGCAGAATCCCGCTTGCCGAGAAGATCGCGCTACGGCCGCGCGGGAACACCAATCCAGATCACGCCGAGTGCCCATCGTGAGCATCGATTTCGCTCGGCTTCCGGCGCCCAGAGCGCAGCAAACCCGAAATCCATAATCACAGGCCGAGCAGAACTTGCGCCAATCGTGAATATGGATTCCGGGCTCGCCGCTTCGCGGCGCCCGGAGGCTTCCCTCCCCCTTGTGGGGGAGGGTGGGGAGGGAAGTAAGAACGTCGAAGATCGCGCTTAACCTCTCGACCCCCACCCCGACCCCTCCCCACACGGGGGAGGGTTTTTGAATCAATCCCACTTCGGACGGCCGGAAAACGCCCAATCGACGATCCTGCCGTCGCGGCTGCCGAGGCCGGCGATTTCCGTCATTTCCTGGCTGCTCAGCTCGAAATCGAAGATCGCCGCGTTTTCCGAAAGCCGCTCCACTTTGCTGGTGCGCGGAATGACGACGATGTCCTGTTGCACCAGAAAGCGCAGGCAGACCTGCACGGCGGTCTTCTTGTGTGCCGTACCGATGCGGGCGAGCACGGCGTTGTCGCGCGCGTCGCCGCGCGCGATCGGGCTATAGGCGACGACCGCCATGCCGTGGTCGCGGCAGGCCTTGAGCACTTTCGACTGGTCGAGGAAGGGATGGCATTCGATCTGATCGCACACCAGAGGTTCGCTCGCCGCCGCCAACGCCTCGTCGATGAGCGCCACGGTGAAGTTGGACACGCCGATGTGGCGCGCCAGCCCGTCGCGCTTGACCTTGCACAGCGCGCCGATGGTGTCGGGCAACGGGATTTGCGGATTGGGCCAGTGCAGCAGCAGCAGATCGACCTCGCTCAGCCGCAGCCGCACCAGGCAATCGCGCGCCGCGCGCTCGAGGTCGCGCGGGGCGAAATGGTTCGGCCAGATTTTCGTGGTCACGAAAACGTCGTTGCGCTTGACGCCCGAGGCGCGAAAGCCTTCGCCGACCTCGCGTTCGTTTTCGTAGAGCTCAGCGGTATCGACGTGACGATAGCCGAGCCGCAGCGCCTGCTCGACGACGCGGGCGCAGGTGCGCCCGCGCAATTCCCAGGTGCCGAGGCCGAGCAGCGGAATCCGCGCCCCATTGGCCTCGACGATCGGTACGGGTGCGCCTGCGGTCACCCCTAGCTATCCCATTGCGGCGCCTGCGGCGGACTGACGATGCGCGAGCCCGGCCGCGCCAGCATGCCGATCTCCGCCATCTCGGCGTCCGTCAGCTTGAATTCGAGGCTGCCGAGATTTTCCGCGAGCCGCTCGCGCTTCGACGTGCGCGGGATCGGAATGATCTTCTCCTGCTCGAGGAAACGCAGCGACACTTGCGCCGGCGATTTATTGTGGGCGCGGCCGATGTGCTGCAGCACCGCGTCGGCGGGCACCTTGCCGCGCGCCAGCGGACAATAGCCGACCACCGCCAAGCCGAGCCGGTGCGCCGCGGCCAGCACCTTGGTCTGGTCGAGATAGGGATGGGTTTCGATCTGCAAGGCCGCAAGCGGCTCGCTCGCCGCCTTCGTCGCC
Organism: uncultured Alphaproteobacteria bacterium; assembly: GCA_963798095.1. Lineage (GTDB taxonomy): Bacteria > Pseudomonadota > Alphaproteobacteria > Rhizobiales > Xanthobacteraceae > BOG-931. The sequence continues at coordinate 719,305 of CAWCSD010000007.1, read as the reverse complement.
TCGTCGAGCATGGCGACGGTGTAGTTCGCCACCCCGATATGTTTGGCGAGGCCTGAGCGCTTGACCTTGCACAGCGCGCCAATGGAGTCGGCAATCGGAATTTGTGCGTTAGGCCAATGGATCAAGAGCAAATCGACCCACGGCAGCTTGAGCCGCTCCAGGCTTTCATCGACCGAGCGCTCGAGATCGCCCGGCGCCAGGCGGTTGAACCAGACTTTCGTGGTGATGAAGACGTCCTCGCGCGGCACGCCGGAGGCGCGGAAGCCCTCGCCGACTTCGCGCTCGTTGCCGTAGTTCTGCGCGGTATCGAGATGCCGGTAGCCGAGATGCAGCGCCGCCTCGACCAGCTCGACGCACAGATTGTCCTTCAGCGTCATGGTGCCGAACCCGATGACCGGGATTTTGGCGCCATGACTTTCGATCACGTCCATCCGCTGCTCCTTGAGGCCGCCTAGGGAACCAAGGATCGGCTATTGCCGGCATGAATGCCAGCCCAATGCGGACGACGACCGGGACGTTCCGCAGCTAGCGGGAATTCGCCTTGGCGAGCACCGCAAATGCCGCGTCCGGGGCCTGCTCGATGACTTTGAGCAGCGCGCGGGCGGGGCCGCGCGGCGAGCGCTTGCCCTGCTCCCAATTGCGCACGGTCTCGACCGGCACGCCGATGCGGGCGGCGAAGGCGGCCTGGGTCAGCCCGGTCTGTCCGCGCACATTGCGGGCGTAGGTCGCGTCGAGGCTGCGCGCATCCACCGAGCGCGCCGCCTGATGCGCCGCGGTGGCGATGGATCGCGGGTCGGAAGGAATGGCTCGCTCGCTGCCGTCGGGCAGGATTTCGACCAGGCGTCCGTCGGCTTTCAGTCGCACGCGCAGCATGGCGCTCGCTCCGGGTTTGCCGGCAGCGCGCATCATAGCTGATTTGTCGTAGATTCAATGAGTTAGTGTGCCGCTGGCAGCGTGATTGCGCCGCTGGCCGACTATGTCAATGACCGATTCGGCCATTGCCCCAGAGCGCCCGCCTCACAACCGACTGAAGAAGGCCAGCAGCATGGCCCGCCGCGCCGTCTCACGGGTTACGCAGGCGGCTTCCATGAAGCCCGCCATCGTGCCTTGGATCTTGTCGTAGTAGAAGCCGCAGGTGGTGTCGCGATAGGCGATCCAGGCGCGCTGCATGGCGCGGGCCTTTGCGGTCTGGTTGTCATCAAGCTCGCCGAGCAGGCTTTTGTAGTTTTCATTGAGCAGATCGTCCCAGATCGACTCCTTCGATCTGAAAGCAATCGGCCATGACCCGGTCGGCGGCGCTGCCGACCGGCGCCATGCAGGGATCGGCGACCAGCTTGAACAGGCAACGGCCCTCGCCGGCATCGACATCGTCCTTGGTCTTGGTCGCGCAATCGCGGATCGCCGCGACCTCTCGCGCCGTTGGCTTGCGCGATTGGGCGTGCGGCGGGCGCGACCACGGCGGCGGCGAGCAGGGCCGCAAGGGTCACCGAAACGAGCCGCGCGCGCATGGTTTCACTCCGCCGCCGGTGCCCCCGCACCAAGGTCGCAGCCGCGGCCCGCTTGGTTCAACCGCAAATACCGGGGATGATGGGCCCCTGCCCCGCCACCGGCAGCCGGAGTTTTCGGACGTGCAGAACCTGCAAATCGACGGCCAGCGGCTCTGGGACACGCTGATGCACACGGCGCAGATCGGCGCCACGCCGAAGGGCGGCATCTGCCGGCTGACGCTCACCGATCTCGACCGCCAGGTGCGCGACTGGTTCAAGGCGCAATGCGAGGCGCTCGGCTGCACCGTCGCGGTCGACGAAGTCGGCACCATGTTCGCGCGCCGGCCGGGCAAGAACCCAAATCTCCCTCCGATCGCCATGGGCTCGCATCTCGACACCCAGCCGACCGGCGGCAAGTTCGACGGCGTGCTCGGCGTCCTCGGCGCGCTGGAGGCCATGCGCACGCTGCACGAAACCGGCTACGAGACCAACGCGCCGATCGAGATCGTCAACTGGACCAACGAAGAGGGCGCGCGCTTCGCGCCGGCCATGCTGGCGTCGGGCGTCTTTGCCGGCGTGTTTTCGCCCGACTACGCCTATGCGCGCGCCGACCGCGACGGCAAGACCTTTGGCGATGAGTTGGCGCGCATCGGCTACAAGGGCGAGGAAAAAGCCGGCGCGCGCAAATTTTCCGCGATGTTCGAACTGCACATCGAGCAAGGCCCGATCCTCGAAGCCGAAGGCCGCATGATCGGCGCGGTGCAGGGCGTGCAGGGCATGCGCTGGTACGAAGTCACCGTCACGGGCGAGGCAGCGCACACCGGCACGACGCCGATGCCGTTGCGCAAAAATGCGCTGATCGGCGCCGCGCGCATGATCGAGCGCATCGACGCCATCGCCCGCGAGCATGCGCCCGACGCGGTCGGCGCCGTCGGCCTGATCGAGAACAAGCCGAACAGCCGTAACGTCATCCCCGGCGAGGTTTTCTTCAGCGTCGATTTCCGCCATCCGGACGAAAAAGTTCTCGACGCCATGGAGGCGAAATTCCGCGCCGCGCTTGCCGATGTGATGCCGCCGCTGCAGCTCACCTACACCGAGACGCGGATTTGGCAGTCACCCCCGGTAAAGTTCGCGCCCGAACTGATCGAATGCGTGCGCATCGGCGCCGAGAAAGCCGGCTTCAAATCGCGCGACATGATCTCCGGCGCCGGCCACGACGCCGCCTATATCGCCCGCGTGGCGCCGACAACGATGATCTTCGTGCCCTGCGCCGGCGGCATTTCGCACAACGAAGCGGAATCGACGAGTTTTGACGAATGCGCCGCCGGCGCGCAGGTTCTGCTCAATGCGGTGCTGGAGTTCGACCGGCGGCTGGGGTGAGCAAACTACCGCGTCTTCTCGAAAATCTCCCGCCCGATCAGCATGCGGCGGATTTCGCTGGTGCCGGCGCCGATCTCGTAAAGCTTGGCGTCGCGCAACAGCCGGCCGGCGGGAAAATCGTTGATGTAGCCGTTGCCGCCGAGGCACTGGATGGTTTCGAGCGCCATCCAGGTGGCGCGCTCGGCCGCATAGAGGATGGCGCCGGCGGCGTCCTCGCGGGTGGTCTCGCCGCGATCGCAGGCGCGCGCCACGGCATAGACGTAGGACTTCGAGGCGTTGAGCGTCACGTACATGTCGGCGAGCTTGGCCTGGATGAGCTGGAAGCGGCCGATCGGCTGGCCGAATTGGCTGCGCTGGTGGACATAAGGGATGACCAGGTCGAGGCAGGCCTGCATCACGCCGACCGGTCCTGCCGCCAGCACCGCGCGCTCGTAATCGAGGCCGGACATCAGGATATTGACGCCGTTGCCGACGACGCCGAGCACGTTGGCCTCCGGCACCTCGCAGTCCTCGAACACGATCTCGCTGGTGTCGGAGCCGCGCATGCCGAGCTTGTCGAGCTTTTGGCCCGTCGAAAAACCCGGAAACGTCTTCTCGACCAGGAACGCGGTGATGCCGCGGGCGCCTGCGGTGCGGTCGGTCTTGGCATAAACCACCAGCGTGTCGGCGACCGGCCCGTTGGTGATCCACATCTTCGAGCCGTTGAGGATGTAGCGGTCGCCCTTGCGGTCGGCGCGGGTGCGCATCGACACAACGTCGGAGCCCGCGCCCGATTCCGACATGGCGAGCGCGCCGACATGCTCGCCGGAAATCAGCTTGGGCAAATAACGGCGCCGCTGTTCGTCGCTGCCGTTGCGGCGGATCTGGTTGACGCACAGGTTCGAATGCGCGCCGTAGGACAGCCCGACCGCGGCGCAGGCGCGCGAAATCTCTTCCATGGCGACGCAATGGGCGAGGTAGCCAAGCCCCGCCCCACCCCACTCCTCCTCCACCGTGACGCCGAGCAGCCCCAGCTCGCCGAGCTGCGGCCATAGCTCCCGCGGAAAGCTGTTGGAGCGGTCGATCTCGGCCGCGTACGGCGCGATCTTGTTCTGGGCAAATGCCCGCACGGTGTCGCGCAGCATGTCGATATCGCTGCCGAGGCCGAAATCGAGACCGGGAAAGCTGTTCTGGACCATCGAGCGCTCCATCGCCTCAGTGGACGAGGCCAAAGGTGCACTCCATCAATAGCCGTTGCGCGCCGGCCTGTCAGCGTGCCGAACCGGCCGCAAGCTTGGCGGCGGCGCGCCCATTGCTGGGCCGCACAGCGACCTTGTCGATCGCCTCGGCCGGCCGCGGTTTTGCGAACAGAAAGCCCTGCATCTCGTCGCAGCCGGCGAGCCGCAGCAGCACGCGCTGCTCGTCGGTCTCGACGCCTTCGGCCAAGACTTTCATGCCGAGCGCATGGCCGAGCGCGACAATCGATTGGATGATGGCGCCGGCATGGCCGGTAGTGCCCAGCGAACCAACAAAGGCACGGTCGATCTTGATCTGGCTGAACGGGAATTTTTGCAGATAGCTCAAGCTCGAATAGCCGGTGCCGAAATCGTCGAGCGCGATGCTCACCCCGAGCGCGCGCAACGCTTCGAGCCGCTGCAAGGTCTCCTGCGGGTCTTCGATCAAAACCCCTTCGGTCACTTCGAAGATGACGCGCGACGGCGCAATGCCGCTCTCGGCGATGACGGCGGCGACCAGATCGACCAGCTTGCGGTCGCGGATTTGGATCGGCGACAGGTTCACCGCCACGGTCAGGTTCGGCCAACGCACGCCATCGGTCAGCGCGCGGCGCAACACGAATTCGCCGAGCTGGGGCATCAGGCCGCTCTGCTCGGCGAGCGGAATGAAGACCGAAGGCCCGATGGCGCCGCGTGTCGGATGGGTCCAGCGCAATAGCGCCTCGACCCCGATCATGGCGCCGCCGGCAGCGGCGACCACGGGCTGGTAATGCACGTCGAGGCCGCCCGAGGCGAGCGCCGATTCAAGCTCGCGCCGGATGAAGCGCTCTTCGGAATATTCCGTCTCGATGGAGGGCTCGAAGCGCCGCACCATGCCGCGGCCGTCGCGCTTAGCGGCACGCAAGGCGAGGTCGGCGCGGCGGCTGAGCTCTTCGGCGGTGCTGCCGTCGTCCGGCGCCTGAGCGATGCCGATGCCGGCGCTGATTTGCCAATTCTGCTCCATGAAGATCGGCCGCTGCAGCGACGCCCGCAGCGCCTCGGCGAGCGCGCCTGCGGCTTGCGCTGTCTTCGCTGCTCATGATGACGGCGAATTCGTCGTCGTCGAAGCGGCCGAATTGGGCGCCAGCCGGCAGGCTGGCGTGAAGACGTTCGGCAATGCTTTTCAACAGCGCATCGCCGCCGGCGCGGCCATGGGTGTCGTTGACCTCGCGAAACCCCTCGATATCGATCAGCGCCAAAACGACGACGCCGGAGCGGTGTCGCGCCAGCGCCCGGTCGAGGCTTTCCAGCATCACCCGATGATTGGGCAACCCGGTCAGCGCGTCCTCGCGGGTCAGCTTGCGGATGGTCTTGAGGCTCGACGCGAGCAAGCGCGCCAGCCGCTGGATCAGGCCGGCGGCGAGAAAGGCGCAGAGCGCCGAGCGCGGCCCCGACTGCGCCGATCAGACCCCACAGCCAAATCTCGGCGCGGATCAGCGTCCGGTCGGCCGCCCAGCTGAACCAGCCGACGATGCGGCCGCGCCCATCGTGCAGCGACTGCGCTTCGCGCCCGGTGGTGCTGTCCTCGTCGGTGTCGAAGCGCAAATCCTTCAGGCCCGCGAGCCGTGCGACAAGCGGTAGTCTGCTCTCGTCGAAACCGTCGCTGTCGCCGAACACGCCGCGCACTTCGTCGAGCGCAAGCTCGAGCGCTGCGTGACGCTCGGCGGCGAGCCGCTGATCCTCCCGCACCGTGACCGCAAAGCCGGCGACGGCGCAGGCCAGCATCGCCACCGCAAGCGCCATCAGCACATAGGAGGACAGGTGCGAGGCTGCCCCGCGTAGTGCGCTCGCAGCCCTCGACTCGGGCGTGCGCCGCCGGAGTGCCGCCCACCGTGTCCGGGCTGCCGCAGCGGCCTTCATACTCACGCCCCGTCCTGGAATTCCTGACGCGGCAGATTAGGGAGGTATGGTTAAGGCTAAGGAAAAGCCCGGCTAACTACCTGACTTATCAACAGGGCTTGTCAAAAGGGCTTGGCGGCGCCCCAGTCCGTTAATGTGAGGTTCAGGGACGAGGTGGGTATGGTCGACTTTGAGGTACCAGCGGTTTGCGGCTATCGAGCAGGCCGGGACTGAGGAAATGAACAAGCCAAGGGCAATCCTGAGTGCTGCGATTTTGAGCGCGTTGGTCGGCGTCACTTTTGGCGCCGCGACGGCTGCGCGCGCGCAGGACTGCCCGGGACATCCAGACGCCATCGGCACCAGCCGCGTCATCACCATCGACCCGGGCGAATATCAGCGCCTCGGCACGCTGAATTATCAGCAGACGCTGCCGCTCGCCGATCATGAGGTTGTGCTGACGTTCGATGACGGTCCGATCTCGCCCTATTCCAACCAGATCCTCGATATCCTCGGTTCGCAGTGCGTGAAAGCGCTGTATTTCCTGGTCGGCGAAATGGCGAAAGCCTATCCCGCCGTGGTGCGCCGTATTCACGACGAAGGACACACGATCGGTTCGCACAGCCAGGATCATCCGCTCCGCTTCGACCGCATATCGGACGAGAAGGTGCGCTGGGAGATCGATGCGGGCATCGACAATGTGAGCGCGGCGCTTGGTGAAGCCGGCGGGCTGGCGCCGTTCTTCCGCATCCCGGGTTTTGGGCGCACCGACGTCGTCGAGAGCGAGCTTGCCGCGCGTTCGCTGGTCGTGTTCTCGACCGACGCCGTGGCCGACGATTGGCATCGCCACATCTCGGCGTCCCAAATCATCGCCCGCGCCATGAGCCGGCTCGAAGCCAAGGGCAAGGGCATGCTGCTGCTGCACGACATCCATCCCTGGACGGTCGCGGCGCTGCCCGGCCTGCTCAAGGCGTTAAAGGACAAAGGATTCCACATCGTGCAGGTGGTGCCATCGGCAACGATGGCGCCGGGGCCGATTGCCGGACGGTCGGCATGGACGGTGGCGTGGTCGATGGCCGGGCAAGCGGTCATGGACGACAGCGGCAATGGACCGGCCTGGCCGAAATATTCCGACAGCCCCGCAGCCGAAACGGCGGACTTGCCAGCACCCGATGAAGGCGCTTTCGATCCGAATTACGCGCTGACCCACACGGTGAGCACCGCGGATATCGAAGTCGACTCGTCATCGATCGAGGCCGGCATCGCAACCTCGCCGTGGCCCTACCAAGCCCTGGTCGCGATGCCCTCCTCGGCCGCGCAGCTCCCGGCGCCGAGCCTGCTCGACATCGGCTGGCCGGTGCAGGAACGGGCAGATCGTCGACGCGGCGCTCGAGCCGCGGCCGAGCGCGGCAGCGAATGACGTGAGCGAGCCGAGCGAGCCGCACCACGGCCGCACACGGCACGCCCGTCTCATCAGCGTCCATCGCCACGCCCGCGCTCACCCGCCCGCGGGCCAGCACGCCGAGCTTGTCTCGCCGATGACCGCGATGGCGACGCCGGCGCACTGAGCCGCGGCGAGCACGCCGCGTCGTCAGTCTCTCTCGTCTTTTGGTTTGCCGAGCCGAAGCTCGTAGGCTGGTGCGGCCGAGAGGACTCGAACCTCCACGGGTTGCCCCGCTAGCACCTCAAGCTAGTGCGTCTACCAATTCCGCCACGGCCGCATGTGGGTGGAACGCGCGCCCGGTCGACGCGACGGCGCGGATGTAACAGGTCGGTTATAGCGGGACAAGGGCCGGCGATCCTGGGGGATGAGCCGGAAAAGGGGCCGGCGAAGCGCTAGGTCGCCTCGGGCGAGCGCGGCAACAGCTCCTTGACCTCGACGGCGATCTTGTTGCCGCTGACGATCACCGTGCCCTTGGCCACCGGCAGGTTGTTGGCGAGGATGCGGACCTCGTCTTCCTCGGAGGCGTCGAGCTCGATGATGGCGCCGCGGCCGAGGCGAAGCACCTGATGGATCGGCATGGAGGTCGTGCCGAGCACCACCGCGATGTTGACCGAGACATTGTCGAGTGTCGCCAAGGAGCCCCCGCTTTGTGGCTTATGCTTTGCTCCTATATTCTATTGTCCTCCTATGGTTAGCAGGTGGTTAACACGCGCGACGACCTGACGATCGGGCTTTTGCCGCCAGCCGGCGCGCCGCCGGTCGAATGGCGCGTGAGCGACGACCGCGTCGGCTACGACGCAGCGCTTGCCGCCATGGAGACGCGCGCGCGAAGCAATCGCGCGCGGCGAAGCGCGCGAGCTGGTCTGGCTCATTGAGCATCCGCCGCTTTACACCGCCGGCACCTCGTCGCAGCCGCAGCAATTGATCGAAGCGCGCTTCCCGGTTCACAGCGCGGGCCGCGGCGGCCAGTTCACCTATCACGGCCCCGGCCAGCGGGTCGGCTATGTCATGCTCGATCTCAAGCGCCGCGCGCCGGACGTGCGCCGCTTCGTCGCCACCATCGAGGAATGGATCATCCGCACGCTGGCCGCCTTCAACGTGCGCGGCGAGCGGCGCGACGACCGCATCGGCGTGTGGGTGCGGCGGCCGGACAAGGGCGACGGATTCGAGGACAAGATCGCGGCCATCGGCATCCGCATCCAGCGCTGGGTGACGCTGCACGGATTTGCGCTCAACATCGAGCCGGAGCTTGTCGCATTTTTCCGGCATCGTGCCGTGCGGCGTGTCCGATCCGCGCTACGGCGTCACCTCGCTGGCCGATCTCGGTGTGACCGTCTCGATGCCGGAGGTCGACATGGTTTTGCGCAGCACGTTTGCGCCGCTATTCGGCGCGACGATCGACGATCAGACCGTCGGCAGCACCGAGAACAATTCGCCGCGCCGGCGCAGTTTGAGCTCTTCCGCCGTGCCGTCGCGCTGATCGACGCCGTCGACGCGCGAACCGCGCGGACCTTGATTGCACGCGGCGATCATCGCGGCGACGACGTCCGGCGGTCCAACGAACAGCGCTTCGACCGAGCCGTCGCGGCGGTTGCGCACCCAGCCTTGCAGGCCGCGTTCCAGCGCGGTGTATTCGGTCCAGGCGCGATAGCCGATGCCCTGCACCCGGCCGCGGATCACCACATGGCGCATCACGTCCACGCGATGTCTCCGAGCTTGCGGGAGCCTGCGCCCGTCGGACGCCGCGGCAGCCAATGCTGCAACGAGGAAATATAGTCGCTCGGCAAGTGCCAGGCGCGCGCCGCCGCGACCACAAGCTCCATATAGCCCGCCTTCGGTTGGCCGGTGCGGCTCGGCCGCGCCACATAGACCAGCGCCGGCCGCAGCCGGTCCGCGTGACGAACCGGCAAAATGTCGGCGCGGTAAAGCTTTCCGGCAACGTTCTCCCAGGCATCGAGCGTGACGCGGTCGCGCGGCGTGATCCGCCACAACACGCCGTGAACCGTGTGCGCAAGCGCCGGCGCGACCGAGGCATAGCCGTCGGCGGTGATGATGAAACGATGATCGGCAAGCGCGGCAGTGCCGATGGGCGCGGCGGCGCGGAGCATGCCGGCGCATGATGTCGCGATGCATGTTCGCGCCGTAGGCGAAGTGCAACATCATGCCTCGTTGACGCGCGGCCGCGTCGCCGCCCACAGCGTGACGGCAACCGCCACGATAATTGGCAAGAACGCCAGCGCCATCAGGATCACGACGACGAACCAGCCGAGATCGTAGCTCGACGATCCTGCCAAGGACGCGACGATCGAGAGCAGCAGGATCGAGCCCAAGTGCGCCTGTCGGGTTCGCACCCGTCGCTGCACTGGAGGATGCGGTGAAGAACGCCGTCGCCACGATCAACAGCAGCACGACCGAAAGCGCGTAAAGAAGGCTGGCGGCCACCGCGAGGCCGTCGAGCGGCTTGGCCAGTCGCGCAGCCGCTTGGCGTGCAAGCGCGAACCAGACCCAGATCAACAAGGCCTGGGCGATGCCGAACGGCCATAAGCCGAGACGTGCAAGCACCCCAGGAGCAGTAAGCCATTGCGATGCCGCAACGCCGGCGATATAGACGGCGATTGCGGCCCATGACAAAAGGCCGCGGCCCCAACCGTCCGGACGGCGAGAACAGAAAGCGCAGCGCCTGCATGATGGTTGGCCCCGGCTACGCCGGCATGATGCCAAATTCGGCGGCCGCGCTTTAGGCGAATTCCATGATCACCGCGTCGACCGCGACGCTGTCGCCCGGCTTGACGCGGATCTTCTTGATGGTGCCGTCGCGCTCGGCGCGCAGGATGTTTTCCATCTTCATCGCCTCGACCACGGCCAGCGTCTCGCCGGCCTTGACCTCCTGGCCCTCGGCGACCGCAATCGAAACCACGAGGCCCGGCATCGGGCAGCGCACCGCCTTGCCGCTGTCGGAGAGCACCTTCACCGGCATCAGCCGGGCGTAGCGCGCCTCGCGCTCGGTATAGACGAAGGCCTTGGCCTCGACGCCGCGGTAAGCAAGCTCGAAGCCGTTGGGGATCATGCGCACGTGCATGGCGACCGGCGCGCCGTCGATCGTGCCCTGCCACAGCGGCAGGCCCGGAATCCATGGCGAGGACAATTTGTGGATCGCAGCGTCTTCGAAAGTCACGGCGATGGCGTCGCCGTCGCGCTCGACGTCGACCTGAATTACCTCCGTGCCGAGCCATACGGCGCGGCGGCGCTCCCGCGTCAGCGTGGTGTTCAATTGTCCCGAAATCCGCCGCTTGCGCTCGCCGAGCACATGATCGATCGCCACCGCGACGGCGGCCATGGCGCGCGCCATGGCGCCGGTCGGCGGCGTGTGCTCGAAACCGCGCGGAAATTCCTCGGCGATGAAGCCGGTCGAGAGCTTGCCGTCGCGCCAGCGCGGATGCGCCATGATGGCGGCCAGAAACGGAATGTTGTGGCGAATGCCCTCGATGGTGAAGGCGTCGAGCGCGTCGGCCTGGGCGTCGATCGCCACGCTGCGCGTCTTGGCGTGGGTGACGAGCTTGGCGATCATCGGATCGTAGTAGAGCGAAATCTCGCCGCCCTCGAAGACGCCGGTGTCGTTGCGCACCGTGACGCCGTCGTGCTCGCCTTCGGCCGGCGGCCGGTAGCGCACCAGCCGGCCGATCGACGGCGCAAAATTGCGATACGGGTCCTCGGCATAGACGCGGCTCTCGACCGCCCAGCCGTTGAGCTTGATGTCGCTCTGCTTGAGCGTAAGCGGCTCGCCGGCGGCGACGCGGATCATCTGCTCGACCAGATCGATGCCGGTGACCAGTTCGGTCACCGGATGCTCGACCTGCAGCCGCGTGTTCATTTCGAGGAAGTAGAAGCTGCGGTCCTGTCCGGCGACGAACTCGACCGTGCCGGCGCTGTCGTAGCCGACGGCCTTGGCCAGCGCCACCGACTGCTCGCCCATTTTTTTGCGCGTTGCTTCATCGAGCAGCGGGCTCGGCGATTCCTCGATGACTTTCTGGTTGCGGCGCTGGATCGAGCATTCGCGCTCGCCGAGATAGATGACATGGCCGTGCTTGTCGCCCAGCACCTGGATTTCGACGTGGCGCGGATCGGTGATGAATTTCTCGATGAAGACGCGGTCGTCGCCAAAACTCGACTTCGCTTCCGAGCGGGCGCGGGCAAAACCCTCTTTCAGCTCGGCGCGGCTATGGGCGATGCGCATGCCCTTGCCGCCGCCGCCGGCGGAGGCCTTGATCATCACCGGATAGCCGATCTCGTCGGCGATTTTTTCCGCCTGTGCATCGTCCTCGATGACGCCGAGATGGCCGGGCACGGTCGCGACCTTGGCGGCCGCCGCGGCGCGCTTGCTCTCGATCTTGTCGCCCATGGCGGCGATCGCCTTGGGATTGGGCCCGATGAAGACGATGCCGGCTTTGGCCAGCGCCTCGGCGAAGGCGGCGCGCTCGGAGAGAAAGCCGTAGCCCGGATGCACGGCCTCGGCGCCGCTCTCCTTGCAGGCGGCGACGATCTTATCGATGACCAGATAGCTCTGCGCCGCGGGCGGCGGGCCGATCGGCACGGCGTCGTCGGCCATCTCGACATGGAGCGCGTTGCGGTCGGCTTCGGAATAGACCGCGACGGTCGCGATGCCCATGCGGCGGGCGGTCTTGATGATGCGGCAGGCGATCTCGCCGCGATTGGCAATCAGGATTCGCTTGAACATCGCGCTACGCAATCCCGCGAACCGGCCATTTGCCTTTGCGGTGCCATCGAGAAAATGTCAATGACGCCGCTCAGTCGACTTGGACATCAATCGACATGGACATTGGCCTTCTCGATGATGACGCGATAGACCGCGGCCTCACGTTTGACGCGGGCATCGAGCTCGGCCGCGCTCGACGGAATGGTCGCCACGCCGCCGCCGGCGAAGCGTTCCTTGACGTCGGGCATGTTGAGGATTTTCACCACCTCGGCGTTGAACTTATCGAGGATCGGTTGCGGCGTCGCCTTGGGCGCCAGCAGCACGGTCCAGTTCGAAGCGTTGATGTCGCCCGCGCCCTCTTCCTGCATGGTTGGCCATTCCGGATTGAGCGGCGAGCGCTTGGTCGAAGTCACCGCCAGCACCCGGATATTGCCGCTCGGCACATGGGGCGCCACGGTCGAGCTTGCCAAAACCGCGAGCGGTATGTCGCCCGCCACCAGCGCCTGCGCCGCCGGCGCGCCGCCCTTGTAGGGTACGTGGACGAACTTGGTGCCGGTATTGAGCGCCATCGATTCCAGAATGAGCTGATTGATGCTGCCGTAGCCGGGCGTGCCGACATTGAGCATGCCCGGCTGGGCCTTGGCGGCGGCAATCACGTCTTTGACGGTCTTGTAGGGACTGGCGCCGTGGGCGGCGAGCACCACCGGCGCATCGCTGATCGATGCAATCGGCGCAAAATCGCGCTCGACGTTGTACGGCATTTCCTTGAACAGTCCCGGATTGATCGCGACGTCACCGACGGTGCACATCACCAGCGTATAGCCGTCGGGGTTCGATCGCGCCGTCAGCTCCATGGCGATAAAACCGTTGCCGCCAGGCCGGTTCTCGACCGCCACCTGCTGGCCCCACGCTTCCGTGAGCTTGGCGCCGACGATGCGCGCGGCGATATCGGCGATGCCGCCGGGTGCATAGGGCACCAGGATGCGGATCGGCCGAGTCGGATAATCGTCGGCGCGGACCGGCGCCGTGCCCAGCGTAACAAGCGCGGCGACCAGACTGAGTGTCCACGCCAGAGAAAGGTGTCGTCTATTCATTTTGGCTTCCACTTTATGGACTGGACTCTATTTAATGCCGTAGCAGCAGCGAGGCGGCGAGCGCCAGCGCCAGCAGCGCCGATACGCCCTGCCAGAAGCGCAGCGGCGAACGCTCATAAAGGGTCAGAGGCCGGCGTACTGCGAGCGGCGCGCGCACCGGTCCCTGCTCCATCTCCATGGCAAATTCGTTCATGTCGCGAAACCGTTCGTTCGGATCGGTGGCGACGGCGCGCGCCAGCACAGTCTGCAGCCAGGCCGGCAGATCCGGCCGCAGCTCGCCGAGCGGTATCGGCCGGTTGCGGCGCGGGGGACTGACGGCATCGAGATTGCCGTAGGGAAATTCGCCGGCGAAGGCGCGGAACATGGTGACGCCCAGCGCGTAAATGTCGGTCGCCTCGTTGCCGGGTTCGCCGGCCATCATTTCCGGCGCCATATAACCGAGCGTGCCGGGAATGTCCTCGGGCGGAAAATCCTCGAGGCCTGGAACGCGTACCACGCCGAGATCGATCAGCTTGAGCGATCCGCCGCTTTCGAGGATCACGTTGTCGGGCTTGATATCGCGATGGATGATGCCGGCGCGGTGCAACGCCGAAGCCCCCCGCGCCAGCTTGATCGCGATGTTGCGACCCTCCTCCAGACCTACCGCCGGACGGCGCGCCAGCCGCGTCGACAACAGCTCGCCCTGATAGAGCGGCATGACGGTGTAAAGGCAGGTTTGCCGGCCGGGCGGCAATTCGATGATGCTGCCGATCCACGGACTGTTGACGCGCGCGCCAACCCAGGCTTCGCGGACAAAGGCCGCATGGTAGGTGGCGACCGCCGCGACCTGCGGTTTGGGAAATTTCAACACCACCTCGCCGCCTTCGATCTCGTCGACGGCGCCGAACAAGCGGCTGTAGCGGCCGTCGGACACCAGCACCTTCAACAGAAAGCCGTCGATCGCCTCCCCGACGATCGGCGTCGGGATCAGCGGCAGTTGCATGATGGCGGAGCCGACGACCTCGGCCGATTCCGCCGTCGGCAGCTCGACCACGTCGATCACCATGGCGGTGCAGTTGTCGGCCGAGCCGGCATCTAGCGCGGCGGCGACCAGCGCGCGCGCGGAATCTTCCGACGCCGAGCGCTCGCGCAAAATGTCGGCGATCGCCTCGGGCGCCAGATAGCCGTGCACGCCGTCGCTGCACAACAGGAAGCGGTCGTGCAGCGCCACCGGCTGGGTGGCGTAGTCGAGCCGCACTTCGGTCTCGACACCGAGCGCGCGGAACAGGATGTTGGAGCGGCCGGAACCTGTGGTGCCCTCGCGCACATGGTCGGTGGTGAGCAGCGCGAGGCGGTCGCCGCCGAGCCGATAGGCGCGGCTGTCGCCGACATGCAGCACATGCGCGATCCGCCCGCGCAGCACGATCGCGGTGAAGGTGCATCCCATGCCGGCGAGCGCCGGGTCGCGCTTGCCTTGGGAGTAGATCCAGCTGTTGAGCGAGCTGATGACGGTCGCCGCAGCGCGCCGCACCTCCATGGTCTCGGGCAGGTCGCAAAAGCCGTCGAGGAAGCCGCGCACCGCGGTTTCGGCGGCGATGCGGCCGCCTTTGGCGCCGCCAATGCCATCGGCGACGGCGGCGACAACGTCACGGCGCGGTTTCGGCAGCTCCCAGCCGAACACGGCGCCGCCGAAATCTTCGTTGCGCTCGCGCGGCCCGGTCTCCGAGGCGAACCCCACGCTTGCCTTGACGCCGGAAACCCGCTCAGCCATCGCCCTGATCCTGGTCCGTGCGGCGCTGGTTAGCCCGGGAGATGACGGGGTGAACTCAATTGCGCGCTCGAGACTTCAGTGGTCGAGCAGGCAGCGATGAAAGTACATGTTACCGCCCATGGAGGAGGCGAAGACCACAGTAAGATCGCCGGACTTGAGATCAAGCGTATAGCGCCAGCCATCGTTCGCATCGCGCCATGCGATTTTGGAGGCGCTGATGCTCGCCGGATTCCTATCCACCGTGTTGTGGTCGTAATCGACCTTGATTTGCCAGGTCGTACCGCTCGCTTTGTTCATGCAAGTGATGTCCCGTTCGCCATGCTGGGCTTCAGCACTGACCGCGGGAACGGCAACACCGACCACCAACGCGGCAGCGAGCCCCGCCAATGGCCGACTTAGCTTTGTCATTGACCTAGTCGGCCCCTCTGGTTGCCCCATTCGACTGCCCACTTTGTAATCATACTGCAGATTTTATAGTCACCACGACTTAGGCTGAGCCACAACCTTCATCAGAATATATGTCCAGTCAATGCTGGATTGGCTGGCATAGTTTTTGCGAAGTCCGCTGGCATTCGGCTGTGTGCCTTCCGGCGCGCAGGCCGCATTTTACTGGGGGAAGGCAACAATGGCACTCGTACCGTCACCACAATGGCTCGACACAGGCGATAACGCCTGGCAGTTGGCAGCCGCAACATTCGTTGGTCTGCAAAGTATACCCGGCCTCGTCGTTCTCTACGGCGGCGTCGTCAAAAAGAAGTGGGCGATCAACTCCGCCTTCATGGCGATGTACGCTTTCGCTTCGGTTCTCGTCGTTTGGGTTTTGTTCGATTACAACATGGCGTTCGGCCATGCTTGGCTCTCGATCGCTGGACAAACCTTCCTCGGAATGCCGCAACTCGCGACTTCGGCCTCGTTTACGCTCGGTCAAGCCATAGTTCCGGAGGCAGCAGCGGGCATGCCCCCGATGGCCTTTCCGATGGCGACGCTGGTCTACTTCCAGTTTGTGTTCGCAGCGATCACCGTCATCATCCTTGCGGGTTCAGTGCTAGGTCGCATGAACTTCACGGCATGGATGATCTTCTGCCCGGTGTGGATGACGCTGGTTTACACCGTGGGCGCGTTCAGCCTCTGGGGTGGCGGCTGGCTCGCCGGCTTGGGCGTGGCGGACTTCTCGGGTGGCTACGTCATCCATCTCGCTGCCGGCACGTCGGGCTTCGTTGCCGCATGGGTCATCGGCCCGCGCATCCAAGCTGACCGCGACAACTTCCCGCCCAATAGCTTGCTGGTGACGCTGGTCGGCGCCGGCATCCTGTGGATCGGCTGGAACGGCTTCAACGGCGGCGACCCGTACTTCGCCAACGCCGACGCCGGTGCCGCGGTGCTCAACACCAACACTGCCACCGCAGTGGCTCTGCTGGTCTGGACGATCTTGGACAAGATGGCCTACGGCAAGCCGTCGGTCATCGGCGCGGTCAACGGCATGATCGCCGGTCTGGTCGCCATCACTCCCGGCGCCGGTTATGTCGACGGCTGGGGTGCGATCGCCATCGGCGTCTGCGCTGGCATCATCCCGTGGCTCAGCATGAACAAGCTGCAAAAGAGCAGCTTCATGATGAAGGTGGACGATACGCTGAGCGTGTTCTCCACCCATGGTGTCGCCGGCCTGATGGGCGGTCTGTTGGTCGGCGTCTTCGCCAACCCGGACATGCTGCAGTATATCGGCACCGACAAAGAAGCGCCCGGCGTCAGCATTACGGGCCTGCTCTACGGCAATGCGCCACAACTTCTGCTGCAATTCTACGGCGCAGCCTTCATCATCGTGTACAACATCATCGCAACCTACATCATCCTCAAGGTGATCGGCTTCATCGTGCCGCTGCGCATGGATGAGGCGACCTTGAAGGTTGGCGACGACGCGGTGCACGGCGAGACCGCCTACGCGATCGGTACAGAGGGCGAGTAATCGGCCAAGCCGGTGGACTGAAAGTCCACCGGCTCTTCCTTCCTTGCGGGCATGATGGCCGCCCGCAAGTTACGGTCCGTGTCTCAACTCCTGTCACGCGGACCTTTGGCGGCTCCCACTCTGCTGCAGGGGGCCGCCTTTTTTATTGGCGAGGCGTTTCATCGGCGAAGCCCGGCTGATTTAAGCCGGCCAGCAGCCGCAAGCCGTTACCCTAAAATTCGAATGGGATAGGCCACACTCCCATCGCCACCGTCACATCGGCGTCATACGATCTCTGCAAAACGTGGCTTCCCTCAAAGCTCGGGAGTTGCCCCATGCGTCCGCTGCTTATTCTCGGCACGACGGTGCTGTCGGCCATGCTCACCTCCACCGCTTTCGCCCAGGCGCCGCGCAGCCGCACAATATCGTCCTGTTCGTCGCCGACGGTCTGCGCTTTCGCATGGTCGACGACTCGACCGCGCCGACCATGGCGGCGATCGCGCGCGAAGGCGTGAGCCTGCGCAACAGCCACGCGCTGTTCCCGACATTTACCACTGCGAACGCGTCGGGCATGGCGACCGGCCACATGCTTGGCGACACCGGCGACTTCTCCAACACGATCTACGCCGGCTTCCGGGTGCCGGGCGCCGGCAATACGCTTACGCCGTTTCTGGAAAACGACGCAGTGCTCGGCGACGTCGACGAGCATTTTGCCGGCAATTACCTCGACGAGGCGACGATCCTCAAACTCGCCCGCGACAAGGGCTACAGCACGGCCTCGATCGGCAAGGTCGGCCCGGCCCTGATCTTCGATCCGACGGAGCGCTCCGGCGCGCAAACGATCTTGGTCGACGACGCCACGGGCACGCCGAAGGGCATCCCGTTGTCCGCCGAAATCACGCAGCGGCTCCAAGCGGCGAACCTGTCGCTCACGGCGCCCACGCGCGGCGTCAACGGCGCCGCCGGCAACATGACCACGCCCGGCACGCTCACCGCCAACGTGGTGCAGCAGGATTATTTTGCCGCGGTAACGACGAAGGCGGTGCTGCCGCTGTTCAAGGAGCGCAACAAGCCATTCGTCCTGGTGTTTTGGTCGCGCGATCCCGACGGTTCCCAGCACAATCAAGGCGACAGTTTGAACGCGCTGGTTCCCGGCATCAACGGGCCGACGTCGCTCGCTGCGATCCGCAATGCCGACGACGACTTGGCGCGCATCCGCTCCGCGCTACGTGATCTAGGCCTCCTCGATTCAACCGATATCATCACCACGGCCGACCATGGTTTCTCGACCATCGCCAAGGAAAGCCAGACCAGCGCCACGATGAAAATGAAATTTGCCGACGCGCCCGCCGGCCGCTTGCCGCTCGGTTTCGTCGCGCTCGATCTGGCGCATGCGCTCAACATGCCGTTGATCGATCCCGACGACGGCTACAGGACCATCGGCGACGGCCAGCACACTAAGAACGGCAACGGCCTTATCGGCGGCGACGCCAACAAGCCGAAAGCGGTGGTGGCCGCCAATGGCGGATCGGATCTGATCTACCTGCCCGACGGCGACAAAGCTTTGGCCAAGCGCATCGTCGATTTCTTGCTGACGCAAGATTACGTCAGCGGCCTGTTCGTCGATACCAAACTTGGCAAATTCCCCGGCACTTTGTCGCTCGACGACATCGCGCTCGAAGGCAGCGCCATTACCCCGCATCCGGCGATCGCGGTCAATTTCCGCTCCTTCGACACCGTATGCGGCGAGCCGGTGCGGTGCACGGTGGAGATTGCCGATACCATTCTCCAGCAAGGCCAGGGCATGCATGGTTCGTTCAGCCGCGCCGACACCTGGAATTTCATGGCAATGCAGGGACCCGACTTCAAATCGGGCTTCATCGATCCGGCCCCGGCCAGCAATGCCGATCTCGGCCGCACCATCGCGCAATTGATGCAGCTCGACGTGCACGACAACGGCAAGCTGGTGGGCCGCGTGCTCGCCGAGACGCTGCCGAATGGCGCGCTGCCCAACGTCACCAGCCGCGTTGTGACGTCGGAGCCGGCGTCGAACGGCCTCGTCACGGTCCTCAACATGCAGATGGTCGGCAATGCGCGCTATTTCGATGCCGCGGGCTTCCCTGGCCGGACGGTCGGTCTGTCCACCGCGGCGCTACCCAACGCCACGCAGTGACAGGTCACATCGGCAGGTAGCTGCGCCCGGCGTAGCGGGTTTCAGCGACGATCCAGTCGAGGATTGCGATATCGACCTCGTCGAATCCGGCAGGCAGACGCTTGCGCGGCGCCGCTACGACGATTTGCGAATGCGCAATCACCGCGGCGAGCGTTTCGAGATCCGGTCGGTCCAAATCCATCATCATCGAAGCCTCCCGAGCGGTCGCCTAAAGCAACGCGCGCGGACCCGGAGCAGCGTTTGACCCCTGCCCTTGACCGATTAGTCGGCTGAGTCGAGGTTACGGTTCAAAACTGAAATGGCAGGGTGGCCGCGCAAGGGCCGTACTTGGGCAATCTCGCGGCACGGCGGATCGTTCCAGTCACCGATCGGTGATCGCAGGATTTGTCCGGCGATGGACTCGCGTCGACACATTCGCCACTACTTGCGCCACCACTTGTTTCCGCTGAACGCCAATTGCCACCGCATGGCAAGAATATTTCTCAATCCCTTGTACGGACAGACGAATCTTAGCCCCGCCAACCCATTTCAAGCGATCCATGCTCGACCCGAAGGACTAGCATCGACGGCCGTTGAACGTACACTCACCGCCGAGTATCGCGTGGTGACCCCGGCCAACTGGAAGCATCCCTGTCGTGCCGCAGCCGCAGCAGTAATTCCATCAGCGCTAGTTTAAACTGCCCGGGCGCGGCTTCGGCCGCGCCCTTCATTTCATCAGCCGTAGCTCGAGGTCGTCGTAATAAATCGCGGAGCCGAATTGCAGCCGCCCTTTGCCGACTTCATGGGGATGAAGATCACGCACCTATCCAAGGACAAGGTCGAAGCCGAGCTTTTCGTGCGCGAGGAGCTCAACAACCGGTTCGGCGCGATGCATGGCGGCGCAGTGATGGCGCTCGCCGACAATCTCGGCGGCACCGCGACCTTTGCCAACCTGCCCGAAGGCGGACGCACCGCGACCATCGAGAGCAAGACCAATTTCTTCGCGCCGATCCCGGTCGGCGACACCGCGCGCGCCGAATGCACGCCGCTGCATCGCGGCCGCACCACCATGGTCTGGCAGACACGCATCACCCGCAACGACGGCAGGCTGTGTGCCTTGGTGACGCAGACACAGATCGTGATTGCGCCGGAGAAGAATTAGCGCGAGGCCGCAGCCCAATGCCCGCAACCAAGCCACCAGGAAAGTCAGCCCGACCAGCCCGCCGCTTTCGCATCAAGCGGATCTACGAGCCCGCCAGCAAGGACGACGGCTTGCGGGTGCTGGTCGATCGGCTGTGGCCGCGCGGCATCGCGAAGAAAAAGGCGCACATCGATCTGTGGCTGCGAGACCTGTCGCCGAGCGATGAGCTGCGCCGCATGGTGCATGCCGATCCGGCAAAATGGAATGAATTCGTCAAGGCCTACGGCCGCGAGCTCAAACGGGAGCCGGCGCGGACGGCGCTTGCGGACTTGCGCAAGCTGCCGCGCAGCCGGCCGGTGACATTGCTCTACGCGGCGCGCGATGAGACCCATAACAACGCCGTGGCGCTGATGCGCTGGCTGGGGCGGGCGAAATAGCAGAGTTGCTAAGATACTTCGGCCAGGCGGATCAGCCCGTAGCTGATCAGACCGAGAATGATCAGCGATCCCGTCACCGCGAGCGTCACCCGCACGCCGCTCTTGGCCACGACGCGAACGTCGACGCCCAGGCCGAGCGCCGCCATCGAGATGGTGGTCAATATCGCGGCGACGTGGGTGACGGTGGGCAAAACGCTTTGCGGGATCAGCCCGAGCGAGCGGACGATCAGGACCACGAGGAAGCCGGTGATGAACCACGGCACCAGCTCGTGCACATCCGGCCTGCGGCGGTTGGCGCGACCGAGCCGCGGGTCGGCTCGCAGGTCGCGCGCGAGCAGCGACAGTCCGAGCACCACCGGGCCCAGCATCAGCACCCGCACCAGCTTGATCACCGTTCCGACCTGGTTGCTCAACGCGCCGATCGGCAAGGTCGCCGCCAGCACTTGCGGCACCGCGTATACGGTCAGGCCGGCCAGCACGCCATATTGCGTCAGCGACAATTGCAGGATCGGCACCAGTAGCGGCAGGGTCAGGACGACGACGACACCCAGCACCGCGGTAAACGAGATCGACGCGGCGATGTCGTCGCCGTCGGCGCCGATCACCGGCGCCACGGCGGCAATCGCCGAATTGCCGCAGATCGAATTGCCGCAGGCAATCAGGATGGCCATGCGCAACGGCAAGCCGAGCATCCGGCAAATGATGAAGCTCGAGCCGAGCGCGATGGCGACGACGGAGGCGATGCCGACCAGGAGGATCGGCCCAAGCGCCAGCACGGTCGCGACGCTCACCGACGCGCCCAGCAAGACGACCGCGACTTCGAGCAGGAGTTTTGCGGAAAACGCGATGCCGGGGACGTAGCGCTTTGCCGGCGTCCATGCCGTGCGGATGGCGACGCCGAGCAGGATCGCGAGCACCAGCGCTTCGAGATAAGCATGCCCGGCGAAATGAACTTCGACGGCCTGCAGCAGGATCGCGACGATCGTTATCGCGATGCAGAGCAGGAGACCCGGCGACAAGCGGCGCAAATGATCGATCAAATCACAGCACCTTATAAAATTTGAGTTCTACGCCGGCGGGCTCGCGTTCGCCGGTGCAGACGACGATGCACTTGGTGATCCAGCCATAGCGCGCCGCGCCGGTTTCGAAGAAGGTGGCGCCGCGGAAATAATAGCTGCCCGGCTCGACGGCGCGGCCGGCGGCGAGCGCCGCCATGACGTCGGGCGGACCGTGGCGCAGCGCCAGATTGCGGACACTGATCAGTGCGCCGTCGTCGGTCTGCAGCGTGTAGCGCGCCTCGAGCTCCGACACGCCGTCGCCGCGCAGGATCTGCCAATCGGCGCCGCCCGGCAGCACCTTGCCGCGGATGTCGGGTCCGGAAAATTCGCCGCCGGTGATCGGGACGATACGGCGCGCGCCCTTGCCGACGTCGCCGCAATCGAGCGGCGGCCCGACCGACACGTTGGCCGCGAAGATCAATTCCAGCCGCGGCGCATCCGCCATGGTCGGCTCCCGAACCGATTGCATTGTGGGGACGAAATTCCCGATAATCGCCGCCACGCTTAAGTCAATCACCAAGCCACGCTTTTGCAAAGCACGCGAGGAGCGCCATGGATGTTCGCGCCGCCGTAGCCTTCGGCCCCGGCAAACCGCTCGAAGTGACCACCGTCCAGCTCGAAGGCCCGCGTGCCGGCGAGGTTCTGGTCGAGATCAAGGCGACCGGCATCTGTCACACCGACGAGTTCACTCTGTCGGGCGCCGACCCCGAGGGGCTGTTTCCGGCGATCCTCGGCCACGAGGGCGCCGGCATCGTCGTCGATGTCGGCGCGGGCGTGACGACCGTGAAAAAGGGCGACCACGTCATCCCGCTCTACATCCCGGAATGCCGCAACTGTCCGTCGTGCCTGTCGCGCAAGACCAACCTGTGCACCGCGATCCGTACCACCCAGGGCCAGGGCGTGATGCCCGACGGCACGTCGCGGTTTTCGCTGGATGGCAAAAAACTGCACCACTATATGGGCTGCTCGACCTTCGCCAATTTCACCGTGCTGCCGGAAATCGCAGTGGCGAAAATCCGCGACGACGCGCCGTTCGACAAGGTCTGCTATATCGGCTGCGGCGTCACCACCGGCATCGGCGCGGTGATCAACACCGCCAAGGTCGAGCCGGGCGCGAAAGCGATCGTGTTCGGTCTCGGCGGCATCGGGCTCAACGTCATCCAGGGGCTGCGGCTTGCCGGCGCCGACATGATCATCGGCGTCGATCTCAACCCGGAAAAGAAGGCCTGGGGCGAACGCTTCGGCATGACCCATTTCGTCAATCCGAAGGAGGTCGGCGGCGACCTCGTCGCCCATCTGGTCGACATGACCAAGAGCGGCGCCGACCAGATCGGCGGCGCCGATTACACCTTCGAGTGCGTCGGCAACGTGCATCTCATGCGCATGGCGCTGGAGAGCTGCCATCGCGGCTGGGGCCAGAGCATCATCATCGGCGTCGCCGGCTCGGGGCAGGAGATCGCCACGCGGCCGTTCCAGCTTGTCACCGGCCGGGTGTGGCGCGGCACCGCCTTCGGCGGCGCCCGCGGCCGCTCCGACGTGCCCAAGATCGTCGACTGGTATATGCGCAAGAAGATCGAGATCGACCCGATGATCACCCACACCATGCCGCTTGGCGACATCAACAAGGCGTTCGAGCTCATGCGTGACGGCAAGAGCATCCGCAGCGTCGTGGTGTATTAGGCCATCATGGATCGTCAGGCGATTTGATCTGCGCCGCGTCGCAAAATCAAATCCCGAACACGCAGGCTATAGTGACGACCAGCAAAACGCCGAGGCCGATCGTCATGATCTCGATGCCGTCATAGCGCGAGGAATTTGAACGCTCGGTGACATGTGGGGGCATGACTCGTGCCTCCCTTTCTGACGTTGACGAACAAACTGAACGTTAGCGGATGTCGGGCAGGCTGTCCGGTCACGGCCGTGGGCTGGCCGGCCTTGACGAGTTGCGTCGTGCCGAGGTCGACGTCGCTGACGTGAGCGAACGTGCCGATGGCGGCGACCAAGATCGCGCACAAAAGACCGACCACGACAATCTTCAAATGTGTCCGGCGGTCGGCACTGTAAATTGAATGGTTCATCACGCTCTCCCAAGTGTTCTTTGACTCTAATCAACCGCGTTTCCTGGGCTTTGGCGATGTGACTGTAGACACAAATTCGTTTTTCGTCGTATCTAATTGAATTAATTATTGTTTTTTACGACGCATGCCGGTCATTTCCGGTGCAAAAAATCGTCCAAAGCGGCGCGCAGGCGGCACAAAAGCGCTGTCCCATCGGCGGCTGTCGTCCTGCCGGAACAAGCCGCGCCGTCGGGTACCACGGGCTGTCGTCGCGATCGAGCAGCCAACGCCAATCGGGAATGAATGGCAGCAGCACCCAGACCGGTTTCGCCAGCGCACCGGCGAGATGGGCGACGCTGGTATCGACCGCGATGACGAGGTCCATATTCGCGGCCAGCGCCGCGGTATCGGAGAAATCTTTCAGCTCTTCGCCGAAATGAATAACGTCGCTCCGTTTCTGCAAGACGACTGCATCCGCGGCACGAACCTCGCGTTGCAGGCTGACGAGGGTCGCATCGATCCCTTCCAGCGGCGACAAAAAGGACGCGAGATCGATCGATCGATTTTGATCGTTGTTGTGCTCCGGCCGGCCGGACCAGGCCAGGCCTATGCGCGGACGCGTTTTTGGCGGCAGCCGCGCGCTCCAGTCCGCCGCCGTTTGCGCGGATGCTCGCAGATAGGGCGTCTCGCGCGGTATCGTCGCGAGCTCCGTGCCGAACACCAACGGCAGGCTGAGCATTGGGCAGTGCATATCGAAATCCGGCAAAGGATCGCCTTTCGATAAGATTTGCGCCGCGACGGGAAGCGTCTGCATCAGATCGTGCAGCGGCCTTTGCACCTCAAGGATCACGCGCCCGCCCAACGCTGCAATCCGTGGTGCGTAACGGCAGAATTGAATGGTGTCGCCAAAACCTTGCTCGGCATGAAGCAGAATAGTCTTACCGGCGATCTCCTGCGATCCGGTCAATCGCGGCTGCACGAAATTCCGCTTGGTGTGCTTGAACTGCTCAATGTCCCTCCACCATTCGTGCTTGGCCCAGCCGCGCTCGAAATCGCCGGTCAGGAGCCGGCACAAACCCTCATTGTAGTGCGCCTCGGCGAAATCCGGCCGCGCCGCAACGGCGCGCTCGTGGTATTGCAGCGCGTCGTCGAACCGCTTGAGCGCATGCAGGGTAACGCCGAGATTGGTGTGCGCTTCGGCATAGTCGGGCCGCAACGCCAGCGCACGATCATAGTCTGCCAGTGCCTCGTCGAATCGCCTCAGCAGGGTCAAGGCGTTGCCGCGGCATGAATGCGCCTCGGGGTAATCGGGCCGCAGCGTCAGCGCCCGGTTGCCGCTCGTCAGCGCCTCGGTAAATCGTTTCAATTCAAGAAGCGTCACGCTGCGATTGACGTGGACTTCAGCATTATCCGGCCGCAGTGCCAGCGCGCGATCGTAGCTCGCCCGCGCCTCGTCGAACCGCCGCAGCGCATGAAGCGTCACGCCACGGCTGCCGAGCGCCTCGGCACTATCCGGCCGCAGCGCCAACGCGCGGTCGAAGCTCGCCAGCGCCTCGTCGAACCGCTTGAGCGCGTGGAGCGCCATGCCGCGATTGGCGAATGCCGCGTCACCGCCCGGCCACAGCACGACCGCGGCATCGTAGCTCGCCAGCGCATCCACAAAGCGTGCGAGCGCGTGGAGCGTGACGCCGCGATTGACCAGCACCTCCGCATAGCCCGGCCGCAGCGCCAACGCACGGTCGTAGCTCGCCAGCGCTTCGTCAAACCGCTCGAGCGCGTGCAGCGCATTGGCCCGATTGTAATGGGCCACGGCGTGATCTGACCGTATCGCAACCGCGCGGTCGAAGCTTGCCAGCGCCTCATCGAACCGCTTCAATTCCTGCAGCGTATTGCCGCGATTGAGCAACGCCTCGATGAAATCCGCCCGCATGGCGATGGCCCGGTCGTAACTCGCCAGCGCCTCGTCGAACCGCTTGAGCACATTGAGCGCGATACCGCGATTGTTCAGCGCCAGGATGTTGTCGGGATTTTTCTGCAGCGCCAAGTCCATGTGACGGACCGCTTGTGCGGAATCGCCGCGTTGATGAAATATGAAGCCAAGCAGGTGTCGAGCGTCGAACTGATCCGGATCGATGGCAAGGATTTGACTATAAATTTTTTCCGCCTCGGCCAATCGCCCGGCTTGATGCAGCGCCAATCCTTGCGTCAGCAACGAGGCCACTTCGGATAGTTCTGCGGGTCGCAAAGGAGCCATGGCGGAATCACGCTGTGCGGAGCGTCGGCTTGCTGTCTAATGTCCCTGAGGCCCAGAAGCCAGGAGGAAAACGTGAAGATCACCCGCGTCGAACCCATTCTCATCGCCGTGCCCTACGAGCACGGCGGGCCGAAGCCGATGCGGCCGTTCGGGCCGTGGACGCATATGGAGACATTGTTCGTGCGCGTCGACACCGATGCGGGCATTACCGGCTGGGGCGAGGCGTTCGGCTTTGCCGCTTCGGCGCTGACGCGAGAGGCGGTCTTGCGCGTCGTGGCGCCGCTGTGCGAGGGCCGTGAATTTACCGACGTGCCCGCGTTCATGGCCGACTTGCAGCGCAAGTTGCACGCCATGGGGCGGCACGGGCCGGTCAGTTTCGCGCTCGCCGGCATCGACATCGCGCTGTGGGACATTGCCGGCAAGGCGCAAGGCGCGCCGATCTATCGCCTGCTCGGCGGGGCTACCCGGGATCGCATTCCGACCTATGCGAGCCTGCTGCGCTACGGCAAACCCGATCTGGTCGCCCGCTACACCGCAGAGGCGATCGGACGCGGCTATACCGCGATCAAGCTGCACGAGCACCTGGTCGAGACCGTGGCCCCAGGCCGCGAGGCTGCCGGCCCCGACATCGCGCTCATGGTCGACACAAATTGCGCCTGGCCGCCGGATGAGGCCCTCGAAATGGCGCGCAAGCTCAAAATTTACGATCTCGCCTGGCTCGAAGAACCGGTCGATCCGGTCGACGATTACGACACCATGGCGCGCATCCGCCGCGACACCGGCGTCACCATCGCCGCCGGCGAAAATATCGGCCACGCCGCCGAGGCGCGGCTCGCCATCGAACTCGGCGCGCTCGATATATTCCAGCCGAGCGTCACCAAAATCGGCGGCATCATCGCCATGGGCAAGGCGATCGCCGTGGCGCAGCAGCACGGCATTCGCGTCATGCCGCATTCGCCCTATTTCGGCCCCGGGCTGATCGCGACACTGCACGTCATCGCCGCGCGCCTTCCCGACGCCATGTGCGAGAGATTCTATTGCGAGCTCGAAGCAACGCCTTTGGGCGAAGCGATCATGGCGAGCGACGGACACATGCAGGTGCCGCAAGGCCCCGGATTGGGCATCGACGTCGACGAAGGCATCATCGCCCGTTATCGCGTCGCCTGACGGCAAACCGACGCCGCCGGTGGTCACGCAGCCTGCGGGTCGCGCTTGAGCACCATGGGGCGATCGAAAATAATCTCGGAGGCCGAGACCGCACGGCTGAACAGATAGCCTTGCGCCAACTGACAACCGGCGGCGCGCACCGCGATGAGTTGTTCCTCGGTCTCGACACCTTCGGCGACCGTAGCGATGCCGAGGTTGCGCCCGAGTCCCGCGATCGCGCACACGATCGCGGCATCGGTCGTGTGATGCATGATGTTCTGGATGAACGTTTGATCGATCTTGATCCGATCGAACGGAAACATCTGCAAATACGTCATGGACGAATAACCGGTGCCGAAATCGTCGAGCACGATGGCGACGCCGAGGTCCTTGATGTCGCGCAAAATGGCCAGATTTTTCGCGTTGTTTTCCAAGAGAACCCACTCGGTGATCTCGAGCTCCAGCCGCTCCGGCGGCAGACCGGTGTCGTTGAGCGCGGACTTGAGAACGTCCAAGAGATCGCCGTGCTTAAACTGGGTCGGCGACAGGTTGACCGCCACCTTGAAGCGCGACGGCCATCTGCCGGCGTCGGCACAGGCTTGTTTGAGGATCCACTCGCCAAGCGGAACGATCAGGCCGCTATCCTCGGCGACCGGAATGAATTGATCGGGCAGCAACATGCCCCGTTCCGGGTGGCGCCAGCGCACCAGCGCTTCGGCGCCACAACACTGCCGGCTTTCGAGATTGACGATGGTTTGATATTGCAGCTCGAACTCGTGACGCGTGAGTGCCATGCGCATATCGTCTTCGAGCTCGCGGCGATTTCGCGCTTCCGCTTCCATTGACGCAGCGAAGAAGCAATATCGATTGCGTCCCTCGGTTTTCGCCCGGTACAGCGCGAGATCGGCGTGCTTGATCAACGCATCGACGTCGTCGCCGTCCTGCGGCGCCAGCGCGATGCCGATGCTGGTTTCGAGGATGAGCTTGCGGCCGTTAAAGTCATAGGGTTCGGTGACGGCCGCGAGGACGCGGTCAGACAGCGCAATCACGCCGGCTTTCTGATCCTTGCAGGGTGCCTGGAGCACGGCAAACTCGTCGCCACCGAACCTCGCCACGCAATCGACCTCGCGGACGGTGTTGAGCAATCGCCGGGCGATTTCCCCCAACAGCGCATCGCCGGCCGGATGGCCGAATGAATCGTTGACGCTCTTGAAACGGTCAAGGTCGAGCATCAGAACCGAGAACGCCTCGCCATGGCGCCGCATTCGCGCCAGCGCCGCGTTGGCTTTTTCCGTAAACAGCGAGCGATTGGCGAGGCCGGTCAAAGCGTCGTGGCACGCCAGATGCTCGAGCTCGGCTTCGATGCGTTTTTGCGCCGTGATGTCCTGGTGAATCGAAACCCACCCGCCACCATCCATCCCCTGAAGGCTGACGGACACGGTGCGCCCGTCGCGCAATTCGTAATGCGAATGGGACAGTCCCACTCTGGACACCTGATCGAGACTGTCGGTGACAAAATTCGACACGTCCACCGGCACGCTGCCTACGTCCGTCCGTGCATCCAGAATGTCGCGGAATGAAGTTCCGGGTTTCGTCTGCTCGGGCGTCAGTCGGTATATCTTGGCGAGCTGAGTGTTGCTGATGATCAGCCGCTGCCGGCCGTCGAACATCGCCACGCCCTGGGACATGTTGTTGAGCGCGGCATCGAGCTGTTGCGACTTCTGCGCCAGCGAAGCTTCGGAATTGCTCAGCAGGCGAACCTGCCTGGTGATCGCTCGCAGCAGGTAGATCGAGAACAACAGGAATATCGCGCTGCCCAGTCCGATCGCCGTCGCGCGCTGGCGCCAGATGGCAAGACTTGTAGCCTCCGTGACCGAAATGTCGACGATCAGCGGATATTCCGGCACCTTGCGGATCGACACGTAGCGAATATTGCCGTCGGCTTGGCCGAAAACGCGAAAGCCTCCGTCGCCTTTCGACAACGCGTCGCGCCAGATGGCTTTGTTCGAAAGCTCCTTTCCCGTCGCGTTAGCCCCGTCAGGATGACGGAATAAAATGATTCCGTCCGGATCGAGCAGCGTGAAGAGCAAGCTATGGACCGATTGGATGGCGCCGTAGATATCCTCGAAATACTCGGTGTTGACGCCGGCCAGGACGATGCCGACAAAGTTGCCCTTGGAGTCCTCGAGACGCCGGGAAAACACGATGGTCTGTTTGTCGTTGATCCGGTTGATGGCCGGGATCGACGCCGTCAACTGCCCGTCCCGACGATCACGCGCCTTCCAAAAGAAATCACGGCCGGCGACGTTGAAACGTGTGGCCGTCGAACCGGCCGTGGAGACGACGATCTGCCCTTCCCTATCGGCAATCGCGATACTGAAAACCTGCGGCAGCCGGGCAAGGTATTTCGCCAGCGATTCCGGAAATTCACGGCGGTCGATAGCATCCTGAAGTGCCGAGGGCGACTCGATGCCCTGCGCCTCCACCGAACGCTTGATCTCGAGGAGCGCAGTATCGATCGACATGAGCGAACGCGACAGCTGGACGGCAAGAACCGACGCGATGTTTCCGGTTTCGGAGACGGCAGCACGGATGGCGTCGGTGCGCAGCTGCCAGATCGTCCAAACGACGGCGCTGGCCGAAACGCCGAGCAGGAGGATCGCGGCCCACCAAAGGCGACGCAGGGGTATCGTCTGAATGACGGTCGCTGCCGCAGATCCAGACACCGTTGCTGCACCGTCATGCCGCGCGAATAAGCGGCGTAAATTGCCAAACATCGGAATAGGGCCCATCAATGCCGGCCCCTCAACACCTTCGCGCCATTGTGGCCGATGGACCCCGAACGGCGGATTAAGGTGTTGGGTTAACCGGCCGCAAAAAATTCGCCGTTCTTTTGAGCTTTCGGCCGCGGCATGGCACGCGCGGCCGCCGCAATGGTCGACACCGCAACGGCCTTGATTTCGCGAAAGCCACAAGAAAGGATTGCTGCAAGCGAGAACACAGCGGGAGGGAATTCCATGAGCGACGACGTGCATGAAGTGTATGCGATCCGTTACGGTCATCACTCCCGCCCGGCCTCGGCGAATTACATCGATGGCGATCCGCACGACGTGCTGCAGCCGCTCGACTTCTTCGTCTGGGCGATTGTCGGACCGTCCGGCACCATCGTGGTCGATACCGGCTTCGACGAGGCGATGGGCAAAAAGCGCCAGCGCGAGATGATCAAGCCGGTGCACGAGGGGCTCGCGGCGCTTGGCATCGCGCCCGACAGCGTCAAAGACGTCATCATCAGCCACCTGCATTACGACCATTGCGGCAACTACGATCTGTTCCCGCAGGCGCGCTATCATTTGCAGGACCGCGAAATGGCCTACGCCACCGGACGCTGCATGTGCCATCGCGCGCTTCGGCTACCGTTCGAGGTCGAGGACGTCGTTGCCATGGTGCGCAAAGTTTTCACCGGGCGATGCGCCTTCCACGATGGCGAAGACCAGATCGTTTCGGGCGTCACCGTGCACCACATCGGCGGCCATTCCAAAGGCTTGCAGTCGGTGCGGGTGAAGACGCGGCTCGGCCACATCGTGCTCGCTGCCGATGCCTCACATCTCTACACCCATATCGATGGCGGCCGGGTCTTTCCGCTGGTTTACAATGTCGAGGAAGTCGTCGAGGGCTATGAAACGCTGAAGAGGCTCGCCAGCGCACCGCGCCACGTCGTGCCCGGTCACGACCCGGCGGTGTTGACGCGCTATCCGGTGGCAAAACCCGGCCTCGAAGGCTGGGTGGTGCGGCTTGACGCCGAGCCGAAGCTTCAGTGAGCCGGCAACGCTCGCCGGTCGCACCGCGCGCGCGGCGCTTGACGGCGTCAAGCAGACAACCTTACGTACAATCGGGCATCCGCTTTCGGGGAGAGTCAAAGCATGGCTGGGCCAATTAGGGTAGACGACACGGCGCAGGAAAGGATCACAAAGCTGCTTCCGGCCGACGTGACCGCCGCGTTCCTCAGCGCCAAGACGGCCTTGGTCGCACTGTTCGGCGAGCAAGCAGCGACCTATGTTTTCTGGACCTTCGTCGCAATTCTCGTGATTTGTCCGTTCTATTTTTGGTTTGTGACCAAGGCGAAGAACGTCCTGCAGATCGGTTTTCTGATGCTCTCCTTTGTCGTTTTTGCTGTCTCGATCGCTGACACGCAGTTCATCGCCTATTTGCAGAAATCGTTCCCGCAATCGGCAAACCTCGAGGCGATTGTCCGAACCACGGCAAGCATTCTGCCGATACTATGGGCTTTCTTGATATCGCAGATTTTCGTCGCGGCCTTTGGCGACAAAATGGTCGTCAGTGATGCGCCAGGCGCGGCGGGAGCCCACTGATGAAACGCTCGTCCGCCGCGCTCAGTTTGATGGCCGCCCTCTGGCTATCGAGTGCGCACGCGCAGGAAAATTGCGCCCGTCCCACGCCGGTGGAATCGCTGGGTGACATAAAATTCAATTACCTCGCATTGAAGTCGCCTCGGAACACCTATGTGATCGACAATCATTGCATCCTTATCAATCGCCGGGAATTTCCAAAGATACTTTCATTCGTCGTGCTGCCCGTCGGTTCAAGTTCGGAGACGGCGGGGCTTTACATAAAATCGTATCGAACCTTCTCCAACAGTCCGCCGTACCGCATAAAGCTCTCACGCGGTGACGGTTGGTATTTGTCCGATTCTTCCGACGGCACGGCTACGGTGCAGAACAGGCTCGATGACAAGCCTTACGCCGGCACAATCCAGGACTGGAACGCCGCCTATTCGACGGCCGGCACGCCGCTCGATTTCAAAGATCGATTGAAAATTCGCTGGCACGCCTATGCCGATGACCAGAAAACCATGTCGTCAACGGACGATCCGACTTATTGGACGACAAAAGCTGACTTCGACTTCAGCCATGGCACGCTGACAGCGTATCTGCTGCGGTTTCCGTCCAACAGCCAAACACCCATTCCCTTCAATGTCTATCTCCAAGACGAGGTGATACGGGTCGACCTTATTCTCAATTCCAATGTCGAAGCGCTATCTGGGGAATATAAATTCATTATTCATTGATGCCTTTTTTATTTTCCGGCACAATGTCCGGATTGACCACGATGTTGACGAGGCCGCCCGGCCTCGTCTTCACTTCGGCCAGCGCGTCGTTGACGCCGTCGAGCGGATAGGCGTGCGTTTTGAGCACTGAGAGATCGAGCACGCCGACGCCGGCCATGTCCGCCATCAACTGCCCCTCGCCCGTGGTGAACCAGTTCGAGCCGCGGAATTGCAGCGATTTCACCATATAGGCGATCGGCTCGATTTCGATTTTCTCGGTGAGCGCGCCGATATTGACCGCGACGCCGCCGCGCTTGAGCGCGCCGAGCGCGGCCGTGGTCGTGCTTGCCGACGCGGCACGGCCTGAGCAGTCGAGCAACACGTCGACGCCGATGCCGCCGCTGCGTGAAAGCAGCCATTCGGTAACCGGCGTGTCGCCCAACGCCAAAGTGTCGATACGCGCCGGTGACAATGCCTTGAGTTGCGCGAGCATGTCGCGGTTGCGGCCGATGCCGAGAATTCGCGTCGCGCCCATGCCGAGCGCGTGCAAGGTCGCGCCGGCGCCGAGCGTGCCGGTGACGCCGTTGATGGCGATTGCGCTACCGGCGCCGACGCCGCCTATTCTGAGCGCGCCAAACGAAGTGCCGAGATAACCGAACCGCGCCGCGGCATCGAAGCTCACCGTGTCCGGCAGCATGACCAGACGTTCGCACGCCGCCACCATGTATTCGGCGAAGCCGCCGTAAGGGTAGGCGCGCAACAGCGGCGCCGATTGATCGGTGAAGCCGAAATACCCCTGGAACGCCGCGGCACTGCATTGTAGCGGCGTGCCGGCGCGGCAATAGACGCAAGTCCCGCAATTGAGCCACGGATTGACGTAGACGCGGGCACCGACCGCAACATTGGTCACGGCGGCACCGACTTTGGCGACGACGCCAGCCGCGTCGAGCCCGACGCTCGCCGGCAATTGCGGCAGCCGGTTCCACAGCGCGCCGCTGAAGATCGCGTTCATATTGGGGATAACGCCGCAAGCTTTCACCGCGATCAGCACGTCGCGCGGCCCCGGCTCCGGCACGGCGATGCGATCGACGCGCAGCGGCTCGCCGGGTGTGTGCAAACGCGCCGCGCGCATTTCAGTAGTCATGCTTTCCACGCTACTGGGTTATTCGGCCTTGATCCCGGCGAAACGGATCACCTTTCGCCACTTGTCGGTCTCGTCGGCGAGAAGCTTGCCGAAATCGGCCGGTGAGCCGGGCAAGAGCGACGCGCCGAGCTCGGCCAGCCGTTTCTTTTTATCAGGTTCGGCCAGGATGGCGTTGACCTCGCGGTTGAGCTTGTCCACGACCTCGGCGGGCGTGCCTTTCGGCCCGACGATGCCGTACCACGCGCTAGCCTCGTAGCCCGGCACGTAGTCGGCGACGAGCGGCAGATCCGGCAGCACGTCGACGCGTGCCGCCGAGGTCACCGCCAGCGGCCTGATCTTGCCATCCCTGATGTATGGCAGCGAGGTCGGCACGTTGTCGAACATGATTTGGGCACGGCCGGCGATCAGGTCGAGCATGGCCGGCGCGCCGCCGCGATATGGCACGTGCACGATGTTGACGCCGGCCATCATCTTGAACAGCTCGCCGGCGACGTGCAGCGTCGAGCCGACACCGGAGGACGCAAAGTTGAGCGCGCCGGGATTGGCCTTGGCATAGGCAATCAGCTCGGGGATGGTCTTGACCGGCAGCGACGGATTGACCACCACCACGTCGGCAAAGCGGATGAGGCCGGCGATCGGCTCGACATCGCGCAAAAATTCGAAGTTCAGCTTGTCGTAGAGGGCGGCATTGGTCGCGTTCGCCGGCGACGCCAGCAGCAGCGTGTAGCCGTCCGGCGCGGCGCGCACCACCGCTTCGGTGGCGATATTGGTGCTGGCGCCGGCGCGGCTCTCGACGACGACTTGCTGGCCGAGCCGGTCCGACAGCCATTGCCCGAACAGCCGCGCGGTCATGTCGGCGGAACCGCCCGGCAGATAGCCGATGATGAGATGCACCGGCCGCGACGGATAGGTTTCCGCGCGTGCCGAGCGCCATACGGCAGGGCCATCGCAACGGCGCCCGCGGCCAGATGCAAAAACCCACGACGATCTTCATCCTGTTTCCTCTGCCGACCAACTGTCCTAGCCGGCCTTGATATTGGCGGCGCGAACAACCCTGCCCCACTTTTCGGTTTCCGCGGCGATGAGCTTGGCAAAATCGGCCGGCGTGCCGCCGTCGATATCCTGTCCGAGATCGGCGAGACGCGCTTTCAATTTAGGATCGCCGAACGCCGCGTTTACGTTAGTGTTGAGCTTATCGATGATCTCGACAGGGGTGTTGCGCGGCGCACCCATGCCCTGCCAGCCGGTGACCTCGTAGCCCGCAACCGTATCGCCGATCGGCGGCGTGTCAGGCAATATATCCGCGCGCTTGGCGGTGGTGACGCCGAGCGCCTTGAGCTTGCCGGCCTTGATCTGGGCGATGGATGACAGCACCGGATCGAACATGACGTGGGCGCGGCCGCTCATGAGGTCGGTCTGCGCCGCGCCCTCGGTACCGTACGGCACATGAACGAGATCGACGCCGGCCATCATCTTGAACAGCTCGCCTGCCACGTGCGTGAGGTTGCCGCTGCCGGTCGAGGCCATGTTGATCTTGCCCGGATTGGCTTTGGCATAGGCGATGAACTCGGCGACGGTCTTGGCCGGAAACTCCGGATTGACCACCATCACGAAGGCGCCGTGGACCAGGTTCACCACCGGCACGATGTCGCGGGCGAAATCGAAATTGAGCTTGTCGTGGATCAGCGCGCTGAGCACGTTCACCGTGGTGACGTGCAGCAGCGTGTAGCCGTCGGGCGCGGCAGTCGCGACCGCCTCGGTGCCGAGATTGGTGCCGGCGCCCGGTTTGTCTTCGACGAAAACCGATTGGCCGATCCGGTTGGTGAGCGCCTCGGCGATGAGCCGCGCGGTGATATCGGGCGTGCCGCCGGCGGCAAAGCCGACGACCACGCGCACCGGCCGGGTTGGATAATCGAGTGCCGACGCGACGCGCGGCAGTGCCGGTGCCATCACGGCACCCGCCGTCAAATGCAAAAAACTCCGCCGCGCAATCATGGTGCTT
Source organism: uncultured Alphaproteobacteria bacterium (assembly GCA_963798095.1). Lineage (GTDB taxonomy): Bacteria > Pseudomonadota > Alphaproteobacteria > Rhizobiales > Xanthobacteraceae > BOG-931. The sequence goes on along the minus strand of CAWCSD010000007.1, from coordinate 683,949 downwards.
TCCCCGGCCAATGCCCCTACTCCACCTTGATAGCACGCGCCACGCGCGCCAAAGGCGCGAACGCGGCAGCACCGGTCAATTGCAAAAAGCGGCGGCGCGGAAATTCCATGATGTTCCTCTTCGGTGAAGCTGATGCGGCCGATCACTGGGCCTTGAGCCCGGCGAACTTGACCACCTTGCCCCATTTTTCGGTTTCGTCGGCGATGACTTTTGTGAAGTCGGCGGGCGTGCCCGGCATGCCCTCGCCGCCCAGGCCGGCCAATGCCGCCTTGAATTTTGGATCGGTAAAGCCCGCATTGATTGCTTTGTTGATCTTGTCGACGATCTCGGCCGGCATGCCCTTCGGCCCGGCGATGCCTTCAAACGACGTCGCCTCGTAGCCCGGCAGGAAATCGCTGATCGGCGGCAGGTCCGGCAGCGCCGGCGTACGGGTCGCCGAAGTCACCGCCAGTGCGCGAATCTTCCCGGCCTTGATGAACGGCAGCGCCGCCGCGGTCAGGTCGAACATGACTTGAATCTGTCCGCCCATGAGATCGACCAGCGCCGGAGCGTCGCCGCGGTACGGCACGTGCACCAGATTGACGCCGGCCATCATTTTGAACAGCTCGCCGGCCACATGCAGCGTTGAGCCGACGCCGCCCGAGCCCATGTTGATCTTGCCCGGATTGGCCTTGGCGTAGGCGATGAACTCCGGAACGGTCTTCGCCGGCAGTTGCGGATTCACCACCATCACTTGCGGGACGCGAATGACGCCGGCGACCGCCGCCGTGTCACGCAAGAAATCGAAATTGAGATGCTGATAAAGCGTGGTGTTGATGGCGTTTGCGCCGGTGACCAGAAGCAGCGTGTAGCCGTCTGCCGCCGCTTGCACCACCGCCTCGGTCGCGATGTTGGTGCCGGCGCCAGGTCGATTATCGACGACGAATTGCTGGCCGAGCCGCTCCGACAGCCATTCCGCCGTCAGCCGCGCCACGGTGTCGGCGGCGCCGCCGGGCGCAAACCCGCAGAGGATGTGCACTGGGCGCGACGGATAGGTGTCGGCGCGCGCCGCGCGCGGCACAACGGGCAACGCGGCTGCGCCTGCGGCGAGGCGCAGAAAATTCCGACGGTAAAGTCTCATGGCGATGCCCCCCTGCGAGCTTGGCAGCCCCACCCGGCGCCGGCGAGGCTACAGGAATTCTCCGGTAGCGCGGAAGGGCAAAGCGGCGCTTGCGTCAAATTGCACAGGCCGGCCATACCGCCCGATTGGCGACGTCATTGGCAGCCGTGCGCCTTCTCGTCGTTGCGGATGTTTTGCACCTGCGTGCGCTCGTCGTTGGAAAAGACCTGCTGATAGACATAGTCCTGATCGTTGTAGGTGCAGCCGGTATTGCCGAAATGCTCGATGGCGTGCTGGGTTTGAAAACAATAGCCGTGCGATTTGTAATACGAATTTCTCTTGACCCATAGCTGCTCGCATTCCTCGGACTTCGCTGTGCTGGGGAATTTCAGATACCAGGTGCCTGCTATGGCGACGACGACACAGCATGCGGCGGCTACACCGGTCGCGATCAGGTTGCGCCGCCACCATGGTGTTGCGGCTGGGATCGGCATCGCGGCGATCGGCAACGCTTGCGCGGGCCGCGAAGAGGCTGCGCCCGCGGACGGAGAATCGATCCGCAGCAGCGCCTGCACCGCCTCGCCCAGCCGGTGCAGATGCTGCTCGACCGGAGGCGTGAGCGCATCGAGCCAATGCACGGTGCCGATGAAATATTCCAGCGACTGGGTCGGCGTGATGTTTTCGATCCGCAGCGGCACGATCGGAATGCCCCTGTTGACCGCACGCTCGACCTCGCGCCCAACCTGCGGCGACTGATTGGCATGGGATGAAAAAATTAAGACCATGACGCGCGATTGATGGATTGCATCGACGATGGAGGCGCCATATTCGCGCCCTGGCATGACGTCGCGGGGCGCGATCCAGCAGCGAATACCGAGCGACTCGAGCATCGCGCAGGCGGCGTCCGCGATCGGCTTGTCCAGAGACGAGTAGCTGATGAAGGCGTCGAATGCCATCTGAGCGATGCCTGCAAGCAAGCCAACCACACGATTATCACGCGTCGTTGCCGGCGTCACCGCCTTAACGGCATTTGTCGGTGCTATTGCGGCTCGATTTTCGCCGCCTTGACCGCTTGCGCGTAGCGATCGGCCTCGGCGTGCAGGAAAGCCGCGAACTCGGCGGGCGACATGTCGGACGGCTCGTAGCCCGCTTTCACGATGGCGTCGCCGACGGCGGGCTCCTTCAGGACGGCGCGGATCGCGGCGTTGAGTTTGGCGACAATGTCCGGCGGCGTCTTCGCCGGCGCCAGCCAGCCCTCCCAGGAGCCTTCGATGTCAAAACTCGGCAGCGTCTCCCGGACCGGCCGCACGTCCGGCAAATCGGGCAGCGGCTTCTTCCCCGTAAATCCGATGGCGCGCAATTGTCCGCTGGTGACGAAATTCGACGCGGTCGGCGAGGCGAATGTCAGATCGACCGTACCGGAAAGCAGCGCGGTCATGATCGGAGCTGCGCCGCGAAACGGCACGTGCTCCATCTCGATGCCGGCCTTGGCGCAGAACAGCGCCGCGGCCAGATGCAGCGTGTTGCCAACGCCGGCCGAGCCGTAGAACAGGTGATGGGTTTTGGCGTAATCGATCAGCTCGGCGATGGAGTGCACCGGCAGGCCCGGGCGCACCATCACCAGATAGCCGTCGCTGATGCCGATATTCGCGATCGGCGCAAAGTCGCGAAAAATATCGAACGGCAGCGTTTTGTAGACTCTCGGATTGACGACGAAGGCCGGTGGCACGTTCAACAGCGTGTAGCCGTCAGGATCGGCGGTCGCGACCGCCTGCATGCCGACGATGCCGTTGGCGCCGGTGCGGTTCTCGACGATCACGGACTGGCCGAGCGGCTTTTCGACCGCGCCGGCGATGATGCGCGCGACGATGTCCGGCGCGCCGCCCGGCGCGAACGGCACGATCAGGCGGATCGCGCGGGAGGGATATTGCTCGGCCGCGGCGAGCGACGCTGCCGCGACGATGGCGAGGACAACCAGGGCGAGATGCCATCCAGAACGGTGCGGCACTGTCACGGCTTCACGTCTCCCCATTCGCCGCTAAATTACCAGACCGGCGGCGTCGCAATGTTCCTAGCAGAAGCGCGCCGCCCAGGGAGGATCACAATGAGCGGCCATGTCATGCGAAATTGTCGCGGCCAATATTATCGCGCCATTTTGCCGGCCGCCCTGCTCGCCGCCTTCTTCGCCGTCGCCGCCACCGCGCAGACGCCGGGGGCGTTCGCCGGCAAGACGGTGACGATGTATATCGGCTTCGGCCCCGGCGGCGGCTACGACCTGTGGGCGCGCGTGGTCGCCCGCCATATCGGCGCGCACCTGCCGGGCAATCCGACCGTGAACGCGCAAAACCTGGAAGGCGCCGGCAGCTATCGCGCCGCCAATTTCATCTACAACGTGGCGCCCAAGGACGGCACCGCCATGGCGCTGATCGCGCGCGACGCCGTGCTCGGGCCGCTGACCGGCGCCCCCGGCGCGCAATTCGACGCCACCAAATTCTCCTGGCTCGGCACGCCGGCGATCGAGACCAATGTCTGCATCGCCTATCACACCTCGCCGGTGAAGACCGCGCACGACCTCACCGAAAAGGAGCTCGTCGTCGGCGACAACGGGCCCGGCACCGGCACCCACTCCTACCCGATCGCGCTCAACAATATTCTCGGCATGAAATTTCGGATCGTCGGCGGCTACCCGTCGTCGGCCGACGTGTTTCTCGCCATGGAGCGCGGCGAGGTGCAGGGCATCTGCGAAAGCCTCGACAGCGTCAAGATCCGCCGGCCCGACTGGATTCCGAACGGTACCATTTCGGTGCTGTTCCAAGGCGGCACCAAGCCCAATCCGGAGCTGAAGGACGTGCCGTTCGTGGTCGATCTGGCGCAAAAGCCGGAAGACAAGCAGGCGATCGAATTCCTCTACGCCGGCCAGGGCATCGGCCGGCCCTTCGTCGCGCCGCCCGGCCTGCCGCCGGACCGGCTGAAGATGGTGCAGGACGCGTTCGCCGCGACCATGAAGGATCCGGACTTCATTGCCGAAGCAAAATTGCGCAAGCTCACGCTCGACCCCGAGAATGGCGAGCAACTCGAAGCGCTGGTCCAGAAGACCTATGCCACGCCGAAGCCGATCATCGACCGGATCGCAAAATTAATTCAGTGAGGGCCTGTTTAGCGGTGACTTGGCCGCCGTTGCAGCCGCGCTTCGCGCAGAAACAGGAACAGCCCGGTCGCCACCACGATCGCCGAGCCGATGAGAAGGCTGACGGTTGGGATATCGCCCCAGACCAGAAAGCCAATCGCCAGCGACCACACCAGCATCAGATAGTAGAACGGCGTCACTGCCGCGGCTGGCGCCAAATGCAGCGAGCGGGTCCAGAACCATTGCCCGATCGCATTGGTGAAGCCGGTGCCGAACAGCAGCACGGCATCGAACGGCGTCGGCCAGCGCCAGCCGAAAAACAGCAAAAAACTGTGAAAGAACGCCAGCACGGTCAGCTGCCAGATCACCAGCGTATTGGCCGATTCCGTTCGCGTCATGCCGCGCACCGCCACCGTGACGCTGCCGTACATGATGGCGTTGACCAGCGCGAACAACGCGCCGAGCGTCAACGAATTGGCGCCCGGATTGGTCACGATCAGCACGCCGACAAAGCCGATCAGCAACGCGGCCCAGCGCGCGAACCCGGCGCGTTCCCGCAGCCACACGATCGACACCAAAGCGGCAAACAGCGGCGAGGAGAAATTGATGGCGACGGCGCCGGCGAGCGGCATCAGGCTGAAGGCCAGCAGCAGCGACAGTTGCGAGACCGACTGCGACATGCCGCGCAGGATGTGATCGCGCGGCCGTACCGTCGCGTACACCGACAGACCGGACACCGGCAGGATCATGGCGGCGCCGGTGATCAGCGAGGCCAGCGAGCGGATGAACAGCGTTTCGCCGACCGGATAGATGCCGACCAGCCATTTGCTGGCGGCGGAAGCGCCCGCGAACAGAATGGTGGCAAGGATCATCAACAGGATGCCGCGCGGCACGTCATCGGTGCGGCCCACCATGCGCTTGAGATCGGCGGGCGTGGCCGGCGCAGCGGGGGAAGCGCCGCGCGCGTCCGCCTGATTCTTGCCGGTGAGCTCGTCCATCCCCTGACCGCGCTTTTTGCGTTTCCGCGAGGTCTATTGCGCCCGCGTTTCGGGTCTAGGACGCCGCTGGCGGTTTGGCAATCACGCCGTCGAGGCGGTCGAAGGCTGAAGCTTGCGAGCGATATCAATCGCGCGGCGGAACCTGTTGCTTCGCCGCCGCGCCCGCTGCCGTTACTTCTGCAGGCTCAGCAGATAGGCAACGACCTGCTTTATTTGATAGTCGGCCAAATTGGGATTCGGCATGCCGTTCGGCTCATCGAGGCCGCGATGGGTCTTCTTCATGAAATCCGTCAGCGATTCCGCGGTGATATTCTTGCGCTGCATGATCACTGCGAACGGCGGCGCCGGCGGATGCAAAATCGGCTGGGCGCGCTGATCGGGCGCCGCCAAATGACAAAAGGCGCAAATCTCGACCGCCAAGTGATGGCCTTGGGCAACATCGTCAGCCGTGTTGCTTGGCTGGGACCACGCTGAACTGGCCGCGAGGCACAGCGCCAGAAAACCGATTGATGCAGTTCGCATGGGAGTCCTGCTTTGAATTTTGCCTGACGGTGCAACGCTCGGAAATTTAGCTCGAGAACGCTCGACCGTTTTGATCTCGATCAACGTCCTTTCGCCAAGACCGCGTCGGGAATTCAAAGTGTCGCATCATAATACTTTTGGCAACGTATTATGATTTCACGCGGCGCGTTTATCCAAAATGAGCCCGGAGGATAGTCACAACGACACTCAACAGGACGAGAGCGACAAAGCCCCAAAATAGCCGCCCCCACGCTTGATGACCGCCGCTATAGACAGGCGATTTTTTGGACTTCCCCTTCATCAAGCGACTGCCACTTTGGTGGCCACTAAGCAGCGGATCCCACTGATCCTACGAGCGGCCGATGGCGGATAGCCATGTAGCTGGTCACGGGAATTATCAAAGCCGCGGCCAAGCCGTAAGCAACCATAAATGCGAAGTTCAATGCGTAATAGCCATTTGCGGAAAGTGCGTAGTCAAAAATGCCGTCGTATTCACTCATTTTCAGGCTCCTGAAGGCGAATCTTGATTGCAGGCTACAATCTTTATGCTGCAATGCAACATTATTATGGCGGCGCAGCATAAAGAGCTAACTATCGCAGAACGCGTCTTAAAATCGGGCGGACACTTTCTCCCAAAGCGAGGCGCTATCTTTGCTGTTGCCCGCCCCTTGTGATGTTCTCATTTTGTTCTCACGGCAGGAGGCACTGGCTCCTTTCGACCCCTCGCTGACCTGACTGGTCCCTTTTGAATTTGAAGAGTGGCCCCTTTTGAAAGTTCAGCCTGCGTTCCGGGCTACAAAATTGCCGCTGTAGGCAGATCTACTAATACCCCGCCTCTCAAGCCTCCTTACATCAGTAGGGATGGGGACTAGCCGGCGTGAGCAAAATGCAGATCGAAAAAATCGTCCTTGAGAAATCGGCCGAAACTCTTTTGGAAAAGGCAGACGATTGCTTCGATCTTGCTGAAACTCAACACGATCTGGCGGAAAAGCAGCACGAGGGTGCAACGATGCAAAAAGAAAACGCCGCCAAGCAAATAGCGATTGCTGACAAACAACATTGCGAAGCCGAAAAGCTGGAATCGAAAGCTGATAAGTTAGATGCCATGGGTCATGCTTTGGAAGCCAGTGCGGCGGAGATCATGGGCGACACCCTAGTTGTGCAGCGCGGGCGAGATTAGGCCGCCCCCGTTTGCGGCCGTGTTTTATTCGTGATCGTGCGGACGCAGTGAACGATCAGCGCTCGCCGCAGTAACACCAATTGGCGCGCTCGGAGGGATTCGAACCCCCGACCCTCAGATTCGAAGTCTGATGCTCTATCCAGCTGAGCTACGAGCGCGGCAGCCGCACATTAGTGCATGATCCGGGAAAAAGCATGCCCTTGATCCGGGGATCGCTGCGGCGCGCTACGGCAAGTGAAACATAATCAGTTGATCGGTGATGCCGCCGCCGCCCGGCTCGAGCGAGCCGCCGACGAAGTAGGCGTTGTCGCCGATCGTGGCGCCGCCGAAACCGTGCCGGCCGTGCGGCATCGGCGCCAGCGCGGTCCAGCGATCGGTTTTCGGATCAAAACCTTCGTTTTCCGGAAACGTGTGGTCGGGCGGCAGCTCGCCGCCGAGCACCAGGATCATGCCGTGATAATAGACGCCGGCTAGGCCGCTGCGCGGCGTCGGCAATGGAGCCGCCGACGTCCATTTGTCGGTCGCCGGATCGTACACCTCGTGCAGCCCGGTGCGGTCGACCGGTCCCTTGAAGCGGCCGCCGATGACGTGAATTTTTCCGTTCACGGCGATGACGACCAGATGATCGCGCGGCGTCGGCAGCGGCGCCGCTTCGCTCCATTGGCCGGATTGCGGATCGATACACTTCGTGAGTCGCCACCACGACGCCGTCGAGGCCGCGGCCGCCGATGACGTGAATCTTGCCGTCGACGGTGGCGGCGCCCACCGAGCCGCGCGGCCCTTTCATCGGCGGCAGCACGCGCCAAGTGTCGGCTTTCGGATCGTATTCGAAGGCGCCGGTGCCGGCGCCCTTATGCACCGAGCCGACGAAGCCGCCGAAGGCGTAGATTTTGCCGCGGCCACCGCGACGCCGAGATGATCGCGTCCCTCGGGCAGCGGCGCGCGGGCGCGCCATGAATCGGTCGCCGGGTCGTATTCGTCGTGATAGGGGCCGGCGGTTCCGCTTACCGATCCGCCGAGCGCATGCAGCTTGCCGTCGAACGCAACCGCGGCGACTTCGGCGCGCGGCGCCGGCAACGGCGCTTTCATGGTCCAAGTACCTTGCGAAGAAGTCCCTTGTGAAGCAGCCCCTGATAACGTGCCGGGCGGCGACTGCCCGTTCACTGTCGCGATGAAGGTCAAGCTCCACGCCAGACCCGCGAGCAGCACGGTGCCGATCGCAAGAATACGTTGCGATGTAACAGAGGTTTTGCCGGCCACGGTGTTCTCCTCCTCGCGCGGATGCTTATCGTGCAGCCATCGCGATTGACACTCTGTCATCCACGCCGAACCGCTGCAGCAAAAATCTCGCGGTCCAGCGCGGAACTTCGGTCTGTTCCCGCTATGCCGTGCCCGCCTGGGTGCCATGCCCCGCGTATTGGTCCAGGAACCGCACCCATCAGCCTTCGGTTGTCGTTGACTGGACGATCGATAGACGGAGGCCCTTCATGTCGGACTATCGGAACTCGGATTATGACTACCGCAACGACCCATTGCGGCGCGACCCAGCCTATGATCCCGACGCGCGCGCCATGAATGCGACGTGGGGATGGATTGCCGCGGCCGTGTTCATTGTCGTGGTGTTGGCGGTTGCCTTTGGCATCGGGCACGGGCCGGGCCAATCGGGCTCCCGCACGGCGTCCAATGACGTGACGCCGCCGGCGGCGACGCGCATGGCGCCGCCGCTCACTCCGGCGCCGCCGGCCAAGACTGCCCCGCCAGCAGCCACACCGGCGCCGGTCACGCCGACGCCGAACCCGCCGGCCGAAAAACAATAGCTTGGCAAAGCGGCCAACTGCGACGGCCCCGGCTCGCTGCCGGGGCCGTTCGCTTTAGTCCGTTCCCTCGCGCGCGATGTCGAGCGGCGCGCGCGTCACCGTGACGCCGCCGGTGTCGCTCAGGCGCACGACATTGACCGTACCGGCATATTCCGGCGAACCGGAATAATAGGCCGGCACGACACCGTTGCCGACACGCACGGCGCGATTCCAATGGCCGAGCGCGACGTAATCGGCGCCGGTCGCGGCGATTTCGTCGTCGCCGATCAGCCAGGACGGCCGCGGGCCGATGCTGCGATCGGGTTTTGGCTCGTAATGGCCGTGCGCCATGGCGATCAGCCAGCGGCTGCGGCGCGCGCGCACCGTCGCGAACGGAATCATGTCGTCATAGTCGCGGTGCGGCCTGCCCCAGACTTCGAGCGCGAGATCCGGAAAAGCTATCGCGTCGTCGTGGGTGACGCCGATGACGTACAGGTTTTTCACCGCCGCGAGCGCGCCGTCGCGATAGATCGCGCTGGCAATGGCCGGATCGTGATTGCCAGGCAGGATGACCACCGGCAGCGCCGCGGCGCCAATCACCGCCGCCGCCTGTTCGATCAGGTTTTGCGGCACGCGATGGCTGTCAAAAGTATCGCCGGCGAGCAGCACCACGTCGGCCGAAAGATCGCGCGCGGCGCCAAGCACGCAGCCTAGCCCCGCGGTGCCGTCGCCGCCGTGCAGCCGCGCGGTATAGTCGTGATCGACGTGCAGGTCGGAGCTATGAACGACGACGATGTCGCGGGTGGGCGGGTGCAGCATGCAAGGTAAAGCGTGGGCTCTGTTCAGTGCCTGCTTTACTGCACGCGCGGCAAAGATGCCAACGGTTAAGTCGTAGACCGGACCTCAGCCCGTCGCGGCAATGCCGGTGCGCCGGACGTGGCCGACGAATTTGGCGCCGATTTCGTAGCCGAGACGCCAGACCACCCGGTAGATGCGTTCCTTGGCGCCGATGTCATCGCCTGTCAGCAACAGGATAAAATCATCGGGCACATCGAAGCCCTCGACATGCAGCCGCACGCCGCCGTCGGAAATATCGGTGATCAGGCAGTCGCGCGGCAGCGTGCCGCTGCCGAACTGCATTTTTGCCACCCGGTTGATCTCGCGCCGCCGCGACCGGCGGCGCTCCTCCACGGACGGCGAGACTTTGGGCTTCGACAAGAGCTTGAGGCTTCAACGAGACTTGGGGCTTCAACGCGTTCATGCGCACGGCCTTCTGTGTTGCGGCCGCGCGCAAGTTTCGGCGACAGCCCCGGCTACCCTCGGAAAAATACGTAGCAGCAGGCGATTGCAGCGCCGCTAAGAGCCTCGCTGGCATTTGCCTCGCATTTTCTTGAAATTCGAGAATTGTCGGGTGCCGGGTCTGACGGCGCGCTACTTCTCGAACGCCGGATCGATCGGCACGCGGTAGCCGTTGGCGAGCCGGTTGGTCTCGTTCGCCATGCCGACCACGGCCATCAGCTCGCCGAACATCGCTTCGCTCATGCCGGCCTTGCGCGCCGCGGCGCCGTGGCTGGCGATGCAATAGCCGCAGCCGTTGGTCACGCTGACCGCGAGGTAGATCATCTCCTTGGTCACGGCATCGAGCGCGCCCGGCGTCATGATCTCCTTGACGCTGTCCCAGGTGCGCTTGAGGGACGCCGGATCGTGCGCCAGATATTTCCAGAAATTGTTCACGTCCTCGACCCGCCGGGTGCGTTTGATGTCGTCGAACACGGCGCGGACTGCCGGTATGGCGTCGCTGGTATTCGATCGGACCGGGTGCGCTCATGGCGGTGACTCCTCATTATGTTCTTGAAGCACGTTAACGGGGCTTAAGCCTTCGCGCCACCGAGGCGCCAGTTGACCAGGAACACGCCGACGACGCAGATCGCCATGCCAAGCAGCGCCAATGGCGCCAGGCGCTCGTCGAACAGAAGCCACGCCATCAGTGCCGTCACCGGCGGGGTCAAATAGAACAGGCTGACGACGCGGGTCGCCGCGGCACGGCGGATCAGGAAATACAGGAGCCATATGGCGCCGAACGACAGCACGAGAACAAGCCAGCCGAGCGCGAACAGGAACTGCGGCGTCCAGTGCACCACGCGCGTCTCGAAGGCGAGCGCCGCCACCATGAACATGACTCCGGCGCTCGCGTACTGCACGCTTAGAGCCGGCCGCCAGTCGATGCCGCCGCCGAAGCGCTTCTGGTACAGCGTGCCGACGGTGATGCCGATCAGCGCCACAATGGCGAACAGCCAGGCCAGCGGCGTCGTTTCGCCGGTCGCGATCTTCTCGTGCACGATCAGATAAACCCCGCCGATGCCGAGCAACAGGCCGAGCCATTGCCGCGGCAACACCCGTTCGCCGAGCCAGCGATTGGCGAGCGTCGAAGTCAGCACCGGCTGCAGGCTGACCACGAGAGCGATCAGGCCGGCAGACAGCCCGTTCTCGATCGAAGCGAACACGCCGCCGAGATAGAAGCCGTGCACCAGGGTGCCGGTCACGGCGCTGTGGAATATGCCGGCGACGGTCCGGCCACTTCGGCCGGGTGACCACGATGACGACCAAGAGCAGCAGCACGACCGCGATCATGCGCAGCGACAAGAACGTCATCGGCTCGGCATAAGCCAAGCCGAATTTGGCGCCGATGAATCCGGACGCCCACAACACGACAAAGACGGCGGGCGCCGAGAAGATGGCGAAGTCTTCAAACGTACGTGGCATTTTTTGCTTCGCGGTTTTGCTTCGGATGGCATCTGCCGTGCGCGACGTCGCCCGCATGTAACGGCCTTTCCCGTTTTGCGGGAAAGGCGCCACGCGGCACGATCCCGATAACCCACATGATTGGCGATTTGAATCGATTTTGTGGCGGTCCAATCACCGCGCGGAAATCAGGATTGCAAATGCCGGCAAACCAATTAGCCCGATGACGATTGAGCCGAGGCAGAATGCTGTCGCACGCGGGCGCGGAACGGCGTCGAAGGCGCCCTCCCCGCCGCCGCGACATGGAGATGCGGATGCCGTGCCCGATCACGATGCTCATTGCCGACGACTCCCATGTCACGGTGCAGCTTCTGACCGACGCGGCGCGGGCATCGAAGCTGCCGCTCCGGCTCAGCACGACCGACAACGGGCGCGACTGCCTCACCCTGCTGAACGGCTCCAACATCGATCTCGCCTTCATCGACGTGCATATGCCGGAGCTGTCGGGCACCGAGGCGTTCTGGTCGGCGCGCAAGCTCGGCGTAAAAACCTTCGTGACGCTGATGTCGAGCCCGCCGGCTGCCGAAGCGGTCAACATGGCGATCAAGCTGCGGGCCTATGAATTCCTGTTCAAGCCGTTCGCGCTCGACGATGCGCTCGCCATCATGACGACCTATGGCCGCATTTCATCGCCCACCAAGGTGCTGATCGTCGACAACTCGTCGTCGGTGCGCCAGATCGTCCAGAAGATCCTGCGCGGCAGCGTGTTCAATTGCGAGATCGCCGAGGCCGGCGACGGCGAAACGGCGCTGACGCTCGCCCGCGGTACGCAATTCGACGTGGTGTTCCTCGACTGCAACATGCCGGGCATGAGCGGCATCGCCACCATGAAACGGCTCGCCCTCGTCCAGCCGTCGCTGAAGATCGTGATGATCTCGTCCGAGCGTAACGCGACCAGCGAAAGCGAGGCGCTCGACGGCGGCGCTTGCGCGTTTCTGCACAAGCCGTTCAATTCGCAGGACGTCGACCAGGTGCTGCACGCGGCCTTCGGCCTGCGCTCGCCCAATCTCAAAATGCACAGCACCGCGCCGAACTTCGACGTGGCGATCGAGGGCAGCACCATCCGGCTCGCCCACCGTTCGAGCGGCCACATCTTCGAATATCTGTGGTGCGAAAGGCCGCCTTATCTGCGCAATGCCGTCGTCCATGCCGCCGCCGCCGCTTGCGCCATCGCCCCGAGCCATGTCGCGCCGGTGGCGGAAAAGACGGCCTTGCTGCAATTACGCTCGGCGCGCTTGCTGGCAGCCTAGCGAGCGCGGCTATTCCGCCGCTGGTAATCCTTGCGTAAGCAATGCTTGGCATCCTGTTCGTGATCTGTTCCACTTGAGACTGAGTCGCGCGGGCGGGAGGCCACATGCAAACGATGCTGCGAACAGGCGCGGGCGATCTGCGGCCTATGACCACGCCTTATCTGGCGAAACTCAATCCGCAGCAGCGCCGCGCCGTCGAGCACGGCGGAGCGGCGCTCGCCGAGGCCGGCCCGCTTCTGATCATCGCCGGCGCCGGCTCGGGCAAGACCAACACGCTGGCGCACCGGGTGGCGCATCTGATCATCAACGGCGCCGATCCGCGCCGCATCCTGCTGCTGACGTTCTCGCGCCGCGCCGCCGCCGAAATGGCGCGCCGGGTCGGGCACATCACCGCACAGGTGTTTCGCGAGCGCGCCATGGCGCTGACCGAGGCGATTGCCTGGTCCGGCACCTTCCATGCCGTCGGCGCGCGGCTATTGCGCGAACATGCCGAGCGCATCGGGCTCGATCGCGCGTTCACGATTCACGACCGCGAGGATTCGGCGGACCTGTTGAACCTGATCCGCCACGATCTCGGCTACTCCAAAACCGAAAAGCGTTTCCCGGCCAAAGGCACCTGCCTTGCCATCTATTCGCGGGCGGTCAACGGAGAAAGCCCGCTCGACGACGTGCTGCAATCGGTATTCCCGTGGTGCGCCGGTTGGGAAGATGAATTGCGCGCGCTGTTTTCGGCCTATGTCGAAGCCAAACAGCATCAGCATGTGCTCGATTACGACGATCTGCTGCTCTATTGGTCGCACATGATGGCGGAGCCGGCGATTGCCGCCGAAGTATCGAGCCGCTTCGACCATGTGCTGGTCGACGAATATCAGGACACCAACCGGCTGCAGGCGGCGATCCTGTTGGCGCTCAAGCCGAACGGCCGCGGCCTGACCATCGTCGGCGACGATGCGCAATCGATCTACTCGTTTCGCGCCGCGACCGTGCGCAACATTCTCGACTTCCCCGGCCAGTTCAGCCCGCGCGCCGAAGTCATCACGCTCGAGCAGAACTATCGGTCGACGCGGCCGATCCTCGCCGCCGCCAACGCCGTGATCGAATTCGCCGACGAGCGCTTCACCAAGAATCTCTGGTCGGACCGCGCCTCGGCCGAGCGGCCGCAGCTGGTCAGCGTCGCCGACGAGACCGGCCAGGCGCGTTACGCGGTCGAGCAGATTTTGCACAACCGCGAGACCGGCATTGCGCTCAAGGCGCAAGCCGTGCTGTTTCGCGCCTCGCACCATTCCGGCCCGCTCGAAGTGGAGCTGACCCGGCGCAACATCCCCTTCGTCAAGTTCGGCGGCCTGAAGTTCCTGGAAGCGGCCCACATCAAGGACGTGCTCGCCGTCCTGCGCTTTGCCGAAAATCCGCGCGACCGTGTCGCCGGCTTCCGCGTCATTCAGCTTCTGCCCGGCGTCGGACCGGCGACCGCGGCCCGCGCGCTCGATTGCCATCGTCGGGCGATGACAGCCCGATGCAGGGTCTCGCCAGCTTCAAGCCGCCTGCCGCGGCGCAGGCGGATTGGCCGGCCTTCGCCGATGCGCTGCGGCTGGTGCGCGGCCGCTCGGCCGGCTGGCCTGCCGAGATCGAGCTGGTGTGCCGCTGGTACCAGCCGCATCTCGAGCGCATCCACGACGATGCCGTGGTCCGCCAGGCCGATCTCGTCCAGCTCACGCAGATCGCGCAGAGTTTTCCCAGCCGCGAGCGGTTCCTGACCGAGCTCACCTTGGATCCGCCGGACGCGACCAGCGACGAAGCCGGCGTGCCGCTGCTCGACGAGGATTATCTGATTCTGTCGACCATTCATTCGGCAAAGGGCCAGGAATGGAAGTCGGTGTTCGTGCTCAACACGGTCGACGGCTGCATCCCGGCCGATCTTTCGACCGGCACCAAGGCCGAGATCGAGGAAGAGCGGCGCCTGCTCTACGTCGCCATGACGCGCGCCAAAGATCATCTGCACCTGATCGTGCCGCAGCGTTTTTATGCGCACAGCCAGCGGGCGCACGGCGACCGCCACATGTACGCGTCGCGCACGCGCTTCATCCCGTCCGAGATTCTGTGCCATTTCGAAAGAAGCAGCTGGCCGCTCGCCGCCGCCGCGCCGGAGGTCAAAGTCGCCGCTGAGCCGGTCGATATAGGCGCCCGCATGCGCCGGATGTGGCGCTGATTGCCGATTGTCGGCGGCGCGCCGGCGGGGCACACTCGCGCGCGAACCGAGAGCGAGACCCGCCATGCCGAAGACACCCGACTATTTCGCCGGCAAGACCATCGTCATCACCGGCGCCGGCAGCGGCATCGGCCGCGCCACGGCGCTGATCTTCGCCCGCGAGCGCGCCAATGTGGTGTGCGCCGACATCAACGAAGACGCCGCGCGCGCCACCGCCGAACAGGTCAACGGCGCCGGCAGCCAGGCGCTGGCGCTGAAAGTCGACGTCACCTCGCGCGCGCAGGTCGACGCCATGGTGACCCGCGCCATCACGGCCTTCGGCCGCGTGCATTTCCTGTTCAACTCGGCGGGAGCTGCGATCCGCCGCGCCAAGTTTCTGGAGATCGACGACGCGCTGATGCAAAAGACCTTCGATCTCAACGTCAACGGCACGCTCTACGGCATGCAGGCGGTGCTGCCGCACATGCTCAAGAACAAGGAAGGCGTCATCGTCAACATGGCGAGCATGGCGCACCGCCGCGGCGGCCCGGGCTCCTCGGTGCATTACGCCGCGGCCAAGGGCGCGGTGGTGTCGATGACCTTGGGCGTGGCGCGCGAATTCGCCAGCCAAGGCATTCGCGCGCTGTCGATCTCGCCCGGACCGATCAAGACGCCGTTCCAGGACGCGGCCGGCTCTTCGCCCGAACTGGTGCAGCGCTTCCTGGAAGACGTGCCGATGAAACGCTTCGGCGAGCCGGAAGAGATCGGCGAACTGGTGCTGTTCATGTGCTCGGACGCCTGTGCGTTCATGACCGCGGACACGGTCTACGTGAACGGCGGCGGCGGCTGGCGGTGATGGAAGGCGCTACGGCGCCGCCTGCTCCTCGACCAAATTCAAAAGATCGCGCGTGCGGGTGACGCCCTTCGGCCAAGCCTGATCGAAGTCGGCGACCAAGCCCTTAAAACCTTGCGACTTCATCGCCGCGTCGAGCCGCGCCATGTCGGGGAACTGATAGACCGCGTAATGCACGCCGGCATCGACCGCGCTCCAGAACCGCCAGCACTTCTCCGCCTTGAATTCGGCAAGCGCCATCGGCAGGTGGTGGGTCGAATACCAATGATCGAATTTCTGCCGCAGCGGCTCTTCGACCACCGAGCGCACCATGAAATAGGCTTTGGCCATCGTCGTCCCCCTATTCGCCGCGGATGCCGGCGGCCTTGATGATCGGCCACCATTTCTCGATCTCGGCCTTGTGGAACGCGGCAAGGCCCGACGGGGTCTGCTGCACGCGCGGAGCGATATCGAGCCCGAGCTCGGCGAACCGCATGCGCACTTTCGGATCGGCCAGCGCCTCGACCATCGCATCGTTGAGCCTGGCGATGACGGCGCGCGGCGTCCCCTTGGGCGCGAACAGGCCGAACCATCCCGACATGTAGAGGCCGGGCACGCCGGATTCGTCGGAGGTCGGGATGTCCGGGATCGCGCCGGAGCGTTGCGGCGACATGTTGACGATCGCCTTGATGGCGCCGGCGCGGATCTGCGGCAGCGTCACGGCGCCTTGCGCGACCAGAAGATCGACCTGGCCGGAGATCAGATCGGTCATGGCGGGGCCGGCGCCGCGATAGGGAATGAAAAGTACTTTGGTATCCGTGAGCTTTTGCAGCAACAGCCCGCTCACCTGCGCCGCCGCGTTCTGGTTGACGAATTTGGCGTCGCCGGGATTTTGCTTCATCCAGGCGACCAGCGATTTGAGATCGTCGGCCGGCAGCGCCTTCTTGGCGACCAGAAGCTGCGGATTGTTCGAGACCAGCCCGATCGGATCGAAATCGGTCTGCAGATCGTAGTTGAGATTGTAGATGATGCTGCCGACATGGGTGTCCCACTGGCCGATGTCGATGGTGTAGCCGTCGGGCGTGGCGCGCGCGAGCCGCCCGACGCCGATCGAGCCGCCGGCGCCGCCGACATTCTCGACGATCACCGGCTGGCCGAGGAACGCTCCCATCTGGTCGGCGATGATGCGCCCGGTGACGTCGGTCGAGCCGCCCGGCGGGAACGGCACGATCAGCGTGATCGGGCGGGTGGGAAAGTTCTGCGCGTGAACGGGCGCGACGGCGGCAACGAGCGCCAGCGCAAGTGCAATGACAAGTTTTTGCAAGTTACGTTCCTTCCAGCGGCCTGGGCGGATCATAGGCCATCCCCGGCGCGCTTTACAGGCCGCAGCCCGGCAAGCTCGCGAAATACCTCGATGAAGCGATCGACATCCGCCTCGTCGTTATAAACATGCGGGCTGATGCGCAGGCGGCCGAGGCGCGGGGCGACGAAAACGTTTTCGGCGGCGAGTTGCGCCACCAGGCCATGCGGCATGCCTTCCGGAAAGGCCAAGCTCAAAATGTGCGGCGCCCGCACGCGCGCGTCCGGGATGTCCACGCCCGATCCTCGTAAACCCTCGGCGAGGCGTGCGGTCAGCATGGCGAGCCGCTCGACGATGGCGGGGCGGCCCCATTGCGCCATCATCTCCATGCCGATGGCCGCCATTTCCATGGAGATGAAATGATCGCGCTCGCCCATGTCGAAGCGCCGCGCATCGCCGACATAGCTCGTATCGGTGAAGTAGACGTCCTGCTCGGCGCGCACGGCGCGCCGGCCGTAGCTCGTCTGCTCCAAGGGAATGCCGTCCTGGTGGCGCTTGGCGACGTAAAGGAAGGCGCGCGCGTAAGGCCCGATGAGCCACTTGTAGGTCGGGAAAACCAAAAAGTCCGGATCGAGTTTTTGCACATCGAGATCGAGCACGCCGGCGCTGTGGGTGGCGTCCACCAGCAATGCGGCGCCGCGGTCGCGCAGCGCCGGAGCAACGCGGCCGAGGTCGACCACGCCGCCGTCGGACCAGTGCACCGACGAGATCGAGGCAATCGCGATCGGCGCCGCTCCGGGCCGCTCGATCGCATTCAGCACCGCCGCCGTCCAATCGCCATCGTCCGGACGGCGCACGGTTTCGACAGTGAAACCGCCCTCCCCCGCGCGCGTGACCCATTCCAGCACTGCTGACGAATGATCGTCCTGCAAAACCAGGACGCGCGAGCCCGTGGGCACGGCAAATACCTTCGCGGCGGTGGACACGCCATAGCCGACCGACGAGATCAGCGCGACGTCTTCCGGCGCGGCGTTGATCAGCGCCGCCGCGGCCTTGCGCACGCGGTCATATTGCTGCGCGGCGAATTCGTTATCGAGCAGCCACGGCCGGCCCTTGCGCGCCACCGCGGTGCGGCCGGCCTCGAGCGTCCGCAGCGGCAGCGGGCTATAGGACGCGGCATTGAGATAGCAGACATCGCGCGGAATATCGAACAACGCCCGTTGCGACGACAGCATCTGGCCTTACCCTTTGGTGACACGATCCCGCGCGCTCAAGCCATTCCGCGCATCAATCAGAGCATTTATCTTGATACTCCGACACCGCGGATTCGAAATCGTCCTGGGCGGAATGCAACGTCGAGAATTCCGAAGAACAGTCATCGTGACCTTTGCTGTCGGACACGCACTGTCGGTAATGGCGCAGCGCACTGGAAACGTCGCTCTTGGCCGAATTATAGTGATCGAGCGCATCCCGGCATTCGTCGGTATCGCTTCGCGCTGCGTTGCCGCACAGCGCCAGAAAAATTCCGCAAGCGATGGCAGTCGCCCGAATACGCATTTTAAGCCTCCCTCTTCCTTATCTTGCACCACACTAGCTTTCCCCGAAAAGAGAGGCGAATCCGTTCGGGCGACACCGACGTCCGCCGCCACCTGCGAAAGCGTCCGGCGGCAAGACCAAGCACCATCGTTCTCGCGATGCGGCCGGCATCCGAGGCTTGCGGCAAGCGGCACGAAAACGGCACGAAACATCTGCTTTCGAGCGATCGTGGAGCGAAGCCGGCGGTGGAGTCCGGCCTTTCATCCCGATCCAAGCCCGCAAAGCCAAGAAACAAACAGAAGAAACAAGAAAAAAGAAAGAAGGAAGGCGGAACGCCGGCAGACGCGTAGTCCACGATCCGCGCTTCGGCGCGGCGCGCGCTGATCGCAGCGCGCTCGCCTGTCGGCGTTCCACCACGGCGCTTGCTGCAGCGAACGAACGCCACAGCTCAACTCCAGCCACGCGCTTCCTGTGACGGTGCTAGGTAGGAACGGGCGTTACCCGCTCCCGGCCGTCAGCCAGTGCAGCGACTAATCGCGGACCGGTCATAGTGCCGGCCGGGCGTGTTTGCCGGAGCCGCCCGGGAGCGGCGGTGATGAGCCGCCGCCCGCAGGAGCCGCCCCGCTCCGTCAGCCGGTAGTCACCGGCTGACGTCCCTTAAGACGAGCGGGATTGTTGCGCAGCTATTCTAGGCCCGGCGCTGCTGTCAATATATTCCTAGCGTGCGCGAATTTGTGCCGTTAAATCAGGAGCTTTACGAATTCCCGTTTTGCGCCGCGCAGCGCTGCCCGGCATCAAGCGTTTCAGAGAAAAGATTCGCAAAGCCGATTTCGCAATGACACCGCGATCGGAGATTCTGCTGCTGCGCAGCCATCTTCCCTAAATCGCACTGTCATGCGCCTCGGTCCGTTGAATTCCAGTCTGAGCCAAGCTCTCGCGGTGCCCCGCTGCAACAGACTGTCAAACAGCCGCGGCTTCGATCGAACAGCGTCATCCGCTCCAAGTGCATCGACGGACGGTGGAACTGGCATATCCGCAGTAGCGAAAGAGGATCGCATCGCCTCGAACGCCACAATAGCAGCGAGCGCTGCCCAATTCTGTCTTCGCCAAACGGCGCCGACGCGCCGCAAGTGCGACTCGCGGCCAATTCCCCGATGCTGCTCGAATTGCCGATTAGGATTGGCTCGCGATGACCCGCAGTTCCAATTCCGATGAACTCGGCGCCCGCGAAATGGCGTTGCATGACGGCGATCACCGCTGGAACTCCACCTCGCCGACGATCCGCCGAATATTGCTGGACATCAAGCGGCCTCCTTTGGAAAGCCTTTCAATCTAGTGCAAGCATTGGACGATTCTGAATTCGGTCACTATCGATTTTAGCCGCTGACGAACCCGGCCGCGTTAGTACCGTTCACGCCGGCGGCAGCACGGCCACCACATCGACCTCGTAAATCGCTTTCTCGTCGGTCAGCGCGCCGACCTGGATCATGGTCGAGGCCGGCATGCGCGCCGGATCGAAATATTTGAGCCGAATATCGCGCATCATGCGGAAGTGCGCCTGCAGGTCGATGAAATAATGGCAGAGTTTTACGACATGCTCGAAGCCGCCGCCGGCCGCGCCGAGCGCGCCCTTGATGTTGAGGAAGGCCTGCTCCGCCTGCGCCCGGAAATCGCCCGGCGCGCCGACGATCTTGTTGTCGATGTCGCGGCCCTGCTGGCCGGCAATGTAGAGGATGCGCCCCGGCCCGGTCGCCTCGACCGCGTGATTGAAGCCCGGATTCTTGAAGCTGGTCGGCGGATTGAGAAAGCGCAAGTTTCCCGGCGCGCCGCCCGGCGCCCCTTGCGCCAGCGCCTCGGCGGTCGCGCCGCCGAGGGCGGCGACTACGGCCGCGCCGGTGACGAGACGGCGGCGTGAGTTGTCACGGCGTCTATCGTCTGCGACTTCATTCGGATGCCCGACATTCAGCATTTCTCTGATGCGCCAACGTCGCGCCGCGTATGAAGTCCGTAGCAGCCTCGACCGGATAGTACCACTCGAAGCCCCTCATTCTCGTCTTAGACCGACACAGAATCGCTCACTGCAAATCCGCAGCTTTACTTCGTCTTAGCTCGCTTATCGTGTAAATTCGCCAGCGAACGGCGCTATTACCGTGCAATTCGCATCGCGATCACGCTTATGAGCTGCTCGTAGGAATTTTCATCTGAGGTTGCTGATGTCGCCGATGACGCCCGCAATCGGTCGGCAGCCAGGAGACTTAGTACGCATTAATGGATCGGCTTCGGCTGCCTTCGCTGCCAAGTAAGCGTAGTTCTGATTGAACGATCCAGCGCTACAACTCGTTCGATTCATGTCTCGGCGCTAGATGCAAGCGCCTTCCGTATGACATGATTGTAGTATCTGACATTGGCGCAGCGCGTTGATCGATGCTGCCTAAATCCGCCGAGGGCCCTCAACCCGGATCACCGCAATTGATGAAGGATTTCTGATGCCTCGTCCAAGATCGACGCATATTGCAAAGCGTCCCGACGCAGCCGATCACAGGTTTGGCACCGATTGGAAACATCGAAAATGCGGAGGCTCTGTATCAATAAAGGCCGCTAACGTGCAATCGATATTGATTGTGGTCTCTTGCTGAAAATACGACACAGCTTGCGCTGCAGTAGCGATGGAATGAATCTCAGGTCTAATACGACGATCTGCTCTCTTCGCGAATGCCGGGACATACGCGCAAGCCGGCTGCCAGTCTGAAATTCTTGGACTGCGACTCCGATCGCGCGACTAAGCGCTTCGATTGTCGTCCTCATCCGAAACTGTTGCGTTCGAATTCGTCGGCAGTCTTGAACAATTCCGATCGAACTCTTTGGCTGACGCCGCCGAGCGTCGCATAACATCTTCAAGCGGACGACCGCGCCAAGACCAACGTCTTAATTTGTCGAACGAGCATTTCATAGACGTCGCTGCACTCAACAATCCGATGACTGGCGGGAACTCAGATGACGCTCATAGCAACGCTCGCCATCAGCGCCGAAATTTCTGCTCCCGTGTTCCGGCATAACTGCCCCCCACAATGGCCGCTTCACCGCACATCTGCCTGCCCGCTGGCACAGGGATGATTCTTGCACAACCAAAATGGCATTACAACTTTAATATACAACTGAGCGCGCGGAGCCAGAGAAAAACTCACACCGGCAAATTATCGTGCTTCCGTCCCGGCATCTCCACCGTCTTCCCGCGCAGCATCGCCAGCGCGCGCGCGATGCGCGGCCGCGTCGCCTGCGGCATGATCACGTCGTCGATATAGCCGCGCTCGGCGGCGATGAACGGCGACAAAAAGCGCTCCTCGTATTCCTTGGTGCGGGCGGCGATTTTTTCGGCGTCGCCGATGTCGGCGCGGAAGATGATCTCGACCGCGCCCTTGGCGCCCATCACCGCGATCTGCGCGGTCGGCCAGGCGTAGTTGACGTCGCCGCCGATGTGCTTTGACGCCATCACGTCGTAGGCGCCGCCGAACGCTTTGCGCGTGATCACGGTGACCAGCGGCACCGTGCATTGCGAATAGGCGAACAACAGCTTGGCGCCGTGCTTGATCAGGCCGCCGTATTCCTGCGCGGTGCCGGGCAAAAAGCCCGGCACGTCGACGAAGGTGACGATCGGGATGTTGAAGGCGTCGCAGAAGCGCACGAAGCGCGCCGCCTTGCGGCTGGCGTCGCTGTCGAGCACGCCGGCCAGCACCATCGGCTGGTTGGCGACGACACCCACGGTGCGGCCGGCGATGCGGCCGAGCCCGATGACGATGTTGCGGGCAAAGGCTTCGGACAGTTCGAAGAAGTCGCCCTCGTCCAGAACCTTGAGGATCAGTTCCTTGATGTCATACGGTTTGTTTGGGTTATCGGGTATCAAAGTATCCAGCGACGGGTCGGTGCGCTCGGCATCGTCGAACGACGGCCATTCGGGGGCGCCGGCGGAAAAATTCGCCGGCAGGAAATCGAGCAGCCGGCGCATCTGCAAGAGACATTCCACGTCGTTGTCGTAGGCGCCGTCGGCGATCGAGGATTTGGTGGCGTGCACGGACGCGCCGCCGAGCTCTTCGGCGGTGACGATCTCGTTGGTCACGGTTTTGACCACGTCGGGCCCGGTGACGAACATGTAGCTGGTGTCGCGCACCATGAAGATGAAATCGGTCATCGCCGGCGAATAGACGTCGCCGCCGGCGCACGGGCCCATGATCACCGAAATCTGCGGGATGACGCCCGAGGCGATGACGTTCCTCTTGAACACCTCGCCATAGCCGCCGAGCGCCGCCACGCCTTCCTGGATGCGGGCGCCGCCGGCGTCGAACAGGCCGATGATCGGCGCGCGGGCGCGCATCGCCATGTCCTGGATTTTGATGATCTTCTGCGCGTGCGTCTCCGACAGCGAGCCGCCGAACACGGTGAAATCCTTGGCGAAGGTGAAGACGGTGCGGCCGTTCACGGTGCCCCAGCCGGTGACGACGCCGTCGCCGGCGATGTGCGACTTCTCCATGCCGAAATCGGTGGAGCGGTGCTCGACGAACATGTCGAGCTCCTGGAACGAGTCGCGGTCCATGAGCAGCTCGACCCGCTCGCGCGCCGTCAGCTTGCCGCGCTTATGCTGGGCGTCGATGCGCGTCTGGCCGCCGCCGGCGCGGGCGCTTTCGCGGCGCTCTTCGAGCCTGTCGATGATGTCTGCCATGGTCTCGCTCCGTGCGGCGCCCCGGCCGGCCGGATTTCTCTTGCAACGATTTCATAGCAAGGCCCGCGCCAAGCGTCACGGGCGGCGCCCTTTCTCCTAGCCCCTCCCCCTTGTGGGGAGGGGTTGGGGTGGGGGTCGGGAGGTGATGCGAGATCGTTGAGGATGCTCTGTCGGCGCGTCTTCGCCGAGAGTCACCTCCCGACCCCCACCCTACCCTCCCCACAAGGGGGAGGGTTTAGGTGTTAGCGTGGCGTCGCCGCCTGCGACTTCTTTTATGGCCGCGACGATGCCGGCGTAGCCGGTGCAGCGGCAGAGGTGGCCGCTCAAGACTTCGCGGATTTCGGCTTCGGACGGGTGCGGATTGCGGGCGAGGAAATCGGTGAACGACATCAAAATGCCCGGCGTGCAGAAGCCGCATTGCAGGGCGTGATTGTTGCGGAACGCCTGCTGCAAGGCGTTGAGCTTGCCGTCGGCCGCGGCGAGCGATTCCACGGTGCGCACCTCGCGGCCTTCGGCCTGCACCGCGAGCGTCAGGCAGGAGCGCGTGGCGACGCCGTCGATCAGCACGGTGCAGGCGCCGCAGATGCCGTGCTCGCAGCCGACATGGGTGCCGGTTGAGCCGAGCCCTTGGCGGAGGAAATCGCTGAGCAGCATGCGCGGCTCCGCTTCCGCGGCGAGCTTGCGGCCGTTGAGCGTCAGCGCGATGCGCGGCCGTTCGCTCTTGTTCACGCGGCGCATTTTTGCGCCTCCGCGATCACATCGGGAGCGAGATTCTTGAACAGATCGCGCCGCATCGCCGCCGACGCGTGCAAATCCTCGTAGCCCTCCAGTTCCTGCGCCCAGGCCGCGACCGCTCCCGCCGGATCGTTGAAAATCCGGCGCACCTGCGGCCGGCCGGCCATGCCGCCGACGCCGAGCCGCGCCGCGCCGCGATTGTCGACCACGGCCGCGACCGCGATGATGGCGAAGTCGCCGTGCCGGCGCGCCACTTCGCGGAAGGCCGACGCCCTGCCCTGCCATGACCGGAAATCGCACGGCGACGATCAGCTCGTCCGGCTCGCGCGCCGTGGTGAGCATATCCTTCTGAAACTCGTTGGCGCCGAGAACGCGCTCGCCGCGTTTTTTCGAGCGCAGCACGACTTCGCCGCCGAGCACGGCAAGCGCCAGCGGAATTTCCGAGCTTGGATCGGCGTGCGCGATGGAGCCGCACACGGTGCCTTTGTTGCGGGTCTGGAAATGGCCGACGAAGGGCAGCGCCGCCGCCAGCAGCGGAAGTTTTTCTGAAAGCTGCGGCCACGCCATCAGCTTGTTCTGGGTGACCGCGGCGCCGATCTCGACGTTGCGGCCGAGATCGCGGATGACATCGAGCGCGGCGATCCGCGAAATATCGATCAGCACGCTGGCATCGATCAGCCGCAGATTGAGCATCGGGACCAGCGACTGGCCGCCGGCGAGAATGCGCGCGTCGTCGCCGTATTCGGCGAGCAGCGCCAGCGCCTCCTCGACCGTATCGGGCCGCACGTAATCGAAAGGTCTGGGTTTCATTTGCGCGGCTTCATTGTTTGCCGCCTGCCAACATGGCGTGAATGCGCCGCGGCGTTGCCGGCAACGCCACCTCCTCGACGCCGAGCGCGTCGGCGATGGCGTTGGCGATGCAGGCCGGCGTGCTCATGCAATTGCCTTCGGCAAGACCCTTGGCGCCGAGCGGCGTGAACGGCGACGGCGAGGAATAATGCAAAATCTCGACGTCGGGGATTTCGCTCACGGTCGGCACCAGATAATCGGCAAAGGTGCCGCTCAGGAACGCGCCTTCGTCGTTGTAGGTGAACTCCTCGTAGAGCGCGGCGGCGATGCCTTGGGCGAAGGCGCCGCGGATCTGGCCCTCGGCGATGGTCGGATTGAGGATGCGGCCGGCATCGTGCATCGAGACATAGCGGTCGACGCGGACAGAATAGGTTTTTGGATCGATCTCGACGCCGCACATGTCGAAGACGAAGCCGTAGGTCAGCGAGGTGTTGATGCGGTCGTCGCTCGACGGCGGCTCGAGCTCTTGGCGGCGACCAGATGCCGGTCTCGCTCAGCGCCGGCGCCATGTTCTCGGGCAGCATCACCGGCGACCAGTGCGAGGTCGCGGCGACGCGGCCGAACGGCAGCGCGTTGTCGGGATTGCTGCGGCTGCGGATTTTGCCGCCGGCAAGCTCGACGTCGTCCGGCAGCACGTTGAGCTGCTTGGCGGCGATGGCTTTGAGCTTGTCGCGCATCTGCGCCGCGGCCATGTGCGCCGCCACCGCCGTGCCCGAGGCGAAGCGGCTGGAATAGGTGCCGGCCGCGATCGACCATTGATCCTTGGCGGTGTCGATTTCCAACACCACTTCGATATCGTCGGACTTCAGCCCGAGTTCGCGCGCCACGATCTCCGCCAGCACGGTCTCGTGGCTCTGGCCCTGCACCGTGACGTCGGCGGTGACCGACACCGCGCCGAGCGGATCGATATTGACCCGCGCCATCGACACGGCGCCGTTCTTGGGCCCGGCTTTTTCGCGCGCCTGCGCGGTCATCAAGGTCGAGAGATAGCCCATGTTCGACATCGCCGGCTCGACGATGGCGGCAAAGCCGATGCCGTATTTGCGCCCGGCGGCGCGGGCTTCGTCGCGGCGGCGCTTGAGCGCGTCGAGCCGGCCGCCGCCGACGGCCTTCTCGACCGCGCGCGGATAATCGCCGGAATCGTAAAGCGCGCCCGCCGCCGCATGGTAGGGAAATTTCTCCGCCGGAATGAGATTGCGCCGGATGACGTCGAGCGGATCGAGATTGAGCTCGACCGCGATGCGCTGCATCAGCCGCTCCAGCGCCAGATAAAGCTGCGGCCCGCCAAAGCCGCGGATGAGGCTCGACGGCATTTTGTTGGTGAGCACGACGCGGTTGGTCACCTCGACATTGGCGATGTCGTAGGCGCCGGTCACCGCGCCGTGCATGCGGTAGAGCGGCCCCGGCATCGGCGCGCGCAGGAACGCGCCGTAATCCTCGAGCTGATCGAGTTTCAGCCCGAGGATGCGGCCGTCCTTGGTGATCGCGGCTTCGATTTCGGTGACGCGGTTCGGCCCGGAGCTTGCGGCGACCAGATGCTCGATGCGGTCCTCGACCCATTTCACCGGCCGGCCGGTGATTTTCGCCGCGAGCGCGATCAGCACCACATAAGGAAACACCGACAGTTTGATGCCAAAGCTGCCGCCGGAATCCGGCGGGATGCGCAAGCGCAATTTCGGCCCGGCGACGCGCAACGCGCGCGCCATCACCGGATGCATGGAAAACGGCCCCTGGAAATTCGCCAGCACATCGTAGCTGCCTTCGGCCGGATTGTGCTCGGCGACCACGACGTAACATTCGATCGGCGTGAACGACAGCCGCGGGAATTCCGTGGTCATGGCGATGCGGCGATCGGCGCGGGCGAACGCGGCTGCGGTGTCGCCGTAGGAAAATTTGCGCACCGAGACTTCGTTGGTCTCGGCCTGCGGATGAATGAGCGGCGCGGTCTTTTCGCATGCGGCGCGCGGATCGATGACCGCTTCGAGCGGCGCGTATTCGATCGTCACCAGCTCGGCGGCGTCCTCGGCGATATAACGGCTCTCGGCGACGACCAGCGCCACCGGCTCGCCGACATAGCGCACCCGCTCCACGGCCAGCGCCCATTGCTGCACCGGCGTTTTCACCGCGGCGAGAAACGGCTCCGACAGTTTGCGAATATCTTCGCCGGTGATGACGGCCCAGACGCCGTCGTGCGCAAGCGCCGCGCTCGCATCGATCGCAACGATGTCGGCATGGGCGTGCGGCGAGCGGACGACGTGGGCGTGCAAGGTGCCGACCGGCACCGGCAGATCGTCGGCATAGCGGCCGCGGCCCGACAGCAGCGCCGGGTCCTCCTTGCGCAGGGTTTTTTGTGCGCTTTCGGCCATTGCTAAAGCCGCTGGCTCGGCTCGATGCCGAACAGCGCCTGGCCGGCGCCTTCGAAATTGGACAGATGCGCCTGGCCCTGCGCCGTTACAGTATGCATATCGCGAAAGCGCCGCTCGAACGGACTGCCGTTGAAGATCGCGTCGGCGCCGGCGGCGTGATAGGCGAAGTCGACGACCCTGCGCGCCTGATCCATGGAGCCGGTGATGGCGACGCGCAGTTGCGCGCGCTGTTCGAGGCTCGGCGCGCGGTTGGCGGTCGCCGCTTGCCAGAATTCATGCAGCATGTCGTGCAGATAAGCGCGCCCCGATTGCAGCCGGCCCGTCGCCTTGGCGACGCGCGATTGGATCACCGCATTGTCGCGCAACAGAACCGGCGCGCCATGGGTGGGCGCCGGCTTTTTCTTTTCGGCAAGCGTCATGAAGGCTTCGAGGCAGGCGCGCGCCAGCCCGAGCGCCACGCCGGAAAAGCCCATGCCGTAAAGCGTCAAGCAGCGGAATGTTGCCGAGCGGATCGTCGCCGCGGCGGTCGGCGGGCAGATCGCGCCAATACGAGTAAGCCTCCGGCACGAACAACTCGGTCACCTCGTAGGCATTGCTGCCGGTGCCGCACAGCCCGATCACATGCCAGATGTCGAAGAATGTCGCCTTGTCCTTGCGGAACAGCATGGTGCGCAGCACCGGGCGGCCCTGCTTGTCGAGGCGCGGCTTGCCGTCCGCCTCGAACACCGTGCAATGGCCGCCGAGCCACGGGCAATGCTCGCTGCCGCTGGCAAAGCGCCAACGCCCGTTGACGATATAGCCGCCGTCCACGACGACCGCCTTGGCGCCCGCGGGCGGGCCCCAGGCGACGGCACCGTCGGGGCCGGCAAAAATCTCGCGCGCGACTTTTGGGTCGAGATAGCTCGCCGTCTGCGTGCTCGCCACCTGCTGCGCCAGGCACCACGCGGTAGAGGCGTCGGCGGTGGCGATGGTCTCGATCACCTGGTTGAAGGCAAGCACATCGGCCGCGCCGCCGCCGAACGAAGCCGGCAGCAGCATGCGGAACAGGCCCGCCTCATGCAGCGCCGCGATGACCTCCGGCACGATGCGCCGCTCGGCCTCGATGCGGTCGCTCGCGGCCGCGATCATCGGCACCAGCGCCGTGGCGCGCGCGACCCAATCGACCGGCGTGTTTCGATCATCCCGTGCCAGCACGGCGTTCCTCCGCTTGGCCTTGTCCCTGTCTACATCCGCAGCCGTTGCTTGTCAGCACGGGGGCGCGGCGGCCGGCCGCTGGCGCGCGGTTGGCGGCTCCCATAACATGCGCCGGCAAGCACCGGTGGAGGAAACGTTGCGAGGCATCAGGATTGCAATCACGGCGCTCGCGGCGATGCTCGCCGTCGCTGCCGCGATTTCGGCCGCCCAGGCGCAAGCCAATTATCCGGCCCGCGTCGTCAAGCTGATCGTGCCCTACCCGCCCGGCGGCGGCACCGACCTGTCTGGCGCGGGTGCTGGCCGACCAGCTCGGCCGCAAATGGGGGCAAGCGGTGATCGTCGAGAATATCGGCGGCGCCGGCGGCAATATCGGCGCGGCGGAAGTTTTCCGCGCCGACCCCGACGGCTATACGCTCCTGCTCGCCTCGCCCGGGCCGATCGCCACCAACGCCTACATGTATAAGGACATGTCCTACGACCCGGCGAAGTGGGTGCCGATCGCGGTGCTGGCGACCTCGCCCTATGTGCTGGTGCTCCACAACGGCTTTGACGCGCCGAACCTGCCGCTGTTGCTGACCCACGCCAAAGCCAATCCCGGCCGCTTGACCGCGGCGACGCCCGGCGTCGGCTCGGTCGGCCAACTCGCGACGATCGAGCTGGAAATGCTCGCCGACATCAAACTGCTGCAAGTCCCCTACAAAGGCTTGAGCCCCGCGGTTGCCGACGTGCTGGCCGGCAATGTCGACATGATGTTCGACATGCTGGCGACCTCGCTGCCGCTCTACCGCGCGCAGAAGGAAAAGATCATCGCCGTCGGCGGCACCGAGCGCGTCAAGGAATTGCCCGACGTGCCGACGCTGGCCGAAGCCGGCGTGCCGGGCTATCGCGCGGTGACCTTCTTCGGCATCGTGGCGCCGCCGCAGACGCCCGACGCGCTCGCCGACAAGATCAACCGCGACGTGGTCGACTGTTCTCAAGCAGCCCGAGTTCATCGAAAAGACCAAGGCGCTCGGGCATGGACTCTGGCGCCGGGCAGCCGCGCCGACGCGGCGAAATTCTTCGCCGACGAGCGCGCGCTCTGGGGCAAGGTGATCAAGAAAGCCGACATTCCGTTGCAGTGAAGCCGCACGAGCGGAGAAGATCAATGGGACATCTCGCCGACGGAAAATGGACCAGCCAAAACCTCCTGTCCAATCACGACGAGAGGGGGCTCTACTACAAACGTCCCTCCGTCTTCCGTCATCACATCGGCAACGCGCCGGACGCCGAATTTCCCGCCGAACCTGGCCGCTATCACCTCTACTGCGCCGTCGCCTGCCCGTGGGCGCATCGCGCCACGCTGATGCGCACGTTGAAAAAACTCGAATCCATCGTGACGCTGACCAACACCTTTCAGGAGCCCGGCGGCCAGGGCTGGTCGTTCGGCGAAGCCGGCCACATCGTGCCCGGAACCGATCGGCGCGTGCGCTGGCTGCACGAGCTTTACACGATCGCCGATCCGGCCTGCACGACGCGCGTAACCGTGCCGACGCTGTGGGATGCCAAGACCCGCCGCGTCGTCAACAACGAGTTGTCCGAGATCATTCGGATCTTCAACACGGCATTTTCAGGCATTGCGCAGCCGACGCCCGACTACTATCCCGAGCCGCTGCGGTCCGAAATCGACGCAACGAATGCGCTGGTCCTCAAAGGCGTGAACGACGCCGTCAACGGTTGCGGCTACTCGATCACGCAGGAGGCTTACGACGGCTCCGTCAAGCTTCTGTTCGAGACGCTGAGCGGCCTGGAGCAGCGGCTGGCGCGGCAGCGCTATCTCTGCGGCGAGGCCGAGACCGAGGCGGACTGGCGCCTGTTTCCGAGCCTGGTGCGTTTCGATCCCTGCTACTATGTCGGCTACAAATGCAACATCCGCCGCCTCGACGAGTATCCAAACTTGTCGAACTACCTTCGCGACCTTTATCAGACACCGGGGATCGCGGATGTGTGCGACATCGACGGCATGAAGCGCGGCGTATTCAGCAAGGCCGGCCCGGTCGGCGCCAACGGCATCATCCCGGCCGGCCCCACGGTCGACTATCTGCGGCCGCACGATCGCGACCGCTTTGCTCGCCCGCAATTGCGGCGACACGGGACATGATAACAAAGCGGATAAAGAGAACGTGATGGACATTGGC
Organism: uncultured Alphaproteobacteria bacterium; assembly: GCA_963798095.1. Taxonomy (GTDB): domain Bacteria; phylum Pseudomonadota; class Alphaproteobacteria; order Rhizobiales; family Xanthobacteraceae; genus BOG-931. The sequence goes on along the minus strand of CAWCSD010000007.1, from coordinate 653,290 downwards.
AGCAAAAGGCTCCGGCATTCGGCCAGCCGGTACGGCGGCGCGAGGATTTGCGCCTGGTGCGCGGCAACGGCCGCTATACCGCCGACGAGAACCTGCCGGGCCAGGTCTATGCGGTCATGGTGCGCTCGCCGCATGCGCATGCGCGCATCCGCGGCATCGCGACCGCCGACGCCAAGGCCGCGCCCGGCGTGCTCGCGGTGCTGACCGGCGCGGATTTTGCCGCCGACGGCCTCAAACCGATCCCGCACAAGCCGTGGTCGCCGCATATGAAGGAGGCTCAGCTCCACATCAAAGGCGACGAGCCGCCGTTCGAAGCGCCGCATTATCCATTGCCGACCGACAAGGCGCGTTTCGTCGGCGAAGCGGTGGCGATGGTGGTTGCCGAAACCGTGCACGCGGCGAAAGACGGCGCCGAACGCGTCGCGATCGACTACGACGTCTTGCCGGCCGTGGTCGAAACCGTTCCTGCCGCGCGGCAGGATGCGCCGCGGGTGCACGACGGCGCCAAGTCGAATGTCTGCTTCGATGGCGAGCTTGGCGACGCGGCGGCGACCGACGCCGCCTTTGCCCGCGCCGCCCACGTGACCCGGTTCGAGACCTGGGTGCAGCGCGTCACCGGCGTGCCGATGGAGCCGCGCGCGGCGCTCGCCGCCTACGATGCCGAGAGCGGCCGCTACACCGTCTATGCCGGCAACGGCGGCGCGGTGCGGCTGAAGAACGATCTCGCCACCATGCTCGACGTGCCGCCGGACAAGGTCCGCGTGCTGATGCAGGACGTCGGCGGCAATTTCGGCACCCGCGGCATGATCTATGCCGAATTCGCGCTGGTGGCCTGGGCGGCAAAGAAGCTCGGCCGGCCGGTGAAATGGATCATCGACCGCCACGAGTTGTTCCTGAGCGACTACCAGGCGCGCGACCTTGCCGTCGAAGCCGAGCTGGCGCTCGACGACAAGGGCAAGTTTCTGGCGATGCGCGGCTCCAATCTCGGCAATCTCGGCGCCCACACCACCAATTTCGCCATGGTGCAGAAGGGCGTGCAGATGATGTCGAGCATCTACCGCATGCCGGCGGCGCATTTTCGCGCCCGCGCCACCTTGAGCCACACCTCGCCGACGCGGCCCTATCGCAGCGCCGGCCGCCCCGAGGTGATCTTCGTCATGGAGCGGCTGATCGATCTCGCCGCGCGCGAATGCGGCTATGACCGGGTCACGCTGCGCCGGCGCAATCTCGTGACCGAAAAGGAGCTGCCGTACAAAAATCCGTTCGGCGTCGAATACGACAACGGCGATTATATCGGCGGCATGGATCTGGCGCTGAAACTCGGCGACTGGCAAAACTTCAAGCGCCGCCGCGCCGAAGCCAAGAAGCGCGGCAAGTGCCGCGGCATCGGCGTCGGCAATTACGTCGATATCTCGACCGGCGTGCCGCGCGAGAAAGCCGAGATTACCGTTTCGCCCGAAAACTTCGTCGAACTGATCATCGGCGTCACCTCGCAAGGCCAGGGCCACGAGACGAGCTTTGCCCAACTGATCGTCGAATGGCTCGGCGTGCCGATCGAAAGCGTGCGCTTCGTCACCGGCGACACCGATCGCGTCACCGTCGGCGGCGGCGCCCATTCCGGCCGCGGCATGCGGCTCGGCTCGATCGTCATCAAGAAATCCACCGACGGCATCATCGAGAAAGCATTGCGTATCGCCGAGCATCTGCTCGAGACCGCAGCCGCCGATATCGAGTTCAAGGACGGCCGCTTCGCCGTGAAGGGCACCAACCACGCCGTCGGATTGTTCGAGGTGGCGCGCGCCGCGCTGGAGCGCACCGATTTGCCCGAAGATTTGCGCGGGCCATTATATGCCGCTTGCGACGAGACCGTCGCCGAGGCCAGCTACCCTTACGGCGCCCATGTCTGCGAAGTCGAAGTCGATCCCGATACCGGTGCGGTCAAGGTGATCACCTACGTGGCGGTCGACGACGTCGGCCGCGCCGTGAACCCGCTCATTATTCACGGCCAGGTCCACGGCGGCATCGCCCAAGGAATCGGCCAAGCGTTGCTGGAACACGCGCACTACGATCCGGAGAGCGGCCAGATGCTCGCCGGCTCGTTCATGGACTACGCCATGCCGCGCGCATCCGACTTGCCGAACTACATCACCGAACTGAGCGAGGTGCCTTCCTCCACCCACCCGCTCGGCATCCGCCCCGCCGGCGAAGGCGGCACGGTGCCGGCGCTGGCCGTGGTCATCAATGCCGTCGTCGACGCGCTGTGGGATTTCGGCGTGCGCCACGTCGAAATGCCGGCCACGCCGCAGAAGGTGTGGCAGGCGATCCAGGAGGCGAAAGGCTCCGCCTCAGCGCCGCGTCAGAGGTAGAGGCTCTTCATCTGGCCTTCCGGATAGCGCAGGCCCGCGGCGGCGCCGACCGGTATCGAGTCCGCAATCTGCGCAAGGTCATCCGCAGTCAGCTCGACGGCAAGCGCGCCGATATTTTCGAGAAGCCGCTCTTTCCTCTTGGTGCCTGGAATCGGAACAATGTCTGGTCCCTGCGCCAGCAGCCACGCCAGCGCCAGCTGGCCGAGCGTGCAATGATGGTCGCGGGCGATTTCCTCGATGCCGCGGGCCAGCGACAGGTTGTGCTTGATATTCTCGGCGGCGAAGCGCGGGTGCCTGCGGCGTGTATCCGCCTCGTTCAATCCCGTCAGGTCCTCGACTATTCCGGTCATCAAGCCGCGCCCGAGCGGTGAATAGGCGACGAAACCGATCTTGAGCTGCCGGGTGGTCTTCAAGGTCTCTTCGGCTTCGGCGCGATAAAGCAGTGAGAACTCGTTTTGCACGACCGCGATCGGATGCACGGCGTGGGCGCGCCGTATCGTCTCGGGCCGCGCTTCGCTCAGGCCCAAGGCGCGGACCTTGCCCTGCTCGACCAGCTTGGCCATCGCTCCGACCGTATCTTCGATCGGCACGTCCGGGTCGATGCGGTGCTCGTAGTAGAGATCGATGACATCGACGCCCAGGCGCCTAAGGCTCGCCTCACAGGCGACCGGAACATATTCGGGACGCCCATCGGCAGTCTTGCCGCCGCGGCCGCCGACATTGCCGAATTTTGTCGCCAGAACCACCTCGGAGCGCCGACCCTTGATGGCCTTGCCGACGAGTTCCTCATTATGGCCGTTGCCGTAGGCGTCCGACGTATCGAGCAACGTGATGCCGCGATCCAGCGCCTCGCGAATGACGGCAATGCCGGCTTCGTCATTGCTGGCGCCATAGGTGCCGGAAAGCGACATGCAGCCGAGCCCGATAGCGGACGACTGCAACCCGGATGAGCCCAGCGACCGCGTCGGTAGATTCCTATTGATTGCCATTTTGACACCTTCCTCATTCCTCTCCGACCGCCGTTATAGACGGCCCACGAAGACCTTGACCCACGAAGACCTCGGCCTAACAAAAGCCGGCGTGCCGTGCTAGCAGCACGTTAAGGGGGCCATGGTGCCTGACGATCTGCGCAGCCGCGACTTCCGCAAGATCCTGCTGATCAAGCTGTCGGCGGTCGGCGACGTCGTGCACACGTTTCCGGTCTTGAACAAGCTCAAGCGGCGTTATCCGGCGGCGCGATTGGATTGGCTGGTGACGCCGGCAATCGCGCGAGTTGCTGCAGCACAATCCGGCGATCAGCAATGTCATCGAATTCGCCCGCGACGAACGGTCGGCGCCGTGGCGCTTTGCGCCGTTTGCCGCCGCGGCGCGGCTGGTCGCGCAACTGCGCGCCGTCGAATACGATCTGGTCATCGACCTGCAAGGCCAATTGCGCAGCGGCTTTTTTGCCTTCACCTCGGGCGCCCCGGTGCGGATCGGCTTCGACAAGCCGCGCGCCGACATCTGGAAGACGCTATCGCGAAAAATTCCAGACGAAGCGCGCAAGCACGCCTGGCAGGGCGCGCGCGAAGGAAGCTGGCTGGCCTATACCGATCACATTCCGTTACCGACGCTCGATATCCATCCGGTCGAGCGCTATCTCGGCATCGGCCCGATGCTCGGCTTGGACGACGGGCCTGCGGATTTCTCATTTCCAATCCCGCCGGAAGCGCGCGCCCGCATCGATGCGCTCGTGGACTATTACGAGATCGCCAAGGCAAAGCTTTTGGTGATGGCGCCCGGCACGAATTGGGAAACCAAAGAGTGGCGGCGCGAAGCGTTCGCCGAGGTGGCGCGGCATTTCATGAAGAACAGCTTTGCCGTGACGCTGATCGGCTCGGAGCGCGAGCGCGCGCTTTGCGATGAGGTAGCAAAACTCGCCCCCGGTGCCATCAACCTCGCCGGCGAAACGACGCTCAGCGAGCTGGCGGCGCTTATTTCCCGCGCGACGATCTGCGTGACCAACGATTCCGGGCCGATGCATCTCGCCGTCGCGCTCGGCCGCCCTGTCGTCAGCATTTTCGGCCCGACCGATCCGGTCTGGGCCGGACCGTATCGACGCGACGGCGCGGTGCTGCGCGCCGACCTGTCCTGCTCGCCGTGCTATTTGCGCGAACTGCGCCGCTGCCCGAACAATCACGACTGCATGAAGAATGTCTCGGCGGCGACCGTGATCGAACGCGCCGAAAGCGTCCTCAGCGAACGCGCCAATAAGCCTGAAGCGCAAGTGCGCCGACGCTAGGTCGTGTATTCAATCAATTCGCTATGTCCGCACTTCCCGACAAGACATTAGGTGATCAGCGCGATTCGTTGTGAGGCGGCCCCAAAAAAGGAAACTCGGGAATCAGATCGCCGTGTGGCCCTACCTTGTCCCCTGTCACCTTCCCGTTTGTGAGGAGAGCCAAGAAAAAGTCAGAGACGTCGTCGGTGAGCGCCCGGCCATTGTCCGGAAAGGATGCCGGGCGCGTGGGGTTGTAGCGCAGGAGATCCGGTAGCAGCGTCCCTGCCACCCGCTTTGCTTCCTCCGGCGCATACCCGCCCGTATGCTCCAGCGCGTGCGCGAAGACGGCGACGAAACGGGCATCGTCCGCCGGCTCCCCGGCGCGATAGGCTTCGTTCTGCTCGCCCGTCAGGAAGGGAGTTTGCGAGGGTCGCGCGCCGCGATCAACCTGGACCCAGCTCGCGGCCGCGTCCTTCGCTGGGATCAGTGTGCGGGCCCACAGGCCGACCTCTCTCGGCCCCAGAACAGAGTTGGACACTTCCAGCACGATGCTGCAAATGTCTTTATCGGCGAAGAAATCGTTGCCAGCGAACTGAAAGTTGTTCACCGCGCCCGGCGCGTCGAAGAAGAAAGGATCGCTGCGCCAGCCCGCGAAGAAGCGGTGCTCGCCGGCCTCCGCTATCCGTGCGTCCCGACCCATCGAGACCTGTGCCGATTCGACGATGATCTTGCCGCCATCGCCGGTCCCGGCGGCCTCGGCGCCGTCCACACGGCGCAGCGTGGCAGTCTGCCCCCGGCCGTCGGAGGATGCGAAACGCACCCGGTATGCGATATCGGCAACGGCGTCGCCGTTCGTGTCGATCTTGAGCTCGTAGAGCGCCTCGGGCGCGAAGGGCTCGGCGGTCGTAGGGCCCGGCGGGCTAAGGCCCGCGGACGGGTGCACGTTCATGATGAGGATCGACTTGCTCGGATCTCCCGGCTTGGGGAAAGCATAGAGATCGGTGAAGTCGAGGCGAGCGTCCCCACCGGGGAACCCGAGGTTGGGACCGGAATAATGGTGCGACATGGTTCATTTTTTCCTTTGCTAATTCATTGCGGCGCTCGCACTCGGAGGCTTTGCCGTCCGTCGCCCCATGGTGTTCAATTTGTCCTCCTTCCGACTGAGGCCACACTTTAGCACATCTCTGATCGGGAGGACCTGAGCTACCTGTCTCAGAAGCTGGTCAGGTCTAATGTCCACTATGGGACATTCCTCAATCCCGCTTCGCGCGGTTCTCCCCCGCTTCGCGGCGGCTGATGATTTGCTTCTCGCGGGTCGCCAGCCAGGCCTTCATGTAGCGGTAATAGCTGCCTTCGGCGTTGGCGACCGCGAGCAAAAATCCTTCGGCGCCGTCGAGAAAGCCCAGGCGGAACACGTAGGCGCGCAGGAATGAAAACACCCGCGGCCTCGACGCGGCAAGCACGCACCCATCGGCTTGAATGTCGGTCACCGAATTTTTGTGCCCGACACGCAGCACGCGTTTTCCGAAATCGCAGGGATCACATTCTTCAGAGCGCAAACAGCAAATGGTTTTAAGACCCCCGGCTTGACATACGTCCAGGCGGAACATTTTGCGTCGGCCTTGCAGGCCGTCTCACAGTCCTCAATGTGGTCGGTGCTAGCGTCGAAATAAAGGTAATCACCACCCCACCTATCTTTGCCGTCTTCCCGCTCGCTCATCTTGACTGTAGGGGCGGCCTCAGTGGGGGCGGTAGACGATACAGCTCCGGGTAGGATGCCCGACGACCAAAATCCGAGCACGACAAAAATAAGACCGGCAATACCTGCAAAGATTCTGCCGCTGAGAGTGACGTTGGAAACTTTTAGCTCCTTGACCTCGAAGCCGCCCCCAAGAATGGCAACAGCCAACAAGATCGCACCGAATATGAATGACATCGCTTGTAGTGTCATCGCACTCCTCATCGCCCATAATGGAGCCGATACAGCGAGGCAACACCTATATCACATTCTAAGATCGAGAATCGTGCTGTACGTCACACGCAACCGCCGCCGTCTCCCGCAATTTCAATGACCGATGAGCTGGCGGTTGCGATGGAAGTTTCTAGCCGGCTTCCCTCGCCTAGCCGCCTACCCGCCGGCTCGCGGCGACGCGGTTTTCCTCTTGCACGAGTGTGCGGACTTCAGGCGTCACGCACACCAAGTCTCCCTCGAAAGCCTCGCGCCATACAAAGCCAGACAGGCATGTGAATGGTCCTGAGGCGCCGCCGCCGGGCTGAATGCGGGACGAAGCGGTGCGATTTTCCTGCGCGACCCGCGTACGCGATTCCGGTGTCACGCACACAAGATCGCTCGCTCGTGCTTCGCGCCAAACGAATCCGGATTTGCAGGTGGTGTCTTCCGCTCGCAACGTGCTGGTGATGGCGACGAGGCCGGCGGCGAAGGAGGCGGCGAAGACGATACCGCGGGTGAGCCTGAGAACGATCGAGTGTGCACAGATCATTTGAACCTCCCGTTGTATAGGGCAGGATCGTACACCGGATGAACATTTGCCACAATCCAGCGAAGAACATCGGCATGGTCCGACCTTGCCGCCTAACTATGCCACTCACAGCCGATTTGGGGGCAAAAGGCGATTTTTGCGCTGCATATGCCATGTCTAGGACCGGCGTGTGCCGGGCTGATAGAGATGCGCGCTGTGCGCCAGCACGTTCTCGCCGGTATGGTCAGCTTGGTGCGACGCGTTCTCTTAATCCTGCTTCGCGCGGTTCTTCTCCCCCGCTCCGCGGCGGCTGATTTTTGGCTCGCGGGTCGCCAGCCAGGCTTTCATGTAGCGGTAATAGCTGCCTTCGGCGTTGGCGACGGCGAGCAAAAATCCCTCGGCGCCGTCGAGAAAGCCCAGGCGCAGCACGTAGGCGCGCAGGAATGAAAAAAACCCGTGGCCGATGCCGGCGAGGAACGACACCTTCCGGCCTGACGCCACCAGCGCCTCGGCGCTCGCGGTCGAATAGCGGTCCATGCGCGATAGCGCATCTTCGAGTCTCAGCACCGGATAATGGAGCAGCGGCTGATCGAGCCGTTTGACCGGGCCGTCGCAGATCACCCGCTCATGGACGAGCGCGTCGTCGAATTTTGCTTTGCCGCGGCGGAACAGGCGCAACACATAATCGGGCGACCAGCCCGAATGCCGCAACTCGCGGCCGCAGAAGCTGGAACGGCGCGGCAGCTCCCAGCCATCGGCGCTGGTGTCGGCAAGCGCCGCCTTGATCGCGCCGGCAAGTTTTGGCGTCGCCCGCTCGTCGGCATCGATCGACAACACCCACTCACCAGTCGCCAGCGACAATGCATAATTTTTCTGCGGCCCAAAACCGCGCCATTCGTGAAATCTCGACACGGGCGCCCTTCGCTTTGGCGATGTCGACGGTGCCGTCGCTGCTGCCGCAATCGACCACGATCCGCTCGTCGCAGAACGCGACGCTGTCGAGGCAATCGCCGATATTCGCCGCCTCGTTGCGGGTGATGACGATGGCGGACAGTTGCGGCACGGCTGGCGCTCAGTGCCAGTACGGCGGATAGCCTGAGCTCTTCTCGGTCGGCGGCGAGGAGCCGCAGCATCGCCGGCCATTCCAGCACGCCGTAGGGCCGCCGCGCGCCGGGCTGGTAGAGATGCGCGGTGTGCGCCAGCACGTTCTCGCCCGGCATGGTCAGCTCGGTGCGCGCCGCCATGGCGTCGACCTGGGAGCGGCACGACAGTTCGAGCTGATACATCGTGTTGAAGGCCTGCTGGATGGTGGCGCCGCAGGTGAGCAGGCCGTGGTTGCGCATCACCAGCGCGTCATGCGGTCCGAGATCCTCGACGATGCGCTCGCGCTCGTCCGTGTCGATCGCCGGACCCTCGTAGTCGTGGTAGCCGATGTGGCCGACGAAGCGGATCGAAGTCTGCGACAGCGGCAACAGCCCGCACTTCATCGCCGACACCGCCATGCCGGCCCGCGTGTGGGTGTGCAGCACGCAGGCGACGTCCGGCCGCGCCTTGTGGATGGCGCCGTGGATGACGTAGCCGGAGACGTTGATGCCGTAATCGGTGTCCGGCTTGGCGATGATCTTGCCCTCGACGTCGATCTTGACCAGGCTCGACGCCGTGATCTCCTTGTAGAGCAGGCCGTAGAGATTGATCAGAAGATGCTCGGTGCCGGGAATGCGCGCGGTGATATGGTTGTAGATCAGGTCGGCCATGCCGTATTGGTCGACCAGCCGGTAGCAGGCGGCGAGATCGACCCTGGCCTGCCACTCTTGCTCCGACACGTCGTTGCGGATTGACTTGAAATCAGTTGAATAGTTCACGGCGCTTCACTCCTGTTATCCCAAGAATAGCTTCCAGGACCGGCCATGTCAGCCGAAGATGTCAGCCAAGATCAGTGACGTTCTGCGCAACCATGTGAAGGAAAAGCTCGCCCGCGGCGAGGTCGTCGCCTCGATGACGGTGCGGCTCATTCGCGGCATCGAGATCGCGCGCATCGCCAAGACCGCGGGTTTCGACAGCCTTTATGTCGACATGGAGCATTCGAGCTTTTCGCTCGAAACCATGGGCCAGATCTGCATGGCCGCGCTCGAAGTCGGCATCACGCCGTTCGTGCGGGTGCCCGGCCTAGCCGACGTGCAGCGCATTCTCGACGCCGGCGCGCTCGGCATCATCGCGCCCCATGTCAGCTCCGCCGCGGAGGCGCGCGACTACGTCAAGGCGGCGAAATATCCGCCGCTCGGCGACCGCTCCAATGCCGGCAACCTGCCCCATCTGCAATATCGCTCGTTCCCGGCCGCCGAGGCCTATGCGGCGGTCGACGCCGCGACCATGGTCATCGTGCAGTTCGAGAGCGCGGCTGCGATCGACAACGCCGACGCCATCATGGCGGTCGACGGCGTCGACATGGTGCTGATCGGCACCAACGATCTGTTGGCGGACTTTGGGCTGCCCGGCCAGTACGACCACCCGCGGGTGCACGAGGCCTACACCAAAACGCTGGCCGCCTGCCAAAAGCACGGCAAGCATCTCGCCGTCGGCGGCTTTGCCACCCGCGCCGACCTGGCGGCCAAATATGTCCGCATGGGCGCGCGCTATGTCTCGACCGGCACCGATTTGGGCTTCCTGCTTGCGGCCTGCACCGCCAAGGCGAAGGAAGTGCAGGACATGGCGTCGCAATGACGGCTGCGGCGGATTGGTATAAGGAACGCGGACAGGATTGGGGAGAACCATTGATGGCGAGATTTCGCCCGATTGCGATCGGCACGTTTTTCTTCGCGCTTGTGCTCACGCTGCCGCTGTTCGCCGCGCCGGCAACGGCCGCGGACGACTATCCGAGCCGCTCGATCCGCATGATCATCCCGTTCCCGCCCGGCGGCAGCAACGACGTGGTCGGCCGCATCATCGCCAATCAGCTCGGCGAGAGACTGGGCAAGCAGGTCTTCGTCGATAACCGCAGCGGCGCCGGCGGTGTCGTCGGCTCCGACCTCGCCGCCAAGGCGACGCCCGACGGCTACACGCTCCTGATCGTTTCCATCGCGCACTCGGTCGATCCCTGGCTCTACAAGGAGCCGTTCGATCCGGTGAAGGATTTCGTCCCGGTGAGCATCATCGCCACCGGCACCAATGTGCTGACCGTCAATCCGACCGTGCCGGTGCATTCGCTCAAGGAACTGCTCGCGCTCGCCAAGGAAAAGCCGGGCGTGCTCAACTACGCGTCCGCCGGCATCGGCAGCTTCCAGCATTTGAGCGGCGAACTGTTCAAGCTGACGGCCGGACGTCGACATCCAGCATGTGCCCTACAAAGGCGGCGGGCCGGCCATGCTCGCCGTGATCGCCGGCGAAGCCCAGGTGATGTTCTCCTCGATCGTGCAGACGGTGCCGAACATCCAGTCCGGCCATTTGCGGGCGCTCGCCACCGGCGGCACGGAGCGCAGCCCGATCCTGCCCGATCTGCCGACCATCGCCGAGGCCGGCGTGCCCGGCTATGTGGCGACCAACTGGTGGGGCGTCGTCGCGCCGGCCGGCACGCCGCAGCCGATCGTCGACAAGCTGCATGACACGATCGCGGAACTCCTCAATTCCGAGACGACCAAGAAATATCTCGACAACGAAGGCGCCGCGCCCGTGCATATGAGCTCGGCCGAATTCGGCAAGTTCATCGAGGCGGAAATCGCCAAGTGGGGACCGGTGGTCAAAAAAGCCGGCATGAAGGCCGAGTAAAGCCCGCATGTCGCCAATGACCGGTCGTTTCACCTATCGCTCCGACCCGGTGCGCATCGTGTTCGGCGCCGGCGCCATCGCGGCGCTGCCGGCGGAAGCCGATTTGCACAAAATGTCGCGGCTGATGGTGCTGTGCTCGAAATCGCGCGCCGATTTCGCCCGCCGCGTCACCGCGTCGATCGCCGATCGTTGCGTCACGTTCTGCGATGCCTCGGCGCCGAACATGCCGCGCGAGGTGTTCGAGCGCATCGTCGACGACATCAAGCGGCAAAAACTCGACGGCTTCGTCGTGATCGGCGGCGGCTCGCCGATCGGGCTCGCCAAGGCCGCCGCGGCGACGACCAAAATTCCCTACATTGCCGTCGTCACCACCTATTCGGGCTCGGAAATGGCGGCGCGGTGGCGCATCGGCATTGCCGACGATCGCATCAGCGGCGAAGGCACGGAAGCGCTGCCCGCCACCGCGATCTACGATCCCGAATTGACGCTCGATCTGCCGCCGCGTTTTTCCGCGGCGAGCGGCATGAATGCCATGGCGCACGCGGTGGAGAGCCTCTACGGCATCGACACCAATCCGATCGTGCAGGCGATGGCGGAGGAAGCGATCAGAAGGCTCGGAGCAAGCCTGCCGCGCCTGGTGCAAAATCCGCGCGATCTCGATGCCCGTACCGACGTGCTCTACGGCGCCTGGCTCGCGGCCAATTTCCGCGCTGAAGTCGGGCTCGAACACGCCATCGCACAACGCGTGCGGCAGTGGTTCAACCTCGACCACGCCCACACCCACGCCGTCGCCACGCCTTACGCCATCGGCTTCAACAGCACCGCGGCGCCCGAGGCGATGGCGCGCATCCAGCGCGCGCTCGGCGTGAACGACGCGGCGCGCGGCCTATACGATCTCAACGTGCGGCTTGGACTGCCGACCGGGTTGAAGGGTCTCGGCTTGCGCGAGGAGGATATCGCCAAAGCCGTCGACGTGGTCGCGGCGATTAAGATCACCCATCCGCGGCCGGTCGCCAAAGCCGACCTCGCGAACATCATCGGCCAAGCGTATGCTGGCGAGCCGCCGCGATTTTGACGAGACCAGCACCCGTAATGCAGAACAAATTCCGGGGCGTGATGCAGAGCCCGGTCACGCCGCTCAAGGACGATTTCAGCCTCGATCTGCCGACGTTCGAGCGGCTGCTTGACTTCCATGTGCGCGCCGGCGCGCCGGCGATTTCGTGGCCGCACCATAAGGGCGAGTCGCTCAATCTGACCATTGATGAGCGTAAGCTGTTCGCCGAAGCCGCCGTCAAGGTCGTGGCCAGCCGGGTGCCGGTCACCATCCATGTCTCGGCGCTTGCGGTCGAAGACACGATGGCGCTGGCGCGGCACGCCCAAGACATCGGCGCGGACGGCATCCTGGCGATCACGCCGTATTTCTGGACGCCGACGCTCGAAGCGATCGAAGCCTATTTCATGCGGCTGTGCACCGCGATCGACCTGCCGGTGCTGTCCTACAACTCACCGAGCTATCTCGCCGGCGTCGAGATCACCGGCGCATTGATGGCGCATCTGATCGAAAAGCTGCCGAACTTCGTCGGCGTCAAAGAAGCAAGTTTCAACAGCGAGAAGTTCTTGGAGATTTCACGCGCGGCGTTGGCCTTGCGGCCGAATTTCGCCATGCTCACCGGCGTCGAGTTTTTGCTGCCGTCGGTGCCGCTCGGCGGCGTCGGCTCGTATTCCGCCGCCGGCTCGATCTGCCCAAATTTGTGCACCGAACTGTTCGACAGCTGCGTCGCCGGCGAATGGCCGCGCGCCAGGGAGCTGCAATTCAAGATGACGCGGCTGTGGCATCTGTTCAAGGACCAATACCCCTCTTCGCTCAAAGGCGGCATGGTGATCATGGGCCGTCCGGTCGGTCCGACGCGCGCGCCGCTGCCGACCGCGACGCCCGAACGCCAAGCCTATATCCGCGCGCAACTCGAGGATCTCGGCATCCTCGAGAGCGAACCGCACGGCTGGTAGGTCGCGAGCCCATACCCATGACCTTCGAGCCGGGCTTGGTGCATACGCCGCTGACGCCGTTTTCGTCGGATCGGCGCATCGATTTCGATCTATACGCAAAGTCCATCGAGTTTCATGTGCGCCACGGCGCGGACGCGCTTGCGGTACCGATGCATTGCGGCGAGTCGGTGAGCCTCACCGACGCCGAGCGGCGGCAAGTCATCACATTCGCGGTCGAACACGCGGCCAGGCGCGTGCCGGTCATCGCCCATGTCAGCGACGCCGGTACCGGCATCGCCGCGGGCCTCGCCAAACACGCCCAAGCGGCCGGCGCGGTCGCCATCGTCGCCACCACGCCGTATTATTGGACGCCGCCACCGGCGATGGTGTTGGAGCATTTTTGCCAGATCGGCGCCGCGGTCGACATTCCGTTCTTCGTCCTCAACGCGCCCGAGGACATGGCGGGCAGCAAGATCAACACCGATCTCGCGCTAATACTAATCGACAAGCTGCCGAATTTTGCCGGCGTCGTTGACGCGAGCCTCGATTGGCAATTCATGATCGAGCTCTTGACGGACGCGGTACGCCCGCGGCCCGCCTTCAGGCTCATATCCGGAACGGATTTGATGGTCTCGGCAGCCGCCATCGGCGCCAGCGGGCTGTTTTCCGCGCTGGCCGCCGTCGCGCCCAAGCTGGTGCGAAAACTGTTCGATCTGTGCCGCCAGCAAAAACTTTTCGAGGCCCGCGCGCTGCAAGAAGAGACCGCGGCGCTCCATCAAATCGTCAAACCTGGCGGCGTCGCCGCGCTCAAGGCGGCCGTCCGTGTCATGGGCCGCGAACACGGCAATCCGCGCCCGCCGCTCTTGCCGCTCGACGCCGCAGCCGAAAGGAAACTCGCGGCCGAGATCGAAGCGCTGCCGTCGCTCGCCGCCGAACCGCGCGGATGGTGAGTGTCATGCCGATTTCACCGGCGCCCGATCCAAGATACGCTCAGCGAATGCGTGACCGTTGCAACTGCGCCCGGCTGGTAGTGAGCGCGATGCTGGCACTGGCGCTGACGGCGCCGGCCGCCGCCGACAAGCTTGCCGACATCAAGGCGCGCGGGCGCATCTTGGTCGGCGTGACCGAGAGCTCGCCGCCGTTTAGCTTCCGCGACGACGGCAAGGGCATCGTCGGCTATGACGTCGACCTCGCCGAGCGCGTCGCGAAAAGTCTCGGCGTTACGACGGAGAAGATCGCCATCATCAACGCCGAGCGCATCGCGGCGCTGCAGCAGGATCGCGTCGATCTCGTCGCGGTCGGCATGACACGATCCAAGGGACGCGCCAAAGTGATCGATTTCAGCTACGCCTATCTCGACTCGCCGCATATGGTGCTGGTGCGCAGCGACAGCGGCATCGCCCATGTCGGGGAGCTAGCCGGCCGCAAGCTTGCCTTGGTGCGCTCGGCCAGCGTCGATGCCGAGCTGAAGGCCGCTGTTCCGACCATGCAGATCGTGTTGTTCGATAACTATAACGGCGCCTTTGCGGCGCTTGCAGACAAGCAGGTCGACGGATTTCTTGCCGACAAGATGCTGCTGTTGTGGTTCGCGCAAAAAAGCGGCCATGCCGCCGATTTCACGCTGATGGGCGATTACCAATTGCCCCGCACCGCGGGCTTCGCGTTGAAGAAGAACGAACTGGGTTTCCTCGATTTCGTCAACCGGACGCTGCTTAAGCTCGAAGCGTCCGGCGAAGCCGCAAAAGTCTACGACGCCTGGTTCGCGCCAGTGCCGCGCACGTTCCATATCCAGCCCGATTGATCCGACGCGCACATGGCAGCCCCGACCGCCGGCTCCGGAATGAAATGGGTCGGCCGCGCCATCCGCCGGCTGGAAGACCCGGCGCTGGTGGCCGGCCGCGGCCGCTTCACCGGCGATCTCACCGCCGCCCATTGGGTGCGCTTCATCCGCAGCCCCGTCGCCTCCGGCCGTATCGTCGGCATCACCGCGCCTGACGGGGCGCGCATTTATCGCGCCGCCGATCTCGACGGCGTGCGGCCGATCCGCCCGATGCTGCACAAGTTCAACTACCAGCCGATCGAGCAGCCGATTTTGGCAAGCGACGTAGTCCGCTTTGCCGGCGAGCCGATCGCCGCCGTCGTCGCGTCATCGCCCGCGGCGGCCGAAGACATCGCCGAAGCGGTGGCGATCGAGATTGCGGACTTGCCGTCGGTCGTCGACGCGCAAGAGGCGCTGCAACCCGACGCGCCGCGCGTGCATGACAACTGCCCTGCCAATGTCGTGGTCGAAGGTCGCTTCAAGACCGCGGATTTCGACGCGACCATCGCGCGGGCACACAAGCTCGTCCGCGTCGATGTCCGCTCCCACCGCCAGAACGCGACGCCGCTCGAAGCGCGCGCGGCGCACGCGGCGTTCGACCCGGCATCGGGCCGCCTGACGCTGACCTGCACCACGCAGATGCCGCACCTCACTCGCACGGCGATTGCCGATGTGTTGCAATTTCCGGAATCCGATCTGCGCGTCGTGGCGCCCGACGTCGGCGGCGGATTCGGCCAGAAGATGTCGCTGCCGGCTGAATACGTTTTTCTGGTCTGGCTGGCGCGCAAGCTTCGCGGCACCGTCGCCTGGAACGAAGACCGGCGGGAAAACCTGATCGCTGCGTTTCATAGCCGCGATCAGCATGTGCAACTCGAAGGCGCCTTCGATGACGCCGGCAAGCTGATCGCGCTGTCGGCCGATGTCGTCGCCAATATCGGCGCCTATTCGTGCTTTCCGACCACCTGCGGCGTCGAGCCGCTGATGGCCATGGCGGAATTGCCGGGGCCCTATGACGTTGCCGCCTATGCCTGCGTGGCGCGCGGCGTCGCCACCCATACCTGCACCATGGCGCCCTATCGCGGCGTGTCGCGCCCGGTCATCACCTTTGCCATCGAACGGCTGATGGACAAGGCGGCCGCCGCGTTCGATCTCGGTCCGGACGAAATCCGGCGGCGCAATCTGATCAGAAAATTTCCATACACGTCGGCCACGGGACTCGTGTTCGACGAAGGCAGTTATGTCGAGACGATGGAGCAAGCGATCGCGCATGTGGGCCTGAAAAACTTCCGTGCGCAGCAACGCGACGCGCGCACGCGCAGCCGCTATCGCGGCATCGGCTTTGCGACCTTTTCCGAGCGCACCGGCTACGGCAGCCCGGCCTTCGCCGCGCGCGGCATGGAGATCACGCCGGGCTGGGAGACCGTCGAGATCACCATGGACCCGTCCGGTGCCGTCGAAGCGCGCATCGGCGCCAGCCCGCACGGGCAAGGGCTGCGCACCACGCTTGCCCAAATCATCGCCGACCAAGTCGGCGTCGCGCCCCAGCACGTGCGCATCGTGCACGGCGACACCGACCGCACGCCCTACGGCTGGGGCACGTTCGCCAGCCGCTCGCTGGTCATTGCCGGCGGCGCGTCATTGTTGGCGGCGCAAAAGATCCGCAAAAAACTGTTGACCATCGCCAGTCATGTTTTGGAGGCTGCACCTGACGACATCGTGCTCGAAAACGGCCACGCCAAAGTTTTGGGAACCGACCGCGCAGCGCCGATCGCGGCACTGGCCCGTGCCGCCTATCACCAAACCCACCAATTCAAAGGCGAGATCACGCCGGGCTTGAGCGAAAGCGCCGATTACGATCCGCCCGGCACATTTTCCAATGCCTGCCACGTTGCCGTCGTCGAAGTCGATATCGAGACCGGCCGCGTCAAAATCGAAAAATTTCTCGCGGTGGAGGATGCCGGGCGCATCATCAATCCGATGATCGCCGACGGCCAGGTGCACGGCGGCATCGCCCAAGGCATCGGCAATGCGCTGTTCGAGGAAATCATCTACGACGACAGCGGCAATCCGCAGACCGCGACGCTCGCCGACTACACGCCGCCGACCGCGTGCGAAGTTCCGTCGATCGAATTGCATCACATCGAATCGCCGGCGGCGTCTTCCATCACCGGCGCCAAGGGCTTGGGTGAAGGCGGCGCCATCGGCGCCCCGGCCGCAATCCTCAATGCCATCAACGATGCACTGGCGCCGTTTGGCGTGTCGATCGACGAAATCCCGGCAACGCCGCAGCGGATCCGGGCGGCGCTGCGTCACGCCGGGTGCTCGCGCGCCGAAACGATTGCAAGCCACAGATAAACGCCGAGCAGCGTCATCTCGATAAGCGCGATAAAAATGCTGCCGCCGAAGACGTTGGGAAAAAACACTTCGACCACGGCCATCGACACGACCGAGCTGAGCCACACCACCGCGCCCCAGGCCGCCGCCAGCCACAGCCCGACCGCGGCGACGAGATCGAGCACGGCGAAAAATACCGTCGCCGACCGCCACGCCACCGAATGCGCCAGGAAGCCGTCGTCCGGTCCCGCGCCGACGCCACACACCTGGGCCCAGTGATAGAGGCCTTTGACCAGCGACACCGCCGCCATCAGGCGCAAAAATAGGACCAGGTACTCCGTCCACGACCCGGCCACGCTCAAACCCTTGCCGGCGCGGACAGGCTCGAGCATGTCGCTTGGCCGGGTCGGCGGTCGCTTGTCAGATTGATCGCTCATCCCGGCAGGATCGATAGAGACGCCTTGGTAACCCGTCAACGCTACCGGAAAATGGCCTGCCTTGGCCCATTTGTGGCCAGTGGCGGGGCGCGGGTGGACGGAGTAAAAGAGGCGCTGCCAGGATGGCCTGGCGCTCGCGGAGCGCATTTATGGCGATCAAATTCGGCCGACCGCTCGAAAGGAACCGTCTGGCGCCAGTCGAGGCGGAAAAGCCCGCGGAACGGCTGGATTTGGCAATTCGGCCGCGCCGCAACCGCCGCGCCGAATGGACCCGGCGCCTGGTGCGCGAGAACGTGCTCACCACCGACGACCTGATCTGGCCGCTGTTCCTGGTCGATGGGACCAAAGTCCGCGCGCCGGTCGACTCGATGCCCGATGTCGAGCGCCTCTCGGTCGACGAGGCGGTGCGGGCGGCGGAACGGGCGGCGAAGCTGACGATCCCCTGCCTCGCGCTGTTTCCCTATACCGAGCCGGGGCGGCGCGACGACGACGGCTCCGAAGCGCTCAATCCCGACAATCTGGTCTGCCGCGCCATTCGCGCCATCAAGAAAGAGGTGCCGGAGATCGGCGTGCTGTGCGACGTGGCGCTCGATCCCTATACCAGCCACGGCCATGACGGACTGCTGCGCGACGGCGTCATCCTCAACGACGAGACCGTCGGCGTCCTGGTCCGCCAGGCGCTGGTCGAGGCCGAAGCCGGCTGCGACATCATCGCGCCGTCCGACATGATGGATGGTCGCGTTGGCGCCATCCGCGCCGGCCTCGATGCCGCGGGCTTTCACGACGTGCAGATCATGGCCTACGCGGCCAAATATGCCTCCGCGTTCTACGGCCCGTTCCGCGATGCGGTCGGATCGAACGCCACGCTGATCGGCGACAAGCGCACCTATCAGATGGATCCCGCGAACTCCGACGAAGCGTTGCGCGAGGTCGAGCTCGACATCGCCGAGGGCGCCGACATGGTCATGGTCAAACCCGGCATGCCCTATCTGGACATTTTGAGCCGCGTCAAAGCGACGTTCGGCATGCCGACCTTCGCCTACCAAGTGTCGGGTGAATATGCGATGATCATGGCCGCCGCGGCGAATGGCTGGCTCGACGGCGACAAGGCCATGACCGAAAGCCTTATCGCTTTTAAGCGCGCCGGCGCCGACGGAGTGCTGACCTACTTCGCCGCGCGCGTCGCGGAGAAATTGAAGAAAGGCGTTTAGCTGAACGACGCCGGGGCGGCGATAACGGGACGGGTGTCATGCGTGAGTACGACGACGACAGCAATATCCAGCACTATGCCCCAGTGTTGCGGCGGATCATCATTCTTGTCGCCGTGATCACGGCGGTTCCGGTGATGCTGTGGACCATCACCGCTTTCATGCACACCTACATTGCGCAGCCCACCATACCGGCACCCCGGCCGCTCGCGACTGCCACTGCGGCGCCGGCGAGCCCTGCTGCAGACACGGCAACGGCTAATCCTGCAGCTCCAGCGGCAGCACCGTCTCAGCCCGCGCCGGCAGTGACCGACGCCAGAGCAACGGAAGATGCCAGGGGCGACCGGATACGCGACAGCGCCGGCAGTACCGACGCGTCGAATGACCAAGTCGCCGCGCTTCCCTCGACATCATCCGCCGCTTCTGCAGCGCCGCCGGCTTCAGCCGCGGCCACGGTGCAGGCAACACCCGCGCCCAGCGTTTTCCCGGACCCGCCATCTTTCGCGCCGCCGCGGCCAACGCCGGCGGCACCGGACTCGGGCAGCGATGCCGCAGCCGATGCCTTGCCGCCGCCGGACCCGATCACCGGCCCGGTTCCCCTGCCGAGGCATCGTCCCAGCGTGCTGGCGCTCGCGGACACCGACATACCCTTGCCGCGGGCCCGTCCGAGCGACGCTCCCGAACCGCCGAGCCCGACGCCCGACACGCCGCCGTCCGGCTACGACCCGGGCATCGGGCACTAATAAACAAAGCGGCGCTCACTCCAGCACGGCGCCGCTCGCCAAGCGCATCGGCCGGTAGCCGTCGTCGGTCAGCGCGCGGAAAATTTCCTCGGCATGGGTGCCGTCGCGCGTCTCCATGGTGACGTCGAGTTTTGCGCCCTTGGCCGGCACGTCGAGGAACAGGCGGTGATGATTGACGGCGAGGATATTGGCGCCGAGGCCGCCGAGGCGGCTGGCGATCTGGCCCAAAATTCCCGGCCGGTCGGGAATGGTCAGGCGGAACGATACGATGCGGTCCTCCCGTTCCAGCTCGCGCACCATGACGGAAGCAAGAATTCGCGGATCGATATTGCCGCCGCACAGGATCAAGCCGACCTTGCGGCCGGTAAAGCGCTCCGGCTCGGCCAGCATGGCGGCGAGCCCCGCGGCGCCTGCCCCTTCCGCCATGGCTTTTTGCAACGTCAAAAACGCGTTGACCGCGCGCTCGATCAGCGGCTCATCGACCAAAATAATGTCGCTCACCAATTCCCGCACGACCGGCAGCGTCAACGCGCCGACGTTCTTCACCGCGATGCCTTCCGCCAGCGTCGCGCCGCCGCACGGCAGGTTGCCGCCGTTGATCGCGTTCCACATCGCCGGATAGAGCGTGCATTCGACGCCGACGATCTCGATCGACGGCTTTTTGGCGCGCGCGGCGATGGCGTTGCCGGCGATCAATCCGCCGCCGCCGATCGGGATGACGAGCGTCTCGAGATCGGGCGCGTCCTCCAGCATTTCCAGCGCAATGGTGCCCTGGCCGGCAATGATGTGCGGATCGTCGTAAGGATGCACCCAGACCAGATTGCGCTCGGCGGCGATCGCCTCGGCCCGCGCCTGCGCTTCCACAAGCGTCTCGCCGTCGAGCACGACAATTGCGCCGAGCGCCTCGGTTGCTTTGATTTTCACGAACGGCGTCGTCTCCGGCATGACGATGGTCGCCGGTATGGCAAGGCGGCGGGCGTGATAGGCGACCGCCTGGGCGTGGTTGCCGGCGGACATCGCGATGACGCCGCGGCGGCGCTGTTCGGCGCTGAGCGCGGCAAGCTTGACGCAGGCGCCGCGCTCCTTGAACGAGTTGGTGACCTGCAAATTCTCGTACTTGACGAAAACCTCGGCGCCGGTGAGCGCCGACAGCGGCGGCGACGGCAACAGCGGCGTGCGCAGCACGTGGCCGGCAATGGTGCGCCGGGCAGCTTCGATATCGGCAAGCGTTACCATCGCGGTCACGGCCCCTTGCGGCGGCGGGTGCATTTCCCCATTTGGGGTGGCGTCCCAAGTGCTTTGGCGTACCTGGTGCTTTGGCGTCCTAGATCGAGGGTTCATCATGACAGATTCTGGACCGGCACGGATCGGCATCTCGCTCGACGTCAAGCCGCACGCCTATGACCCGGCCGCCAATCCGGAGCTGTTCGATGGCGTCCTGTCGCGGCGCCTGGTCGCCTTTTTCATCGATGTCCTCATCATCACCGTTCCCGTCATTGTGGCCGCGATATTCATCTTCCTGTTCGGTATCGTGACGCTGGGTCTCGGCTGGATGCTGTTCTGGCTGGTGTCGCCGGCTTCCGTCATCTGGGCCCTGGTCTATTACGGCGTGACGATGGGGAGCGCGGCGTCGGCCACCGTCGGAATGCGCGCCATGGAGCTGGAAATCCGCACCTGGTACGGCGCGCCGGCCTACTTCCTGCTCGGCGCCGTGCATGCCATCGTCTACTGGGTCAGTGTCAGCGTTTTGACGCCGTTCATCCTCCTGCTCGGCTTTTTCAACGCCCGCCGGCGCCTGCTGCACGACATTCTGGTCGGCACGGTGCTCATCAACAACCCGGCACGGGCGGCCTCGTTGCGCGCGCGGATGCGGCGCTAGAGCATGATCCCGAAAAAGCCTGTCCTCGGACTTGATCCGAGGGTGGGCCCGGTTTTCGGATAAGATCATGCTCCAATAAGGATTCCAGCCCATGATCCAAATTGGATCATGGGTCGATTTCGCCTTTGACGCGCGGGCGCTGTCGGGCGATCTTAGGCGGCGGCCGGATTCGTGGCTGGCCGCGACGCAACGCCGAACCGCCCCGTGACCCAGCACTCGCGTGACACGCCGCAGTTCTACCTGACCGCTCCGTCGCCGTGCCCCTATCTCGGCGGCAAGGAGGAGCGCAAGGTATTCACCCACCTCGTCGGCGAGCGCGCCGGCGAGCTCAACAACATTCTCACCCACGGCGGCTTCCGCCGCAGCCAGTCGATCGCCTACCGGCCGGCTTGCGAGGGCTGTCGCGCCTGCGTCTCGGTGCGCGTCGTCGTCGACGATTTCCGCCCGACCCGCGGCATGCGCCGCATCGGCAAGCGCAACGACGACATCACGGGCGAGATGCGCGTCGCCGTACCGACGTCCGAGCAATATTCGGTCTTCCGCGCCTATCTCGATTCACGGCACCGCGACGGCGGCATGGCCGACATGACCGTGCTCGACTACGCCATGATGGTCGAGGACAGCCACATCGAGACCCGCATCATCGAATATCGCCGGCGCCAGCCGGACGCGGCCGACAAGCGCGGCGATCTCGTCGCCGTGGCGCTGACCGACGTGCTCGGCGACGGGCTGTCCATGGTCTATTCGTTTTTCGAGCCCGACGAGGCGGCGCGCTCGCTCGGCACGCTGATGGTGCTCGACCACATCGCGCGCGCGCGCACGCATGGGCCTTGGCTTACGTCTATCTCGGCTATTGGGTGCGCGGCTCGCGCAAGATGGACTACAAGAGCCGCTTCCTGCCGCAGGAGCGCCTGACGCCGGACGGCTGGGCGCGGGTCGAATAACGTCCTAATTTCCAAAGAGACGCGACGGCGTGTCGACCAGGATTTGACGGCGCGTTTTTTCGTCCGGCGTCCAATCGTAAAACAGATCGAGCAAATGGCCGTCGTCCGGCATCACCGCGGCGGCAATCGAAGGATGCGGCCAGTCGGTGCCCCACATCAGCATGTTCGGATTGGCGCGAACGAGTGCGTCGTGCAATGGCCGCGCATCGGCATAGTCGGGATATTGCGCGGACAGCCGGTACACCGCCGAGACTTTGACATAAGCGTGTCCGTCGCCGACGAGCTTGAGCAAGGCCTGGAAATTCTCATCGCCGACGCCGCGCTCGACCGGCACCATGCCGAGATGATCGATGATCACCGGCATCTCATGTGAGATCGCTTTGAACGCCGCCGCCGAGGGTGCCAGCAGCCGGTGATCGCAGAAGAACTGCGCAACCCAGCCGAGGTCGGCCATGGTCTTGCGGAAGACTTCGAACACATCGAGCCCGACGCCGCGCCGAACGCCTTCGGGAAATAAATGAAAACGCAAGCCCCGCATGCCGCGCTTGTGCCATTCGCGCAGCACGGCGGGCTCGATACGGGTATCGGTGATGGCGACACCGCGCAGCCGTTGCGGAAAGCGTTCCAGCGCATCCAGCACGACGCGATTGTCGTAGACGTGGGCGTTGCCCTGCACCACGAGGCCATTGGTGAAGCCGAGGTGATCCAACAGCGCGATCAGGCGCTCGACCGGCGCGTCCGGCGGCGTATAGGCGCGGCCCGGCTGATAGGGAAATTTGTCGGACGGCCCGAAAATGTGGAAGTGCGAGTCCCACGCGCCCGGCGGCGGCAACTGGCGCGGCCGTTTCGGCTGCGGCACCGGACCGGCGATGCGCGGCGGCTCGTCGGCCAAATCCATGCCGAAATCTCAACCTAACTTGATATTGGCGTCTTTGACGACGCGGCTCCACAGCGCCATCTGCGCCTCGATATATGCGCCGAATTCCTCCGGCGTGTTCTGCCGCGATTCGATGTTGAGGTCGGCGAAGCGCGTGCTCACCAGCGGCGAAGCCAGCGCCTTGTTGAGGCCGGCATTGAGCTTCTGCACGATCGGCGCCGGCGTGCCGTGCGGCACGAACACGCCGTTCCAGTCGGCCCCTTCGAATCCCGGCAGCGTGTCGGACATCGCCGGAATGTCCGGCAGGCTCGCGAGTCGCCCCTTCCCGGTATGCGCGATCGCTTTCACCTTGCCGGACTTGACCAGTCCGACGACCGCGGACCCGTTGGAGAAAACGAACTTCACCTGCCCCGCCATGACATCGGTGACGGCAAGACCGCCGCCGCGATACGGGATGTGATTGATCTTGATGCCAGCGGTGCGCTTGAACAATTCGAGCAACAGATGCTGCAGCGTGCCGTTGCCGGACGACGCCATGTCGATGCCGTCCGGCGCTGCCTTGGCATAGGCAATCACATCGGCCACCGTCGTCACCGGAACCGACGGCGTGCAGACCAAAATGTTCGGCACCGTCCCGACCAGGAAAACCGGATCGAAATCCTTGCGGTAATCGAACGACAGGTTGGGATAGAGCGAGCCGTTCACCGTGAACGCCGTGGCATCGTGCAAGATCGTGTAGCCGTCGGGATCGGCCTTGGCGACCACGGCCTCGCCGATGGTGCCGCCGGCGCCGCCGCGATTTTCGATGGCGAATGGCTGGCCAAGATCTTCGCTGAGCTTGGCGTAGATGATGCGCGCCGTGGTGTCGGCACCGCCGGCCGGCGGATACGGCACCATGACCCGCACCGGCCGGTTCGGCCAAGCCGCTTGCGCGCGCGCATTGCCGACAAAAGGTGCCGCCGCCATTGCAGCCAGCATCGTGCGGCGTGTGAAAGCAGTTCCCGGCATGGCGCGCTCCGTCGGTTTCGACGGCACTCTAGCACCGGATCGAGCCCAAGAAAGGCAGCTACGACTCGTTCGCGTCCTTGCCGTTGTCCTTGCCGTTCTCGACGCGTCGGCCGAATTTCAGGTTGGTGAGGAAACGCTCCGGCTTGACTCTGCCGGCATCGCCCCGATTGCCGCGCCAGGCAGCGAGCTCCTTGATCGATTGATTGAAGCTGCGGCCGGCGGAATCGATCCAGGTCAAGCCGTCGCCGGCCTTGAACGTCGTGATGTCGGACAGTCCGCCGTCCTTGTAGCGCTGCAGCCGCACGCCGCGACCGCGGCCCATCTCCGGCACCTGGTCGAGGGCGAAGAACACCATCTTGCGGTTCTCGCCAACCGCGGCCACGAGCTCGCCCTCGACCGGCGCGATCGCGCGCGCCTCATCGGGGGGCTTGACGTTGAGCACCTGCTTGCCCTTGCGCGTATTGCCCAGGCACTCGTCCTCGGGCACGACGAATCCCCTGCCCGCTTTGCTCGCGACCAAAAGCTTGCGGCCGCCCTGATAGCGGAACACCGAAACAATATCGGCTTCCTGCTCGAGTTCGATGAACAGCCGGACCGGCTCGCCGTGGCCGCGGCCGCCCGGCAGCTTGGATGCTTCGATGGTGTAGCAGCGGCCATTGGTGGCGAAGACCAGAAGCTTTGACGTGGTCTCGGCAAAGAACGCGAGGTTCGGGCCATCGTCGGCCTTGAAGGCGAGGCTGGACAGATCGGCGACCTGGCCGCGTAGCGCCCGGATCCAGCCCTTCTCCGACACCACGACGGTGATCGGCTCGCGCTCGACCAAAGCTTCCTCGATCGCGGCCTCGTCGTGCTCTGGCGCAACAGCGAAGGTGGTGCGACGCTTGCCAAGCGGCGACTTCGGTCCGAAGGTGGTGCGCACCTCGCGAATTTCTTCGGCTATCTTCTTCCACTGCGCTTTTTCCGAGCGCAGCAGCTCTTCGATTGCTTTCTTCTCCGCGCGCAGGTCTTTGTCTTCCTGGCGGATCTCCATTTCCTCAAGGCGGCGCAGATTGCGCAGCCGCATATTGAGGATAGCGTCGGCCTGGACGTCGGAGAGCTTGAACGTCTTCATCAAGACAGGCTTCGGCTCATCCTCGCTGCGGATGATTTTGATGACCTTGTCGAGATTCAGATAAGCGACCAGGTAGCCGCCCAAGACTTCGAGCCGGTGCTCGATTTGCGCCAGCCGATGCCGCGAGCGGCGCAACAGAACGTCGCGGCGGTGCGCGAGCCACTCGCTCAACGCCTCGGCCAGGCCGAGCACCTTGGGAATGCGGCCATTGACCAGCACGTTCATGTTGAGCGGTACGCGGCTTTCGAGCTCGGTGAGCTTGAACAGGCTCTCCATCAACAGCGCCGGATCGACCGAGCGCGAACGCGGCTCGAACACGACGCGCACGTCTTCCGCCGACTCGTCGCGCATGTCGGCAAGGAGCGGCAGTTTCTTCTCGTTGATCAGCTCGGCGATGCGCTCGACCAGGCGCATCTTTTGCACCTGCCAGGGAATTTCCGTGACCACGATCTGATAGGTGCCGCGGCCGGTATCTTCGGTGGTCCAGCGCGCGCGCACGCGAAACGAGCCGCGCCCGGTATGGTAGGCTTCGGCGATGGCCTCGGGCGGATCGACGACGATACCGCCAGTTGGAAAATCCGGACCCGGCACGTATTTGAGCAGCGTCTTGGTGCGCGCATTCGGCTGATCGATCAGGTGCAGCGCCGCGTCGCACAGCTCGGCCATGTTGTGCGGCGGGATCGACGTC
Organism: uncultured Alphaproteobacteria bacterium; assembly: GCA_963798095.1. Taxonomy (GTDB): domain Bacteria; phylum Pseudomonadota; class Alphaproteobacteria; order Rhizobiales; family Xanthobacteraceae; genus BOG-931. The sequence continues at coordinate 627,388 of CAWCSD010000007.1, read as the reverse complement.
GCCATGCCCACCGCAATGCCTTGCGAGCCGTTGGCGAGCAGATTGGGAATCGCAGCCGGCAACACCACCGGCTCTTCCTCGCTGCCATCGTAGGTCGGGCGGAAATCGACGGCATCCTCGTCGATGCCATCGATGAGGAGCCGCGCCACTTCGGTCAGCCGCGCTTCGGTGTAGCGCATGGCGGCCGGATTATCGCCGTCGACATTGCCGAAATTGCCCTGGCCGTCGACCAGCGGATAGCGTGAGGAAAAATCCTGCGCCAAGCGGACCAGCGCGTCGTAAATCGCCTGGTCGCCGTGCGGATGGAAATTGCCCATCACGTCGCCGACGATTTTTGCCGATTTCTTGAACGTGGTGCCGGGATCGAGGCGAAGCCGCCGCATGCCGTAGAGGATGCGGCGATGCACGGGTTTGAGCCCGTCGCGCGCATCGGGCAGCGCGCGGTGCATGATAGTGGACAGCGCATAGGCGAGATAGCGCTCCTCGAGCGCCTCGCGCAGCGCAATCTCCTGCACGCCCTCGGGGTCCGGGGGAATCACTTTCTTGTTCATAATGCGACAGCGCTACCGCGGTTATGGCGCCTGAACAAGGGATGAATGGGCGTCCGGGCGCGAGGCTTTTTTGCGACCTGCCGGAACGTGGACGAGATGCGACTGAGGAGTAAGATGACTGTGGAACACATGGAATCACTCCGCAGCAGCGGGTCGCCGCCAGGAGAAATAGTCATGCGCGCAGCTTTGACAATGTCGGTTGCAGCGTTAGTCATCGGTCTGGGCACGACATCGCTTTCGGCGGCGCCGGGCGGCGGCGCCGGCATGCCGAATGCCGCACCGTTGACGCAACTCGTTCAGGACAATTATCACGGCAGCTACACCACGGGCTGGGGATGGGGCTACGGCTACAATTTCATCCCGGCCTGCCCGACCAATTATCACTATTCCTGCTGGCCCGACCCCTATGGCTACCGGCATTGCGGTTGTTTGTTGAACAGCCGCTGGTGGTGATTAGCGCTGCTCAAGCGGAGCGGCTTGCGGCGGTGGCGAATGCGCGCGCGATTGCGGCGACGAAATGCGCGCGCGCCTCCGGCATCGCAAGACCGCGCGGCGCAAATGCGTGCCGATCGAGAAAAAAGCCGGTCATTGCAAATGCGTTGGCGAGATCGGTGGCGGAAGCCGGCGTCGCATCGTCACGCAGGAAGGCCGGCAACGCCAGGAGCCTGTCGCGGTACTCGTCGCCGCCGGCGCGCGAGACGGCGCGGCCCGAGCGCGGCGACACATAGATCAGGTCGGTCGTTGTTCCAGTGGCGGCGCAGGAACTCAGATCGAGACCAAAACCAAGCTCGGCGAGAAAGGCGAGCTCGAACCGCGCGATCGAGGCCGCGGCGATCAGCGGATCGTCGAGCTGATCGAGGATCGCATCGAGCGTGCCGTAGATCGCCGCATGCGGCTCACGCTCGGCGAGCAGCCGGCACAGTGCCGCGAGATGCGTGACGCCGTGCACGGCATGCGCCGCCGAGAGATAGCCCGCGGCGCGCAGGTTGAGGCCCTCGACCAGTATAGTTGCCGAGATGCTCGTCGAGCCGCGCCCGCCAGGTCGCGCGCAGCGAATTGCCCGGCTGCAGCACTCCGCGCAGCCGGGTACTGCCCCCGCCACCACGGACCAGGCCGAGATGTCGGCCGCGCTCCAGCGTCATCAATTCGAGAATGACGCTCGACTCGCCGTGGCGCTTGACGCCGAGCACGATGGCTTCGTCGGTCCATTGCATGGCAGGTATCTAGCGCGCCCGCGGGCGATTTGTATCACTCCTTCGGGAATTCCAGGCCCATTTCCCGATAGCGCTCCGGATCGTCGCCCCAGCCTTCGCGCACTTTGACGAACAGGAAGAGGTGCACCGGATGCTCGACGGCCGCGGCGATGTCCTTGCGCGCCGCGGCCCCGATCGCCTTGATCGCCTGGCCGCCCTTGCCGAGCACAATTTTGCGCTGGCTTTCGCGCTCGACATAGATGGTCTGCTCGATGCGCACGGAACCGTCGCGGAGCTCCTTCCAGACTTCGGTCTCGACCGTCGACTGATAGGGCAATTCCTGATGCAGCCGCAGAAAAAGCTTTTCGCGGGTGATCTCGGCGGCAAGCTGGCGCATCGGTGCGTCGGAGATCTGGTCCTCCGGATAGAGCCAAGGACCGGCCGGCACATGCGCGGCGAAGAAGCTTTTGAGATCGGCGACGCCGCTGCCGGACCGCGCCGAGATCATGAAGGTGGCGGCGAAGGCCATGCGTTCGTTGAGCGTTTGGGTGAGCGTCAACAGCGCGGGTTTTTCGACCAGATCGACCTTGTTGAGCACCAGCACCTTGGCGGAGCGGACATCGCCGAGCGTGCGCAAGATCGCCTCGTCGTCCTCATGCAACGCCTTTGTGCGCGTCGATCAACAGCGCGACGATATCGGCGTCATGGGTAGAGCCCCAGGCGGTCGCGACCATGGCGCGGTCGAGCCGCCGCCGCGGCGAAAAAATTCCAGGCGTATCGACGAAGATGAGCTGCGCCGCGCCCTCAATGGCGATGCCGCGCACGAGCGTGCGGGTTGTCTGCACCTTGGGCGTGACGATGGAGATTTTGGCGCCGACCAGAGCGTTGGTCAGCGTCGATTTGCCGACATTGGGCGCCCCGATCAGCGCCACGAAGCCGCAACGGGTCGTTAGCTCCGCTGGCGCGGCTTGGGCCCCCGCCTCAGCCATTGCGCCGTTCGGGCTTGACGCGTTCGCGCGCCAGCATGGCGGCGGCGGCGGCCTGCTCGGCGGCGCGCTTGGAACGGCCGGAGCCTTCGGCCGGCGCAAAATTCGGCAGCTGCACGGCGACGCGAAATACCGGACTGTGATCGGGACCGGTGCGCGCGACCTCGCGATAGACCGGCGTCGGCAGGCCGCGCGCTTGCGCCCATTCCTGCAATACGGTCTTGGAATCGCGCACCGGCTGCGCCGTCGCCTGCATGCGAACCTGCCACAGCCGCTCGACCAGACCCTCGGCCGCCGGATAGCCGCCGTCGAGATAGACGGCGCCGATCAGCGCCTCGCAGACGTCGGCGAGGATCGCCGGGCGCTTGCGGCCGCCGGCATTGGCCTCCGACGAGCCGAGCTTGATCGCTGCGCCGAGCTCGATGGTGACGGCGATCTCGGCGCAGGTCTCCTTGCGCACCAGATCGGCGAGCCGGCGCGACAGCTCGCCTTCGTCGGCTTTGGGGAAGGCGCGGAACAGCACGTCGGAAATCACCAGGCCGAGCACGTGATCGCCGAGAAATTCGAGCCGCTGATAGGAGCCGGCGCGGTTGCGCGCACCCTTGAGCGCGGAAATGTGGGTGAGCGCACAGTCGAGCAGCGCGCCGTCCTTGAAGCGATAGCCGACGCGCTCCTCGAGCACAGTGCCGCGGCGGCGGCGGCGTGGTTCTTTCTGGCCGTCAGCGGGCGCGGGCTCGGCGACTTTTGCGGCGGCTTTGGCGGCGACGAGTTCTCCGGCGGGCGATTCCCGGCGCTGCGTTGCGGTTTCCTTGCCTTTGCCTTTGCCGCGACGGCTCATCTGACCAGCGTGAACATCCGGTTCCAGCGCACTTCCCAAGGCCAGCGCCAGACTTCCCACACGTGCGTACCGTCCTTGATCGAGAAGAAAATGATCTGCGCTCTGCCGATGATGTTTTCGTAAGGAACGTAGCCGACTTGGCTGAGCACCCGGCTGTCGGTCGAGTTGTCGCGGTTGTCGCCCATCATGAAATAGTGGTCGGGCGGCACCGTGTAGACTTGCGTGTTGTCCAAGAAGCCGAGATTCGAGAAATAGTGCGTGATGAAGGAGACGCCGTTGGGCAGCGTCTCGCGATAGCACAGGACCGGCTGGACGTCGTCGTCGCTGACGCAATCCCCCGCGATGCGATCGCGCTTGATCGGCTCGCCGTTGATGTTGAGCACGCCGTCGATCATCTGAATTTTATCGCCGGGAAAGCCGATGACGCGCTTGATGTAGTCGATCGAATCGTCTCTCGGCAGCCGGAACACGACGACGTCGCCGCGATTGAGCTTGCCGCCCATAATGCGGCCGGAAAAAATCCGCGGCGAGAACGGAAACGAGTAATGGGTGTAGCCGTAGGAATATTTCGAGACGAACAGGTAATCGCCGATCAGAAGCGTCGGGATCATCGAGCCGGACGGGATGTTGAAGGGCTGAAACAGAAAGGTGCGGATGACGAGCGCGATGATGAGGGCATGGAAGACCACGCGGACCGTTTCGGCGATGCCACCCTCTTTCTTTTTGGTTCCGGTCTGCACGCTCATCGGCCCATCGTCCTGCGGTTCACGCGCCCCGCCCCGCGATCTTGTAACGCCTCAATACCACAGGCGCAATTGCGCGCGGGATTTCGCCGCGCCTTCGCGCAATGCGATTTTATCGAACGATTACATGAGCTTGCGACCAAGCCGGCGAAACATGACGAATTTTTCATCGCAGCTATCGATCGCTCATTTGCCGACATATTCCGAAAAGGCCTTGAGTTCGAACGATGCTACGGCGGCTATTCAACTCGCCGTCACGGCGACCGCCGAAATGATGACGAAGGCATGGGCCATCGGCCCCTCGTCGGTGATGGTGAGGTCGATGCGCGCTTCGTAGCCTTGGGGCGTGATCGCCTCCAGGCGCCGCTTGGCGCCGCCGGTAAGCTCCATGGTCGGCCGCCCCGACGGCAGATTGACGACGCCCATGTCGCGCCACCACACGCCGGCGCGGATGCCGGTGCCGAGCGCCTTGGCGCAGGCCTCCTTGGCGGCAAAGCGCTTGGCATAGGTTTCGACCCGGTTGCGCCGCCGTTCGGCGCGCGCGCGTTCGGTCGGCGTGAAGATGCGGTCGATGAAGCGGTCGCCGTGGCGCTCGATGACCTTGGCGATGCGGCGTACGTCGGAAATGTCGGAGCCGATGCCGAGGATCATCCCCCGGCTCCGCCATTGCGCCGGCCGTGATCCATCGCCGCACGCATCTTGCGCACCACGGCGTCGAGGCCGTCGAAGATCGCCTCGCCGATCAGGAAATGCCCGATATTGAGCTCGACGATCTCGGGCAAGCGCCGCGATCGTCTCCGCGGTGACGAAATCGAGGCCGTGGCCGGCATGGACCTCGAGGCCCGCGCCGCTTGGCGACGCCTCGCGCCGCGCACGATGCGCTCGAATTCCGGCTGCGCGGCCGCGGCGTCGCCCGCCGCCAGGGCGTCGCACCAGGCGCCGGTATGAATCTCGATCACCGGCGCGCCGATCGCGGCGGCGGCCTCGATCTGCGCCGGCTCGGCGGCGATGAACAGCGAAACGCGGATGCCGGCGTCGGCGAGCTTGCCGACGGCGGCGCGCAAGGCCTCGCGCTGGCCGGCGGCGTCGAGCCCGCCTTCGGTGGTGCGCTCGGCCCGCCGCTCGGGCACGATGCAGGCGGCGTGCGGCCGCACCTTGCAGGCGATGCCGACCATTTCCGCGCGTCGCCGCCATTTCGAGATTGAGCGGCTTTGTGATGCGCTCCTTGAGGCGGGCGATATCGTCGTCGACGATGTGGCGGCGATCCTCGCGCAGATGCGCGGTGATGCCGTCGGCGCCGGCGGCGATCGCGATCTCGGCCGCCTTCACCGGATCGGGATGCCGCCCGCCGCGCGCATTGCGCACGGTGGCGACATGGTCGATGTTGACGCCGAGGCGAATGAGTGGGTTCGCAGCCATGACAATTGTTGTCGCTCCTCGCGCCGAACCGGCTAGCCGTTCACGCGCTCGGCGTTGGCGACGACCTTCTTCGCCCGCAACTGCGAGATGATCGAAGTCAGGTGCTTGAGGTTATAGACCTCGAGATCGATGGTCAGCTCGGTGAAATCGGGCGACTGCCGCGACATCTTGATGTTGTCGATATTGCCGTCGTGCTCGGCGATCACCTGGGTGATCTGCGCCAGCGTGCCGGGCTCGTTGACCGAGTGCACCGCGAGCCGCGCCGGGAAGCGCTGCGGCGCCTTGTCGTCGACGTCCCAGCGCACATCGAGCCAGCGTTCCGGCTCGTCCTCGAACTGCTTCAGCGCGTCCGACTGGATCGGATAAATGGTGATCGCCCTCGCCCGGCGTCATGATGCCGACGATGCGGTCGCCGGGCACCGCGCCGCCGTTCGGCGCAAAGCGCACCGGCAGATCGGTATTGATGCCGCGGATCGGAATCGACGCGCCGTCCTCGCCGCCGTCGGGCACCTTGAACTTCACCGCCTTGGCCCATTTCAGGCCGAACCAGCCGCTCTCCGCCTTCGGCGCCAGCGGCGTGACGCGCTCGTCCTTGTAGTCGGGATACATGGCGCGCACGACGTCGGAGGCCCGCATCTCGCTGCGGCCGACCGCCGACATCACATCGTCGATCGAGGCCCGCGCCAGGCGCGGCAGCGCGCCTTCGAGCTTCTCATCGGAATATTCGATCTTGGCGCGCTGGCACAGCCGCTCGACGATGCGCCGGCCGAACGCCGAATATTGGCTGCGCACCGCGTCGCGGGTGGCGCGGCGGATGGCGGCGCGCGCCTTGCCGGTCACCACGATCGATTCCCAGGCCGCCGGCGGCGCGGTCTGCGCCTTCGAGGTCAGAATCTGCACCTCGTCGCCGTTTTGCAGCGGCGAAGACAGCGGCCCGATCTTGCCGTTGATCTTGGCGCCGATCGCCATATTGCCGACGTCGGTATGCACCGCATAGGCGAAATCGATCGGCGTGGCGCCGCGCGGCAGCGCGATCAGCTTTCCCTTCGGCGTGAAGCAGAACACCTGGTCGTGGAACAATTCGAGCTTGGTGTGCTCGAAGAATTCTTCCGGATTGGAGCCTTCGGCGAGAAGCTCGATGGTGCGGCGCAGCCAGGCGTAGGCGTTCGACTCGCGCGACAGCATCTCGGTCGGCGAACCGACGCCGTCTTTGTAGAGCGCGTGCGCGGCGATGCCGTATTCGGCGATCTGCTGCATGTCGCGGGTGCGGATCTGCAGCTCGACGCGCTGCTTGCCGGGCCCGATCACAGTGGTGTGGATCGAGCGGTAATCGTTCTGCTTCGGCGTCGAGATGTAGTCCTTGAAGCGCCCGGGCACCACCGGCCAGGAAGTATGGACGATGCCGAGCGCCTGGTAGCACTCGGCGACGTTGCTCACCACGACGCGGAAGCCGAAAATGTCCGACAGCTGCTCGAAGCCGACCGCCTTGCGCTCCATCTTGCGCCAGATCGAATAGGCGCGCTTGCGCCGGCCGAAGACCTCGGCGCTGATGCCGCGGTCGCCGAGCTTTTTGGTGAGCTGCTGCTCGATCTCGCTGATCCAGCCGCTCGATCTTGCGGCGAGCGCTTCGAGCCGCTCGGTGATGACCCTGTACGCTTCGGGATTGAGCTCGCGGAACGACAGATCCTCGAGCTCCTCGCGCATCTCATGCATGCCGATGCGGCCGGCAAGCGGCGCATAGATGTCGAGCGTCTCCTCCGCCGTGCGCCGGCGCGCCTCGGGCGGCCGGTGCGCCAAGCGTGCGCATGTTGTGCAGCCGGTCGGCGAGCTTGATGAGCAGCACCCGCACGTCGTCGGCGATGGCGAGCAGGAGCTTGCGCAGATTCTCCGCCTGCTTGGCCTCCTTGGAGACGAGATCGAGCTTTTTCAGCTTGGTCAGACCCTCGACCAGACGGCCGATGTCGTGACCGAACACGCGATCGATCTCGGCGCGGGTAGCGTCGGTATCCTCGATCGTGTCGTGCAGCAGCGCCGCCGCGATGGTGGCGTCGTCGAGCTTGAGGTCGGTGAGGATCGCCGCGACTTCCAGCGGGTGCGAGAAATACGGGTCGCCCGAGTCGCGCTGCTGCTCGCCATGCGCCTTCATGGCGTAGACATAGGCGCGGTTGAGCAGATCCTCGTTGGTCGCCGGGATTGTACTGCTTGACCCGGTCGATCAGCTCGTATTGCCGCATCATCCGCGGCTTGCGCGGCTTTGCCGGCACCTCCGCACCGTTGGGCTTCGGCACCAGGTTCGGACGCGCGCGCAACCGCCACCCGGGAACGGGGCTGGTTCTGCATCCGCGGCAGATCGTCGGTCGGCGAGCGCGGCATCATGGTCCTTGGGCGAGCGTCCGCTGCAAGAGCGGGCAAAAGCCGATTACAAGGATATCATGGGGCTGCGTCGGCGCCACAAGACATGGACCGTGCCAGCCAAGCCGCAAAATCCTCGAGCGGCGACCAAAGTCACCGCCCAAAGCGAAATTTTCGTTAAAGGCTTCCGGCCGGATTAGGCCTGCAACCGCAGGGGCTTATTCCTCGTCGTCGCCGACGTCGGGCTCGGGCACGTTTTCGGGCGGGGTGAGACCCTCCAAGCCCTTGAGCAGCTCTTCCTCGGTCATCCGGTCGGTGGTGACGTCGGTGTCGTCGGCATCGACGCCGGTTCCGGGGGCGCCGATCAGGGGAACCGACTCGGGCTCCGGCTCGTCGACTTCGACGTATTTCTGCAACGAATGGACGAGTTCCTCCTTGAGGTCCTCGGGCGAAACCGCCTCGTCGGCGATTTCGCGCAACGCCACGACCGGGTTCTTGTCGTTGTCGCGGTCGACGGTGATCTGGGTGCCGGACGAGATCATGCGCGCGCGGTGGCTCGCGAGCAGGACCAGATCGAACCGGTTTTCGACCTTGTCGATGCAATCTTCGACGGTCACGCGGGCCATGTTTTCAACTCCTTAACGGGTCCCGGGCGGGTTCCCTGCAACCGGGCCTTGTGCATGAATCTGGCGGTTTACGTACAGTCACGGACCCCGAAGTTCAAGTGTGAAATTGCGCAGGCGATTTTTAACTTGGCTGCCACGCAGCGCTCTGTTACGCAAAAAACCGGGAACGAAGTCGCGGCGCTCGGAATCATACTTTCGGAGTTGCCGCGACGGCGTGCCGCAGTACTCTCGCCACGGTGCCAGCGCCGCTTTGCGCCGGCAATATTGCCTCTGCCGCAATATTGCGCCATCACCGGGCGATAGTGCTTCGAACGTCCAAAGTTTCCGCTGGCGACAAACGATTTAAACGCGCCGGACACGTCGAACGCATTGCGGCTTGATCCGGTTTCATCACGAGAGACGGTAGAGAGACATCATGTCAGCACAGGTCGAAAAAATCGCGCTCTTCATCGACGGCGCCAATCTTTATGCCACCGCCAAATCGCTCGGCTTCGACATCGACTACAAGCAGCTTGCTGCGCGAGTTTCAGTCGCGCGGCTATCTGGTGCGCGCCTTCTACTACACCGCGGTGATCGAGGATCAGGAATATTCCTCGATCCGGCCGCTGATCGATTGGCTCGACTACAACGGCTACACCGTCGTCACCAAGGCGACCAAGGAATTCGTCGACCAGACCGGCCGCCGCAAGGTCAAGGGCAACATGGACATCGAGCTCGCGGTCGACGCCATGGAGCTGGCGCCGCATATCGACCAGATGGTGCTGTTCTCCGGCGACGGCGACTTCCGCTCGCTGGTGGAAGCGGTGCAGCGCCGCGGCGTGCGCGTCATCGTGGTATCGACGATTTCGACCCAGCCGCCGATGGTCGCCGACGAGTTGCGCCGCCAGGCCGACCAGTTCGTCGACATCGTGGAGCTGCAGTCCAAGATCGGACGCGATCCGTCGGAACGGCCGATGCGCGAGCCCAGGGAGATGCGCGAGCCTCGGGAACCGCGCGAGGGACGCGAGCAGCGCCACACGCCGCAGTTCCTGCAGCGCAGCGCCGCCACCGCGCCGCGGGTCGAAGCCGAAGCCGACGACGAGTTCGAAGACGACTAGAGTTTCTCAGTAGTGCATGATCTTTTCCGAGAACCGCCAACCGCTTTTCGGAAATCATGCCCTCGCCGCCAAGGACTGATGCGAAGGCGCGCCCGGCGAAAAATCGCCTGGCCGCAATTGCCCGCGCTGCCCTCGCCTCGTCGCTTTTCGCAAAGACTGGCGTGAGCGTGAACCGGAATGGTTCAACGCGCCGGTCGAATCCTTCGGGCCGGGCGACGCCCGTCTTCTCATCGTCGGGCTGGCGCCCGGACTGCGTGGCGCCAACCGCACCGGCCGGCCGTTCACCGGCGATTTTGCCGGCGATCTGCTCTACGGCACGCTACTCGAATTCGGCTTCGCCCGCGGCAACTATCAGGCCCGCCCCGATGACGGCCTCGAACTGATCGATTGCCGCATCACCAATGCGGTGCGCTGCGTGCCGCCGGAGAACAAGCCGACGCCGCAGGAGATCGCGACCTGCCGGCCCTTCCTCACTGCGACGATTGCAGAAATGCCGCGATTGCGCGCCGTCATCGCGCTCGGCCGGATCGCCCACGAGATCAATGATCGTCGCGCAGGATTTACGTCGATCGCTTTACCCGTTCACCCACGGCCGCGCGCACCCGATGGGCGAAATCAAATTATTCGATAGCTATCATTGCTCGCGCTACAACACCAACACCGGCGTGCTGACGCCGCAGATGTTCCGCGAGGTGTTCGCGCTGGTGCGCAAACACCTCGACGCTACAGATCTGAACGGCATCTCCAGCAGCTTAGTGGAAGATCGAGGTTTCGTAATTGCCCGAGCCCATTTCGCTGCGCGGGAAGATGCCGTGCTGCTCGATCCACTCGAAGGACTCGTCGAAGGTCTGTTTCGAATACGGCTCGAACACCAGCCGCTCGCCCGGGCCCCAGCGCCGCGTATCCATCTGGGCGTGGAAGCGCACCGGGAATTCCTTCTTGTAGTAGTGCGTGAACAGCTCCGGCCGCAGGTCGATGTCGCGTTGCGCGCGGCGCAGCGCCCGGAAATATTTGCGCACGTCTTCCGGATCCGGCGTGCCGGTGACCATCGACGCCATCATGAAGGTGGTGTCGATGACTTTGCGGAAGCCGAGCTGCTCGAGGAAATAATACGGCCCCGAGAACAGCGACGCCGCCGGCACCTTGCGGTCGATCAAAAGCTCCATGCGGCTGAACAGCAGGCCGTCGTTGAACGACAGCTTGATCTGATCGGGCTTGAGATATTGATCGAGACCCTGGATGGTCGCGTAGTGGCTGCCGGACTGGTAGCCGACCGAGATCGGCACGCCGGCAAGATCGGCCGGCGTCTTGATCGGCGACTCCGGCGGCACGAACACGCCTGCTGGCGACACCGAATAAGCGTCGGCATAAAGCTTGCCGTGGCCGTTCGAGGCGGCGACGTTCATGGTCCAATGGCAGGCGCCGCTGACATTGCAGGTGCGGCCCGGCTTCGAGCGTCTGATAGGCGCCGACCTTGTTGCCGATGTGGTGGCCGCTGCCCGAAGCTCGAATCCATGGTCTCGCGGAACTCGTAGTCGAGACCTTCGGCGGCGAAATAGCCTTTCTCCTCGGCGACCCATTCGTGCAGCCGGAAATGCGGCGCGACGACGAATTTCGACATCGGGTTCCTCCTCTTTCTCGATTTTGTGACGGCGGACAGCGTCACCCATACCGGAGAAAATCGAATTGATAATCGGGGCGGCTCGAAATAGATTGTCCACAATTGGTTGACAATCTTTAGGCCTTCAATGGATCGCTTTGAAAATGCAAGAGTTTTCGCAACCGTCATCGAGGCTGGTGGGTTCACCGCGGCGGCCGAGCGGCTCGGCCTGTCGCGCGCCGCGACCAGCAAGCATGTGCTGCAGCTCGAGGAACGGCTCGGCGCGCGGCTCCTCGACCGCACCACGCGGCGGGTCAGCGCCACCGATGCCGGCCGCAGGTTTTACGAGCAATGCCGGCGTATTCTCGCCGAGCTCGACGAGGCCGAACGTTCGGCGAGCGAACTGCACAACGAACCGCGCGGCGAACTGCGCGTGATCGCGCCGACCAATTTCGGCCTCACCGAAATCGGCACGGCGATCACCGATCTCGTCGTCGCCTATCCGAAACTGCGCGTCAATCTGACGATCAACGATCACGTCACCGATCCGATCGAGGCCGGCTACGACATCGCCATCAGCGTCGGCATGCCGCGCGGCACCTCGTCGAGCCTGATCGCGCGCAAGCTCAACACCGCGCGGCGGATCTTATGCGCTGCGCCGGACTATCTGGCGCGCCGCGGCACGCCGCAAATCCCCGAAGACCTCACCCAGCACGATTGCCTTTGCTACAGCTACATCGCCGAACCCGACGAGTGGCACCTCATCGGCGCGGACGGCGAACGCGTGGTCAAGGTACACGGGCCGATCGTCACCAGCCATCGCCAGGTGCTGAACACCGCGGCGGTGCGCGGCCTCGGCATCGCCTACGGTCCGATCATCTTTTTCCGCGCCGACATCGATGCCGGCCGCCTGCAGCAGGTGTTGCCGGACTACCAGCTGCCCGAGGCGACGATCTACGCGGTCTATCCGGCGAGCCAGCAGCTTTCCGCCAAGATCAAAGTCTTCAACGACTTCATGGCGCAGCATTTCGCCGCCAGCACGATCTTCCGCTGAAATATCATTGAAGCGCGCATGATCTTATCCGAAAACCGGTTCCCACTTTTCGGGATCATGCTGGCCGATCACGCAGCCAGGCAATGACCTCTTCGGCGTTCTTGTCCGGCGGAAACACCGGATAGAACACTTTGACGATCGTGCCGTCCTCGATGACCAGCGCCATGCGCGCGCAGCAACGTCATGCCCGACGTCATGAACATCGGCAGATGCAGGCTGGTCGCCAGGACTCAATTCAGCGTCGGACAAGATCGGGAACGGCAGATGCAACCGGTCGGCCGCCTCCTGCTGGTAGCCGGTGGCTTGCGTCGACAGGCCAAAAACCTGGGCGACGCCGAGCGCCTTGAGCGCGGCGAAATGATCGCGAAACCCGCACGATTGCGGCGTGCAGCCGCGCGCGCCCGGGATTTGATCCCAGCCCGGCGGCGGATCGACGCCCGGCACGCCAGTGCGCGGATAGACGTAAACCACCGTGCGGCCCTTGAGCTTCGACAGGTTCACCATGCCGCCGCCGGTCGCCGGCAGCGCCACGTCCGGCAGCCTCAGGCCGGTCAGATGCCGCGCCCGGCCGTCGTCTTGCGGCGCAGGAATATCGGGCGGCAGAACGTTCGGATCGTGCGTGCCGGGCGCTTCAGCCATTCTTTTCTCTCACCGCGTACGACATGAATTCCATCAGCGAGCCGTCGGGATCGCGAAAATAGACGCTGGTGCCGGCGCCCTTGGCGCCGAAGCGCTGCATCGGACCGCTTTCGATGCGCACGCCGCAACGGCCGAGATGGGCGATGGCGTCGGCGATCGGCCCGATCCATTCGAAGCACAGATCGCTGTTGCCGGGCGCGACCGGCAGCCGCGCCACCTCGGCGGGTTTTACGCCGGGCCCATGCACGTTGAGCTGCTTGTCGCCGAAGCGATAGGCGTACCCCGCCGGCCGCGCCACCAGCTCGGCGCCGAGCACCGTGGTGTAGAACGCATTCGAGCGCTCCCAGTCGGTGACGTGGATGACGCAATGGTCGAGCTTGGTCGGCAACATGGTCACCCCTTCTGCCGCAACAGCCGGCCGCGCTCGCGCTCCCATGAGCGCTTCTTCTCGGTCTCGCGCTTGTCGTAGAGTTTTTTGCCGCGCGCCAGCGCCAGCTCGACCTTGGCGCGGCCCTTTTCGTTGAAATAGAGTTTGAGCGGCACCAGCGTCATGCCCTCGCGCTCGACCGCGCCGATCAGCTTGTTGATCTGCCGTTTGTGCAGCAACAGCTTGCGCGGCCGCTTCGGCGCGTGATTGAAGCGGTTGGCCTGCAGATATTCCGGGATGTTGGAATTGATCAGCCAGATCTCGCCGCCGCGGGCATCGGCGTAGGATTCCGCGATCGTCGCCTTGCCCAGGCGCAGCGACTTCACCTCGGTGCCGGTCAGCGCGACGCCGGCCTCCATGGTCTCGTCGATGAAATAATTGAACCGCGCCTTGCGATTGTCGGCAACGACGCGGAGTTTCCTTTCAGCCTTCGCTCGCCATCCCGATGTCCTGCCGCCGTCCTTAAATCTCAGCGGCTCTTGAGCAGGTCGCGGATCTCGGTCAGCAACTGCACTTCTTTTGAAGGCGCAGCCGGTGCCGGCGGCGGTTCCGCGCGACTTCAGCCGGTTGATGCCCTTGATGCAGAGAAACAGCACCCAGGCGATGATCAGGAAGTTGATGACCAAGGTGAGGAAGTTGCCCCAAGCCAGCACCGCGCCCTGCTTTTTCGCGTCAGCCAAAGCCGTTGCCGTAACTTTCGACGATAACGGCAGGTAATAATTGGAGAAATCGAGACCGCCGGTCACCGAGCCAATAATCGGCATGATGATGTCACCGACCAGCGAACTGACGATCGCGCCGAAGGCAGCGCCGATGATGACGCCGACGGCAAGGTCGACGACATTGCCGCGCATGGCGAATTTCTTGAATTCTTCGAGCATCGATCCCTCCCGTTGCCGATAAATCGACACGCATTCCGCAGCGCTAACGCCGCGCAACAATTGGTCTGCGAAGAGCGTCCAGCTCAGTTGATCAGGCCGGCATGCACCATGGCTTCGCGGACGGCGGCGCGCGTCTTGTCGGCGACCGGCACCATGGGCAGCCGCACGGTCTCGGCGCACTTGCCGAGGACCGAGAGCGCATATTTCGCCGGCGCCGGATTAGCCTCGATGAATAGCGCCGTATGCAGCGGCATCAGCTTGTCTTGCAGCTTGAGCGCGCCCGCATAATCGTCTTTGAGGCAGCAGGCTTGGAATTCCGCACACAACCGCGGCGCCACGTTTGATGTCACCGAGATGCAGCCGTGCCCGCCATGGGCCATGTAGCCCAGAGCGCAGCGCATCATCGCCCGAGAGTTGGTTGAAGTCTGGGCCCATTGCGCCGCGCTGAAGCGAGGCGCGAACGACATTGCCGGTGGCATCCTTGACCCCGGCAATGTTCTTGAGCTCGAACAGCCGCTTCATGGTGTCGACCGACATGTCGATCACCGAGCGTGGCGGGATGTTGTAGATGATGATCGGAATGCCGATCGCGTCGTTGATCGCCTTGAAGTGCTGATAGAGCCCCTCCTGGGTCGGCTTGTTGTAATAGGGCGTGACCACCAGCACGGCGTCGGCGCCGGCCTTCTCGGCGTGCTGAGCGAGATCGATGGCTTCCTTGGTCGAGTTCGAGCCGGCGCCGGCGACCACCGGCACCCGACCGCGGGCCTGATCGATGCACCACGCAACGACGTTGTGATGCTCCTCGTGGGACAGCGTCGGGCTTTCGCCAGTGGTGCCAACCGGAACAAGGCCGTTGGTGCCCTCGGCGATCTGCCAATCGACCAAGGCGCGGAACGCTTTCTCGTCGACGGCACCGTTCTTGAACGGGGTGACGAGCGCGGTGAACGAGCCTCGGAAATTGGTCTTGGCAGTCATGATACGGGTCCCTGGCGCGGCCCGGCGGCAAGCGGAACGCTTGCGGTAGCGGAGCCCACCGTAAGGCATAAATATCGGTTCGGGAGCGGGGTTGAAAGGCCTTTGCGCGGACAATGCCCCGGTTTTGCCGCGAAATACGACAATTGTCCGGCCGCCTTCAAAAAGCTTAGTAATTCCTCAATCTTACCAGCCGAAGAGATTCCTTAGAATCGCCGGCGGTGAGTGCCGCGGAGGATCCGTGACCCCTGTTCGCCTTTCACTCCTTGTGGCGGCCCTCCTTGTCGCGGCGGGACAGATTTGCGCTGCGCAGACCCAAGTGCCGCTGCCGCAGGCCAAACCGGCGGCGATCGCGCCCGCGCCGAAAGCCAAAGCGACTGAGCATAAAGCTGCAGAGCACAAAGGCGCTGAGCATAAGGCTGGCGAACGCAAACACCGAGCACACCGAGCACAAGAGCAACCGAGCACAAGGCCACCGAGCACAAAACCACCGAGCACAAGGAGCAGGCCCATAAGGGCGCGCCCGCGCCGCTGTCGCTTGCGCCCGGTGCACTTCGGGGCACGACGACCGTTTCCGTTCCCAATCCGCCCGGCCGGACGACCGGCGCGCCGCCAGCGCCTGCCATGCCGCCGCCGCTTTTACGGTCGACGCCGGCCTTGGCCATGGCGACCAGCGCGGCGACGTCGCCGTTGGATCTCAACGCGCTCAAACAGGCGGTGGACCTCGTCGGCAAAAGCCGCAGCGACGAAGCCGCCAATCTCGAAAGCACGATTTCCGATCCGCTGGCGCGCAAGCTCGTCGAATGGCTGGTGCTGCGCAGCGACGACACCACCGCCGCCTTTTCGCGCTACGCAGCCTTCATCGCCGCCAATCCGAGCTGGCCGAGCATCGTGACCTTGCGCCGGCGCGCCGAAGCCATGCTGTGGCAGGAGCGCAGCGACCCGACGACCGTGCTCACCTTCTTCAAGACCGATCCGCCGCATACCGCCAAGGGCAAATTCGCGCTGGCGCGCGCGCTGCTCTCCCAAGGCGACAGTGCCGGCGCCCACCAGGCGATCAGCGACGCCTGGCGCAGCGACGGCTTCTCCGGCGATCTCGAAGCCCAGGTCCGCGACATGTTCGCCGGCCTCATCACCGCCGAAGACGACAAGGCGCGCATGGACGCCCGCCTCTATGCCGAGGACGACGACGCCGGATTGCGGTCAGCACATCATCTCGACGGCACGCAGCTTGCGATCGCCAAGGCGCGCGCCGCGGTCATCAACAAGGCCGGCAACGCCAAGGCGCTGCTCGAAGCCGTGCCGGCGGCGGCCCAGCACGACGCCGGCTATATTTTCAGCCGCGCGCAGTTCCTGCGCCGCGGCGACAAGATCGACGAGGCCGGCCGCTGGATGATCTCGGCGCCGCACGATCCGGCGGCGCTGCGCGATGTCGATCAATGGTGGATCGAGCGGCGCGTGCTCGCGCGCAAGCTGCTCGACCTCGGCAATGTCAAAATGGCCTATGAGGTCGCCAACGGCGCCGCGGCGCCGAATAACGAGAATTACCGCGCCGACCAGCAGTTCACGGCGGGCTGGATCGCGCTGACCTTCCTGCACGAGCCGTCCGTCGCGCTTGCGCATTTCGCCCGCATCGCCGAAGGCGTCTCCAATCCTATTACGCTTGCGCGCGCATTCTATTGGCAGGGCCGCGCGGCGGAGGCGGCCGGGCACGATCACGATGCGCGCGGCTATTACGACAGCGCGGCGCGGTTTCCGACCGCCTATTACGGCCAGCTGGCGCGGGCGCGGCTCGATCTCAACGAAGTCACGCTGCGTCCGGCGCCGACGCCGCCCGCGGATTTCCATAGCCTCGAAGTCGCGCGCTTGTTCGAGATGCTCTATGCCATCGATGCTCGCGATGTCGTCGCTGCCATGGCCGGCGACCTCGCCGACAAGGCGAACGATCCGGCGGCGCTGGCGGTGCTGGCGGAGATCGCGAAACAGCACAATGACGCCCGCGCCACGCTGTTGATCGGCAAAACCGCGCTCGGCCGCGGCTTTCCGATGGAGCAATATGCATTCCCCGATTTCGGCGTGCCGGATTACCAGCCGATCGGCCCGGGGGTCGAGCGCTACGTGGTCTATTCGATCGTGCGGCAGGAAAGCGCGTTCAATCCCAAGGTCGTCTCCGCCGCCCACGCCTATGGTCTGATGCAAGTCACGCCGCCCGCCGGGCGCGACACCGCGAAGAAATTCAACGTCACTTTCGACCAGCGCCGCCTTGCCAGCGACCCGGCCTACAACGCCCAGATCGGCTCGGCCGAGCTCGGTTCCGATCTCGATTTCTATCGCGGCTCCTACATTCTCGCCTTCGTCTCCTATAACGCGGGCCGCGGCCGCGCCCGCGACTGGATTGCGCAATACGGCGATCCGCGCGATCCGAAGGTCGACCCGATCGACTGGATCGAGCGCATTCCGATTTCAGAGACACGCTATTACGTCCAGCGCGTGCTGGAAAACATGCAGGTCTACCGCGCCCGCTTCGACAACGGCTCGCACCTGTTGATCGAGGCCGACCTGCGCCGCGGCGGCTAGCTCCGAGGCGATAACCGTTAACGCGCCCGGCTATTCGCTTCCCGGCGGCCGGGATAAAATCGCGCGGCCGCCTTCAATGCGATTCCGCGGCGGCCCGAAGGATATGAGCGATGGACCAGCCCGTTCAAATGAAGCTGAAATTTCGCTGTCCGCCGGAATACGAGAAACTGATACCGCAGCCCGTTCCCGCGGTGCTTGGCCTGCCCGACTGGTACAAGGCCATGCCGCAAAATTCGTTCAGCCCGATCGCGCGACAGGATACCTTCACGCTGAAAAAATGCCCGCCGTTCATCGATGCGATGACTTACGGCTTTCTCATCCCGCTCACGGTCGACCTGAAGGTGCAGGACGGCGAGTTCAGTTGGGACTTCGACGTGCCGGAGGGATTCGTCAGCGAATATTCACGTTCGCCGATCGATTTTCACGACCCGAGCCAGGCTACGGGCACGCCGTTGTTCGATGACGACCGTTTCATCATCAAGTTCACCAATTTCTGGACCATCGAAGCGCCGCCTGGTTACTCGCTGTTGTTCACGCACCCGGTCAATCGCAGCGACCTGCCGTTCACGGCGCTGACCGGCTTGGTCGCTTGCGATACGTTTTTCGACACGCCGTTGCATTTTCCGGCCTATTGGCACGACGCCGGCTTCAACGGCGTGCTGCCGAAGGGTACGCCGGTGGTCCAGTGCCTGCCGGTAAAGCGCGAAAGCTGGACCGGCGAATGCGCGGCCATGTCGGCCGACGAAGTCGCACGCTTGAATGAAACCCAAGACCTGCTCCGGCGTGAGACCAACGTCTATCGTCGCCGATACCGGCCGTCGCTGCGTTAGAGCATGATCCGGAAAAGTGGAAACCGGTTTTCCGAAAAGACCATGCTCCACTAAGATGCTAGAGCGATATCGCTCTAGCTTTTTGCCCCTCGGAAATATTGCGCGGCCCGGCTCGGCTTGAGCCAAAACCGGCCGCGGCCCGACTTCACGAGGGCTGAAAGCGCATTGCCGTAGTTCTGCGGATCGCCGCGCGTGGCGGTGCGGAAGCACTCGTAACCGGCGGCGCGATCGCCGAGCTCCAACAGGCAATAGCCGAGCTGCAGCCACATATCCGCGTCGTTGGGCCGGCTCGTCAGGCACTGCCGGAAATATCCGGCCGCCGCCGCGTTGTCGCCGACCGCCTGGTGGGCCTTGGCCAAGCCGAACAGAGCCTCGGGGGAGCCCGCGGAATTGGCCAACGCGCGGCCGAACGCAGTCTTGGCCTCCGCATAGCGTTTGCGCCGGAGCAGCACGTAGCCAAGCTGGACCGAGAGCTGCGGCATCAGCGGCGCGACATCGAGACCGCGATTGAACGCCTCGACCGCCTCGTCATCGCGATTGAGGAACGACAGCAGGCAACCGAACTCGTAGAACGCCTGCGCATGCGGCGGCCGCCGCTTGACCGCGCGCTTGAGCCACGACAACGCGTCCTCGATCCGGCCGGCCTGGCGCAGCACGATGCCGAGCATGGTTTCGATCTGCGGATCGTGATTGCCGCGCGCCGCCGTCTCGAGCGGCGCAATGGCGTCGGCAATCCTGTTCTGCAGCAACAGCGCGTTGGCCAAAACCTGCAGCGCCAGGACGTTGCGCCGATTGGTTTTGAGGATGTCGGCGGCGACCCGCTCGGCGTCGGCCGGATGTCCGCTATTGAGAGCAATCATGGCCCGCTGCAGCGCTTCGTCGCCGCCGCTCGCACCGCCATGGGAGACCGGATGTCCCAACTTGCCCGTCATCGCACTCCTCAAGTCGCCGGCCGATCATAATGCCGCTCGCAGGCCTAGAACAGAAATGCTCCTCGCCGCGGGCGAATAATTGCCGCGCCCAGCCTGGGCATCTAGATTAGCGCCTCGGCCCCCATTGCGGCTGTCGTGGAGCGTATTGGATATGACTGGCGGCGGACGCGATGGCAGAAGCACCTTTGTCACCGCGCAGGACGGTTTGCGCCTGCATGTGAAGGAATACGGCAGCCGCACCGCGCCCGGGGTTCCGGTCGTCTGTCTGCCGGGGCTGACGCGCACCGTAAGCGATTTCGCCGCGCTGGCGCCGGCCTTGGCGAACGACATGGCGCTGCCGCGTCGCGTCATCGCCATCGATTCGCGCGGGCGCGGCCAATCCGACTACGACAGCAATCCGGAAAACTACAATCTCGCGGTCGAGCTCGCCGACGTGGCGACGGTTCTAACCGCGCTCGGCGTGCGCCCTGCGGTCTTCATCGGCAGTTCGCGGGGCGGCCTCCTGACCATGCTCATGGGCGTGGCGCATCCGACCGCGATCGCCGGTGTCGTATTGCACGATATCGGCCCGGTGATCGAGCTGAAGGGGCTGGTGCGGCTCAAGAGCTATGTCGGCAAACTGCCGGCGCCGCGCAGTTTTGCCGACGGCGCCGAGATCCTGCGCCGGTTGTTCGGCGCGCAATTTCCTTTGGTCACGGCGGAGGGGTGGCTCGCCGCCGCGCACCGCACCTGGCTCATGAAGGATGGCGCGCTGACGCCGACCTATGACGTCCGGCTGGCACGAACGCTCGCCGACATCGACATCGAGCGGCCGCTGCCGCCGCTGTGGAACGAGTTCGATTCGCTGGTCCGTGTGCCCATGCTGGTTATCCGCGGCGCCAATTCCGACATCCTGTCGGCCGCGACGGTCGAGGCGATGGCCGCGCATCATCCCGGGATGCAGTCGATCGTTGTGCCCGATCAGGGCCATGTCCCGGCGTTCGAGGGCGACCTCATCGCCACGGTGGCACAGTTCGTCGCCGCCTGCGACGGCAAAGCTTCGCATCAATAGAAGACTTCGCCTCAATAGGTCTTACAAAAAGAAAAATCCCCGGCGGAAGGACCGCCGGGGATCGTCGAATTCATACCTCGATCAAGCGATCAGGGCAGGAAGTCGCGGTGAGCGCGCAGAGTGAACGCCCAGTTGGAAGCACGCGCTTCGTTCACGGTCGCGCCGCCGAAGGCGTAGGAGGCGAAGCCGGCCGGACCAAGCGACAGAGCCCGTTCCGGTCGACGCACTGTTCAACTGCGAGTACAGGACTTCCACGCCGAGGTAGAACGTCTTGGTCACGTCCCACTGCGTGCGGGAGCCGATGCCCCAGGTCGACCAGTCGTTGTTGCAGCCCGGCGTCAGCAACCGCCAGCGTACCCGCAAGCGCGTTGCCGAAGCCCGTCGCCGAGCACAGGTTGGCGTTGGCCGAGCCGGTACCCTTGCCATACGACACCTGAGTAGTAGGCGCCGTACAGAGAGGTGTGCCAAGCCGGGGTCCAGTAATGCTCGTAGCTGGCGTTGATGCCCCAAGCGCTGGTCAGCATGCAGCCGGTGTTGTTGCCGACGGCAACCGTGCCGGCGTACACGCAGTCGCTGAGCACGCCGTAGGCTTCCTTACCTGATTCAACCTTGCCCCAGTTGGTGTTCGGGGTGTTGAACAGATAGCGGAGCGCGCCCTGGGTGACGTTGACCTGAGTCTGGAACCAGTCGCCTTGGGTGATGAAGGGCGTATTGATCTTGATGCCCACGCCCGCAGCCCAGCCCCACTTGTCGCCGGGATGCCCGACGCCGCCAGCGCAGTGCGCTGCGAGCCGACTGCAGCGCATTGGCGGCGCTGTAGTAGCTGGCATTGACCTCATGCAGAGCGCCCATGATCTGGGCACCGCCCCACGCCTGGTCGACGCGCAGGTTGGCGACGACGTCAGGAGCCTGCATGCCGCCGTAGGCACCGTTGCCCGGGCAACGAGCCGCACCGGCCACGCAGCCAGCCGCCACGCTGGCAGGATAGCCACCGGGAATGATGGTGCCGGCGCCAGCGAGCGGACCGTGCCCGCAGGACCCGGCAAGTCCGTTGGCGTCGATGATCTGCGTCGTACGGCGCGCCTCAGTCGAGATCGTGCCGGAGAAGCCACCACCGAACTGTGCCGTATAGGCCCACACCCACCAGCCACCGTCACCGGTGTCGGAAGCGGGCAGATAGCCGCCGCGATACTGCATGGCCGGCACGCTATAGAAGTCGAAGAACGACTGTGACAGACCGGCCGTCATGCCCGCCCATTGGACGAAGGCGCGGTTGGCGCTGTCCACCAGGTTGGCCACTTGCAGGCCGGTGTCGTTGGTGTTGATGCCGACGGCGATGTAACCGCGGACCGTACCGTATTCGGTCTGGTTACGAACGTCAGCCGTGATGTAACCGCGAGCCCGCAACGTTTCGTTGCTGGTCACGCGGCTGTTCGCGTTGCCGTTGAACGGGCCCCAGGTCATGGAGCCGTTGCCGCCATAAGTCTCTTCGGCGCGGACCCAGCCACCGATCTTAATGCACAGATCAGTACCAGGCATATAGTAGAATCCTGCCCCGTAGAGGCTGCATATCTTCACGTACTCGACCGGCTTGGCCTTGACGGGAAGATCAGCTGCTTGCCCCGCAGTGACCGCAACCAAACCGGCCGCGGAACCGAGGAGGAGGCTTTTCACCATCTTCATTTGAACCTCCAATTGTTTGCCGTGGGAGGGTTCCGTCTCCGCCGGGTGCTTGTGCCCCCTGGAAGGTCCCCTTCAGTCCCCTTTCCCCTCCGGATTTTCTAACCCCGATCTTCCGGCTGGGACGACTTGGGGTTCCCCCCTCCGTCGCACCGCCACCTTAGCCAGTGAGTTCCGACATGCAATGAAGAACAGCCCGAATCAGAGGCTCCAGGTGCCGTTTTCGGGAAGGTGTTGCGCAAAAAACACGCAATTGGTGCCGCCGCGGTGTGCGGCCGGCAGCGCGCGAGCCAGCGGGCTTGCCAGAAATTCATTCGGTGAAACAATAGCTTAGGAAGCCATCTGAGGGCCTCGACCGGAGTCCTCACGGCAAGCCCACGAGAATGCCTTTTACGCAAGGTGAACCATCGCAATCAGCCTGCAAGACGACAAACAAGCAGCTTTTCGCGCTGTGTCGGGGAGTAGCCGAGGCGAATCTGCGCCGTTTTTCTCTCGCTGCGCCGACAATGAATCGCTGAAACTCAATGCGGCGTCGAAACATCTGCGCGAATCGCGCGCACACAAAATATTCGCGCGCGTCGAAATCTTGGCTGACGGAAAATATCAACGAACGCGCGTCAACGCCGCTGCGATATCAGATGCCTTCGCCAGCGCTTGACGATTTCGTCACCGTCACATGGACGCGTTCGCGCCGCTTGTGACCGTTCGGCAAACCGATTTCCAATTCAAAATCATCGGCGCCGCTGTAGTCCGCCGCGGCACGATAAAACGCGACAAATGCCGGCACTTCGATCGCCAGGCATTGTTTGATGTTGGTCGCCTTGAGCGTGCCGCGCTTGACAATGACGCTGCCGTGCGCCGGCGGCGTGGCGAGCCTGATCGCCGGCAGCGGCCCGGACGTGCAATCCGGACGGATATCGGTGAAGACGCCGGCACGCACGTCGCGGCCCGGCGCCGCCTTGAGCTGGCGTTCGATGACATCGTCTTGCGCGTAAGTCGCGAGCGCACCGGCCAAAAAGAACATCACAGTAAAGAGCCCGCACCGTTTCATCTTCGCGCGCTTCTCGGTGGACCGCCATAGCGGTCGCTGGCGGCCGTGCCTGACGGTGACATTCCCCGTTCGTCTGGAGCTTGTCCACAATACCTGCCTTCATGCCAATCACTCGCCGTAAGGCTTGATGCTGTCGGCGACCGAGTCGGCGATGTGTTCCTTGGTGATCACCCCGATCACATCGGACGCCCGCGGACGACGCCGGGCTTTGGTCACCACGGCCATATTGGCGCTAT
This sequence comes from uncultured Alphaproteobacteria bacterium, assembly GCA_963798095.1. Taxonomy (GTDB): domain Bacteria; phylum Pseudomonadota; class Alphaproteobacteria; order Rhizobiales; family Xanthobacteraceae; genus BOG-931. Next base: position 603,653 of record CAWCSD010000007.1, on the reverse strand, counting down.
GCCGGCTCATACGGGTGACGACGTCGAACACGATGTCCTCAGCGCGCGCGATCGTGTAATTGCGCTGCGCGATCTCGCCCAGCGTGAAGCCCTGGTCCGCATTGTCCAGCCCTCGCCGCAGCGCGGTGTTGACGCGCAGCACGCCCACAATACGCCCGCCGTCCGTGACTACGATATGCTTCATGCGACCGTCGTGCCCAGGCTGACGCAGGAACGTTTCCAGCCGCGTGTCTTTCGGCAGCAGGGTTACGTCGCGCTCCATCACCTCGCCGGCACGGCGCACCAGGAACATGTTGGCGTGCAGCGCCTTGGGTACGAAATGCCGCCGCCCGACGAGCTTCACCGTGTAGATGTTCTCTTGCGACATTAACCGCCGCACGCCGATCGCCAGCGCCACCGCGACGATGATCGGCATTACCAGGTCGTAATCGCGCGTCATCTCGAAGATCATGGTCACTGCGGTCATGGCCGCGCCGGTACCGCCGCCGACCATTGCGGCCATGCCGATCATCGCGCAGGTGGTAACGCTGAGACCTTCGATCGGGTGAACAGCGCTGATCACGGCGCCGAAGGCGCCGCCGAGGGTCGCGCCCATGAACAGCGACGGCGAGAAGATGCCACCCGAGGCGCCCGAGCCGAGGCTGATCGAGGTCGCGCACAATTTCGCGGCGAACAAGAGCGCAAGCAGCCCGGGCAGCACCAGGCTGCCGGTGAGAATAGCCTGGATCGTCGCGTAGCCGACGCCGTCGACGTAATATTGTCCGCTCGTGCGCAACAGCGCGTACATCATCGCGCCGATCAGCAGCATGCCGATGGCGTGACGCACATAGCCGTTGTGGATACGCTCGAAGACGACTTCCGCAAGGCTGAGCCCTTTGATGAATGCGGTGGCGGCGAGCCCCATCAGGGCGCCGAGCAGGGCATAAAGCAGCAGCGCCGCGAGCGACGCAGGCCGGTCGGAGTTGAGCAATGCCGCCGGAACATCGAACGCCGGCTGCAGGCCGAGGAAGATACGGCCGATGAAGGTCGCGGTGCCCGTCGCCAGCGCAACGGGGAGGAAGGTGCGCGCCGAAATCTCCGGCAGCATCAGCTCGATGGCGAACATCACGCCGCCGATCGGCGTGTTGAAGGTCGCGGCGATGCCGGCGCCTGCGCCGGCGGCGACCAGCGTGATGCGCTGCCAGGGCGCCATGGCGATGAATTGGCCGAGCGAGGAGCCAAGCGAAGCGCCGATCTGGATGATCGGTCCCTCGCGGCCGACCGCCGCTCCGGTGCCGATCGAGATCGCCGACGCGAGCGACTTCACCGCGGCGACGATCGGACGAATCTTGCCCTCGCGGTAATAGATCGCATCCATCACCTCGGGTACGCCATGTCCGCGCGCTTCCGGCGCGAAATTCTGCACCAGGAAGGTCACGATCGCGCCGCCGGCGATCGGCACCAGGATGACCCAGGCGCCCCACGGGCTCGGCGGCGTGAACAGATTGGCGTCGTAGTTTAAGGAGAAGACGCCGAGAAAGGCGACGTTATGGATGAGCCCGATCAGGGCGCGGAAGAAGACCGCTCCGATCCCGGTGATGCTGCCAACGATGACTGCGAGTATCGATAATCTGACAAGTCCGATCCGCGGTGGAAATAGCTTCATACTCTGATGACCTCGCGCGCCGTCACCCCGTCGGCCGTCATGCTCCGCGGCGAGCAGTCAGGCCGCCAAATCAGCTAGGCCAGTGATAGTCAGGAAGCGGCAGATTGTCGACAATATCGCGCCCGAATGTGAGCCTCGCGACCCCTGGGATCGCGGCTGCGTTGGTGACCAGATCACGGAACCACAGGCCGAGGCGGGTCTTCGGCGCAAAAGCCGAGGCGAAGCGCTCGGCGCCTTGCTGCTTGCGGCCGATGAAGTCACGCAGGATTTTCTCGTAATTGGCGAAGGCTTCGTCGTGGCGATCGCCCGCCTTGGCGAGCTCGCCAGCGAGGATGTAAGCCCCGGTCATCGCCAGCGCCGAGCCCTGGCCGGCAACCAGCGACACGCAATAGGCAGCGTCGCCGACAAGTGCGATGCGGCTGCGCGACCACTCGCGGCATGAAGATCTGGCTGACGCGGTCGATATAAAGCTCAGGCGCCGCATCAAGCGCCGCGAGGATGCGCGGACATTCCCAGCCGCTGCCACCGAACTCCGCGTGCAAACGCGACTTCTGCTCTGCCAAACCGTGCACCGGCGGGCCACCATCGTCGGCGAAGACGAACAGGAATCAGCGTTTTGTCGTCGCGCAGCGATACGCGGCCAACCATGCGTCCGGGTTCGTTGTAGGTGACGTAGACGTCCTCGTCGCGCGGCCGGTAGCCCTTCGCCTCGAAGACAGCAACCATGTAGCCGAGGCGTTTCTCGAAACGATCTTGCGGCCCGAAAGCGAGGCGGCGCACCGCCGAATGCAGGCCGTCGGCGCCGATGACGAGATCGAATTGCCGCTCGCCGCCGGATTTCAATCGCACCGCGACATGGCTATGCCGCTCGTCCAGCGCGACGATCTCGTCGCCGAAGATCGTTTCCGTGCCGTCCTTGACCGTCTCGAACAGGAGCTGCGCCAGCGCACCGCGGCCGATGGTCACGTAACGGCCGCCGGTGAGTTCGACGAAGACATTGGTGCCGAAGCCGGAGATGCGCTTGCCTTTCGCGTTGACGATTCGCATCTCTCGGATGTGATAGCCTGCGCGATTGATATCTTGGATAAGGCCCATACGCTCCGCGATATCGTATCCGAGGCCCCAGAAATCGATAACATAACCGCCGCTACGCAGCGCCGGCGTATGTTCGACTAAGGTCGGCTGGAAACCGGCCGATCTTCAGCCAGAAAGCCAGCGTCGGTCCTGCAATCCCGAGCCCCGAAATAAGTACGGTCCTGCCATTCATGATTCCAAGCCGAGAGCCGGTGCGTTTCCGGAGGCGGCAACTTGGCAAAGGTAACCTTGCTACCCGGAAGGCGCAGGATGGCGGAGAGGAAGGGATTCGAACCCTTGATACGGCTTTAGACCGTATAACGGTTTAGCAAACCGCCGCCTTCAGCCACTCGGCCACCTCTCCGGATGCCGAAATACCTATGCTTCCGGCACTTCAACGTCAAACGGCGCGGGCGAAGGCGCCGAGCGGCCCGGAACCCGAATTGACCCACCTTGGCCGGTTCGCTAGCAGGATGGCCAGCATCCACTAAGCCGTCGATAAAACCATGAGCCGCAAGCAAAGGCGAGGTTTTGGACCGCCCGGCGCAAAGCCGGCGTTCGGCATCGCCGCCAGCGCGGCGAATTCGCCCGCGGCCTTGTTCAATGCCGCCGTTGCCCATCATCAGACCGGAGCGCTGATCGAAGCCGAGCGGCAATACCGGCACATCCTCACGCTGGCGCCGAACCATGCCGATAGCCTGCACAATCTCGGTCTCATCGCGCTCCAGCGCGGTGACGCAGCGGCCGCGGTGGAGCTGTTCGACAAGGCGATCAAGATCAACAACACGGTTGCCGAATATCACTACAACATCGCGTTGGCGTGGCGCGCGCTCAACCGCAACGATCACGTGGCAACGCATCTGGAGCGCGCGGTGGCGCTGCGCGCAGATCACGCGCTGGCACATCTCAATCTCGGTAATGTGCGCCGCGAGCAGGGCCGATTGGCCGACGCGGCTGCATGTTACGAGCGCGCGATTGCGGTAAGCCCGAATCTGGCCCTAGCCCGCTTCAACCTTGCCAATGTTTTGTCCGAGCAAGGCCGGCCGGACGCCGCGGTCGCTCAGTATAATCAGGTTCTGGCGATCGATCCGAACCATGCCGAGACCCACGGCAATCTCGGCACCGCGCTCATCGCGCTCGGCCGGCCCGCCGAAGCCATTGCCCACTTCGAACGCGCGGTCGCGCTGAAGCCCGATTTGTTCGAGGCGTACGAAAATCTCGGCCAAGCCTATATGGCAACGGGCGACGTCAGGTCGGCGATCCTGGCCGCCGGCCGTGCGCTCGAGCTCAAGGAAACGGCGCCGGGCAAGACGTTCTTCGCCCAGTGCCTGCGATACGGCAGGTTCACTGCCGACAATGGCCGGTTTCGCCAATTGGCGCTCCGCGCGCTGGCGGAAGGCTGGACCCACCCGCGCGAGCTGGTCACGGTGTGCATCAGCCTGATCGCGCTCAACGGCGCGATCGTCGAGTGCGTCGCGCGCGCCAACCAGGCGTGGCCCGCACGCCTTGCCGCGGCGGAACTGTTCGGCGCATCGGGGCTCGACGCGCTGGTGCAAGACGAGCTGCTGCGCTGCCTTTTGCAAAGCGCTCCGCTCACCGAGGTCGGCTTCGAACGGCTTTTGGCCAACATACGCTCCGTCATGCTGACCGCCGCCGAGGCGGGCGACGCATGTGACGAAGCTTTGCTCGGCTTTTACTGCGCCGTGGCGCGGCAGTGTTACGAGAACGATTACGTTTATTCGTTGGCCGACGGCGAAGCCGATCGCGCCCAGCGCCTGCGCGCGTCGCTCGAACAGGCGCTGGCATCGGGACAGGAATGCCCGCCGCTGTGGCCGGTCGCGGTCGGCGCCTATTTTCCGCTGCACACGCTCGCCGATGCGCCGGCGCTGCTGCAGCGCTCCTGGCCGCAATCGGTACGCGCTCTCTTCGTCCAGCAAATCGAAGAACCGGCGGAAGAACGCCGGCTCGCAAAAGAAATACCCGCTCTGACGGAGATCGACGGCGAGGTGTCGCGCTCGGTCCGCCAACAATATGAGGAGAACCCCTACCCGCGCTGGATCAAGCCGGCGCTGCCGCAACAACACACGCTGCTTGCCGGCCGCCAGCCCGGGCAGATTCCCGACGTGCTGATCGCCGGCTGCGGCACCGGGCTGTCCGCCATCACGTTTGCGCAACAAGCGCCCGACGCGCGCATCCTCGCCATCGATCTGAGTCTTGCCAGCCTCGGCTACGCCAAGCGCATGGCCGGCACGCTCGGCTTTCACAACATCGAATTCGCCCAAGCCGACATCACCAAGGCGGCCGCGATCGGCCGCAGTTTCGATTTCATCGACGTGTCCGGCGTGCTGCACCATCTTGGCGATCCGTGGCAAGGCTGGCGCGCGCTGCTGACGCTGCTGCGGCCCGGCGGCGTGATGCAGGTCGGCCTCTACAGCAAATTGGCGCGGCAGAACGTCGTCGCCGCGCGCGCGCTGATCGCCGAGCGCGGCTATCGGCCGATCCCGGAAGACATCCGACGCTGTCGCGAGGAGATTTTGGCGGCGGCGGACGGCTCGCTGTTGAAGTCGGCGAGCACGTTCAGCGATTTCTTTACCACCAACGAATGTCGCGACCTGATCTTTCACGTCCAGGAACACCAGATGACGTTGCCCGACATCAAAGCATTCCTGGCGGACAACGGCCTGCAATTCACCGGCTTCGTGCTGGATCCGGCGACCCAGCAGCAGTTCGCGGCGCGCTTTCCGGAACCGCGGAGCGATGCTTGATCTCGATCGCTGGCACGCCTTCGAGACGCAAGCGCCGGCGACCTTCGCCAAGATGTACCAGTTCTTCGTCCGCAAGCCTTGAGTGGCAAGCCTTGAATGGCAAGCCGCGCGTGCGGCTCACCGATATCAGGCCGCCATCGCGGGCGCAGGCATCGACGCTGCAGCGTTGCCACGCAGCCAATCGCGCGCGGCGCGTTGCGCCACGGCGATTTCGGCATCCGACATCTGGTTGGCGATTTCGCGCCGCAGCCGGATCGCCTCGGTGTTGCCCTTCACCGCCGCGAGATTGAACCACTTGTGCGCCGAGACGAGATCGACCGGCACATCGCGGCCGACCGAATACATCATGCCGAGCTCGAACAGCATGTCCCCCGAGGCCGGCCCTTCGCCGAGCGGTGCCATGGTACTGTCGAGAATTTCAAAACGAGCCATAACAATCCCCTGTCTACGCCTTGTTCCTGTCCGCTTTCGTTTGCCCTTATTCCCCCGGGCCAACACGCCGATAATCATCGGAAGATTTGAATGGTGGTTTAAGTAATGCGATGAATTGAATCTGAACCGCGCGGCGTGGGCTTGCGTTGTTTTCGGCAAGCTTGCGTTAAGCAACGTCGCGCCGCCGGCCGGAAGTATCGAGAAAAGCCCGCCAACTAGGCAATTCGCGTCACCTCGACTATGGTCCCGGCCGCGCGGCACACAGGAATAGAGGCTGGTAATGAAAACGTTTCGTTTGGCATCTGCGCTTTGGCTTTCGACCATCGTGCTGTCGGCGATCGCGCTGACCCCGAGCAGCCCGGCGCGCGCCGCCGATCCGCTCGGCACCTGGTACACGGCGGACAAGGACAGCCAGGTGCGCATCACCAATTGCGGCGGCGCGCTGTGCGGCGCGCTGGTCTGGCTCAAGGAGCCGAACGATCCGGCCACCGGCCGGCCGAAGACCGACAAGAACAATGCCGACGCCGGCAAGCAGAGCCGGCCGCTGCTTGGCGTGCCAATCGTGCTCGCCATGAAGCCGAGCGGCACGCCGGATCAATGGAGCGGCAACGTCTACAATGCCTCCGACGGCAAGACCTATACCGGCTCGTTCACCCTGACGGGGCCGAACACCGCCGAGCTCAAAGGCTGCGTGATGAGCATCATCTGCAAGACGCAGACCTGGACGCGGGCGAATTGATCGCGACGCCGGGCGGCGCGTCCTACCGCGCGCGCTGACTGAACAACACCGCGCGCACCTTCGGATCGTTGACGTCGACCGCCGACGCCGCTTCGACGCGGATGGCGAAGGCGCGCTTGACCGCGGGCCGGGCGCGGATGGTTTCGAACCAGCGTTTGAGATGCGGAAACTGCGCGAGGTCCTGGCCCTGGCGCTCGGCGAGGCGGACCCAGCCGACGCAGGCGATGTCGGCAATCGAATAGCGGCCGGCCAGAAATTCGCGCTCGGCAAGCCGCGTGTTCATGACGCCGTAGAGCCGGTTGACCTCGTCGGTGTAGCGCGCAAGCGCGTAGGGGATTTGCTCCGGCGCGTAGCGGCGGAAGTGGACCGCCTGGCCCGCCATCGGGCCGAGCCCGCCCATCTGCCAGAACAGCCACTCGTCGACCGCGACCCGCGCGCGCTCGTTAAGCGGATAAAACTTTCCGGTCTTGCGGCCGAGATATTGCAGGATGGCGCCGGACTCGAACACCGCGATCGGCCGTCCGCCCGGGCCCTTGGGATCGACGATGGCGGGAATGCGGTTGTTCGGCGAGATCGCGAGAAATTGCGGCGTGAACTGCTCGCCCTTGGAAATATCGATCGGGTGCACGACGTAAGGCAGCGCGCACTCTTCGAGCATGATGGAAATCTTCCAGCCGTTCGGCGTCGGCCAGTAATAGAGATCGATCGGCGCGTCGCGGCGCCGGCGGCTCGATTTCGTTCCGTCGCTTGACGGCGCGCTTCATGGGATGCGATGGCGCTATGACAGAAAGAAAAACGGCGCCATGGAATTGCTCCACGGCGCCGATATAAGTATGAGAGGACACCGCCAACAAACCGAGGGCGTCGGCGAGGCCTGAGGATCAAGCCGCCAGCTTGTGCCGAGGTGAGGTTCGGATTTTGCCGTCCCCATCTTCGCTACCGCGCGATGCGCGCGCTCGCGAAGCTTAAACCCCCGTCACGCCGACGCCCTCCGTCGATCACTTGGCCGGCCCGTCTTGGGCTGATGTCGATCCACCGTCGACGTTGGCCGGCCCGTGTGACGCGATCTTCGAGTGTCGTCGAAGACCGATAACGGCGTAGACTACTTCTTCTTCCGACGCTTCTTCGCCGGTTTCTTCGCCGCTGCTTTCTTTCTCTTCTTCGCCATTGCTGCCCTCCTAGCTTGAGTGGGTGGCGACCTAGTTCAGTGCCGTCGCGAATTGACGGACACTACGACCGGATTACTACAGCCGGGAAAAAAGAACAGTCACTCCACTAGATTTTGTGTGTAACTGCTCGGTTCGGCGCTCGCAGGCGACGCGCGACTGCATCGCAGGCGCAACGCCGTGACGAAAAATTTTCCGCGCATGCAATTTTCTGCGCAAAAATCGACGTAATGCAGAAATGCCGATGAATTAAGGGTTTCTGCGCTGTCACGATTTTTGTCACGGCGAGAAAACTCGGCGCGACAGCGATATCTCGCTGGAAATTTTTCCCGCACAGACGAGGCCGGCGCAGTCAAACTTCGCGACGCAAAAAAATTTTGCACCGAATGCGTTTATGGACGCGTTGAAGGGCCTCACGCGGCGCAAAACGAGCGAATCAGTGCCAAGTGATTCGCGCCGCGGCACGTTTGCCGACCGCGTACTGCGACGGCGCGCGGCAGATTTTGGTTCCGCTTCGACTTGCAAAGTGCGCGCCGAGTGTTCGCGCGCACGCACGGGCGGCAGCGCCACACCGCTCTGCTCAGATGCCGATCTTCTTCTTGAGCAGATCGTTGACCGCCTGCGGATTGGCCTTGCCGCCCGACGCCTTCATCACCTGGCCGACGAACCAGCCGATCGCTTTCGGGTTCGATTTGGCGTCGGCGACCTTGTCGGGGTTCTTGGCGACGATGTCGTCGACGATCTTTTCGATCGCGGAGAGGTCGGTCACCTGCTTCAAGCCGCGTTGTTCGACGATTGTTCGCGGCTCGCCGCCCTCGTTCCAGACGATCTCGAACACGTCCTTGGCGATCTTGCCGGAGATTGTTCCGTCGGCCATCAAATCGAGGATCGATCCGAGCTGCGCCGCGGAGACCGGCGCCGCGGCGATGTCCTGGCCTTCTTTGTTGAGGCGCCCGGTCAGCTCGTTGATCACCCAATTGGCGGCGAGCTTGGCATCGCGGCCGCGGTCACCGCCTTTGACGACCGTTTCGAAATATTCCGCGGTGTCGCGCTCCGCCACCAGCACGTCGGCGTCGTAAGCGGACAGCGCATAGTCCCGCATGAACCGCGACTTTTTCTCGTCCGGCAGTTCCGGCAGGTTGTTGCGCAAATCCTCGACCAGCGACAGGCGCAAGCTCGAGCGGCAACAGATCCGGATCGGGGAAGTAGCGGTAGTCGTGCGCCTCCTCCTTGCTGCGCATCGAGCGCGTCTCGCCTTTGTCCGGATCGAACAGCCGCGTCTCCTGCTCGATCGTGCCGCCGTCCTCGATGATGCCGATCTGCCGCCACGCTTCGTGCTCGACCGCCTGGCCGATGAAGCGGATCGAGTTGACGTTCTTGATCTCGCAGCGCGTGTTGTAAGGCGCGCCGGGCTTGCGCACCGAGACGTTGACGTCGGCGCGCAGACTGCCCTTCTCCATGTCGCCGTCGCAGGTGCCGAGGTACCGCAGGATGGCGCGCAGCTTGGCGACGTAGGCCTTGGCCTCGTCGGCCGAGCGCAGATCGGGCTTCGACACGATCTCCATCAGCGCCACGCCGGCGCGGTTGAGGTCAACGAGCGACATCGACGGGTTCTGGTCGTGCAGCGACTTGCCGGCGTCCTGCTCCAGATGCAGCCGCTCGATGCCGACGCGCACGGTCTCGCCGTCGGGCATGTCGACCACGACTTCGCCCTCGCCGACGATCGGCGATTTGTACTGGCTGATCTGGTAGCCCTGCGGCAGGTCCGGATAAAAATAGTTTTTGCGGTCGAACACCGATTTCAGATTGATCTTGGCCTTGAGCCCAAGCCCGGTGCGCACCGCCTGGCGCACGCATTCCGCGTTGATCACCGGCAGCATGCCCGGCATCGCGGCGTCGACCAGCGAGACATGCGAATTGGGCTCGCCGCCGAATTCGGTCGAGGCGCCGGAGAACAGTTTGGCCTGCGAGGTCACCTGGGCATGCACCTCCAAGCCGATCACGACTTCCCAGTCGCCGGTGGCACCCTTGATCAGCTTCGATTTTTTGGCCGGTGCATCCATCGCCAATTCGCGCCCTGTTGCTTTGCGCGCGGTTCCCGCCCGCGCGCTTTGCAATATATACTGACGAAAAGCCGTCAAGGGAGGACCCGATGAAGCGCCTTCTGCTCGCCGTTTTCGCGCTGCTTAGCACGGCCGCCCTCGCCCAGCAGCCGGCGCCACCGACGGCCCCGCTCATCCCCTACGACTCGGTGCCGAATTTCCTCAAGCTGCCGGCCGATCTCAATATGGGCGAGGCGGCCGGCGTCGCGGTCAATTCCAAAGGCCACATTTTCATCTTCCACCGCGGCGGCATCGAGCCACGGGCCGGCCTTCGCCAACACCGCCGCGCAACTGTGGGAGTTCGATTCCGACGGCCGCTTCGTCCGCGAGATCGGCAAGAACCTTTACGCCTGGTCGTTCGCGCACGCCGTGCGCATCGACAAGGACGACAACATCTGGGTGATCGACAAAGGCTCGGACATGATCGTCCGGTTCAATCCGGAGGGTCATGTGACCATGGTGATCGGGCGCAAGCCGGAAGCCTCCGACGCCGAAACCAAACCCTATGAGCACGTCAATCCGCCGCTGCCGCCGCAGAACGGCCGCTTCCGGCAGCCGACCGACGTCACCTGGGATCCGGCGGGCGATATCTTCATCAGCGACGGCTACATCAATTCCCGCGTCGCCAAGCTCAACAAGGACGGCGACTGGGTCACGTCCTGGGGCTCGCCCGGCAAAGGCGACGGCCAGTTCAACACCGTCCACAACATCGCCGCCGACGCCAAAGGCATGATCTACGTCGCCGACCGCGGCAACCGCCGCATCCAGGTGTTCGACAGCGACGGCAAGCTGCAGCGCATCATGACCATCGACATTCCGCCGGCGCCGGACGCGCAGCCGGCGATCGGCAACAAGCCGGACCTGACCAATTACCTGCAGAACGGCGGCACCATGACGCCGGGCGCGCCGTGGACGCTGTGCATCACGCCGCCGCCGAACCAGGTGCTCTACGTCTCCGACGCTTTTCCCGGCCGCATCTACAAGCTCAGCCTGGACGGCAAGGTTTTGGGCATGCTCGGCCGCTCCGGCAAGCAGCTCAAGCAGTTCGGCTGGATCCACGCCATCGCCTGCCCGAACGAGAACATGCTCTACGTCGCCGAGCTCCTGAATTGGCGCGTGCAGAAGCTGATCCTGCATCCGGAGCAACCGCGCGCGCCGAGCCACTGAGATAGCGGCGGCGCTGCGCAAGAGGCGAAACAGTTGTCCGCGTTCAGACAAAGGCGCCATCGAGCGGCTTGCGGCATGGCTCTCGGCATTGCGCGCCGAGGATTTTTCGCAACGCGCCATCGAGCGGGCCAAGCTCTTGCTGCTCGATACGCTCGGCTGTGGTTTCGCCGCGCTGGATGATGGCTGCGCCCGGGCGGTGCTGGCGACGCTCGACGCGCTCGGCGAGAAATCGCAATGCACGGTGCTCGGCCACCCGCGTGGCATGGGCGCGCCGAGCGCGGTGCTCGCCAACGGCACGCTGATCCGCGTCCTCGATCTCAACGATTATGTGGTCGGCGCGCACCCGCAAAGCGGCGCCCGCGGCGGCCATCCGAGCGACAATATTCCGGTCGCGCTCGCCGCCGCCGAGCTGGCCGGTTCTCCCGGACGCGATCTCCTCGCCGCGATCGTGCTCGGCTTACGAAATCTACGGCCGCGGCAAAGCGCTGATGGACGCCAACTCGATGTGGGATGGCATCAGCATTTCCGGTGTCGTCGCGCCGGCCGTGGCCGGCTGGCTGATGCGGCTGCCCGAGGACAAGATCGCTCACGCGATTGCGCTCGAGTGCAGCGCGCGCGCCGACGCCGGTCGCGGTGCGCGAGGGCGGCATGTCCGCGGCGAAAAACATCGCCAACGCGCTGATCGCCCAGAACGGCATGCAGGCGACGCTGCTTGCCGCAACAAGGCGTCACCGGCCCGCTCGATCTGTTCGAAGCCGAGCGCGGGCTCAAGGCGGTGTTCCCGCGCGGGCCCGCGGGCGACATTCTTGACGCGCCGCTGCCGGACGACAGCTTCATCATGCGCAGCGCGATCAAAGCCTATCCGTGCTTTGCCGGCGGGCAGAGCGCGGTCGCGGCCGGCATTGCGTTGCATCGTCTGGTCGGCGGCAACGTCGATCAGCTCAAAACCATCCGCGTCGCGCTTGCCGACCTGCCCATCGTGCGCCGCTGGCTTGCCGATCCCGGTCGGATCGAGCCGCGCTCGCGCGAGGCCGCCGACCACAGCCTGCATTTCCTCATCGCCGTTGCGCTCATCGACGGCGCGTTCGGACTGCGCCAATTCGACAACGAGCGCTGGAACGATCCAAAAGTGCGCGCGCTGATGGCGCGCCTCGACATCACGACCGATGCCGATCTGACCCGCCGCGCCGGCGAGGCCTATCCGTGCGCGATCCACGCCACCGGCCACGACGGCCGGCCTTACGACGTCGAAATCCTGCAGCCGCCGGGCTTTTCGCCGGACGGCCTCGACACGCAAACGGTGCTGGACAAATTCGCCAGCGTCACCGAGCGTCATCTCGCGCCGGACGCGCCGAAACCGTATTGTCGACGCGGTCATGGCGCTCGATAAGGCGATATCCTGCGACGGCCTGATGCAGCTCTTGGCGACGGAACGGACGGTCCTATGAGAACACTCGCGACGCTCGCCTTGGCTGCGACGACTCTGACCGCCACGGCGGCCGCTCCCGCATCCGCGCAAGATTGGCCGACGCGCTCCGTAAAGATCATCGTCGCCTTCTCGCCGGGCGGCAGCGCCGATCAGTTCGGCCGGCTGATCGCGGAGGAGCTGTCGGAAACATTCGGACAGCAATTTTACATCGAGTATCACCCCGGCAGCAGCGGCACCATCGGCGCGGCTCTCACGGCGCGCGCCGCGCCCGACGGCTACACGCTGATGATCGGCGGCTCCGGGCCGCACATCACCAGCCCCGCGATCAATCCCAATGTCGGCTATGACCCGATCAAGGATTTTTCCCACATCGCCATGATCGGCGCCGACGGTTTCGTGCTGATCGCCAATCCGACGCTCGGCATCAATAACCTCGCCGACCTGGTCAAGGCCGCCCGCGCGCGGCAGACGCCGCTGACCTTCTCGTCGCCCGGCCCGGGCTCGCTCGGCGCAACTGATGATGGAGCAATTCAAACGCAAGGCCGGCATCGAGCTCGTGCATGTGCCGGCGCCCAATTCCGGTTTGATGGAGGTGCTCGGCAACCACATCGCGCTGTCGATGACCGGACTTCTGACGTCGGGCGAGCAGATCAAGGCCGGCGGGGTCACCGCGGTCGCCGTGACCTCGACCGAGCGCAACCCGGTGTACAAGGACATTCCAACTTTTACCGAACAGGGCTATCCCGAGGTGCACGGCGACACCTGGTTCTGGCTGACCGGCCCAAAGAACCTGCCGCCGGAGATCGTCGAAAAACTCAATCGCGAGGTGCGGCGTATTGTGAAGACCGCAAAAGTCCGCGATTACTTCAAGCGGCAGGCCGCCTTGGCGATGGACGTGGACGTCGCCGGCCTCAACACCTTCCTGGCCGGGGAAGTGGCCTATTGGGGCGCCTTGGCCAAAAGCGTCGGATTGTCGGTACAGTAGAAGGAGCGCGAACCATGGACGCCATCGCAGAGAAGGATCGCCTCGCCGCCGCGCTCACCGAGCCGCGCGCGCGCATCGGCCTGATCATCCCCTCGGTCAACCGCATGACCGAGCCGCAATTCAACCACTACGCGCCCGAGGGGCTTGGCATTTACGTGGCGCGCGGCCGGGTCGCCGGCCAGCCGGGCAAGACGGTCGCCGAACTGACCGACGAGATCGCCCACGCCGCCGGCACGCTGGCCGACGCCGCGCCCGACCTCATCGTCTTTCACTGCACCAACACCTCGATGAAGGAAGGCGCCGACGGCGAGGCGCGCATCATCAATCTCATTCAGCAAGACCACCGGCATCGAGGCGCTGTCGACATCGAGCCTGGTGAAGGACGCGCTGCGCGCGCTGGGCCTGAAGAAGCTCGTGCTGCTCAGCCCCTACATGTCCAATGCGCCGATCATCAGCTATCTGAACGCCGCCGGCTTCACCGTGGTCAAGGACGTGGCGCTCAAATGCGCCACCGCCGCCGACTTCGAGGCGGTGACGCCGCAGCGCTGGCTCGAGTTGGCGCGCGAGAACGACACGCCGGAGGCCGACGGCATCTTCCTGAGCTGCACCAACACAACCCAGATCGAGGCGGTGACCGCGATCGAGGAGGCGCTGGGCAAACCGGTGGTCAACAGCAACCAGGCAGTGCTATGGGGCTGCCTGAAACGGCTCAAGGCAAAGCTCGGCGACGGCGAGCCGACGCCTGACCTCGGGCGGCTGATGAAGGACCTTGATGCCTGACATGACGGCTCGCGCGTATCGCACGATCGCTACCGGCACGTTGATCGCACTCGCGATCAGCGCGAGTGCAGCGGCGCGCGCGCAAGACCTCGACGCCGACAATTATCCGAACCGGCCGATCCACATCATCGTGCCGTTCCCGGCCGGCGGCCCGACCGACATTCTCTCCCGCATCGTCGCCAAGGAGATGACGGCGTCGTGGGGCCAGACGGTGGTGATCGAAAACCGCCCGGGCGCAGACACCGCCATCGGCGCCGAAGTGGTGGCGAAGGCCGATCCCGACGGCTACACCCTGCTCGCCGCCATGGACTCGACCATGGTGCTCAATCCGCTGGTGAAGAAGGATTTGCCTTACGATCCGGCCAGGGATTTCGAGCCGATCTCGCTCGGCGCAAGAAATATCTCGGTAATGGAAGTGCGCGCGGACTCCGCCGCGCACACCGTGCAGGATCTGCTCGACACGCTCAAAGCGCGGCCCGGGAAACTGAATTTCGGCACCGGCACCACCAACGGTCGGCTCGCCGCGCTGTTGTTCGCAAAACTCACCGGCACCAACTTCGCCATCATTCCGTACAAGGGCAGCGCCGAGACCGTGGAGGGGCTGCTCACCGGCAGCGTCGATTTCGGCGTCGACGGCATGGCGTCGAGTTATCCGCTCATCAAGGACGGCAAATTTCGCGCACTGGCGAAATTAAGCGAACGGCCGCTCAGCCAACTGCCCGATCTGCCGCCGCTCGCCGAGGCCGCGGGCGTGCCGGAGCTCGGCGACATCTCGACCTGGATCGCATTCTACGCGCCGGCCGGCACGTCGAGCGAAATCACCGGCAAGCTGCAGCATTTCATCGCCACCATCTATGCCGACCCTGCCGTCGCCAAGCGGCTGCAAGACGCCGGCATCATCGCGGTCTCGAGCACGCCCGGAGAGCTCAAGGCGTTCGTCCGCAGCGAAACCGAGCGCTGGGGCAAGGTCATCCACGACAACGCCAATTATATCTTCGAGTGACGGCCTGACATGTCCGGCATTGCGCGCGCTCTCGCAGCTGCCTTGCTCCTGATCGGCGCACCTGCATCGGCGCAGGACGCCCGTGTCGCCAACAATTATCCCAGCCACACCATCCGGATGATCGTGCCGTTTCCGCCCGGCGGCCCGGCCGACACCATCGCCCGCATCGTGGGGGCGAAAATGTCCGAGCATTGGGGCCAGCCGGTGGTGATCGAGAACCGCGCCGGCGGCAACACCGCGATCGGCGCCGAGTTGGTGGCGAAGTCGGCGCCCGACGGCTACGCGCTGCTCGTCGCCATGGACGTCACCATGGTGATGAATCCGTTGGTGATGACCAACCTGCCCTACGATCCGCAGAAAGATTTCGCGCCGGTCACGCTGCTCACCAAAAACATCTCGCTGATCACCACGCGCAGCGACGGGCCGAAGACGATGGCCGAGTTGATCGCCAAGGCCAAAGCCAATCCCGGCAAGCTCAATGTCGGCGCCGGCACGATCACCTCGCGGCTCGGCGCGCTGGCCTTCGCGCAAGCCGCCGGCATCGATGTCACCCTGGTTCCTTACAAGGGCAGTTCGGATATCACCCAAGGACTGCTGACCGGAGCCGTCGATTTCGCCCAGGACAGCGTCTCCAACGCCCTGCCGCTGATCGAAGCCGGCAAATTCCGCGCCCTGGCGAAATACTCAAACCGTCCGCTGCCACTGTTGCCGGACGTGCCGAGCCTCTCCGTCGCCGCCGGCCTGCCCGACATTGCCGAAAGCGCGACCTGGATCGGCATCGTCGCGCCGGCCGGCACGCCGAAGCCGGTGATCGACAAGGTCCAGCGCGAGATCGCTGCCATCTACGCCGATCCGGAGATGGCGGCGCGGCTGGAAAAGGCCGGACTGAACGCCGAGTCGAGCACGCCGGAAGAGCTCGATGCTTTTATCCGCAGCGAAAGCGCGCGCTGGGGCAAGCTGATCAAGAGCGGCATCGCCGATAAGATTTTGAATTGAGCTGGCTGCTCAATACGCCGCCGCCAACAGTTCGCGCACATCGCTCGCCGACGCCGGACGCGGCGCGGTGATCGAGGCGGCGGCAATCTCGCCGGCGACGAAATCGGCCTTCGCGGCATCAAAGCCGACGTCGCGCAGCCGTTGCGGGATCGGAAATTTCTTCAGCATCGCGGCGACCGCGGCCGCCGGATCGTCGCTGCCGAGCGCATCCTGCAAGCGCGTCTTGCGCCTCGGGCGCCGCTTCGAGATTAAAGCGCATGACATGCGGCAGCATGATCGCGTGGGTCTCGGCGTGCGGCAGGCCGAGGCCGCCGAGGACATGGGCGAGCTTGTGATGCAGCGCGGTGCCGGAGCTGAGCACGGTGCCGGCGAGCCAGGCGCCGATCAGGCACTCGCCGCGCGCCGCGACATTGGCGCCATCGGCGACCACCGCCGGCAGGTTTTGGGCAAACCGCCGCATCGCTTCGGTGGCGAGCCCGACCGTCACCGGGGTGCGGCTGTCGACCCAAAGCGCCTCGACGCAATGGGCGATGGCGTTCATGCCGCTTGAGGCGCTGACCGCGGCCGGCAGGCCGAGCGTCAGATCGGGATCGTAGATGATGGTGCGCGGCACAACCTTGACGTCGCGGCCGGTGATTTTGCGCTCGCCGTCGGTCATGCCGAAAATCGGCGTTCGCTTCCGAGCCGGAATAGGTCGTCGGCACGGCGAGGATCGGCAAGCCGGTCTCGAGCGCGATCGCCTTCGCCAGCCCGATGGCGGAGCCGCCGCCCACTGCGATCAACCCGTCGGCGTTTTTCCGCTGTGCGGCCTCAAGGCCCGCTTCGGCGACCGCCTTCGGCACATGCATCACCGCCTGCGCATGCAGGCCGACGGCGCGAGCGCCGAGAAGGTCGCTGACGTTCTGGCCAAGCCGCGCGCCGCTGCCCGGCGTCGCGACGACCAGCGCGCGTTCGATTTTCAGCCGTGTCGCCTCATCGCCGACGCGGCTGAGCGCACCGGAGGCAAAAACAACGCGTTGCGGCGGAACGTCGTGGGTAAAGGCGACCGCCTTCACTGCCCCTCGCGCCAGATGCCGAGCGCTTTTTGCGCCGGGCGATCGGAGATCGAGAACAGCACCGCGCCATCCGGCGCATTGTGCTGGTAGCGCTTCCACGGCGGCACCACGAAGACGTCGTTCGGAGCCCAATTCGAGCACCTTGCCGTCGACCGTGGTGGTGCCCTCGCCTTCGACGCAGACGAAGATAGTGCCGTCGGTCGCGCGGTACGGCTCGCCCTTGAAACCCTTGGGCAACATGGCGAGCCAGGCGCCCATGGTCGGCAGCACCGGACCGCCGGTGACCGGGTTGGCGTAATGCACCCGCGCGCCGTGGCGCTTGTCGATGTCGCCAGCCTGCATCATGCGCTCGACGATCGGCCGGGTGCGCTCATAGGTGTAGTTGATGACCGGGGTGTAGCTCTTGGCCCACGCCCCGTCGGGCAGCACGCCGGAGCCGTAGAAGTTGAGCGAATCGCCGTCCTGGCGCGTGGTCTCCTGGGTGGCCTCGTCGGCATGGTCGGCGAACGAAGCCTCGTAGAAATTGACCGCCGGGAAGTCGAGCACGTCGAGCCACAGCATCGGCTTGTTCGAGGTATTGCCGTGATCGTGCGGCGCCCAGTTGGCGGTGATGACGAAATCGCCGGGCGACATGAAGGACTTCTCGCCGTCGACCGCCGTATAGGCGCCCTCGCCGTCGAGCACGAAGCGGATGGCGGAGGAGACGTGGCGGTGGGCCGGCGCGATCTCGTCGGGCAGGATCATCTGGATGCCGGCGAACAGCGTGTTGGTGGCCTTCGATTCGCCGTGCATGCGCCGGGTTTTCCAGGACCAGGACGCGGCGATTGCGCCTCCTCGGCGGTGATCAGGCCGCCCGATTCCATGACCAGCGATTTGACGTCGTCATAGTGCCAGACATGGGGCTGGCAGCGCGTCACCGGCTCCTTGGTGACCACCGAGTTCATGACCTTCCACAGCGGCGCCATGTCGCTGCTTGGCGATGCGGTCGTAGATAGGCCTTGCCGGACGGCCTCGATATTGTGCTTGGGGTCCGGGTTTGCCGTTCGGTCGATCTTCGTCGCGGTCGCAACCGCCATGGTGTCCTCCATAGAGCTCGAAAGCCGGTTGCTTTGACCGCAATATAGTCAAAGCCCGAGCGCCTGCGGAAATAGCGCGTAAATGAAGGCCTGACGGGCCTGCCATGCAGCCGTAGCGGCCAGGCCCGGTTAATTATTGGTGGCGCCGCCGTCGACCGCGATGGTCTGGCCGGTGACGAAGTCGCTGTCGGCGGAGGCCAGGAACACCAGCGCGCCGAGGAGGTCCTCCGGGTATTCGTCGCGCTTGAGCGCGCGCCGCGCCAGCGACGGCGCCTGCGAATGCGCGAGATGGCCCGGGTTCTCGTTGATCACGCTGTCGCTGAGCGTAAATCCCGGCGCCAGATTGTTGACGCAGATATTGTGCTCGCCGAGCTCGCGCGACACCGAGCGGGTGAACGCCGTCACCGCGCCCTTCGAAGTCACGTAATGCGCGAAATTGGGAATGCCGCGGGCCACCGTGCCGGAGCTGATATTGATGATCTTGCCGTATTTCTGCGCGATCATGTGCGGCGCGACGTGCTTGGTCATCAGGAAGACGCCGCGGATATTGATCGACATGACTTTATCCCAAAGCGCCGACGTCGATCTCGGTGACCTTCTGCTCGGCGAGCGGCGCGAACAGCGCCGCGTTGTTGACGAGAATATCGATCTTGCCGAAGCGCTCCATGGTCTTGGCCACCAGCGCCTTCACCGCGCTCTCGTCGCTGACATCGGTGACCGCGCTTGCCACCGAATTGGCGCCGTGTTTTCGCGCGATCTCTTCGGCCAGATCCTTGCCGTCGGCGATGTCGGCGATCATCAGGCGCGAGCCTTCGGCGGCGAGCCGGTGCGCATAATGCCGGCCGATTCCCTTGGCGCCGCCGGTGAGGAGTGCGACGCGGCCGTCGAGACGGGCCATGGCTATTTCTTTCCGTTCAGCCGCCGGATGAATTTCTCAAAACCGGCGAGCTGCTGCTTGACGATATCGATGGTCGGCTGATCGGTGAGCTCGAGCGTCTTCTCGTCGAACTTCTTGGCGGCGAACGTCACCAGAATTTCCGGCTTGCCGAACAGAAAGGCGTCGATCGAGGTCAGGCATTGCCGCATGTGATATTGCATGCGCGCGCCGCCGAGCACGCCGCCGGCGCAGGACTGCAGCGCGACGGGCTTGTCCTTGAACGGCACGTCCTTCATGCGCGAGACCCAGTCGATGGCGTTCTTCAATCCGCCCGGGAATGCTCCAGTTGTATTCCGGCGAGACGATGATGACGCCGTCGGCGGCACGGATCGCGGCGGCCCAGGCTTCAGCGTCGGCGGGAAAACCCGTGCCCGCCTGAATGTCGTGATTATAGATCGGCATCTTGTCCCAAGCGGGCGCCGGCGTGATCGACATCCCTGCCGGAGCCAGCGACGGCAAGGTGCGCGCCAGCGAGGCGTTGTAGGAGCCCTTGCGCAGGCTGCCGCAGATCGTGATGACGTTGAGCTTATCGTCGGCCATATCAGTCCTTTTGGTTTCAATACGATGAAGTGTAGATGGCGGGATTTATGGTCACAAGCGCGCGCTGGCGCAACCGCCGCAACGCGGTCTCGGCGCGAAACGGCAATGACGCTCAATTGTTCAGAATGGCGATATCCTTCGGTGAACTCGGCCCCGGCAGCGTCTGCACGAAGGCATAGATGTCGGCAATGTCCTTGTCCGACAGCACGGCGTCGGAATAGGCCGGCATGTCGTCGGACGGATTGCGCAACTGGCCCTTGAAACCGTCGAACGGCAGCGCGGTGTGGGCGAGGATCGGCGCCGGGCCGTTATAGGCGCCGCCCTGCCCCGAGCGGCCGTGGCAGGTGAAGCAGCCGTCGGTGAGGAAGATGCGCTTGCCATTGGTGGCATTGCCCTGTGGGGCGTCCTGCGCCGCCGCAAGCGAGGCCGCACCGACGCCGAAGGCGGCCACGGCGAAGGCCGTCACCGCGATACGCTTGAACGTTTTCATCACAAGTCTCCTCAGCGCGGATCGGTCACGACGTCGACCACGGCCGGGCCGCCGGCCTTCACGGCGGCGATGGCGCGCGTCAGCGCCGGCGCAAGATCCTTCGGATCGGTGATCGGCCCCTCGCCATGGGCGCCCATGCCGCGCGCGACGGTGGCGTAATCGATATTCGGATCCTTGATCGTGGTGCCGATATCCATCTTGTCGACGCCGCGGCCGTGCCGCGCCGCCATGGCGATGAGATACATGTATTCCTGATGGTAGGCGCGGTTGTTGTGCACGATGTAGAGGATCGGGATCTTGTGGTGCGCCGCCGTCCACAACGCGCCCGGATTGAACATGAAGTCGCCGTCGCCGCCGAACGCCAAGGTGAAGCGGCCGTGCTTCTTGTTGGCGAGCGCCGCGCCGAGCGAGGCCGGCAGATTATAGCCGACGCCGGCGCCGCCGGAGACGCCGTTCCACTGATACGGCTTCTTGAAATCCCACAGCCGGTGCATCCAGGACAGCCGGATCGCGGTGCCGACCACCGACCAGTCTTCGTCCTTGATCTGGTTATAGACCTCCGCGCACATCCGCGCCGTGGTGATCGGGCTTGCATCCCAGCCGATGGTCGCGTCGGTCTTGGAGCGCTCGACCATGGCGAGATGGGCGGCGGCAAGTTTCTTGCCGCGCTCGGCATAGGCCGCCTTGCGGCCGTCGTCGATCAGGCGCTTGGCCGCTTCGGTCAGCGCCGGCAGCGACGCCTCGCCGTCGCCGGCGATGTCGAGATCGACGTCCTGCCAGCGGCCGAAATCCTGATAGTTGGATTTCAGATAAAGATCGCGCACGCCGAGCGTGATGATCTTGGTGTCGGACTTATAGGCCGGGCGCGACTTGCGCACGATGCGGTCGCTGAAATGGGTCAGCGTGCCCCACAGGTCGTTCATCTCGATGGCGAGAATGACGTCGGCCTGGCCGATCATGGCGCGGCGGAAGCTCTGGTTGAGCGGATGCCGCGACGGAAAGTTCATGCGGCCGGCATTGTCGATCACGGCGCATTGCAAAGTCTCGGCAAGCTCGACCAGGTTCGCCATGCCAGCCGGCGTGCGAGCCACGCGGTCGCAAACGATGACCGGGTTTTGCGCCTCGACCAGCATCTTTGCCGCCTGCGCAATCGCCGCCGGAATCGCCTTGCGGCGGGATCACGGGAGCAAATTTGGGAATGCGCAAGCTTTCGGCATCGCGAATCGGATTCTCCTGCAGCTCGGCATCGAGCGACAGAAAGACCGGCCCCATCGGCGGCGTCGTCGCGATCTTGTAGGCGCGCACCGCCAACTCGGCGAAATGCTGCAGCGAGGCGGGCTGGTCGTCCCACTTGGTGAATTCGCGAACGATCTGTCCGATATCGACGCCGGCATGGAGCCACTCGGCGCCGGGCGCGCGCTTGTCGGCCTCCATGATATTGCCGCCCATGACGAGGACGGGCACGCGGTCGCACCAGGCGTTGTACATCGCCATGGTGGCGTGCTGCAGGCCGACGACGCCGTGGCAGGCCATGGCCATCGGCTTGCCTTCGATCTTGGCGTAGCCCTGCGCCATGTGGACGGCGATGTCCTCGTGCACGCAGGTGATGATCTCGGGCTTGTTGTTGCCGTGATTGATGATCGCCTCGTGCAGGCCGCGATAGCTCGAGGCGCAATTGATCGCCATGTATTCGATGCCGAGCGAATTGAGCACGTCGGTCATGAAATCGCCGCCGCTGGTCGACTGGTTCACCGGATCGTTGGCCGGCGGCATGGTCTCGGCCGCGACCTGCCGCGGGCCCGGCAGCGCGGCTTTCAGCTTTTCCGCGGGCACAGCCGGCATCGCATTGGCGGCAACCGGCGGCGTGACCGCGGCGGCCGCCGCGGCGCCGACGAGGCCTGCGCCTTTGAGGAAATTGCGGCGGCTGGCGTCAGGCTGCTGACGGCGTTTCGGCATGGCATCCTCCCGGGGATGGCTTGTTAAGCCAAAAAAGTGAGCCGATGGAAATTCGGTGCTTTTTCTTGCCGCGATCGTCGCCTTAGCGGCAGAGAGCGTCAAGCCGGCTCGCGCAAGGGGCAGCTATGTGCTCGGCGAGTTCAGCAGCGCCGGCGCGACGATGTCCTTCCAGCTCTTCGGTGGCGTTTTGAGCTCGCCATGCCGGCCCATGAAATCGGCAAAGACCTGCACGCCGTAAACCGCGCTGCCGAATTCGTCCTTGATCTCGCGAAGCACCGCTTCGATGAGCGGGGCGCTCAGCGACATCGACGGCTCATGGGTCAGGTAGATCTGCGCGGCGCGGCGTGGATCGCTGCGAATGATGCGCGCGGCGTCATCCATCGCCTTTTCGATTGCTTCCGGCATTTGCGGATGCGCCTCGATATAGGCGCGGGTCGCGCCCATGATCAGGAACGACGCCTTGCCGTTCATCACATCGACCGAGCTGAGCACGCGGTGAACCTTTGCGTCGCGCAACGCCAACTGCGTGAACGGCGGCGACGCGAAGTAAGCCGTCACCACTCCCGAACCATCGACCAGCGCGGTGACCGCATCGGACGGCGGCATGGCCACGACCTGATCTTGCAGTTTGTCGTACGCCTTAAACGTCTTTTCCGATTGCATCTGCAACAAGTACATCTGCGGCGCGGTGAGCGACGGCATGGCAATGCGGTCGGCCGGCTGGAAATCGGCGATGGTCGCGATATTGGGCTGGTTGCTGACGAGCGTCAGCGGCATGGTGGTGATGCCGGATACGGCAAGGATTTGCGCCGGCGTGTCCTTCGCCTTTTCCCAGGCGGCGAGCAACGGCGCGGTGCCGTACGGTCCCATGTCGATCGCGCCCGAGGCGATTGCGTCCTGCATCGGGCCTGAACCGAGAAAGCGCTGATAGCTCGCCCTGACGTCGAGATGCAGCTCCTTGGCACGCTTCTCGACGAGTTTCAGGTCCTGGCAGATATAGACCGGCAGAAACGCCAAGCCGAAGCCGATACCGATCTTGACCTGATCTTGCGCGAACGCCGGCGCCGCCGTGAGGCAAAGCGCGGCGAGCGCCGCAAGCCCAGGTACAAATCTACGCAATGCTTTCACCCATCCTCGAAAGCTAGCGACTATAGGCCACCCTGCCCTGCAGCGGGAGGGTGAGAGTTACGCAGTATCAGGAAGAAAATACTCCCTGAGCCGCTCGCGCGCGGCTAGCGCTTTGCCGAGATCGAAGCCGTTGACGATGGCCAGGCGGAAACCGCCGGGCGGCATGGCGTGATGCTCCGGCGCGCGGTCCTCATGGAAGCTGATTTGCACGCTGGTGACGCCGGGCGTGCGCTTGATCGCGTTGACTAACGCCTGCGGCGGATGCCGGTAGCGGCGGCCGTTCGGTCCGAACAGCACGACGCTGTAACCCTCGCTGCGGTCGTCGTCGTAAAAATCCCAGTCGCCATTCTCATAGAGGCCGACCAGCGCATCGACCCAGCCGGGGCCGTAGAGATCGGGCCATTGGTCGGCAAAGCGCAGATGCGCCTCGATGATGGTGCCGCCGATGGTTTCGAGATTGAGCATGCCGGTATAGCCGGCGAGATTTTTTTGCGCCCAGGCGCCGCAACGCGCCTCGATCTCGGCGTCCGGCTCGGCATGCACGGTCCAGTAATCGAATGTGCCCTCGCCCGCAGGCTTGCCGGTGGCATGGCGCCACCAGCGCGGCTCGCCGTCGACCACGGCGATATCGGAGGAAACGTGACGGCCGTCGAGCAGCGTCATCCAGAAATGACCCGGCGCATAATGCCGCTCGTAGTCGGCGGCGGTTCGCAGCACGCGGCTGCCGACGCCCATGCCTTTGAGATTGACGATCGGCTTGGAGAAGACCGGAAAGCGCGGCGGCGTCACGCCGTGCGGGCCGGCCTCAAGATTTTGGCTCAGCGCCACCGCGAGCTTGTCGTAGACCCAGCGATGCGCCGGATACCACTGCCAGGCATCGCAGTCCTCGGTCGGGATATTGGCGGCGGTCTTGACGTGATCAAAATATTGAAATCGCCAAGGATCGACTTCGCAGATCGGCATGGCCGCTCAGCCGTCCTGCCGCGTCCCGTCGTAGGAGAGCGCGTGCACGGCGAACAGGCCATCGGTCCATGTCTTGAGCGGCGACCAGCCGCTGCCGCGGGCCAGCGCCTGGAACGACTCGATGGTGTATTTGTAGCTGTTCTCGGTGTGGATGGTCTCGCCGGCGCGGAAGTCGACGGTCGCGCCGTTGACGCGCACCTTCTGCCGCCGCGTCGAGGCGAGATGCATCTCGATCCGGTTGTGGGCGCTGTTGTAGAAGGCGTGGTGCTCGAAGGCGCCGAGATTGAAGTTGGCGCCAAGCTCGCGGTTGATGCGCGCCAACAGATTGAGATTGAATTTCGCCGTTACGCCCTCGGCATCGTTGTAGGCGTCGTAGAGAATTTTCGTATCCTTGACCAGATCGACGCCGACCACGAATACCGCGCCCGCGCCCAGCATGCCGCCGGCATGGCGCAAAAATTTGCACGCTTCGTGCGGCTCGAAATTGCCGATGGTGGAGCCCGGAAAGAAGCCGACCCGCGGCAGCGCCGCGATCACGGGCGGCAGCATGAATGCTTTGGTGAAATCCTCGACCAGCGGATAGACCTGAAGACGCGGGAAATCCCGGCGCAGCTGGGCGGCATCCTGCTGCAAAAAATCGCCGGAAATATCGACCGGAACATAGGCCTCGATATTGGCCGCGGCGCCGAGCAGGATGCGCGCCTTGCGGCTCGATCCACCGCCGAATTCGATCAAGGCGCAACCGGGCGGAAACAGCGAGGCGATCGCCGGGGCGTTGTCCTGCAGAATGCCGACTTCGCTGCGTGTCGGATAATATTCCGGCAGCTGTGTGATGCGGTCGAACAGCGCCGATCCCGCCAAATCATAGAAATATTTCGGCGGCAGGCTTTTCGGCTTCGCGGAAAGCCCGGCGACGACGTCGGCTGCGAACGGATCGTTCGTTGCAGCCGGTGCCGCGCGCCGCGCGGTTTGGACAGCTCGTGCCATGAGTTTGCTCAGTGTTCGTATTCCGCAAGGCGCAGTCCGCTGAATTGCCAGCGCGCCGACGGATAAAAAAAGTTGCGATAGCTGGCGCGCGAATGCCCGACGGGCGTCGCCAGCGAAGAGCCGCGCAGTACCATCTGGTTGACCATGAACTTGCCGTTGTACTCGCCGAGCGCGCCGGGCGGAGCCTTGTAGCCGGGATATGGGGTGTAGGCGCCGCGTGTCCACTGCCAGACGATGCCGAAAGCATCATTGAGGACGCCGCTTTTGGCGGCGACTTCCCATTCGCCCTCGGTCGGCAGATCCTTGCCGGACCAGCGCGCGAAAGCGTCGGCCTCGTAATAGCTGACGTGGCACACCGGTTTCGTGGCATCGACCCGGCGCAGGCCGCCGAGCGTCATCGCATGCCAGGCGCCGTCGATCTTGCGCCAATAGCCGGGCGCCTCCCAGCGTTGCGCCTCGACCGTGGCCCAGCCGTCCGACAGCCACAAGGTCGGCGTCGTGTAACCGCCGTCGGCCATGAATTCGAGCCACTCGCCGTTGCTGACGAGCGACGGCGCCAGCCGCACCGGCCGCAACACGACCTGATGCGCCGGCTGTTCGTTGTCGAAACAAAACCCGCCATCGCCGTGACCGATCATATGGATGCCGGCAATCAGCGCGCCCGCAGCCGGCCCTTGGCTCGCGGCTTGCGGCCATTGCCAATCGGGATCGTAGGCCGGATTAGTTTCGTTGAATGAAAACGCATGCAGAATGTCGGTGAGCAACAACTCCTGGTGCTGCTGCTCGTGATTGAGGCCGATCTCGATGATCGGTATCAGTGTCTCGAAATGTTCCGCGGATTCGAATCAAGCGCTGCCACCGCGGCATCGACGTGAGCACGGTATTCGGCAACTTCAGCGGCGTTGGGCCGGGTGATGAGGCCGCGTTGCGGACGCGCCTGCCGCGGCCCCGCCGCGACGTAATAAGAGTTGAACAGAAAAGCGAAGCGCTCGTCGAACGGTTTATAGTCCGGCGCAAACGGACGCAGCAGAAATTGCTCGAAAAACCACGTCACGTGCGCCCGATGCCATTTGGTCGGACTGGCGTCCGGCATCGACTGGATGACCTGGTCCTCAGGCGACAACAGCGCCGCGCGCCGCTCGGTCTCGCCGCGCACCGCCGCAAAGGCTTTGAGCCAAAGATGGCGCGGATCGTCGGACGGCTGCGCCGCCGCGACGGAATCGTTCGCCGGATCGGCTAGCCGAACACGCTTGGAAACGGCGGCACGTGGCATTGCAAGGGTCCGCAAAAGGCGGGGATTAATGACAGATTCGCAAAGTCTGGGAAGATAATCGGCCCCCGGTAGCTTGGTTCCATACATGATCCATTCGCCGCAGACTGCAAGGGCTCCGGCGCGCCCTAACAAGGATGTGATCGTGCCATTACAACCTTACGACAGGCGTGCGAAAGTTGCCGTAAGTATACCTGCCGACATATGGTTTTGCCTCTGATTCCGGCCCGGCCGCGGGGAGGACGCGCTCCATGAAAAAACGCATTGCCAGTAAGCGCGCCAAGCCGATGCTGCCGCGCGAGCGCGCCGATTTCTCGGCGATCGTCGACCGGCCGCCGCTCAAACTGCCCGGCCGCAGCCGGCTGGTGTTCTGGACCATCGTCAATCTCGAAGTCTGGGACATCGGCAAGCCGATGGCGCGCCAGGTGCTGGCGCCGCCCACCGGGCAGACGCTCATTCCCGACGTGCCGAACTGGAGCTGGCACGAATACGGCATGCGGGTCGGCGTGTGGCGCTTCTTCGACCTGTTCAAGCGCCTGAAAATCAAGCCGACGCTCGCGATCAATGCCCGCGTTTGCGAGGATTATGCGCGCGTCGCCCAGGAAGCGAAGAACGACGCTTGGGAATTCATGGGTCACTCCTATCAGCAAGGCCCGATCCACATCGAGCCGGATCAGAAGAAAATGATCACGCGCTCGCTCGACGTGATCGAGCGATTCACCGGCAAGCGGCCGGTCGGCTGGCTCGGGCCGGGCCTGACGCAAACCCTGGAGACGCCGGATTTGCTGACCCAGGCCGGCATCAAATATATCGGCGACTGGGTCTACGACGACGAGCCGACCACGATCCGCACCACCAACGGCCCGCTGGTGACGCTGCCCTACACCATGGAGCTCAACGACATCCCGATGATGGCGGTGCAGCACCATGAAAGCGATTATCTATTGAAGCGCACCATCGATCAGTTCGACCGGCTCTACGCCGAGGGCGAGAAGCGCGCGAAAATTCTGGCGCTGGCGATTCATCCGTATCTCAGCGGTCAACCGCATCGCATCAAATATCTCGAAGCGATCTACGATTATGCGCGCCGCTTCGACGGCGTCGAATACTGGACCGGGGAGGAGATTTTGCAGTGGTATTTGCAATCAAAAACCGAATAGCGGGTGCAGCACTGCTGCTCGCGGCCACGCTCGCAAGCGGCGCGGCGAGTGCCGCCGCGCCGTGCCGCACCGGCGGGCCTTATGAGGCCTGGCTCGCCGCGTTCGAGCGCGAGGCGATCGCGGGCGGCGTGTCGCAGCGTACGGTCGCCGAGGTCGCGCCTTACCTCACCTACGACCAGCGCATCGTCAACATCGACAGCGGCCAGCGCGTGTTCTCGCAGACGTTCCTGGAATTCTCCGACCGCATGGCCGCTGCCTATCGCATTCAAACCGGTGCGGCAAAGATCAAGACTTACGCGCAAGTATTCTCGCGGATCGACCAGCAATACGGCGTGCCGGCGCCGGTCATCGTTGCGTTCTGGGCGCTGGAAAGCGATTTCGGCGCCAATATGGGCAAGGAGAAAACGCTGAGCTCGCTCGCTTCGCTGGCTTACGACTGCCGGCGCGCCGACCGGTTTCGCGCCCAGCTCCTTGACGCGCTGCGGCTGATCGAGCGCGGCGACCTGCGGCCGGAAGACATGATCGGCTCGTGGGCCGGCGAACTCGGCCAGACCCAGATGATGCCGTCGGAATATTTCCAATACGCGGTCGATTACGACGGCGACGGCAAGCGCAATCTCTTGCGCAGCGCGCCTGACGTGCTCGGTTCGACGGCGAATTATCTGGTCGGGCTCGGCTGGAAGCGCGGCGAGCCGTGGCTCACCGAAGTGCGCGTGCCGGCGAACCTGCCGTGGGATCAGGCCGACCTCGCGATCCAATTGCCGCGATCGAAATGGGCGTCATACGGCGTCACGCTCGCCGACGGCCGCGCGCTGCCGGCCGACAACCTGCCCGCTTCGCTGCTCTTGCCGATGGGACGGCTTGGACCCGCGTTCCTGGTCTATGCGAACTTTCAGATTTATCTGCAGTGGAACAACTCGCTGGTCTATTCGACCACGGCGGCCTATCTCGCCACCCGCATCGCCGGCGCGCCTGCGCTGCATCGCGGCAGTCCGCCGCCGGCGCTCGCCTTCGACGACATGAAGGAGATGCAAACCATGCTGGCGCGCGCCGGTTACGACGTCGGCAAAATCGACGGCTTTGCCGGCCTGAAAACCCGGCAGGCGGTCAAGGAGATGCAGAAGAAGTACGGCCTACCGGCGGATTCCTATCCGACCACGGAACTTTTGGCGCGCATGCGCGCGGGACGCTAGCGCGCATATTCACATTCGATAATTGGCTTTCGACTCTTTAGCGCGGCAGAGTTCCATCTTCGGAACACGGCGATACACCCACAGGTTATTTTCCAATAGATCTAGACTTTAAGAAGAGTAGCGTTTTATTGTCGACCGCATGCGACGCCCCGATGTCCCCGCCTGTCAGGCAAGGGATTCTGAGAATGCCACGCTTGACCATGCAGACATTCAGCGCCGCGCTCCCAACGCCTCGTGAACGACCTGCGCTGAAGACCGCGCCGATGCTGAAAATTCAATCGCGTCATCCAATGGAACATGACCCATGATCGGAAGAAACACAGGCTTCGTTGCGTTCATCATGCTTCTCGCGCTGGTGCTGTTGCCGGCGCGCGCTTCGGCGCAATGGAGCAACTGCTCGGGCGAAGGCGGCACGTGCGAGATGAGCGGAGCGGGTCACCATTTGCTGCGCGCGGGGGGAGACGGCAGCTATTTCTACATCGAGACGGACGGCAACGTTACCCGTGTGCCCTGCAACACCGACATCTTCGGCGATGCCGCGTACAAGAAGGATAAGAACTGCGAGTACATAGCGCTCAGCCCTCTGGACCCGGCAATACAATGGACGCTCTGCTCGAGTGAAGGCGGCACCTGTCAATTCAGCAGCACCGAGCCACGTCTCGTCAAATATGCGTCGCCCTTCGACCTTGGTCGTGCCGAGTACCGCATCGCATCGTCCCCCTTTCCTTGCAACAACGACTATTTCTTTGATGTCAACGAAGGCCCGCCCAAGACTTGCTGGATCTCGAACCGCCCATACGCACAAATTCCAACCAAGGACGGCCCAGCCAAGGCGTTGGAGTTTACCAACTGCGCAACAGAGTTTGAGACGTGCAAGCTTCCAGCTCTCGTGGATGCCACTCTCCTGAGATTCGGGACAGACGGAAAATGGGTTTATCGAATGGCTTCGACGCAGCAGTTCGATTGTGAAAAGGGCATATTCGCAAAGGATCCCGCTCCCGGGCAACGAAAGTTCTGCTCATATGCGTATCTGCCTCCCCACATCACCGGCCTGACCGGCAGCTGGCAAAGGGTCGCCAGTTGCACAAATTGCGAAAGCCTGGTGCAGAGCGTCACCGTCGGCATTGAAGGTTCCCGCGCGAAGACGACAAGCGACCTTTGGGGAATGGAAGTTGGCTTCGAATGGGAGCATAAGTACGACCCTGTTGGTTTGAATTCGACAAAGGTCAGTGGCAAGTTTCAATATTCGCACACAGAAAGCACGCAGGACACCACCTCCCGCAGCGTGGCAACCGCCAAGCAGGCAACGTGCAGCGCGCCTGGCAAGAAAGTGACCATGTACCAGTGGAAGATGAATGTCTCTGACGAGTGTTATGCATTGCAGGGTCAATGCCAAAGTCAGATCTTCGCTTTCGACATCATGTGTACCGCCGATGACATAACGGCGGGGATACCCGCATGTCCGCCCGGCACACCGCCATCGAACACCGACTGCGCACCGGCTCCGGGCGGTTAACCCGGCCATCCCCGTGCCAATGCGCCACATGCCGGACTGCGCACAACACGCGCAGTCCGGATCGCGCTCTCCGGCGGTGTGACGGCGTCATTGACGACCTCCTCTGCCCGCGAACGCGCCGAAATTCGGACCGCCGTTTCCCACACGACCGCGCAACTGCTGGCGCGCCGCCGCCGCGGACGCTAGAAGTGAGCGCATGCGCTCAGCGTTCGCTCTCGCCATTCTTCTCGCATTGGCCGCTGCCGGCCTCCGCGCAAAAGATCACCATCGCGGTGGTGCCGAGCGTGCCCGGCGGCACGACCTATGTGGCGCTCGACAAGGGCTATTTCCGCGACGCCGGCCTCGACGTCGATATCGAGCGCATCGATTCGCTCGGCAAGGCCGTGGCGTTCCTCGCCACCAATCAGGTGCAGGTGGCGCAAGGCGGCATCAATGCCGGCTTCTACAATTCGGTGGCGCAGGGCCTGCCGGTGGCGCTGGCGCTGGAAAGCGGCTCGTCGCCGACCTATCACCAGATCATCGTCCGCACCGATCTGAAGGATGCGATCCGGACGCCCGCGGATCTGAAGGGCCGCACCGTCGGCTTAAGCTCGGCCGGATCGAGCTCGATGTACGAGGTCGCTTCGGTACTGGCGTCGGCCAAGCTCAGCCTCAAGGACATCGAGGCCAAGAACCTGTCGTTCGCGCAGATGGCGACGGCGATGGCGAACGGCGCGCCTCGATGCGGCGATGGAAGTCGCGCCGTTCACCGAACGCATGATCGAGCAGAAAATCGGCGTGCCGTGGATCGACCCGGACGACTATATCCACCCGCTGCCGATGACCAGCGTCGGCTACATCGTCAACACCGATTGGGCGCAGCAAAATCGCGACACCGCGAGAAAACTGTTCATCGCGCTGGCGCGCGCCGGCCGCGATTATTGCCAGGCCTATCATCACGGCCCGAACCGCGCCGAGATCATCGATATCTTTCTGAAATACCGCATCGGCACCGACCGCGACCTGCTCGACCGCATGGCCTGGCAATCGCGCAATCCGAACGGCGAATTCAATGTCGCCAGCATCACCGACATGCAGGCGTTCTTCCAGCGCGAAGGCGTGATCGCCAAGACCTCGCCGGTCGACAAGCTGGTCGATGCGAGCTACGCCGCGGACGTTGCCAAAGAACTTGGACCGTTCGAAGTCGTCAATAAAGCCAGCACGCTCAAGGGCTGCCGATAAACCGCGATCTTTCTCTTGCGGACCGCGGCGGCACGTTCGCCCTGCGTGGCCATGAGGCTTACCGTGATGATGGCTTCGGCAAGCAGGCTCCCTTGTGCGGACGGCAGCGGACCCTGTCGTGCCTTGGTGGCCGATCGATATTTTTGCCCGGGACCGCCTTCTCCGGCGCGGGGTCCCCTACCGCCCCCGGCGGCGGCATCGGATTTCCGATCTGGGCCACGGGCATACTTTGCGCGGTGAGAAGAAACAGGAATGCAAGAACGCCACCGGTGATCCTCATCCCATTCATCTCCTCGCGGATTTACACCTCAGGTACGCACATGTGTTACAAAAATCGCTTCCCTTAGGCCATCGATTTCATGGCCGGTTCAGGCAGGTTTCGGATCACACCTCTCGCTCCTCCGACTACACGAGCACAAATGGCAAAATCCGTTCGTCGCGTTGTCACCGGTCATGATGTCGATGGCCGCTCGACTTTCCTCATCGATGGCCCTACCCCGCACGTCTTCAGCCGCAGCAAAGGCAGCGCCATCGTGCACGAGCTGTGGGAGACGACGCGCACGCCCGCCGACAATCGCGGCAATAGCGACGCCATCGCCCGCGGCCATCGCCTGCCGCCGCCGAAGGGCGGTTCGGTGTTCCGCGTCATCGAATATCCGCCGGATAGCGAACGGCTTGCCGCCATCGCGCACGAGGAAAAACTGCCCGACGACGGCTCCGGCCGCGCCGCGGCGACCGACCGCAACAATCCGCGCCATGCCGGCTTCCACAAGACAGCGACGATCGATTACGCGATCGTGCTGTCCGGCGAGATCTTCGCCATGATGGACGACGGCGAAGTGCTGCTGCAGGCGGGCGACGTCCTGGTCCAGCGCGGCACCAATCACGCCTGGAGCAACCGCACCAACGAGACCGCCGTCGTCGCCTTCGTGCTGATCGACGCCGAGCCGGTTTAACGCCGCCCGTTCAGCTCCGGCACCTCGTAATCCTCCCAGCCCGGCACGTCGGCGACGTCGTAGAACTTTTCGCCGAACGGCCGCGTAGCGTCGATGCCGATCGACGACGAAGTCCGCATGGTGCGGTCGCGGGTCAGATCGACCGACGGATCGGACGGCCCCGCCGGCACGTTGTCGACGACGATGACGTCGCGCGCCGGCTGGACGCGGAAGGCGAGCGCCCATTCGACTTCGGTCGAGGAATGCACGTCGATGTCGGGATCGACGATCACCGTCCATTTCGGCCGGATATTGCTCGACATCGCGTTGAGGATCACCTGCCGCGCCTCGCCGGCAAAGCGCGGCTCCATCGAGATCACCACATAGAACGACACGCCGGCGGAGGCGCGCACCGAGACCTGCTTGATGGTCGGGAATTGCCGCTTGAGCTGGCGCAGGAACGACGCCTCGAACGGAATCTGCTTGAGGATGTGGTTCTCGGTCACCGGCTTGCCGGTGAGCAGCCCCTGGAAGATCGGCTTCTTGCGGTGCGTGATCGCGGTGATGCGCGCCACCGGCTTCTGCGACGGCCGCGTGTAATAGCCGGTATATTCGCCGAGCGGGCCTTCGAGCACGGTGGTGTTGAGATCGACCTCGAACTCGATCACGACTTCCGCGGTCGCCGGCACTTTCACGTCGCAGGTCTTGCAGCGCGTCAGCTCGACCGGCGCGCCGCGCAAACCGCCGGCCAGCGCCCAGTCGTCGGTGGTGTCGGGCACCTGCACCTGGCAGGCATAGGCGATGATCGGATCGACGCCGATGATCAGCGCCGCCTTCGGCACGATGCCGAGCTTTTTGCACTTCGCCAGATTCTTGCCGAAGCGGTGGAACGGCTGCGCCGAGAACGACACCGTGTCCTTGCCGAGAATGAGAAAACGATAATGCCCGACGTCCGGCACGCCGGTCTCCGGATCCTCGGAGACGACGATGCCCGGCGTGATGTACGGCCCGCCGTCCTTGGGGCTGTATTGCGGCACCGGGAAATTGCGGATGTCGATGGCCTCGCCTTCGATGATCTCCTCGTGGCACGGCGCGCCGTTCGTCGGCCATGACCGGCGGGATCGGGTTGTCGAGGCCGTGCAGCACCTTGTCGAAAATCGTGTTCTCGTCGGCCTCGAAGGCGAGCAGCGCCTTCTCGCGCGTCGAATAGATGCCGGCGACCAGCGGATAATCGGTGCCGTTGTTGTTGAACATGATGGCCGGGCCGTTGCGGACATAAGCCTGCTTCATCGCCTTGCCGACGTCGTTCAAGCGCGACCGGCCGGTTGATGTCGATCAATTCGCCATGCTGGCGCAGCACATCGAGGAACTGGCGGAAATCGGCAAACGGCATTTTGTTGTCCTCGTCATTCCGGGGCGCGGGCAAAGCCCGCGAACCCGGAATCCATAACCACGAAACGGCGAATTGTCGAAGGCTGCGCCATCAGCCCGACCGATAATGATTATGGATTCCGGGTTCCTCGCTTCGCGAGGCCCCGGAATGACGCGGCTCACATCACATCGCCCATCACCACTTCGTCCTCGTTCGGCGGCCGCTCGTAGAATTCCGGCGTTCATCCGGCTCGGCAGGCCCTCGCGCTTGAGCGTCGCCTCGAACTCCTGGCGGATCGCCGGATCCTCCTGGTGATACG
This sequence comes from uncultured Alphaproteobacteria bacterium, assembly GCA_963798095.1. Taxonomy (GTDB): domain Bacteria; phylum Pseudomonadota; class Alphaproteobacteria; order Rhizobiales; family Xanthobacteraceae; genus BOG-931. The sequence continues at coordinate 569,252 of CAWCSD010000007.1, read as the reverse complement.
GAATGGCGCTGCCGCCTTTGCCCAGATCGATGGCGCCGTAATCCATCAGCTGCTCGCCGGGCACGCCCGGCTTGCGCGCGCGCTGGTTGTTCGGGCCGTGCCAGGCGGTGATGCGCAAGCCCTCTTTGCCGATGCCGAAATGCTGGTGGTACCAGTCGCCGCTCATCGGCGCGGCGGAAACGAGACCGACCGGCTCGTAATCCTGGCGCAAAACTTTTTCCGCCTTGCCGTTCTGCCACGGCGTGGTGCCGAGCATTTCGGGCCACGTGTAGGTGTAGCCCTTGCCTTTGACGCAGACGAGCACGGCGGCGGAGGCGTGCTTGTGCGCCTTGGAATAGCGGCCGGTCTCGTGCTGGCCGATCCACAGATAGAAGCGGTTCTTGGCCATCGCCGGCTCGACCCGCCGATAGCCGGGCGAGCGGCGGTTATCGAGCGGCAGATCGCAATTGACGATGTCGGGAATGAGATTGGTGCGCCGCATGGCCAGCCCTCGGATCGGATCGGGCTCGACATCGTCGTTCGGCTTGAAGAAATCCTCGGCGCCGGAAAACCGTTCGCTGAATGTGTACGGGCAATTGAAAATGAAATCGTTGTTGTCGAGCACGTTCATCACGTTCGGCGCCGTGGTGCCGCACAGCAACAAGGCCGGCGAGCTCGCCGCGTTGATGATGCGGTGATGGGCGTTGAGCGGAATGGTGAACAGCGAGCCCTTCTGCCATTCGAAGACGTGGCGCTTGGTCTGGCCTTCCTGCCACACTTCGGTGGTGCCGCGGCCTTCGACCACTAGCACGACCTTTTCGTAAAGATGCCGTTCGACATTGAGCGCGCCGGCGCCAGGCACTTCGACGACGTAGAGGCCCCACAAACCTTCGGTGCCGAACAGCTGGATGTACGAGCCGCGGCCGCCGAGCCGCGGCCACGACACGAGCGGCAGATCCTGCACCCGCCGCACGCCGATGCCGCGATAGCAGGGCACGCCTTCGGCCTCCATGAAACTATCATAGGGCAGCGGCTGGCGCTTGAATTTTCCGAAGCCGGCGTTCTCGCCTGCTTGGGGCTCGTGCCAATGGACGCCGTCGGGGGTGTCGTGCATGAATGCTTGTCCAGTCTCGCTCGCCCTACCCTACAAGTCCGCGCCGCGGCGGACTAGTATCCGGCGCCCGAACCAGGAGGAACCATGCGTACCAAACAGTGCCTGACGCTTGCTGACGTGAATAAGATGATCGCCGCCTGTGAGGCAGAGGCCGCCAAGAACAAATGGGCGGTGGCGATCTCGGTCGTGGACGACGGCGGCTTCCTGTTGGGCTTTCAGCGCATGGATGGCGCGCCTGCGATCTCGGCCGAAGTGTCCATGGGCAAGGCCAAAACCTCGGCCATGACCAAGCGGCCGAGCAAATTCTTCGAGGACCGCATCAAGGAGCGCCCGGCCTTTGCCGGCTTTCCCGCCGGCATTTTGATCCAGGGCGGCATGCCGGTGATGCACCAGAACGAATGCGTCGGCGCCATCGGCGTCTCCGGCGTGCAATCGCACGAGGATGAGCAGATCGCGCAAGCCGGAGCGAGCGCGCTCGGTTAAAGCGCGCTCGTTAAGGCGATAAAGCTTACTCCGCCGGCACGCCCGCGAGCTCGCCCTGGCCGGGTGACTGTGCGTTCGAAATTGAGCCAGAACGTGCTCACGGCCGACACCAGCGCGAGGCCGGCGAGGAGATAGAGCCCGGAGGCAAAGCTTCCGGTATAGGTCTTGATCCAGCCGACGGCAGTCGGCCCGAAGAAGCCGCCGAGATTGCCGATGCCGTTGATCCAGGCGATGCCGGACGCAGCCGCACTGCCGGTCAGGATCATCGACGGCAAGGTCCAGAACGGCCCCTTGGTGCCGTAGAGTCCGATGGTGGCAATGGTCATGCCGACCACCGCCCAGGCCGTGCCGATGGTCATGCCGGCGATGACGAGGCCGACCGCGGCAACGACGCAGGCTGCACAAAGATTCCAGCGCCGCTCGCCCATGCGGTCGGAGACCCAACCCCAGGCCACCATGCTCAACGCGCCGAACGCGTATGGGATCATGCTGACCCAGCCGACCTGCATGTTGGACAGGCCGAGCTGCTTGACCATTTGCGGCAGGAAGAGCAGCAGGCCGAGGCTCGCGGTGACGATGCCGAAGTAATTCAGAGTCAGGATCAGAACCCTCGGCTCAAAGAACGATTGCCAAAGGCTGATTTTGCGCGTGGCTTCGATCAGCTTGCGCTCTTCTTCGAGCGTGTTGATGAGCCAGTTGCGTTCCTGTTCGGTGAGCCAATGAGCGTGGTGCGGCCGGTCGGTGACGAAGAAGAGGAAAACAAATCCGACTATGACGGTCGGGATCGCTTCGGCGATGAACATCCATTTCCAGCCGGCCAAGCCCAGCGTCCCGTTGAGCTCGAGCAGCGCCGTCGACATTGGCGCACCGGCCGCAACCGCCAGCGGCAGCGCCACGGTGAAACCCGCCATGATGCGGGCGCGGTGCCAGTCCGGGAACCAGTAGGTGAAGAACAGGATCATGCCGGGGAACAAGCCGGCTTCGGCGAGGCCGAGCAGAAAGCGCATCGTCAAAAAGCTCCACGGCCCGACGACGAACGCCGTGGCGCCGGACAGGATGCCCCAGCTGATCATGATGCGTGCGATCCAGATCCGGGCGCCGACCTTTTCGAGAATGAGGTTGCTCGGCACTTCGAACAGGAAATAGCCCCAGAAGAAGGCGCCGGCCGCCATGCCGTAAGTCGCGGCGTCGAGGCCCAGATCCTTGTTCATGGTCAGCGCGGCGAAGCCGACATTGATGCGGTCGAGGTAGCAGAGAAAATAGGTAAGGACAGCGAGCGGCAGGAGCCGCCAATAGACTTTGCTTGCCGTCGATTTCTCGACCGTATCGGACATGGTTGCCTCCCAGGACATGTTGCGGCTCTTTTCGGCCTATGCCGCAAGCATAGACGGGCCGCGGCTGCGCGCAACAGGCGGCTAGCGCCGTATTGGATTTGCCCGCGGCCGCGCAATTGCGGATGATCGCCCTGAACACAAGAGAAGCGGCAATGTTCGGCTGGCGTAAACGCATCGGTTATATCGGCCCGACCGTGATGGAGGTCGTGCCTTACGAGTTCTATCGATTCGCGCCCGACGGCGTCGGCCTGGTCGGCGTCACCTGCAATATCGACGACTGGAGCGCGGACTATTTCGACAAGGCGCTGGCGCAGGTCACCACCGCGGCGGCCTATCTCGGCTCGCGCGCGGTCGATTTCATCATTCACGGCGGCGGCCCGTTGATCGTGGCGCGCGGCAAGGGATTTGAGGAAATCATCGTCAACGACATCGAGAAGGCCAGTGGCGTGCGCGCGACGACGGGCATCCGCGCCGCCATGGAGGCGCTACGCCATTTTGGCGCGCGGCGCGTGGTGATGGCGTCGCCCTATCCGGAGCGCCATGACCGCGCCATGGCCGATTATTTGCGCGCCCATGGCTTTGAGATCGTCAGTGCGCCGAAGGCCTGGATGTGCCGTTCAAGCGGCTGCAGGCCGTGCCGCCGGCGGATATAAAAGTCTTCGTCGAGGGTGTTGTCCGCCGCGCGCCGGCTTGCGACGCCGTCTACCTGCCCTGCCCGCAATGGCAGGCGGCGCAGACCGTCGAAGCGCTGGAGCGCGATCTCGGCATCCCGGCGATCTCCTATTCCCACGCCAGCTTTTTTGCCGCCTTCAAGGCGCTGGGCATCAAGGAGCCGATCAAAGGCCACGGCCGGCTGCTGGCCTCGCTCGCGGATGCCGCAGCATGACGCGCGCGGCTCATCTCAGCGTTTCGCTCTTTTGGACCGCGCTGCTGTTGCAGACGGTGGCGCGCGCGGAAACCGTCGCGGACTTTTATCGCGGCAAGACCATCGAGCTTGCGATCGCCGGCGCGCCTGCGGGCGGCTACGACGTCGCCGCCCGCACGCTGGCCAATCACTACAGCCGGCACATCCCCGGCAATCCTACCGTCATCGTCAAGAACATGCCGGGCGCCGCCGGGTTGGTCGTCACCAATTATCTCTACAATGTCGCCAAGCGCGACGGCACCGTCATCGGCATGCCGACCAGCAACGTGCCGATCGAGCCGCGCTTAAAACTGCTGTCGCCTGACGGCAGCAACGTCAAATTCGATCTGGCGAATTTTTCCTGGATCGGCACGCCGCTGCAGGAGCCCCAAATCACTTGGGTCTGGCACACCGCGCCGGCAGCGAGCGTTGATGACCTCAAAACAAATACGATCCTGATGGGCGCCACCACCGCGTCCGCCGACAATGCCATTCTGCCGATGCTGGTCGACCAAGTGATCGGCACCAAGATGAAGGTGCTGACCGGCTATCAGGGCCAGAACGAGATCAATCTCGCCGCCGAACGCGGCGAGGTGCAGGGCAACAATACCGGCCTGTCCAATCTCACCGTCAACAAGGCGGACTGGCTGCGCGATGGCAAGGTGCGTATTTTGTTGCAGTTCGGCAATGAGCGGTTGGCGCAATTGCCGGACGTGCCGAGCGCCATCGAACTGGCTTCGTCCGAAGCCGACAAAGCCATGCTGCGGTTCTACGGCCTCAAATTCACCATGGCGCGGCCGTTGCTCATTCCGCCGCAAGTGCCCGCGGAGCGCACCGCCGCGTTGCAGGCGGCGTTCGAAGCGACAATGCAGGATCCCGAATATATCGAGGAAGCTCGGCGCATCGGCCTCGATACCAATTGGCTCGGCGCCAAGGCGCTCGCCGAACGCGTCGGCGACATCGCCGCGACCCCGCAGGCGGTGGTCGATCACCTGCACGAGCTACTCGCCCGCGGCGGCGTCAAATAGTTGGCGCCGTCATGGCAGCCACACGGAGAGGTTGGCACTCACCGGCCAAAACCTGTTGTATGATGAGTAACGACTTTTGCTTGGGAGGATAGCACCGTGCTTGCGCCCGCCGCCGCGTCCATGCAGTCGCGCATCGCCATGTACAATGACAATACGCTCAAGATCGGGCTGTTCGGCGCCAACTGCTCGTCAGGGCGTTCCGCGACCACGGTGCCGGAGCGCTGGTCGGCGAGCTGGGAAGACTGCCTGGCCCTGGCGAAACTCGCCGACGAAGCCGGGCTCGATTTCATGCTGCCGATCGCGCGCTGGAAGGGTTACGGCGGCGAGACCGATTTCCATGGCGCTACGCTTGAGACCATCACCTGGGCGGTCGGGCTGCTGTGCGCGACAAAACAGATGACGGTGTTCGGCACCGTGCACGCGCCGCTGTTTCACCCGTTGATCGCGGCGAAGGAATTCGTCACCGCCGATCACATTGGCCAAGGCAGGGTCGGCGTCAACATCGTCTGCGGCTGGAACGAAGGCGAATTCGACATGTTCGGCGTGCAGCAGCGCGAGCACGACATGCGCTACGCCTACGCCCAAGAATGGGTCGACGTGGTCAAACAGGCCTGGACGCGGGAGGACACATTCGATTTCGACGGCGAATTTATGCATCTTAAAGCGGCGCGCGCCTGGCCAAAGCCGTTCGGCGGCACGCGGCCGCTGATGATGAATGCCGGTTCGTCCGGGGTCGGCCAGGCTTTCGCTTTACGCAATTGCGATGCGTTCTTCGTGGCCAGCGCCGGAACGCGGCAGTCGCTCGCCGGCAACGCATCCAAGGTGACCGAGGTCAAGACTGCCGCCAAGAATCTCGGCCGCGACATTGAAGTCTTCACCGTCGGACAGGTGATCTGCCGGCCCACGCAGAAAGAAGCGGACGAGTACTATCAGCACGTCAACATCGACAACGCCGACTGGGGCGCTATCGACGGCATGCTGGCGAACAAGAGCATGACACCGCAAACCATGCCGCCCGAGGAGTATGACGCCAAACGCCGGTATTTCGCCGCAACCGCCGTCGGCGGCTACCCGTATGTCGGCACTCCCGACCGCGTCGCCGAAGAGCTTGCCACCATCAGCCAAGCCGGCATGCACGGCATCGGGTTGTCCTTCGTCAACTTTCTCGACGAGGTGCCGTATTTCTGCGACGAGGTGCTGCCGCGGCTTGAGCGCAAGGGCGTGCGGGTGAAGCACTAGGACGTTCGATCCGTTCAGCGCGTTTCCAGCCCGGCGATCTTTACCGCCTTGCCCCACAGCGCGATATCCGCGGCCACCATGGTGGCGAATTCGCTCGGCCCACTGCTGAGTGGATCAATGCCAAATTTGGCGAATTGCGCGAGCATCTGCGGATCATGATCGGCACGGGCGACTTCCGTTGCAATGCGATCCACGATCGGCCGCGGCGTTCCGGCGGGCGCCATCAAGCCCCACCACGACGTCGCCTGGTATCCCGAAAAACCAGATTCGGCGACGGTCGGCACGTCTGGCGCCAACGGCGAGCGCTGCGCACTCGACACGGCAATCATGCGAACGGCACCGTTTTGCGCATGCGGCAGCGCATCGGTGAATACGGCAAAACAAGCGGACAGTTGGCCGGCGATCACGTCGAGCAGCGCCTGCTCGGAGCTCTTGTAGCTGACATTTGTGCCGCTCAGCCCGGCCCGATTGAGCAACAGCACCATGGCCAAGTGAGAGATGCTGCCGGCGCCGCCTTCCGCGTAGGTGAAGCCCTTGGGCTGAGCACGAACGTAGTCGAGGAACTCCGCTACGGTGCGTACCGGGACTTTGGGGTTCACCGCCAACGCGAATCTGTTCGAACTGATTGTGCCAATCGGGACAAAATCTTTTACCGGGTCATACGGGACCTTGGCCATGGCTGGCGCAATCGCGATCTGCGGCGTGATTGCGAACAAGAGCGTGTAGCCATCGGCCGTCGATCGCGCGACCGTTTCGGTCGCAACGATACCGTTGGCGCCCGGCCGGTTTTCAACAATGAACGCCTGTCCGAAGACCTCCCCCAAGCGGGCCGCGATAAGCCGCGACGTGGCGTCGCCGGTGCCGCCGGCAGCGTATGGATAAATGATGCGCACCGGCCGCTGCGGCCAAGCCGCAGCCGCGGCAGGAGCGGCAAACGGAGCGGCCGCCATTGCGGCTACGAAGTGTCTGCGGTTCAGCATCGCGATGTCCTCGGTCGATCGACCTGGAGGTCGGGCGCATGCAGCAGCTGGCGGCATCCTAGCGGGAACGGCTATAGCCGGAAGTTCTATTATTCGATATGCTTATAGCTATTCAGCTAAGGGTGAGCGCGTGCAATGGACTGATCGCATCGGCCGGCGGGTCAAGTTGCGTGATATCCATGTATTTCTCGCCGTCGCGCAGGCCGGCAGCATGGCGAAGGCGGCTGATCAGCTCGCTATCTCTCAACCGGTCATTTCGAAGACGATTGCCGATCTTGAACACGCCCTCGGGGTCCGGCTCCTCGACCGGAGTTTTCAGGGCGTCGAACCGACGGCGTATGGACGGGCTTTCATCACCTGCGGGAGTGCCGTGTTCGATCAAATGCGACGCGGCGTTCAGGAGATTGAATTTTTGGCCGACCCGACCGCGGGCGAGTTGTGGGTCGGCTGCATCACGCCGCTCATGGAGGACCTTATCCCCAAGGTCGTGGAGCGCTTCTCGGCCAGATATCCCCGTATCGTCTGCCACGCGTGGGACGGCCAAAGCCCCGCCATGAATCAACTACTGCGCGAGCGCAAACTCGATTTCGCCGTATCGCGGGCTTTTGGAACGCATCTTGGCGACGAATTCACCGCGGAATTTCTGTTCGCGGAAACGATGCTCGTCGTCGCCGGTCTGGACAATCCGTGGGCGCATCGTCGCAAGATCGATTTCACCGACCTGCTGGGCGAGCCCTGGACTCTGCCGCCGTCCGACAACCTCATCAGCCTTCTGATTAGCGAGGGTTTCCACAATGCCGGCGTTGCTTTGCCGCCGCCCCGCGTGGTGTCGGGTTCGGTGGCGGCGCGAACGCGGTTGGTTGAAGGCGGACGGTTTTTGACCCTGCTCCCTGCCTCGATGCTGCATTTCGGCGCCGACCACATGCGAGTCAAAGCGCTGCCGGTGACGTTGCCTCTTGCACCGCTCACGGTCGACATCGTCAGTCTACGCGATCGAACACCCAATCCGATTGCCAAGCTGTTCATCGATGAGTTGCGCGCCGTGGTGGAGCTTATGACGAAGCAACACCCGAATATGTTCAGCAATTCGATCGACGGCGGCAGACCTGCTTCGCCGAGGCGACGAGCACAGTCAAAAAGACTCCGCAGCGCGGCGCGCAGCGATAACGACCGATCTCAAAACTCTTCGAGCAAGCGGCCCAAACCGTAAATCTTGTCGGTGATGCCGTTGGCGCGCAGCGCGTGCCAATAGGTCGCGGTGTTGATGGCGATCACCGGCTTGCCCAGCCACTGCTCAGCCTCGGCGGCGAGCCGCACCATGCTGAGATTGGTGCCAACCTGGACGATGGCGTCGACGTCACGGCCATTTCCGTTGAGCGCGATCAGCTTATCCCGCAGCACGTCCGGTGGCACCTCGGCAATCGCGGTCCAGCTTTTGCATTCGAGATAAATGTCGCGCACCACCTCGAAGCCGGACTCCGTGAAGTAGCGCTTCACCTCGGCATTGGCGACCGGATAGTAGGGCGAGAGAAAGGCGATGCGCTTGACGCCGCCATAGGCTTTCAGCGCCGCCGTCGAGGAATGCGATCCGATGCTGATGCCGACGCCGGATTCCTTCTCGACCTTGGCCTGGAACGCGTCGGCGCCGGCGGCACCGTTGTAGAACGTCACCGCCGACATGCCCATGACCAGATAATCCGGCTCGCACGTCATGACGTTGCGCACCGCGTCCAGCACGTTTTCGCCAATGAGCTTGGTGCCGGCCATGAAGGTGTCGTTGCTGACGGCCTTGGCGTTCGGCGTGAAGATGCCGCGATAGTGATTGGTGACGCCGGGCGGGCGCATCATCTCGAAATCGGGCTGCACGATGGTGTTGGTGGAGGGCCCGATGACACCAAATTTGCACCGCCAGCCGAGTACGTCTCTCATCGTCTAACCGCTCCGTGAATACACACGAGATCCGAGATGCGCAGTGTGGCGGCCCGCGGCAGCAGGCGTCAAGTTGCGCGGCCACGGCCCAAAGTTTCGGCTTCCCGCGCTCCTGCGCGCGCATTATAGGATGCAGATCACAGGCAACATCGGTCGATGGCAAACGAAAAAGATCGCGTCATAGTTGTCGGCGCGGGCCCGGTCGGCTTGACCGCGGCGCTCGCTTTGGCACGCCGCGGCATCCCGACTGTCCTGCTGGCGGCCGAGACTGAACTGGTGATGGAGCTGCGCGGTTCGACTTTTCATCCGCCGACGCTCGATCTGCTCGACGAGTTCGCCATCGTGCCGCGGATGATCGCGGCCGGCCTCAAGGCGCCGACCTGGCAGTTTCGCGACCGCGAGACCGGCCCGGTCGCGACCTTCGATCTGTCGCTGCTTGCCGGCGACACCAACCACCCCTATCGCGTGCAATGCGAGCAGTGGAAGCTGATGCGCTTCCTCGAAGAGGAACTGCGCAAGCTCTCCGGGGCCGACATCCGCTTCGGCCATGAAGTCATTGCGCTCTCCCAGGATGACGACGGCGTGACCGTCACCGCACGCACCCAATCCGGCACGGTGACCGTCACCGGCCGCTACGTCATCGCCGCTGACGGCGCGCACAGCGCGGTCCGCCGCTTTCTCGGCATCGAGTTCGAAGGCTTCACCTATCCCGAATTGTTCTGGATCGCCTCCACCGATTTTCCCTTCGAAAAAACGCTGACTGACATCGCATACGTGAACTACATCGCCGATCCGCAGGAATGGCTGGTGCTGCTACGCGTTCCCGGATTGTGGCGCGTGCTGGTGCCGGCGCCGGAGCATTCCGATCGCGAGGCGCTGCTTTCCGATGAAGCGCTGCAAGCGGTGCTGCACCGCGTCGTCGCCCGCCACGAGCCATATAACATCGCCCACCGCTCGATCTATCACGTGCATCAGAAGGTGGCGAAAAACTTTCGGCATGGCCGCGCGCTATTGGCCGGCGATGCCGCGCATATCAACAATCCGCTGGGCGGCATGGGCATGAACGGCGGTATTCAGGACGCCTTCAACCTCGCCGATAAGCTCAAGGACATTTGGGCTGGCGGCGACGACCGCACGCTCGACCGCTACGACAGGCAGCGCCGCATCGTCGCCGTCGAAGCGGTACAGCAGCAGACCCACCGCAACCAGCAGATCCTGAGCGAGCGCGACCCGGCCGTGCGCCAAAAGGCGCTCGACGAGATGCGCCGCGTCGCCGCCGACAAGGTTTTAGCGCGGCAATACATGCTAAGATCGTCGATGATCGCCAGCATGCGCCGCGCCGCGGAAATCGAATGAGCAAGAGGGCACGCCGATGCAAAGGGATGACGCCGACATCTATCGCGCCCAGGGTTTCGGCCATCGGGTCGGCATCGGCGCGCGGCCGGCCTTGTGCATCGTCGATTTCGTCAACGGCTTCGTCGATCCGGCGATCTTCGGCGGCGGCAATATTGCGCAGGCCGTGGCCCAAACCGTGGGCTTGCTCGCCGCAGCGCGCGCGTGCCGCCTGCCCGTGGCGTTCTCCCGGGTCGTTTATGCCGCGGACGGCAGCGACGACTGCGCTTTCGTGCGCAAGGTCCCGGCTTTGTCGGGCCTGACCGAAGATGCGCCGGCAAGCCAGATCGTCGCCGCGCTTGCGCCCAGGCCGCATGAGCCGATCTTGCGTAAAACCCAGCCGTCGGCGTTTTTCGGCACCGGCTATGCCGAACGCTTGCGCGGGCTAGGCGTCGACACCGTGATCGTCGCAGGCTGCACCACGTCGGGCTGCGTGCGCGCCACGGCGGTCGATGCCATGAGCCATAATTTCCGCACCATCGTGGCGCGCGACTGCGTCGGCGACCGCTCGCTTGCCGCGCACGAGGCAAACCTGTTCGACATGGAGCAGAAATACGCCGACCTGATGGATGCCAGCGCGATTATCGCGACGCTGCGCGCGGCGGTGCCCGCCTAGGCATTGGCTTTGTACTGCGTCTCGCGCTCCCAATAATCGGGAAAGCCGACGACGCGCTGCAAATCGACAAAAGAGATGCTCGGCGGTTGCTTTTCCGCTGCACCCGGACGCAGCGCCGCAAGCGTTGCTTGCATCGCCGCAACCGCCGACGACATCAGCATCACCGGATAAAGCGCGAGCTTGTAGCCGATGTCCTGCAATTGCGCAGGCGGCAGGATCGGCGTCTTGCCGCCCGGCACCAGGTTCGCCATGCACGGCTTCTTCATCGCCCGGCAGAACTGCCGCATCTCGGCTTCGGTTTCCGGCGCTTCGAGAAAGATGATGTCGGCGCCTTCGGCTTCGAAATCGCGGCAGCGTTCCAGCGCCGCGTCGAAACCGTGCACGGCGCGCGCATCGGTGCGCGCCATGATCAGAATATCGGCATTGGCCTTGGCGTCGACCGCGGCGCGGATTTTCAGCCGCGCCTCCTCGCGCGAGATCACGTCCTTGCCGCGGGTGTGGCCGCACTTCTTCGGGCTGACCTGATCCTCGATCATCACCGCGGCGGCGCCGGCGCGGGCATATTCGGTGACGGTGCGCTGCACGTTGAGCGCATTGCCGTAGCCGGTATCGCCGTCGCCGATCAGCGGGATTTTCGCGGCGGCACTGCAGCAGTTGCGCAATGTATCGAGCATTTCGGCGAAGGAAATGAGGCCGGTGTCGGGCAAGCCGAGCCGCGCGGCGGAGACCGCAAAGCCGCTCATGAAGGTCACTTTGAAGCCGGCATCGGCAATGAGCTTCGCCGACAGCGCGTCGAAGCAACCGGGCATGACGTGCACGCCCGGTTCGGCGAGGAGGTCGCGGAGTTTTTGCGCAGGCGTCACGGCACCGTCTCTCGGGTTGTGAGATCCGGTCCCTTCCTACAGCGCGCTCGAGGTTGCCGACAAGTCCGGGACGCCCGTCCTCAGTCGGGCGGCGGAATGCCCGCGGCCTTGATCGCGACCGCGTAGGCCTCGCGCTCCTTCTGGAAGGCTGCTTCGATCTCGTCCCTGGTCAAGCCGCCGGGAACGATGCCGAGATTGGTCAGCCGCTGCGCGATGTCGGGCTTTTTGACGAACGCCGTGACTTCTTTGCCGATGGCTTCGAGGATCGGCGCCGGCGTTCCGGTCGGCGCCAGGAAGCCATTCCAGGAACTCGCCTCGAAGCCGGGCACGGTTTCGCCGACGGTTGGAATATCGGGCGCCGCTGCCAAACGATGGGCCGTGCTGACGGCGATCAGACGGATCTTGTCGTTATTGATCAGCGGCAGCAGCACGGAGGCGTTGCCGAAATAAAGATCGGCGACGCCGCCGAGCAGATCGGAAATCGCCTGCGGCTCGCTGCGCGCCGGAACCATGACGAGGTTGACGTCGGTGGCGGCGAAAATCCGCACCGGCGAGAAATGGCTGAGGTTTTGCGTTCCGGCCACGGTGAAATTCAGCTTGCCGGGATTGGCCTTCGCATAAGCCAGGAACTCCGGCAGGTTGGTCACCGGCAGGCTGCGCTTGATCGCCATCACTTGCGCGCCGGTGCCGACATTGGTGATGGGCACGAGCTGCTTTGCCGGGTCGAATTCCAGTTTCTGCAGTTGCGGCGTCAGCGTGATCATCGACGACGCACAGAACAAGAGCGTGTAGCCGTCCGGCGCCGCCTCGACGACCGCCCGCGTGCCGAGCACGCCGCCCGGGCTCGGGCGGTTTTCGACGATGAAATTCTGGCCGAATTTTTCCGACAGATCCTGCGCAGCGAGCCGCGCCATCGTGTCGGTATTGCCGCCAGCGCCGAACGGCACCACGATCGTGACCGGACGCGTCGGCCAATCATCGGCACGCGCCGGCACGGCGGCAAACGCCGTCGCCAAGATCGTCGAAAAAGCCGCGGAAATCAGCAAACGCCAATCAAGCCGATGCATCATTGTCCCCATTGGTGGCCCGGCAGAGTTGCATCCGCCATGCTTTCGCGCAGACTGTCGTAACCTGCCGTGCAAGATTGATGCCGCCGGAGCATTGTAACCGCCACCGCGGATCGCGCATCATGCGGCAATCAACCTCGGTGCGAGCCGCAACTGCGCGGGCGATCATCGAGAGCTTTCGTAACTGCCGCAGACCGCGGGCCGGGACTTATGACAGCCTACATCCAAGGTCGCAACGTCAACCTGACCTTCCGGCCGCCGAACCGCGGCCCGGTGCGCGCGCTGGCGAATTTCGACATCGACGTCGAGGACGGCGAATTTCTGTCGATCGTCGGGCCGTCGGGCTGCGGCAAAAGCACGTTCCTCAATATCCTGCTCGGCCTGATCAAGCCGGATTCCGGCGACGTCTTGATCCACGGCAAGAAGATCAGCGGGCCTGGCACCGACCGCGCCATGGTATTCCAGGAATTCGGCTTGCTGCCGTGGCGCACCGCGCAGAACAATATCGAGCTCGGCCTCGAGCTGAAGAAGGTGCCGGCCGCCAAACGCCACGCCGTTGCCGGCCGCTTGATCGATCTGGTCGGCCTCGCCGGCTTCGAAAGCCATTATCCGCATGAGCTCTCGGGCGGCATGAAGCAGCGCGTCGGCCTCGCCCGGGCGCTGGCGACCGATCCGGAAGTGTTGCTGATGGACGAACCGTTCGCGGCGCTGGACGCCCAGACCCGCGATCTGATGCAGGCCGAATTGCTGCGGGTGTGGCGCGAGGCGCGCAAGACCGTGCTGTTCGTCACTCATCAGATCGACGAGGCGATCTATCTTTCCGACCGCGTCATGGTGATGAGCAAGCGGCCTGGCCGTGCCAAGAGGATTTTCGCTATTCCCCTGCCCCGCCCGCGCGAATACGAGATGCGGGTGACGCCGCAATTCAACGAGCTCAAGCTCGAAATCTGGAACACGCTCAAGGACGAGATCACGGTCTAACCGATGGCAGAAGACGTCGCACCGCACCAGAACTTTGCCGAGCGTTACCGCAAGCCGCTGCTCGGCGCGCTTGCCGTGGCAATATTCTTCGCCGCCTGGCAGGCGATCTTCCTGGTGGTGCCGTTCGATCCGCTGTTCATCAGCAAGCCGAGCCTGATCTTCGAAGGCTATGCCGATCTGATCGAAAGCGGCGACCTTTTCCACGACCTCGCCGTCAGCGCCGTGCCATTCGTCTATGGCCTTGGCGCCGCCGTCATCGTCGGCGTGCCGCTCGGCATCGTCATGGGCTGGCGTCAAAGGGTCGGCTATGCGCTCGATCCGCTGATGACGGTGTTTTACGCAAGCCCGCTGGTCGCGCTGTCGCCGCTGGTCGTGATCTTTTTCGGCGTCGGCGTCGGCGGCAAGGCGGTCATCATCTTCTTCCTCTCGGTGTTCCCGTTCGTCTTCAACGCCTGTGCCGGCGTGCGCGCGGTCGATCCGCTGCTGATCAACGTGGTGCGCTCGCTCGGCGGCGGCGAGTGGGACCTTTACCGGAAAGTCATCTTCCCCAGCGTGCTGCCCTATATCGTCGCCGCCAGCCGCATCGCCGTCGGCCGCGCGCTGATCGGCGTCCTGGTCGGCGAGTTTTTTGCCGCGTCTGAAGGCATCGGCTACGCCATCTCGCGGTTCGGCGATATTTTTGCGCTCGACCGCATGTTCGGCTGCATTCTTACGGTGATGGTGATCGCGGTGGCGCTGACCGAAGGCATCCGCTGGGCGGAGCGCGCCGCCTTCCCGTGGCGGAGCGGGCGCTAGGCCATGACCGAAATCCAAGCCACGGATGTGATCCTCGCCTCGACCGTTGCGGCTGACGACGCCGCGGCGCCGCGCAAGAGCGCATGGCAGCGCTTCGAACCGACTGCCCTCGGTACCGGCACGATCCTTTTGCTGCTGCTGCTCTGGCAATTCCTGCCGGATTTCGTGCCAATGAAGGCCGGCACAAAACTGTTCTTCACGGTGCCGAGCCACGTCGCCGGCACGCTGTGGACCATGTTCGCCACCGGTTCGATCTGGGCGCCGCTCCGGGTGAGCGCCTCGGCCTTTGCCATCGGACTGTTGATGGCCATCGTCGCAGGCCTGCCGCTCGGCGTATTGCTCGGCCGCTCGGCGACGCTCAACGCCATGTTCGATCCGTTCATCACGGCGTTCAACGCCACGCCGCGGCTGGTTTTTTTGCCGCTGTTGATGCTGTGGTTCGGCATCGGCATCTGGTCGAAGGTCGCCGTAGTATTCCTCGGCGCCTTGTTTCCGCTTTTGATCAACACCTATGAGGGCGTGCGCAACGCCGACAAGCTGTTGATCAACGTGGTGCGCTCGTTCGGCGCCGGCGAATGGGATATTGCGCGCCTCGTTGTGGTGCCGAATTCGCTGCCCTTCATCATCGTCGGCTTGCGCTTGGCCATCGGCCGCGCCGTGCTCGGCGTCGTGGTGGCCGAATTCTTCGGCTCCCAGGACGGTCTCGGTGTCGTCATGGTACGCGCCGCGAGCGAGTTCAAGGTCGACGTCGTGTTCGCCGGCCTGATCGTGTTTGCGGCGCTGTCGTTGATCATGACCGGGCTGGTCAAGCTCCTCGAAGACCGCCTGACCCGGTGGCGGCCGCAGCACAGCAACGCCGGTTGAATAACCGACGGCCATCGGCTTTCTCTCACTCGCCGGGCCGCGGCACTACCGCGGCAGCGGCAGCCGCGGCAGAGACGGAACCGTCGGAACAGTCGGATTCGGCGCGCCGCCCGGTAGCGACGGCGGCGACAGGTTAGGCGGCGCGAGTGGCGGCACCGTATCGGGCCCTTGCTGCGGCGTCGGCGTATCCGGCGGAAGCGTTGCCGGCAGCGTGGGCTGCGGCTGCAGGAGCGTCGGGCCGATCGAGGGTCCGGGCGGCAGCAAATTCAAGCGCTGCCCGCGCGGCGCAGGCAGTGCCGGCGTGGAACGGTTTTGCCGCAGCAAGTTTTGTCGCTGCAGATTCTGCCGCTGCAGGTTGAGCTGCCGGCCTACTCGTTGCGCGGCGTAGGCTTGGCGCACGAAGGCAAAATCGCGATCGGACTCGGAAGCGGAAATCGGCACGGCCACGGCGGCAAATCCGCCGCCCGGGGCTGTGCGCACGGCAAAGCCGGTGACGGCGCGACTAAGCACGCCGAGCGGCCTGCCGTCGCGGCCGAACACTTCGATCCGCCCGACCCGACCGTCGGCGTCGGCATAGAGCTTGATGGTGCTCTGAGTAGCCGCACCCGCCGCGGGGACTTCGATGACGCCGGTCGTGCCTCGAATACCGATTGTTGCCGTCGAGGTGACGATCTTCATATCGCCGGTCTTGGCAACAGCGCTGGCAACGAACGCAATCGTACCGCGGACGACGTCGAATGCGGCGATGTTGTTAGCGCCACGTTGCTGATAAACGAAATCATCCACCTCGATGCGCGAATTCGGCCGCAAGGAAAAAGTCGTCGCGTCGTCGAAGGTGATGCCGAGCGTGCCGTTCACGGCGGTCTGCAACACGTCGCCCTTGAATATGGCGTCTTTTACCTTCAGCGCGTTCGTCGCCGAACTGCGCGTGACCGACGCGCCACCCTGCAAGGTGGCGACGGCGCCGATCGGGTTGGCGGATATGGGCGCCGGCTGTGCCGCCTGCGGCACTGCCGCCGGCGGCACCGGGGCTTGGGCCATTCGCAGCCGCCCCGCAGTATCCGGGCCCGCGGACGCGCCGCCACCCCAAAGCACCATGCCTCCCAGGGCAAGCACCGTGAAGGCTTTGCGAAAGCCGAACATCTGGAAGACTAAGGACCGGACCGAACGCCTATTTTTTGCCGCTCCGCTTTGCCCGCGGGGTGGCGTCGTGACTATGTCAATTCCCCTTGGCCGGCGCCTCGATATTGGTCGGCACGTAGCCCATTTCCTTCAATGTCGGGTCGAGCAGGTCGCGGGCCAAAAAGCCTTCAGGATCGGGCAGCGGCTTGTCTTCCGGCCATTGCCGTGCCGCGATCATGGTGAGGCGGCGCGATTCAAAAATTTCGCGGAACAGATCCTTCGGCACCTCGGCGCCGAAGGTGTTGTGCAGCTGATCCCAGATCAGTCCGGCGTCCTGGTCGGTCTTGATGCTGCCGATGTGGTGCCGCAGCGCCGCGATGGAACCTTCCTTGTTGGTGCGGAAATACATCACCGATTTGGCGATGGCGCGGATGATCTTCTTCACCGTCTCCGGATTCTTTTGCACGAAATCGGCCGAGCACCAGATGGTGCCGCCGGCGCGCGGGATGTAGTCGCCGGTGCGCAACAGCACTTTCAAGCCAGCCTGCTGGGCAACAGCGGCGTGCGGGATCGAAAGCGAGGCGCCCTGGATATCGTTGTTGGACATGGCGGCGATGCGCTCGGGCTCGCCCTGGAACGAGATGACCTTATAATCCTTGCCGACGTCCATGTGGAAGAACCGGTGCAGCACCGCTGCCGCCTCGTCGTAATCGGCGCCGCCTTGGCGGCCGTAGCCGAGCACCTTGCCTTTGAGGTCTTCCGGCTTATTGATCTCCTGGCGCGTCGTGATGGTCCATTGCGATTTGAGCGATTCACCGACGATGTACATGATCTTGGCGCCGCTCAACGCCGCTTGCGCGCCGCCCGACGGGATCGGCGCACAGTCGAGATTGCCCGAAATGACGCCGGTGACCTGCGACCGCGCATCGAGCTCGACGAGACTGGCGTCGAGGCCTTCGGCTTTGAAGAAACCCTGGTCGAGCGCGACATAAGTCGGCACGTGAAAACCGTCGCCGCCGATCACCTTGCCGATGGTGACCTTGGTCTGCTGCGCGTCGGCGCTTACGGCAAGCGGAACGGTCAACATCAATGTCGCGGCAGGCACGAGCAAACACCGGAGCATCCGCATGAAATAGTCCTCCCTCTTGGCCAATCGCGCGAAACGGCGGCAACGATACTACGCTTTCGCAGGCTTGATGAAACGGGGCGCCGGCGATGACCGGGCGCGGCGATGTGCCACGCGCCGGCATGAGCCAATTCCCTGCCGGCAGCGGACGGTATACGATCCGTATGCGACTGCATCTGCATTGGGGCCAGCTGGGAGGAACCAAATGCAATGGAACATGCGAAGTCGTTTGACCGCCGCATTCTTTGCAGGAATTTTGCTGACACTGGCCGGTGCGCCGGCGTGGCCGCAGAGCGGTCAAACCATCCGGTTGATCCTGCCGTTCCCGCCTGGCGGTCCCGCCGACGCCATGGCCCGCCTGGTCGCCGAACAAGTCGGCGCCTCGGGCGGTCCGACCATGGTGGTCGAGAGCCATCCGGGCGCCGGCACCGAGATCGGCACCGAATACGTGTTCCGCTCGGACCCCGACGGCAACACGCTCGGCATCATCTCGAATTCGTTCGTCGTCCTGCCGCTTATTCGCAAGCTCAACTACGATCCGTTCACGGACTTTACGCCGATTTGCGAGCTGGCGAGCTTTCCGCCGCTCATCGTCGTCAACGGCGATTCGCCGTACCACACGCTCGCCGATTTCATAAACGCGGCGCACGCGCAGCCCGGCGTTCTGACGCTGGGCACGATCGGACCGTCGACGTCGACGCAGCTCGCGTTCGAAATGCTCAAATACAAGGCCAAGGCCAATATCACCTTCGTGCCGTTCACCGGCTACACGCCGGCCGTCCAGGCCTTGCTCGGCAACCAAATTACCGCCGCCATGGCCGACGTTTCGACCCTGCAGGGACAAATCCAGACCGGCAAGTTGCGGGCGCTGGCCACGACGGCGCGGACGCGGGTCGCATCGCTGCCGAATGTGCCGACCGTTGCCGAATCCGGCTACGACGTCAAACAGGAGTTCTTTGGCGGTGTCGTCGCGCCGGCGAAAACGCCGAAGGAGACGATTGCCAAGCTCACCGATCTCTTCAAGACGGCGTTGCAGGCGCCGAACATCAAGGCAAAGTTCGCGAGCCTTGGGTTCTTTGCCGGCGGTGAATGCGGCGCCGACTACGCGGCGATCCTGCGCAAGGACTATGCCGACTACGGCCAGATCATTCGCGATGCCAACCTGAAAATGCAATAATGCGCGAATGACAGCTCTCGACGGTAAGACCGTGCTCGCCGGCCTGCTTCGCACCGCCGGCCTCGACGACGCAGCGCTCAACGACGTCAGCCTCACCGGCAGCGAGCCGGTGCTGCCCTCGTCCTTTGCCACCGGCACCGCCGCGCAGGCAACAGTTGCCGCTTCCGCGCTGGCGGCCGCAAATTTGTGGCGGCTGCGCACCGGAAAACGTCAGCACGTCAGCGTCGATATGCGTCATGCGGCCATCGAATTCCGCAGCGAGCGCTATCTGCAGATCGATGGTGCACCGTATGAGGAATATCACGACGACATCGCCGGGCTTTATCGCTGCGGCGACGGCCGCTGGGTGCGGCTGCACACCAACCTGCCGCATCATTGCAGCGGCCTCTTGGCGCTGCTGAAATGCCCGCACGATAAAGGTGCCGTGCAGCGCGCGCTTGCCGGCTGGCAGGGCGAGGCGTTGGAAACCGCCGCCGCCGAGGCCGGCCTCGTCGTCACCGCATGCCGATCGTTCGACGAGTGGGATCGCCATCCGCAAGGCCGCGCGGTCGCAAGCCTGCCGCTGTTCACCATCGAGCGGATCGGCGACGCACCGGCGGCACCGCTTGCCGCGGCCGAGCGGCCGCTGAGCGGCATCAAGGCGGTCGATCTGACCCGTATCATTGCCGGGCCGGTGTGCGGGCGCACGCTTGCCGCCCACGGCGCCGACGTCATGCTGGTCACCGCGGCACATCTGCCGTCGCTGTTCCCGCTGGTGGTCGATACCGGCCGGGGAAAATTGTCGGCCTCGCTCGATTTGCGCCAGGCCGACGCGCGCGAGGCGCTGGCGGCGCTGGTGCGGGACGCCGACATTTTCGTGCAAGGCTATCGGCCCGGCGCCATCGCCGGGCATGGCTTTGGCCCGCAGGACGTCGCGCGCCTGCGGCCGGGGATTATTTACGTTTCGCTCTGCGCCTACGGCCACGAAGGCCCTTGGGCAGAACGGCGCGGTTTTGACTCGCTGGTGCAGACCGCGAGCGGCTTGAATGCCGCGGAAGCCGAAGCGTTCGGCGAGAGCGAACCAAAAGCCCTTCCCGCGCAAGAGCTCGACCACGCCACCGGCTATCTGCTCGCCTTCGCCACCATGATGGCGCTGGCGCGCCGCGCCAAGGAAGGCGGCTCCTGGCACGTGCGCTGCTCGCTGGCGCAGACGTGTCATTGGTTCCGCCATCTCGGCCGCATCGACGGCATGACCTGTCCCGATCCGAAATTCGACGAGGTGCGCGATTATCTCGAGGACACGGCGTCCGGGTTCGGCCGGCTCACCGCGGTCCGTCACTCCGCCGTCATGTCGGAGACGCCGCCGCGCTGGGCGCGGCCGAGCGTTCCGCTCGGCACCCATCCGCCGGCCTGGCCGCAATAACCTTCAGAGGCGATAGGATTCCAGATTGCGTTCGATGCGTGGGAGCACCGGCGTCTCGCCGTACGCGAATTTTCTGCCGGTGATCTGCTCGTACATCTGGATGTAGCGGCGCGACAGCTCTTGCACGAGGTCGGGCGGCGCCTCCGGCAGTGCCGCGTCGGCATAAGGATCGGAATGATCCCTGAACCACAGCCGCAAAAACTCCTTGTCGAAATATTGCGGCTCCTCGCCGGCGGTAAATCGCGTTGCGTAGGACTCGCGCTGCCAGTAGCGCGACGAGTCCGGCGTGTGGATTTCGTCGATCAACACCAGCGCGCCGTTCGCGTCGGTGCCGAACTCGTATTTGGTATCGACCAGGATGAGGCCGTTGGCTGCCGCGAGCTCCTGGCCGCGCGCGAACAAGGCAAGCGCCGTCTGTCTGATGCGCTCGAACATCGGCTTGCTGACGAAACCCTCGGCAATCATCTGCTCCGGCGTCAGCGCCCGGTCATGCGCGGCCTCCTTGGTCGTCGGATCGAAGATGGGCTGCGGCAGCTTTTGGTTCTTGCGCATGCCGCCCGGCAGCGTGACACCGCCGAAATTGCGCTCGCCTTTGCCGTAGCGCGTCCAGATCGCGGTGTCGGTGACGCCGGTCAGATAGCCGCGCACGACCGCTTCCACCGGCACCATCGTGCACTTCTTCGCCACCGTCACATTCGGATCGGGCACCGCCAGCACGTGGTTCGGCACGATGTCCTTGGTCGCTTCGAACCAGTGCGCGCTCACCTGGTTGAGCACCTGCCCTTTCCACGGAATATGCGCGATGATGCGGTCGAACGACGAGTGGCGGTCGGTCGTAACCAGGATGAGCTTGTCGCCCTGATCGTAGATATCGCGCACCTTGCCCGTGATCTTCGGCCCGAGAAAGTCGAAGCTGGTCTCCTTCAAGAGCTCCATGGCAACTTCGGCCCGCGCCGGCGCCGCGTCGCTCATTGCCCCGCCGCCGCCTTCAGTCCCAGCACCTTGGCGATTCCGGCGAGCCGCTCGCGCTGCTCCTCGACGCTACGGCCGAATTCGGCCGGGCCGCGAATATCCATGATCGTGCCGATGTCGCCGAGCCGCTTGGCGATGACCGGATCGGCGGCGACGGCGCGGACATCGGCGGCGATGGCCTCGCGCGTTGCCTCCGACATGCTGCGCGGACCGAAGATGCCGCCGATGCTTTCAAACGACAGCGCCGGGTAACCGGCTTCCTTCCCCGTCGGGATTTCCGGCGCGGTCGGCGCGCGCTGCGTACTGGTTACCGCCAGGACCTTGATTTTGCCCGCCTGCATCAGCGGCTGCACCACCGCAAGCGAGGTCGCCAGCACCTGGATGCGTTGCTCGGCGAGGTCGTTCGGCGCCTGCATGATATCGCGATACGGCACCTTGACGATCTGCAGATCCATGTTCTTGATCCAGCCGAACAACAGAAAATCGGAAATGCCGGTGGCGGCGGCGGCATTGAGTTTTCCGGGCTGCGCTTTCGCCAGCGCCACCAGCTGATCGACCGAATTGATATTCATCGACGCCGGCACCGAGACCGCGAGCACGACGTCGGAGATGCTGACGATCGGCAGCAGGTCGTGTTTGGAATCGTAAGGCAGCGTGTCGTGATCGTAGGGCGCCACCGTGAAGATGCCGGCCGGCCCGAACCACAGCGTATGATCGTCGGCGGCGCTGACAAAGGCCTCGACCGACACGATGCCGTCGCCGCCCGGGCGATTCTCGACCACCACCGGCTTGCCCCAGCGCGCCGACAAGCGATCGGCGAACAGCCGCGCAGTGATGTCGCTGGCGCTGGCGGCGCCGAATGGAATGATGAATTTGACGGTGCGGCTCGGATAAGCCTGTTGTGCCGCCGTGCCGTCGGTGAAATGCAGGCAGGCGACGATCGCCAAGCCGGCCAGCGCTATAAACCGTCGCATCGCTATCCTCCCTGAAAGATCCTTACTGCACACAATAGCAGCAGCACGCGTTTTTCGCGAAAGCTCTTTCTCGACGTATCCCAAACCGAGCGACTGCACGCGGCACGAGAGTTGCACGAACCTTAAACTGCGCTTTTGCGTGTGCATCGGGAGTTGCTGCGACAATGTCGATGCCTTTCGCCGACGCGAACGCTCTGTTACTGTTACAGACCACCATCGATTGCGCGCAAGCCGCAACCCAGCCCGAGCGAAAAACCCAGCCCGAGTGAAATGACAATGAGACTTCCGCGACGTCGTTTTCTGCGTCTGGCGGCAGGCGGCGCCGTCCTTCCTGCGCTCTCCGGAATTGCTCGCGCCCAAGCTTTCCCGACCCGCCCGGTCACGATGATCGTGCCATTCGCGGCGGGCGGACCGGCGGACGTGTTCGCCCGCATCATCGCCGAGCGCATGCAACGGTCGCTCGGTCAATCGGTCGTCATCGAAAACGTCGCCGGCGCCGCGGGCAGCATCGGCGCCGGCCGCGTCGCGCACGCGACACCGGACGGCTATACGTTGCTCATCGGCCCGGGATTGAGCACGAACGTCATCAATCCTGCCATCTACAGCCTGGATTACAACACGGTAACGGATTTTGAGCCGGTCGCCTTGCTGTGCTTCGTGCCCAATATGCTGGTGTCCCGGAAAGACGTTCCGGCGGACGACCTCAAGGGCCTGGTGGCGTGGCTCAAAGCC
Organism: uncultured Alphaproteobacteria bacterium; assembly: GCA_963798095.1. Taxonomy (GTDB): domain Bacteria; phylum Pseudomonadota; class Alphaproteobacteria; order Rhizobiales; family Xanthobacteraceae; genus BOG-931. The sequence continues at coordinate 546,179 of CAWCSD010000007.1, read as the reverse complement.
AATCCGGACAAGGCGCTGCAAGGCACGTCCGGCGTCGGCAGCCTCGGCCACCTCGCCGGCATTATTTTTCAAAAAGCCACCGGCACGACTTATCAGTTCATCCCGTACCGCGGGCTTGGGCCGGCGATGCAGGATCTGGTTGCCGGCCGCGTCGACCTCATGATCGATGTGCCGATCAATTCGCTGCCTTACGTCCGCGACGGCAAACTGAAGGCCTATGCGATCCTGGGCGAACAGCGCGTGACCATTGCGCCGGAGGTGCCGACTGCGGACGAGGCCGGCGTGCCCGGCGTTCATTTGCAGAATTGGTATTCGATTTACGCGCCGAAAGGCACGCCGAAGGACGTCGTTGCCAGGCTCAATGCCGCCTGCGTCGAGACGTTGGCCGACCAGGGGCTGCGCGACCGTTTGGCCGGCTTCGGCTTCGTCCTGCCCGCGCGCGAGCAACAGAGCCCGGAAGCGCTCGGGGCGCTGCAGCAGGCGGAAACCGCCAAGTGGGCGCCGATCATCAAGGCGGCCGACATCAAGCCTGGCTGATCCCCACGGTTTCGCCCGACGCGTTCCCGTTTACGCCGGCGGAAATCCGAACAATTCGGCCGGATTGTCGACGAAGATCAGCTTGCGGGTTTTTTCGTCGGGCACCCAGTCCAGCATCATGTCGAGCAAAGCGACGTCGTTCGGCATCGGCTTGAAATATTGCGGGTGCGGCCAGTCGGAGCCCCACAGCAGCCGCGTCGGCGCATATTCGACGAGCTTGTGCACCAGCGGGTCGGTGTCGGAGAACGGGAACGTCTCCTGGTTCGAAATGCGCGGCGACAGTTTCACCCAGCAGCGGCCGGTGTCGAGACAGCGCAGCATGAACTTGAATCCGGCGCCGTCGACGCCCTTGGCCGGATTGACGCCGCCCATATGCTCGATGACGAAGTTTCCCGGGTGAAGCCAGGATTTGCGCGTTCCAGTCGTCCTTCTCGTCCAGTTTGACGAGGTAGTGCATGGACCAGCCGTGTTCGTGGGTGCGGGCCACCAGGCGATCGTCGATGGTTTTCATGAGCCGGTTGGTGATGCGGTAGCCGACGGCACCGGCCTTGGTGAGGATGTCGAGTTCGCCCTCGGTGATGCCCGGCCACGGAATCACCACCGCGCGCAAGCGGTCGGGAAACCGGCATTGGCCGTGCAGCGCGAGCTCGTAATTGTTCTCGTACATCATCGACTGCACGTGCAGGCCGCGTGTGAGACCCAGCGCGTCCTGCATCTTCAGCCAATCCTCGATCGGCGTGTCCTCGAATTCGAGATGGCCAAAGACGTGGTTGGGCTTTAGCGGAAACTGCTTTTGCGGGCCGATGAAATGGAAATGCGTATCGCACGCCCCCGGCGGCAATTTCAGTTTCGGCTTGGGATAGGTGCGATCGATCTTGGGCGAAAACGGGCGTGTCCCGGTCGTATCGTTCATGCATTCACCTTCAGCCTCGGCGGCCTCGCTGCGCGCGTTCGATGCGAGGGCGTCATTGGTCCAGTTCCTTGAAGTAGCGATAGATGCCCCACTGGCTGAACGGGATGCGCCGCTTCGATGCCAGATAGGCTTTGATGCGCGGGCGCTTGGCGATGCGATCGCGCAGCGCGACCAGCCCCGGCACTTTCTTCTCGAAGCGCTTCATGCGTTTGGGGAAGGCATAGCGCAGGCCCTCGACGATCTCGAACATCGACAGGTCGACGTAGCTCGTCCGGCGGCCGACCATGTAGGTGCCGCCGTTGTTGTGCAGCACGCGCTCGAAATAGCCCAGAAATTTCGGCACGCGGTAGCGCCAGAAATCCTGGGTGCGCCGCCGCGCCGCCGGCCGCTGCTCCTCGAAATAGAGCCAGCCCGACACCGGATGGTGGGTGTCGTGAATATGCACGACGAGGTCGGCGATGGTGAGCTGCAATTGATGCGCCCACAATCTTCCCGCCTCGTCGCGCGGTGCCAGATCGAGCCGCGAGCCGAGATAGAGCAAAATATTCGCGGTCTGCGCGATGACGATCTTGCCGGCCTTGAGAAACGGCGGCGCGTAAGGCGGCCGCGCGCTGCGCTTGTCTTCGAGCACTGTCATCATCGCCGGCACGCCGCGCCGGCCCGGCCGGCGCGCGATGTCGACATAGTCGGCGCCGGCCTCTTCGAGCGCGAGGCGGACGAATTCGCCGCGGCCCTGGATGCTCGGCCAGTAATAAAGTTCGTAGCGCATGGTCTAACCTCGTCCGCTAGCCGACCGCGGCCTTGTACTGCTCGTCGGTGACCGGCTCCAACCACTCGACGTGCTTGCCGTCGAGCGCTTCCTGCATGGCCACATGCATCATCACCGTGGTCGGACCGGCGCCGTGCCAATGCTTTTCGCCCGGCGGAATCCAGACCACGTCGCCGGCGCGGATCTCGCGCACCTTGCCGCCCCAGGTCTGCACCCGGCCGCAGCCGGACATGACGCACAAAGTCTGGCCGAGCGGATGGGTGTGCCAATGGGTGCGGGCGCCGGGCTCGAAGCGCACCAGGCCGGAACGGATGCGCGCCGGCGCCGGTGCCTCGATGATCGGATCTTGCCAAACCACGCCGGTGAAAGAGTCCGCCGGTCCCCGGCGCGACGGCCGGGAGCCACAGGGATGAATGTCCATGGTCGTTGTCCTCCAATGGCGACCCATCCCTCCCCTTGCGGAACAATGGGCGGCGGGTCGCGGCGCAGTAAGATAATGGAAATTCCGGCGCGATACCCTTGCTATCGCCGCATTGGTGCCGCGCCGGCGCCCTCGCGGTGGACGGCCAGACGCGGTATCATCGCGGGGGCGGTGAGAGGGATCATGGCGGACGACGCAAGGACTATGTCATGGACCGCGCTGCGGGGCCTAAGCCATTGCGGCGGCGCCATGCTGCGGCTCCTTGCCCTGCTCGGCTTCGCCCTGATGCTCGGCGCCTGCACCAAATGCGACGTGCCGGCCTGGCAGCACAGCAGCACTGGCGACGCGCCGGTGGCGTGTCACGACTCGCCGGCGCCGCAATAACAGCCCGAAAATTACTTGCTGACGACCCGATGATTGTCGACGGCGACATCGTCCGCGGCGGGCGGCGCCTCGATGTCGGGAAGAAATTCGTGGCGCGAGCGCAGGTAGGGATCGGCCAATTGCCGCGGCGACAGGCCGGCAAAGGCCGGCGCGTTGCGGCCGCTCCACCAAGTCCAGATCAGCCGGCACAATAGCGCAATCAGCGCAAGCTGAAAGACGAGGCCAAGGATCGAGGCCACGCTGCCAAGCTCGCCGACAAAACCGTGACCGAACAGCCAACCGAGCACGCCCGAGCCGAGAAAGCCCGCAGCAAATCCGCCGATAACTCCCGGCCGGTTGAACAAACCGCCGAGCGAGCCGCCCGGATAAGATGACGATCCCGCCGTCGCGTGATCGTTCGCGGCGATCACGGCAAACGCTGGCGCAGCAACCTGCGGCGCCAGCAAAGTTCCCTCAGCACTTCTGCCGACGCTGCTTGTGCCGACGCTCGGTCCGCCTTCGAGGCGCGCGTCGGCGTCCTCCGCCCACAACAGCAGAGCAACAGCCAGCGCGGCAAATGTCGCAAGCGATCGCAACCACTGCATAGGCACTCTGGTCCTTCCGATCGGTACGCGATTGGTACGCGAGGGCGAGAGGTTCAGAGCTGTCGCAAAGCGTCGCACGCAAACGTGTCGCACCGCGATGCACCGCCGCACGCGGCTTTTGCATCATGCGTGTCGCACAGATCAGGTGCGCGATCTTGCCGTCGCAGAACAAAATGCTAGTCAAGCGGCTCGACGCGAAAAATTTCCGCGCCGTGATTGTTGCCGGCCCAAAATGTCACCGGATTGGTCGAATTGTCGACAAAGACGCGGCGAATATTTGTCGGCCGCGGCAAGAGATATTCGATCGACTGCCCGCTCTGCGGGTCGAACCGCAGCACGCGATCGCTTGCCATGCCGCCGCTCCATAACTCACCGTTCTTGTCCATAAAGACATCGTACGGATAAGTGTGCGGCGTCGGCACGTCCCACTCCTTGAACGATTCGGTCTTGATGTCGAACAGGCCGAGCTTGTTGGCGGCGAATTCGGTGAACCAGAGCCGGCCCTGATCGTCGAGCATGGTCCGGCGCGGCCGCGATTTCGGCGTCGGCGTCGGGTAGATCGTCGCCACGCCGGTCTTGGCATCGATGCGGCCGATATTCTCGTCGGCGAAATCCATGAAGTAGAGATTGTTCTCCCGGTCCGCCGCCATGCCATAGGGCGCATGCTGGCGGCCCTTGGGCAGAAACTTGAACGGGTCGATCAATTCGTATTGTCCGGTCTTCAGATCGAGCCGCAGGATCGACTGCTTGGCAACCTCGTTGCTCCACACCTTGCCGTCGACGCTCGAAGCCCGCGGCATCACCATGGACTGCTGCGCGGCGGCGTTGTCGAGAGCGGCCTGGACTGGGAACATCTGAAAAGTCTTCGTCGTCATGTCGAACTTGGCGACGCCGGTCTGGAACATCATGGCGAGCCACAGATTGCCGTCGCTATCCGCCTCGAGGTCGAGCGCGCCGGTCGGCGAGCCGGGCTTTCGTACCGGTATGGCGTATTGCCGGTGCGCGCCGGTCTTCGGATCGAGCTCGCCGAGAAAATTCTCGACGAAATTCGAATACCAGACATGGCCCTGCGCATCGGTGCGCACGTCGTGCGGCGCAATGGTTTTGCGCGGCAGATCGTATTCGGTGATGACGACGTGGGTGGCGCGGCCCTTGGGCCGCGGCAAGGCTTGCAGCTCGTAGGGCCAGGTCGGCCGGCCGCTCAGATTCACCGTCGCCAGATAGGCGGCGAGCTTGCGCACCAGGTCGTCGTGCACCTCGCGCTCGGCAAGCCGCGACTGCACCCGCGCTTGCGTCGTGTTGTTGGCGTATTGCGCCATGCGCTTGAGCACGGGAAAGAATGTTTCGGCATCGTAGGTCGAGCGCACGATGCGCTCGAAGGTGTGGCAACTCATGCATTCGATCAGCGGCCGCTTCTGCTCCGGCGTGCCGGGCATGCTCATGAACCATTCGGTGTTGGTCAATTGCGCCGCGAGGTCGGAGGTTTTGCGCAGCTTTATGGCCACTTCGGTCGAAGCGGCGCCAAGCTCGACCGCCTGCGGACCGTCAAGCTCGTAGCCGATGGCGCGAATGCGCAGCGCGTAAGGCCCGGGCGCGAGGCGTCCATCCGGGAAGCGAAAATGGCCGTGCTCGTCGCTGACGACGGTGACGGTGATGGGCGAGGCGGCCGCTTGCGCGCTCACCAGCACACCTTCCATCGCGCCTTCCTCGGCGGATGTCACCGAACCGGTCAGGGTTTGTGCATGACCGGTGCTTGCTTGGCCAAGGGAGACGACAAGCGCCGCCGCCGCTGCGATGAGCAATAAGCGCTTCAATTGTGTTTGAGGTAGCACTCGACCTCGATCGGATCCTTGGTGTCGCCGTTGTCGCGCGGCCGGCGCACCACGTTGGCTTCGGTATAGCCGTCCTTGGCGCAGGAGATGACGATGTCGTCGGGATTGATGTCCTTGCCGAAGCCGGGAATCTTGTAGACGCCCATGATGTCGGTGCGCGTCACCAGCGCGCCGCGGTCCTTCAGCGCCGCGGTAACTTTGGCGTCGGCGACGCCCGGGCCGTCGACCTCGCGCACGAAGCCGAAATAAGACGGACCGTCGTCCGAATTATTGGCATCGTCGTCGCCGAAACTGACGCCGCCGGCGCGCGGCAATGTCGGAATGGCAAGTATGACCGCGGCGATGAGAGCGACGCGCAGCCAGACACGATCGAGCGTCATGCGACGTATTCCCGGACGATATGTTGCCGCGGCACGCCGAACTTGCGGCGCGCGCGCGACAAGGCAATTTATCGCGTCCAGTAACCGCTGAGAAGATATGCGAATGCGGCCATCGCGCACACGGGAACCAGCCAGGCAAGGCCCGACCACAGACGCCGGCTCACACTCATCGGCAGCAGGCAGGCGACGAGCCCGGCGAATGCGCCGGCGAGCGCCGAGGTCGCGATCCAGCCATACCAATACATGGTCGGGCCGGCCGAGGCCGGATGCGTGAATAATGTCCATTCGCCGACCGCCGGACCGTAGGAGAACAGCGCCCAATTGTAGTCGACGGCGAAGTAGTACACCGCCGCGTAGACCGCAGCGAAGGTAACGGCGAAGACCGGGAACCGGCTTGTCATTGGCTTAAACTCTTTACGTACCAAGCCCGCGAATGTTGTTGACGACGTGGCCGGTAAGAAAGCCCCACCAGATGACGAAAGCCAACAGCGTGGTCAGCATCATGCGCGTGCGCGCATGCTCGGCATCCTGGGACGGCTGCCAGAAGTACCAATAGGCCGGAAGCGTCGCCAAGCCGATGGCGATCAAATGTTCCTTGAGCTCGAAGGCGCCGAACGATTTCCAGTAGCGGCCCTGTTCCAGGGTCAAGCGGGCGGTGATGCGGTAATCGGTGTAGATGATCGCGCCCATAATCATCGTGGCGATGTAGAGCACGATGACGGCGTTCACGTAGTTGGCCGAGCCGACGGCGCGATAGCGCGCAACGAAATTACCAGCCCGCGCGCGCATCGGCGCCCAGACGCTCACGACCTGGTGCGTGATCGCACCGAGCAAGAGGAACGCCAAAAGCCCGTGGCTGATGACAAGCGCGATCCACATGGTCCCTCCCCGACGCGAATTTTTCTAATTCCGCGTTCGCCGGCGACACCGCAAGCCAACACGACTTTAGCGCGGGTCGCCGCGACCGACAATTTCCCGAAATTTCAAAGCGCAGGACGGATCGCGATCACGCCGCCATGGTCTCCTTCACCGCCGCAACCAGCTGCTTGAGCGTGAAGGGCTTTGCCAGGAACGCGAATTGTTGGCCGTCGGCGGGCAGATGCTTCTGGAAAGCATCTTCGGCATAGCCGGAGACGAAGATGATCTTCAGGCTCGGGATCGCGGCTGCGCAATTCCCGCAGCAAGGTCGGTCCGTCCATTTCCGGCATCACCACGTCGGACACCACGAGATCGACCCGGCCGTCGATTTTCTCCAGCACATCGATCGCCTCGACGCCGTTGCCGGCTTCGAGCACGGTATAGCCGCGCGACGTCAGGCCGCGGGCGTTGAGCGCGCGCAACCCCTCCTCGTCTTCGACCAGAAGGATGGTGCCTTCGCCGGTGAGGTCGGCGTTGGCCGGCGGCTTGACCTCCGCGGCTGCCGCAAGCACGCCGATGAGCGAAGACACCTGGGCTTCGGCGGCGTGTTCCGGTACCGCGTCCTGCGCGCTGGCAATGTGCCGCGGCAGGAAGATGCGGAACGTGGTGCCTTTGCCTTCGACCGAATTGACGTAAACGAAGCCGCCGGTCTGCTTGATGATGCCGTAGACCGTCGAGAGACCGAGGCCCGTGCCCTTGCCGACCTCCTTGGTCGAAAAAAACGGCTCGAAAATCTTATCGACAATCGCCCCCGGAATGCCGGTACCGCTGTCGCTGACTTCGACCAGCACGTAGTCGGCGGCCGGCATGCCCTTGGCGTGGAAGCGTTCGCAGTCCTTGGCCGTGACATTGGTTGTGCGCAGTTCGAGCTTGCCGCCGCCGGGCATGGCGTCGCGGGCATTGACCGCCAGATTCACGATCACCTGCTCGAATTGCGAAATGTCGACGCGGACCGGCCAAAGATCCCGGCCATGCACCACTTGCAGCGTGACCTTTTCGCCGATCAGCCGCCGCAACAGCATGTTGAGATCGGACAGCACCTCGCCGAGATCGAGCACCTGCGGCCGCATCGTCTGCTTGCGCGAGAAGGCGAGCAGATGCCGCACCAGGCTCGCCGCCCGGTTGGCATTCTGCTTGATCTGCATGATGTCCTGGAACGACGGGTCGGTCGGCTTATGCGCATTGAGCAGGAAATCGGTCGCCATCATGATGGCGGAGAGCACGTTGTTGAAATCGTGAGCGATGCCGCCGGCAAGCTGGCCGACCAGCTCCATCTTCTGGGTCTGCGTGACCTTGGTCTCGAGCTCGCGCTGCGCCGTGGTCTCGAGCGCGTAGACGATGGCCGCTTCCTGATCGCGCTCCGCTTCCTCGACCGCGGTGACATAGAAGCGGCCGGAGCGCTCGCCCGGCCCAGCCAGCATCGCATCGACCGGCGCGATGTCGGCCTTGCCGGCCGCGGCGGCGCGAATGGCGGCTTCGAGCGCCGGCCGGTCGCGCTCAGCGACGATGGTGCGGATCGAGCGGTCCTCACCCTCGGCGCCGCCGCCGCGGGTGCCGTGGAAGAGCCGCGCGAACAGCGGATTGGTGCGGATGACGCCGCCCTGTTTGTCGATGGTCGCGATCGCCATCGGCGTGTGGTGGAAAAACCGCATGAAGCGGATGTCGGCGGCGCGCTGCGGATCGGTGCCGTCGTCCTTGGCACGATTGAGCACCAGTGTGCGCGACGGACCGGGCGCGGTATCGGCACCAAAGGCGAGCTTGTGATAGAGCCGCACCGGCAGCGTGCGGCCGCTGCGGGTGCGCAGATCGAGATCGAGCACCTCAGTCTTCACCTCGCCCGGCGCGCCTTGCAGCGTGGTCAATAACGCGGCGCCGTCGCCCCAAATCAGGTCGGCGAGCTTGAGGCCGCCGGAGCCGACCTGGGCCAAATCCTGGTCGAGCCAGTTGGCCAGCGTCTTGTTGAGATAGATGATGTCGCCCTTGGCATCGACGGAGAAAAAGCCGGCCGGCGCGTGATCGAGATAGTCGATGGCGTGCTGCAGCGCCTGAAACGCATATTCCTGCTGGTCGCGGTCGCGCGACACGTCGGTGAGCGACCACACCGTCAGGCGAGCCTCGCGGCGGCCGTCGCCGAGCGGGCGGATCTTGAAGCGCAGCCAGCGCGGCGGCCGGTCACCGACGCCGGCGACGCGCACCACTTCCTGGGCGCGCGTGCCTTCGCGGGCCGCCTTGAGCAGCCGGTAGATCGCTTCGGAGGCGTCCGCATCGCCGATAAACACGCGCTCCACCGGCCGCATGTCGTTCAAGTCCGACGCCTGGATCAGGTCGAGATAGGCGGCATTGGCATAGACCACGCGGCCACCGGCATCGGTGACGACGACGCCATCGAAGGCGCCGTCGACCACCGACTTGATCAGCGGGCTGACGGCGCTCGCCGCCGGCAGCCGCAGGATGCCGCAGGCGAGCGCGAACAGGGAGAATACGCCCACGGTGGCAAGTACCGCGAGGAATGCCAGGATATAGGGCTCGGCATTGCTGCGGCCGAGGACGACGATGGCGGTCGCGGCCGCGACCAGCATGCCGGCGACCAGCAGCACCAGCACGACGCTGCCGCCGCGCTCGGTCGCCGAGCTGCGGTCGATCGCCTTACGCGCGAGGCTAGCCTCGACCGGCTCCCCGCCCCGGCTGACCGTGTCCTGTGCCGTCATCCGCCGCCTCGCAATTCCGGCTCGCTTTCAGTGCCAAGCCCCGCTGAATTGCGCAAGGGGATTTGCACCGGGCCGCACAATAAGTGCCTCGCCGCCGCCCTCACCGCGCCACCAGCCGCCGCAGCCGCATCAGGTAGCCGATGATTTCGGCAACAGCGCGGTAGTGCTCCTGCGGAATTTCCTGGTCGATTTCCACCGTGCCGTGCAGCGCGCGGGCCAGCGGCGGGTTCTCGACCACCGGGATGCCGTGGGCCTCGGCGACTTCGCGGATTTTGCGGGCGATCAGGTCTGTGCCCTTGGCGACGCAGAGCGGCGCATTCATGCCGCGCTCGTAGCGCAGCGCGATGGCAAAGTGGGTCGGGTTGGTGATGACCACGGACGCCGTGGGCACTGCCGCCATCATGCGCTTTCGCATGCGCGCCTGGCGCAATTGCCGGATCTTGCCCTTGACCATCGGATCGCCTTCGGTCTGGCGGAACTCCTCCTTCATCTCGCGAACGGACATTTTCTGCCGGTCGTACCACTGGCGGTGCTGGAACAAGTAGTCGGCCACCGCGACGATGGCGAGGATCGCCACCACCGTGCCGAGCATCTGCATGGTGAGCGATTTGGTGAAGGGGAGGATCGAAGACGGATCGGCGGTGACCAGCCCAGCAAGACGGTGACGCTGCGGCCACAACATCGCAGTGATCACCGCGCCGAAGATCATGAGCTTGGCGAGGCCCTTGGCGAAATTGGCGAGCGCCTGCAGCGAGAACAGCCGCTTGAAGCCTGCCGCCGGCGAAATTTTGGACAGATGCGGGATCAGCGGCTCGACCGAGAAGACGATGCGATGCTGGATCGCAGTGCCGAGCAGCGCCGCAAGCGTCAGCAGCAAAAACGGAATGCCGAGCGCAGCCAGTACGTCGATGGCGATTTTCTTGACGAGATTGGCGATCGCCGGGCCGTCGGCCGGTATCTGATAGGAATTGGCCAAAACGCCGCGGAACGTCATTTCCAGCGTCTGCGCCATCGGCGTTGCGAACACCATCAGCACCAGCACGCCGCCGGCGATCGTGAACCAGGTGTTGACCTCGGTGCTGCGCACCACGTCGCCGCGCTTGATGGCATCATCAAGCCGCTTCGCTGTCGGGTCTTCCGAGCGTTCGGTATCGTCGCGTTCTTCGGCCACCGGCGTGCCTCAGGCGTGCGGGCCGAGTTCGTGCAGCACGCCGCCGACGTAATCGAGGAAAAAACCCATCATGGTGCCGAGCACGAGGAGGAGGAACAGACAGCCCGATCAGGATCGACAGCGGCAGCGCGACAAAGAACACCTGCATCTGCGGCATCAGCCGCGACAGCACGCCGAGCCCGATATTGAACAGCAGCCCGAAGGCGAGGAACGGCGCGGAGAGCTGGATGCCGATGCGAAACGCGCCGGCAGCGGTCTTGGTGACCAGCGCCGCGACGTCGCCGACGGCGGGCACCTCGCCCGGCTCAAACAGGTCGTAGCTCGAGTTGAGCGCGGCGATGACGAGGTAGTGCATGTCGGTGGCGAAGAACAGCGTGATGCCGAGCATGGTGAGGAAATTGCCGATGATCACGCCCTGCTCGCCCTGGGTCGGATCGATGGTGGTGACGAAGCCCAAGCCGAGTTGCTGGGCGATCACCGAGCCCGCCACTTCCAGCGCCGAGATGGTCAGCCGCGCCGTGAGCCCGAGCACGGCGCCGATCATGATTTCCTCGACCAGCAGCACGATCGTAGGACCCAATGCGCTGGTGTCGATGTGATAGGCCGAGCGATGCAGCGGCAAGAGGACTGCGGCAAGCACGAGCGCGATGGTGAGCCGCAGCCGCGGCGAAACGTTCTGCTCGCCAAGACCCGGCAGCAGCATCACCATGGTTCCGGTGCGGGCGAAGACCAGAAGGAAGGCCGCCCCGATCGCCGGAAGGAAGGACACGTCGAGGTGCACGGCCTAAAGCCTGCTTAGCCGTTGGTGATGTGCGCGGCGAGCCTCAGGAAATTGTTGTGCAAGGCGTCGGCCATGAACGGCAGCGCGACCAGCATCGCGATAAAGATCGCAAGAATTTTTGGCACGAAGACCAGAGTGGTTTCCTGGATCTGCGTGAGCGCCTGCAACAGCGAAATGGCGACGCCGACGACCAGCCCCACCAGCATCAGCGGCGAAGCGACGAGCAATAGTGTCTCGATCGCGTCGCGCGCCACGTCCATCACTTCCGGTCCGGTCATGCTCTCCCCTAACTTAATCTTTCGACGTCATCGGTGCCGATTCTCAGATCGGCATTTTCAAAATGTCCTCATAGGCCGCGATCACCTTGTCGCGCACCGAAACCAGCGTCTGCACCGCGGTCTCGGTCTCGGCGACCGCGGTGACGACGTCGACCATGTTGGATTTGCCGGTCGCCACGGCGTGCGCCTGGGTATCGGATTTTTGCGCCGCATCGGACACGGCGTTGATCACGTCTTTCAAGACCGCGCTAAAATTCGGCGCCGACGATTCCGACGTAGCGGCGCCGCGGCCGAGGCTTGCGGTCTGTTCGGCCATGCGCGCGAGCGCGGCATAGGCATTGGCGGCGGCGACCGGTGTCGGCATGGCTAACCTTTGAGGATGTCGAGGGTGCGCTGGAGCATGCGGCGCGTGGCGGTGATGATGTTGAGATTGGCTTCGTAGGAGCGCTGCGCGTCGCGCAGGTCGGTCATTTCGACCAGCGCGTTCACGTTCGGATATTTGACGTTGCCGTTGGCGTCGGCAGCCGGATTGCCGGGCTCGTGCTTGACGGTGAAATCGGACGTGTCGGTTTGGACGTGGCCGAGCTTGACCACGTGGGCATCGAGCGAGCGGTCGAGCTCCGACGAAAAGGTCACGATCTTGCGCCGATACGGATCGCCGCCCTTGGTTTGCGCGGTCGAGTTGGCATTGGCGATGTTCTCGGAGATGATCTCCATGCGGCCGATCTGGGCGTGCAGGCCGGACGCGGCGATGGCGAGCGATTTGAGAAAGTCCATGATGCGTCCGTTTTGCTTAAGCCTTGCCGATGGCGATCTTGATCAGGGCGAGGCTGCGCGTATAGAGCGAGGTCACCGCCTCGTAATCCATCTGGTTCGACGCCACTTTCAGCATCTCGTCTTCGTGGGTCACCGAATTGCCGCGCGGGCGGATCTCGTAGCGGCCGCTGTTGTCGGCGGCGAACGCCGAGCCGCCGCTGGCCTGCGCGTTGATATGGAGCGGATTGGTGCGATCGAGCCCCAGCGAAGCGAGCTGAATTTCGTGCGAGAAATCCGGCGGCGCCAAGTCCTTGGCGCGGTAGTTCGGCGTATCGGCATTGGCGACGTTTTCGGCCAATACGCGCTGGCGCTCCTGATGCCATTCCATGCGCTCGCGGAGCATCGACAGGATTGGAATATCGGTGATCGGCATCGCCGGCGGCCCTAAGTAGTTTTACTGGGCAGACTTTGCCGGCCGTATGGTTAATGCCCGGTTAAAGCCAAGTTCCCAGGGGTTTTGCCATTAATTCGCCGTTTACCATGAGAATGCTTGCCCTGTCGGCTTCGGGGACGAAATCGGCTATTGGTATTAAGAGTTTCTTAGTAATCGCGGCGGCAAATGTTACCCGCGCTGTTAACCATTGGCCCGCCAGTGGGCTGCCGTCGCAAAACGGGGAGAACGGCGAATGTTTTTGGATGGTGTGTTCGGCACGGAGATGCCGTTCGTCGTGAAGTTTTTCCTGGCATTCCTTCTCGTGCTCGGTTTGATCGGCGTGGGCGCATGGGGCTTGCGCCGCTTTTCCAGCGGCCGACTCGGCGGCGCCAGCACGCGCGGCCGCCAGCCGCGGCTCGGCGTCATTGATTATGCCAGCGTCGACGCCCGCCGCCGCCTGATCCTGGTCCGGCGCGACAATGTCGAGCACCTTCTGATGATCGGCGGACCGACCGATGTGGTCGTCGAAGCCAATATCGTGCGCGCGGTCGCGGCGCCCCGCGACGTCGCGCTTGCACGTCCGGCCGCCGTGGAGCCCTTGCCGCGTGCCATTCCGCTACCGGAAAACGGCAACGGCTCGTGGCCGCTGCAGCCTGAAGTGATCACCCCGCCGCCGCCGGCGCGTCCGGCGCCGAAGATCGAGCCGGCAAGCGATGAAGCGCCGGCTTGGCCGCCGCTGCAGCCCCAAGCCGACGCGCCGCCGGCAGCGCCGGCACGGCCGCAACGCGATACTTTGGCGGCGCTGGCCGACGAGCTTTCGGCGCGTCCGGCACCGCCGTCGCCGCCGAGCCGTGTTCGCACGCCGGCTCCGGCGCGCGCGCCGCTAGAAGCACGCGCCGAACCGCGCAGTGGCCCGTCCCGAACCGCGCGCCCCGCCCGCGGTGCAGGCGGCGCCGACGCCGACACCCGCAGATACCGCGGCGGCCGATCAAAGCCTCGCCGAGATGGCGCATCGTCTCGAAGCGGCGTTACGCAAGCCCAATGCTCCGGCCGAAGCGCGCGCGCCGGGGCCGCAACCGCGTCAAGAGCCGCGCCAAGCGCAACCCGCTGAGCAGGCTGCGGCGCCCGAACCGCCGCCGTCGCCGCCACAACCTCGCTCCGCACGCCCGGCCGAGCCGAAGCCGGCACGCAACGCGCCGCCGGCAAAACCGCCCCAGAGCACCACGCTCTACGACAATCTCGAACAGGAGATGGCAAGTTTGTTGGGTCGCCCCACAAACAAGAGCTGAATGATCGCATCACGTGGCCGCCGCGTCCGGTTCAATACGGTGGCGGCCTCAGTAGCGGCACTTCTAGTAACGGCGACGCCGCTCGCCGCGCAGGACATTAGCATCAATTTCGGTCAGGGCGCCGCCGGCGGCGGGCTGAACGAGCGCATCATTCAATTGATAGCGCTGTTTACGGTGCTGTCGCTGGCGCCGTCCATTCTCATCATGATGACCTCTTTCACGCGGATCGTCGTGGTGCTGTCGCTGTTGCGCACCGCGCTCGGCACGGCGACGGCGCCGCCCAATTCGGTGGTCATCTCGCTGGCGCTGTTCCTCACCGCCTTCGTGATGGGGCCGGTGCTTACCAAAGCCTACAACGTCGGCGTCAAACCGCTGGTCGCTAACGAGATCAGCGTCAACGAGGCGTTCGACCGCGCCTCCGGGCCGCTGCGCGGCTTCATGGAAAAGAACGTCCGCGAAAAAGATTTGCAATTGTTCATGGACATGTCGGGCGAAGCGCCGCCGAAAGGCCCCGACGACGTGTCCATGCGCGTGCTGATCCCCGCTTTCATGATCTCGGAGCTCAAACGCGCCTTCGAGATCGGCTTCCTGTTGTTCCTGCCGTTCCTGATCATCGATCTCGTAGTCGCCTCGGTGCTGATGTCCATGGGCATGATGATGCTGCCACCGGTCGTGGTATCGCTGCCGTTCAAGCTGATCTTCTTCGTCCTGGTCGATGGCTGGACGCTGGTGGCGGGGTCGTTGATCCAGAGCTACGGGACGTAGCGGCTGATTTTTTACTTGCGGCCTTTTCCGGCCAAACGATAATTCGGATGGACGCTGCCGCGTGGCGAGGCAGACGGCTCGATGCCGCGCCGCCTGGTTTCGACCTTTAGGAAATCGATCAGCGCGCGAAGCTGTGCCGTCACTTGCCGGCGGCTCGGATGATAGAGGAAGAATCCCGAGAGCCGCGGCGACCAGCTTTCGAGCAGCGGCACCAGCCGGCCGCTCGCAAGATGCGATGCGACGTAATCGTGCAGCAGATAAGCGAGCCCGATGCCGTCCAGAACGGCGCGGATCGACAGATCGATATCATCGACAATGAGCGAACCGTCGACGATGGCCTGAATGCTGCGGCTGCCCTTATGAAACTCCCAGCCGAAGATCGCGCCATTCGGCAGGCGATTGCGGATGCAATTGTGCTGCTGCAAGTCGCGCGGCGATTTCGGCGCGGGATGGAGCGTGAGATATTCCGGCGACGCGACGACGAGGAAGCGTGCTTCTCCCATGACGCGCATCGCGATCATGTCGCGCTCGACCTGCTCACCGAGGCGGATGCCGGCATCAAAGCCGTCGCGTACAATATCAGCCGGCATCTTGACCACGGCAACATCCAGCCGAATGCTGGGATATTCGGCGAGGAAGCGCGCCAGGATCGGTCCGATCAGGAGGCTGGCAACAGGCGGCTGCACCACAAGGCGCAGCACGCCGGCCGGACCGCGGCGAGAATCCTTGATCTCCTCGCCCGCCATCCGCAATTCGCCGAGCGCCGGCCGCACGCGCGCCAACAGCCGCTCGCCGGCCTCTGTCAGCGAGACGCTGCGCGTGGTCCGATTGAGTAGGCGAACGCCAAGCCGCTCCTCGAGCGCGCGCAGATTCTGGCTGACGGTCGAGCGGGCGAGCCGCAGCCGCGCGGCGGCCTTGGCGAAACTGCGCCCCTCGGCGATGGCAACAAACGCCGCCATTTCGGCAAATTCAGTGCCGCGCATTGTTCGGTCTGCACGAACAGTCTGTTTCAACGATAGACAATTACCACACAGTCGGCAATCCGGTACTAGGTACGGACCAACGGGTCCGCCAGCAAAGGTTCATAGCCATGTCTCGGAACATCGTGTCTCGAACAGCCGTTTCGCGCAAATCGATCGTGGCGACAGTGGGTCTGGCGTTGTCGCTGTTCGCGGGCGGCGCGGCGACGGCACAGACCGCCAAAGCCCAGTTTGTCGGCACGTGGACGCTCCTTTCGATCCGCTACGTGAGCCCCGACGGCACCGCCATCGAGCCGTTCGGTCCGAAGGCCAAGGGCATGCTGGTGTTCGACGGCACGCGCTTTGCCACGCAAGTTATGGCCGCCAACCTGCCGAAATTCGTCTCCAACAACCGGATGGTGGGCACGCCCGAGGAATACAAAGCCATATCAAACGGCGTGGTAGCGTATTTCGGTACCTACACGGTGAGCGAGGCCGACCGCATCGTCACGCTTCACATCGAGCGCAGTTCGTTCCCCAACTGGGAAGGCACCGACCAGCAACGAAAGTTCGAGTTCACGGGCGACGAGTTGCGCTACACGGCGGCAAGCTCGACGGCCAATCCGGCGGAGTCGGCGCAGCTTGTTTGGCAACGTGCGCGTTAACTCACATCAGCCCCACACCTGCCGCGCCGTCTCAACTACTACCTCAAGCTTACGTTTCTGATCGTCGGGGCCGAGCAAATTCCCGACCACGTCGGAGGCAAAGCCGCATTGCGGCGAGATGGCGAGCTGGTCGAGGGGC
The DNA here is from genome assembly GCA_963798095.1 of uncultured Alphaproteobacteria bacterium. Classification (GTDB taxonomy): domain Bacteria; phylum Pseudomonadota; class Alphaproteobacteria; order Rhizobiales; family Xanthobacteraceae; genus BOG-931. The sequence goes on along the minus strand of CAWCSD010000007.1, from coordinate 529,497 downwards.
AGGAATTTGCTCGCCTCGTCGATCCGCCGTTTGAGCGCGTCGATGGTTTCGAGCTCCGCCACTTTGGTGCTGACGAGGCCGAGCACCACCACCCTGCCCTTCGGCACGAAGCGCAGCGGCGCAAAACTGCCGGCGCGCGGCGTGTCGTATTCGAGCAGGAAGCGGTCGTGCGGCAGCTCGTTGAACAATTTTTCGGCGATGGCGTCGTAGGTGCCTTCGCGGTGCCACATGCTGCGCTGGTTGCCGCGGCACAGATGGATGCCGAAGGTCGACGCCGGGATAATTGGCGATCACCGCGGCTTCCGCCTGCAGAGAGCGAGCGAAATTCTGCATCGGATCTTCGCCGCGCGCGCGCATCTGCGCCATGGTGGCGTCGTCGACGTAAGCGGTGAAACCCGGCGCGTCGATATGGACGTAGCGGCAGCCGGCCTCGACCAGGCTCGACACGATCTGCCGCTCGATCGCAACGACGTCGGCCAGGAACGCCTCCATGTCGCGATAGACCGCGGTCGAGTTTTCGTATTCGAAGCGCTGCGAGATGCGGTCCGGCCCGATCAGCGAGACTTTAGCCGGCGCCTTCGCCACCTTGCTGACGAAGCGGTATTCCTCGAGCGGAATGTTGTGCGCAAGCGTCAATCGCGCCTTGGCCGGCCGGCGATGCGACACCGCCGTGCCGGCATGATGCATCTGCGCGATATCCCAACGCTGCCCCGGCGCCGCACCCTCGACGCGCTGCTCGTACACTTTCAGCGTCGAGCGGTTGGCGTCATAGCCTTCCACCGAGGCGCCAAAGCTGTCCTGGAAATTGAGCCGGCGCATTTCGCCGTCGGTGACCACGTCGAGGCCCGCGTCCTCCTGCAGCCGCACCGCCTCGCGCACCGCCTGATCTTCGATGGCGTGCAGCGCGTCCGCGGTGATCTTGCCGTCGTCGAACGCAATGCGCGCTTCCTTGACGACCTCCGGCCGCAGCAGGCTGCCGACCACGTCGGTGCGGATTTTGGCCAGTGCGGGCTTGTCCTGCGTCGGCGCTTCTTGAACTCCGGTCATGCCTTTTCCACCATTCCACGTTCGCAATCCGTTGCGAGAACGATCAGTGTTGCGCGCCGGGGCCGCAATGAAAAGACGGAAAGTAAGGTCGCTCGCGCGAGGTGGGTTTCACCAAAGCCTGATCCCGGGTTACATTGCCGGTGAGTCCGCGCAAGGAATGCCGAAATGATTCGAATTTTCGCCCTGCTTTTATCGTTCCTGATCGTAACGACCGCCCAGGCCGAGGAGCGCTTCATCACGCTCAGCTCGACCACCTCGACCCAGGACTTCAGGCCTGTTCGACCACATCCTGCCGATCTTTCACGCCGCGACCGGCTTGGGCGTGCATGTCGTCGCGGTCGGAACCGGACAGGCGCTTGCGATCGGCGCGCGCGGCGACGCCGATGCGCTGCTGGTTCACGATCGCATCGGCGAGGACAAGTTCGTCGCCGACGGCTTCGGCATCGACCGCCGCGACGTGATGTACAACGATTTCGTCATCGTCGGGCCCAATACCGATCCGGCGCATATTCGCGGCCTGAAGGACGCGCGCAAGGCGCTCGGGCAGATCGCCGGCGCAAACGCCATGTTCGCCAGCCGCGGCGACGACAGCGGCACCAATCGGATGGAGCTTCGGCTGTGGAAGTCGGCCGGCATCCAGCCCGACAAGAGGACGCCCTGGTATCGCGACCTCGGCCAAGGCATGGGGCCAACCTTGAATATCGCCGCCGCGATGAACGCCTACACGCTCACCGATCGCGCGACCTGGGCCAATTTCAAGAACCGGCAAAGTCTCGAAATTTTGACCGACGGCGATCCGGCGCTGTTCAATCCTTACGGCAGCATTCTGGTCAATCCCGCCAAGTGGCCGAAGGTGAGAATCAACGAGGCGCGGACTTGGCACGAGTGGCTCACCTCGAAAGCCGGCCTCGACGCCATCACGTCCTACAAGATCAACGGCGAGGAACTGTTCTTTCCGCCGCACCGCGAAGCGACGCACTAGACAATGATCCAATTCATTTGAATCGGATCATAGTCTAGTATTTTTTGAGCATGATCTTATCCGAAAACCGGTCTCCACTTTTCGGGATCATGCTCTAACGCAAGGCGCGTCCCAAGCCCAGGCTCACGGCGCTCACCGCCATCGACAGCACGATCAAAATCATGCCCAGCGCCAGCGCCAGGCTGAGATTGCCCTTGTTGGTTTCCAAAACGATCGCCGTCGTCATGGTGCGGGTGTAGCCGAGGATATTGCCGCCGACGATAATGATGGCGCCGACCTCAGCAATGGCGCGGCCGAACGCCGCCAGAAATGCGGTCAGCAATCCTTCCGGCTCCATCCGCATCAGCGGCGGGATGGCGCGCCAGCGCGCGGCGCCGTCGATCAGAAGCGCATCGCCGTAAGCCGCCCACAGCCCGACCGCCATGCGGTGCGTCAGCGCGATGACAATGGGAGTCCCCAGCGCGCATTGCGCAATGACCATTGCGGTCGGCGTGAACAGGATGCCGAGCGATCCCAACGGCCCGGAGCGCGACAGCAACAGATAAACGGCAAGCCCGAGGACCACCGGCGGCAGGCCGAGCAACGCATTGACCAAGACGACCAGCGCCCCGCGCCCGCGGAAGCGATATACCGCCAAGGCCGTTCCGAGCGGCGCGCCGATGACGAAAGCACAAGCGCTCGCGGTGAGGCTCACCGCAAGCGACAGCACCACGATGTCACGCAGCCCGGCATCGAAGCCAAGGATCAGATCGACCGCAGTGCGCAGCGCGGCGGCAAAATCATTCATGCCGCATCAATAGCACGGACCGCGATTCTCGCTCTGGGCGTCGCGCAACCCGTCAGTGCGTGTGAAGCTCGCCCCTGGCGATCATCAGATGGTGAGGCTGATGGTGCCCGCCCTGGACCATGATTCCCATAAATCCGAGCGCTTTGAGCTTGATCGCCTGTTTGGCGTCGTCCGTCGTGACGGTGAGCTTCACGCCATTTGGCAGTTCTTCTGTCTTGGCGTTCCACCCGATCTTGACGAGTTCGCTGACATGCGCCGGGACCATGCGCTTGATCGCCTCGAGGGTCCGGCCCTCGCCCGTCACGGTGATTTCGACGCCGTTGTCGAGCGGCCGCTCGGCTGCGGCGGCGTGGAGCGTCACTTCGTTCATGTCGATAAGGTGTTCGCGCAGTGCCGCGATATTCACCTTCGACCAGTCGGTGGTGGGATCGGACTCCAGGATTTGGACCACCTCTTGAATGGCGCCGAATACGTCCTGTCCCGGCAGGGTCGGTTGGCCGCTCAGCCGGCCTTGCATTCCCATCATTCCGTTGTGGTCCATGTCCCCGTGCATGCCTGCGGGCATCATGCCGCTCTGCATCATTTGCATCATGCGGGCGTGCATCTGCCCCTGTGTGCCGCCCTGCGGCGACATCATCGGTTGATCCGAGCCGCCGGGGCCCATTTGACCGTGCATTCCCGGGTGACCCGACATTTGCGCCGCCGCATAGGCGGTGGCCGCAAGAAGCGCGACGCCGGCGAGGCCGGCTTTCCATGACCATGAAGACATGATCGACCTCATTTTGAGAGTACCGTTGGCGCACTTATACACCGGGCGGAATGCCGACCCATATGATCGCGATCATGTAGCGGATTTGATCAGACGGATTGTTCCCTTGCGGCGCTCGATCTCGCCATCGGCCGCCATCTCCGCCAGGGTGCGGTAGAGCGCTTCGTGGGCGAGCCCCAGTTCGGCGGCCATGTCTTTGAGCGTTCCCGAAAGCGCCACCGTCCGCCCGCTCGGGTCGGCATTGATGGCGAGATAGTGCCGCACACGGTCGCGCGCGGAATGGATATTGCGCTGTTCGAGACGCGTGCGCAGCGTCATCACTTGGCGCGCGAGCATCGCGGCGAAGGCCTGAGCGAACTTCGGGTTGCGCTGCAGTTCACTGACCAGAATTGCCTTGGGATAAAGTCGAACAATCGCGTCAGTACTTGCAATCGCATCGCAATGGTAGGTCGATGAAAACAAGGAGGCTTCCGCCAACGTATCTCCCGGCGCGGCGACCTGGAGGACGGCCTCCCGCCCGCTGCGATCGACACGCACCAGCCGCACCTTGCCTTTGACGATTTCGTAGAGACCGGCTGTCCTGGCTCCGGTGCGAAACAGGGTCTGCCCCGCTGCGAGCGCGCGTTCGACGGCGGCCGCGCGAATACTTGCTGAAAGCCAGTCAGGTGCGCTCACGAGACATTGTCCACGCAGGAGAGCGCTTCACGACGCCAAAATAAGACATTCCGTAATGGCTGCATATGGCCCATTGCTCTGAGCATGGCGCAATGTCCCAGCCTCCCCTGCAGGGGAGGCCGTCGCGCGCTGCCGCCACGTCAGCGCAGCGCAGTCCGCCCTGAGGCGCGCGATGGCGGCACGATGGACGGCATCGGCGGAGCGGCGGGCGCGGGCGTCGCCGCTTGCGGCGCATCCGGCGGCACCGGTTGCGCGCTGCTGGCGGCGCGGCGCTGGCGTCGGGATAACGGGCCTGCATGTCGCGCAAAAAACCGTCGAGCGTGTCGCCCGCGGCGGCGGCGTGGGCGATGGCTGTGAATTCCGTGCCGCTCGTTCCGAGCGGCGCCGAGACCACTTCGAAGGCGTGGGCGTCCGGCGTGCCGGCCATTTTCGCCGCGTATTTCTCGCGGAAGCGGCCGAGGCCGAGCGTGTCTTCGCCCAGCGCGTAGCCGAGCTCGGCGCGCAGAATGTCGGAACGCTCAATGTCGTTGAGTGGCTGCCAATCCTTCCAGCGCTCGCCGTATAACAGCTCGATCTGCTCGGCGGCTTTGCGCCAGTGCCGCCCGGCCCAATAAATGTCGGAGCGCAGCCGGATGACTTCGCGGCCGTCGAGATTGCCGATCACTTCGATGGCGAGATCGTGCCGGCCCATGTCGGACAGCGCGCGCGCTTCGAGCAGCAGGCGCTGGTTGCGCACCTCGTTGGTCAGATCGGCGGTGCGAGTCGCGCGCAAGGTCGCCAGCGCGCGATCGGCCTTGCGGTTCATCAGATAGATCACCGCCAGCCGCGTCGCCACTTGCGCGCGCGCGGCGCCCTGCAGGCGGTTGTCGACCTGGTATTGCAACAGCTCGGCGGCCTGGTCGAGCAGATCGACCGCGACCAGACGGTCGGCAAGACGGCGGATCATCTCGTCGCCGCGGCGGCCGATCGGGGTGAGCTCGCGGAAATCGTAGAACAAAGCCAGCGCGTCGATGGCCGGCAGCGCGTCGCCTTTGCCGGCGAGGAACAGCGCATCGAAAGTCCGTGCCGCCTCCTGCTGGATGCGGCGCGTCATGTCGGAGTTGGGATGCGCGGCGAGCGCGCTGCGCATGACATAGAACGAGTCGCGATAGCGGCCGTCGGCGGTGTAGAGCCGCGCCAGCATTTGCAGCGCCTCGATCTCGGTCTCGTCGCCGCGCCAGATGGTGGTGAGCGTTTCCAGCTGCGAAATGACGTCGTCGCGCTTGAGATCGTGGAGCGCGTAGCGCAGCAAGGTCTCGCGCAATTGTCCTTGCGCCGCGGCGCGCCGGTCCCAGGAATCGGCTGCCGTCTGATAGGCGGCGAGCGCATCCTCGTTGCGGCCCATGCCCTCGGCGAGCCGGCCGATCAGCACCGCCATTGCCGGCTCAAGCTCATGCGAGACGCCGATGGTCTGGAAATCGTTGAGCTGGATCGAGGCGGTGGAGAAATCGCCGACCTCGATGGCCGAGCGCATTTCTTCCTTGAGCGCGACGCGCTGCAACTCGACCGGCAGCGTCGCCACCGCGGCATCGGCGCTCTTGAAGCCGTCGCGCGCCTGCCCCCATTTGCCCTGCTTGGCGTAAGCGAGCGCCCGCCACAGCGGCGCATCGTGCTGATCGCCGATCGACGGATCGGCGAGATCTTTGAGCGCATCATCGGGCCGGTTCATCATGATCTCGGTCACCGCGCGCAGCACCGTCGCGATGCCCTGCTCCGAGGCCGCGCGCTCGTCGGCGAGCGCGACGTCGAGCACGCCCTTGGCCTCGGGATACATGTCGCGGGCGACATAGAAGCGGGCGAGATCAAGCCGCGGCGCCAGGCGCTTGTTGTCGGGCGCTGATGCCGCCGCAGCGACCAGCTTCGATTGCCGCTCGGTATACGCGGCCTGCTGATCGAAACCCCATAGCTGCGAATCGAACATCGTCGGCCGCAAGCCGCTACCGCGCAGCACATTCTGCAACGAAGTCGACAGCGCCAAACCCATCGGGCGGCTGACGATGATCTTGTCGGGAGCCAGCTCGACCTTGACGTCGTCGGCGAGCGGATCGACCACGACGCCTTCGGCCGAGGCCAACATGTGGAACTCGACAAAATCGCGCTCGTTGAGGAAGCCGCGCGCCGGCGCGAACGCGGTGACGACGACGAGCGTATCGCCGGCGTCGGGGTCGTCGAGCCGGTGCACCAGATGCGGCGAATCGAACGGGATGGTGACACTCGACCGGTTGGGACCGATCAGGTTGCGGCTGATGGTGAGCGCGTGCGTGGTGTCGATGGCGGTATCGCCGATTTGCACCGTCCAGATCGGGCCATCGATATCGACGGAGGCCAGGTGCGGATGATCGAGTTTTATGCGCACGATGTCGGCGTCGGGCGAGTGCGTGAATTCGGCGCCGCGGATGGTGCGGCTTGCTTCGCCGTCGAGCGCGCTAAGATCGATATCGGCATTGGAATCGAACACGATCCACAGCGTGTCGGCCCGATTGAAGACCGCCGCCGCCGTCGATGCTGTGAACGCAAAGGACAGTTTCAGATTGGCGCCTTGGCGGGTGAGCTCGGCCGCGACTTTGCCGCTGGTGTTGGCGGCGCGCGGGCGTGGCGGCGGCGCGGCGTCGGCCGCAGGTTTGTCTGGTGCAGCGACAGCATCGCGTTGCGGTGCCGGCGGCGCTAGCGGTGGCGCGGGAGGTGCTGCTTTTGCCGTGTCGGCTGAAGGCGACGGCTGCGGCGGCATTTCCGGCGCGGCGACTTGTGCTTCTACTTTCGGCGCGGCCGCCGGCTTGTCGGCCGGCAATTGCGGCGGCGCCGCTTGCGCCGCAGCAGGGGGTGACGCGGGCGGCGCTGCCGGTTGCTCAGGCGCGGCGATTGTTGCCGGTGGCGCGACGTCGGGTTTTTCCGTCACCGCCGGCGCAGCTGGCGCTGCCGCCTCAGCGCTGGGCGCGACAGCGTCGTTCGCGCGCTGCGGGCGGGACCGTTGCCGGCGCGGTTGCGCGTTTCGGGCGCCGCGCTCGCCTCTCGTCCGGCTTGTTGTCGGCGCCGACGATATCGAGCACATAGCTGCCGTCGTCGCGGAAAGTACGGACGTCGACCTTGGCCAGGAAGCTGAAGCGCACCAGCGCGGAGTCGTCGCGCAATTCGGCATCGATGCCGCCGATCGCGCGCGGCAGCGCCGCCACGACATCGGCGAGGTCGAATTTGATCGGCGCGTCGAAAGTCAGCGTCAGCCGCTCCTTGACTGCGATCGTTGGACACCGAGGTATTGGCCGGTATGGCGAAAATGTAACGGGTGAAGGTCGGCTGCGTCGCCACGTGCACGCGCACCGGCTCCGCAGTCGCCCGCTGCTGCGCAACGGCCTGGCGATCTTTGCGCTCAAGACGATCCGCCTCGCGGGCGCGGCGCGCCAGATCGGCAATGACCTCCGGCGGCAGGCTTGGCGGCTGCCCGCTCCATGACGCCGGCAAAAGATCGATGAAGAATTTCTCGGCGGCCGGCGTGGCATTGACCTTGACCTGCTGTGACAGCGCCACGCGAATGCCCTTGCCGTCGGGATCGCGCCGCGCCGCGCCGACATAATCGGGAATCTGCGTCGCGAGGCGATCGACCGAGACATCGATCGGGCGCTTGAAGGTGATGACCAGCACATTGTTGGCGACGCGCACGCTGGCGTCGTCGTATTCGCTCATGTCGAAGATGAGGCGCGCATAGCCGTCGTTGACGGCGGCCGCGAGCGTGGCCTTGACCGGACCGTCGTCGGCCGAGCCCGGCGCGGCGAAGGCGGCGAAGCAAAGCAGCCCGACGGCAGCCAGCCCGCAATGCCGCAGATATGATGCGAAAGCGATGGCCGGTTTTTCCGACGGTGCGACCGCGCGCCATGACTGAACTCGACCTACGCCACCGCTACATTAAAGAAGGAGCACGACGTCGCGGCCAAGCGCGGTTCCCCCGACGCCGGCCTCTGGTTAATTTAGGCTGAAGCGTTTAACGTCGGCTTAACGGCTTTTTCAATGATTCCAGAAGGTTATGGTCGAGGCCCCGGATGTTGAACGCCTATCCCAAGGATCACGCCAAGGGCAGCGCGCTGGCGAGCCATAGTTGGATCGATCTCCTCGACCCGACCGACGCCGAACGCGCAGCTTTCGAGACGCGCCTTCGGGCTGCGCGTGCCGAGCAACGATGCGCTCGGCGAAATCGAAGCCACCAGCCGGCTGCAAGTCGAAGACGGCGCGCTCTATATGACGGCACCGCTGATCTTTGCCTCGGGCAACGAGCCGTGGCTGCCCTCGCCGACCGGGTTCGTGCTGTCGAAGCAAGTGCTGATGACCGTGCGCTTTGCCAAATCGGCGTCGTTCGACGCGGTGGCCAAGGAATGCGGCGCCCAGGAAAAACTCGAACCGGCTGCCGCTTATGTGAACCTGCTCGAAGCGCTGGTCGATCATCTGGCGGATCTTTTGGAAGCCGCCGGCCGCGATCTCGACGATGCCTCCCACATCATCTTCCGCCAGGACAATGCCCTGAAGCTGTCAAAGGAAACCGCCATGTTGCGCCAGCTGATGCTGCGCACCGGCCGCACCAGCGAGCGCATGGCGCGCATCCATTACACCCTGGTCTGCCTCGACCGCATGGCGAAATTCACCGTGGACCGCGCCCGCGATTGGCTGGCGCAGGACAACGCGGCGCGGCTGCAATCGGTGAGCTCGGACATCGCATCCCTGGTGCAATTCTCCGAAGGCCTGGTGAATCGCGTTCAGCTTCTGCAGGACGCCGCGAGCGGCATCATCAATATCGACCAGAACGACGTGATGAAGGTGTTGACCATCGCGTCGGTGGTCGGAATTCCGCCGGTGCTGGTGGTCGGCGTCTACGGCATGAATTTCAAGAACATGCCGGAATACAATTGGTCGTGGGGCTACGAATACGCGCTGGCGGCGATCCTGGTGACGGCGCTGTTGCCGCTGATCTGGTTCAAGTGGAAGGACTGGATCTAAATTCCGCCCCCGCTATCGCGGTGGCGGATGCAGACTACTCCGCCGCGACCGATGCTGCGGCTTGTTCTTCGTCATAGAGTCGGCTGAGGATGCGGCGCGCCGCGATGGTGCCGGCGTCGGCATTGATGTCGACCTGCGGCGGGTTCGCGATCATGGTCAAGTTGCGCTGCTGCGCCGAGAACACGCTGACGTCTTCCAGGAACGCGGTCTTGATCTGCTGGAAGATTTTTTCGGTGGTCTCGGCGTTCTTGACGTCGAAGTCGTGGGCCTGGCCCCAGAAATAATGCGAGGTGGTTTCGGTCTCCGGCGTAATGGCGTTGAGATTGCGCATGCCGATGCCGCCGACGCGCTTGCCTTCCGGCGCGCCGGTGCCGGTCGGCGTGGCGCCGACGTCGAGCCGCAGGAAGGCCGGCGGCACGAAGTCGATGATCTGCCAGCGGTCGACTTTGCCGGTGAAGCCGCCGACTTTCTTGAACGTCGGCGGCGGCTCCTGGTCGATGATCCAGCGCGTCACCACGACATTGTTCGGCGCGCGCGTGACCTGCACCTTGGCGTGCTCGGCCAGCGCCAGATTGCCGATGGTGGTGTCGTGCACGAAGGCCAAGTGCGTGAGATCGAGCAGGTTGTCGACCACGAGCTGCCAATTGGCCTCGACGTGCAGATAGGAGGCCTTGGCGCCCCAGTTCGGATCGTCGAGCCAATGGAAATCGGTGATCGCCGCCGGATCGGCCAGCGCCGGATCGCCCATCCAGATCCAAATCCAGTGATAGCGCTCGGCGACCGGATAGGTCTTCACCTTGGCGCCGCGCGGAATCTGCTCCTGGCCGGGAATGCGGGTGCAGCGGCCATCGGTGCCGAAGCGCAGGCCGTGATAATGGCACTGCAATTCGTCGCCGACGAGCTTGCCCATGGACAGCGGCAGATGCCGGTGCGCGCAGCGATCCTCCATCGCCACCGGCGCGCCCGCTTCGGTGCGGAAGAACACGATGGGCTCGCCCAAGATGGTGCGCGGCAGCGGCTTGCGGCCGACCTCGGCATCGGTCGCGGCGACGTACCAGTAATTGCGCAGGAACATGGCGGTTCTCCCTGCTGCCGATATTACCCTTCCGCGCGACCGCGCGGGAGGGGGCGCCTCGCTTTCCTGCCCGCGCTAGCGGGGAGGAAAGACAAGCGCTTTCGTTCTCGCGGACAGTGCGAGCGCATGCGGAACAACGAACGCCACGAAAGAAACGATCGCCACGAAAGAATCGCCTCCAAACAAGAAGGGAGGCGGAGCGCCGAGAAGCGCACCAACCGGAGCCGCATCGACAAGCGATGCGGCGCGCGCCCTCTCTCCTGTCTTCCCACTGCGGGAGGACCGAGGCCCAGGACTTCATAGAGCCTTGGACCTCAAAAAATGGAGCGGGCGCGCTCGCCTTTCGGCGCCCCACCGCGGCATCCGAGGTTTTGGCCCTCGGCTCGGCTCAGGCCGCGCTTCCTGGAACCACCGGATGCAAACGGGAGGACCCTCTCCGGCACCAGTGCAGCGAGCACCTCGCAGTCCGACACGCGCCGGACGGGACGATGCCCAAGCCGCCCGCGAGCGCAGTGTATGGCCGCGCCCGACGAGAACCGCTCCCGCTCCGCCCTCAAGGAGTACCCTCGCGAAAGGCGTCCCTTTGCGAGCGGGATGTTGGTTATGTAACTGCTATGGAGACAAAGTCAAGGGCAATGTCGCTTTATTAGGGACGCGTCGTAGGGCGCGCATTGACGCTTAAAGATATCGGGGTCTGGGGTGAAGTTACCGACGACACCTGGGTTGATTTCGCGAAGACGTATCTCGCGCAGATGAAGGCTGGCTTCACTGCTGAGGCGATTGCTAAACACACCGAAGGCGAGAAAATTCGCCTGTATTTCGATTATCGATACGGCGAAGACTACGAACGGGAGTTATCGCGTCGCTACATCAAGACGCCGCTCCTTGGCGTTTCGCAATACCCACAGAAAGATGTAGACTATTTGGCCGATGGGCTTAATCACGCGATTGCGCCGCTGAGAAAGCATCTTCTCGTCGCAGACGACCAAAGCGGGACTGACTTCCGATCTGATGTCGATTGATATCATCCCCTTGGCCGATAGGAAGGTACTTCCTATCAGAGATCATCGTGTCGATGCGAAAGAACGAGCAGGTATTTCAGCATAGAGGCGCTCCTTTAAGTGCGCACGATCGCCATACCGTGCTTAGCGGCGTAGGCGTAATTGGTGGTCCGTGAAGCCCGTAGGATGGGTTGAACGAAGTGAAACCCATCGCCTTGTTGCGCGGCATTTCAGCGCGTAGGGCGGATTAGCGCAGCGTAATCCGCCGCCTCCGATTGTCGAGAGGCGGCGGATTACGCCTTCGGCTAATCCGCCCTACCGTGCTTGCTGCATTTCCCGCCGAGAAAGATTGGCATAAAGGCAGAGCATGACCGCTACGTTGCCCGCGGAGGGCGAAAATTGACACTGGGCGTGTCCGCTTCGCTCCTGAAAGCTGCCGCGACAATCGCCGACCGGGGCGGCAGCTAAGGGCCAAAAGACGACATCAGGTCGCTGCTGACTAATGTCGGCTAAGCTCCTCGTACCGCGCGCCCTTTGATAAGCATAGTTCTGGAATGCGGTTGGCAAGCAAGCATACGCCGGCCATTTCTGGCGGGGAATGCGCGGAGCGATTGGAAAAAGTCAGTCAGTCAGATGGCGCATCATGCGGAGAGCCGAGCGCGCGCGCCATTCGGGATTGTCTGCGGCGCTTTGTTGAGATTCTCGGTCGCAAAGCCCGCAGCGGCCTTGTAACCCGCCATGAACTCGGCGCGTTCCTTCGCGGGGATCACGTCGTCGATATTCTTGAACGTGCCGCCGCAGCGCTCGTCCACCATGTTTAGCAGCCCGAACGGCCCCGCGCCGCGGTTGCGCAACACCACCTGCCCAATCGGCCCGCAAAATTTCCTGTCGAAGGCCTCAAGCGCCGCGGGGGTCACGCCATGCTCGATCAAACAAGCCCCCAGTACGCGCGCGTCGACAATCGCCTGGCTCCCTCCGTTCGATCCGGTCGGGTACATCGGGTGCGCGGCGTCACCCATCAGAACCACCGCGCCGTCCTGCCACGTCGGGATCGGGTCACGGTCGATCATTGGGTTCTCGAACGCGCTGTCGGCACGCCGGATCAGGTCCGGCACGTCGAGCCAGTCCCACACCCAACCGTCGAAGTGATGCGCGAACTCGGCGGTCTCGACCTGCCGGAACCAGCCGCTCTGCTTCCAGCCCTCGCTGTTGTCCATCGTCACCTCGGCGATCCAGTTAATCATTGAAAGGCCGGTCGCGGGGTCGGGATGCGAGATTGGATAGAATACCACGCGCTGGCGATGCGTGCCGAGACCAACGAATGACGAGCCGGTGCGGATCGGTTTGCCCCAGGTCATGCCGCGCCACATCACCGCGCCACCCCAGTGGATCGGCGGCTGCGTGGGGTGCATCTGAGCCCGCACGGCCGAGTTGATGCCATCGGCGCCGATCAGCAGACTGCCACTCGCCTCGGCGGTCGAGGCGTCGGCGCGTTCGATTAGCGCGGTGACGGAGCCGTCAGCATTCTTGCGGTAGCCGGTGACACGGTGGCCGAGCCGGACAGCGTTGCGCCCGGCCCGCTCGACCAGCTTGTCGTACAACAGCATGTGGAAGCGGCCGCGGTGCACAGCGTATTGCGGCCACTTGTAACCGGCGAGCAAGCCGCGCGACTCCGAGTAGATGTCGTTGCCATTCAGCCCCACAAGCGCCCATTCCTCGGCGGGCAAGCCCACGCAATCGAGGTCGGCTTGCGCGATGCCGAGATCGTAAATCTCGCGCACGGCGTTCGGCTGCAAATTGATGCCTACGCCAAGCGGACGCATCTCGCGCACCGCTTCGAATACGATGCATGGCACGCCGATTTGGTGGAGCGTAAGTGCCATTGCCAGCCCGCCAATGCCGCCGCCGGCGATTAATACTGGATTATTCGTCACACGCTGGACCGATCTACATCTCGATGAATTTCATTATCCTTTGAATGACGGCGGGAGCAAGTCGGCCTTCGACCGTCGAAGCGATAGCGCGGCGAATGTTCGCTATGGGAAATGAGCTGCCGCGTGGTCCCCTCCCCGCTTCCGCCTTCGCGCGTTGCGCTTCGGCGGACAAGTCGCGGGGGCGGATAAAGAATTACTGCGTCGGCTGGCCCTGGATTTTCGGCAGGTCGCCCGGGCTGTCGCTCTGTTTGACCTGCTGCGCCTGGCTGGCGAGTTCGACGGTCAGGTGCTGCGCCGCGTCGGGCGACATGAGCGCCAGGATATCCGCCATTTTGCGCGGCTCGATCTTGGAGACGACCTCAAGCAGCACGCCGGTGTCGAGGCGGTCAAAAATTTTCGCCGCATCGCGCGGCTTCATGTTCTCGTACATGGTGACGAGGCCCTTGAAACGGGCGGCCTGGGCTTCGTCCTTCTGCTGCGTCGCGACGGTGATGCGGGCTTCGGTTGCCTTGAGCTCGGTGAGCTGCCCTTCCATGCGTTTCTCGGCGGCCTTGATCAGGCTCTCACGGATGTCGAGTTCCCTCGCGCGCGTATCGAGCTCCTGGCGGCGCTCTTGCAGCCGTTCGAGGATGGCGCGCTCGGCGCCGGAGGGCTGGCCCGGCTCGGTGGGAATGACGGTGCCCGGCGGCTTGGTTTCGGGCGGCTTTGCCGGTTCCGACTTGGTCGGTCGCTTTGGCCTGTTTGTCCTTGTCGGCGGTCTCGGCCGGCACCGAACCGGTGATGTCGAGATTTATCCTATCGGCCGGCAACGACGCCACGACCGGCGCCGTGGTCGCGCCGCTGCCGTCGGGGAAGTTGAACATCTGCGACGCCCACGACAGCATCGACGACGACGGCCGCGGCACGTCCGCGGTGGTGCGCACGACCGCCGTGCTTTCGATCTTCGGCGCGTCGTCGCCCGCAATGAGCGAGCCGCCGTCGAGCAACAGATCGGCCGCCTTCAGCGCCAACAGGCAGGCGCAGGCAATGACTGCGATCGGAATGAGACGCAGATCGCGGATATAGTTCATCATGCCGCGAGGCCGTGCACCTTGGTGCGCAATCGCTCGGCGAAGGCTTGCGCCGCGACCGCGACCGCCTTGGCATCGTTATTCGGCGCGACCGGCTCTTGCGGCGGCCGGCTGGCGATGACGATCTGCGACAGGCGATGCAGCACGTCCTTGCCGGCGGCGAGCCGGCGATCGAACTCGTTGGTCATGGCCTCGGCGCGGTTGAGACGCTGGCCCAGACCGACATCGCATTCGTGCACGGTGACCTTCAGGCCGGCAACGGCACGCTCGGCAATCTCGGTCGCGGTGACGAGCTCGGAAATGGTGGCGCGCAGCGACTGCTCGTCGGCCTTCAACAGCTTGAGGCGACGGTTGAGCAACATGCAATAACCGACTGTCAGCATGAGCAAGATCGCGACCAAGCCCTCGATCATGATTCCAATGCCGTTGCTCACTATTGTGCCTCCATGGGGTTTCCGGTGCCGCCCGCCATTTCGAACATGGCGAAGGTCGTGCTCGGTTTGCGTAAATGCTTGGCGACGCGCACGGCGACCCGGTCGCCGACCCGGCCCATGCGGCCTTCGGTCAGCGTCACCTCGCCGCAGCGCACGATGACCATTGCGTCGGATTTCATTTCCAGCATCAGCGTGTCGCCGACGTTGAGCTTCATGATCTGCTTTAACGGCAACTGCGCCTCGTAAAGCACGGCATCGACTGCGATTTGCGCCTGGCCGATTTCCGTCGCCAGATGGCCTTCCCAGGTCGAGTCGCGGCCGAATTTTTCGCCCATGAACATCTGCAACAGCACGTCGCGGATCGGTTCGATGGTGGCGTAGGGCAGCAGCAGCTCGATGGTGCCGCCGCGGTCTTCCATGTCGATGCGCAGCCGCACCAGGATCGCCGCATTGGCCGGCCGCGAGATCGCGGCAAAGCGCGGATTGGTCTCGAGCCGATCGATGTTGAACTTGACCGGCGACAGCGGCCGGAACGCCAGCTCGGCGTCGGCCAGCACCACCTCGATCATGCGCTTGATCAGGTTGGTCTCGATCGTCGTATACGGCCGGCCCTCGATGCGGATCGCGGTCTGGCCGCGGCGGCCGCCGAGCAGCACGTCGATGATCGAATAGATCAGGTTCGAGTTGACCGTGAGCAGGCCGGAATTGTCCCACTCCTCGGCCTTGAACACGCCGAGGATGGCGGGCAGCGGAATGGAGTTGAGATAATCGCCGAAGCGCACCGAGGTGATGCGGTCGAGCGACACTTCGACGTTGTCGGAAGTGAAATTGCGCAGGCTCGTCGTCATCAGCCGGACCAGCCGGTCGAAGACGATTTCCAGCATCGGCAGGCGCTCGTAGGAGACCATCGCCGAGTCGATGATGGCGCGGATGCCGGAATTGTCGTTGAGATTGACGTCGGCCAGGCTGAAGCCGAGCAGCGAGTTCGATTTCTTCTTGCGTCAGAATACGTTCGGCGCCGCCCTTGGCGGCCTGGATGAACTGGCCGTCGTCGACCATGGTGGCCCAATGCGCCGCCATGGTCTCGGCGTCGCCCTCGGGCTGCGCGGCCGCGGGCGCGGTCTCGGCCGCGGTCTGCTGCTCGGCGTCGAGCGCTACGCCCCACTCGGCGGCAAGGGCGTCCTGATCGATCTGGTCTTTCGCTGCCATCGGCTTACGGTCACTGTCTGCGCGTGAGGGTCTTGCCCCTCACTGCACCACGATTTCCTTGAACAGCACGGCGTTGATCCGGCTCGGCGCGATCGAGGCATTGACGCGCCGCGTCAGCTCCTCCTTGAGCCGGTAGAGGCCGGCCGAGCCGTCGAGATCGGTCGGCCGCAATTCGCGCAGGTAAGTCTGGAACGTGTCGAGGAGCCGCGGCATGATCGGCTGGATCTGCGCCGAGACCGCCTCGTCGGGCAATTCCAGCGCGATCTTCACCTTGAGATATTGGGTGCGATCGCCGCCGCTTGACGACAAGTTCACCAGCACGTCGGGCATGTCGACGAAGATTGGCGCCTTGACCGTGGTGGCGGCGGCCGCGGCATTGCCGTGGTGGCCGAAGAAGAAATAGCCGCCACCGCCAAGCGCGCTGAGACCGACCACGCCGCCGGCCACCATGATGATGAGCTTGAGCGAGAAGCGTCGCTTCGGCGCGGCGGCGTCTTTCGCGTCGGCGCCTTCGGCTTCGTCCTTGTCGGCCTCGGCCGGCGTTTCGTTCTTCGTTGCCATCACCGCTCCAGATTGCGTGAGGGCGCACGCAGTCGGCAGGATAAAACGCAGAACAAACGCCGCGGGCGCGACTCTGCGCCATCGGATGTGGCGCCGTCGAAAGCCACGCTAGGCAGGAATGGTTAATGGATACTTGCCGCAGCCCGCGCGGCAGGAATTATTTGCCGGGTTGTGTCGCCGCAATGGCGCTTTCTGCCCGCCCTGGCGTACTGCCAACCGGCGCTAAGCTACTGATAATGCTAATTGTCAACCGTTGGCACGGCTTCTGCAATTCAGCCCCTGCCGCTGCTTGGGAGAGCGGGCGGCGCACGCGATGAGGATGCCCGGGAGACGGCATCGTCCTCGCTTCAAGGGGAGAGTTTCCGATGGAGAATGCCCTTCTCGTCGGCCTGTCGCGGCAGATGGTGCTCAGTCATGAGCTCGACGTCGTCGCCAACAACATCGCCAATATCGACACCACCGGCTTCAAGGCCGACAAGGCTGCGTTCAGCGAATTTTTGATGCCGCACGCGGCCGATCAGCAGTTTCCCGGGAGAGATAGCCGCGTCAGCTTCGTGCAGGATCGCGCCACCTGGATCGATTTCAGCCCGGGCTCCATCCAGCACACCGGCGATCCGCTCAATGTCGCGCTCGACGGCAAGGGCTATCTCGTGGTGCAGACGCCGCGCGGCCAGCGCTACACCCGAAACGGCGCGCTCTCGACCAACGCCACCGGCCAGCTCGTCACCAGCGAAGGCGATCAGGTGCTCGGCGACGGCGGCCCGATCACGTTCCAACCCACCGACCACGACATCAGCATCAGCCCGAACGGCATCATCACCGTGCGCGAGGGCTCGAGCACCGCCGACTCGCAGCGCGGCAAGCTGCAGATCGTCGGCTTCGATCAGCCGCAGCGCCTGCAGAAGGATTCCAGCTCCACCTTCATGGCGCCGAACGGCGTCAATGCCGGCCCGCCGCCGCCCGGCACCCGCGTCATGCAAGGCGCGATCGAGAAATCGAACGTCAATGCCGTCGCCGAGATGGCGCGGATGATCCAGATCACCCGCAGCTACAGCGACATCGCCGCCATCCTGCAACAGCAGGGCGACCAGCGCCGCAACGCGCTGCAACAGCTGTCGCAGCAGCCGACCAGTTAGCTCTTCGGGGCTTTGAGGAGAACGTAATATGCGTGCGCTCGATACCGCAGCGACCGGAATGGCGGCCATGGACCTGAAAGTCCAGGTCATCGCCGGCAATATCGCCAACATGAGCACGACCGGCTTCAAGAGCCAGCGTGCCGAGTTTCAGGATCTGATCTACGAGCACGTCCAGCGCGTCGGCGCGCAGGCGTCCGACCAGGGCAACATTCTCCCGGTCGGCATCGAGCTCGGCTCCGGCGTGAAAACCGTCGGCACGCCGCGGCTGATGACCCAAGGCACGTTGACTCAGACCGGCAACACACTCGACGTGGCGATCCAGGGCGACGGCTTCTTCAAGATACTGATGCCCGACGGCACCTTCAGCTATACCCGCGACGGCTCGTTCAAGATGGATGCGCAAGGCCGCGTCGTGCAGGCCGAGGGCTACGTCGTGCAGCCCGGCATCACCATCCCGCAGAACGCCAGCGGGCTGACCATCACCAGCCAGGGCCAAGTCTCGGTGACGCTGCCCGGCAGCACGACTTCGACCGTGCTCGGCCAACTCACGCTGACGCGTTTCACCAACAATGCCGGCCTGCAGGCCAACGGCGACAACATGTACACCGCCACGCCCGCTTCCGGCACGCCGCAGGACGGCCTGCCGGCGGTCGAGGGCGCCGGCACGATCTTGCAAGGCAGCCTCGAGCAATCGAACGTCGAGGCCGTCACCGAAATCTCAAACCTGATCGCTGCGCAACGCGCCTACGAGATGAATTCCAAGGTCATCACCGCGGCGGACCAGATGTTGCAGTCGACCGCGCAACTGATGCGCTGAGGAAGGTTCTCAACATGACCCGCGCCCGCATCATCGCACTCGGCTTCGTATTCGCGCTGGCGGCGCCGCTCGCCGATCCAGCCGCGGCGCAGGCGCAGGCGCAGGCGCCGGCGTTGCGCGCCAGCGTCACCGTCACCGGCGATGTCGTGCGCATCGGCGACCTGATCGACAATGCCGGCGCGGTGGCCGAGGTGCCGATCTTCCGTTCGCCAGACCTCGGCACCCGCGGCGCGGTGGCGACCGACCGCATCGTCGAAGCCATCCGTCCGCACCAACTTATCGATATCAACACCCGCGGCCTGACCGAAGTCATTGTTACGCGCGCCAGCCGTACCATCACCGCGCCGGAGATTTCGGCACGCGTGTCGCAGGCGCTGTCCGGCCATTTCGGCCTGGGCGAAGCGCGCAACGTCACCGTCTATTTCGACCGCGACATCCGCAACCTGCAAGTCGAGCCGGACGCGACCGGCGAGTTGCAGGTGCTCGGCCTGACCTATGATCCGCGCACGACGCGCTTCGACGTGACGTTCGACCTGCCGTCGAGCGCGGCGCTGCACCGGCAGCCGGCGCGCTATACCGGCACCGCGCTGGAGACGGTTCCCGCCGTGACGGTGCAGCACCCGGTGGAACACGGCGAGGTGCTCAAAGAATCCGATCTCGCCATCGTGCGGCGGCCGAAGACGGAAAGCGCGGCCATCACCGATATGAGCGCGGTGGTCGGGCTCGCGGCACGGCATCCGCTGCGCCCGGATCAACCGCTGCGCATGGCCGACCTGATGAAGCCCGAGATCGTGGCGCGCAACGACACCGTGACCATCGTCTATCAGGCGCCGGGAATCGTGCTGACATTGAGCGGCCAGGCACAGGAAGCCGGCGCACTGGGCGACACCATCGGCGTGCTCAACGCCGAATCCAAACGCATCGTGCAGGGCGTGATTTCCGCGCCGGGCCGCGTCACCGTCGGCGCCGTGGCCAACCGCGTCGTCGAAAACACACTGAAGTCCGCGTCCAACCCCAACAATGGGGCCGAGTGAGTAGAGCTTGAGGTAGTCCGATGTCGAAACGCGTTGTGCTGCTGCGTTGTGCGCTGCTGTCGACCGTGGCCGTGATCAACTCCGCTTGCTCGTCGATCGACCGCCTCAAGGCGATCGGCGAGCAGCCGCCGCTTGTCGGCAATGGACAACCCGACCACCAAGCCCGGCTACAAGCCGGTGCAGATGCCGATGCCGACGCCGCAGCCGGCGACCTACAATCCGAACTCGTTGTGGCGCAACGGATCGCGCGCGTTCTTCAAGGACCAGCGTGCCCATCAGGTCGGCGACATTTTGACCGTCAAGGTCAACATCAACGACACCGCGCAATTCGAGAACGAGACCCAGCGCAGCCGCAGCACCACCGAAGACTCCGCGATCACCAATTTCATCGGCGCCAACACCATCACCAACCCGGCCAAGGCCGTGCTGCCCGGCGCGCTGTTGACCACCAACGGCCAGTCCTCGACCGACGGCAAGGGCACGGTCAACCGTCAGGAATCGTTGCTGACCAACATGGCCGCGGTGGTGACGCAGATGCTGCCGAACGGCAACCTGGTGATCGAGGGCAAGCAGGAGATCCGGGTGAACTTCGAAATCCGCGAGCTCGTCGTCGCCGGCGTCGTGCGTCCGGAGGACATCGACAGCGACAACACCATCGAACTGCCGAAGATCGCCGAGGCGCGCATCGCCTATGGCGGCCGCGGCCAGATCACCGACTTCCAGCAACCGCCTTACGGACAGCAGGTGATGGACGTGATCTTGCCGTTCTGATCAGGGACAGTGATCGGTAATCGAGCTCCCCGCGGCTTAGGTCGAGCTAGCGCGACCAAAGCCGCGATACGGCGCGGCCTCCGGCAGCTCCCCGCCGGAGGCCGCGAGTCTTTTTGGTCACGCCGACAGTTTGTGCATTCGTGGGGAGAAATCTGCGCGCGTCAATTCGCGCCGCAGTGCTTCGATCACGCTTGCCCAATCGCCGAATGCCGGCTGACGAAGCAGCCGCGCGGTCGGATACCACGGGCTGTCGTCGCGCTCGCGCAGCCAACGGAAGTCGGCGCCGAACGGCAGCAACAGCAAAAGCGGTTTGCCCATGGCGCCGGCGAGGTGCGCGACCGCCGTGTCCGCCGAGATCACAGCGTCGAGCAGCGAGACGACAGCGGCGGTATCGGCAAAATCGCGGAACCGATCGCCGACGTGAACGATGGCCGATTGTTCTTGAAGGAGGCCAACGTCTTCGTCGCGCACTTCGTGCTGCAGGCTCACGAAAGTCACGTCCGGCGTTCGCAGCAACGGCAGCAATGTCTCAAGCCGCAGCGAACGATTGCGATCGTTGTCGTGCGTGTGTTCGCCCGACCACACCAGACCGATGAGCGGGCGGCGGCGCGGCAGGCGCTCACGCCACAGCGCGACGTCTTGATCCGCCGGCCAGACGTAAGGGATTTGTGCCGGGACCGTTGCCGGCTTCGTGGCAAAAGCCAGCGGCAAGCTCAGTAACGGACAATGACAATCGAAACGCGGCAAGGGTTTGCCGCGAGCGACCACCGCGGCGACGCCAGGCTGCGGCGACAATAGCCGCGCAAGCTCAGGCTGGACCTCGAGAATGACATTGGCGCCGCGGCCGGCGAGGAGCGGCGCGTAGCGCACGAACTGGAGCGTATCGCCAAAACCCTGCTCGGCGTGCAGCAGAATGGTCTTGCCGTCGAGCGATGATTCGCCGAGCCAAAGCGGCGCGGTGAAACTGCGCCGATGGGCCGCCAGAAAGCCAACGCCCCAGCGCGCTTCGTAACCGCGCCAGCCGGAAAAATCGCCCAGCGTCAATCGGGCGACACCCTCGACGAATTTTGCTTGGGCGAAATCCGGCCGGCTGACCAGGGCGCGGCGTGCGCTTATCACCGCCTCTTGCGGGCGATCGAGCCGGCGCAGCGTGGCGGCGCGGTTGGTGAGGAGTTGCGCGTTGTCCGGCGCGATCGTCAGTGCCTTGTCGTAGCTCAAAAGCGCCTCAGCGGGACGATTGAGCCTGATCAGCGCATTGCCGCGGTTGCCGAGCGCATCGAGATGATCGGGAGCGGCCGCGAGCACGCGTTCGAAATTTTCCAGCGCGTCGCGCGGACGGCCAAGCTCGAGCAGCGCCACGCCGCGCCGGTTGAGAAGCTCGGCGTCGCCCGGCGCAAGGCGCAGGCCTTCGTCGTAGCTTTTGAGCGCGCGCTCGAATTGCTTGAGCGCGTGAAAGACGAGGCCGAGGCTCGGCAAACCCATCGGCACGGTCGAGGTCGGCCTTAAGCGCCGCCTGGATCAGCGCCAATGCCGCATCGAGCCGCCCACGCCGGTAATTGATGAGGCCGAGACCGTGCAACGCGTCGAAATGATCGGAATGAATATGCAGGACCGCGGTGTAAAACCGCTCCGCCTTATCGAACTCTCCGTGCTCGTGCGCGCGCAATGCGCGGCGCAACATGCGCGCGCAATTCGGCTGCAAAAGTTGCGATGGGCCGTTCGGCATCATGCGCTAGCATTCGGGCGAGCGGTGTTCAGGCACGGCGGCGAGCGAGCCGCCGCGCGATCGTTAACGAGGCGTAAATGACTATGGTAAAAAAAGACTTAAGAAATCACGTCCCAGTCGCGGGCCCTTGCGGCGCCAAAGACCGATCGAGTGGCCGCCTCAAGCCATAATCAGTGCTCTATCGCATCGAGGCGCTTGTGCAGAAGCGCGATTTCGCGCTCGAGCCGCGCCACTTTGTCGGCGAGCTGACGATCGCTTCGGCCGGATTCCGGGTGCGGGTTCAACGTATCCTCTGGCGTCCATGAGACACCGATATTATTGCCCTTGCGCCATTCGATGCGGGCCCGGAAATACTCGTCCTTGTTCGGCATGTAGAGCTCGAACGTTTCCGGCAGCGCGACCGATTCCGAAAACTCCAAGCGGCTGCCATTGTCGGTGACGTCGCGGACGATGCAGTCCATGCTGGACCGCCGGTTGTTGAAAAAGATCCGTCCCTTGATGAAGGTCTTGTGGCGGACAATCGAGCGACGCTCTATCATCGCGATCCATCCTCTTCGCTCATCCCATCGATTGGGGCACCTCATCGCGCGTACGCGAGTGTCTATGCGCTCGGCATCGCCGCGGCAAAAACCTCGCGGCTCCTCATAATATGGGGAAGCGATCTCGATGCGCATCAAGCCGCGCCGCGGCCATTACCAACACAGTTTATGAAAACTGAAATTATCCGCTGCGCCGCTCACACCTCGCGGGCGCGCGAATCCAAGAATGCGCCGCGGTTTGACGCGGCGAGCGAAACCGGAAATACGAGACTTTAATCGTCGCGATAAACGCGCTCGCGGCGTTCGTGGCGTTCCTGCGCCTCGATCGACAGCGTCGCGATCGGCCGCGCCTCGAGCCGCTTGATCGAAATCGGCTCGCCGGTTTCCTCGCAATAACCGTAGGTGCCGTCTTCGATGCGCGCTAGCGCCGCGTCGATCTTGGAGATCAGCTTGCGTTGCCGGTCGCGGGCGCGCAGCTCGATGGCCCGGTCGGTCTCCGAGGAGGCGCGGTCGGCGAGGTCGGGATGATTCTGGCTCTCATCCTGGAGATGCTGCAGCGTCTCCTTGGCCTCCTTGAGGATGTCCTCGCGCCAATCGAGCAGCTTCAGCCGGAAATACTCCCGCTGGCGCTCGTTCATGAAAGGCTCTTTGTCGGTGGGCCGGTACAGCCGCTCCATCGGCAGCACGCTTTTACCGTTCCTACCGTTCTTGTCGTCGGCTTTGCCGTTTTTGCTTTTGAGCAACTGCATGTCCCACTCCGCGCACGCGACTGGTGCGAGATCCTCCCCGCGAGGCTGGCCTATATATCGATGGTCGATGACAGAGACAATAATGATGATGAGACCCCGGGTTGGCCCTGTATGACGGCACCCGGCGAGCGGCGGACCGCCCTGCCCTGTTCTTATTTATTCAATGAATTCAATATTTTATGATCAGCTCATGCCGGCTTTGGCGAGTTCGACCGCAACGCGGAGGTCGATCTCGGCCAGCACGGAATCGAGCTTTTCGTCGCCGGAGCCGTCCTTGAAATCGGTGGCGAGGGATTTCAGCCGCAACAGCGTGCCCTGGTCGAGGGTCCCGGCCAAGAGCCCGAGCTTGAGCTCGTCGAGGGCATCGAGCGCGCGGCGGCCATGCTTGACCGCGCGCCGGCGCCGTTCCGCCGGCTCCTCTATACCCTGCAACGCAATGAGCGCGTCGATGCCGCCGAGCGTCCGCAACGCCACCGCCGCGTTTTGCGCCTGACTTGGCGCGGAATCGGACAGGGCGAAGGTGCCGTTTGAGCTGCGCCGCGCCGTGGGTGATGCGGTAGCGGCGGCGGTGCCGTTGGGGCCATAGACGCGCATAACTTAAGAAGGTGTGCCCTTATGGTTAATGGCCGGTAAAAACCCGGCAAAACTTGCCGAAACCGGCAAGGGCTGCTCGCCGCGCCGCGACGGCACGCTCGACCCGCCGAATAAACTATCGTTTTATTTCAATGGCTTATCGCAACGCACGGCGTGGCACGCAACTGGCATTGTTATTGGCGTCCGACCTCTTGGGGAGCAGGAGATGAATGGGACGCTTAGAGCCACGCTCACCGCGTTGGCTGTCCTCGGCTGTGCCGTTTCGACGGCGGCAGCAATGTCGCGCATCAAGGATCTCGCCAGCATCGAGGGGGTGCGGCAGAACCAGCTGCTTGGCTATGGCCTCGTGGTCGGGCTCAACGGCACCGGCGACACGCTCAACAATACGCCTTTCACCAAGCAATCCCTGCAGGCCATGTTGGAACGCCTCGGCGTCAACATCCGCGGCCAGCAGATCCGGACCGGCAACGTCGCCGCCGTGATGGTCACCGCCAACCTGCCGCCGTTCGCCACCCAGGGCACCCGCATCGACGTCACCGCTTCCGCCATGGGCGACGCCAAGAGCCTGCAAGGCGGCACCCTTCTGGTCACGCCGCTCTTGGGCGCCGACGGCAACGTCTATGCGGTCGCGCAAGGCTCGCTCGCCATCGGCGGCTTCGAGGCCGAGGGCCAGGCCGCCAAGATCGTGCGCGGCGTGCCGACCGTGGGGCGGCTGCCGAACGGCGCCATCATCGAACGCGAGATCGACTTCGCGATGGCCTCGCTCGGCCGGCTGCGGCTGTCTTTACGTAACCCCGATTTCACCACGGCCAAACGCATCGCGATCGCGGTCAACGATTATATCGGCGCGCCGGTCGCCGAACCGCTCGACCCTTCGACGGTGCAGCTGACGCTGCCGAAGAAATTTCCGCAAAACGTCGTCGCCATGCTGACCGAAATCGAGCAATTGCAGGTCGAGCCTGACAGCGCCGCGAAAATCGTCATCGACGAGCGCTCCGGCGTCATCGTCATCGGCCGCGACGTGCGGGTCTCCACGGTGGCGGTGGCACAAGGCCACCTCACCGTCACCATCTCGGAAACGCCGCAGGTCAGCCAGCCCGCCCCGTTCTCGCGCGGCCGCACCGTCACGGTGCCGCGCACCCACGTCGGCGTGCAGGAGGAAGGCAAGCAACTCGCTCTGGTCAGGGAAGGCGTGTCGCTGCAAGAAATTGTCGACGGGCTCAATGCGCTCGGCATCGGGCCGCGCGACCTCATCACGATCCTGCAGGCGATCAAGGCCGCCGGCGCGATCCAGGCCGACATCGAGGTGATGTGATGAGTGGCGCGGCACAACTTGGCGCTTCGCTGTCCTCGCTCGACAACGCGCAAAACGCGCAAGTCGAGGCCATGCTCAAAATCAAGAGCAAGGCGAAGAGCGCCTCCGGCGAATTCGAAGCGATGTTCCTCAACTCGATGTTCGAGCAGATGAACACAAAGGTCGACGGCGAAGGCCCGTTCGGCGGCAGCGGCGCGCAAAAGGTGTGGCGCTCGTTCCTGACCAATCAATACGCCCAGATGTACGCCAAGGCCGGCGGCGTCGGCATCGCCACGCACGTCTATGACGAATTGCTCAAGCTGCAAGGCGTGAAAGCATGAGCCCGATCACGACCACCGCCGAAGCAGAGCGGGCGATCGACGATTTAAGCGCGCTGATCGAAAAGCTCTCCGGCCTGATGGAACAGGAAACCGCGCTCGTCCATGCCGGCAAGGTGTCGCTTGCCGTCGGCCTTGGTCAAGCCAAGTCGGAACTGGCGCATCAGCTCTATACGGCGGGCGAGCGCTTGAAGGTGAACGCAAAATTTTTGCTGCAATCGGTGCCAACGCGCTGCGCGGCGCTGGCGCGCGTGCAGGAGGCGTTCCGCGCCGTGCTGCAAAAGAATCTGATCGTGCTGGCGACGACGCATGCGGTGTCGGAAGGCATCATGCGCCGGCTATCGGGGGACATGGCGCGCAAAAGTGCGCCGCAAGTCTATGGCGCGTCGGGACGGGCGACGGCACCGCATCCCAAATATGGCCAGCCGCTCGCGATCAGCAAAAAGCTCTAGGATTTGGCGTTAGGTTCGCGTCACGGGACGGCGGGCGACGTCGGCAAGCTCCTGGCGCAGCTTCTCGATCGGCGTGTTCCAATCGCCCGTCACGGGTTGTCTAAATAGCCGCATGCTCGGATACCACGGGCTGTCGGCGCGATTGAGCAGCCACCGGAAATCCGGACAGAACGGCACCAGCATCGCCACCGCCTTGCCCATGGCGCCGGCGAGATGCGCCACCGACGTATCGACGGTGACCAGGAGATCGAGCATCGCCACGACGGCCGCGGTGTCGGCGAAATCCTTGAACTCCTGGCCGAGTTGAGCGACGCCATGCTCGCGCAAGATCGCCGCCTGCGCCGCGTTGACTTCTTTCTGCACGCTGATGAAGTCGAGACCCGGCACCGAAAACAGCGCGGCAAACCGCTCGAGCGGCATCGAGCGATTGCGGTCGTTGAGATGCATGGTGCTGCCGGCCCAGCAGATCCCGACACGCAGCCGGCCGTTGTTCGGCAACCGGCCGCGCCATTTGGCGAGCCGCTCTTCGTAGGGCCGAATGTAGGGAATATTGACCGGGATGGTTTCAAGCTCGGTATTGAATGCCATCGGCAGGCTGAGCAGCGGGCAGTAACAATCGAAGTCGGGCAGCCTCTCGCCGTCGCTGAACACTTGCGCGACGCCGGGAACGGTCGGCGCGATCGATTTGAGCGGATGCTGCACGCCAAGGATCACGCGGGCGCCGAGCGCGGCGACCAGCGGCACGTAGCGCACGAAATTGAGCGTATCGCCCAAACCCTGCTCGGCGATCAAAAAGATGGTACGCCCGGAAATATCCGTCTCGCCGCGCCACAGCGGCTGCGGATAGTTGGGCTTTTGCGCGACGAAATGTTTTTTCTGCCAGCGGTATTCGTATTGCTTCCAGCCGTCGCGGAAGTCGCCCATGGTCAGCTTTGAGACCGCGGCGTTGAAATTGGCTTCGGCGTTCTCCGGCTCGAGCTTGAGCGCGGCGTTGTAGCATTCCAGCGCTTCGTCCATCCGCGCCAGTTTCAGGAGCGCATTGCCGCGATTGACGTGGGCGGCGAAGACATTCGGCGCGATGCGCAGCGCTGCTTCATGGGCAACGAGCGCCTCGTCGAACCGGTCCAATTCGGCCAGCGCTACGCCGCGGTCGGTGATTGCCGCCGCGTGATTAGGATCAATCGCCAGTGCCCGATCATAGCTGCCGAGCGCTTCGGCGAAGCGCTTGTCCTTGACGCAAGCATTGCCGCGGTTGATCAAGGCGGCGAGGTTTGTCGGATCGGCCGTGAGCGCGCCGTCAAAACTCGCCAGCGCCTCGTCGAAGCGGTCGAGCTCCAAAAGCGTTGTGCCGCGATTGATCTGGATGTCGACGCGATCCGGCGCCGCGGCCAGCGCCGCATCGTAGCTCGCCAGCGCCTCCTCGAAGCGCCGCAGCTTCGCCAGCACGACGCCGCGGGTATTGAGCGCCTCGACATGCGCCGGATTGCCGGTCAAAACCTCGTCGCACGGCTTAAGCGCGGCTTCGAACGAGCCGAGTTCAGAGAGCGCGTTGGCACGGTTGTGCAGCGTGCCGATATCGTTCGGATCGATGGCCAGCGCCGCGTCGAATTTTTCCAGCGCTTCGCGGTACTGACCGAGCGCGAGGAGCGCCAAGCCCAGATTATTGAGCGCATCGGCGCGGCGAGGCTCGAGCGCAAGCGCTGCGGAATAGCTCGCGCAGGCCTCCTGGTGTCGTCCGAGCGCGCGCAGCGCATTGCCGCGATTATAATGGGCATCGGCATAGTCGGATTTTACCGCGAGCGCGCGGTCGCAACTGTGCAGGGCCGCGTCGAATTTTTCGAGCTTCACCAGCACGACGCTGCGATTGTTCAACGCCTCGGCGTTGTCCGGCGCGATCTGCAGCGCCGCGTCGTAGGCCGCCAACGCCTCGTCGGGCCGCTCGAGCGCAACGAGCGCGTTGCCGCGCCGGTTGAGCGCCGCAATGTGCCGCGGCCGCAGCGCCAAAACCTTGTCGTAATCGGCCAACGCGTCCTGATGCCGTCGCAGCACGGTAAGCGTATTGCCGCGATTGTAGAGCGCATCGACGTAGTCCGGCTTGAGCGCCAGCGCGCGATCGTAGCTCGCCAAGGCCGCGGTGCTGCGTCCCAAGCCTTTCAGCGCATTGCCGCGGTTGTAATGCGCGACGGCGTCGTTGCCGCGCATCGCCAGCACTTTGTCGAAATTTTCCAGCGCCTCTTCGTGGCGCTTGAGGGCGTCGAGGATCACGCCGTAATTCGACAGCACATCCGGCGAGCGCGGCTGCGCTTTCAGCGCGGCGGCGACCAGACGCAACGCTTCCGCCGAGCGGCCCTGCTGGTGGTTGAGCACGCCGCGCAGATGCAGCGCGTCGAAATGCTGCGGGTCGGCGGCAAGGACGGCGCCGTAGAGCGCGTCCGCCTCGATGAGGCGCCCCTCTCGGTGCAGCGTCAGCGCCTGTTGGATGCAACGCGCCGCGTCCGATGCGCGCGGTGGCGTGCTGGGCCATGGCTCTAGGTCAGGCTGGCTTTAAGTCAGGCGGAACCTCGACATCGATCCGGCAAGGTCGGCCAAGATGGTTAACCGAAGGTGAATTTCGCTCGCCTGGATACCCGGTATTAACCGCGACGCGTCATCAATAGTACGAGAGTTTCGTATGGTGCGGCAGGTTCGATGATCAGCGTCGGCAGCGGCTCGTTCTGGCAGCAGGACCAGAATTTTTGGGCGAGGTCCCAGCAGACCACCCAGGCGCAGACGCTGAGCTCGACCGTCATCGACCAGATGTTCGGCGCATCAAGCACGCTGTCCACCGGCCTGGCCAGTATCGCCAACCAGACCGCTTTGGACCGGGTCAATACCGCGCTTTCGGCTGCAGTACAGGGCGCGCTGAACCCGGCGTCCACGGGTTCGAGCTGCGTCATCGTCGACCAGCTCGACCGCCTCGTCCTCGTCAGTCTCCTCTGCTTCCAAGCTGCGGCCCCCGTTGTCAGCGCGCCGGCGACCGGGACCGGCACGGTGCCGCTCACGAGCGGCACGTCGCTTTTGGGCCTTGGCTTTTTGACCAGGGGCAATTTCACCGTCAGTGACGGCACTTACACCACGACCTACCAGTCGACCGGCACCGACACGGTCGGCGATCTGATCAGCGCCATCAATTCCGGCGCGCCGGGCAATGCGCTCGTGCATGCCTGGCTCAACGGCAGCGGCGATCTGGTGATCACCAGCCAAAATAAAAACGATACCGTTACGGTCGGCGGCGATTACGCCGCAGCCCTCGGTTTCGGCAGCACGAACGCCACGTTCGCGCCAACCAAGCCCCCGCCGATCAGTCACCCCGTTGTCTCGAGTTCGACAAGCGCAACCGAGCGGCAGCGCGTCGAAGAGCACTGCGACGCCCGCCTCGGGCATCTCGGCGAATTCGGCCTTGGCGCTGCAAACCGGCGGCACCGCCGAACTGCTGCTCGCCAGCAGCGGCTCGGCCGGCAGCCTTCTCAATATATTGGCTTGAGAGTTGCCTCTAGGCGCCGCCCGGCGAATTGCGACGACAAATCTCCGCGAAACGTCATCGGCCCAACGTGGTGAAGCTTGCTGTCGAGGTCGGCCCAAATCTCGCCGCCCATGTCGGTCCAGCGCTTGCAGAAAGCGAAGTCCTCGCTCAGGTAAGTGCCGTCCTCGTCGATCATGCATTCGAACAAGGCGAAGCGTTTGTCGCTCGCGGTCGCGGCATCGATCGAGTGGTCGCGCTTGTATTGCAAAAGCGGATATTGCGCGCACATTTTTTCCAGCGCCTGGCGCCGGATCATGAGGAAGCCGGTGCCGGCATAGCGCACCTTGACGAAGCCTGACTTGGCAACGACCGCGTCGGGGTCTTCAACCTCAAATACATATTGCAATGACGCCGCCGCGGGATTGGGCCGCGCGCTGTCAAAAGTCTTTTTGACTTTATCCCAGTCGATCCGCTTGACCGGATAGACCGCCGCGCACATCTCGGCGCCGCATTGCAGCAAGCGCAGAACCTGCTCCGGCTCGAAACCGATGTCGGCGTCGATGAACAACAGATGGGTGGCGCTCGGGTCGTCGAGGAATTGCGAGATCAGGCTGGCGCGGGCGCGCGTGATCAGCGCATCGCCGTCCTTGAAGATCAGCTTAAGGTTGAGATCGCTATAGGCGCGCAAAAGTGTCTGCAGCCTGAACAGCGACGCCGCGTAGGCGACCGATATCTGGCCGCCGAAACAGGGCGTGGCGACGACGAGATTGATCGCCGCCGACGCCATCGCGCTCGAGCTCGACGCGCCCGCTTGCGCGGCATCGGATCTGGCGCCGGGCGTTGAGGCACTCCCCGGCAAGGCGCCGCGTGAGGAGCGGTGCTCGGCGACGATCGGCGCTGTTCTCATTCTGGCAAAGGCGGGCATGGTGGTTCACCCTTCAGTCGGTCGGCGTAGCCGTTGCGGCAGCGGCTTGGAACGGCTGCACGAGGCAAGCTGCAAGGCAATCGTTCCACGATCGCCACAGCGTCTTTCCAAACATGGTTAAGCAATTACAAAGAAGAATGGTTAAGAGCCGCTTAAGCGGTTTGGTGAAATCCGGCGAATGGATGGAAATGCTTATGGAAATGCCGTGGCGAAGGTGCGGCGGTCGCCCGGCGCGCACGCTGGCTTCGATTCCGGGAAAAACCTGACAACTACGCGGATTTACACGTCTTTAAGCCGCTTGAGGCAATCCTCTGGCAGCCGATCGTGTCGATCGGGACCATGCACTTGCCGGTACGGCACGTACAGCAAGTGCACGCCAGTACGGCCTGTAACCAGAAGGGTACGCTACCATGTCCAATATCACTTTGAGCGCGGGTATTCGGCAGAACCTGCTTTCGCTGCAGGATACCGCCGCCAACTTGACCACGACGCAAGAGCATCTGTCGACCGGCAAGAAGGTCAACACTGCCTTCGACAATCCGACCTCCTATTTCACCTCGCAATCGCTGACCAACCGCGCCAACGATCTGAGCTCCCTGCTCGATCAGATCGGCCAGGCCCAGCAAACGCTCGATGCGGCCAATAACGGCCTCACCAGCCTGACCAGCCTGCTCGAACAGGCGCTGTCGACCGCGCAACAGGCGCAGCAGACCACGCCGACCGGCACCGGCGGTCGACGACCGGTTCGGTCGCGCTGACCACCCCCACTGAGGCTGCTGGCAACCTGCTGATCAACGTCGGTGCCACCACCTACACGGTCGCGATCACGGCGAGCGAATCGTTGTCCTCGATCGAAGCCGCGATCAACGGCACCTCCGGCCTCGGCGCCAACGGCGCGGTGACCGCGAGCGACGACGGCAGCGGCCATCTGGTGCTGACCGGCAACACCAACACCACCGCGTTCACCGTCTCGGCCAATGCCGAGTCTGCGGCGCTCGGCGTCACCACCAGCGCCACGGTCGACAACGCCGTCGCACCGGTCTCGGCCACGCGCACCACGCTGCAGGGCAACTACAACGCACTGCTGACGCAGATCGACCAGCTCGCCGGCGACTCCTCCTACAACGGCGTCAACCTGCTCAACGGCGACAACCTGACAGGTGCAACTTCAACGAGAATGGCACCAGCTCGCTGACCATCACCGGCGTGAACTTCAACTCCAAGGGTCTCGGCCTGTCGGCCGCCTCCGGCACCGGGTTCCTCGACAACAACAACATCACCGCCTCGGAAACCGCGATCAATGCCGCGATCACCACGGTGCGTGCCCAGACCGAGACGTTCGGTACCAACTCGGGCACGATCTCGACCCGTCAGACGTTCGAGCAGAACATGATCAACACGCTGCAGACGGGCGCCAGCAACCTCGTGCTGGCCGATCAGAACCAGGAAAGCGCCAACTTGCTGACCCTGCAGACTCGGCAGCAATTGGAAATCTCGGCGCTGTCCATCGCCAACCAGGCGAACCAGTCGGTCCTCAAGTTGTTCCCGTAATACCTTCTGGAACAGGCCTACCAAGGCGGCGGGGCGAAAGCCCCGCCGTTTTTCTTTTGGCGAACGGCAAATGGCGAATGACGGAACCGGCGGCTTAGCCCGGCCTTAACCGGCATTCGCAACACTGGATCGGCTTACAAGGATTCGAACGTGGCCCTGAAGCTCGAACTCAAGCCCGGTGAGCGCGTCATCCTCGGCGACTGCGTCATCACCAACGACGACCAGCGCACGCGGCTGACCATCGACGGCACGGTTCCGATCCTGCGCGAGAAGGACGTCATGACGCTCAGCCGCGCCAACAGCCCGGCGAAGCGCATCTATCTCGCCGTGCAGCTGATGTACACGTCGAAGCATCCGCAAGATCACCACGCGCTCTATTTCCGCCTGGTGCGCGAGATCGTCAAAGCCGCGCCGAGCACGCGGCCCTATATCGACAGCATCAATAATCGAATCTTAACAGGCGAGCTGTACAAAGCCTTAAAGGAAACGCGCAAGCTCATCGCCTACGAAAAGGAACTGCTCGACCATGCACTACGCCAGCAAAGCCTACGCGAAAACCGCGAAGGAGACGCTCAGTCCGCGTGAACTGGAAGCAAGCCTGCTGCTCAAGGCGGCGGCGAAGTTGCAGGCGGTGCACGATTCCTGGCGCGACAAGCCGGCCGGATTGAACGAGGCGCTTTCGTACAATCGCAAGCTCTGGACCGTTTTCATCGACGCCGTGACGAGCGACGACAACAAATTGCCGGCGCAGGTGCGGCAGAACCTTGCCAATCTCGGTGCATTCGTCATGGGCGAGACCTTCTCGCTGATGACCAAGCCGAAGCCGGAGCACGTCGAATCGCTGATCCGGATCAATCGCGGCATCGCCGCCGGCCTGCGCGGCAAGGCGTAACGCAACAGCCGAATTGCCGATAAAAATGGCGAGCAGCCCCGCTGCTCGCCATTTTGCTATTTGCCGCGGGCTGTTCGACTAGCCCGGTCGACGGCGCCAGATAATTCACCAGGCTCAATTGCGCGAGCCGCGCCGTGACCGACAGCGACGCGGAGAGGCTGTTCTGCAGCGTCAAAATCTGCTCGCCGATCTGATTCTGGTTCACGCCGTCGATGCTCTGCATCATGCCGGTCAGGGTGGTTTGCGTCTGCGTGTTCAGGCTCGTGGCATTGCTCACGGTGGTCTGCGCATTGACGAGGTCGGCCGCGATGTCGTTGATCGACTGGGTGCCCGGCTGGCCGTCGAGAGTGGCCGCGACCTTCTGGCTGAGCGCCTGGTAGCTGGTTTGCGCGTTCGGATCGCTCGCCGAATAGCTCGTTGCCGCCAGCACGGCGACATTGGCGACCAGCGAAGTGATGGCCTGCTCGTTGGCGCGCATGCCAAAGGCGATGGTGGTCGTGGGGCCGACCTGGGCCAGCGCGGTCTGGCGCGCCGGCGTCGCGCCGGATTCGCCGGTGTACCAGAACACCGTATTGGCGCTGGTGCCGGCCACGAGCGACGTCGAGGAGGCCGGCGTGCCGCTGACCCGCAGCGGCGGGTTCGAATTGAAAAAGTCATTGGCCGCGGCGATCGCGGAGGCCGCCGGCAAGGCCGTCTGCGCCAGGCTCGATATCGCGCCCGACAGCGCGGTTTGCAGATTGCCCGCGGTCACGTTGGCGCTGGCGCCGATGGTGAACTGGTTCGCGCCCGGCGGCGAATCCGTGGTCGCTTGCAGCGTGATGGTCTGGCTCGAGCCGTCGGGCAGCGTCAGGCCGAACGCGATCGTATCGCCGGCGTTGGGATTGGCGCCGAGATTGACCGCGAGCGACGGTGGCGAACTGGAGGTGACGGTGGCGCCGGTCAAATTCGAGGTGATGCTCGAGACCTTGAAGCCGAACGGCGATGTCGCGGAATCGTCGGCGAGCGACACGCTCGAACCCGCTCCGCCGACCACCAGGCGGCCGGAGCCGGTGCCGAGATCGGCCTGCGCGCGCTCGTTGATCACCTGGACCAGGCCGGCCTGGGCGCCGTTGCCGTTGAGGATTGCATCGCTGCTCGCGACCGACGGCGTCGTCGTGGCGCTGCCCGAGAAAATGTAATTGTTGCCGACCTGGGTATTGAGCAGCGACAGGATCTCGCCGAGCTGCGACACCGCGGCGGCCTGGGTCGACGTCTGGCCGTTGCCGTTGAGCGAAAACGCGCCTTGCTGGCCGATCGCCTGCTCGACCGTATTGCGAGAGCCGTCGAGCTGGCTCAGCACCGATTGCGCCACGCCCAGCGTCGTGCCGACGGTGGTCGCCGTGTTGCTGTAAGCGTTGATCGCCGACAATTGTCCGTTCAGCGCCAGCGTCAAGCCGGCTTGGGAGCCGAGACCGGAATAGGTCTGCGCCGCCTGTCCGCTGCCCAGCTCCGCGGTCAGCGTGTCGAGCTGCTTCGTCATGTTGTTCACGGCCTGGATATTGGCAGCCGTGATCGATCCGGGACCGGTAATGCTCATTACTGCACCGTCTGCAGCAACGTCGACATCATCTGCTGGATCGTCGACATCACCCGCGCATTGGCGCCATAGGCATTTTGCAGCGCGATGAGGTTGGACAATTCAGTGTCGATGCTGACGCCGGACGTGCTGTTGAAGCGCTGCTGCAAGGCGCTGACCACGGTGTCCTGGCCCTGCTGCAAATTGGTCGCCGCGTTCGCCGCCTGGCTTTGCCGGCTCATCATCGCGCTCATGTAATCGGAGAGCGTGCCGCTGAACGGCTGCTGGGCGCTGCCGATGCCGGTAGTCGGCGCATAGGTGAGCGTGGCGCTGGTCAATTGGCTGAGCAAAAAGTTCGGCCGCGTCGGATCGCCCGCGGCGGTGTTTGCCGCGTAGGCGACAAGGCTTGCCGGCGCGGCGGCGAGCGCCGCATTCACCGCGATGCGGCCGGCAAGACCCGTGGTCTGGGAGCCGGCCGAAGTGAGCGCGCCGGTGATTGGCGTCGTGCCGTCGAGGAACAGCGGCAATTGCGGGCTGCCGCTGCTCAGCGATGTGACCGTCGACGTCGCCGACAGCGCATTGACGACATTGGTGGTGGCGCTGGCATTGACCGCCTGCAACACGGTGCCGGACGGATTGGAGAACTGCAGGTTGGTTCCGAACGCGGCGTTGAGCTGCGTCACCACCGCGGCCATGCCGCCGGCAAAATTGACGCCGATGACCTGGTTGTTCGGATTGGACGGCGAGGTCTGCAACGGCAGCGAGCCGCCAGCGCCCAGCGCCACGAGCGTAATCGTGTGCTGGACACTGCCGGGATCGGTATAGGTGAGCTGCACCGAATTGCCGGCCGACAAGCTCCCGACGTCGACGCTGAATCCGGTCTGGCTGCCGGAGACCGCTGGCGTGCCCGCCGTGGTCTGGTTCGACAGCGCCTGCGACATTTGATTGGCCAGTTCGTCGAGCTGGTTCTGCGCCTGCGGCAGGATGGTGTCGCGCATCTGCAGATAGGCGCCGATCTCGCCCGACTGGATGGCGCCTGAGGCGATCAGATCGCTTTGGCTGCCCGACGGCGACGTCAGCGTGATCGTGCCGGCGCCGTCCTGGCTCGGATTGGCGCTCCACAGCGACGTCGCCGACAGCGTGCCGACGTTGTTGAAGCTGAGCTGCGAAGCCTGCGTGCCGCTGACCAGCTGCTGGCCGGTCGAGGTGAACAGCGAATATTGATTGTTGGCGGTTTTCTGCACGCGGACGTTCATCAGCTGCGACAGTTGCGCGACGTCCTGATCGCGCTGGTCCTCGAGCGTCGCGGTCGCGGCATCGGGCTGCGCCGATTCAAGCTGCAGATTGATATTGGCGATCTGCGCCAACGCGGTGTTGGCGGTCTGCACGTCGCTGGAGATTCCCGCCTCGGCCTGGCTGCGCAATTGCTGGATGCCGGTCGTCATCCCGTTGAGATTTTGCGCCAGCGCCTGCGCCGCGCCGACGACCGCAGCCTGACTGGAATACGAACTCGGGCTGGTAGAGAGCGCCTGCAAGGCGCTGGTGAAATTATTGTAGACCGCGTCGAACGACGACGACGATCCGGGCGTGCCGTAGATCTGCTGCAGCTGCTGATAAATCTGCGCCGCGGTGTCGGCATAGGAGCCGCCGGAGCTTTCGGTCCACAGCTGGCTTTGCAACAGCGCGTTGAGATTGCGGTTGATGCCGCTCGAATCGACGCTTGAGCCGCCACTGCCGCCGGCTGCGACCTCGACCGACGTGACGCTCTCGTCGACATAGCCGGGCGTGTTGGCATTCGCCACGTTGCCGGCAATGACCGAAAGGCCCTGCTGGGTGACATGGACGCCCGCCAACGCAACGGACAGCGCTTGGGAAAGGCTCATGGCTCTAGCCGTCCGCGCAAAAGATCACGGGTGTTACCGGCGAGGAGCCGCCGCTCCTCACTGGATGACATCACTGGATGACCTGGAGCAGGCTCTGGATCATCTGATTGGCCGTCGTCATGACGCGGGCGTTGGCCGAATAGGCCTGCTGCGCCACGATCAACTGGCTGAACTGGGTGGCGATATCGACGTTCGAAGCCTCGAGCGAACTGCCGACGACGGAGCCGGTGCCTGAGAAATTCGGATTGCCCGATTCAGGCGTGGCCGCGAACGCTTCGCCGTCGAGCGGCTGCAGCGAATCCTGGCCGTTGAACGTCGCCAGCGTGACGTCGGCCAAAGCGACAGTTTGGCCGTTCGAGAATGAACCGACGATCTGGCCCTGAGCGACCGAGAGCGATTGCATTGAACCGGCGCCGAAGCCGTTCTGGGTCAGGCCGGTGACCTGTACGCTGCCGGTCGTGGAGGCGAATTGCGTCAGGTTAGAGCCATAGTTCAGCGTCACATTGCCGACCGTGTCGCCGTTCACGGCCAGACCCGTCAACGTCAGGCTGCTCGCCGCGGGCGACGTCAATTGGCCGCTTGAATTGAACGTAAAGGGCGTGCCGACATTCTGCCACGCGACGGTCGTGCCGCTGGTGGCATTCGATGTCTGATAGAACAGCTGCCAAGTATTATTTCCGCCGGAGCTTGCTGTCTCGGCCCAGCGGAACTGAACGTCGACCGGATTGCCCAAGGAATCGTAAGTGGTGATGGAACCACCGTCGAGCGATTGATTCGTGAATGTCGTAGTGTCTTGACCCTGCACCGTTCCGGTCCCAGCAACGGTGGGGTCCGCGTTGTAGCTGCCAGGAGTGAGCAAACCGGTCGGTGGTGCGCTTGGCAGGTTTGCCGCGTAATTGATACTCGTTGTCGACTGCGCCGGGAGGAAATTGTTGTTGAATTGCAAAACCTGGGGAGAGCTCGCGGTGGGAGCTCCGGTCGCCGGATCGACCGGAATACCCATCAGATAGTAGCCGGCGCCGTTGACCATATAGCCGTTGCTGTCCATCTGGAAATCGCCGCGGCGCGTATAATCATTGACGCCGCTGAATTGCGGAATGGTGCCTGAGTTTCCCGTTGGCTTGGTCACCACGAAATAGCCGTTACCGTTGACCGCCATGTCGGTCGCGACGGTTTCGTTCTGGATCGTGCCTTGCACTCCGTTGCTGGCGACCGAGGTGGCGAACACTCCACCCGATGTCTGCTCGCCCAGAGCGGCTTGCGAGACCAGCGCATCGAAGGCGGTGTCGGTCTCCTTGTAGCCGACGGTCTGAGAGTTCGCGATGTTGCCCGAAATGTTTTGCAGCGCGAACGACTGTGCCTGCAGACCGGACACCGCGGTGGTCAATGCATCGAAGATACCCATGACATTACCTCTCCAACTCGATCCTCAACGTCACGAACTGGGGCCGCGACGGATGGCCCAACGCCGTGCACCTCCCAGCAATCGCCGTGCCATAGACTTTATCTTTGAATATCAATATCTTATGGGATGGCGCGGTTGTGTCTCCGGGCCGGATATGCCGACCTGCCGGCAGATATTGCCGGGTTGGAACGCTCTGCGTCTTGCGGCGGCAAGCGCCGCGGCGCCTTGTGAGCGACAAGTTCGCCGTGTTCTAATTCGGTAAAATAACCGGAAGAATGGACCCTCATGCGCTTTGAAGGCACCAGCGCCTACGTCGCCACCGACGATCTGAAAATTGCCGTCAATGCCGCGATCGCGCTGGAGCGGCCCTTGCTGGTCAAAGGCGAGCCGGGCACCGGCAAGACCGTGCTGGCGATCGAGATCGCCAAGGCGCTGTCCGCGCCGCTGCTCGAGTGGCACATCAAGTCGACCACCAAGGCGCTGCAAGGGCTTTACGAATATGACGCGGTGACGCGGCTGCGCGACAGCCAGCTCGGCGACGCCCGCGTCAAGGACATCCGCAACTACATCAAGCGCGGCAAATTGTGGGACGCCTTCGTCGCCGACGAGCGGCCGGTGCTGCTGATCGACGAGATCGACAAGGCCGACATCGAATTCCCCAACGATCTCCTGCAAGAGCTCGATCGCATGGAGTTCTTCGTCTACGAGACCGGCGAGACCATCCAGGCCCGGCGCCGGCCGATCGTGGTCATCACCTCCAACAACGAGAAGGAATTGCCGGACGCATTTTTGCGCCGCTGCTTCTTCCACTACATCCGGTTTCCCGATGCGGACACGATGCGCGCGATCATCGAGGTGCATTTTCCCGGCGTCAAACATCGCCTGGTCGCCGAAGCGCTGAAACTGTTCTACGAGATCCGCGACGTGCCGGGCATGAAGAAAAAGCCTTCGACCTCGGAACTGCTCGACTGGCTGAAGCTCCTGATGGTCGAGGACATCTCGGTCGAGACGCTGCGCGAGCGCGATCCGAAAAAACTCATCCCGCCGCTGCACGGCGCGCTGATCAAGAACGAGCAGGATGTGCACCTGTTCGAGCGGCTGGCGTTTATGGCAAGAAGAGACGGCCGCTAAAGCGGCCCGATAAATGGCGCGACGCGAAGGAGGAGGACGCACGATGACCAAAAAACTCACGCGCCGCACCATGGTCGGCGGGCTTGCCGGTCTTTCGCTGGCCGGCAAGGCTCGCGCGGAGGCGGAATGGCCCACGCGCACCATCACCATCATTCACGGCTTTCCGGCGGGCGGGCCGTCCGACGTCATCGCCCGCCTCATTGCCGACGGCCTGTCGCGCTCGCTCGGCCAGGCGGTGATCGTCGAGCCGCGCCCCGGCGCGTCCGGCACGGCGGCGGCGGCGCAGGTCGCGCGCGCCGCGCCCGACGGCTATACGCTCAGCGTCATCCCCTCCGGCCACGCCAGCGCCGCGGCGACCTTCGCCAATCTGCCGTACCGTTCCGTCGACGACTTCACCACCATCACGCTCGCGTCCGAATATCCCTATGTCATGGCGACCAATGTCGACAGCGGCATCAAGAGCGTCGCCGAACTGATCAGCACCGCGCACAAAAGGCCAAATCCCCTGCTCTACGGCACGCCCGGCGTCGGCTCGGGACCGCATCTCGCCATCGAGCTGTTCGCGATCGAGACCAAGATCAAGGTGCTGCACGTGCCCTATCGCGGCAGCGCGCCGGCGGTGATGGAACTGGTCGGCGGCCGGCTCGATTTCATGATGGATCCGCCGGCGACCATGATGGAATTCATCCGCAACGGAAAGCTGCGCGCGCTCGCGGTGTCCAGCGCGAAGGAATATTTCGCGCTGCCATCGGCGCCGACCATTGCCGAAAGCGGCGTGCCGGGTTTCGACGTCAGCGCCTGGCAGGGCCTGGTGGCGCCGGCGGGCCTGCCCGAGCCGATCGTCAATCGGCTCAACGCCGAAGTGGTGCGCATCCTCAAAGACCCGGCGACGGTCGAGCGGATGCACACGTTCGGCAACGAGCCGGCGCCGACGACGCCGGCCGAATTCAAGAAGCGGCTGATCGACGACATCGCCAAATGGACGGCGGTGGCCGAGCAGATTCACTTCGAGAAGATTTGAGCATGATCCGGAAAAGTGGAAGCCGGTTTTCCGAAAAGATCATGCTCCACTAAAAATCAACTCACGCCTTCGCTGCGCTCGCGCCGCTTGCGGCGCCTTGACCGGTGCCGCCCTGCCGCGGGCCGCCCGAGCGGCTCAGCTTCAGCGGCAATGACAGGCTCGGGCTCGGCATAGCGCGGCGTTTCTTCCGCAACGGCATTTTGTTGCGCCGCTTCGGCCTGCGCTGCCGCCTCCTGCGCCGCGCCGCCTCCTGCGCCAAAAGTTCGGCTTCGCGCGCCTGCCGGTGCGCGATTTCGCGGGCGTGGGCACGGCGCTCGGCGATGCGATCGCGGAACCGCTTGATCCAGGACACGCATCTGAATGGCGACGCGGCCGGCGACACCGCCGGCCCACACCAGTTCGAACGGCGAGAATTGCCGCCAGGTCTGGTCGCCCTCGACGATGGCGCGAGCGATGAGATTGCCGGCCATGGCGGTGGTGTTGAGCCCGTGGCCGCCGAAGCCGGACGCCAGCCAGACGCCGGAACCGAGCTCGCCGATCTGCGGCATGCGGTGCACGGTGTTGCCGAGCGTGCCGGCCCAGGCGTAATCGACGGCGACCTCGCCGAGCTGCGGATAGGTTTTTTTGATGTCGGCCTGCAGCGCGCGCATGTAGCGGCGCGGATTGCGCGCCCAGGTCGTCGAGCGGCCCGACAGCATCAAGCGGTCGCCGCCGACGATGCGGTAGTGATTGTCGGAGAGGTCGGTGTCGCTGATGCCGCCGCGATAGCCGACCGACCTCGCCGAGCTGTTGGCCGAGCGGCGCGGTGGTGATCACATAGGTGGTGATCGGCAACAGCGTCGCGCCGATCTGCGGCATCAGCCCGCCGATCTGCACATTGCCGGCGAGCACCACGTGGTTGGCGCGCAGCCGCGCGCCCGGCGTGACGATACGTTTGCGCACGCCGGCCGGATCGATCGACAGCGCCGGCGTGCCTTCGAAAATGCGCGCACCGTCGCGTTCCGCCGCCGCGGCGAGCGACAGCGCGTAATTCAGCGGATGGATGGCGATCGCCTTGAGATAATTGATGGCGTGATAGTAGCGCTGGCTGTGCAGCACCGCGCGCACGCGCTCGGTCGGCCAGCCTTCGATCTCGCAGCCGAGATCGTTGAGCAGCCGCACCAGGCCCAAGAACTCGTCGCCGTTGTCGACCTTGGACACGTAGAGCCAGCCGGGCTGCGGATCGATGCCGGTAAAACCCTCTTCCCGGACGGCGTTGCGGACGTAATCGAGCCCGGCCTGGGACAGCGCCCACAGCGACTTGGTGCGCTCGAAGCCGATGCGGCCGATCAGCTTTTCGGCGTCGGCGGCAAAGCCCGGCAGCACGAAGCCGGTATTGCGGCCGGACGCGCTCGCCGCCAGCCGGCCCGCTTCCAGCAGCACGACCGACCAGCCGGACCGCGCCAATTCGCGCGCCGTCGTCAGCCCGGCAAGGCCGCCGCCGATCACGCAGACATCGACGTCGAGATCGACGTGCAGCGCCGGC
The DNA here is from genome assembly GCA_963798095.1 of uncultured Alphaproteobacteria bacterium. GTDB lineage: Bacteria > Pseudomonadota > Alphaproteobacteria > Rhizobiales > Xanthobacteraceae > BOG-931. Next base: position 488,094 of record CAWCSD010000007.1, on the reverse strand, counting down.
CGCCGCGGCGCGTCCACCATGGTGGCGGCATACCAGCTTTGGCCATAGGCTGTGGTATCGGTTTCGCTCATGTCAAAGGGCCGTTCCGGTCCGCAGCTGCGGGGCGCAGACTAGACTCCCTCGGCTCAGAAAGCGACATTGCCGCCATGCGCCGTCTGATGTTGCTGCGCCATGCCAAAACCGAGCGCGCCGAGCCCGGCCAGCGCGACCGCGACCGCAAATTGACCAAGCGCGGCCGCGACGACGCGCCCGTGATTGGCGCCTATATGGCCCGCCACGGCCTAACGCCCGATCTGGCGCTGGTGTCACCGGCCAAGCGCGCCCAGGAAACCTGGGCGCTGGTGGCGCCGGCCTTTGCCAAGGCGCCGCGGCTGGTCAACGAAGAGCGCATCTACAACGCCACGACCGAGGCGCTGTTCAAAATCATCAGCGAGGCGCGCGGCGCGCACTGTCTGGTCGTCGTCGGCCATAATCCCGGCCTGCACGATGTCGCGGTGCAACTGATCGCGTCGGGCGACGTCGACGCGCGCGAGCGGGTGGCGGAGAAATTGCCGACCTCGGGCCTCGTCGTCATCGATCTTGCCTTCGACGACTGGTCGCGCCTGCATCTGCACGCCGGGCGCTTGGAGCGCTTCATCACGCCGCGGCTGATCGCGGCTGCGACGGATTAAGAGCCTTAAAAGGACGGGACATGTACCGACGCATCCTGGTGCCGATCGATCTTGCCGACGTCGAGCTGGCCAAGCCCGCCATCGCCACCGCGCTGATGATGGCGAAAGAATCCAACGGTGCCGTCCGCCTGGTCAACGTCTTGCCGATGACGCCGGTGATGCTGGCCGAATACGTGCCGCCCGACTTCGAGGCGCAGCAACGCGCCTCGGCCGAGGAAGCGATCGCCATCGTCGCCAAGGAAACCGGACTGGCGCCGGACAAGATCTCGACCGCCGTGCTTTTGGGCAATGTCGACCGCGAAATCCTCGACGAAGCCAAGCGGATGCGTGCCGACCTCATCGTCATGAGCTCGCACCGCACCGGCGTGCGCACCTATTTCCTCGGCTCCAATGCCGGCCACGTGGTGCGCTACGCCGCCTGCTCGGTGCTGGTGGTGCGGCAGCAGGCGGATTAGCGACGGTCGCGCGCTGCATTGGCCGCCGAAGTGTTTTACCGACAGATGGGAAGCACGCGGTGTCCATTGCCGTAGACGGAAGTGCTGTCGCGGCATGGGGCATCGCCGGCTTGGCGACGGCCGGCGTCATTGCCCGGCCGTTTCGTCTGCCGGAAGCGATCTGGGCGGTGGCCGGTGCGGTCTTGCTGGTCGCGTTTGGCCTGTTGCCGTGGGCGGACGCGTTGTCCGGCATACGCAAGGGCCTGGACGTTTACTGCTTCCTCGCCGGCATGATGCTGATCGCCGAGGTGGCGCGCCAGGAAGGCGTGTTCGATTGGCTTGCGGCGCTCGCCGTGCAGCACGCGCGCGGCTCGCCGCAACGGCTGTTCGCGCTGGTCTACGCGGTCGGCACCGTGGTCACGGTGTTGCTGTCGAACGACGCCACCGCCGTCGTTCTCACGCCCGCGGTTTATGCCGCGACCAGGGCGGCGGGCGCAACGCCGCTGCCTTATTTGTTGGTGTGCGCCTTCATTGCCAATGCGGCGAGCTTCGTGCTGCCCATTTCCAATCCGGCCAACCTGGTGGTCTTCGCCGGCCGCATGCCGCATCTGGCGGCGTGGCTCGAGCAATTCGGCCTGCCCTCGGTCATCGCGATTGCCGTGACCTATCTGGCGTTGCGGCTGATGCAGCGCCGGGCGCTGGCGGCGGAGACGATCGCGGCGACGTCGGCCCGACCGCCGCTCGGCCATGGCGGGCGCCTCACCTTGGGCGGCATTGGCGCGGTTGCCGTCGTGCTGTTGTGCTGCTCGGCTTTCGACGTGCAGCTCGGGTTGCCGACCTTGGTCAGCGGCCTGGTGACGACCGGGATCGTGCTGGCATTGAACCGCCAGTCGCCGTGGCCGGTGCTCAATGGCGTCTCTTGGAGCGTGCTGCCGCTGGTCGCCGGCTTGTTCGTTCTGGTGGAAGCACTCGATCACACCGGAGTCATTGCCGCACTGAGCGGGCTACTCCATGCCGAAGTCGCACGCTCGGGCACGGCCGCCGCATGGAGCGCCGGCCCTGTCGTCGCGCTCGCGTCGAACCTGATGAACAACCTTCCGGTCGGCCTGATTGCCGGCTCCGTCGTCGCCGCCGACCAGCTGCCGTCCCAAGTCGTCGGTGCGATGCTGATCGGCGTCGATCTTGGTCCGAATTTGTCGGTGACCGGCTCGCTGGCGACGATCCTGTGGCTGGTCGTGCTCCGGCGCGAAGGCATTGAAGTCGGCACCTGGTATTTTCTTCGGCTCGGCGCCGTCGTCATGCCGCCGGCCCTGGTGCTCTCCATCATCGCGCTTCGTTGACGCGCGCTGCCAACGCGCTGTCGGTGCCCGCCCTCGGATCAAGTCCGAGGGCGGGCTTTTTCCGGATCATGCTCTAATCGGACTGGATGCCAGCGTCCTTGATCATCTTCTGCCACTCGACCAGCTGAGCCTTGATGAAGTCACCGAGTTCCTGCGGGCTCGAAGAAAATCCCTCGAAACCGACATTCTTGAATTTCGTCTGCACCGCCGGGCTGTCGATGATCGGGCGCAGCGCGGCGTTGAGCTTGGCGACGACCTCGGGCGGCGTGCCGGTCGGCGCGACCAGACCGGCCCAGGCGTCGAGATTGAAGCCCTTGATGCCGGCCTCGTCCACGGTCGGAAGATCCGGGAACAGCGAACTGCGCTTGATGCGCGAGACCGCGATCGGCCGCAGCGTGCCGGCTGCGACATGCGGCATGGCGGTGGTGAAGTCGGCGAACATCATCGACACGCGGCCGCCGATAATATCCTCGATCGCCGGCGGCGTGCTCTTGTAGGGCACGTGCAGGACGCTGATCTCAGCCCAGCGCTTGATGGTCTCCATGCCGACGATGCCGGCGGTATTGCCGCTGGCATAGGTCAGCTTGCCGGGATTGGCCTTGGCGTAGTCGACCAGTTCCTTGACCGAGTGGATCGGCAATTTTGGATCGACCACCAGCATCAGGGTAAAGCTGCCGACCCGCGTGACCGGCGTGAAATCCTTGATCGGGTCGTAGTTGATGTCCTTGTGCAGAAATGGATCGGCCGACAGCGGCGAGTTGGTCGCCATCAACAGATTGTACCCGTCGGCCGGCTGATGGTGCACGTAAAGCGCGGCCACTGCGCCGTCCGCGCCGGGGCGATCTTCGACGATGACCGGTTGCTTGAGCGCCACGCCGAGCGGATCGGCGACGATGCGGCAGATGGTGTCGCTGGCGCTGCCGGGGCCGAACACCGCCGTAAAGGTGACCGGCCGGCTGGGATAATCGTCTGCGTAAAGCACTGAACCCGACAGCACGGCGGCAATCGCGGCGACGGCGACAAGAAGCGGCTTTTTCATGCGTGATCCCTTCCCTGATTGTCGCAAGTTTTTTTGATCGGCGGGTCGGTCTTGCTGCGCCGCGCGCCTTGAGCCTACACCATCACAATAGCAGATTGTGCGGCCACTGCAGGTGCGTCATTCCGCCGTTAGGGCATCGTCCGGGAAGCGCTCGCCGGTCTCGCCGGTCAGCCGCTCGATCCCGCGCAGTGCCGGGAACAGCCGGAACCACACGAGCGCGATCAAAACGACGCCGACCCCGCCGACCAGCGCCGACGGCACCGCGCCGATCCAGGCCGCCAAGGCGCCGGCGCGGAATTCGCCGAGCGTGCCCGAGGAGCCCGAGAACATCGAATTCACCGACATGACGCGGCCGAGCATGTGGTGGGGCGTGCGCGTCTGCACCAGCGACTGGCGGATCACCACGCTGATGGCGTCGGCCGCGCCGTAAACAATGAGCGCGGCAAACGACAGCGCAATCCAACTCGACAGCGCGAAGACGGTCGAGGCGAGCCCGAATATGCAGACCGTGCCCAGCATCAGAAGCCCGGCGCGGCGCTCAATGACGTGGCGCGCCAGAAACACCGACATGCTGAGCGCGCCGACCGCCGGCGCCGAGCGCAATAGCCCGAGCCCCCAGGGACCGGTGCCGAGAATATCGCGGGCATAGATCGGCAATAGCGCGGTGACGCCGCCCAAGAGCACCGCGAACAGGTCGAGCGAGATGGCGCCTAAGAGGATCGGATTGTCGCGGATATAGGCAAAGCCCGCAAACAGCGTCTCGACGCTGAGACGCTTTCTTTGCTCGGCGCGGTGCTTGCCCTGAACGAAGCTGATGAGAATACAAGCGGTGATGAAAATCGCCGTGCAAAGCCCGTAGACCACCGCCGGCCCGAGCAGATAGAGAAAGCCGCCGAGCGCCGGGCCGCAGATGATCGCGGTCTGCTGTGCCGTCGCCGACGCGGCAATGGCGCGCGGCAATAGCGGGCGCGGCACGATCCCCGGCACGATCGAGTGCAGCGTCGGCGCCTCGAAGGCGCGCGCGGTTCCGGTGATCAGGATCAGCGTCAGGATCGAGCCGCGATCAAGCCAGCCCTGCAAGGTGCCGAGCGCGAACAAGGCGGCGCAGATCGCCTTGACCACCTGGCAGGTCCCGGCAATGGCGCGACGGTCGAAATGATCGGCGGTCTGGCCGATCACCAGCGCCAGAACGACGACAGGAAAGAACTGCATCAAGCCGACCAGGCCGAGGTCGAGCGGATCGTGAGTGAGATCGTAGAGCTGCCAGCCGACCGCGACCGCTTGCATCTGGTAGGCGCCGCTGGTCGAGGTGCGGGCGCACCAGAACAGCACGAACGAGCGATGGCGCAGCAACGACGGCTGCGGCGACAGCGAATCCATTGCTCTGCTTAGCGTCGCAACGGGCGAATGGCTACCCAGCCAGCGCCGCCAAAATCCGTGCCCAGCTGCGGATGCCCTTGTGGAAGCATTTTAAATCGAATTTCTCGTTGGGCGAATGCACCCGGTCGTCGTCGAGCGCGAAGCCGACCATCAACGTCTCCATGCCGAGCACGGTCTTGAAGTCGCCGACGATGGGGATCGAGCCACCGGCGCCGACGGTCACCGCCTTCTTGCCCCACTCCTCGGCGAGCGCGGTGCGCGCCTTGCCCAGGGCCGGATTGTCGAACGCCACCTCGAACGCCGGATTGCAGCCGAAATTGCCGAACTCCACGGAACAGTCAGCCGGCACGCGGGCGCGGACAAAATCGCGGAAGGCGTTGCGGATCTTTTCCGGGTCCTGAGCTGCCGACCAGGCGGAACGAGACTTTGGCGCTGGCCTTGCCGGGGATCACGGTCTTGGCCCCCTCCCCGGTATAACCGCCGATGATGCCGTTGACCTCCGCCGTCGGCCGCGTCGAGATTTGCTCGAGCAGGATGCGGCCCTTTTCGCCGGCCGGAATCTTCAAGCCGATCGGGCCGAGGAATTTTTCCGCAGTGAGCCCAAGGCCTTCGAGATCGGACTTGATGTCGGGCGGCAGGTCGTGGACGCCGTCGTAAAAGCCCGGAATGGTGACGCCGCCGTCGGCATTGTGCATGGCCGAGAGAATGTCGGCGAGCACATGGATCGGATTGCGCGCGGCGCCGCCGAACAGCCCCGAATGCAGGTCGCGGTCGGCGCAGGTGAGCCGGACCTCTTCGTAGACCAGGCCGCGCAGCGACGTGGTGATCGACGGCGTTTGCGCGTCCCACATGCCGGTGTCGCAAACCAGCGCCAGGTCGCGGCGCAACTCGGCGGCATTGTCGCGCACGAAGCCGAACAAGTGCTTCGAGCCGCACTCCTCCTCGCCCTCGATCATCATCGTAATATCCAGCGGCAGCGTGCCGGTGACCGCCTTGAAGGCGCGGCAGGCCTCGACGAAGGTCATGGCCTGGCCTTTGTCGTCGCAGGCGCCGCGGGCGACGATGATCTTGCGGCCGCCATCGAGCGTTTCGATGCGCGGCTCGAACGGCGGCGTCTGCCACAGATCGAGCGGGTCGACCGGCTGCACGTCGTAGTGGCCGTAGAACAGCACCCGCGGCGCCTTGCCGTTGGCTTTGCCGTTGCCGCTTTTGCCGATGACGACCGGATGGCCCTGCGGTCGGCCGCACGCTGGTCTCGAAGCCGAGCCCGCGCAGATCGGTCGCGACATACTCGGCCGCAGTGCGGCAGTGCGGCGCGTAGGCCGGGTCGGTCGATATCGATTGAATGCGCAACAGCGCGAACAGGCGATCCAGACTGGCATCAAGGTCGCGGTCGATGCGGTCGAGAACCTTGGGCAGAGCTTCGGATGCCGTCATGGGATCACCTTCTCTCGTTCGCGCTGTGATATTTACAGCGCAGGCTTCGTCATTGCCACGTCGATCGCGCATTCTTTTTGGTGCTGCACGGGAACAGGCGTTGCATCTTTGCAACGCCCCGCCACGCTTCGACATGTGCAGCGCGTCAAATGGCCTCCAAGTGGGTGGTGCATACTTGTCACGCCCCGAGGAATGTACATTATTGATTGAACTGAAACCTGCCGAAGTGCGGGGAAGGCGTTGGGGCAATAGACGAACTCGTCGGCCGGCTTGTCGCCGATCTCGCAGTAGATCGCGCTAGCCGCCGAAAAGGCGGTGGGGATCATAGTCGACTTCCGGTCATGGAAGACCAATAGACAAAGTGCGCCCGCTCTTGGCCCGGCTCAGTGGAGCCGAAGCTTTGCTGCGGCTAGCCGCCAGCGATAATGCCGGCGGTTTCGGTATGAGCGAAATGATAAGCGCGGGCATGCGCATGATGGCGGTGGGGCTGAACATGGAACAGATACATAGCGTCAGCTGCGCAGTCCTCGGCTCTACCCGCGAGCTAGTCGGCGCCGAAACGGTCGCCAAGACCGTTGTCGCGTTCCCCAACCTTTCGCAGTTCATGTAACGGCGCGCCGAGGGGGAGGCAGCGATGGCGTATCCTATCACCGACATCCGGGGCATCGGGCCTGACACGGCCGCGCTCCTTAAGTCGGAAGGGATTCGCACCACCATCGGGCTTTTGCGCTCGGCCAAAACGCCGAAACAGCGGCTGAAGCTTGCTGAAATGACCCGCACCAATTCCGAGCGCATTCTCGGCTGGGTCACCGCCGCCGACCGCATGCGGGTCAAAGGCGTCGGCTGGGAATATTCCGAGCTGCTGCGCGCCGTCGGCGTCAAGACCGTCAACGAGCTCAAATTCCGCAACCCCGAGCACCTGGTCGAGAAAATGCGCGAAGCCAATAAGCGCAACCTGGTGCGGCTATTGCCGAAGAAGCAGACGGTGGAGCGCTGGATCGAGAGCGCCAAGAAGCTGCCGACCATCATCCGTTATTGATCGGCTTAGCCGTTCCCTGCGCTACGGCGTTGCCTTCCGTGGCTTGACTCGCTTTGCGCGACCGCGCAAAGCCACGGCCATGCGATACGCCGTAACGGCGCCAAAAACGGCTCATGCGATGGCCAAGGAAACGGCCGTAAGCCCCGCTTTGCGCAGGCCTGCATCGACCGATTCGACGCCGTGTAGCCAATGTGTTACGCGATCTTCTTGAGAAAAAGCGCCCGCTGGTCATGGGCGTCCTCAATGTCACGCCGGACTCGTTTTCCGACGGCGGCCGCTTTCTCGATCCGGCAGCCGCCATTGCCCAGGCGCAGCGCCTTGCCGCCGAAGGCGCCGACATCCTCGATGTCGGCGCGGAATCCTCGCGGCCCTATGGCAATGCGGTCGCCGTGCCGCTCGACGAGGAACGCGCGCGCCTCGCCCCGATCCTGCCGGCCGTGGTCGCGCTCGGCATTCCGGTTTCGATCGACACCATGAAAGCCGCCGTGGCGGCCTGGGCGCTCGAGACCGGCGCGGCGATCGTCAACGACGTGTGGGGCCTGCAGCGCGACCCCGACATGGCGCACGTCGTCGCCGAGCACGATGCGCCCGTCATCGTCATGCACAATCGCGATGCCGCCGATCCGAGCGATCGACATCGTCGCCGACGTCACCGCTTTCTTCGAGCGCTCGCTCGACATCGCCGCCCGTGCCGGCATTGCGCGCGAGCGCATCGTGCTCGATCCCGGCATCGGCTTCGGCAAGACGCCGGAGCAGAGCCTGACCTGCATCGCCCGCCTCGACGCATGGCGCGGTTTTGGCCTGCCGCTCCTGGTCGGCGCCTCGCGCAAGCGCTTCATCCATTCCATCGTGCCGTCGGAGCCGGCGGAGCGGCTCGGCGGCTCGCTCGCCGCGCATCTTCTGGCCGTCGAGAACGGCGCCGCCATCATCCGCGCCCACGACGTGGCGCCGACCGTGCAGGCGCTGGCCGTCGCCGCAGCCATCAGGCGGGCGCGATGAGCGACGCCGTCTTCGTCAACGGGCTGGCGCTGCACGCCTATCACGGCGTGATGCAGCACGAGGCCAAGGTCGGGCAGACTTTTAAGCTCGATCTGATGCTCGACATCGATCTCGCCGAAGCCTCGCGCACCGACATGCTCAAGCACACCGTCTCCTACGACAAGGTGGTGCAGACGGCGACGGAAGCGTTCTGCTCGCGCCGCTATCGGCTGGTCGAGGCGGCCGCCGGCGCCGTCGCCGAGGCGGTGCTGGAGCATTACCCCCAGGTCCGCCGCATTCGCGTCACCGTGCACAAGCCGCACGCCCCGATCGCCGCCACTTTCGACGACGTCGGCGTCGTCATCGAGCGCGCGCGCGATCGCAAGCAATGGCTGAGACTTTGGCCGAGGCGTTCATCGCGCTGGGCGGCAATGTCGGCGACGTGCGCGCAACCTTCGATCGCGCCATCGCGATGCTGTGCGACGATCCCGACGTGCGGCTTACGGCGCGCTCGTCGGATTATCGCACCCCGCCCTGGGGCGTCACCGACCAGCCGCCATTCATCAACGCCGTCATTGCGGTTTCGACGACGCTTGCACCGCACGCGCTGCTGGCCCGCGCCCAAGCCTGCGAACGCGCGCTCGGCCGCGACCGCGCCCACGAACAACACTGGGGACCGCGGACGATCGATCTCGATATCCTGGCTTATGACGAATCTCGTCCTCAGCGACGCGACCCTGACGCTGCCCCACCCGCATCTGTTCGAGCGCGCCTTCGTTCTGGTGCCGCTGGCCGAGATCGCACCCGACCGCGTCATCGCCGGCATCCGGGTCAGCGACGCGCTCAAGCGGGTGGATACGGCGGGCATCGAGAAGCTGCCGGGACGCTAGACCGCGGCACGCCAATTGCACGGTTGGACTGGTTGGCCGGCATGGCCCGGCGTGGCATTTTGCAACAATGACGGATCCGCAAAACACGACCTCGGCCGCCGATTTCCCTCCGGCAACGGTGGAAGCCTGGCGCGGCCTGGTCGATGCCGTGCTCAAGGGCGCGCCATTCGCGCGGCTCGAAAGCCGGACCTATGACGGGCTGACCATCGAGCCGCTTTATCCGCGCGATGCCGCGGCGACCGCGCTTGGCGGGCGTGCGCCCGGCACGGCCTGGACCGTCATGCAGCGTGTCGATCATCCAGATCCCGCCGCCGCCAATGCGCAGGCGCTCGACGATTTGCAAAACGGCGCGACCGGCCTGGTGCTGGTGTTCGCCGGCTCGGTGAGCGCCAACGGTTATGGCCTCGATCCGTCGCCGGCGACGCTCACCCGCGCGCTCGACGGCGTCGATCTCACCGCCGTAGCGATCGATCTCAACCTTTCGCCGGCGACGCGGCACGTGGTCCGCGATTTCGCCGCGCTGGTCAAAAACCGCGGCATCGCGCCGGCAAAGGTCGATCTGCGCGCCAGCATCAATCCGATCGGCGGCTATGCCGCTTCCGGCCGCGGGCCGCGGACGCTGGGACGAGCTTGCGCCGAATTTTGCCGCGATGGTCGGCGAGCTTGCCGCTGCCGGCTTCCGCGGCCCGTTCGCCGTCGCCGATGGCCGCGTCATCCATAATGCGGGCGGCTCCGAAGCGCAGGAACTTGCCTTCGCGCTGGCCAGCGCGGTCGCCTACCTGCGCGCGCTGGAAGCACACGGCATGGCGCTCGCCGCCGCGCGCGACGCGATCTATTTCCGGCTGTCGGCCGATGCCGATCAGTTTCTGACCATGGCGAAATTCCGCGCCGCGCGAAAACTGTGGGCGCGCGTCGAGCAAGCCTGCGCGCTGACGCCGAAGCCGGCCATGGTCACGGCCGAGACCGCCTGGCGCATGATGACGCAAGCACGATCCTTACGTGAACATGCTGCGCACCACGATTGCGGTCGCCGCCGCGGGCTTAGGCGGCGCCGATGCCATCACGGTGCTGCCGCACACCGCGCCGCTCGGTCTGCCCGACGCCGTTCGCCCGCCGCGTCGCGCGCAACACCCAGCTTGTGCTCTTGGAAGAATCGAACCTCGCCCGCGTCGGCGATCCGGCCGCCGGTTCCGGCGCGCTGGAAGCAATGACAGACGAGCTCTGCACCGCGGCGTGGTCGACCTTCCGCGAGATCGAGCAGCAAGGCGGCGTATGGGCTGCGCTCGAGACCGGCGTCATTCAACGCCATGCCGCGACGGTGCGCGCCGAGCGTGAACGCGCGGTCGCCCGCCGCACCGACATTCTCACCGGCACCAACGAATATCCAAACATCAACGAGATGTTGCCCGCGGTTCTCGACGTAGCGCCGGCGGCGCTACCGAAAGACGACGCGGCAGTCACCGCCGCAGCGCTGCCGCGCATCCGGCTCGCCGAACCGTTCGAACAGCTTCGCGACGCGTCGGACAAAATCTTGGCCCAGACCGGCGCGACGGCCGAAAGTGTTCCTCGCCCCGCTCGGCAAGCCCGCCGACTTCAATGCCCGCGCCAACTTCGCCAAGAACTTTTTCGAGGCCGGCGGCATCGAAGCGGTCGGCGGCGGAGATGGCCCCTCCCCGCTCGCCGCAGCATTCAAGGCATCAGGCGCCGCGTTGGCCTGCCTGTGCGGATCGGACAAGACCTATGATAGCGAGGCCGATCCCGCCGCTGCCGCGCTAAAGGCAGCAGGCGCTCGGCGCGTTTATCTGGCCGGACGGCCCGGCGCGAAGGAAGCAACCTTGCGGGCGGCGGGGGTGCAAACCTTCATTCACGAAGGTTGCGATGTCCTGGCGACACTCCAGGCTGCCTACGATATTCTAAGGTAAGAACCGGTGACTCGATGAGCCAAATTCCCGATTTTGCGAAGATCGATTTTGCCGATGTGCAGACTGCCGGCGCCGCTCCGGCTGCCCCTTGGCTCACCCCGGAAGGCATCGCGGTCAAAGGCAGTTACAGCGCAACCGACCTCGCCGGCATTCCCGACCTCGACGGCTATCCCGGCATCGCGCCGTTCCTGCGCGGCCCCTACCCGACCATGTACGTCACCCAGCCGTGGACCATCCGGCAATATGCCGGCTTCTCCACGGCGGAGGATTCCAACGCCTTCTACCGCCGCAATCTCGCCGGCGGCCAAAAGGGCCTGTCGATCGCCTTCGATCTCGCCACCCATCGCGGCTATGACAGCGACCACCCGCGCGTCTCCGGCGACGTCGGCATGGCGGGCGTGGCGATCGACTCGATCTACGACATGCGCACGCTGTTCGCCGGCATTCCGCTCGACCAGATGTCGGTGTCGATGACCATGAACGGCGCGGTGCTGCCGGTGCTGGCGCTCTACATCGTCGCCGCCGAAGAACAAGGCGTGCCGCCGGAAAAACTCGCCGGCACCATCCAGAACGACATCCTCAAAGAATTCATGGTGCGCAACACCTATATCTATCCGCCGAAACCGTCGCTGCGCATCATCTCCGATATTTTCTCCTACACTTCGGCGCATATGCCGAAGTTCAATTCGATCTCGATCTCCGGCTATCACATGCAGGAAGCCGGCGCGACCGCCGACCTCGAGCTCGCCTATACGCTGGCCGACGGTGTCGAATATGTGCGCGCCGGCTTGGCCGCGAACCTCGCCATCGATCGCTTCGCGCCGCGGCTGTCGTTCTTCTTCGGCATCGGCATGAATTATTTCATGGAGGTGGCAAAGCTGCGCGCCGCGCGCCTGCTGTGGGCCAAGCTGATGAAGCCGTTCAATCCGCAGGATGAGCGCTCACTGTCGCTGCGCACCCATTGCCAGACTTCCGGCTGGTCACTCGCCGCGCAAGACGTGTTCAACAACGTGGCGCGCACGGCCATCGAGGCCATGGCGGCGATCCACGGCGGCACGCAGTCGCTGCACACCAACGCGCTCGACGAGGCGCTGGCCTTGCCGACGGATTTCTCCGCCCGCATCGCCCGCAACACCCAAATCGTGCTGCAGCGGGAAAGCGGCACCACCCGGGTGATCGATCCGTGGGGCGGCTCGTTCTATGTCGAGCGGCTGACCCACGATCTCGCCACGCAGGCGCTCGGCCATATCGAAGAAGTCGAGGCGCTGGGCGGCATGACGCGCGCCATCGAGGCCGGCCTGCCGAAACTGCGCATCGAGGAAGCCGCAGCGCGCACGCAGGCGCGCATCGATGCCGGCGCGCAGGCGGTGATCGGCGTCAACAAATACCGGCCCGCAGAGCGAGGCGCAAATCGACGTTCTCAAGGTCGACAATGCCGCCGTGCGGCAATTGCAGGTCGACAAGCTCACACGGCTCAAGCGCGAGCGCGATCCCAAGGCGGTCGCCGAGGCGCTCACCACGCTCACGCGCAACGCCGCGGGCGGCAATGGCAATCTCTTGGCGCTTGCCATCGACGCCGCGCGCGCCAAGGCCACGGTCGGCGAGATTTCATTGGCGCTCGAAGAGGTGTTCGGTCGTCATCGGGCGGAGATCAAGGCCATCTCCGGCGTCTACAGGCGGGAGGTCGGCATGACGGATGCCGTCGAACGGGTGCAGAAACTCGTCAGCCAATTCGAAGACGACGAAGGCCGCCGCCCGCGCATCCTGGTCGCCAAGATCGGCCAGGACGGCCACGACCGCGGCCAGAAGGTGATCGCCACCGCCTTTGCCGATCTCGGCTTCGACGTCGACATCGGCGCGCTGTTCGCAACCCCCGCCGAAGCCGCGCGCCAGGCGGTCGAGAACGACGTGCATATCCTCGGCGTCTCCTCGCTCGCCGCCGCGCATCTGACCCTGGTGCCGGAGCTGAAAGCCGAGCTGACCAAACAAGGCCGCGGCGATATCATGATCGTGGTCGGCGGCGTGGTGCCGCCGCAGGATTACGACGCACTCAAGAACGCCGGTGCCGAGGCGATTTTCCCGCCCGGCACGGTGATCGCGGAAGCCGCCGAGGATTTGTTGAAGTCTCTGAACAAACGGCTCGGGCATACGAAGGTCGCGGCGGAGTAAAGACCAGTTCATATTCTATGATATACTCCGCGTATGACCCGTGACGAGATTATCGCCAAACTCAAAGAGCTCGCCCCTGCCTTGCGCACCGAGGGCGTGAAGCGACTTGCGATCTTCGGCTCGCGTGCCCGCGGCGACGCCCGCGAAGATAGCGACCTCGACGTGCTGATCGATGTCGATCCGAGTGCGACGTTCTCGTTGCTAGATCTCGTGAGCGTTCAGCATATCATCAAAGATGCGACTGGAACTCGAGACGCAAGCAGAAATGCGCCGGTCGATCGAGCCGCGGTTTGCCAAACGCATAGCCGATGATGTGATCGAGGTCTTCTGAGCATGCCTCCCACGCTTGCCGATCGCTTGGTGCACATACTCGAAGCCATCAACACCATTCAAAAGCTGCTGGCGGAGCGAACGTTCGAGGATTTCGCGAACGACATCTTGGCGCGGCTCGCGGTCGAACGCTCCTTCGAAATCATTAGCGAGGCGTCCCGCCGAATACCGGGCGATATCAAAGCGCAGCAACAGGCGATCAACTGGCGGGGTCTGGCAGACCTCGGCAACTTGCTCCGGCACGCTTATCACCGTATCGACACGCGGACCTTATGGGATCACGCCATGCGGGATTTGCCACCGCTAAAGATCTTCGCCGAGCAGGTCATGCGCGATTCGGGTGAATGACCGCAGGGACCCGCCGACATCGCAGAGGTGCCCGAGGAGAAATGCGCGCGGTCACTGCGGCTGCTGCTCTTCGGCGTGAGCTTCTTGCGGGGCAGCTTCTTGAGGATCAGGCGCGGCGTCTGCCACCGGCGCGCTGCGCGGCGGCCGCAATGGCGGCGGCCGCAAACGCGGCCCGGCGTTGAGAAATTCGCGAAACACTTTGTTGGCCTTGAGCGCATCGCGGCCGGCTGAGATGAGCATATCGACCTGATCCGGCGGCAGCTTCAGCCGCGTCTCGACGGCGTTCAGCGCCGCCGAGCGATCCGGGCCCAATTGATCGAACGAAATGCGGCCGACAAAGAATTTCACGTCCTTGCAATTCCATCCCGGCGCCACGCCGAGGCGGCTGCGCTCGGCGTCGGAGAGATGGCAACGCCAACTCACCAGATTGTTGCGCCACTGGTCCATGGTGGTGTCGAACGAGGTGTAGCTGCCGATGGCGCTCGAGACCATGGCGGTGTCGGACGTGGCATTGATGAGATCGACGCCGGCCGGCCCGGCGACGGTCTGCGCCCAGGTCCCCGACGGACCGCGGCCGGAATCGACGACCAGGAAGAGCAGTCGCCGCAGCTTGACCGCCTCGCGCGGCGGCAGCGGCCCATAGGGCGCGTTCGCGGCCAACAGCGAAATGGTGAAGCCGGCGAGCCCGTAATTGTCGACGATGCCGCCGTCGAGAAGCTTGACGTATTTGATATCGCCGGTGCGGTAACGCTCCAGCGCATCGGCATAGGCGCGGATCAGCGGCGCGGCGGTATCGTCGTTGCGCACGCGCTCGACCCAGGGCGGCAGCTCCGCCGGGCAGCCGCCCGGAAAGTTCTGGATGACGACCGGCGCGAACACCACCGGCACGGCCGCGGACGCGGCCACCGCAAGCGAGAGCGGATAGTTCGCCAGATCGCTGCACAGCGCGCGGAACGTCACGTCGGCAAAGATGAAAGCGGTGCGATTGTAAATGTCCGAGGCGTTGATCCAGACCTCGGGCGTGCCGCCCCTGGTCATGTCCTTGAATGTCGCGCCACCGAACAGATGGGCATCGAGCCAGCGCGGAAATCCGGTGGTGTCGTTGATGCCGCCGCTCAAGCCTTTCGCCAGGTTGAGGAAGCTCAAATCGGTCTGCAGCGCCTCCTCGCCATTGGCGAGCAGGAAGCGCTGCTTGAAGTCGGTCATCGCCGCGCGCTTCTTCAGGCCGTAATAGGCGGCCAGCACCGAGCCGCCGGAGACGCCGGAGACGAAGTCGAGCTGGTCGAGCAGCGACGTGGCGCGGCCGCCATTGTCGACGCGCGTTTCGTCAAAGCCTTGCAGCACGCCGTAGGAAAATGCCGCGGCCCGCGTGCCGCCGCCGGAGAACGTCACCGCGACCACGGTGTCGTCGAACGTCGGCTTGGCGTTGACGCCGAGCTCGGCCGCCTCCTGTTGCGGGCTTGCGGTGAGCTGGGTGTTGATCGGATCGTTGTGGATGGTTTGGGCGCAGCCGAGGATTTGGGTGCAGCCGACCACCAGGGCGGCCCAAGCACCAATACGCCCCGCGCGAACCAGACGCTGGAACTCACACCCGACCATTAATGAAAGGTTATCAACGTCCCCCTCCTGCCCCGTCAAGGAAAGCCATCGCGAGGGTAAAAGTAAGACTTCTTTAAGGTTAATCGTTTTTTTAGCGCGCCGGTGCCGCTCTACCGGCGCGGCGCGGGCCGCAGCTGCCGGTTACCGTCGCGAAAATCGGAGCCGAGTTCCGCGCGCGCCCAGTGCACTTTTCTTCACCGTTGAGTTGCCTAGTCGTTTCAATGACTTACCATGCATCGTTCATTCGCGGACGGCAGAAATGCCGGTTTTGTCAGGCCCTCTCACTCAGAATCAGCGAAAAAACCCCGTCATTGCGTGACAGGACGGTGACGGCGCCATTTTGAATGTGGAAACCATGTCCCCGAAATGCCCGATCGAGGCGGCCGGCGACGGTGCAAAAATTTGCCCTGAGCGCACGTTGCACACACCCAAATCGCAGCTCCGACATCGCTGCCTTTGAGATTCTCCTACGAATCTCCGATACTTGCGCATCCCCTCACGATTCGTCCCCGCTATCCCCACATGTGGTGGGTTCCTTTACCTATTGATACTAACTCTTGACGGGCGCGGCCGGCTTGGCCTAGCTTTCGAAAAGTTCGGCGCGCGGGTATCGAAGTCCGCCGGGCTCTCCAAAAAGGGGTTTGGGACGGGCACCGCGCTGCACGCCAGCGCGAGGCATAAGTCTCTTTGCCTCTGGCGGGACCTGGACGTGGCGAACAAAAGACCCGGCTAACAGGCCGGGCGACAGTGGGTGTCGACAGAACGACGGGGTTGAGGCCAACGCGGTGGCGAATGTTCGCCGCCACGTCGCGGGGAAGCCGTCGGCGGCTTATATTTAAGCGGGTATTCCGCAAGGCCGCCGATATGAGAAACTGAAAGAAAGGGGCAGAAAATGCGGATCGAGCGGCGCTACACCAAAGAGGGACAGTCCCCGTACGCGGACATCGCCTTTCGTCTGACCACGAGCGAGATCCGCAATCCGGACGGCTCCGTCGTATTCCACGCCGAGAACGTGGAAGTGCCCGAGCTTTGGTCGCAAGTCGCCTCCGACGTGTTGGCGCAGAAATATTTCCGCAAAGCCGGCGTGCCCGCGCGCCTGAAGAAGGTCGAGGAAGAGACCGTCCCCTCCTGGCTGTGGCGCAGCGTTGCCGACGAAGCCGCGCTCAACGAGCTGCCCGAGAAGGAACGCTTCATCGGCGAGCAATCCTCCAAGCAGGTTTTCGACCGGCTCGCCGGCACCTGGACCTATTGGGGATTTAAGGGCGGCTACTTCTCCACCGAGGCCGACGCGCAGGCCTTCTTCGACGAGCACCGCTACATGCTGGCGATGCAGATGGTGGCGCCGAACTCGCCGCAATGGTTCAACACCGGCCTGCATTGGGCCTATGGCATCGACGGCCCGAGCCAGGGCCACTACTACGTCGATTTCAAAACCGGCAAGCTCGTGCAATCGGCCACCGCCTACGAGCATCCGCAGCCGCACGCCTGCTTCATCCAGTCGATCGCCGACGACCTCGTCAACGAGGGCGGCATCATGGATCTGTGGGTGCGCGAGGCGCGGCTGTTCAAATACGGCTCCGGCACCGGCTCGAATTTCTCAAAGCTGCGCGGTGAAGGCGAACGGCTGTCGGGCGGCGGCAAGTCGTCGGGCCTGATGAGCTTTTTGAAGATCGGCGACCGCGCCGCGGGCGCCATCAAGTCGGGCGGCACCACGCGCCGCGCCGCCAAGATGGTGATCCTCGATGCCGACCATCCCGATATCGAGCAGTTCATCGACTGGAAGGTGATCGAGGAGCAGAAGGTCGCCAACCTCGTCACCGGCTCCAAGATCAACCAGCGCCACCTGCGCGCGATCCTCAAGGCTTGCATCAACTGCGAGGGCTCCGGCGACGATTGCTTCGATCCGGAGAAGAACCCGGTGCTGCGCCGCGAGATCAAGGCGGCGCGCAAGAACCACGTGCCGGACAATTACATCCGCCGCGTCATCCAGTTCGCCAAGCAGGGCTATACCGACATCCACTTCCCGATCTACGACACCGATTGGGATTCGGACGCCTATCTCACGGTCTCCGGCCAGAATTCCAACAACACCGTGCGCGTCACCGACGAGTTCTTGAAAGCGGTCGAAGCCGATCGCGACTGGGATTTGTTCTGGCGCACCAAGGGCGGCAAAATCGCCAAGACGATCAAGGCCCGCGACCTGTGGGAGAAGATCGGCCACGCCGCCTGGGCCAGCGCCGA
The DNA here is from genome assembly GCA_963798095.1 of uncultured Alphaproteobacteria bacterium. Lineage (GTDB taxonomy): Bacteria > Pseudomonadota > Alphaproteobacteria > Rhizobiales > Xanthobacteraceae > BOG-931. The sequence goes on along the minus strand of CAWCSD010000007.1, from coordinate 470,277 downwards.
TCCCGGCCTGCAATTCCACACCTCGATCAATGACTGGCACACCTGCGCCGCGTCGGGGCCGATCATCGCCTCGAATCCGTGCTCGGAATACATGTTCCTCGACGACACCGCGTGCAATCTGGCGTCGCTGAACCTGCTCGCCTTCCACACCCAGGCGCTGCCCGCCGCCGCGACCGGCGAAAAGCTCAAGAGCGAGCTTTACGACGTCGAAGGCTACGAGCACGCGGTGCGGCTGTGGACCATCGTGCTGGAAATCTCGGTGCTGATGGCGCAGTTCCCGTCGCGCGAGATCGCGCAGCGCTCCTACGACTTCCGCACGCTCGGCCTCGGTTACGCCAATGTCGGCGGCCTGCTGATGTCGTCCGGCATTCCCTATGACTCCGACGCCGGCCGCGCCATTTGCGGCGCGCTGTCGGCGATCATGACCGGCGTCTCCTACGCCACCTCGGCCGAGATGGCGGCCGAGCTCGGCCCGTTCCCGCGTTTTTCGGAAAATCGCGAGCACATGCTGCGCGTGATGCGCAACCATCGCCGCGCCGCTTACGGCGAACGCACCGGCTATGAGCAGATGTCGACGCCGCCGGTGCCGCTCGACCACAAGGCCAATCCCGATCAAAAGCTCGCCGAACATGCCAAGAAGGCCTGGGACCGCGCGCTCACGCTCGGCGAGGCGCACGGCTACCGCAATGCGCAGGCCAGCGTCGTGGCGCCGACCGGCACCATCGGCCTGGTGATGGATTGCGACACCACCGGCATCGAGCCCGACTTCGCGCTGGTGAAGTTCAAGAAGCTCGCCGGCGGCGGCTACTTCAAGATCATCAACCGCGCCGTGCCGGAAGCCTTGCGCGTGCTCGGCTATTCCGAGGCCGCAGATCGCCGAGATCGTCGTCTACGCCGTCGGCCACGGTTCGCTCGGCCAGGCGCCGGCGATCAATCACACCACGCTCAAGGCCAAGGGCTTCTCCGAAGAAGCGATTGCGAAAGTGGAAAAGGCGCTGCCGACCGCGTTCGACATCAAATTCGCCTTCAACAAGTGGACCTTGGGCGCCGACTTTCTGCGCGATGAGCTCGGCGTCGACGCCGAAGACCTCGCCGCGCCGAGCTTCGACCTGCTCGCGCATATGGGCTACACCAAGCGCGAGATCGAGGCGGCCAACATCCACGTCTGCGGCGCCATGACGGTCGAAGGCGCGCCGCATCTGAAACCCGAGCATTACGCCGTGTTCGACTGCGCCAATCCGTGCGGCCGCACCGGCAAGCGCTATCTCTCGGTCGACAGCCATATCCGCATGCTGGCGGCGGCGCAGCCGTTCATCTCCGGCGCCATCTCCAAGACCATCAACATGCCGAACGAGGCCACCGTCGAGGACTGCAAGGCGGCCTACGTCCTCTCCTGGAAGCTCGGCCTGAAAGCCAACGCGCTCTACCGCGACGGCTCAAAGCTGTCGCAGCCGCTGCAAAGCCAGCTCATCGCCGACGAGGACGAGGACGACGACGTTATCGAGGCGTTCCTCGACAAGCCCGCGGCGTCGCGCGCCGCGGCGCTTGTCGGAAAAGATCGTCGAGAAAGTCGTCGAGCGCATCGTGGTGATGCGCGAGCGCGAGCGCATGCCCGATCGGCGCAAGGGCTATACGCAAAAGGCCGTGGTCGGCGGGCACAAGCTCTATCTGCGCACCGGCGAATACGACGACGGCCGGCTCGGCGAGATCTTCATCGACATGCACAAGGAGGGCGCGGCGCTGCGCTCGCTCCTCAACAACTTCGCCATCGCGGTGTCGCTCGGCCTGCAATACGGCGTGCCGCTCGACGAATATGTCGATGCCTTCACCTTCACCCGCTTCGAGCCGTCCGGCCCGGTGCAGGGCAACGACTCGATCAAGTTCGCCACCTCGATCCTGGACTACGTGTTCCGCGAGCTCGCGGTCTCCTACATGGAGCGCTTCGACCTCGCCCACGTCGATCCGACCGGCGAAGGTTTTGACGCGCTCGGCAAAGGCGTCGAAGAAGGCCGCCCGGCCACCGAAGGCCGCTACGTCTCCAAGGGCCTGACCCGCTCGCGCACCGACCGCCTGAAAGTGATGCAAGGCGGCGCCGACCTGACTTCATCCTCCCCTGCAGGGGGAGGATCGGCCGGCGAAGCCGGCCGAGGTGGGGCAGTCTCCAACGTGACATCCCTCTCCTCCGCAAGCCCGCGCGGCGAAATCTCCGGCTCGACCGCGCTCAAAGCCGAGCCCGAGCAAAAACTCTCGCCGACGCAAGCGCTCGAGCAAATGCAATGGACCAAGACCGACGCCAAAGCCGTCGCCGCCGAACGCCGCGCCGAGGCCAAGGCGAAGGGCTATGAGGGCGAGATGTGCTCGGAGTGCTTGAATTTCACGCTGGTGCGGAACGGCACGTGTTTGAAGTGCGATACGTGCGGGAGCACGACGGGCTGCAGCTATTCGTGACAACTCGTAAATTGACGGCACTACTACGTGACGCCCGAACATGATAAGATCGAACAACGTGATCGCATTCCCTTGCCCGACACGCCTGTGGGCGCAAAGAACCCGTTGCTATGAGACGGATTATCGTACATCCGGTAAACATTCATCCGACTGCCGTTCGGAGTTCGGGAAAATCCACGCGAGGGTGGCGGAATGATTGTGCTCTACAAGCTCATTCGCGACGAGCTAATCCGACCACGGCTACATCAGTTTGCGCGGACGTCTCGTCGTTCCGGTTGGGCGCGCGACGTCCATCGAAAAGCGCTTGGGGTTGAGTGGTCGCAAGCCCGAAACTGACGCTCGCCTTACTAACTCGGGCACGACTTAGATGCACGATGCCGAGCTACACTATTTCGAGCTCCGGAGATACCGGAGCACCGGAATTCTGTGTATCAAGCCCTGCGCGGAATCAGCAGAGCACGCAAGCAAATGACTCTGGCCCTGTTAATCGACGAAAAATGCCGCATCCCTTCCGCACCTGAGGAGGTATCAACCGAGTTCTGTAGCCTCGGGCTCCAAGCATCACTGCGTTGAGCGGTTACGAGAAGCGCAGACACCGCGCAGGCAAACAAATTCGCAACACTGGGTTTTCAAAGCACCTGCGCGATGCCATCGGGCGTCGACGTCCGCAAGACCTCGCACGCCGGAGAATCTGCGCGATGTGACAGCAATGCCACGTTAATCCCGATCTGGCGAGTTTGCGACACTGCGCGACCTTTCCCGATCCACGTCTAGCCCGCGGCGGAAGCTTCAGGACCTAACCCATCACGCCCGCTGCCTGTCGTTATCGATCGGCAGCACCTGGCCGCTGATCGACTTGGCCGCGTCGGAGGCGAGGAACACCGCGAGCGCCGCGATGTCCGTCGGGTCGATCATCGCCTTGATCGACTGCGCGGCCATCGCCTCGGCGCGCACCTCCTCGACCGACCTGCCGCCGATCTGCGCGCGTGCAATCACTATCGCGACGATAGCGCTCGCGTTATCCCCACAACATTTTGATCGATCCCGCGATCGCGAGAAAGCGCAGAAGACCCACATGACGATGGGACCCGCCGCACCCTCGAAGGCTGACGCCGAACAAGGAAAATTTAACGTTGCCCTTCGGTGCTGCGAAACAGCGCGACGATCAAAAACGTCAAATACACCGGCGATCGGCAAGCCAACCGTTGCGCGCAAATGATCGAACACGATTTGACGCGCAACAGGATTGCTCCACTGGCCGATTCTGAAAACCAGCAAGGCGACGATCACAGCCGCGAGGACTGATGAAAGCGGGAACGCGGACAAACCATTCGTCCCAAACGGAAGTGTTGGGCGGACGTGTCTTCTCGCCATAGCGGCCTCCCCCACGACAAGTGCCGATATCCCACTATCAAGTCACGCCCAAATAGTAAATTGGATAAAAACAACCCCCGAAGGCTGAGGCCCGAGGCTTAAGCAGCATCCTTCGAGGCGCGCCCTACGGCGAGGTGCGCGGCGCCATCTTTCGCGGCTCGCGTTCGCTCGCACCGTCGCGCATGAGGCGCGCCGCTATCTCGGCGCAACCTTGTAGCGCAACCGCTCGAGCGCGGCCGCCCAGCATGATGGCTTATCGCGCGATTCGCATCCTCTCCAAACGATAAACGCAACCGCTATAAACGGCGCCGGATCAAAACCGGATGGTAATGGCCGGCGGCGCACTCGTGGCTCCAGAGCTACGTGCTTTTATCGGAACCCGCACGTCCCCGCCCAGGAGCCAGCCATGGATGCCCACGCCCTCTCCCCGCGACAGCGCGCGATGATCGCGCTCTTCGAGCGCCATGTCGAAGCCGAGCTTGCCGGCGATCTCGACACCACCATGAACACGATGACGGACGATCCGCACCTCACCAACGTGCCGAGCGGCGTCGGCGGTGTCGGCCGCGCCGGCGTGCGCGCGTTCTCACGATCACCTGGTCGGCAAGTTCTTTCCGCCGGACGTCACCATGACGCCGGTGCGCGCACTGTCGGCGACGACCAGGTGGTCGACTGAGCTGGTCATCAGCTCCACCCATACGGCGCCGGTCGACTGGATGCTGCCCGGCCTCGCTCCGACCGGCAGGCGCGTCGAGGCGGCATTCGCCGTCGTCGTCGGCTTCAAGGACGGCAAGATTTCGCACGAACACATCTATTGGGATCAAGCCAGCGTGCTGGTGCAACTGGGCATGCTCGATCCGGCTGGCCTGCCCGTCGTCGGCGCCGAAGGCGCCCGCAAGGTGCTTGATCCGAAGTAGGGCCTTAGTTCTCGACCACGCCGCGCCCTACCCTCGTCACCACCGGGCTTGACCCGGTGGTCCATGCTGAAGATCCGCACCAAAAACGGTACCGTCAGCGCACGATATCCTCCCACAGATCCCGCCAATCGGGAACCATCGAGCGGATCAGGTCGATCTTCCACTTGCGCGACCAGTGCTTGATGTTCTTCTCGCGCTGAATGGCGGCTATCGTCGTTGCGTGTTGCTCGTAGTACACGAGCAACTTTACGCCGTGTGCGGCGGTGAAACCTTCGATCAGTCCTTCACGGTGCTGGTAGATGCGGCGGATAAGATCGTTGGTCATGCCGACGTAGAGCGTCCCGCGCGGGCGGTTTGCAAGAATATAGACCCAATAGCTTCTCATGCTGCCGGTCAGCATGGATTGCCGGGTCAAGTGTTTAGCCCGGGGACATCCCCGACGGGTGTTCGGGGACATCACCGACACATCATGATGGCATGGATTCGGCTTTGAGGGAGGCCATCCATGCCGTGGCGCGAGGTGTCGATTATGGACGAACGGCGCGAGTTTATTTGGCTGGCGATGCAGGAAGGAGCGAACCGGCGCGAGCTGTGCCGACGGTTCGGGATTCATCCTGACACCGGTTACAAGTGGCTGGGTCGAGAAGTGGCCAGGGAGGAGCTTTCCGATCGCTCTCGGCGGCCGCATTCGAGCCCGACGCGAACCGCGGCGGTGATCGAGACGCGCATTCTGGCGTTACGCGATGCTCATCCTGCCTGGGGCGCTCGCAAGATTGCCCATTGTCTCAAGCGCGAGGAGACAGCCTGTCCGGCACATTCGACCGTACACGAGATCCTGCGCCGGCACGGCCGGATCGTTGCGGCGCCTGGTGGCCCTGCGGCGCAGCATCGCTTCGAGAAGCCCGCGCCCAATCTGCTTTGGCAAATGGACTTCAAGGGTCACATGCCGCTGGCGAACGGTGGTCGATGCCACCCGCTGACCATCGTCGATGACCATTCGCGCTATGCGGTGGGACTAGAAGCCTGCGCCAACGAGCAAGCCGGCACCGTGCAAAGCCGGTTGGAGCAGACATTCCGCCGCTACGGCATGCCGGATGCCTTCTTTGTCGACAACGGAACGCCCTGGGGCGATTCATCCGGGCAGCGCTGGACCCGTTTGGGCGTGTGGCTTTTAAAGCTCGGCGTCGCCGTTCTGCACAGCCGGCCCTATCATCCACAAAGCCGCGGCAAGAGCGAGCGCTTCCATCGCACGCTGAAGGCCGAAGTGTTCGCACTCAAGCGCTTCCGCGATCTTGCCGAGGTCCAGCGCGCCTTTGATCGTTGGCGAACGATCTACAATCTCGACCGGCCGCACCAGGCTCTCGATCAGCAGGTGCCGGCCAGCCGCTATCAGCCGAGCAACCGCGCCATGCCCGAGCACCTGCCACACGTCGAGTACGACGACGGTGAAATCGTTCGCCGCGTCGGCACCACCAAAGCCTATGTCAGCTTCAAAGGGCACCTCTGGAAAGTCCCGGAAGCCTTCTGTGGTGAAAGCCTCGCCATCCGGCCGCGCGCAGTCGAAGGTCAATACGGCATCTTCTTCGGGGCCTTTGAAATTGCAAACATCGACTTGACCCAACACAAAAGTGTCGGTCATGTCTCCGAACAGGTGTCGGTCATGTCCCCGGGCTAAACATCAAGCCCGGCAATGACGATGTGGGAATTCACGCCCGCTGCCTGTCGTTGTCGATCGGCAGCACCTGGCCGCTGATCGACTTGGCCGCGTCGGAGGCGAGGAACACCGCGAGCGCCGCGATGTCCGTCGGGCTTGATCATCGCCTTGATCGACTGCTCGGCCATCGCCGCGGCGCGCACCTCCTCGACCGACCTGCCGCCGATCTGGGCGCGGCCGGCGAAGACGCGCTCGATGCGGTCGCCCTCGACCGCGCCGGGCGCGATCGCGTTGGCGCGGATGCCCCACTCGCCGAGCTCCATCGCCAGCGTCTTGGTGAAGCCGATCACGCCCCATTTGGTGGCGGCGTAGGGGCTGCGGTTGCGCAAACCAAAGCGGCCGGCGACCGACGACATGTTGATGATGACGCCGGCTTTTGAAAGCTTCAGATGCGGGATCGCAAGCCTGGTGACGTCGAACATGGCGGTGAGATTGACCGCGACCACCTTGTCCCAGTCGTCCGGCGGATAATCGGCGACCGGCAGCGTCATTCCCGAAATGCCGGCATTGTTGATCAGCACGTCGAGCCCGCCCAGACGAGCGACCGCGTCGGGCACCATGCGCTCGATGTCGGCGCGGCGCGCCATGTCGCAAGGCCGCGCGATCAACCCGGGGATTTCCTTCGCAATCGCCTCGAGCGCCTTGGCGTCGATGTCGCAGACGAACACGCTTGCGCCGGTCGCGGCAAACGCGCGCGCGAATTCGCGGCCGATGCCGGCGGCGCCGGCGGTGATCAAAACCCGTTGCGGCATTGTCGCTCCCTCACCTGTTGCATCTTCGTCGCTAGGCTTGCATGAATCAGCACGCATACCGCGATATGCCGGTCTCGCCGTATCGAGCAGCTGCACGATCGCGCGTGACGAGCGTGGCGCCGAGCTCGCGCGCGGTCGCGGCAATGATGCGGCTCGGTCGGGTCGCGCGGCGGCTTGCCGGGCAGTAGGATGACGCGATCAGCAAATCCGGCGACATGTCGGCCAGTCGGACGCCCGGCACATCGAACAGCTTGGCAAACCAGCGCTCCGGCCTGATCAGCAATTGCAGCCGCCCGCGCGCGGCCAGCATGCCGACCTCCCAGGCGGTGATCGGCGAGGTATGATGCGCGGCGTTCACACGCAACGTCTCGCGCCGCGGGCGCCGAACGCGCTTCGTCATCCAGATGACGCGCAGGTATCGAAAGCGGCTGCACTTACGTCCCGCCTCTCCTTGCCGAAGGCATCGAGCGTCCGCCCATTGGATCGGCCGGCTGCGTGAGATCGGTGCCGGGCATGATGCGGACGAGACCTTGCATTGCACCGTAGCGGATGAAACGGCTTCTCGCCGGCGGCTGGCGCGGCTGCGCCGCGGCTTGCGGCTTGCGCACCCGGCGAAATACGAGCTTGTGCTTCGCCATATCGACCTGCTCGCTCTTGAAGCCGGCTTCAGCCAAACTTCGTCAGCACGCTGTTGAAATCGTTGTTGCTACCACGCGCGATAGCGCGCTGAGGCTGGCAACTTGCCACCGATGATCTTTTCGATTTCGGCAAACTTCATCGGCACGACATCGTGGCGCTGCTGCCGGAGATAGGCGCCGAGGCGGGCTGTATTTCGACATCGGAATATGTACCTCGACGTAGATATTTACCTATCGCTAGGTACTGTCAATCGCCAGGCCGCAGCCGCATTGTGCACGCGGTCAAGCCGAACGCAGTCCGCGTGATACGGCGCGATCCGCTGTCTTAAGGAGCGACAAATATGCGAGCCCTTCCGCGTCGTGACGCTGACTGCGTCGCACTTCGCCGCCATCGTCACCACCATCATCCCTCAACCCGCAAGAGCCCAACCCGTCATGACCACGCCCTCCGGACTGAAAATCATCGACACCCAACCCGGCACCGGCGCCTCGCCGAAGACCGGCCAGACCTGCGTCATGCATTACACCGGCTGGCTTTATGAGAACGCCACCAAGGGCAAGAAATTCGACTCCTCGGTCGATCGCAACGAGCCGTTCGAGTTCAAGATCGGCATGCACCAGGTCATCGCCGGCTGGGACGAAGGCGTCTCGACCATGAAGGTCGGCGGCAAGCGCACGCTGATCATTCCGCCCGAGCTCGGCTACGGCGCCCGCGGCGCCGGCGGCGTCATTCCGCCGAATGCCACGCTGATCTTCGACGTCGAGCTCATCGGCATCAAATAGCGTCGCGGCGGCCGCACTCCTGGTTCGAACCGCGTCCCGCCACGCATTCCTCCGCTTCCCTGCCGGATTTTACCTGCATCCCGTTTGAACCTCGGGACCGGACAACTGTCTTACAGGTGAAGGCCAAGACAGAAACGTCCCGTTCAGAGGAGGTCGACATGACCCGGCGCGATCAGGAGCTTTTGGACCGGCAGCTTCGCGGACTTTGCATCCCGCAACGCCGCGACGGTACGATGATACTGGCGATTGTCGCGATATTCCTGGCCGGCATGTTCCTCGGCAACCTGCGCTCCGAGGCCCGCGAACCGGTGCACTTCAACACTCTGGAAACGGCGCTCTACGCGCCCGAGCGGATCAAACCCGACGGTGTTGCGATAACGCGCAAGTTCATCACGCGATGAGCCACGCTGCCGTCACCGCCGGGTCGCGCCCGGCGATGACAGATGAAAATTCCCGCGCCAGCCGACGGCTGGAATTACTCTCGACCGGCTGGCGAATCTAGAAGCACTTGCAAACCTAGTAGCACTTGCAAACCTAGTAGCACTTGCCGTCGTGCGACTTGCTCACCTTGGCATGCTCGCGCAGGCAATCGTTGCCGTAGGTTTTGTTGTTGCAGCCGCAGACCGGAGCGACGATAGCCGCTCCCTTCTTGGCGAACGGACAAACGACCGGCACTCTCACGCAGGTGCCTTCGCCGTCCGCAAAAAAGCACTGGCCGGCCGGCTTCTCGCAGAATTCGTGCGGGCCGCACTTCAATCCGACGAAGCCGCCGCATTTCGCACCGACCTTGGCGCTGGCGCTATTCGATAGACCGATCGCGAGAGCGAATGCGAGCGCAGCGCAAAGTCCCAAGAACTTCCGCATCAGATCCTCCCCTTCATGCTTTGCTTTGCGAATGATCGTCCTGTCAGCCCGATCGCGCGCAGCCATGACTGCCTGCGTGCGCCGGATGCAGGTGCAAATAATATTTTCACGACTACTACGAGAATACAATGCGGCGCGACGCCATGACGAAGGGCTCGCGCTTAGCCGCCCTCGTCGGCGGGCGGCGGGATGCGGGTCTCATGGAAACCCTCGGCGTGCATCGCATAGACCTCACGCACCAGGATGTGGGTCGCCACCTCGTTCTCGGTGCGGCCGAGCTTGCCGAGCGTGGCCAAGAGAGCCAGGTAATTGAAGGTTTCGATCGGCAGCGTCAGGCTGAGCGCCCTCGCCTCCGAGCGGTTTTCGGGTCGCGCCATGGTCGGAAACGCCTCGGGTTAAAACAGGGTTATAATATCGTTAAAACCCTTGGCAGGCGAATTGAATCATGCAAGTTTGATTCGTGGCGAGGGTTTTCGCGCAACAAGCTTAAAGCGGCCACGGTCCGTCTCGACGGACCGCGGCCTGGCAAAAAACAGCGAGCTGGCAATCCCTTAGGGGTGGATGCGGCTCGGTGATCGCGGCGCCATGGGCTGAGCCTTGGGGCGAGGTCTTTGAGCGAGGTCTTGGGGCTAACTATGCCGCCGCGCACCGAATTTGCGCTCTTGGGGGTCTTTTCCGTCTCGCGGTGCCGGTTGCGCGCGGCTCTCGCCCTGTCGGCGGCCCAGAACGGCCGCCGCAACCGCGAGGCCGTTCTATGAGCATCGAACTATGAGCATCGAGACTTGGACTGCGGAGCGCATCGAGCAGCTCCGGCACTGTGTCGCCTCTGGCCTGACCTGCAGTCAGACCGCGGCCGAGATCGGCGTCACCCGCAACGCCGTGATCGGCAAAATTCACCGCCTCGGCCTGTCGCCAGCGCGGCCCGCGGGTGCCCCGGCGCGCTCCTGCCCTCCGCGCGCCCGGCACCCGCGGATCTCGCCGTCGAGCCGGCTGTTGCGCTTGATCGGCGCGCAGGCGCCCGGCATCGCCGCCGACACGCAGCCGCCGAGCCGGCGCCGATCGACAGCGCGCAGCGCTGCTCGCTGCTCGAGATCGCGCAAGACAAGTGCCACTGGCCGATCGGCGATCCGCATGCCGCGGATTTTGCCTTTTGCGGCAATGCGGCGGTCACCGGCTTTTCATACTGCGCCGGTCACGCCCGCATGGCCTATCGGGTTCCGGCGCGACGGCGCGCTTAACACGCGCCGATCGCACCGCGCCGCTCCATCACAGACTTCAACCGATAAAGGGCGCGAGGCGCCAGCGTCGTTACCGGCACCGCCCGTCGTGCGACTTCTGCGCCTTGGCCCGCTTGCGTTCGCAATCGTTGCCGTAGGTTCGCCCGCCGCAGGCGCAAACCGGACTATAGGCGAGATTGCAGACTTGCGGCGCGCGCACGCAGCGGCCCTCCGCATCGGCCCGCTTGCAGGTGCCCGGCTCCAGCTCGCACCACAGGCCGGCGTCGCAGCCGAGGCCGGCGACCCCGGCACAGGTGCCGCCAATACCGACGGCGCGCGCGGAATAGATTTGCCCGATCAGCGCGACGAAGATCAGCGCAAAGACGACAGCAAATGACTTCGGCAGAAATGACCGCGGCAGAAATGACTTCGGCGGCATGTTTCCCCCTCCTGCACGATTTGTCGTCTTGGTTCGCCGCTTCATTCCGGCCTACCCCCGCGCGAGAACTCGCGCCAAGCCTACCGGCTCTGACGGCGGGTGCAATCCGGGACGTGCCGGTTCAGCCGCCCTTTCGCCGCCATAGCGCATCGAGGCTCAGCGGGCCGGCGCCGGCAAAGGCGAGATACAAAAAGATGAAGCAATAGAGGATCGAGCTATCGCCGTTATTGAGGATCGGAAAGAAGCCGCGCGGCGCGTGGCTGTGAAAATAGGCAATCGCCATCTCGCCCGACATGATGAAGGCCGCCGGCCGCGTCAACAGCCCGAGCGTGATCAAGATGCCGCCGATGAGCTCGATGCAGCCGGCAAACCAATAGAGGGTCAGCATGGGCGGCGTCGGCAGCGGCGATGGGAATCCGAACAGCCGCGACATGCCGTGCTCGAGGAACAACAGGCCCACCATGATGCGCAGGATGCTGAGCACATAGGGCGCCAGCCGAGCGAGCATCCCGGGGAGGCCGGCGGGCGATTCGACGGCGGAGGAAATTGGAACTTTGGCGGTGGCTTGATCCATGGCGATTTAACCTCATCGCCGCCCCCGTCGCACGATGTAACGCGCCGGGCCGCGTTGCGCACATCACAAAATCCTGAATACGCGTGCGCGAAATAAGCCGCAAGCCGCCGCAGGACCGCTTGGAAAAATCAAACGCCCGACTCACGCCGCGCGGTGATAATCTGCCGGGCAACAGAACATGACGACAGAACATTGGGGGGCGAATTTGACCCGCGACAATATTCTTTACCTGATCATCGGCGCACTGGTGATCGTCACCACCGTGCTCAGCTATCAGCTCTATCAGGATCGCAAGAAGCCTGAGGGCATGCACATCGATCTCGGCCCGAACGGCTTGTCGATCGAGAAGAAGTAGCAAGCATGCTTGCGCCGCGGCCAGCTGGATCCCCGCTTTCGCGGGAATGAGCGGACAACGGACAATCCTTTGCCCTACTCCTCCGGCTCCGTGGTAAAAAACAGCGGATAGCCTTTGCTCTTGCCGAGCTCGGTGGCTTCCTTGGCCTTGGTCTCGGCGACGTCGCGGGTATAGACCGCGATCACGCAGGCGCCGCGGCGGTGCGCCGTCAACATCACGCGATAGGCCTGATCCTCGTTCATGCGGAAAACCGCTTTGAGCACCTGCACGACGAATTCGCGCGGCGTGTAGTCGTCGTTGAGCAAAATGACTTTGTAGAGCGGCGGCCGCTGCGTCTTCGTCCGCACCTTGGTGCGCGGCTTGTCGAGGGTTTTGGACATCGAAGACGCTCTGCGCCCGGCCCGGTGGCGGACGCCGCCAGCATAATTCAAACCGCAAGCCTATCCCAGCGCGTCGCAGCGCCGTGCAGCGTGGATCGCGGAACCGCGAGGTGTCGGTGGCGTTGCCTTCGCTGCTATGCGAAAATCATCGCGCGTCGTTCATTACGAGGTCGCCATGCACATACTCTGGATCGTCATCATCGGTTTTGTCGCCGGTATCATCGCGCGCTTCTTGGCGCCCGGGTCGAACAATCCGGCGGGCTTCATTCTCACCACGGTGCTCGGCATCGCCGGCGCCTTCATCGCAACCTTCATCGGCCAGGCGATCGGCTGGTATGGCCCGGATCAAGGCGCGGGCCTCATCGGCGCCGTGGTCGGCGCGCTGATCGTGCTGTTTATCTGGCACCGGCTGGTGTCGGCCCACACGATTTCCGACCCCGGCACACGCCGTTATCTTTAGCCGGATCTGTAGCCGGCGGCGCTTGGCGCGCCTGCGGCCCGAGCGCTTTTAGCGCCCGATCGATCCGGTGCGCAGCGGGCGCCGCGTGATGCGGCGCTCGACCACGACGGCGCGCTGTGAGCCGGCGCGACCGGCGATGGTGAAACGGTTGACGTCCTTGCGCTGCCCCAAGCGCAGCACGGCGCCGCGGGCCTCGTCGCTGGAGACATCCATCAGTGACGCCACGATCTCGATCTGCTCGCTGAGCTCATCGGTCAGGCCCTGTGCCGCCTGCACCGCTTCCTCGACCGTCGGCGGGTCGCGCCGCACCCGGCGCCGGCCATCCTTCGTGTCCCATATGTCGCTCATCTGCCACCCTTTTTGTTATTGCGCGATCCTGGCATACAAGACGTATTATCAGCCATTTGCCGCATTGCAACAAGAAAATTGTGCAGTGCACTCACGAGAATTTCAACAGTTGTGACTATGCCTAAAAACGACAGTGGCCGATGTGCCAAACGGCACACCGGCCACCAGCGCTGTTAACTGTGGTTTGGCTGCCGTACCGGCGGATCAACGCGCCGGCATCTCGCTGAACAGCACGCCGCCCTTGGCTTTCGCGTTCTTCGCAGTCTCGACAAGCGACACGGTGACTTGCTCGGGCGTGGTGCCGGCATTCTTCACCACGGCGGCGGTGATGTCCTTCACCAGGCCGCGCTTCTGCTCGAGCGTGCGGCCTTCCAGAATATAAACGACGACTTCGGGCATGAACTATCCTCCTTGGTTATGCATCGAACGCGCTGATCGTGTTCGGGAGCGGCGGCGTTGCCCCGCTATCGGGCTCGCATTATCTGCAAGTTCAGGGACCTGCACAACACGGAGCCGACAATGAAACATTTTGCATTTGCAGTTGGCCTCATGGCGCTGGGCATTACCGCTGCCACGCCAGCGCGCGCCGATTATGCGGTCGTGCGATTTGACACCGGCTATTGCCAGATCTGGTGGGACGGCAGCGCGACGCCCTGGGGCGTCAACTGGACCAAGGTCGCCATGACGCCCGATTGGGAGTCGGCCAATTCCGCCCTGTACGCCGCGATCGCCGCCAGGACATGTAACTGACCGGGCGGTGAGAAACACAGGCCAATGAACTTTTCTGCTGCCGCACGCGACAGATGGCGGGTGCGTGGCCGCTACAGGTTTGCCTGAAATCGGACCGCGTATTATCGGAACGTTCCCCGAAAAGGGAGCAACAGGGAGCTGGCAATGAAAGGTTTGGTATTTGGGATTGGCGTTCTGGCGCTTGGTCTCGCGGCCGTGACGCCTGCGAGCGCCGACTACGCCGTGGTCAAGTTCAAGGATAACGGCGCATGCCGTGCGTGGTACGACCACACCGCCAAGCCCTGGGGGACCTCGCAGGTTCTCTGGGTGAGCGTGAAAGGCTGGGACGTGGCTCAGACCAAAGGCGACTATGCGATGAAGCACCACTGGTGCAAGGCTTGGTGGAAGTAAGCCTGTCGTCGCTTGTCTTCGTCTAGCGCCGCCCGCCGAACAACCGGCGGGCGGTTTTTATTTGTTTGCTCGCGCGGAAAATGCATTTTCTCACAGACTGTAGTTGTCTGTTTAGAATGAAATGACGGCTACGTGCATGGGCGCGCCTTTACATCGCCCGGCAGGCCCCCGCGCCGTCACCCGCGTTCGGGCTTGCGATCCCGCGCTTAGTTCGCGCTGAACAGGCGGCGCAGAACTGGCCCGAGGCCGTGCTGCTCGATCGGCTTCTTTTTCGGGGCGGCGGCGAAGGCCGGTTGCGGGCCGCGCTGCGGCTGCTGGCCGGTCGCGGCAGGCTTTTTGATTGCGTCCTTTTGCGGCGCCAACGGAACAGGCGAAACGATCACGTCCTTGTTCGCCGCAGGCGGTGAAGCCTCGGTCACCGGCGGACTCTCCGACAGCGCGGCAACACTCGCCGGCGCCGCCGATGTAGAGACCGTGTGCGAGTTGCTCGCCGCGGGCGGCGGCGCGATCGGCTGCGCACTGGCCGTAACAGACGGCGCGCTCGGTTGCCGCGTGACTTGCGCATTGGCCGGCACGTCAGGTTGAACGCTGGCTTGCGCTTTGGCGGGCGCCGCCGGAGCGACCGGCGCAGGCGGTGGCGACGGGCGCTATGACGGGCGCCGCGGCGGCAACCGGCGCCGTGGCGGGCGCGGCGGCTTCGGCCGGCTGCACCAGCGAATGCACGACGACCAAGGTCTTGCCGGCATCGGCCACCGCACCGGGCGCCGAGCGCTCGGCGAGCGACAACACCACGGCGGCACCGGCCGTCGCGCCGATCGCCGTGGCGACCACCACTATTCGGGCGGTGCGCATGAAATTGGGTGCGGGGGCGAGATAGCCCCATTCGGGATGAAAATTCCCGGCGAACCGCATCGCAACCTCCAAGGAGAAGTAACAAGCCAACGTGAGTTGAACGTACCCGATATTTACAACTTCCGATTACTACGGCCGACAACGACCAAAACGCATCACCGCGGAGCAAGTTCCACCGCTTGGGACTCCGATTATCACGATCCGCCGCTGCCGCAAGACACTGTAAACATGAAATTTATGACCTGTTGCCAATAGGCATCAATTCAAGCGCAGTTTGCCGGCAATGCCCCCGCATTTTACCGCTCCGCAGCACCCACGGTGCATAAGTCGGGGTGCAAAAGACTTGCGGCAAAAGCCGCTGGATGCGGGGGGCTCGGCACTGCGCCGCAGCCCCGCAAGGCTCACGACTTGATCCACGGCTCGATCGGCAAGTCCTTCTGAAAGGAGTTCGAACAGGTAGCGATCGTTTGTCGCCCGTTGCCGCGATTCCCACACAATGCGTGCACGGCGTCATAGCGAGGTCGAGAACATCCGCCCGGCGGAGCTCGATGTCGTCTCGGAGCCGCTGACGCGATCGCCCATCGAGGCGATCCACGACGGGATGCTGCCGATCGCGGACACCACGTGCAGCGTGGCGCCGACCACGTGGTCCTTGATCTCGATCGTCCTGGTCAGCAGCGACTTCGATTCGGGCGCGGGGTCGGCTACGGGCGCCGCGCTGACCGCTTGGTCGTTCTGCGCGATCAAGAGCGGCGCGTGCGGCGGCAGAACCGGAGCAGTGGCCACCTTGGTCCGCGCCGGGACCGGCTTGGCTATGACCGCCGTCGCGACGGCGCGCGGAGCCGGAAGCGGGGCTGCAGCCGGTGCCGGCGGTTCGGCCGCCGCCAAGCGGGCGTCTGCAACCGCCGCATCTTCCGCGGCGTGACGGTTCTTCTCGGCCGCCATCTGGGTCTTGAGATAGTCGATGATCACCGCATGCTCGTCGCGCACGAGCTGCATCATCTCCGCCGAAGCCGGCACGACCTGCTCGGTCGCCGGCCGCGACGTCGCGGCGTGATTGAGCTGGTATTGGGCGATGATGACGCCGCCGAGCACGCTGACGAAAGTCGCAGGCAAAACGTCGACGACGAGCTTGCCGACGAACCGCCTGAGCATGGGCGCTTCGTGCTTGGGCGCGAAGGTCTTGGGCGCCAAGTCGTGCCAAGTTCGGCGTTAGGTACTTCACAAGTCCGGTCGGCTGGGTCGCTTGGTGTTGCATGATCCCGTCCCTTTGACCATTCCGTTTTTCAAACGGCCGGTTGAATTTCAAACATCTGTTCTGGGCGGCCGAAGGCCGAGAATAAGGAGTTTTTGCGGCAATCCCCGGTTTTTTCGGCGCTGTGGCGGCCTCAAACCCGCCGGCCGAGCCCTCCGGCGGCCCAGCTGCTGACCAATTGGGCGAGCCATTCCACCGCGGCTTCGTCGAGCACCAGCCCCAGCGGCGGATCGGCTAACTGCTCGCGATTGCGCAGAAAAACGCTGCATTGGCCGAGCAGCCACACCGCCGCCGCCACCAGAGTGCGCTGATCCGCCTCGGGCTGAAACCGGCGCACGAGTTCAACGGCAAGGCCCATGAAGGGGGCTGCCTCCTCGCTGAGCAATTTGCGGAACACCGCGGTCGGCCGCACCGTCTCCCAATTGAGGATGCGCATGTGCCGGCTGTATTCGTCGCGGCCCAATAGCGGGCGGAGCTGGCGGCGAATGAACTCGGCCAGCGCCGCCTCGCGCGACATCGCCTTCATCTCGTCGGCATGTTCGAGCTGCTGCTCGGTCAGCGCCCGGAACGCCGCGCGCAAAACCTCGCGATAAAGCCCGTCCTTGCCGTCGAAATGGTAGTTGATCGCGGCCTGGTTGACGCGGGCCTTGGCGACGATGGCGCGGATCGAGGTGGCATCGTAACCGCGCTCGGCGAACAGCCGTTCCGCCGCCTTCATGATCCGCTCGCGGGTAATGTCGGACGGCCGCGTCATGATTGCGCCATTTTTCAAACTCTCGTTTGAATTTCAGATAGACGCTCGGCGGCCGGAATGCAAATGCCGCTCGCGGTGTTCATACCGGACGTGCGGCGCCGCCTATACGTCGTGCGGCCGTCATACTATCCTTGCACCCATAAAAGCTCTTGGACCCATAAGAGCAGCTCCAATCAAATCGGGAGGATCCCCTCAATGAACATGCAAAAACTGCCGTCCGACATCATCGGGCTGTCCAAGGTCATGCCGCCGTTGTCGCGGCGCGGTTTTATGTCGAGTTCCGCCGCTGCGGCCGCCGGCTATACGCTTGCCGCCGGCCCAGTGCGCGCCGACGCCATCCAGACCGACACCAATGGACTGAAGGCCGGCATGGCCGATGTCGCGGTCACGGGCGGCAACATGCCGGTCTATTTCGCGCGCCCGGCCAACGCGCAAAACCCGCCGGTCATCCTCGTCTGCATGGAAATCTTCGGCCTGCACGAATGGGTCAAGGACATCACCCGCCGCGTCGGTCATCTCGGCGCCTTGGCGATTGCGCCGAATTATTATTTCCGCTCCGAAACCGATGGCGTCGACCTGACCAAGATCGACGACATGAAAAACATCTTCCCGATCGTCAACGCCAAGACCGATACCGAACTGTTCGCCGATCTCGACGCCACCGTGGCCTGGGCGAAGTCGCAGGGCGGCGACACCAACCGGCTCGGCATCATGGGCTTCTGCCGCGGCGGCCGTAACGTCTGGCACTATTCGACGCACAATCCCAACCTGAAGGCCGGCGTCGCGTTCTACGGCACGCTGATCGACAAGAGCGACGCCGCGCCAAAGAGCTCGATCGATCTGGCCGCGGAAGTGAAGGAGCCCGTGCTCGGCCTCTATGGCGAGGAAGACGCCGGCATCAAGGTCGAGCAGGTGCAGCAGATGGAGGCCGCGTTGAAGGCCGCCGGCAAGACCGCGGAATTTCATGAATATCCCGGCGCGCCGCACGGTTTTGTCGCCGATTACCGGCCGAGCTACCGCAAGGATGCGGCCGAGGATGCCTGGAAACAGATGACCGCCTGGTTCAAGAAATACAAAGTGCTGAGCTAGGCGGCGCTTCATTGAAGCAATACGCGGCGCTTGCGAGCGCCGCGTTTTTCATATCCGATCCGCCGATGCCGGCCTTCATCTGCAATACCTGCGGCACGCAATTCGCGCCCTCCGAGAAGGAGCCGGCGCGCTGTCCGATTTGCGATGAAGAGCGCCAGTTCGTGCCGCCGTCGGGGCAAGTCTGGACCACCCACGAGGCGCTGGCGCGGCGCTATACCAATACGTTTCGCCAGCACGAGCCGGGCTTGATCGGCATCGGCATGGTGCCGGCCTTCGCCATCGGCCAGCGCGCGCTGCTCCTGCGCACCGCCAAAGGCAACGTGCTCTGGGACTGCATCTCGCTGCTCGACGACGCCACCAAGGAAATCGTCAAAGGTCTCGGCGGGCTCTTCGGCATCGCCATTTCGCACCCGCATTATTATTCGTCGATGGTCGAATGGGCCCATGCCTTCGATGCGCCGATCCATCTTCACGCCGCCGACCGCCAATGGGTGATGCGGCCCGATCCGGCGATTAAATTCTGGGACGGCGATACGCTTGCGCTTGCCGACGGCGTGACGCTGATCCGCGCCGGCGGCCATTTCGCCGGCGGCACGGTGCTGCACTGGGCGCAAGGCGGCGACGGCCGCGGCGCGCTGCTCTCCGGCGACATCGTGCAGGTGATTCCCGACCGGAAATTCGTCACCTTCATGCGCAGCTACCCGAACATGATCCCACTGTCGGCGCCGGCGGTCGAACGCATCGGCACGCTGCTTGAGCCTTACCAATACGACGTCATCCACGGCGCCTGGTTCGATCGCACCATCCCGCGCGGCGGCAAGGACGTCGTTAAGCGCTCGATCGCACGCTACGTCGCCGCAGTCCGCGGCGATGGTTCTGCGGAATTGAAATAAAGGAAAAAAGCCAATGGCCCGCATCGACGACGTCAAACGCGAAGACCTTTCGCCGCGCCAGCAACAGCTGCACGACGACTTCTTGAAGTCGCGGCCGCGCAACACGCTCACCGGGCCGTTCTCGGTCCTGATCCACACGCCAGACATCGCCGAGCCGGCCGACCATCTGGTCAACTATTACCGCAGCAATCCAAAGCTCGGCCGCCGCCTGATCGAGCTGATCATCCTGATGCTGTGCCGCAGCGCCACCGTGCAATATGCCTGGTCGGTGCACGAGCCGCACGCGCTCAAGGAAGGCATTACGCAAGACGTCATCGACGCCATCCGCGCCAAGAAGCGGCCGGATTTCAAGCGCGACGACGAGCGGCTGATCTACGATTTCGTCACCGAGCTCCTTGCCGACAAGACCGTCAGCGCGGCGACGTTCGAGCGGACCAAAGCTGCCTTCGGCCTCGACGGCGTCATCGAAGCGGTCACCTGCTCCGGCCTCTACGGCATGATCGGCCTCGTGCTCAACGTGTTCGATATCCCGCCGCAGCCGGGCAAGCCGCTGGCATGATCTCGCGTCAGCTCACCATACCGAGGACGTAAAGAACCAGGCCAGCGAGCAGCAGAAGGTACTGCGGCAGCAGCGCCGATTTCAGCCGCGCGCCGCGCCGGCCGAACAGCATGAAGCGCGCTTCGACCTCGAAGTTCGACTGACCCGGCCGCCGCGCCTCCTGCACCAGCGGAATGAGCGACAGCGTGACGACGCCGAATACGACGGACAGCGTCAGGCACGCCATCGACAGCGATGCGCAAGCCGTCGTTGGAAAATTCCACGCCCGACGCCACCCAGGCCAACAGCGCGATGGTGGCGAGCAGGACATAGCTCGAGGCGCTGTTGACGAATTCCAGCGCCTTGGCCTGCGCGTCGCTCGGTGGTCCGTTCATGGCGTTGCTCCCGGATAATTGATGAACCTAGCAAATGCGCCGTGCCGTTCCAGGCGGAAATCGCGCTAGAATGTCGGCGGGAGATTGACCATGATCACCGACCGCAGAAGCCTTCTCGCGCTGCTTGCCGGCAGCCTGGCAACGCCCGGGCTGGCGCGCGCAGCGTCAACGACCGATGCCGCCATGAGCCCCGTCACCGCCTACGCGTTCTCCTTCGCCGGCCTGCAAGGCGAGCCGATCCGGTTGTCGGATTTCGCCGGCAAGCCGATCATCGTCGTCAACACCGCCTCGCTGTGCGGTTACACGCCGCAATATGCCGGGCTGGAGCAGCTCTATAAGCGCTTCCACGAGCGCGGGCTGATCATGGTCGGCGTGCCGTCGAACGATTTCGGCGGCCAGGAGCCGGGCGGCGTGGCGGAAATCACCGAAACCGCGAACAAGGAATACGGCGTCACCTTCCCGCTCGCGGCCAAGGCCGAGGTCGTCGGCCCGAACGCGCACCCGTTCTACAAATGGGCGGCGAGCGAGCGGCCGCTGGAAACGCCGAAGTGGAATTTCCACAAATATCTGGTCGGCCGCGACGGCCATATCGCCGCCGTCTTCCCGACCGCGGTCGAGCCGATGGAAGCGCGCGTGGTCGACGCGGTGGCCAAGGAGCTTGGCCGCGAATAGGCCGCGCGGCCGTCAGCTGCCCTTCAGCGAACCGATCAGCGGAAAGAACACGTCCTGCCAGGACGCCGGCGCGGTCTTGAGCTCGCCGGTCTTGGCCATGAATGCGGCGAGCTTCATCAGCCCGGTCGGCGCCACGGAGTAGACGATAGAGCCGTCGGTGAGCATGCCGATCACATCGGCGCGCGGCAGCCGCGAGGCTTCGGCCTGGAGATAGGCGTCGGCCGCCGGCAGCGGCTCATGGGCGAGATAGGTGATGCCGTCCTCGACCGCGGCGATCAGAACTCTCGCCACCATCGGATTGGCATCGACAAAGCTTTTCGGCGCGCCGAGCGCGACGCCGGTCATCTCCTCGCCGAGTACGTCCTTCGACGTGGTGACGGTGTGAATCTTGTCGCTCTTCCTCAGCACCGAGATGAACGGGGCGGTGGCCACATAGCCGGAAATGATCCGGCCGGAGAGCAGCGCCGCGGTCGCATCCGGATGCGGCATGGTGACCAAAAGTTTGTCGAGGCGGCGATAGTCGCCGAACGTCTGCTCCGCCGCCATGCGCATGACCACGGCCTGCGGCGAGGTGGTCGCCGGCACCGCGATCTGATCGGTGTCGCCGAAATCGGCGATGGTCTTGATCTGCGGCTTGTTGGTCATCAGCACGAAGGAATTGGCGCCCAAGGCCGCAAGCCCGGCGACGTTCTGATGGCCCTTGGTCTTCTCCCAGGCGATCAGCAGGCCGGGCGTGCCGAAGGCGCCGACGTCGATATTGCCGGACAGCACGGCGTCGGTGATGGCCGGCGAGCCGGAGAAGCGCTGCACGGTGACCTTCAGGTCCGGCAGGCCGGCCTTCTTCGCCTCGATGGCAAAGAAGCCCTGCGCGTCGGCCACGACCACCGGCAGATAGATCAAGCCGTATTGGATGCCGATGTGGACTTCATTGACCTCGGCGCGCGCTGGTGCCGGCGCGGCCGCAAGCATCGCGCAGGCGGCGAGCAGCGCGCCGGAGAGCACGCGTATATTTCTGGTTTTCGGCATCAACAGAACCCCTTTAGCCTGCGTGGGCTCGTGAATCTTCCAATATGGCGCTGCCGCGCGGCGTCAGCCGGACCGGGCGGCCGGCCTCGTTGTCGATGCGCACCAGCCCGTCGATGATCGCGTCCTCCCAGACCGACAGCCGCGGGCAGGTGCTGTGCCACGCCTCCATGGTCGCCGCATAGGTCCGCGGGCGATCCGCCACCCAGGCGAGAAACTGCAGCATGATCAGGCTTGCGGGCTCAGGCATGGTCAACTCCTCGATCGGGCGAGTATAGGGCGAAACGCGGTGCGTGAAAATCGCTGCCGCATGGCGATTGCGGAACCGGAGCAGCTATCGGGGCGTTATTCGATCCGCGTCGGGGCTTTCCGTATCCGGCGCCGCGTCATGACTTAAAGCATCAGGAGTGCTAACAATCGTTGCTCGTATCGGCGGGGCGCGGGACGTTTTTCTCGCATAGCATTTCACGCGGAGGATTCCATGAACGTTCTCATCGGCGCATTGATCACCTTTGTCGTCGTCATCCTCATCCTTTATCTCGTCAACATGCTGCCGCTCGACGGCCGCGCCAAGCAGATCGTGCGCGTGGTGGTCATCGTGCTGGGCATCATCTCGCTGCTGAAATACCTCGCGGTATTCTAGGCGCGGTGCCATCGCTTTGCGCCGCATCGAGGGCTACGTCATCGTTTCTGCCGACGGCATGATCGCCGACGCGCAGGGCGTCATGCCGGCCTCGATCCGCAACGACGCCGACCAGGCACTTCTTCCAGGCCGGCCTCGACCAGCGCCGCCGTCATCGTGCACGGCCGGCATTCCCACGAAGGCGGCCCGCGCGCGGCGCGAAGAAAACGTCTCGTCGTGTCGCGGCAGGTTGCGACGACCGCGCCCGACCCGGCGCATCCTAATTCGCTCCTCTGGAACCCGACCGGCGCGACGCTTGACCAGGCCATCGAACAGCTCGGCGCCGGCGACGGCGTCATCGCCATCATCGGCGGCACCGAGGTGTTCAGCATGTTCCTGCCGCGCTACGACGCATTTCACCTGTCGCGCGCGGCGAATGCCAAAATTCCCGGCGGCCGGCCGGTGTTCAATGAAGTCGGGCCGAATGCGACGCCTGAGGACGTGCTGATGCGCCACGGCCTCAAAGCCGGCCCGCGGCGCGATCTCGACGCCGCGGCGGGGATTAGCATTGTGACGTGGGAGCGCTAGCATCATCCTCCCCCGCTACGCGGGGGCGGATGTTATTTCTGAATCTGAATAAGCTCCTTGAGCTGGTCCGGCGTCAGCGGCGCCGAGAGGAATTTCTGCGTCACGGCATCGGCCATCAGGTCGTTGATGCCCATGATCTGGTCGGTCTGCAGCGCCTCCTTCGGCACCAGCTTGAGCACCCGCTGCACGATGTTGGCCGGCAAGCCGGAATATTCGCCGTAGGCCTTGAGCGCATCGGGGCTGGAATACATCCAGTCCACTGTCTCCTTATAGGCCTGCATGAAACGCACGATGGCGTCCTTGCGGTTCTGCAAGGTGACCGCGCCGGTGAGGTTGACGCGGACCGCGCGGGTGCGCAGCGCCGCGACGTCGTTGCCGGTGACGATGATGCGGGCCTTGCCGGCCTCGACCAGATCGAGCCCGAACGGGGCGGCGCCAAAGCCGACGTCGACCTGCTTGGTCATGGTCTGCGTGATGGTCGAGGCGATATTGCCGGTCGCCGTCGGCTTCGCGGTCAGGTGATATTGCGCGATCAGCGCCAAGCAGCGAGCCGTGGCTCGACGAGCCGACCGCCGAATAGGCCACGGTCTTGTCGTTGAAATCCTGCGACGGTCTTGATCGGCGAATCCGCCGGCACGTACCAATACAGATCCGGGGCGCCGGTCATCTCGCTGGAGATGATGCGGATCGGCGCGCCCTTGCCGAAGGTGCCGATCGCCGCCGACACGCCCGACGCCACCGCGACGTCGATCGAGCCGCCGATCATGGCCTGGATCGATTCCGGCCCGGCCGTCGTATAGAGGATGTCGAGATTGAGCCCGTGCTTCTTGAAGATGCCGCCGCGCTGGCCGAGCTCGGCAATGCCGGCGTCCCAGGCGCCCTTCTGCGGGATGGCGACCTTGAGCGTATCCTCGGCCGCGGCATTGCGGATCGCGCCCGCCAGCGCAAAGATCGAAAGAGACGGCAACGGCAAGTCTTCTGGCGACAACAAGTCTTCGCATGATTTCCTCCACAGCGATGACGGGATATCGCTTATTATCTTGATGCTATGACTTTACGCCCACCGCAAGCGAGTTCAAGTTCGCGGACCGCGCGCATCGCCGCGCTCGACTACGAGATTGCGCAAGAGCAAGTCGCGGCGCTCGGCCGGATGGGACGCGCGCTCGAAGCGGCGCTCGCCGCCTTGGCCGAATACGACCGCAGCCACGGCGCGAAGGACGCGTCACGCGCGCGCCTCGTCTGCAATGCAAGCGATGCGCTGTGGTGCTTCATGGTCCAGCGCGAGGCGTTCGGCTTGCGCGATCCGCGGCCGGTCATCCGCGACTATCGCGTTCCCGCCGAGGTGCACAACCGCATGGGCGCCTTCGTCCGCCGATAACGTTTCGGTTGCGACAGGCCTGAGCGCTGGCGGTACGGGAATGGGGCAAAGGCGTAATTTATCTTTTCATTAACCGTAACCTGCGCCCGCTACGCCGCCGCGGAGAACGGTTTGTTCACCGCTCCCGCCGCATTCTCAACGGAAATTCAATGGCGTGGCGGCGTGGCGCATGAACGGTACCCTGTCCCTGCTTGACGAGCTCGAAACCACGCTGGCCTCCGGCTCGAGTTCGCGCGGCGATCGCGATCCTGACCAGCGTCACCGATCTCTTCATCAACGGCGCCCCGCGCTTTTCCGAGGACCAGATCGTCGTGTTCGACGACGTCATGGCGCGGCTGATGGTCAAGATCGAAGCCAAGGCGCGGGCCAAGCTCGCCCAGCGCCTGGCGCCGATCGCCAACGCTCCCTGCAACGTCATCCACTTGCTCGCCAGCGACGACGACATCGAAGTCGCGCGCCCGGTGCTGACCCGGTCGGAACGGCTCAGCGAGCACACGCTCGTCGCCACCGCCAACAGCAAGAGCCAGCAGCACCTCTACGCCATCACCCAGCGCGACGCGCTCAGCGAAGCCGTGACCGACATCCTGGTCGAGCGCGGCGACCGCGACGTGGTGCATGCGGTGGTGAAGAACCGCGGCGCCCGCTTCTCCGATGCCGGCTTCCGCGCCCTGGTCAACCGCTCGAACGGCGACGATGCGCTGGCGAGCGAAGTCGGCATGCGCAGCGACATCCCGCGACCGCATTTCCTGATGCTTCTCGAAAAGGCCTCGAGCGCGGTGCGCGCGCGCCTGGCTGCCGAGAACCCGCAAGCTAGCGACGCCATCGACGGCGTCATGGCCGAAGTGGTCGGCGGCATCCGCGACGAGACTCCGCAACTCCTCGCCGGCCTTCGCCGCGGCCGAGGCGGCGGTGGCGCGGCAGAACCGCATTCGCCGCATCGGCGAAGCCGAGATCTACCAGTATGCGCGCGAGCGCAAGTTCGAGGAAACCGCGATCGCGCTGTCGCTCTTGTGCGACACGCCGATCGACGTGGTCGAGCGGGCGCTGCTCGATCCGGGCGCCGAGATCGTGCTGATCCTGGCCAAGGTCGCGGGCCTGTCGTCGACCACGACCAAGGCCGTGCTGCTGCTGCGCGCCGCCGACCGCGGCATGTCGACCGAGGATCTCGAACGGGCGCTGATGAGCTTCAACCGCTTGCAGCCGGAAACCGCCAAGCGCGTGCTCGGCTTCTTCCGCACGCGCGCCAAGAAGCCGGCGGCGCCGGTGATCCCGCAGGCCGTCGCCGTCAACGGCTAGACCGCGCGAACGGCGCCCGGCTCAGTAGCTGCAATAATTCGGCGCGATCTGCACCCAGGCGCCGTTCGGATACTGGTAATAGCAGCCGCCGTGCCACCAGTAATAGCCGCCGGAACGCCGCTCCGCTTCGCCGGCGATGATGGCGCCGGTCGCCGCGCCGATCGCGGCGCCGGCAAAAGCGCCGCCCGCACCGCGGCCTGCCGCGCCGCCGATAATGCCGCCCAGCGCGCCACCGATGATCGCGCCGGCCAGCGGATCCTGCGCCGCCGCCTGCTGCGCCGGCAACAAAGCCGCCAACGCCAACAGCATCCCAGCTCCCAAACTGCGGATCATAGCCGTTCTCCCTTCCCTCTTCCGCCGTCGCCCGGCGGGTGAACGTGGCCGGCTTATACTTGCTTCGGCCGCCCCGTGTCGCCACCGTTTAAGTGTATCCGCGGGCAAAAATGTGGCCCGATCGTTGTGCGGTGCACCGCCGGATACCGTCAGCCGGCGAGACTTGGCATCAGGCGAGCCTTGGCATCAGGCGCAGCGCGGTTTCGCGATTGATCGAGGCGCGCTCGGCGTCGCTGAACGGATAGGCGCGAAGCCCGTTCGCCGCCTCGATGGCTTCGCGATAGGGATAGTCCGAGCCGAACAGAAGCTGCGATACCGGCACGAGCTTCAACAGCGCCGCGAACTGGCCCGGTTCATTGCCCTGGGCGATCTCGTAGAAATATTTCCGCACGATCGGCTCCGGCCCGTCCGGCATGCGCGGATCCTTCCTGACCACCTGCTCGCGGATGAAACGGCCGATCAGAAACGGCAGCGTGCCGCCTGAGTGCGACCAGATGAAGCGGATATCGGGGCAGCGGAACGCGGTGCCGGCCTTGCCGAAGATCAGGCTGGCAATGGTACGCGTGGTGTCGGTGGCGAATTCGATCGAGCTCGGCCCGACGCCATCGGCCAAATGGGTGCAACAGGCCGGATTGACCGGGTGGGTATAGACCACGGCCTGGCGCCGATTGAGCTCCTCGAACACCGGCACAAAGGCCTCGTCGCCGAGATATTTTTCGCCGTAGCTCGTCGATACAGGCCGATGCCGTCGGCTTTGAGCACGTCGAGCGCATATGCGATCTCGCGCAGGTGCCTTCGGTATCGGGCAGCGGAATGGCGGCGAACAATCCGAAGCGGCCGGGATTGTCCTTGCGCAGTTGCGCCCCATACTCGTTGCAGGCGCGCGCCAGCGAGCGTCCCGCCTCGACGTCGCCGAACCACACACCGGGCGGCGCCAGCGACAGCACGGCGGTCGTCACGCCGGCCTTCTCCATGTCGGCGAGAGACGACTGCACCGTCCATTTGGGCGCCCGACCGCCGTGCTGCGCCATCGCCTCGCCCTGCGACGGCGGAACGTAGTGGTGATGGACGTCGATGCGCGTCTTCTCCGGCGCCGCTTGAGCGGCCGCCGGCACCGCCGAAGCGCCGAGACCGAGCGCGGCAAGGCCGCCGGCGAGAAAATTCCGCCGCGCCGGATTTGCCGGATCGCTCGCCGGCTGACAACAGGCGCACTTGCGAAAAGCGCTGTACCGCAGCGGTTTCTGCGCTGTCGAATGCGGTCGTGCGAAGCTCGTGTTCATCCCTCGTCTCACATTTTTGGTCGTTGCGTCGCCGCGAGTGAGCTTAGCGAGCGTCGCGGCGTCGGCAAGTCGGCACGAGCGCTTCTCCAGCACGTGTCGCGGCGTCGCCAGCGCGTTTCCACGCGCCGCGAACTGTGGAGCGTGACGAAGCATTAAAGGTTTTCTTGCAGAATCTTCTTGACTCCCCGCTGATTGCATTTATGTGGGGAAATTGCCGCTGATGGTTGGTTCGCGTGGACTGATCGGGCGGCATTCGCATTCCGCGGCGCCGGTTCTCCGGCATCTCGGGTTCAGGTCTCTGGTTGGAGAGGAAGCATGGCACAGAATGCCCTCTTGCGATCGGTGAAGGGCTTGGGGATTCCAGGTACCGCCCGAACGGAAGCAAGAAAAACCAAGCTCAAAGTCGCACCGCCGCCGGCGGATGATCACCACGACCATTTCGCGGTCCGCAACGGCGTGCGTTGCGCCGGCGCCCATCTGATCATCGATCTGCACGGCGCCAAACGGCTCGACGACATCGACCATATCGAGGCGACGCTGCGACGCTGTGTCGACGCCGCCAAGGCGACGCTGTTGCATATCCACCTGCACCACTTCCAGCCGAACGGCGTCTCCGGCGTGGCGGTGCTGGCGGAGAGCCACATCTCCATCCACACTTGGCCGGAAGTCGGCTATGCCGCGCTCGACGTGTTCATGTGCGGCACGGCCGATCCCGACAAGTGCATCCCGGTGCTGCGCGAGGCATTTTCCGCCGAGCGCGTCGGCGTGAACGAGCTTCTTCGCGGTCGGGACGCTTAAAGCGCACCTGCCGTTTCGCGACGATTGAGCGGCCGGGCCGGATCCCGGCCGTTTCCATATGGGCCTTAAGGCTTCTGGGTTCTAAGGTTTGGGAGGTGTCATGGCCGAGAAACGCTGGATACCCGAGACGCTGTTCGACGATCTTGGCTTCCGCATGACCTTCGAGGTCGACAAGGTGCTGTACGAGCTGCACACCGAGCACCAGCACCTCATTCTGTTCGAGCAGCAGTATTTCGGCAAAATGCTGATGCTCGACGGCGCCACCCAGATCAGCAAGCGCGACGAGTTCATCTACCAGGAGATGATGTCGCATGTGCCGCTGTTCGCCCACGGCAACGCGCAAGACGTGCTGATCATCGGTGGCGGCGACTGCGGCATCGCCGAGGAAGTGCTCAAGCACAAGACGGTGAAGCGCCTCACCCAGGTCGAGATCGACGCCAAGGTGGTCGAGTTCGCCAAGGAGCATTTCCCGGAATTCACCGGGCCGGTGTTCGCCGACAAGCGCTTCGAAAGCGTCATCGACGACGGCGCCAAATATGTCGCCAAGACCGACCGGCGCTTCGACGTGATCATCGTGGATTCGACCGACCCGCAGGGGCCGGGCAAAATCCTGTTCGGCGAGAAGTTTTATCGCGGCTGCCGGCGCTGCATGAAAAAAGGCGGCGTCCTGGTGACGCAAAACGGCGTGCCGTTCTTTCAGAAGAACGAGCTAAAGTCGACCATGTCGAAATTCCGCAAACTGTTCGCCGACGCCACCTGCTATGTCGCCGCCATCCCGGTCTATGTCGGCGGCCACATGGCGATCGGCTTTGCCACCGACAACAAGGCGCTGCGCGTCACGCCGGCCAAAACCATCGCCGCGCGCTACCGCAAGGCCGGCGGCTTTACGACAAAATACTGGACCCCCGAGCACCACGTCGCCGCCTTCGCGCAACCGCGCTTCATCGCCGACCTGGTGGCGAAGGCAAAGCCGCGGCGCTGACAGCCGCCGATCCGGCGCTAAAGCAATCGTGACTGGCAGGCCCCGCAGCGAGCTTTTAGGCTCCTGCCGTTGGCGCGCGCCTAGGAGGATTGCCATGAAGCTCTATATGCATCCGGTTTCGATGACGAGCCGCCCGGTGCGGCTGTTCATTGCCGAGAACAAGATTCCAGTCGATGAGGTCACCGTCGACCTCTTCACCGGCGAGCAATACCAACCGGCCTATGCCGGGATAAATCCGAACAGCATGGTGCCGATGATCGAGGACGGCGAGCTCCGCCTGACCGAAAGCTCGGCGATCCTAAAATACCTTGCCGACAAGATCGGCTCGCCGGCCTATCCGAAGGATCTGAAACAGCGCGCCAAGGTCAACGAGGTCATGGACTGGCTCAACACCAATTTCTATCGCGAATGGGCCTATAATCTGTGCTACCCGCAGCTGTTCCCGCATCTCAAGCGCCGCAGCGACGAGGCCCAGGCGGCGACGCTGGAGTTCGGCCAGCAAAACTCCAAGCGCTGGCTGCAAATCCTCAACGACCATTGGATCGGCCCCAAGAAGCAATTTCTCTGTGGCGACCAGATCACCATCGCCGACTATTTCGGCGCCGCGCTGGTCACCTTGGGCGAGGTCATCCGCTGCGACTTCTCCGCCTATCCGAATGTCGAGCGCTGGCTCAACAACGTGAAAAAGCTGCCGAGCTGGCCCAAAGTCAATGAGGTGTTCTACGGCCTGGTCGACTCGGTGAAAGATCAGCAGTTCCACGCGATTTGAAGCCGTCATTCCGGGACCGAGCGAAGCGAGGAGCCCGGAATCCATAACCCCAGTCGGTCAAACAATGGCTCGCGCCGCGTACGAACGTCACTATCTGTGATTATGGATTCCGGGCCCGCGGGCTTCGCCCGCGTCCCGGAATGACGAGGAGAGTGTCATGAGCTTTTTCCCTGGCAAGGATCCCACCCTCGGCGACGCGCAATCGAGCGACGTCATCGAGCAGGTCATCGTGCCGCGCTCGGTCGATCTCGGCGGCTTCCAGGTGCATCGGGCGCTGCCGTCGGGGCGCTCGCGCATGGTCGGGCCGTTCATCTTCTTCGATCATTTCGGCCCGGCGGTGTTCAAGGCCGGCGACGGCGTCGACGTGCGGCCGCACCCGCATATCGGGCTTGCCACCGTCACCTACCTGTTCGACGGCGAAATCGTGCATCGCGACAGCCTCGGCACCGCGATGCCGATCCGGCCGGGCGCGGTGAACTGGATGACCGCCGGGCGCGGCATCGTGCATTCCGAGCGCACTGCCGCCGACCATCGCGACGGCGGCGAGCCGCTGCACGGCTTGCAGCTATGGGTGGCGCTGCCGATGCAGGACGAAGAGACGGCGCCGGCCTTCGCCCATACCGCCGCCGCCGACATCCCCGCGCTCAGCGACAACGGTCTGACGCTTCGCGTGGTCGCCGGCACGCTGCACGGCCTGCGCTCGCCGGTCGTGACCTCGTGGGACACGCTGTTCGCCGACGCACACCTCAACGCCGGCGCGACGCTGCCGCTCGACGCCGCCCACGAAGAGCGCGCCGTCTATGTGCTCGGCGGCGAGATCGAGATCGGCGGCGACCGCCACGGGCCGGAGCGGCTGTTGGTGCTCAAGCCCGGCGATCCGGTTGCGATCCGGGCGGCGAGCGATGCCCACTTCGTTATAGTCGGCGGCGCCGCCATGGATGGGCCGCGTCACATCTGGTGGAATTTCGTCTCCTCGCGCAAGGAGCGCATCGAAGCCGCCAAGGCCGACTGGAAGGCCGGCCGCTTCGATATCGTGCCGGGCGACACGACGGAATTCATTCCACTGCCGGACTGATCGGGCAGCACGTCGCAGATCAACTGGCCTAAGGTCGCGCGAAGGCGCGACCGTGGCAGCGGATCAGCGCAGGCGATATCCCGTGTGGCAGCCGACGCAGGCGGACGTGACTTCGTGCAGCGCCGCATTCACCTCGCGCATAGAGCCGAATGTCTGGGCGACCGAGGCGTCCTGGAGAACGATCGCAAGCCGGCTTGCCGCATGATGCATACTGGTCCCGGCATCCTGCATCGGCTGGGGAAAGTATGGCGCCATCTCGGCGGCGTGATGGAGTGATAACGCCGATCTTGAGGCCGATGTCGGCGATCGCGTCGCAAAGGGCGCGGTCCTCGCACGGCTCGACAGCCGGGAGCAGCAGGCGCAGGTCGCGCGCGCCAAGGCGGCGGTCCAGCAGAGTGAGGCCAATCTGCAGAGGGCGATGGCCAGCGTCGAAAAGGCCGACGTCAATTACGCCAATGCCAAGAACATCAGCCAACGGCGGCAAACGCTGGTGCAGACCAACGTCGCATCCGTCGAGACAGCCGAGACCGCGAAAGCCGTCGCAGACGCCGCCGCAGCCGATGTGGGCGTGGCCAAAAGCGACGTTGCCGTCGCGCAAGCGGCCATCGGCGACGCCAAGGCGCAGCATGCAGCTGCAAGGCGCGACGTTCGATTTTCACACCCTGGCGGCACCCTACGACGCCATGGTCACCGCGCGGCTGAAGGAGCTTGGCTCCGCGCTCGCAGCGAGCGAAGCCGGTCTTTACCATTATCGATCCGAAGACGATCTGGGTGTTGGCCTATATCGACGAGAGCAAGGCAGGCGAGATCCAGGTCGGCCAGCCGGCCGAGATCGTTCTGCGGTCGCAGTCCAAATCAACGCCTTCAGGGGCAGGTCGCCCGGATCGAGCCTGAGAGCGACCGCGTCAACGAAGAGCGCCAGGTTGAGGTCGCGTTCGACCAAATTCCGGAGAATATCAATCTCGGTGAGCAGGCCGAGGTCTATATCACGACAGTGCGGCTGCCGCAGGCCCTCTTGGTGCCGCAAGCGGCGATCATCGGGCTTAGCAAGGATCGTGGAACGGTGTGGACCGTCGAGGACGGACGCTTGCAGCAACATAGCGTGACCCTCGGTCACCGGCTGCTCGATGGCCGTTATGAAATCACCGGCGGCGTGCCGGAGAAGGCCTTGGTGGTCACGCAATTGCGCAGCGGGCTGCGCGCCGGCCGCGCGGCCACGATCGCCAGCGAGCCAAAGCAATGAATCTGGCCTACCGGGATATCAAGCACAATCTTCTGCGGTTCGTGCTGACCAATTTTGGCTTGAGCCTGCTGCTCGGCATCGTCATCGTGATCACCGGCGTCTACGGTGGCCTGATCGACGACGCGCTGCGGCAGGCGCGCGCAGCCAACGCCGATCTCTGGGTGGTCGAGGCCGGCACCAATGGGCCGTTCGCCGAGTCGTCGCGCATCCCAGGCGACACCCGGGAATTGGTCAGCCGGGTCTATGGCGTGCAGCGCGCCGGTTCCGTTACCTACCAATCGGTGCAGACCGAGCTCAACGGCAAGCCGCTCCGCCTCTTCCTCATCGGCTACGAGCTGGGTCGGCCCGGCGGGCCCGCGCATACTCTCGGCCGGGCGCGACGTTATGCGCAGCCATTACGAAATGGTCGTCGATCGCTCCGCCGGCCTCGCGCTCGGCCAGGAAGTGCCGCTGGGCACGCACGGTCATAACTTCACCGTCGTCGGCCTGATGCGGAACGAACTAACGTCTTCCGGCGATCCCGTTGGCTACATCACCTTGCATGACGCGCAGGACCTTCAGTTCGAGCTCGCGCCTCCGGCCGAGCGGCGCGAGGTTGCGCGCGGCGGATCGCTGGAAACAAACGATCAGATCAACGCCGTCATCACCAAGGTGTCGCCCTATGTTCCGGTCAAGGAGGTCGCCGCGCGCTCGCGCGATGGAAACACCTCACGACGCTCACCCAGGCGCAGCAGGAAAGCCTTGTTGAGCAAGGAGGTCATCGAGAAATCGCGCAAGCAGCAGCTTATGATTATGGTGCTGCTGATCATCGTATCTGCAGTCATCATTGCCTTGATCGTCTATACGCTGACCATGGACAAAGTGCGGTCGATTGCCACGCTCAAGTTCGTCGGCGCGCCGGATCGGACCATCGTCGGTCTCATCGTCCAGCAGGCTCTATCGATGGGAATATTTGGTTACTTCATCGGGCTGGCGCTCGTTCTCATTTTCCAGCCTTACTTTCCGCGGCGGCTCGTGCTGGACTTCGAAAGTATCGCAGT
Organism: uncultured Alphaproteobacteria bacterium; assembly: GCA_963798095.1. Classification (GTDB taxonomy): domain Bacteria; phylum Pseudomonadota; class Alphaproteobacteria; order Rhizobiales; family Xanthobacteraceae; genus BOG-931. Next base: position 436,999 of record CAWCSD010000007.1, on the reverse strand, counting down.
CGTGTTCGTGATCACGGTGGCGATCTGCCTTGCCGCCAGCACTCTCGGCATTCGGCTCGCCCTCAAGATAGATCCGGCTGAAGCGCTCGCATCGTCAGGGTAGGACAATGGTCGAGACGAGCACGCAGCCGGTCGTGCAGGTCGAACACCTCTCCAAGCATTTCGGCGCTGGGACTGCTCGGGTTGATGCCCTGGTCGACGTGAACATGGAAGTCTATCCGGGCCAGGTCGTCGGGCTCATGGGCCCGAGCGGTTCCGGCAAGACGACGCTGCTCAATTGCATCGCCTGCATTCTGGAGCCGAGCAGCGGGCGCATTACGCTCGACGGCGAGGTCGTCTATGACGACCGCTGGCTCAAGGCCGATTTGCGCCGGCTGCGGCTCGACAAGATCGGCTTCATCTTCCAATACCCAAATCTCCTGCCGTTTCTCGACGGCAGCGACAATGTTGCAGTGGTCCTCGATCTGGCCGGGTTTAGCCATGCCGCCGCGCGCACGCGTGCAGTCGAACTGCTCAATTACCTTGAGGTTGGCCACCGCAAGCATGCGATGCCCTCGCAGCTTTCCGGCGGCGAAGCGCAACGGGTGGCGATCGCCCGTGCGCTCGCCAACCGGCCGCGTATCATTCTCGCCGACGAGCCGACCGCGCCGCTCGATTCTGCTCGCGGCCGAATCGTTATGGACCTGTTGCGCAAGATTGCGGTTGACCAGCGCGCAGCGATCATCTGCGTCACCCATGACGAGATGATCCTCGATCGGTTCGATCACATCTTCCGGCTGCGCGACGGGCGTCTTGAGGCGTCCGCATCGGTCGCGCCCGGCCTCGCTTCGCAGTTCGCTATCCAAGCCCCCCTGCAACCACGGAGGAATAGCGAAGTTCCGCCAGCAAACCCAGCGCGGTAAGCTATCGGCTGTCGCACACTCGAACAGGAGGAGCGCGATGACTGTTCGTCTTCATGCCGGTTTACTGATCGCTACGCTATACGCGGCGTTGGCGGTCGCCGCGCCGGCGCAGGCGCAATCGGATCTCGCGCGCGCCTATCGCACCATCGCCTCAAAAACCTTCGTCGATCTCACCCACAGTTTTGGCCCGGAAACGCCGGTCTGGTCCGGCTTCGGCCAGGCCAAATTCTCGCCCGCCGCCGATCCGAAGACGCACGAGCCCTACACCATCGCCAAGGACGGCTTCCGCACCACCTTTTACGAGATGGTCGGGCAATACGGCACCCACGTCGATCCGCCGGCGCATTTTGCGCCAGACGGCATCACCATGGATCAAATTCCGCTCAAGCAGATGATCCTGCCGCTCATCGTGCTCGACGACACGCCTTATCTCGCCAAGGACCCGAACCACGCCTTCTCGGTCGCCGACCTGAAAGCGTGGGAGCGCGCGCACGGCCGCGTGCCCAAGGGCGCCTTCGCGGCATTGCGCACCGACATGTACAAGGATTGGGATGCAAATCCCGAACGCTTCAAGCGCAGCCCGTTCCCGGCCTGGGCCTTCGAGACCATCAAATATCTCTACGAACAGCGCGGCGTCACCGCGACCGGGCACGAAGCCATGGACACCGACACCACCGACAAGATGGATTCGGAGACTTACATCCTCCAGCACGGCCATTATCAGATCGAAGTCATGGCCAATCTGGACAAAGTGCCGGCGACCGGCGCGGTGATCGTGGTGACGTGGCCCAAGGTGGAAAAAGGCTTAGGATTTCCGGCCCGCGCCTTTGCCATTTTGCCTTAACCCCGCCCGGACGTTTTATTGCGGCCGGAGTTTTGCCCGGTCGGCTTCGGCACGCGCGATCCAGTCCGCCTTGTCGGGCGCCAGCTTGCTCTCGGATTGCAGTTGCTTGAGCTCGGCAATGACCATATCGAGCCGCGCCGGCGCCTGGTCGTTCATCTTGGCGAGCTGCCAATTGACTGCGATGAGGTCGAGCCGCCAGTCGGCATTGTCCGCATCGCGCCCGACCAGCGCCTCGCTGATGGCGAGGCTCTTGCGGTATGCGGCAAGCGCGTCGTCGGCTTTGTCCTGCGCCAGGAGAATGTCGCCGATCTTGCCGTAGCTCACCGCCAGTTCATGTTGCCATCGGGAATTGACACTATCCTTGTCCGCCAGCGCCTTGGCGATGTCGAGGCCGTCCTGGTAGACCGCGCTCGCCTTCTTGAAAGCGAATTCCGCTGCAAGCGCGTCGGCGAATTTGTTATCGCTGATCCAAACGTCGTGCTGCCACTCGGTGTTGCTTTCGTCCTTGGCGGCCAAAATCTTGCGCCGCTCGAGACTGTTGCGGTAGTCGGCGAGCGCGCTCTCGGTATTGTGCTCGAGCATGTCGACGTCGCCGATCTTGCTGTAGCTCCAGGCCAGGTCGCTCTCCCAGCGATACTGGTCGCCATCGCCGCGGATCGGAATTTTGGCGACATCCAAACCGGTCTGAAAGGCCGCACGCGCGTCGGCTATCTTGCCCTGGGCCAAGAGCACGTCGCCGAGCTTGTTCTCGGTCTCGGTGAGGTCGTGCTGCCAGTCGGCGTTGCTGGCGTCCTTGGCGTGGAGCATTTTCGCGGTTTCGAGGCTCCGGCTGTAGGCATCGTAGGCACCCGGCAAATCGCCGCGCGCCAACAGGGCGTCGCCGACCCGCTTGCCGCTCCACGACAGGCCGAGCTGAAATCTGTCGTCGCCCGGCGCCGTCCGCACGAGATCGCGATAGATGCCCCAGGACTCGCGCGCCCGATCGAGCGCCCGGCCGGTGGCGCCAAGCGCAAGCAGCGTGCTTGCCAGCTCGCCCTGCGCGTCGGCTTTGCTCTGCTGCAATTGCGGACTGACCTCGCCCAGCTGTTCCTGGAACTTGTTCACCCGTTCCAAAATATCCTCGACCAGCCCGATCGGCACGCCGACAGTGTGTCTGAACTTGTAGGCGAAATCGGACACCAGCGAATTCGCCGTCGACACCGCCGCGGTGAGTCTGGCTTCGGCAAGCTGGCGTTGGGTGTGCGCAACATGCCACTGCCAGACCGCGGCAATGGCCAGCAATGCCACGACGGCAAGCCCCGCGACGGTCCGGCGGAACAGACGCAGCTCGCTCGCCGCCAAAGCCTCGGCGGCATGCGCGCGCTCCTTGTTGGTCTGCCGCTCGTTCTCATGCTCGCGCCGCGACGCATCGAGCTCCAGCGCCTGGGTGATGAATGCGCGCATGGCAGGCGGCAGGTCGTCACCGCAGAGATCCATGACCTGTCGCGCCCCGCCGAGCAGCGCCGGCGGCAGTGCCGCATAATCGCATTTGCCGCTTTCGGGCGCCGCCGCCCAGTCGCGCACGATCGGTTGCAGCACGTGCCGCACCCGGATAGCCGCCACGTTTTCCGAGATGATCCGCACCGCTTCCGGCCAGATCCGCAACAGCGCTTCATGGGCCGGCCGCACCCGCGATACCGCGCCGCGCTCCTCGGCGACAAGGAGCCGATCGGCGATGAAGGCGTCGACGAGCTTGGCGCGCGCCGGTTTGTTGTGCTCGAACGCGGTGCGTTCAAACCCGGTCACCACCGGGACCAATGTTTCGGTGCCGGGCTCGACGATGAGATCGCTGACCACCGCCAGGATCAACGCCGGCAGCTGCGCCCGGGCCTCGCCGTCGAGCGTCATCAAAGCGTCCTGCGCGGTGTCGGAGACCGCTTCGCCTAGGCCCGGATAATCGGCAAACCGCAACACGCCGTCGCCGCGCGCCGCTTCGCCTTTGAACAGGCGCGACATCGCCATCTGCAACAGCGGCAACTCGTCGGCGCCGGCGGCATCGGCGACCAGCGCATCGGCGAGCGAGCGGCCGTCGCGCACTTCGAACGAAAGCGGCGGCCGGCAGGCGGCGACCGGCCGGTTGACGATGTCCTCGAGCTCGGCGCGCCCGGGCTGAACCACGTCGAAGATCACGCCCTTGGTGCGCAATTGGCGAAACGCGTCGACAAGCTGGAAGCGCGGATAGGCGTCGCTGCGCAATGCAACGATCGCATAGGCGATGTTGTTGGCGACCAGCGCGGCCAACAGCGCGGCAAAGATATCGGCGACGGCTGCCTCCGCTTCGAGCAGCAGCCGTTCGGCTTGATCGACGGCGAGCGCGAGCCGGGCCGGCGGTGTTTCGCTGAAATTGAGCGCGGCGGCATGGGTCGCGGCGGCGCGGCCGAGCGCAGTGCGGATCGGCGCGATGGAAGCGTCGGCGTCGCCGGCGGCGAACAGCTTTGCCAGCATTTCCGGCGTCGCAAAGTCGCCGTGGGCGAGTTCGCCGCCCAATGCGTCGGCGGCGAACAACGCGGTCGCAAGCGACAGCAACGGATCGACCCCCGGCACGACCAAGGCCTGGCGCCATAGATAAATCTCGGGGATGGTTCCGGGACGCACGAGCTGCGGCAAAATGCCGGCGCGCATCAGCGAGGATTTGCCGGCGTCGCTGGCCCCGATCAGCAACAGGAAGGCAAGGCCCTTGTCGCCCGCCTCGCGCAGGTGCTCGATGGCGTGGACGGTATCGAGATAGCGGCCGAAAAAAACGCCTTCGCGCTGCGAGTCGTAAGGGTCGAGGCCGGGAAACGGCGAACCACTGCAGGTGCGGTCCCAGATGTTGCCCTGCTCGATATAACCTCGCCGCACCAGCCACTGGCGCAGGCAATCTTCGATCTTGGCGGCGAACTCGTCGGTCGAGTCGAAATCTTGGAACGCCGACAGGAATTGGCCGCCGGGCGTTCGGAACCAGGTGTCGAAGAATGTCCGCAGGCGGTCCCACTCCGCCTTGATCGCAGCGCCGTTCGGATCGTCCAGCGCGATGCGGGGCGATGTGGCGCAGCGGAACACGTAAACGTCGGGCAGTGTCTTGTCGTCGCGGCGCGCCTGCATCGCGCTCAAGACCTCGTATGCCGTACCGCTCGGGTAAGGTGCGCCATCCGGCAGCTTGCGAAAATCCGCCGGCAGTTCCGTGCCAAGCCTGGCGCGGAACACCGCGACGACGACGTCGCAGTCGGTGGCTTCCGGAATCTGCTTTTGAAAGGTCTCGTGCGCCGAATAGTAGGACGTTTCCCAGCGGACGAGCTCGATCTTCACCCGTCTTTCGTATTCGCCGTTGAGCCGCTCAGCCACCGCCTCGATGCGCCGGCGCTCGTCCATCGCGTCTCCAGGCGAGGAGACGAAGATACGGACGATCCGTTCGCTCATGAGCAGTACTCAACCGGACGCGGCGCAATGGCGCATCCCCGTCGGCAAGTCTGCTCACTTTCCGCTGCACCGGCAAGGCCATGGCGGCAAATCAACCGGCGGTCCGGGCCGGCGCCTCGTCGTCACGCCGCGTGGCGCTGGCAGCGCATCCAGGCGCCGATTTCGCGCTCGGCCTCAGATCGGGCAAAGCCGTAGCGCTCCTGCAGCCGGGCGGCGAGTTCCTCGCGGCGGCCGTTGACGCGGGTGACGTCTTCGTCGGTGAGCTTGACCCAGTTGTGCCGCAGCCTGCCTTTGAAGTGCAGCCAATTGCCCTCGATCTGGTCCCAGGTCATCGTGATCTCCCGTGCCATCAGTGGAAACGCAGCATGCACCGCCGCGCCTTGGCTGCGCGCGATGTCAACCGCGCGATGCGGCCTGAGTTCGACCACAACGCGGTCTTTCCAAGACGAATGTTGGCGTTGCTCTGGCGGACTTCGATTGTCAATTCAGAAAGACGCTGTTCCCGGCGTTGCAAATTTCTTACCGTCGGCGTGGTTGCGATCCACTAAATTACCACACAGAAACATCGGGCCCGGTGTAGACTATCTGAAATCGTTCTCAATTTTTTCAGGCCATCGCGCGGGCACCATGAGAAAAATTTCATCCCGGCGCGCACATCGTGCGCCACATTTGTTGTCTCTCGGGCTTGCTCTCGCGAGCCTTGCCCTCCTGACCGGCTGCATTTCGTCCAACGGGCCGATCCTGACCGACGGTCAGCCGCTGCTCGGCAAGGAACCGCACTTGCTATTTTACGTTTTACGCGATGGCACCGCGCGCGAGCCGAGCGCGAAAACGTTCCGCTGGCAGGACGGCCGCTACGTCCCCATCGGCCGCAGCGCCAAGGATATCGGTCCGTTCACGCTCCATGCCTTCGAGGGATCGGACCTCATCGTGCAAACGCTGAGCGCCGGCAAGCCGGTGGAATATGGCATCGCGCGCAAGCTCGCCGATGGCGTTTATCTGGTGGTCCTGGTCGACGAGAGCGATGCCGACGAAGCGACGCAGAATAAATTCTGCGAGAAGCCGCCCGGCGCCGCCTGCCGCGTGACGAGCCGCGATGCGGTTCTGGCCTTCGCGCGCGCGACCGCCGCCAAGCCGCATGCAGACGGCGGGCTGGCTTTGCTGATGGAACACTAGACCGCATGGCTCCGCCCTCCCCCGCCTCTGACGTTGAGCGCCTCGCCGCAGGCATCCTCGCCGGCGACCGTACCGTGCTGTCGCGGGCGATCACGCTGATCGAGAGTAAGCGCGCCGATCACCGCGGCACCGCCGCGGCGCTCACCCAGGCGCTGCTCGGGGCGACCGGCAAGGCGGTGCGCGTCGGCATCACCGGCTCGCCCGGGGTCGGCAAATCGACCACCATCGACGCGCTCGGTTCGATGCTGACGCGGCAGGGCCACAAGGTCGCGGTGCTGGCGGTCGATCCGTCGTCGCGGCGCACCGGCGGCTCGATCCTCGCCGACAAGACGCGCATGGCGCATCTGGCGACCGATCCCAACGCCTTCATCCGCCCCTCGCCGGCCTCCGGCACGCTCGGCGGCGTCGCCGCCAAGACGCGCGAGACCATGCTGCTGTGCGAGGCTGCCGGCTACGACGTGGTGCTGGTCGAGACCGTGGGCGTTGGGCAATCGGAAATCGCGGTCGCCGACATGACCGACTTTTTCCTGGTGCTGGTGCTGCCCGGCGGCGGCGACGAGCTGCAAGGCCTCAAGAAGGGCGTCGTCGAGCTTGCCGACATGATCGCCATCAACAAGGCCGACGGCGACAACCTGCCGCGCGCCAAGCTGACGGCGGCCGAATACGGCGCGGCGCTGCATATCCTCAAGCCCGCTTCCGCGAACTGGTCGCCGCCGGTCGTCACCTATTCGGCGCTCAAGGGCGACGGCATCGAGGCGCTGTGGACCCACATCCTCGACCATCGGCAAAAGCTCACCGCCTCGGGCGAGCTCGCGGCGCGCCGCGGCGAACAGCAGGTGAAATGGATGTGGGCGATGCTCGAAGAGCGGCTGTTCGCGCCGCTGCGCTCCGACCGCGCGCTCAAAGCGGCGCTGCCAAAACTCGAAGCCGAGGTCGCGGCCGGGCGGCTGGCGCCGGCCACGGCGGTCGAGAAGATCGCCGAGATGCTTGGGCTCTGACGCCATGCGCGTCCTCATCACCGGCTTCGGCCCATTCCCCGGCGCGCCGTTCAATCCGAGCGCGGCGCTGGCCAAGGCGCTGGCGCGCCGGCGGCGGCCGGCTTTCGCCGGCATCGAACGCGCAGTGCACGTGTTCGCGACCACTTACGCGTCGGTCGACCGCGATCTGCCGAAACTCTTCGCGCAAAAACCAAAACCCGACGTCGTGCTGATGTTCGGCGTGGCCGGGCGACGGCATCACCTCTGCGTCGAGACGCGGGCGCGCAACGCCGTCTCGCTGCTGTTTCCCGATGCCGGCGGGCACCGGCCGCTCCACGGCGTCATAAAACTTCGCGGACCGGCGGCGCTCGCCGGCAATGCGCCATTCGCGCGCCTTGCCGGCGCCGCGGGGCCGGCGGCACGGCTGTCGCGCGATGCCGGCCGCTATCTGTGCAACTACGTTTACTGGCGGGCCTTGGAACAGGTGCGTGGTAGCCGGCCGCTGGTGCAATTCGTTCACATTCCGCCGGTGAGCGCCAAACCGCGGCGGCGACGCTCAAAAAAGCCGCCGACGCTCGCCCAACTTCTAAAATCCGCCGAGGCGCTGCTCATCGCGCTCATCGCCGCAAGCCGCCGTTAACCGTTAACGCGAAAACGTCGAGCCTTGCCGCACTGAAACGGTTTAGTGGCACACCACGTGATAGGCGTTGCGCCACGCTTAACGGGATTTTGCGATGAGCCTCGACCGCCGCCGCCTGTTTGCCGCCCTCGCCGGCGCCGCCACGGCCGGCACCGCAGCGCCGGCGTTGGCGCGCGATGTCTCCGCACGATCAGCGACCGACGCCACCGCGCTCGGACTGCGGCCGAACGCGCCGGACGATCAATCGAAGGCGCTGCAGCGCGCCATCGACCAGGCCGCGGCCTCAGGCACCGTCCTGCATCTGCCGGCCGGCTTTTATCGCGCCGGCGCGCTGAATTTGCCGCCACATGCAGCCATCGCCGGCGTCGCCGGGATGACGCGCATCGTCATGGCCGGCGGCCCCTCGATGATGTCGGCCACCGGCAGCGACAACATCGCGCTCTCCGGCCTGGTCCTCGACGGCGCCAACATCCCGCTGCCCGAGCGGCGCGGACTTATCCATCTGGCGCAAGGCCGTGCGCTGCGCATCGCCGATTGCGAGATCGTCGGCGCCGGCCGCAACGGCATCGCGCTGGAAACCATGGACGGCGAAGTGACCGGCACCACGATCAGCGCCGCCGACAACGCCATTTTCTCGATCGACGCGCGCGGCTTGCGCATCGCCGGCAACACCGTGCGCAGCGCCGGCAATGGCGGCATTCTGGTCTGGCGCTCGGCGGCCGGCGACGACGGCACGCTGGTGGTCGACAACCGCATCGAGAATGTCGCCAACAAATCCGGCGGCTCCGGGCAGTACGGCAACGCCATCAATGTGTTTCGTGCCAACAACGTCATGGTGCGCGGCAACCGCATCCGCAACGCGGCGTTCTCCGCGGTGCGCGGCAACGCCGCATCAAATCTGCAAATCCTCGGCAATACCTGCAGCGCGATCGGCGAGGTCGCGCTCTATGCCGAATTCGGCTTCGAAGGCGCGATGATCGCCAACAACATCGTCGACGGCGCCGCGCTCGGCGTCTCGGTGACCAATTCCAACGAGGGCGGCCGGCTCGCCGTGGTGCAGGGCAATCTTATTCGCAATCTGGTGCCGCACCGGCCCGCCGGCACCGATCCGAACGACAGCGCCGGCATCGGCATCGGCATCGAAGCCGACACCGCGGTGAGCGGCAACGTCATCGAGAATGCGCCCTACATCGGTATCGCCGCCGGCTGGGGTCAATATCTGCGCGACGTCACCATCAACGCCAACGTAATACGCGGCGGCGATTACGGCATCGCGGTCTCGGTCGCCCCCGGCGCCGGCGCAGCCGTGATCGCCGACAATATGATCTCCGGCGCCCGCCTCGGCGCCATCGTCGGCATGGAGTGGAAAAAGCCGGTGACCGGCGACCTCGCAAAGGACGGCGCCGAGCGCTACGCGCAATTGTCGATTGTCGGCAACCGAGTGCGGTGACCACCGACCTTTCGCCACGTCGCGAGCGCGGCGAAGCAATCCGCGGCATGTTCACATATAAGCCAATTACGCGCTGAACCTGCTATTCTCCGCAAAGCAAATATTCGCCGGCGCAAGCGCCAAGTCTGCTAAGAGCCGGAAGCAGAGGGATAAATGTCCGGCATCGGACATAGTTGACCTGCATCAATGCAATTCGACCTTTTTCGATACGAACATTGCCGTTGAGGATATTCTGGCTACAAAGCGAGGCTGCGATCGCGTGAATAAGCTCAGCCCGATGGCGATAACACCCGTCCTTGCTCCTGGCCGGCACCAGGCGGTTAACGCGCCCGAAGGGTCGGCCGCGAGCGCAAAAGCATTGGGCGAAATCGCTTGCCTCGCGCCCGACGCCGCGTTGACGCGCCTCGCCAGCGACGCAGCCGGCCTCACCTCCGAGCAGGTCGAAGCGCGGCTGCGTTCGGCGGGACTGAATCAAGTCGCGCACCAGGCGCGCCATACCATTCTCGGCGAGCTCATCGGGCGCTCGGTCAATCCGTTGAACGCGCTTCTGCTTTCGCTCGCGACGGCGTCCTATTTCCTCGGCGATCAGCGCGCCGCGATCGTGATCGCCGTCATGGTGATCTTAAGCATCTCGCTGAGCTTCATCCAGGAACATCGTTCCAACAACGCCGCCGACAAGCTGCAGCGGATGGTGTCGATCACCGCGACGGTGCGCCGGCGCGGAGCCGGCGAGGCGCATGACCACATCGACGTGCCGATCGAGCAGCTGGTGCCGGGCGACATCGTCCTGTTGTCGGCGGGCGACATGATCCCGGCCGATCTCAGGCTGATCTCGGCGAAGGACCTGTTCGTCAACCAGGCGGCGCTCACCGGCGAGGCGATGCCGCTCGAGAAGGTCGCCGCCGCCCATCCCGGCGCCGCGGAGACGCCGTTCGATCTCGCCAATATCTGCTTCATGGGCAGCGCCGTGGTCAGCGGCATCGGCTGCGGCGTCGTCGTGCTCACCGGCCCGCGCACCGCGTTCGGCCTGGTGGCGAGCGCGATCGCCAAGCAGCGCGTGCTCACCAGCTTCGACAAGGGCATCAACCGGTTCACCTGGCTGATGCTCGGCTTCATCGTGGTGATGGCCCCGCTGGTGTTCGTGATCAACGGCCTGACCAAAGGCAATTGGCTCGAAGCGCTGCTGTTCGCGGTCGCCGTGGCGGTGGGCCTCACGCCCGAAATGCTGCCGATGATCGTGACGGTCAACCTGGCCAAGGGCGCGCTGGCGATGTCGCGCCGCAAGGTCATCGTCAAGCGCCTCAACTCGATCCAGAATTTCGGCGCCATGGACGTGCTGTGCACGGACAAGACCGGCACGCTGACGCAGGACCGCATCATTCTCAAGCGCCACCTCGATATCGGCGGCGGCGAGTCGGATCGCGTCCTCGAATACGCCTATCTCAACAGCTTTCACCAGTCGGGCCTGAAGAATTTGCTCGACGTCGCCGTCCTCAAGCATGTCGAGCTCGAGGGCGGGCTGAAGGCCAAGACCAGATACCAGAAGATCGACGAGATGCCGTTCGACTTCGAGCGGCGGCGGATGTCCGTCGTTATCGGACGCGATGACGGCGGTTCATATCCTCATCTGCAAGGGCGCCGTCGAAGAGGTGTTCGCCGCCTGCAAGCACTACGCCATCGGCGGCGAGACCGGCGCGCTCGACGCCAGCCACTTCGCCGCGGCGAAGGAGACGACGGCGAAACTCAACGCCGATGGCTTTCGCGTCGTCGCGGTCGCCTACAAGGAGATGCCGCCGACGCAGACGACCTATTCGGTCGCCGACGAGTCCGATCTCACCTTGCTCGGCTACATCGCGTTTCTCGATCCGCCGAAGGAGACTTGCGCCGCGGCGATCGGCGCACTCAAGGCCAGCGGCGTGCAGGTCAAGATCCTGACCGGCGACAACGACATCGTCACGCGCAAGATCTGCCACGAAGTCGGCCTGGCGGTGGACCGCATCGTTCTCGGCAGCGAGATGCGAACGATGTCGCCGGACGAGTTGGCAGATCTCGCCGAGACGGCGGTCGTGTTCGCCAAGGTCTCGCCGGCGCAGAAGGCGGCCATCATCGATGCCCTGCACCGCAAGGGCCACGTCGTCGGCTTTCTGGGCGACGGCATCAACGACGGACCGGCGCTCAAGGCCGCCGACGTCGGCATATCGGTGGACAGCGCCGTCGACATCGCCAAGGACTCCGCCGACATCATCTTGCTGGAGAAGAGCCTGGCCGTGCTCGGCGACGGCGTCATCGAGGGCCGCAAGGTGTTCGGCAACATCACCAAATATATCAAGATGGGCGCCAGCTCCAATTTCGGCAACATGTTCAGCGTGCTCGGCGCCAGCGTCTTCCTGCCGTTCCTGCCGATGACGGCGATCCAGGTGCTCACCAACAACCTGCTCTACGACTTCTCGCAGACCACCATCCCGACCGACAATGTCGACGCCGAATATCTCGCGGTGCCGCGGCGCTGGGACATCGGCAACATCGCGAAGTTCGTGCTCTGCATCGGCCCGATCAGCTCGATCTTCGACTACGTGACGTATTTCACGATGCTCTACGGCTTTCGACGCATGGAACAATGCCGCGCTGTTCCAGACCGGCTGGTTCGTCGAATCGCTGCTCACCCAGACGCTCATCATCCATATCATTCGCACGGCGAAGATTCCGTTCCTGGAAAGCCGCGCCAGCACGGCGCTGATCACGACGACCATCATCATTGCGGCCATCGGGATCGCGCTGCCGTTCACCTCGCTCGGCGGCTTTCTCGGCTTCGTGCCGCTGCCGCCGGCCTATTGGATCGCGCTCAGTCTTATCCTGATGAGCTATGTCGTGCTCACGCATTTCGTGAAGACATGGTTCATACGACGCTTCGGGTTGAGCTAGATGGCCGCTTTGCCCTGGGACTGGTTGTCGCCGGCGAATGTCTTCGTCTGGCTCGGCATCGTGCTGTGCATTACGCAATCCGCTATTTTTTCAGGTCTGAACCTCGCGATTTTCAGCATCAGCAAGCTGCGGCTGGAGGTCGAGGCGGCGGGAGGCAACCGCGATGCGTCCGGATTGCTCGCGTTGCGCAAGGATTCGAACCTCACCCTGGCCACGGTGCTGTGGGGCAATGTCACCGTCAATGTGCTGCTGACGCTGCTGTCGGATTCCGTCCTTGCCGGCATCGGTGCGTTTGCCTTCTCGACGATCGTCATCACGCTGTTCGGTGAAATTTTTCCGCAAGCCTATTTCTCGCGAAATGCGCTGCGCATGGCGGCGCGCTTCAGTCCGCTGCTGAGGGTATACGAAGTGGCGCTCTTTCCGATCGCGAAGCCGACAGCGATTGTTCTCAACTGGTGGCTCGGACCGGAAGGCATCACATTCCTGCGGGAGCGCGACTTTCGCGCGCTGATCACGCGGCACGCCGGAGTCGCCGGTGCGGACGTGAGCCATTTGGAGGCCCTCGGAGCCCTGAATTTTCTCGACCTCGACGATATCCTCGTGGCGGATGAAGGCGAACTGGTCGACCCCCGCAGCATCATCGCGCTGCCCTTCGCCAACGAGCGGCCGGTGCTGCCGAAGTTTGCACGTTCGCCCGACGATCCGTTCTTGCGAGGTTTGAATGCCTCAGGAAAAAAGTGGGTCATCATCGTCGACGCTTCGGGCCGGCCGTCATTCGTGTTGGATGCACACCATTTTCTGCGCGATGCGCTGTTCAGCGCAGTATCCGTCGACCTGGAAACCTACTGGCACCGCCCGATCATCATCACGGACATACGCACTCCTTTGGGCAGCGTGATCGGTCGCATGAAGGTGAAGGCCGAACATCCCGAGGACGATGTCATCGACAACGATCTGATCCTGGTCTGGGACCACCAAAAACGCATCATCACCGGCGCCGATCTTTTGGGACGGCTGTTGCGTGGAATCGTGACACTGGATGCAAATCAAAACAGGCCGGCTCATTCGGTCGACGAGCAGAACAAGAAATAAACGACGAGCCGGAGCGTTAGGGAATCGCCGGCCCTCCCCGGTAAATCTTCAGCGTTTTATGTAACCGCAAGCATGCTCTGTCATGCTGTCCCAGCATCCGCTGCGGACACAGTTTGAAAAGACCTCAGCACATCCCGGACGGCAGCGCTCGCCATGGGGGCACACGCGAAGGCAGGTTTTGTATCTGCTGGAGCAGGTTGTTGCTGCCGAAGCGGGCGCGCTGGCGACCGTAATAACGCCGGATGCGCCGAGGAACATGATAGCGAGTGAGAGTTTGCGCATGGTCACCTTCCCGGTACTGTGATGCCGTTTTGACGGCGCGTCGCCGAAGCCCGCGATCGGCATTTTCATTTGAGCGTCGCAATATAGGCCGCAAGATCCGCCGCCGCCGTCCGCGACAGTCCCATATCCGGCATCTTCGGATGCGGATCGAGCAGGAACAGCGCGACCTTGCCGGCATCGAAGCCCGGCGTTTTTGCAATGGTCGCGAATGGCGGCGCCTGGTCGGTCGTGGTTTGACGCTGTGTCGCCGAGACGACGTGGCAAGCCGCGCACCATCGCTGCGCGAGCCGCTCGCCATTGTTCGGATCGGCGGCGAAAGCCGGCGTTGCCGCCAGCACCGCGGCGACGATCAAACCGTGACGGACGTGACGTAGCGTGCTCGGTCCAACCATTTGAAACCTTTTCCAAATATTTCAGCGGGAGGCAAAACTCCGGAGACCGGTACTAGGTTAGTCATTTCCGGTCTCCGGTCATTAGTTGCGGCGTTCGTTCAGGATCAGGCGGCCTTCCTGGGCGCGGCGCCCGTCGTGGATGGAGCGCCCGTCTTGATATCGATCGTCTTGGTGGACTTTATGGCCTTGGCGGGCTTCTTGATCGTCAGGCGCAGCACGCCCTTGTCGAAATGGGCGTCGACGGCGCCGTCCTCCGGCTCGAATGGCAGAGACATCGACCGGTAGAATGAGCCGTAGCTCCGCTCTTCGACATGCCAGTCCTTTTCCTCTTTCGTGCTTTCCGCCTTCTTCTCGCCGGCAATGACCAACTGGTTGGCGTCCAGGCTGACCTTGATGTCCTTCTCGTCGACGCCGGGAAGTTCGGCCGTCACTTCGAAGGCATCCTTTGTTTCGGCCACGCTGATGGCCGGCGCGCCTGCCCCTATGTCGGGCGAGGACGTATTCTGATCGAAAGTGCGAAGCGCATTTTCCATTTCGCGCCGCATGGCACGGAACGGATCCCACGGCAAATCTTGGCCCGTGGTCCACAATCTCGGAAGATTCATCTGTTTACTCCATCGCAGGTTAGAGAAAAATCGAAGGGAACTTGCCCTTACTTATTCAAACTCGACTTTTCCTGCCCCTGTCGGCATTGATCTAGCTCAATAGCGCCGAATTAGTTTCGAGCCAAGAGAAGTCTGGCGGCAAGCGGACCAGCGCCGCATCCGCAAGTCGCCATTCATCCACACCCACTCAGCAACGGCATGTGCATCAAGTTGGATCGCCTGCGTCTTTTTGCTTTTTCCGCTCTTCGACAAGCAGGTCGAGAATCTTCTGCCGGTCTGTTGCCTCGGTCGCGCGCTCGAGAAGACGAAGGTAGCGCTCAACATTCTGGCTCCGGACGAACCGATCCATTTGGCCTCCATGGGCCCCTCGTCGGCAGTCTGGGGCCGTCCGAGAAGACAGTCTGAGCAATTTTGCACACTCCGACGACCTGATTGCTTCGTCGGTGCGCCGTTCACAATGGCTGCGGCAAATTCCCATCCTTCACCCGCAACGAACCGACCTCGAAACCGTTCCAGTTGCGCAGTATCGGGTGCACGAACCGCGCCAGCGCCACGCGCTCGGCATCGCCGAGCGGCAGGAACCGCGCGATAACCGCCGCCATCACCGCCTGCGACGCCCTGCCCGCGCCGTCGTCGCATTTAAGCGCGATTCCGATGCCAAGCTCCGGTAGCGCGCCGCAATAGACACCTTCGGCGCCGGTCTTCACGAACACCCTTGCACCGAACAACTGCATGATCTCGGTGCAGAACCGCCCGGTGCCGGCGACGTGCCACGGCTTTTGCGTGCAGGCCGCGCGCAGTCGCGCGGCGGCGCGGGCGCGTTCGGGCGCTAGGCCGCGGCCGGTGGCAAATTTGGCAAAGGCGTGGGCCAGGTTCTGCAGCGGGATCGCCCAGGTCGGCACCGAGCAGCCGTCGATGGCGCAGCGGTCGTCGCCGAGTGCGGCGCCGGTCAGATCTTCCAGCACCGCCCTCACCTCGCGCTGCACCGGATGCTGCGGCCGCCAGTAGTCGGCGTGATCGATGCCTTTGGCGCAGGCGACGCAGAGGAAGCCCGCGTGCTTGCCGGAGCAATTGTTGTGCAGCGCCGACGGCTCGCCGGTGCGCGCCAGCGCGACGAGCGCCGGCTGCGCCATCGGCCAATGGGCGCCGCAGCGCAGCGCCGCGAGCGTCGAGCCCCGCCTTCGCCAGCATGCGCGTGACGCCCGCGACATGCCCCGGCTCGCCGCAATGCGAGGCGCAGGCCAGCGCCAGCTCCTCGTCGCCGAAGCCGAAAGCGTCGGCGGCGCCGGTCTCGACCAGCGGCAAGGCTTGCAGCGCCTTGACCGCGGAGCGCGGGAAAATCGGCGTTGTCACATCGCCGATGGCCAGCACGGCCGCGCCGTCGGCATCGGCCACCGCGACGGCGCCGCGATGCCGGCTCTCGACCAGGTTCCGCGCAAAACTTCGACCAGAATCGGGTTATTCATGTTCGATGCTTGACCGCCACGGCCACGCTGGCGCCCAACAATCCTGTAGCATGCCGGCCGCCATGGGTCGGCTGACCATCGTGCTCCCGGTGCTCAACGAGGCGGCGATCATCGTTGCCGCGTTGCAGGCGCTCGCGCCGCTGCGCGCCCGCGGCGCCGAGATCATCGTCGCCGACGGCGGCAGCCGCGACGGCACCGCGCAGCTCGCAAAGCCGTTCGCCGACCGTATCATCACCGTCCGGCGCGGCCGCGGCGCGGCGATGAATGCCGGTGCCGCACTCGGTACCGGCGACGCGCTGTTGTTCCTGCACGCCGACACGGCGCTGCCGGACGGCGCCGACCGCCTGATCGACGCGGCGTTGGCCCACCGCGCCTGGGGCCGCTTCGACCTGCGCATTGCCGGCAGCCATCCGCTGCTCGCCGTCGTCGCCCGCATGATCAATTGGCGCTCGCGCTTGACCGGCATCGCCACCGGTGACCAGGCGATCTTCGTCTCCCGTAAAGCGTTCGAAGCGGTCGGCGGCTTTCCCGACCTGCCGCTGATGGAGGACATCGCCATCTCGCGGCGGCTCAAACGCCTGTGCCGGCCGTTCTGCATCGCCACGCCGGCCGTCACCTCGGGCCGGCGCTGGGAGCAAAACGGCGTGATCCGCACCATCCTGCTGATGTGGCGGCTGCGGCTGTCCTATTATCTCGGCGTCGAGCCGGCGCTGCTCGCCGAGCTCTACGACGCGCCGCGTTCACCCGCGTAGAGCCGTGCCCGGCCATAGCTTTGGCGCCGTACGCGCATATTGCGGCGGACGCATCACCTCGGCGCCGAGCGCCTGCGCGGCGTGCCAGCCCCAATGCGGGTCGTCGAGGAAGGCGCGCGCCATCGCCACCATGTCGGCTTTGCCCGACGCCACGATGTCCTCGGCCTGCTTGGCGCCGGCGATCATGCCGACGACGCGGGTCGCAATCCCGGTCTCGCGGCGCACCCGTTCGGCGATCGGCACGTTGAAGCCGGGATCGGTCGGCCAGCGGCTGTCGGGCGTGATGTTGCCCGACGAAATATCGATGTAGTCGAGGCCGGCGTCCTTCAGCGCCTTGGCCGTCGCCACCGCATCGTCGCCGTTCAAGCCGTTGTCCAGCCATTCGGTGCCGGTGATGCGGGCGCCGAGCGGCACCGTGCGGGGCACCGCGGCGCGCACCGAGCGCACCACTTCGAGCGGGAAAGCGCATGCGGCCCTCGAACGAGCCGCCATAGGCGTCGTTGCGCTTGTTCGACAGCGGCGACACGAAGCTGTGCAACAGATAGCCGTGGGCGAAGTGCAGTTCGACGGCATCGAAGCCGATGCGCAGCGAGCGCTTGGCGGCGTCGGTGAAAGCCGCAGTGACGCGCGCCATGTCGTCCTCGGTCATGGCGGCGGGCGTATGCCAGCCCGGCCCGAACGGCAGCGCCGACGGCCCGATGGTCGGCCAAGCGTCCTCAGCCGCCGTCAGCGCCTTGGCGCCTTCCCAAGGCCGCGCCGAGGATGCCTTGCGCCCGGCGTGCGCCAGCTGGATGGCGATCTTGGCGGTGCCGATGTGATGGCAGTGGTAGACGACCCGCTCCAGCGCCGCCTCGCAGGCGTCGGAATAAAGCCCGAGGCAGCCATGGGTGATGCGGCCGCGACGCTCGACATGGGTCGCCTCGATCACCAGCATGCCGGCGCCGGAATTGGCCAGCATGCCGAGATGGGTCATGTGCCAATCGTTGCCGACGCCGTCATCGGCGCTGTACTGGCACATCGGCGCGACGACGACGCGGTTTGCGAGCTCGAGGCCGGCAAGGCGGATGGGCGAAAACAAAGCACTCGTCATGGTGCACCACTTATTGGCTGATCACATATTGCGGAGGTGAAACGGCAAGCTTGGCGCGGTTGAATGGACTGCATGCCGCACATTTTACGCGCAGGCCAAGTTTCGATAGCAAGTCTGTGGATAACACGCCGTGGGGGTGGGTTGAACACGCGGTCAGCAGCGATGCCCCAGCACGGTACAGAGAGTCAAGCGGTGCGAAAGGATGCTTGGGCGATGCGTGGGAGAACAAAAAGTCGGCTATTGACCGGGCCTATTCCGCCGGCACTTCCTCGTCCACCAGGATGCCCGCAATGCCTCGCCCACTGGTCGCGCAACAGCGCCGCCTTGCGCATTTCGGCGTTAAGCACCTCCGGGGTGAAATAGTGCCGCCAGCGGCCGCTATCGATCAGCTCGACGAAATGGGCCTGCCGACGCTCCGCCAAGGCGAGCCATTTGCGCGCGATATTGTCGTACGGACCTTGTTGCCGTTCCGACATGGAGAAGCCAGAAGCGCAAGACCTTTAAGCGCCTGTGGAATCGGCGCTTCTGCATCTTCAGGGCCGTGTTTGATTCGAGCAATCAAATTACTTTGTTTGTTTGATGGCGGTACTTATTGACAATGCCCGTTGTGGATAATTGCGTGCAAATGTGATTCGGTGCCGCGCCCGACGCCGCGGCGCTTACGGCTTGACCGCAACGATGCCTTCGATCTCGACCGAGATCTGGTTCGGCAGCATGACGTTGCCCACCGCCGAGCGGGCATGGCGGCCGGCGTCGCCGAATACTTCGACGAACAGGTCGGAACAGCCGTTGATGACCTTTGGCGAGTCGTTGAATTCCGGCACGGCATTGACCATGCCCAAAAGCTTGACGATGTAGTCGACCCGGTCCAGCGAGCCCAATGCGTCGCGCATGGCGGCAAGGAGGCCCAAGCCCACCAGCCGGGCGCGCCGGTAGCCTTCCTCGACGCTGATGTCCTTGCCGAGCTTGCCGGTGAGCTGTTTTCCGCTCTCGTCGCGCGGCCCTTGGCCGGCCAGATACAGGATATTCCCGGCGAGCCGATACGGCAGATAATTGGCGACCGGCGTGCCCAGCGACGGCAGGACGATGCCAAGCTCTTTCAATCGCGCTTCTGCGCTCATGGGATTCTCCTTGATGGGTTGAAATCCTCGCTTGCGCTCACAGCTGCACGCGCAGGAAATGGGCAAGCTCGCCGATGATGCCGCGGCGGAACACCAGCACGCAGACGACGAAGATCACGCCCTGGATCACCAGCACCCATTGGCCGAACGGCGCCAGGTAATTCTGCATGGCGATGACGGCGAAGGCGCCGACCACCGGCCCGAACACCGTGCCGAGACCGCCCAAGAGCGTCATCAGCAGCACGTCGCCGGACATGGTCCAGTGCACATCGGTCAGCGAGGCGAGCTGAAACACCAGCGCCTTGAGCGAGCCGGCGAGCCCGGCCAAGGTCGCCGACAACACGAAGACGATGAGCTTGTAACGGTCGGTGTTGTAGCCGAGCGAGATGGTGCGTTGCTCGTTCTCGCGGATCGCCTTCAAAACTTCGCCGAACGGCGAATTGATGATGCGGTAGATCAACAGGAACGCGGCCAAAACGACGACGAGGATGAAGACGTACATCGTCATTTCGTTGGACAGATCGAAATATCCGAACAAGCGGCCGCGCGGCACCGATTGGATGCCGTCCTCGCCGCCGGTGAACGGCGCGCGCAGTGCGAAAAAATACATCATCTGCGCCAACGCCAAGGTGATCATGGCGAAGTAGATGCCCTGGCGGCGGATGGCGATGCCGCCGGCAATGATGCCGAGGACACCGGCGGTCGCCGTGCCAATCAGCACCGCCAAAGCAGGCGATTGGGCTGGCAAGGAAATCGACAGCCAAATCAGTTTGCCAAACCAAAACGGAAAGCTGATCGTGCCATACTTAGCCACGTAGGCCGAAAGGTAGCCAGCAAACCCGAAATAAAGCGCGTGGCCGAACGACACCAGGCCCACATAACCGATCAACAGGTTGAAAGCACAGGCGAACAGCGCGAAGCACAGCGCCTGCATCAGAAATACCGGATAGGCAACGAACGGGGCCACCGCGAGCAGCGTCACCATGACGACGAAGCCGACAACGAAACTCACATTCGTTTCGCGGCGACGCTGCAGGATGAGCGGATCGAGGACGCGCTCCATCATGCGGTCCGTCCGAACATTCCGGCCGGTCGCACCAACAGCACGATGACCATGATGACGAAGATCACTGTGTTCGAGGCCTCGGGAAAGAACACCTTGGTCAGACCCTCGACGATGCCGAGCACGAAGCCGGTTACGATCGCGCCCATGATCGAGCCCATGCCGCCGATCACCACCACGGCGAACACGACGATGATGAGGTCGGAACCCATCTGCGGCGAGACGTTATAGATCGGCGCCGCCATGACGCCGGCCAGCGCGGCGAGCCCAACGCCGAAGCCGTAAGTCAGCGTCACCATGCGCGGCACGTTGATGCCGAAGGCGCGCACCAAGGTCGGATTTTCCGTCGCCGCGCGCAGATAGGAGCCGAGCCGGGTACGCTCGATGGCGAACCAGGTCGCGAGACAAATCGTCAGCGAGAACGCGATCACCCAGGCGCGATAGTTCGGCAAAAACATGAAGCCGAGATTGCGGCCGCCGCGCAACGCCTCGGGCACCTGATAGGGCTGGCCGGACGAGCCGTAATAATTGCGGAACAGGCCCTCGATGATCAGCGCCAGGCCGAAAGTGAGGATCAGGCCATAGAGATGATCGAGCTTGCGGACATGCTGCAGGAACAGCCGCTCGATCAAAATGCCGAACACGCCAATGGCGAGCGGCACGATGACCAGCGCCGCCCAGTAATTGATGCCGAGATATTGCAGCAAGAGATAAGCGCAGAAAGCGCCCATCATGTACTGCGCGCCGTGGGTGAAATTGATGATGTTGAGCATGCCGAAGATGACGGCGAGCCCAAGGCTCAACAGCGCGTAGAACGAGCCGTTGATCAGGCCGAGCAGCAATTGCCCGAACAGCGCCTGCGACGGAATGCCGAAGATTTCGAACATCAGCTACCGCACTCCGTCTTTACAAATTTCCCTCCCCCACAAGGGGGGAGGGAAGAAAAGATCAGTTCGTCACCATCGGGCAGTTATCGTCCTTCATCGGCCGGAACGCTTCCTCGGCCGGGATGGTGGCGCGCAGCTTGTAGTCGTCGCCCGGATATTTCGACTCTTCGGGCTTCTTCACTTCGAACAGATAGGCCGGGTGGATCTTGCGGCCGTCGGCGCGGATATAACCCTTGCCGAACAACGGATCGTCGGTCGGCATCTCCTTCATCTTGGCGACCACGGCCTTGCCGTCGGTAGCGCTTTTGAGCGCGGCGACCGCTTTGAGGTAATGCAGCGTCGAGGCATAGACGCCCGCCACCGTCATGGCCGGGAATTTACCCGGCCGCTCGACTTGCCAGCGCTTGGTCCAGGCGCGGTTGGCGTCCGTCATGTCCCAGTACCAGGTCTCGGTCAGGACCAGACCCTGAGCGACCTTCAAGCCGAGCGACTGAACGTCGGTGATGAACACTAGCAGACCGGCGAATTGCTGGCCGCCTGCGGTGATGCCGAACTCGGCGCCTTGCTTGATGGCGTTGTCGGTGTCACCGCCAGCATTGGCGAGGCCGATGATTTTTGCCTTCGAGGCCTGCGCCTGCAGCAGGAACGATGAGAAGTCCTGGGTATTCAGCGGATGGGCGACTGCGCCGAGCACCCGGCCGCCATTGGCCAGCACCACCGCGGTGGCATCGCGTTCGAGCGCGTGGCCGAAGGCGTAATCGGAGGTGAGGAAGAACCATGTGTCACCGCCGGTCTTGACCAGCGCGCCGGCGGTGCCATGGGCCAGCATCCAGGTGTCGTAGGTCCAGTGCACGGTGTTCGGCGAACATTTTGGCCCGGTGAGATCGGAGATCGCCGCACCGGAGACTAGGAACACCTTGTTCTTCTCGCGCACCACTTCGTTGACCGCGAGGGCTACGCTTGAGGTCGGCACGTCGAGAATGGCGTCGACATGATCGACGTCGAACCATTGCCTCGCAATATTGGCGCCGACGTCCGGCTTGTTGAGGTGATCGGCGCTGATGAGCTCGACCTTCATGCCGTGGGCGGCCGGGTTGAAATCGGCAATCGCCATCTTGGCGGCAAGTACCGAACCCTGCCCGCCGATATCGGCATAGAGGCTCGACATGTCGTTGAGCACGCCGAGCTTGACGGTGATGTCCTCGGCTTGCGCCGCGCTTGTGAGCGCAGCAGCGGCGGCCAAGGCCAGTGTAGCGATCAGTCTCATGACAAACCTCCCTGACTGCAGGCTCGGGGCCCGCATTTCCTGTAGCCTCTATAGCAAACTCCAAGATCGCCGTTTAGCGACCGCACCTTGGCCTTTAGTTTAGCAGCGGCGCACGATCGCAACCCCGGAAACCGGAAACCTCACCTCTCCCCACGCGTGGGGAGAGGTGAATTGTATCAATTGGTCACCAGCGGACAGTTGCCGTCCTTGAGCGGACGGAAGGCTTCCTCCGCCGGGACGGTCGCACGCAGGATGTAGTCATCGCCCGGATATTTGGATTGTTCGGGCTTCTTAACCTCGAACAAATAGGCAGGGTGGATCTTGCGGCCGTCAATGCGGATATAGCCTTTGCCGAACAGCGGATCGTCGGTCGGCATCTCCTTCATCTTGGCGACCACGGCTTTGCCGTCGGCCGCGCTTTTCAGCGCCGCCACTGCCTTGAGGTAATGCAGGGTCGCGGCATAGACGCCGGCCTGGTTCATGCTCGGGAATTTGCCCGGCCGCTCGGCCTGCCAGCGCTTGGTCCAGGCGCGGGTGCCGTCGTTCGTGTCCCAATAGAAAGTTTCGGTCAGCGCCAGCCCCTGAGCCGTCTTCAAGCCGAGCGCCTCGACGTCGACGATGAAGACCAGCAAACCGGCGAAGCGTTGTCCGCCGGCGGTGATGCCGAATTCGGCGCCCTGCTTGATGGCGTTGATGGTGTCACCGCCGGCATTGGCGAGCCCGATGATTTTGGCCTTGGATTGTTGCGCCTGCAGCAGGAACGACGAAAAGTCCTGGTTGTTGAGCGGATGGCTGACGCTGCCGAGGATGCGGCCGCCATTGGCCTTGACCACCGCGGTGGTGTCGCGCTCGAGCGCATGGCCGAACGCGTAGTCGGACGTCAGGAAGAACCAGGTGTCGCCGCCGCCCTTCACCACCGACTTTCCGGTCGAGTTGGCGAGCATCCAGGTGTCGTAGGTCCAATGCACGGTATTGGGCGAGCATTTCGGCCCGGTGAGATCGGAGATCGCGGCACCCGAGACCAGGAACACCTTGTTCTTTTCGCGAACCACCTCGTTGACCGCAAGCGCCACGCCGGAATTCGGCACGTCGAGGATGGCATCGACGTGATCGACGTCGAACCATTGCCGCGCGATATTGGAGCCGACGTCCGGCTTGTTGAGATGGTCGGCGCTGACGATCTCGACCTTCATGCCGTGGGCCGCGGGGTTGAAGTCCTGCACCGCCATTTTGGCGGCGAGTACGGAGCCCGGGCCGGTATTGTCGGCATAAAGGCTCGACATATCGGTGAGCACGCCGAGCTTGACGGTGATATCCTCGGCCTGCGCCGCGGTGCCGAGCAACGCGGCGGCGGCAAAGGCCAGCGTACTTGCAAACGTACTTGCAAATCTCATGACAACCTCCCTCTGTCTTCCTCTGTGCGGGCTTTTTCGCCCTTGAGCCTATCAGACGCCGAGATAGTCGTGCAGCTTCTCCATGTTGTTCTTTAGTTGAGCATTGGAGAAGTGATCGACGATACGGCCGTGTTCCATGACGTAGTAACGGTCGGCCACGGTCGCGGCGAAGCGGAAATTCTGCTCGACCAGTAGGATGGTGAAGCCTTGGGCCTTGAGCGTGCCGATGGTGTGGCCGATTTGTTGAATAATGACCGGGGCCAGGCCTTCGGTCGGCTCGTCGAGCAGAAGAAGCCGCGCGCCGGTGCGTAAAATGCGGCCGATCGCCAGCATCTGCTGCTCGCCGCCGGACAGTTTCGTGCCCTGGCTTTTGAGCCGTTCGCGCAAATTCGGAAACAGCGCAAAGATGCGGTCGAGATCGAGGCCGCCGGGCCGCACCTGCGGCGGCAACAACAGATTTTCCTTGACGTCGAGACTGGAAAAAATCCCGCGCTCCTCGGGGCAAAAGGCGATGCCAGCGCGGGCGATCACGTTGGAGGCAAGCTTGGTCAGTTCGCGGTCCTCGAAGCGCACCGAGCCGGTGCGGTTCTCGACGATGCCCATGATCGCCTTGAGCGTCGTGGTCTTGCCGACACCGTTTCTGCCGAGCAGCGTCACCACCTCGCCGGCCTGCACGTCGAAAGTCACGCCATGCAGCACGTGGGACTCGCCGTACCAGGCTTCGAGATTGTCGACGGCAAGGAGCGGATGCGTCTCAGGCATGGCTGGTCTCAAGATGGCCGGTCCCGAGATAGGCTTCGCGCACCGCCGGATCCTCCGACACCGTTTTATAGTCGCCCTCGGCCAGCACGTGGCCGCGGGTGAGTACGGTGATGCGGTCGCACAGATTGGCGACGACGCTGAGATTGTGCTCGACCATCAGCACGGTACGCTTGTCGGTCAGCGATCTGATCAACGCGCTGATGCGGGCGATATCGTCGTGGCCCATGCCGGCCATCGGCTCGTCGAGCAGCAGCATTTGCGGCTCGAGCGCCAGCGTGGTGGCGATTTCCAGAAGCCGCTTGCGGCCATAGGGCAATTCGACCGCCAGCGAATCCACATAGGGCGCGAGCCCGACATCGGCGATCAGCGCCGTGGCCTCATCGTCCAGCGCATGCAGGACGCGCTTCGATCGCCAGAAATCGAACGAGCCGCCGCGCCGGCGCTGCAGCGCGATGCGAACGTTTTCAAGCACGGTGAGGTGCGGGAACACCGCCGAAATCTGAAACGAGCGCACGAGGCCGAGGCGGGCCACCTCGGCAGGCTTGAGCGCTGTGATGTCGCGGCCGTCGAAGGTGATGCGGCCGCGGGTCGGGCTCAAGAATTTGCTGAGCAGATTGAAGCAGGTGGTCTTGCCGGCGCCGTTCGGGCCGATCAACGCATGAATAGTGCCGCGCACGACGCGCAGATTGACCGAGCGCACCGCGACGAACCCGGCAAACTCTTTGGTCAGGTCCTCGGTTTCGAGGACGATCTCGTTACGCACCACATTCCCCCACGGTGGCCATTGTCGACGTGTTCCGGCAGGCCGTAAAGGGGAACCCCGCTGTCGCTACACTTTTCCCGGTAGCGTGAATTTGGCCTGTCCGGGGGCTCCCTGTGCGCAACCACAAAAATAAGGACCCGCCCGGGGGGACGACCGGGCGGGTCTAAGCGATCGGCGCCAGCGTCGGGGGAGAAGCGCGCCGATGGCGACTTGAAAATCAGTCACCGCACATTGGTCGTCGCCACCCCGCCGAAGGTTCAAATGGAGACGACGATTTCATATTCGGAGTTAATTTATTTCAGGTAATATATTACCATCAAGCGGCTGTAAAACAGCAAGCCGCCAACAATCTTCGCAATAACAACGGAAAATCAGTCAGTTAGCGCGACGCGCGTCCTAGTCGCCGTCGCCCGGGTTTGCGGATTCGACGATCCGCTCCTGGCGCATACGAGAGACGATGCGGGTGAGTTCCTCCTTCGCGAGCGTCTTCATGGCGATCCGCACGCGATAGAACCCGCCGGGCTTGGGCCCATCGACCAGGGTGGCCTGGTACTCCTCGAGAAAGCGGGTGATTTCGCCGGCGCTGGCCTCGCGGGCGAAACGCACCATGGCGAAGGTGCCGTGGCCGGTCGCCGTGGTGCTCAGGCCCGCGGTTTCGAATGTGACTTGCGGCTTGGTCGCCATGCTCACCAGAAGGAACGCCTGCAAGGCGATCGCCGCCACGGCGAAGGAAGCTGCAACGGCGAGCGTGCGCGGCGAGAAACCGGCGATGAAGGTGGCGAACTGGCCGGCGACGGCGCGCACCGAATTACGCTTGCGTGCGGCGACGGTCTCGGCGTCGATCGCGGCCATCAGCCGGTCCATGCAACGCGCCGAAGGCACGCCAAGGGACTCGTTGACGCAAATCGTCTCGGCGAGCTCTTCACGCACCAGATCGGCATGGTGGGCGAGAGCGGGATCGTAGCGCAGCGCATCCTCGACGCGCTGGCGGTCGCGCCGGCGCAGCGTGCCCGCGGCATACCACGGCAGCAAGGTCTCGATCTCTGTGGGTTCCATGTTTCCTTCGCTTATCATGGCCAACCTCGATCAATTCCCGCCATTCTGCACAACTCTCCCAGCTTCTTGCGCGCGTAGAACATGCGCGTCTTCACCGTGTTCTCCGGAATACCGATGATCTGTGCGACCTCCTCGACCGATTTCTCGTGGTAGTAGACCAGATCGATCACTTCCCGGTGTTCCCGTGTCAGCGCGGCGAGGCACTGTCGCAACTTCTCGCCCTTGTCGAGCTTCTCGATAGAAATCGCTGGATTGTCTGAAGGTTCCTCGATCGCTTCCATCGTTTCTTCGTCGAGTCCTTCTTCGCGCCGCTTGCGTAACGTCGAGAGCGCCTTGAAGCGGGCGATGGCGATGAGCCAAGTCGAAACGGCACTTCTGCCTTCAAATCGACTGGCCTGGCGCCAGACGTCCAGGAACACTTCGCTGATCACATCCTCCGCCGCCATCTCGTCACGCAACAGGCGAAGGACAAACCGATAGATCCGCACGTGATGCCGGGCGAACAGCACCTGCATCGCGAGCCGGTCGCCGCGGGCGATACGGCCGATCAGCAATTCATCTGCCGGTGCCTGCATCGCCTTGAGGATCAGCTCATGGATTGGTCGCGGTTTGATGCCGCAGGGTTCAAATGCCCGTGAAGAAATTACCGGAACATTAAATGGCGGAGCGAAAAGGTGAGAAACGCTTTTATTTTCAGCCCCTTAGCTGGACGGAGCCTGGCCCCAGCCCAGCCCGCGGGCCACGGCCGGTCCCTAATGGCCTGGAATGCTGCCCGGGCGCAAGGCTCCGGATTGTCGCTGGGCTCGGCCGCGCGGCCAGCTTCACTGGAAAACGTCGCCGATCGACAGCGGTCGTTCCGGCGCGACATCGGACCTGTTCCACCAGCCGCCGCCGAGCGACTGGAACAAGGCGACTGTGTCGGCGAAACGCGCGGCCCTGGCCTGGGCGAGACTGAGCAGGGCTTGCTGATAGGTCTGCTGCGCGTTGAGCATCGACAGATAAGTGATGTCGCCGAGGTCGAGGCGATGGCGGGTGATTTCGAGGCTGCGGCCCGCCGCAGCCTCCGACGCCACCGCCTTCTGCAACGCTACGGCGTCGCTTTGGATGGCGCGCAGACTATCGGCGACGTTCTGAAACGCGATGTGCACCGTACTGCGATACTGCGCGGCCGCCTGATTGAAGGTGGCTTCCGCCGCGAGTTCCTTGTGCAGCAAGGCGCCGCCGTGAAACAGCGGCTGGGTGACGGCGCCGGTCGCGGCCCAGAAGCCGAAGCCGGGCGTGAACAGTTGATCGACCGCCAGCGCGGTGGAGCCAATATTTCCCGTCAGCGTGATGTTCGGCAGGCGGTTGGCAATCGCGACGCCGATTTGGGCACTGGCGGATTGCAGATTGGCTTCCGCGGCGCGCACATCCGGACGCTGCTCGACGAGCTGCGACGGCAGACTCAAGGGCAGATCCCGCGGCAGCCGCAATGCGGCGAGGAAGAATTTTTCCGGAATGCGGTCGCTCGGAAACCCGCCGATCAACGCCGCCAGCAAGTCGCGCTGTTGCGCCAATTGCTTTTGCAGCGGCGGCAGCGTCTGCTCGACCTGCGCCAGTGCCGCCTGCTGCGCCACGACGTCGCCCTCGGCGATCTGGCCGAGACCGTATTGCTTGCGCATGACTGAGAGCACGTCGGATTCGATCTTGATGATGCTTTGCGTCGCCGCGATCTGCCCGCGCAGCGATGCCTCCTGCACCGCGGCACCGGCAAGGTTGGAAATCAAGGTCAGATAGGTCGCTTCGAGGGCGAAGCGCTGCGAATCTTGCTGCGCCTGCAGCGATTCGATGGAGCGCCGGGTGCCGCCGAAGACGTCGGGCGTGTAGGAAATGTTCAATTGCCCGGTGAAGAGATTGTAGATCGGCGAGCCGGCAGCGACGTCGGAGGGCTGGCCGATTTCGAACTTTTGTCGTGTGCCGGTGAAATTGGCGTCGACGGCGGGCAGCAACGCGCCGACCTGGACGTAGACGTTCTCCCTGGCGACGACGAGAGCCGCCTGCGCCGCCTGCAGATCGGGATTGGCGGCGAGCGCCTGGTCGATCAGGCTATTGAGCGCCTTGGAATGAAACAGCGTCCACCATTGTCCGGGCAGATCGAGATCGCGGACGAAGTGCTGCGCGCCGCCGGCTTGAGTCGCGGCACCCACGGTCGCGGTGGCAAGCGGCTCGGGCGTATAGCCATTGACGTCGGGAGCTGCAGGCGGGGCGAAATCGGGGCCGACCGCACAGCTCGTAAGCCACACGGCGGTCAACACAATAACCGCCCGCCCCCCCTGACCCATCGACCTCGAACCCCTACGAAGACTTAAGCCACGTCCACCGCCGCCTGCCGTGCCGGCGCCGCCGCCGCGCGCCGCTCCGCCCATCGCTCCACCGCGAAATAGAAGGTCGGGATGATGAACAGCGTCAACAGCGTTGCCGGCACTAGTCCACCGGCAACCACCGTCGCCAGATTGCGCTGCACGTCGCTGCCGACGCCGGTCGCCAGCGCCGCCGGCAACATGCCGACCGTCGCCACTGTGGCCGTCATCAGCACCGGCCGCAATCGCTCGACGGCGCCCGCCAGCACCGCCTCGAGCAAGGGCATGCCCTGCTCGCGCACGCGATTGAGGTTCGCCACCATGATGACGCCGTTCATCACCGCGACGCCGAACAGCGCGATGAAGCCGACCCCCGACGCGACGTTCAATGTCGTCCCGGTGGCATGCAGCGCGATCAGCCCGCCGAGCGTGGCGAGCGGCACGACACCGACGATGAGGAAGACCTGGCGCAGCACGCCGAATTCCGCGTAGAGCAGCACCATCATCGCCGCAAGCACGAGCCCGATAATGAGCCGGAAGCGCGCCTCGGCGCGCTGCTGCCCTTCGAGCTGGCCGCCCCATTCGATATGGAATTTTCGTCGGTCGAATGCGACCTTTTGATCGATCGCTTTCGAAACCTCGGCCACGACCGACAGCGGGTCGCGATCGTGATAGTTGAGCTTCACCAAGAGATAACGGTGGTTCATCTCGCGATTGATCATGCTTTCGCCGCTTTGCAATTTGACCTCGGCGACCTGCGACAGCGGAATAAGCGCGCCGTCGCTGGAGGTGAGGACGAGGTTCTTGATTGCCTCAGGATTGTTGCGGTCTGCCGCCGGGAAGCGGACCGTTATGTCGTAGTGGCGTTCGCCGACGAAGAGCTGGCTGACGGCGGCTCCTCCGATTCCCGTACTGATCAGGTTGACCACATCGGCAACATTGATGCCGTAACGCGCCGTCGCGGCGCGATCGACCTTGATCGAGATTTGCGGCAGCAGCGCGTTCCGATCGATCGCGGCATCGGTGACGCCGGGAACGTTGTGCAAGACAGCGACGATGGCGTTGCCGATACGTCGTAACTCTTTGAAGTCGTCGCCGAACACCTTGACGGCGAGCGAGCTGTGCGGATCGAACGCGTAGTCGAGCACGCTGTCCTTGATCGGCTGGCTGAACGCGATCTCGAAGCCGGGCAATTGGTCGAGCTTCGCCGACATGCGCGCGATCAGGTCTTGCTTGGTCTCGCCGGCCGGCCAGGTGCGGTACGGCGTGAGCGTCACCGCGGATTCCATATGGGAGGGCGTCCAAGGATCGGTGCCGTCGTCGTTGCGCCCGATATGGCTCACCACCGACGACACTTCCGGAAATGAATCGAGTTCGCGGCGCAGCTCGGCGACCATGTCGGTGGCTTTCTGCAACGAAATTCCCGCCGGCATCTCGGCGTGCAGCCAGATCGAGCCTTCGTCGAGATCCGGCAGGAATTCGCGCCATACCGTGACGCCGAGGATCACCACGGCAATGGCCGCGCCGGCGGCCAGGAGATAGGCGATGCCCGGGCGGCGCAGCGAGCCGGCCAAGGCGTCGCGATAATTCCGCTCGATCCAGGCGAGAGCGGAGTTGTGGAAGACGCGGCGCGGCCGGCGATACGCCACGTAAGCCAGGCCCGGCACCACCAGAAGCGCGAATGCCAGCGCGCCGAGCTGCGCGTAGCCCACCGCATAGACCATCGGATAAAACAGCTTGGCCTCGATGCGCTGGAAGGCAAACAGCGGCAGATAGGTCGTGACGATGATCGCGGTCGAAAAGAAGATCGGCCGCGCCACCTGGCAGGCCGCGTCGCCAACCTCCGATTCAGTCAACGGCTCGTTCGGCTTGGCCTCGCGGCGCCGCAAGATCGCTTCCGTCATCACAATGGCGCCGTCGACAATGATGCCGAAGTCGATGGCGCCGAGCGACAGCAGATTGGCGGAAATGCCGGCGTGGTACATCAGGATGAAGGCCGTCACCATGGCAAACGGCACGGTGATGCCGACGACCAAGGCGCTGCGCGGGCTGCCGAGGAAAAGAATGAGCACGATGAGCACCAGCCCGATGCCCGAGAACACGGTTTGCCCGACCTTGTCGATGGTCGAATTCACCAGATTGGTGCGATCGAGGTAGGGCACGATCTGCACGTCGTCGGCTTTGAGGCGTGCGTTGAGCTCGGCAATCTTGGCGTGGACGCCGTCGAGCACCTGCGAAGGGTTTTCGTGGCGCAGCAACAGCACGGTGCCTTCGACGACGTCGTTCTTGTCGTCCTGGCCGACGACGCCGTGGCGCTCCTGGTTGGACAGCTTGAGCTTGCCGAGGTCGCGCACCAGGATCGGCGTGCCGTTGTGCTGGGTGACGACGATATTGCCGAGATCGTCGAGGGTCTGCACCAGGCCGATGCCGCGGATGACATAGCCGAGATCGCCGCGATTGAGCACGCTGCCGCCGGCATTGGCGTTGTTGTTGCTGATCGCATCGGTGATGTCGCTGAGCGCGATATTGAAGCGCATCAGCTGCTGCGGATCGAGCTCGAGCTCATATTGCGTCGTCAGCCCGCCGAAATTCGAGACATCGGCGACGCCCGGCACCTGCTTCAAGGTCGGGATCACCGTCCATCGCTGGATTTCCGACAGTTCGCGCAGGTTTTTCGTGTCGGACTGGAGAATGTAATAGAGGATTTGCCCGGTCGGCGACGACAACGGATCGAGGCTGGGCGACAGGTTCGGCGGCAGCGTCACGTTCTGGATCCGCTCCTCGATACGCTGGCGCGACCAGTAGTCTTCGATGCCGTCGCGGAACTGCAAGGTGATCAGCGACAGGCCGAAGGTCGAGCGCGAGCGCATCATGGTCATGCCCGGCGTGCCGTTGAGCTCGCGCTCGAGCGGAATGGTGACCTGCTGCTCGACCTCTTCGGCCGCCAAGCCCGGCGCGGTGGTGATCACCTGGGATTCCGTGTCGGCGACGTCGGGATAGGCTTCGACCGCGAGCTGGGTCCACGAATAGTAGCCGTAGACGCCGACGAAGACGCAGATCATCGCCACCACCAGGCGCTTGCGCAACGCGAAGCTGACGATCCAATCAATCACCGAGCAGCACTCCGCCCTTGACGACGACGCGGTCGCCGACCTTGACGCCGTTTTTCAGAGCGACCTGATCGCCCTGTTGAAAGCCGATATCGACGGTGCGCGCCTGGAACGTCCACGGCGCGGTTTCGACGAACACCTGATTGAGATCGTCCTTGAGCACCAGCGCGCTCGACGGCACCACCGGCACGCTCTGCACCGGCGCATAGAAGCTGACATTGGCGAACATGCCCGGCCGCAGCCGCGTGCCGGGATTGTCGAAGGCGATGCGGACCTTGGTGCGGCGGGTGTCCGGATCGACCACGTCGCTGACGAACAGCACCTGGCCTTTGAACACTTCGCCGGGATAAGCGGTGAAGACGACGTCGACCGGCTGATCTTTGAAAACCAGCGCGGTATCGCTTTCCGGCACGCTGGCGGTCACCCAGATCGTGTCCAGATTGGCGATGGTCATGATCGTCGCCGTGGTGTCGTTCAGGAAGGCGCCCGGCGCGACCTGTAAATTGATCACGCTGCCGGCTATCGGCGCTTTCATGGACATCAAGCGCGTTTTCGATACCTGATCCGCCGCTACGCCGATCGAGCGCAAGCGCGTCTCGGCGCGATCGAACTCCGACTGCGCCTGGATGTAGTCATTTTGCGCCTGCTCGCGGTCCTTGATCGCGGCGCCGCCGGCTTTTTCCAGGCCGAGCTGGCGGTCGAGCACCTGCTTGGTCAGCGACAGCGTGGCGCGGGCCTTCTCGTCGTCGGAAAAAGCCTCCGCGAGATCGCCGGAATCGAGCACCAGAAGCTCCTGGCCTTGGGTGACACGCTCGCCGAGTTGCACCGCCAGGCTGACGACGCGCCCGGCGACCGGCGGCAGGACGTTGACGGTGCGGCCGGGATCGGCCTCGACGACGGCCGGCAGAACGATATCGCGCTTGATGTCTTTGACGGCCACCGGCTCGATGGCGAGCCTAGCAGCGCACGGGCGAGCCCTCGGGCACGGTCACGCTATCTCCCGTGCGCAGCACGGTCGCTGCCTTCTCGACCACCTCGCCGGCCCGATAATGGCTCGGCGACGCGACGAATAGTCGATAGGCGCCGAAACAAAGCACCGCAGCGACAATGAACAACACGATCTTGCCGCGCGCCGACAGGTTAAGCATCAGCAATGCTCTTGTCCTGACGCGACGCGGCGTCGCGCTGATCGTTCTTGAGATTCGGGTCGACGAGCATCGTTGTCTCGTCCGAAAGGATTTTTTGCAGGAAGTCGGGCGCGAACGCGGAACGTTTGACGCCGACCGATGATGCAATTGCGAAAGATCGCCTGACGCGGCGCGGACGCCGCGGCGACCGGCATCAAGCGGCGGGTGGGCCGCGGGCTAAAAATGCAAAACGAAGCGAAGACGCCGGGCGCAATTCATCGGCCGTCTCCAGAACGGTCCCGCCAACGACGGCGGGGACCGGTACTGGCGGCGCCACCGACGGTGCCGACGTCGAGGCCAGCTGGATCAATGCGCAGATGGGACAGTCGAAATCGGCCGTGCCCTTCGACTTCGGGCTTTGATCGCGTGCTTGCGCCGCAGGCGCAACGGCGTGCTTGGCCGCCGTCAACGATGCCGATTGGAAGGACGCCAACGCGGCGCCGCCGTTGAGATGAACGTGGCCGAACGTCAGCGCGAACTGCATCGCCAGCGCCACCAGCGCCAGCCGGGCACAGCCGCGAATATTCGACCGAAACCAGCGCATTGTGCCGCGCTTACCCTCGCCTATCCGCGCCATCATAAACCATGGCGGCCGGATTTTGTAACATTATTACATGATGAGGGTGAGAGGCCGAATTATGGTGGCCGGAAGGGTTACCGCGACGTGGTAATCGCCGATTCAAGCGGCTTTTCCTCCACCAGAATCATCGCCAATTGGGCAATCGACAGCGTAATCGCGGCGGCGAAGAACACCATGACAAAGGTCGAGACCGACGTTCCCGCCAAGGCGCGCTGGCCCAAAGTATCGCCCGCCGCGCCGATCGGGACGGCGGCGAGAACGATGGCGCCGAACACCGCCACCAGGATCGTGCTCATCAGCGTGCGCACGAAATTCATGGTGCCGATCGCCGCGCCGAGATGATGGATCGACACGGTGTTCTGCAGCATCACCTGAGTGAGCGGCGCCGTCGGGCCGAAGCCGATACCGATCAGGAACAGAATGATCTCGAATTGCAGCGTGGTCATGGTTGCGGCCGACAGCCCCAGCGCCACCACCGCGCCGATGCCGACGAACAGGAAAATCATCGGCAGGAGCTTGTAGTGCTTGACCCGGCCGACAAGCTGGCTGGACAGGCCGGCGCTGGCGTTGAGCGTGACCATCAGGATCACCAGGCTCAAACCAGACGACGTCGCCGACCAGCCGAGCACGGTTTGCAGATACATCGGCAGAAAAATGTTCAACGCCAGGATCGAGCCCCAGCCGAACGAGTGCGCCGTCATGGCAAGCCGCGCGGTCGGATCGGACAGGACGGCGAGCGGAATAAGCGGCTCTTGCGTGGTGAGCTGGCGCGCAACGAAGCCGCCGCCGAGCACGAGCGCGCATCCGACCAGCGCCAGAACTGGCGAGGAGAACCACGGATAGCGCACGCCGCCAAGGTTGAGCGCCAGCATGAACGACGAGCTTGCCGCCATCACCAGCACCGCGCCGAAGAAGTCGAGCTTGTGCGGCCGGTCATGGCGCGGCAGCCGGCGCAGCATGGTCAAGGTCAGAATCACGGCGCCGACGCAGAGCGGAAAATTCCACAGAAAGATCACCCACCAATAGAGGTGATCGCAGATCCAGCCGCCCAGCGCCGGCCCGGTGCCGCCCGCGGTGGTAAAGGCGATGGAGAAATAGGCGTAGTACTTGGCGCGATCTTTCGGCGAGGCGACATCGCCGAGGATCATCTGCGAGATCGCGGTCAGGCCGCCGCCGCCGCAGCCTTGCACGACGCGGCCGCCGATCAGCATCAGCATGCTGGTCGATGACGCCGCCAACAGCGAGCCCGCCATATAGACGCCGAGCGCGATCAAAAGCGCTGCGCGCCGGCCATGGATATCGGCGAATTTTCCGTAGAGCGGGGTCAGCGCCGTCGACGCGATCAGGAACGACGTGATCAGCCACGGCAGATTGTGCACGTCGCCGAGCGCCCGGCCGATGGTCGGCAATGAGGTCGCCAGGATCGACTGGTCGATCGAGCCGAGAAACACCGGCAGCATCATGCTGATGACGATGAGCCGCCTGTCCTTGTGCGTCAGCGACTCGACGGTCGCCGGACTAACGCCAGGCTCGCTGACTTTGGCGTCCATGAACGTTCACTCCGCTGCGACCACGGCTGCGCAGCGCTCCCCGGCGGAACGGCTTTGTCGACGTGAATACCGGCAAACGGCGCCGCTGTCATTTGCGGCCTGGCGCATGGCAGACCTGCCGCGCGCCAAGCCGGTTGCACGGAGCGCTACGTGCTTAGCGGACTTTCAGCTTCAGCAGCGCATCCGCCGTGCCGTGGCAAAACTTCGCCATGTCGGCCGGCGCCATCCAGATCTTGTCGAGGAACTGACGGCCCATCATGTGCGTCGAATACGGATAATCGATCGAGAACATGACGCGGTCGATGCCGAAGGTCATCAGCGCCGCATAGAGCGGCGGCTCGTTGAAGATGCCGCTGGTGGTGATCCAGACCTGGTCGAGGATGGTCTGCGGCACCGAGCGCTTGAGATGCTCGATGTCGGCGGAAAACACCTGGCTGGCGCGGTCGAGCATCATCGGCAGCATTTCGCCCATATGGCCGATGATCAGCTTGAGCTTTGGATGCTTGTCGAGCGAGCCTGCGACCACCATGCGCAGCACGTGCACCGCGACTTCGGAGTGCCAGCCCCAGCCGGCGGTTTCCAGCACGCGGCCGGCGCCCTCGGGCAGGCCGGAGAAATAAGCTTCGCGGACCGCAGCCGGCGGAATGTGCGGATGAATGTAGATCGGGACGTCGAGCTCTTCCGCCGCCGCAAGGATGCCGTCGTAACTCGGATCGTCGAGGAATTTGCCTTCCGTCGTGCCGTTGACCATGGCGCCGACGAAGCCGAGCTCCTTCACGGTGCGCGCCAGTTCTTTTGCGGCGGCATCGGGGCTCTGCATCGGCAGCGAGGCAAAGCCGGCAAAGCGAGTGGGATGTTTGGCGCAAGCCGCACCGAGATGATCGTTGATCTCGCGCGCCATCGCCACGCCATCAGGGCCCGGCACCAGATCCGGCCCGGGGCCGCTGTTCGACAGCACTTCGACGGTGATGCCGGCCTCGTCCATCGATTTGAGCCGCTGCTCGCCGAGATCGGGCAATAGCGTCAGCGGATTGGGCACGTCCTTGCGCAGCGCCCTCGCCTTGTAGCCGCGGCGCGCAATGACCGCTTTATCGACGCGGGCGGATGCCGCGGGCAGCGAAAAGTGTTCTTCAAGTATGACGGTACGCATGGGCGCTTCTCTCCTTGTGCGGAGGCGGTTGTTGCATCGTTTGCCCATCGCCAGCAAGCGGGTAGAACGCATGGCGGTGCGTGGCGTAAGATTGAGCCGTGAAGCCGATACTTATCACGCTGGTCGTCATCCTCGTGGCGGCGCCCGCGCTCGCCGAGGAACCGGTCGGCTGCGACAAATTCAAATGGCCGCTCGACAAGGAACGCGCCACGCTCAACGGCACCGATTTGCCGAAGGTCGTCTCGGGCGGGCACGTGACGTTTCCGATCCCCTTCGCCACGATTGTCGGTCTGTTACCGTTCGCCGACGCCAAGCTGCCGATGCCGCCAGAGCGCGCACCGAAATCGCCCGACACGTTTGCAGGCTTTTTCGAAGTGAAGGCGCCGCCGCAAGCCGGTTCTTACAAGATCACTGTGTCGGCAGAGGGCTGGATCGACGTCGAACAGGCCGGGCAAACGGTGAAATCGACGGCGTTCAGCGGCGCACTCGGATGCGAGGGCATCCGCAAGAGCGTGAAATTCGATCTCGACGTGGCGCCATTCACCGTCGAGCTGTCTGGCGTCAAAGCGGATTCGATTAAGATCGTGATTTCGAAGGACTGACGCGCTACTGCTTCAGCGTATTCGCGACCTTAAAGCTCGCCTGCGTGTTCGCCTTGATGTCGTCGAGCGTCACCTCGGGCGCGAGCTCGATCAGGGTAAGGCCGCCGCCGCTGCGGTCGACGGTGAAGACGCCGAGATCGGTGATCACCATGTCGACGACGGCGGCGCCGGTGAGCGGCAGGTTGCAGCGGTGCAGAAGTTTCGATTCGCCTTTGGCCGAATGCTCCATGACGACGACGACCTTCTTGACGCCGCCGACCAGATCCATGGCGCCGCCCATGCCCTTTACGAGCTTGCCCGGGATCATCCAGTTGGCGATGTCGCCGTTCTCAGCCACCTGCATGGCGCCCAAGATGGCGAGATCGATATGGCCGCCGCGGATCATGCCGAACGAGTTCGCCGAGTTGAAATAGCTCGTGGTCGGCAGCTCGGTGACGGTCTGCTTGCCGGCATTGATGAGGTCGGCATCCTCCTCGCCCTCGAACGGGAACGGGCCGGTGCCGAGCATGCCGTTCTCCGATTGCAGCTGCACGTTCATGCCGCCCGGGATGTAGTTCGACACCAGGGTCGGAATGCCGATGCCGAGATTGACGTAGAAGCCGTCCTGCAATTCCTTGGCGGCGCGTTCGGCCATCTGATCGCGGGTCCAAGCCATCAGACATCTCCTCCGGTTCCGGCCGGCGCGTCAGCCTTGGTGCGCTTGCGGACGGTGCGTTGCTCGATGTATTTGGCGCCGTTCGGCACGTGGATGATGCGCTGAACGAAAATGCCCGGCGTGATGATGTGATCGGGATTGATGTCGCCGGGCTTCACCAATTGCTCGACCTCGGCGACGGTCACCTTGCCCGCGGTCGCCATCACCGGATTAAAATTGCGCGCGGTCTTGCGGTAGACCAGGTTGCCTTCGGTGTCGCCCTTGTAGGCGTGGACGATCGCCAGATCGGCGACGATGCCGCGCTCCATGACATAGCGCTGGCCGTCGAATTCGCGCACGTCCTTGCCCTCGGCGATCTGGGTGCCGACGCCGGTCTTGGTGAAGAACGCCGGGATGCCGGCGCCGCCGGCGCGGATGCGCTCGGCCAGCGTGCCCTGCGGGTTGAACTCGATCTCGAGCTCGCCGGCGAGGTATTGCTGCATGAAGGTCTTGTTCTCCCCCACATAGGAGGAGACCATCTTCTTGGTCTGGCGGCTGTCGAGCAGGATGCCCAAGCCCTTGCCGTCGACGCCGGCATTGTTGGACACCACGGTCAAATTCTTGACGCCGGAATCGCGGATCGCAAGGATCAAGGATTCTGGGATACCGCACAGGCCGAAACCGCCGGCCATGATGGTCATGCCATCCTTGAGCAACCCGGCCAACGCGGATGTGGCATCCGCATAGACCTTGTTCATGACCGCTCCATTTCTCCCGGCAACGAATTACGAATAGCGGGACCGGCGGAAAGGTCAACTGGCTGGAGATCGGACGCCAAGCCTTTGCCTATTCGAGTTGCAGCCTATTTCGGGCTGGTCGGCAGCGTACGGATCGCATCCGGCAGGGTGTCGCGCGGATAATAGGTCCAGAACACGAAGGCGCCGGCGAACAGCACCGCGGCAATGATCGCGGCGGCGAACTTGTTGCGAAACGAGATGATGCTGCCGAGCAGCGTGGCGACGAACACAAAGCCCGCCAATATCGAGACATAGAGCCAGTTCACCGCAGAAAGATCGATAGGCATCGTGTGCTCCCGAATTGCCGCCCGCTTCGAATATGGGTCGCAGTCTAGCGCAGCCATGCTTCG
The DNA here is from genome assembly GCA_963798095.1 of uncultured Alphaproteobacteria bacterium. Classification (GTDB taxonomy): domain Bacteria; phylum Pseudomonadota; class Alphaproteobacteria; order Rhizobiales; family Xanthobacteraceae; genus BOG-931. Next base: position 398,359 of record CAWCSD010000007.1, on the reverse strand, counting down.
CGCGACGCCTTCGCGCGACACCTTGGCGGGGCGTCGCGCAAGAGGATATAAGGCTGGTCCCTCACCCTCCCTTCGCCGCCGCGTACATACGGCTTCAGTGTCTCCCGCATGACCAATCTGCTGATCCTCCTGACGCTGACGCCGGAGCTCAACAACCAATATCGCGATCGCCTCAAGGCGAAATTCCCGGAACTTCATGTCGATCTTGTGGATCACCATTCCAAGGTCGGGCCCTATATCGCGTCCGCCGACATATTGCTGACATTTGCCCCAAGATTGAGCGACGACGTGTTGCGTGCGGGCACCAAGCTCAAATGGGTGCAGGCGCTCGGCACCGGCGTCGACAATCTGATCGACCGGCCGGTGCTGCGCAAAGACGTCATCGTCACCAACATCCACGGCATTCACGGCGCGCCGGTGTCGGAAGCCGCCATCGGCTCGATGCTGGCGCTGGCGCGCGATATTCCGCGCGCGCTGCGCGCCCAAGGCGCCCGCGAATGGGCGCGCTTCCCGGCAAAATTGCTGCATAACAAGACGGTCGGCGTTTTCGGCATCGGCGCCATCGCCGAGGAGCTGGCGCCGAAATGCAAGGCGTTCGGCATGCGCACCATCGGTGTCAGCTCCGCGCCGCGCGCTGTCGCCGGCTTCGACTGCATGGTTTCGAGCGCCGAGCTTGCCAAAGTGGCCGGCGAATTCGATTTCTTCGTGCTGCTCACCCCGCTCACGGAAAAAACCCGTAACAGCGTCGATGCCAAAGTGCTGGCCGCGATGAAGCCGACAAGTTTTCTGGTCAATCTCGCCCGCGGCGGTGTCGTCGACGAGCCGGCGCTGGTGGACGCGCTTAGCTCGGGCCGCATTGGCGGAGCAGCCTTGACGTGTTCAACGAAGAGCCGCTGCCGGCCGATCATCCGTTCTGGGCGATGGAGAACGTCATCATCACCACGCACCAGGGCGGCTTCTGCGACGTCTATATCGATTACGCGCTGCCGACCGTGGAAGCCAACATGCGCTGCTTCCTTAACGGCGACATCGGCGGCATGATCAACGTAGTTCCGCATTAGGAGTTCAAGACAATGGAACAGCTTTCCGAACGCCTGCAGACGCCGATCTCGACGGCGGAGCTGGAACGCCGCTGGGCCGCGGTGCGCGCCGCCATGGAGCGCGACAAGATCGACGTGCTGTTGATGCAGAACAATTCCGACCAGATGGGCGGCTATGTGAAATATTTCACCGACCTGCCGGCGACCAACGGCTATCCGCTTACCGTGGTGTTTCCGCGCGACGACCTGATGACCTTGGTGAGCCAGGGCCCGTTCGGCGGCGTCACCGAGCTCAACGGCAAGAGCGACGGCACCCGCCGCGGCGTCAAGCGGTGGTACACCACGCCGAGCTATTCGTCGTGCTATTACACCGCGCCCTACGATCCGGAGCTCGCGGCGAAAGCGCTCGAGCCCTACGCGGGCGGCACCATCGGCCTGGTCGGCACCTATCAGATGTCGTTCGCCATGGTCGACTACATGCAGAAGGGCCGCTTCTCCAACAGCAAATTCGTCGATGCCTCCGACATGGTCGACCGCATCAAGGTCATCAAGAGCGCCGAGGAGCAGGACTTGGTCAAGCGCGCCGCCGCCATGCAGGACGGCGCCATGCGCGCGGCGTTCGCCGCGGTCGAGCCCGGCATGCGCGACCGCGATATCGCGGCGATCGCGCAATGCTACAGCCAGCGCCACGGCAGCGAGCACGGCATTTATCTGTGCGCCTCGATGCCGGCCGGCAAGCCGGCGCAGTTTTCGGCGCGGCATTATCAGAACCGCATCATCCAGGAAGGCGACGCGGTGGCGCTTCTGGTCGAGGATGCCGGCCCCGGCGGCATGTACACCGAGCTTGGTCGCACCTGTGTGGTCGGGCGCGCGTCGCAAGAGATGAAGGACGAATACGCATTCGCGCTCGAAGCGCGCAAATTCAATCTCGGCCTGCTAAAGCCCGGCGCCGCCTGCAAGGACGTCTTCGCCGCCTACAACGATTTCATGCGCAAGAACGGCCGGCCCGAAGAGAAGCGCCTGCACTGCCATGGCCAAGGCTACGATCTCGTCGAACGTCCGCTCATCCGCAACGACGAGCCGATGAACATCGAAAAAGACATGAACATCGTCGTGCACCCGACCTATATCAAAGGCGGCATGCTGACGTGGTACTGCGACAATTGGCTGATCGGCGCGGATGGCCCGGGCGAACGGCTGCATCACTTCCCCGAAGAAATCACCGAGCTCGGATAAACTCCAAATAAACAACCGCGGTGCTGCGGCGAACGGACGGGTTGACCGGACCGTTGCGCCGATGCAGCACTGTGGCAGCGGAGGAAACAGCGATGAAAAAGAAAATCACTCGCGGCTTTGGCCGCGGTCATGTTTGCAATCACAGCACCGGCGAAAGCCGACGACTATCCCAGCCGCTCGATGACCATGGTGATTCCGTTCGCCGCCGGCGGGCCGACCGACGTGCTCGGGCGCATGGTCGCCGGACGCATGAGCGAAATCCTGCACCAGAACGTCATCGTAGAGAATATCAACGGCGCCGGCGGCCAGACCGGCTCGCTGCGCGTCGCCAATTCCGCGCCCGACGGCTACCAATTCGTGCTCGCCACCGTCGGCACCCATGCGCAAGGCCAGACGCTGTATCAGCACCCGCTCTACAATGCGGTGACCGATTTCACGCCGGTGATCTTGATCGCCAATGTTCCGCTGGTGCTGGTCGCGCGCAAGGATTTGCCGGTCGCCAACTTCAAGGAGTTCGTCGCCTACATCAAGGAGAACCAGGCGAAGATGCAATTCGGCTCGGCCGGCACCGGCTCGGCGACGCATCTGGGCTGCCTGTTGATGAATTATCTGCTTGAAAGTGAACGTCACCCACGTGCCGTATCGCGGCAGCGGACCGGCGATGCAGGATCTGCAAGGCGGCCGCATCGATTATCTGTGCGACGTGATGACGACAGCCAAGCCGCCGATCGACAGCGGCGCGGTCAAGGGGCTCGCGGTGCTCGACGCCAAGCGTTCGCCGGCGCTGCCCGACGTGCCGACCGCCGTCGAGCAGGGCACGCCCGATCTGATCGCCTATACCTGGAACGCCATCTTCCTGCCGAAGAACGCGCCGGCGCCGATCGTCAAGAAATTGCACGATGCGACGCTGGAGGCGATGCACACGCCGGCGGTGCGCGACCGGCTCACCGCGCTCGGCGCGGCCATCGCCACCGACGAGCAGGCCACCCCGCAATATCTCGGCGACCTCGTCAAAAGCGAAATCGCCAAATGGGCGGTGCCGATTAAGGCAAGCGGCGTCACGGTGGAATGACGTCATTCCGGGGCGCCGCGTAGCGGCGAGCCCGGAATCCATAGCCACAGTCGGTTCAGGATTGGCGTAGAGTGCCCTATTTGGAGCGGCAGTGATTATGGATTCCGGGTTCGCGCTTCACCCTCCCCGGAATGACCGCAGTTCATCGGGCCGCTTTTCGTCGCCGCTTTGCGCGAAAAATTCCTCATTCGCGTCACCTTCAGGTCACGCCGCCTGTGCGGTATGGCCGCGAGGGGTTTGAGCGATGGAGGACGGACATGCTGAGCATTCGCATCGTCACGGCGGGCGCGGTATTGGCCTTTGCCGTCAGCGCCGCGGCCGCGCAAGACAGCGACACACCCGGGCAACCGGGTTCGCTGTTGAAGATGTTCATGCATTCGAGCGAGGCGCCGACGAGCGAGGCTAAGACTTCGCCACAGGACAAGCCCGAAGCGAAACGCGTTGCGCCGAAGCCGATCAGAACGGCCAGGCATTTCCACCACCACGCGACCCGCGTTGCGACTGCGACGGAAGACCCGGCACCGCCGATCGAGCCGGCGCCGGCACCAGCGCCGGCAATCGAGCAACCGCCAGCCCTGGAACCGGCGACATGGTCGGCACAGGCCGCCATCGACTCGGCGCCGCCGAGCATGTGGCCCGCGGGCAATGCACCGATATTCGCCGGCGTCCTCGACTCTGAACCGCAAGCCGCTCCGGCTGAGCCGAGCTTGAGCAACAATCAGAACGCGGCAACATCAAACGCGGTCGCCGACACCCAGCCTGCGCCAGCCGCCGCGGTCGCCCAGCAGGACAACAGCGACGATAGCCGCGACGCCTGGTTCGAAGAAATACTGGCGACGCTCAGCGGCGCGCTGGCGGCCGGTGCCGTCGCCTGGTTCCTGTTCGGCGCCGCGCCACGCCAAAGCTACGGATAGTGGCGCGGCCTCGTGCTCCCCGCGCGCCGGCCGGCTGCGACGAGGTGCCGTAGGTCGCGCCGTCGCTTGTTTGCTAGTCTTCGCTGACGCGCTGAATAGTCCGATAAAGACATCGGCGGTTTGCAAAACCGTCCAGATCGTCGCCCGCATCACAACAGATGCGCCGGACCAGCGAGCGGAGGAAGCCATGGTCGGAAATCCAGCGCGCGGCGGCTTGGTTGCCGTAATCGCTTTCGTCTTTGCCGCAGCCGGTATCGCGCCGGCCGCGTCAGCGCCGCTCACGGTCGGCAAGGCGGCGCCGAACGCCGACCCGATCATTCCGGTCAATGTCGGCGAACAGCTCGGCATCTTCAAGAAGCACGGGCTCGACCTGAAGATCGTCGATTTCACCGGCGGCAGCAGAATGACTCAGGCCATGGCCGCCGACAGCCTCGACATCGGCGATGGCGCGGGCACGGAAATGGCGCTGATCGCCAAAGGGGCGCCGATGATCGCGGTCTGCGAAACCGCGGGGCCGATTCCGTTCATTGGCATCGGCGTGCCGTGGGATTCGCCGATCAAGACCATCGACCAGCTCAAAGGCAAGAAGATCGGCTATTCCAGCGCCGGTTCGCTGACCGATTGGCTGACCAAGGAGCTGGCGCGCAAGCAGGGATGGCAGCCGCAGGACGTGAGCGGGGTATCGATCGGCAACGGCGCTTCGAGCATCGTCGCGGCGTTCCGCGAACATCTCATCGACGCCGATGTCGCGGTGACCTCGCTGTTCCTCGCCATGGAGGAGAACAAGACTGGCCGGCTGTTGTTTCCGGTGAGCAAATACGAGGGCAACCTTGCCGCCGGCACGCTCTATGCGTCGAAGCATATCATCGAAACCAATCCCGACGCGGTCCGCGCCTTCGTCGCCGGCTGGATCGAGACGGTCGACTACATCCGTACCCACAAGGCGGAAACGGTGAAGATCGAAAGCGCCATCACCGGATTTCCGGAGAGCGTGATGGCGAAGGATTACGACCTCACCGTCGGCATGTTCACCAAGGACTGCAAGTTCGACGCGGAATCGCTGGCGACGCTGAAGAAATCCTTCGTCGATCTGAAGCTTCTTCCCAGCCCGCCGGATATGTCGAAGCTCTACACCGAGCAGTTCCTGCCGAAGTAACCGGCGTTGCCGGCGCTCGCTCTATGATACCGAGCGAACGCGGGGCGGCTCGCCCTCGCCCTTTGCCTTGAGCGTCTTGAACAGGTCGAGCGCCTCTTTCGGCTTCATGTTCTTGTGCACCACGGCGGCGACCGCGGCGATCATCGCCTGCGGCGCGTCGGACTGGAAAATGTTGCGGCCCATGTCGACGCCGGAGGCGCCCTGCTGCACGGCGTTGTAGGCCATGGTCAGCGCCTCGAGCTCGGGCAGCTTCTTGCCGCCAGCCATCACGATCGGCACCGGGCACGACGCGGTGATGGTCTCGAACCCTTCGTCGACGTAATAGGTTTTGACGTATTGCGCGCCGAGCTCGGCGATGATGCGGCAGGCGAGCCGGAAATACTTTGCGTCGCGCACCATATTCTTGCCGACCGCGGTGATGCCCATCACCGGAATGCCCATGCGCAGCCCGGCATCGACCAGCTTGGTCATATTGTGCACCGAGCGGGTCTCGAATTCGCCGCCGATGAACACCTGGATGCCGACGCCGGCGGCGTTGAGCCGCATCGCGTCGTCCATGTCCATGGCGATCTGCTCGTCGGACAATTCCTCGCGCAGGATGCTCGGACCGCCGCTGGCGCGCAGCACCATCGGCTTTTGGCACTCCGCCGGAATGACGCTGCGCAGAATGCCGCGGGTGCAGAACAGCGCATCGCAATTCGGCAATAGCGGCACGATGGACAGATCGATGCGCTCAAGCCCGGTGGTCGGACCCTGGAAATAGCCGTGATCGATGGCGAGCATCACGGTGCGGCCCGAGGTGGGATCGAACACCCGCGCCATACGGTTCTTCATGCCCCAGTCGAGCTGATGGGTACCTTTGAGGAAAAAGCCCGGCGTCTGTTGCGGCCGATCGACGGAGTAGCGTTCACCTTCCTTGTCGGCTTCCGGCATGATGCACCTTCCTGATCTGCGCTATCCGCGCTCGTGCCCGCGCGAGTCGGCAGACGTATGCGCCATCGTCCGCGCACCATCAAGAGTAGCGGTCGGCTTAAAACGTTCGGCGACGCGCTAACGCTGCGCGTGGTGTTTCTTGCGCGGCTGAGAGGCCGCCGGCGTCGGCAGCTTGCGGGCCGGGACCGGCCGGGTTGAGGTTGCACGAGCCCTTATTGCCGGCGAGCACGTTCGGGTAGCACTCCTCGAAGGTGCGATAGTTGCAATCCCAGGTGACGCCGCCGTCGCCGTAATCGATCACCGCGCACCACGGATTCTCCCGCCACGCAGGCGGCATGGCCGGCCGGAATATTCAGAGCCCATGGCCGCCGCGAACGCAGCCGCCGCAAAGATCAGTTTCGGGATTTTCACCACGGCCATCTCTCCATTGCGTCGCCATCCCGCGCGCCAACCGACAAACACCGGCAACCGGTCATTCTTTCTTTCCGCGGCACGGCGCGGCGATGACTGTTGGCAAGGCTGCGCGCTTCCCGGGCAAGGTCCTGATGACTCAATGAAATAACCGCCGGACTCATTCGCCCTTGGCATTGTTCCTGTTTTGTTCTATTATCCTCGAGCAAGAACATACAGTGAATATCCAATGGACTTTGCACAGCCATGGCCGACATGACCGGGCCAACCACCCTTGCCATGGCGAGAAACCGTGCCGCCGTGATGGCGGAGCTGCGCCGGCTCATGCCCCGGATGGGGGAGCAGCGCAAAGCCCTGCCCTTCGGCTTGGCGGCAATCGATTCCCACTTGCCGGACGGCGGCCTCGCCTGCGGCGCCCTGCATGAAGTCGTCCCCGCAGCGGAAGGCTGCATCGCGGCCGCCTTCGGCTTCATCGCGGCGGTTCTCGCCCGCATCTCTTCCCCTCCCCCTTGTGGGGAGGAGCAGCAAGTTCGCCTGCCACGCACTCCTCCGTTGCTCGTGGTCATGCCGGCCTATGGGCTGCGCCCATACCGTCCGCACGGCCGGCTGCATGGTCATGGCCTCAACGCGCTCGGTCTCGATCCGGGCCGCCTCATTCTGGTCGAGACCGCACATCGCAAGGAAACCCTGTGGGCCATGGAGGAGGCGGTGCGGTCGGCGGCGCCGGCCGCCATCGCAGGCGTCATCGACACGCTCGATCTGAAATTGAGCCAACGGCTGCATCTCGCCGCCACCGATGCCGGTCTGCCTCTTTTTTTGCTGCGGCCGGCGGCGACGCTGGAATCGAGCGCGGCGGCGACGCGCTGGCGCATCGGCACCGCGGCAGCCGCGCGCGACCGCTTCGGCCTCGTCACGCGGCCGCGCTGGCATTTGCAACTTGAGCGTTGCCGCAACGGACGGCCGGGCCAATGGGTAGTGGAGTACGATCATGTCGCGCATCGTTTCAGTTTGGCTGCCGCGCTGGCCGATTTTTCGCGCGCTCGCGGCGCAGGCGAAAAATCCATCAAGCAAGCAAGTTGATCCGGACTGTCCATTCGTCCTGGCCGTTGCCGGCTCCGGCGGCCCGCGCATCGCCGCCTTGAACGAGGCGGCGGAGGTTTTAGGCCTCGCGACCGGCGACCTGTTGGCCGACGCCCGGGCCAAAGCGGAATTTTTGCAGGTGCGCGACGCCGATCCCGCCGCCGACGATGCCGCGCTGCGGCGGCTTGCCTTGTGGGCGACGCGTTACACGCCGACCGCGTCATCGTGGAACGAGGACAACGGCGCCGACGGCTTTTTCCTCGACATCGCCGGCTCAGCCCATCTGTTCGGCGGCGAGGAAAAATTGCTCGCCGATCTTGCTGCAAGACTGCGAAAAAATTTCGGGCTGCCGGCGCGGCTTGCCGTCGCCGACACGCCAGGGGCGGCCTGGGCGCTGTCGCGCTTTCACAAGACGCCTGCGTTCGTATTGCCCTGCGGCCAGGAAGCCGCGGCCCTGGCGCCACTTCCCATCGCGGCATTGCGGCTTGCGCCGGAGACTCGCGCGACGCTGCGCCGGCTCGGCTTCAAGACCGTCGGTTCGCTGCTCGACAAACCGCGCGCGCCGTTCGCCGCGCGCTTTCCAACGGAACTCCTTCGCCGCGTCGATCAGGCGCTCGGCCGCATCGACGAGCCGCTGGTGCCGATCGTCGCGCCGCCGGTCTATCACTCGTTGCGTTATCTCATCGAGCCGATCTTCACCCATGACGCGATCATCGCCCACGCCAATCGCCTCATGCAGACGCTCGTCCACGTGCTCACTCGCGACGACGTCGGCGCGCGGGGTTTAAGGCTTTGCCTCTACAACGTCGACGGCGCGGTCGAGACAATCGATATCGGGCTGACGCTACCGACGCGCAACGTCAGCCACGTGGCGCGGCTCATCGAACTGAAACTCGAGGCCTTGGCGGCGACCTGCGATGCCGGCTTCGGTTTCGAAGCCATCGGCCTTGCGGTGACCTGCGCCGAACCGATGCCGGCGCGGCAGACGGAACTGACGTCTGTCACCGACGAGGGTGATAGGACGGAGCGTTGCGCAAGTTTGATCGATGCGTTGCGCCAACGGCTCGGACCACACAGCGTGCGGCGCTTCGAACCGGTGGCCAGTCATCTGCCCGAGCGCGCCGAAGTGCTGCCGCCGGTCGACGGCGAGGCAACCGCGTGGCCTGAACCGGAGCAAAAACCGCGCCCGCTCCTGCTGTTGCCCCATGCCGAGCCGGCCGAGGACGTCACCGCACTTGTCCCCGACGGCCCGCCGCGGCGTTTCAGCTGGCGCGGCGTGACCTACGACATCACCGGCGCCCAAGGGCCGGAACGCATCGGAGCCGAGTGGTGGCGGCATCGCGAACCGAAACCAACCCGCGATTACTACCTCGTCGAGGATTCCGCCGGCCATCGCTTCTGGCTGTTCCGCGAAGGCCTTTATGGACGCGAGACGACAGCGGTGCGCTGGTTCGTGCACGGCCTGTTTGCGTGAGTGAGAGCACAAATGTGTTTGTGAGGCAGAGGACTCCTCCCCCTTGTGGGGAGGGGTGGGGGTGGGGGTCGGGAGGCGAACCGCGTGCGTCGACGGCATACACTTCCCGCCCCCCACCCTACCCTCCCCCACAAGGGGGGAGGGTTCAGATGAGCGCCTATGCCGAGCTTGCCGTCACCACGAATTTTTCCTTCCTGCGCGGCGCCTCGCATCCGGGTGAGATGGTTGCGCGCGCCGATGAGCTGAAACTTGCCGCCATCGGCATCGCCGACCGCAACAGCTTTGCCGGCGTGGTGCGCGCTTATGACGAATGGAAAAAAAGAAAAAGCATCAAGCTCGTCGTCGGCACGCGGCTCGTCACCGTCGATGGTTTCGAGGTGCTGACCTATCCGACCGATCGCCAAGCTTACGGACGGCTTTGCCAACTCCTGACCAAAGCCAATCTCAAGGCCAAGAAAGGCGAATGTCATCTGACCTTCGAGCAGATTCTGGATGCCAGCGAAGGCCAGATTTTTATTGCTTTGCCGCCGGAAGAACTTTCACACGCTTTCACCGCGCGCCTCTCCGCTCTGGTCCACGCAGCACCCGGCCGCGCCTTCCTCGCCGGCGTGCATTATCACCGCGGCGACGAGCCGCGGCGGCTCGGCCTGTTGGCCGAGCTCGGCGAGCGGCACGGAACGCCGCTCGTCGCCGTCAACGACGTGCATTATCACGCGCCGGAGCGCCGGCCGCTCCTCGACGTCGTCACCTGCATCCGCGAGAAATGCACTTTTTCCCAAGCCGGCCTCCGGCTCGCCGTCAATGCCGAGCGGCATCTGAAATCGCCTTCGGAAATGGCGCGGCTGTTCAAAAATTTTCCCGACGCCGTTGCCCGCACCGTCGATATCGCAAATGCCTGCACCTTCTCGCTCGGCCAATTGCAATACGAATATCCCGACGAGCCGGTGCCGCCGGGCAAGACCGCCCAGCAGCATCTCGAAGACCTGACATGGGCCGGCGCCGCCGAACGTTATCCCCAGGATCGATTTCCCAATGGCGTTCCAACTGACGTCAAGGCACGGCTCAACGAGGAACTGGCGTTGATCGCCAAGCTCGACTACGCCCGTTATTTCCTCACCGTCCACGATGTCGTCGCCTATGCGCGCAAAGTAAAAAATATTCTTTGCCAGGGCCGCGGCTCGGCGGCGAACAGCGCGGTGTGCTTTTGCCTCGGCATCACCGAGGTCAATCCGAACGAGAGCAAACTCCTGTTCGCCCGCTTCATTTCGGCGAACCGCAACGAGCCGCCCGATATCGACGTCGATTTCGAGCACGAGCGGCGCGAGGAAGTGATCCAATACATCTATAGACGCTACGGCCGCCATCGCGCCGCGATCTGCTCGACCGTCGTGCATTACCGCTCGCGCCGCGCCATCCGCGAAGTCGGCAAGGTTTTGGGCTTGACCGAGGACATCACCGCGGCGCTCGCCAAAACCGTGTGGGGCTCCGGCGACGAATTGCCCGACGACCACGTCCGCCAAGCCGGCCTCGATCCGTCAAATCCGGCGATCCGGCAGGCCGTCGCGCTCGCCGATGAATTGACCGGTTTCCCGCGGCATCTTTCCCAACATGTCGGCGGCTTCGTGCTCACCCGCGAGCCGCTCGACCAGACCGTCCCTATCGGCAACGCCGCCATGGACGAGCGCACTTTCATCGAATGGGACAAGAACGACATCGACACGCTCGGCCTGATGAAGGTCGACGTGCTTGCGCTCGGCATGTTGAGCTGCCTCAAGCGCGGGCTCGATCTTTTGCAGCAGCACTACGGCGCGAATTACGCGCTGGCCACGCTGCCGCAAGGCGACGGCGCGGTTTACGACATGCTGTCGCGCGCCGACTCCATCGGCGTGTTCCAGGTCGAGAGCCGCGCGCAGATGTCGATGCTGCCGCGATTGAAGCCGCAATGCTTCTACGATCTCGTCATCGAGGTCGCGATCGTGCGCCCGGGGCCGATCCAGGGCGACATGGTGCATCCCTATCTGCGCCGCCGCGACGGCATCGAGAAGGAGCATTACCCCTCCCCGCATCCGGCACACGGGCCGGCCGATGAACTCAAAGACGTGCTCAAACGCACCCTCGGCGTGCCGCTGTTCCAGGAACAGGCGATGCAGATCGCCATCACGGCGGCAAAATTCACTCCCGACGAGGCCGACGGGCTGCGTCGCGCCATGGCGACGTTCCGCCACAACGGCACGGTGCATCTGTTCCGCGACAAGTTCATCGGCGGCATGACGGCGCGCGGCTACGACCGCGACTTCGCCGAGCATTGCTTCGGCCAGATCGAAGGCTTTGGCGAATACGGTTTTCCCGAAAGCCATGCCGCGAGCTTCGCGCTCCTGGTCTATGCCTCGGCGTGGATCAAATGCCGCTATCCCGACGTGTTCTGCGCCGCCATCCTCAACAGCCAGCCGATGGGTTTTTATCAGCCGGCCCAGCTGGTGCGCGATGCGCGGGCGCACGGCGTCGAGGTTTTGGCCGTCGACGTCAATTTCAGCAATTGGGATTGCACGTTGGAAGCGGCTGCCGAAGGCAAGCATGCCGTACGACTGGGATTCCGCATCGTTTCGGGCTTAGGCGAAGACGAGCTTAAAAAACTCATCGCCGCGCGCGGCAACGGTTTTTCCTCGATCGAACGGCTCGCGGCCATTGCCGGCGTGTCGCGCTTCACCATCGAGCGGCTGGCGGAGGCGGATGCGTTCCGTTCGCTTGGGCTCGACCGTCGCGCCGCATTGTGGGCGGCGCGCCGCCTCGACGTGATCGGCATCAGCACCAAAACGCGGCGCGCGGTCGCCTCCACCCTTCCCTCCCCCGCAAGCGGGGGAGGGTTAGGGAGGGGGCAAGGCCCGCTGCCGCTCTTGGCGCCGCATCTGAGCGACGAGCTTTTTCCCGAGCAGGCCGTGGCGCTGCCGGCGATGCCGCTCTCGGAACACGTGGTGGAGGATTACGTGGCGACCGGCCTGTCGCTGAAGGCGCATCCCGTGGGCTTCTTCCGCGACCGCCTCGACGCGCTTGGTGCGCTACGCAACGTGGAACTGCGCAGCGACGATGTGCGGCAGGACGCCAAAATCACCGTCGCCGGCCTGGTCCTGGTGCGGCAACGGCCGGGCACCTCGAAAGGCGTCGTGTTCATGACGCTGGAGGACGAGACCGACATCGCCAACATCATCGTCTGGCCGAAGGTGTTTGCCAAAAACCGCCGCACCGTGATGACGGCGCGCTTCCTCGCCGTGCGCGGCCGCCTGCAGCGCGCCGGGCTCGTGCTTCACGTGGTCGCGGAAAGTTTCGTCGATCTGTCCACCGAACTACCGTGGCTGCGCGAGGGCGGCGACCTGTTCTCGCCGAAATTTTCCGGTGGACCGTTGCCGGACGACCACGGGCTGCCGCTCAAGAGCCGCGACTTTCATTGAGTGCCGATGCCCAAGCATACCCCGAAGAACCCACAACTTTTTGACCCCGCCCGACCGGCGTGCCGGCGGTATCCGCAACGACAGTCCGGGCCTGTCCACGCCGTTCCGCAGAGCGGTTTCACCGACGGTCGTACATGGCAAAAAACCACAACCGTGGGTGATCGCCGCGCTCTTCAGGGGGAGTTGCACCTGTCGCCGGTGCCATATATCGTCATAGTCTGATAAGTGCGGGGTCTCCGCGCGTTCATTGAGCGCGGTGGGGGTTACGATAGGAGACCCGCGACACCGCGTCACTACGGAGCCTGTCGGCATTTGCGGTAATTCCTCGGACTCGAAGAAATCGAGCCGACGGACAAAACGGCCCAGAGACGGCCGGGAGGAAATTGTGCAGCCTGCTTCCAGCCTTCTGCGCGACCTCGTGCGAAAGCGCGACTTTTACGCGGGCGGACTGATGTTGTTGCTCGGCTTGGGAGTCGCGCTCAAGGGCGCGACCTACCGCGCCGGCACGCTGATGCATATGGGGCCCGGCTTCCTGCCGACGGCGCTCGGCATCATTCTCGTCCTGCTCGGCATTGCCATCGCCGCCGGCTCGCTGGCGTCTGGAGACCCGGGCCACGCGGAGGATCAGAGCATCCTGCCGGCGCAACCGCAATGGTTGGCCTGGTTCTGCATCCTGATGAGCCCGATCTGCTTCATCTTCTTCGGACGTTATTTCGGGATGGCCCCGGGGACGTTCGCCTGCGTCTTTATCGCCGCGCTCGGTGACAAGGGTGCGACGTGGAAGGGCACGGCCATCCTTGCCACCGTCATCACCGTCTTCGGCGTCGGATTGTTCTCGTATTTCCTGCAAGTGCCAATGCCGATATTCACATGGAGGGGCGGCCTGTGATCACGACCGCACTGACGGATCTCTGGTACGGCTTCGGCGTCGCGCTCGAGCCGCACAATCTGATGTTCTGCTTCATCGGCGTGCTGGTCGGCAACATGGTGGGCGTGCTGCCCGGCATGGGCCCGCTCGCCACCATCTCGATCCTGTTGCCGCTCACCTTCGGCATGAAGCCGGTCGCCGCCATCCTGATGCTGGGCGGCGTCATGTACGGCGCGCAGTATGGCGGCGCGATCTGCTCCATCCTGCTCAATTTGCCGTGCCACCCGCCGCACGCGGTGACGTGTCTCGACGGCTTCCCGATGACCAAGCAGGGCCGCGGCGGCGTGGCGCTCGGGCTCACGGTGTTCGCCTCCTTCGTCGGCGCCTCCTGGGGCATCACCGAAATGATCTTTCTGTCGCCGCTCCTGGTGCGCGCGGCGCTGCAATTCGGCCCGGCCGAAGTCTGCTCGCTGATGCTGCTCGGCCTGTTGGCCGGCTCGACCTTGGCGCGTGGCTCGCCGATCAAGGGCGTCGCCATGACCGTGCTGGGCCTGTTCCTCGGCTCGGTCGGCACCGATCTCGAAACCGGCTCGGAGCGCTACACCTTTGGCATGACCGAGCTCGACGACGGCATCGAGCTGATCGCGCTGGCGCTCGGCCTGTTCGGCATCGCCGAGTTCATGAACAGCGTCAATCAGGTGGCGCCGATCAACACCAAATATACCAATGTCACCTTCAAGGACATGCGGCCGACCAAGGCCGACATGAAACGCGCCTTCTTCCCGATGTGGCGCGGCACCATCATCGGCAGCCTGTGCGCGCTGATTCCCGGCACCGGCCCGACCATCGCCTCCTTCGTCGCCTACGCAACCGAAAAGAAAATCTCGAAACATCCGGAGGATTTCGGCACCGGGCTGATCGAAGGCGTGGTCTGCCCCGAAGCCGCGACCCACTCTTCGGTGCAGGGCGACTTCATCCCGACCATGAGTCTCGGCATCCCCGGCGACGCCGTGATGGCGCTCCTCCTCGGCGCGCTGATGATCCAGGGCATCGTGCCCGGACCGCAGTTGATCTCGCAGCATCCAGACATTTTCTGGGGCTTGGTGGCCAGCTTCTGGATCGGCAACATCATGCTGGTGCTGCTCAACGTGCCGCTGATCGGCATCTGGGTGAAGATGCTGGCGATCCCCTACAAGTTCCTCTACCCGAGCGCGATGTTCTTCGTCTGCATCGGCGTCTACGCCGCCAACAACGACTTCTTCCAGGTTGGCGAAGTGGTGTGCATCGGCCTGTTCGGCTACATCCTGCTCCGGCTGGGCTTCCATCCCGCGCCGATCCTGCTCGGCTTCGTGCTCGGCCCGCGGTTCGAGGAGAACTTCCGCCGCGCCATGCTGATCTCACGCGGCGATATCGGCGTCTTCGTCGAGCGCCCGATCAGCGCGGTGTTCATCGCGCTGTGCGCGCTCCTGATCGGCAGCCAGCTCTACTTCCGGCTCAAGGGCGGAAAGACTCCGGATCTCGAACCTGCCGACGAGAACAAGGCCGTGGAAATACCGGCGGAGCTTGCGCCGCACGGCGTGCCGGTTACTCCGGCGGAATAATCAGCGCAGGCCGCGTCCGAGCACGCGGCCGAGCCGATCGGAAAACAGCCGCGCATCAGCGGGCCGCTCGCCGTCGAGCACGCGCGCCTCATCGAACAACAGATGCGCGGCGTCCTCCTTGAAGGCGCGGTCGCCGTCGCCGAGCTTGGCCAGCGCGACCACGATGTCGTGCCGCGGATTGACCTCGAGGATCGGCTTCGACGCCGAGTTCAACCGCCCTGCTCCGGCAAGAATTCGCTCCAATGCCCGGTCCGGCCCCGAATCCGGTGCGACCAGGCAGACTGCGCTGTCGGTGAGTCGCTCCGAAGCGCGCACCTCGGCCACGGCATCGCCGAGCGTCGTCTTCACGAAAACGAGGAACTCCTTTACCGCATCAGCGACATCGGCCGGCGCCGCGGCTTCCGTGTCGGTGCGCGGGATCAGCGCCAGATCGGCAGCACCTTGGGTCACCGACTTGAACGGCTTGCCGTCGAAGCCGACCCCCGGCATGACCCAGAAACTGTCGACCGGATCGGGCAGCAACAAAACCTCGATGCCGCGGGCGCGAAAGCCTTCGAGATGCGGCGAGGATTCAAGGCGTGCCAGATCGTCGCCGGCGAGATAATAGATCGCGGTCTGGTTGGTCTTCAGCGCGCCGACATAGTCTTTGAGGCTGCGCCAGCCGCCGCCCGACGCCGTGGTCTTGAACCGCGCCAGCGCCAGCATGGCATCGCGGCGCTCAAAATCCTCGTAAATGCCTTCCTTCAGCACAGCGCCGAAGGTCTCCCAGATTTTCGTATAGGTTTCCGGCTCCTTGTCGGCGAGCCGCTCGAGCTCGGTGAGCACGCGATGGGTCGCGCCCTTGCGGATCGCGGCCAAGAGCGGGCTCTCCTGAATCTTCTCGCGCGAGACGTTGAGCGGCAGGTCGGCGCTGTCGACCAGGCCGCGCACGAAGCGCAGATAGCGCGGCAAAATATCGGCGTCGTCGGTGATGAAGACGCGCTTGACGTAGAGTTTGATGCGGCCCTTGCGGTCCGGATCGAACAAATCGAACGGCCGCGAGCCGGGGATGAACAAGAGCGTTGTGTAATCCTGCCGGCCCTCGGCGCGGTAATGGATGGTGGCGGCCGGCTCGTCGAACTGGCCGGCGATGCTGCGGTAGAAATCGGTGTAATCGGCGGCGCTGATCTCCGATTTCGGCTTGGCCCACAAAGCCGCGCCGTCGCTGATCTCGGCAGGCTCGCTGCCGGCCTTCTCGACGATCGCGATCGGCACCGGCACGTGGCCCGATTGCGCCTTGATGAGCCGCTCGATGGTGAACCGCTCGGCATAGGTCTTGGCGTCGTCCATGAGATGCAGCACGACGCGGGTGCCGCGCGCCGGCGCGTCGGCAAGCTCCGCAGCCGATATGGCAAACGTGCCCTTGCCGTCCGACGACCACAGCCAGGCCGCTTCCGTGCCGGCACGGCGCGACACCACCTCGACCCGCTCGGCCACCATGAAGGCCGAATAAAAGCCGACGCCGAAGCGACCGATCAGTGCGGTCTCGTCGTCGGGCTGTTTTGCCTCGATGCGGTCGAGGAAGGCTTTGGTGCCCGAGCGCGCGATGGTGCCGAGCGCCTCGGCGAGCTCGTCGCGGCTCATGCCGATGCCGTTGTCCTCGACGGTCAGGCGTTTTTGCTCGGCATCGATCGACAGCGTGATGCGCGGCTTGACGTCGTCGCCGAGCAGCGCCGGCTCGGCGATCGCCTCGTAGCGCAGCCGCTCGCAGGCATCGGCGGCATTGGCGATCAACTCGCGCAAAAATACCGATTTATCGGAATAGACCGAGTGCACCATCAGCTGCAGTAGCTTGGCGACGTCGGCCTGGAACGGTTGGGCCTCGGACGGCGGGTTTTCCTTTTCTTTCAGGTCGGCGGCGGTCATGAGGGCTCCCCAGGGCAAAGTTTTATCGCTCCGGAGATGGAGGGAGTTCGTCGGAGATTTAAGATCGCAGGTTGCTGTTCCGTCATCCTTCGAGGACTGCTTCGCTCGTACCTCAGGGTGACGGAATTACACAGGCACCTTGACCGTCGCCCTCAACCCGCCCATCGGGCTTGAGCCCAGCGCGATGTCGCCGCCGTGGGAGCGGGCGATGTCGCGGGCGATGGCCAAGCCAAGCCCGGTGCCCCCTTCGTCCTGGTTGCGGGCGTCGTCGAGGCGGAGGAACGGCTTGAACACGTCCTCGCGCGATTGCTGCGGGATGCCCGGCCCGTCGTCGTCGACCGTCACCGTGAGCCAGCGATGGTCGCGATGGCCGGTGATCGCGACGGTGGAGGCAAAGCGCGCGGCGTTGGAGACGAGATTGGCAAGGCAGCGCTTGAACGCCGCCGGCCGCACCGTGACTTCCGGCGGGCCGTGGAAGGCGACGGTGGCGCGATGGCCGTGGCGCTCGATGTCGAGCCGCAATTCCTCAAGCAAGCCGGCGATATCGGTCGGCGCCGACTGCTCGCCGGTGTCGCCGCGGGCGAAGGCGAGATAGGCTTCCAGCATCGCCGCCATCTCGTCGACGTCCTTCTTGATCGCCTCGACCTCGGGGCTGTCGCCGAGCAAGGCGAGCTCGAGCTTGAACCGCGTCAGCACCGTGCGCAGATCGTGCGACACGCCCGCGAGCATGGTGGTGCGCTGCTCGATGGCGCGCTCGATGCGGATCTTCATTTCCAAGAAGGCCGCCGCCGCGCGCCGCACCTCGCGCGCGCCGCGCGGCCGGAAATTCGGCGCCTCGCGGCCCTTGCCGAACGCTTCGGCGGCGTCGGCGAGCCGCACGATCGGCTTGATCTGGTTGCGCAGGAACAGGATGGCGATGGTCAGCACCACGACCGAGGTGAGCACCATCCACATCAGGAAGATCAGCGCATTGGAATTGTAGGCGTCGGCGCGGGGCGCGAATACGCGCATGACGGCGTCGTCGAGCTTGATGCGGATTTCCACGATCGAGGAGCGGCCGACAGTGTCGATCCAGAACGGCAGGCCGATCTGCTTGCGGATCTCGTTCGACAGCTCCTGGTCGAGCGAGGAGAAGAACGGTTTCGGCCCGGGCGGCGGCAAATCCGTGCCGGGCAGGAAATCGACCACCAGGCCGAGCCGGTCCTGGGCGATGCGGCGCAACTGGGCCCGATTGGCGCCGGGCGGAAAGGTTTTGTAGACGTCGATGAGGGTGGCGATCTCCTGGGTCACCGCCGACGACAGATAAAAATTGACCACGCTCGACTGCCGCTCGACGAACATGAAGGCGACGATCGATTGCAGCACCACGAGCGGCATGATGACGATCAAGAGCGCACGGGCATAAAGGCCGTGCGGCATCACCGAACGCAGCCAGCGGGTGAAGCGGTCCCACGGCCCGGTGATGTAGCCCGCGGCGTCGGCGACCGCGTTGGCAGCGGTCACCACGTGCCCTGCCGCGATCCGCAGACGTCCGATGCCATCGTCGAAACTGGCCATAGCTCAGAGCGCCGCAACGAGCCGGTAGCCCACGCCGCGCACAGTCTGAACGATCAGCGGATTGGCCGGATCGCGCTCGATCTTGCGGCGCAGCCGGTTGACCTGCACGTCGACGGTGCGCTCGCTGACATTATCGCCGTTGCCGGCGAGCGCCTGGCGCGGCACGGTCTCGCCGACGCTCGATGTGAGCACGCGCAGCATGTCGCGCTCGCGGTCGGTGAGCCGGATCGCCTCCTCGCCGCGGCGCAACTCGCCGCTGGTGAGGTGGAACACGAACTGACCGAAGCGCACCGATTCCACCGGCGCCGCCACCGGCGGCCGCGCGCGTTTCAAGATATTGGCGATGCGCAGCGATAGCTCGCGCGGCTCGAACGGCTTGGCCAAATAATCGTCGGCGCCGATTTCGAGCCCCATGATGCGGCTCTCTTTCTCGTCGCGCGCCGTGAGCATCAGGATCGGCACCGCGGACGAGGTGCGGATGGCTTTGACGAGGTCAAAACCGTTCTCGCCCGGCATCATCACGTCGAGGACGAGGAGATCGAATTTTAGGCCCAAAAGCTTGGCGCGGGCCTCCTGCGCGGTCTCGGCGGTGGAGACGCGGTAGCCTTCGGCGACCAGAAAACGTAACAGCAGCGCGCGGATGCGGCGATCGTCGTCGACGACGAGCAGATGCGGCGCGTCGTCGGAGGGGATCGCAGGCGCCGGCGCCGTCATGAGCCGCGGTCCCGGCCGCACGGCCGCGCCCGGTCGGCATCGGCGATCAGGCGCAGCACGTGGTCGCGGTCGTCGGCGTCGATCATGCCGGCAAGAAAGCGCCGCGCCGCCTCGCGCGCGCTGGGGCCGAGCTCGGCGAGGACGCGCGCGATGCGCTCGGTCTGCAGGCCGGCAAGCTGCATCGCCAGCGCCTCGCCCGCCGCGCTGACATGAAGGAGCCGCTGGCGGCGGTCATGGGCGCCTTCGCGCTGCACGACATAGCCCTGGTCGATGAGCTGCTTGAGCACGCGGCCGAGCGATTGCTTGGTGATTTTCAGGATATCGAGGAGGTCGGCGACCTTGATGCCGGGATTGCGGTTGACGAAGTGCAGCACGCGATGATGGGCGCGGCCGAAGCCGAGTTTGGCCAGCACCTCGTCGGGATCGCCGACGAAATCGCGGTAGGCGAAGAACAAAAGCTCGATGAGGTCCCAGCACGGCTCCTGCGGCACTGCCTCGGCCGGCTCGGCGGTCGAGCGGAGCTTCCTGGCCGTGGTGATGCTGATGTCAGCCATTTAGGTAAGCACTATTGACATATTTCGGGCGGCTTGTTAAGCCAAAGCTGCGACCGCGACATCGGACCGCGCCGTTCCGGCCAAACGTTGCGCCGGGCTATAAAGGGCGCTCCTATAGAGCGGCTGCGACCATAACGGGAGTCCCGCCCCGAAGCAAAAGCCGGCTCTGCGGGCCGGTTTCGGGCGTGTGAGAAATAAGGGAGGCAATGCCATGGCAGTGCCCTTCGACCAACGCTCCGACCTTATCTGGCTCGACGGCAAGCTCATTGCCACGGCCGATTGCAAGATCAGCGTGCTCACCCACGGCCTGCACTATGCGAGCTGCGTGTTCGAGGGCGAACGCGCCTATGGCGGCGTCGTGTTTGAGAGCATCAAACACTCCGAGCGGCTGAAACGCTCGGCCGAAATCCTCGATTTCGAAATCCCCTATTCGGTGGCGGAGATCGACGCCGCCAAGCGCCTGGTTCTGGAAAAGAACAATCAGAAAGAAGCCTATGTGCGGCCGATCGCCTGGCGCGGCTCCGAGCAGCTCGGCGTCTCGGCGCAGAACAACAAGATCCATCTCGCCATCGCCACCTGGGAATGGCCGAGCTATTTCGACCCGGCGCAGCGGCTCAAGGGCATCCGGCTCGATCTCGCCGAATACCGGCGGCCCGATCCAAAGACCGCGCCTTGCCTGGCCAAGGCCGCAGGCCTTTACATGATATGCACGATCTCAAAGCATCGCGCCGAAAAGCGCGGCTATGCCGACGCCATGATGCTCGACTGGCAGGGCCGCGTCGCCGAATGCACCGGCGCCAATATCTTCTTCATCAAGGACGGCAAGATCCACACCCCGATCGCCGACTGCTTCCTCGCCGGCATCACGCGCGCCACCGCAATCGCGATCGCGCACCGCCACGGCATCGAGGTGATCGAGCGCCGCATCATGCCCGAGGAGCTCTCCGGCTTCTCCGAATGCTTCATCACCGGCACTGCGGCCGAAGTCACGGCAGTGTCCGAGATCGCCGACTGGAAATTCACCCCCGGCCGCATCACCCAGACCTTGATGAGCGACTACACCGCCGAAGTGCAGCCCAAGGGCAAGGCCGCGGCGGCGTAATCGCGAGCGTGGCCGACGCCAAACTCCATCGCGGCCGTTCAAAGTTCCATCAAGCTTCTACGCCGGGCAAGCACCCGGGCCGCAGCGCCCGGGCGTGACCTGTGACGAACGTCACAGGCGCGGCCGGACAGGCGCAATTTCGTGCTGTGCGTCACATGCGCTGTGGCGTTGAAGGCTTATACAAAAGGATAGGTTGCGAACTTAGGAGAGAGCCATGGACACGAGGAACCGTTTTTCGCTTCGCCTGTGGCGCCGTGTGAGACAGGGTTTTGCTTCTTGGCAGGATCGCGTGAATTCGCGCATCGAGCTCACCAGTCTTACCGACAGCACTTTGCAGGATATCGGCTTGGCGCGCGGCAATGAGCGCTTTGGGTCCGCCAAGCTGTTCTGGACTCCATAAGCTGGTAACGAGCCGCCGCGCCTTACTTAGACGCGTCGCGCCGCGGCGGCGGCGCCGACCACCGCTCGGCAGCGGCATTGTCGGCGGCCTTGGCGTCGACCCAGGTTTTTCCGGAGACCTTATCGACCTGCTTCCAGAACGGCGCGCGGGTTTTCAGATAATCCATCAGGAACGACGCCGCGGCGAAGGCCGCTTCGCGATGGCTGGAAGCGGTCACCACCATCACGATGACCTCGCCCGGCGCGATTCGGCCGTAGCGATGGATCACGGTGACGCCGAGGAGCGGCCAGCGGGCGCGCGCTTCCTCGACATGGCGGGCGATCTCGGCTTCCGCCATGTCGGGATAATGTTCCAATGTCAGCGCCGCGATCGGCTCGCCATTCTCGTCGGCGCGGCACAGCCCGGTGAAGGTCACCACGGCGCCGATATCGGTGCGGCCGCGCGTCAGCAGCGCAGCTTCGGCGGCGACGTCGAAGGCTTCACGTTGCAGGCGGATGGTCGTGGTCATGACGACGCTGTATCACCCGCCGGTCATCGGCGGGAAGAAGGCGATCTCGTGGGCGCCATCGATCCGCGTCTCGGCGCGCACGTGGTTGCGGTCGATCGCGGTGCGGATCACTTTCGGATTTTCGAAGGCATAGGCGTATCCCTCACCGCGCTGGGTGAGCCAGGCGACCAGTTCGCCGACGGTCGCCACGCCTGCCGGCGGATCGATCTCCTCCTCCGCCAAGCCTATGCGCTCGCGCACCCAGGCGAAATACAAAAGCTTCACGCATCCTCCCGGGTCAGATGGTGCAGGCCGGCCTGCAGATAATCCCAACCCGTATAGAGCGTCAGAATGGCCGAGAGCCACAGCAGCGTGATGCCGATCCGGGTGACCACCGGCACGATGGCGTCGCCGGCCTCGCCGCAGATCAGAAAACCGACGGCAACGAGTTGCAGCGTGGTCTTCCATTTGGCAAGCCGCGTCACCGGCACGCTCACCCGCAGCTCGGCGAGATATTCGCGAAGCCCAGAGACCAGCACCTCGCGACAGAGAATGACCACGGCGGCGAGCAGCGCCCAGCCGTGAATGGTTGTTTCCGCCGCCAGCATCAACAGGCACGAGGCGACCAAAAGCTTGTCGGCGATCGGATCGAGCATGCGGCCGAGCGAGGATTGCTGGCCCCAGATGCGGGCGAAATAGCCGTCAAAAAAGTCGGTGACGCCGGCGGCGATGAAAATCGTCAGCGCCACCCAGCGCAGCCACAGCCCGCCGTCGAGAATGCTCTGCCAATACATGCAGCCGACCACGACGGGCACGGCGGCGATCCGGGCATAGGTGAGGATGTTGGGCAGCGCGCTGGCGTGGGCGGGGGGCCGTGCCGCGTTGGTCGTGGTCGAGTTCATGGCCGCACCATAGCGCCGCCCCATGACGGCTGCGAGACCCGAGGCGTGCATGCCAGCGCGCCGCTGCGCGACGCCCCTAATGGAACCTTACCCTTGCGCATGGCCGCCGTCCGATTTTTCTAAGCCGCCCCCTCGTGGAAGAATTCGTAAATCCGCCGCGCCGTTTCGGCACTGATGCCTTCGACCTGCATCAGGTCGGTGACCGAGGCGCGCTCAATGGCTTTAAGCGTGCCGAAGTGATGCAGCAGCGCGCGTTTGCGCGTCGGTCCGATGCCGGCGATCTCCTGCAGGCCGGCCTCGCGCATGTCGCGCGCGCGGCGCGTCCGGTGCGAACCGACGGCAAAGCGATGGGCCTCATCGCGCAGCCGCTCGACGAAATAGAGCACCGGGTCGCGCGGCGGCAGCTTGAACGAGTCGCGGCCCGGGAGGAAGAAGGTTTCGCGGCCGGCATCGCGGTCCGGCCCCTTGGCGATGGCGGCCAGGGGAACCTCGGCGCCCAGCCCGGCGAGCACTTCGCGGGCGGCATTGAGCTGCCCGAGCCCGCCGTCGATCAGCACCAGGTCCGGCCACGGCGACTCATCCTGCTCGCCCTCCTCCACCGGCAGCGCGATCGGCAGCGTCAGCGCCACCGCCGGATCGACCGGCGGGATTGGCTGCGGAGGCGCCTCGTTCATCAGCCGCTTGAAGCGGCGCTCCAAGACTTCGCGCATCATGGCGAAATCGTCGCCGGGGGTGAGCTCGGTCGAGCGGATGTTGAACTTGCGATAGTCCTTCTTGCGAAAGCCCTCCGGCCCGGCGACGATCATGGCGCCGACGGCGTTGGTGCCCTGGATATGGCTGTTGTCGTACACCTCGATGCGGCGCGGCGGACGCGGCAGGCCGAAAGTTTCGGCGAGTTGATGCAGCAGCTTTTGCTGCGACGAGGTTTCCGCAAGCTTGCGGCCGAGCGCCTCGCGCGCATTGGCGAGCGCATGCGCCATCAAATCCTTCTTCTCGCCGCGCTGCGGCAGTGAAATTTCGACCTTGTGGCCGCTCTTGGTGGCGAGCGCTTCGGCGAGCAGCGCCTGATCCTCGATGGCGTGCGAGATCAGGATCAGGCGCGGCGGCGGCTTGTCGTCATAAAACTGCGCCAGGAAGGCCGAAAGCACTTCGCCCGGCCCGAGCGATTTGTCGGCCTTTGGAAAATAGGCGCGGTTGCCCCAGTTTTGCCCGGTGCGGAAGAAGAACACTTCGACGCAGGTGAAGCCGCCCTGCTGATGCACGGCAAAGACATCGGCCTCCTCGACGGTGCGTGGATTGATGCCCTGCTGCGACTGGATCGCCGACAGGGCGGCGAGACGATCGCGGTAGATCGCGGCGTGCTCGAAGTCGAGCGCCGTGGACGCTTCGTCCATGGCGGCAGCGAGCTCTTCCTTGACCGACTTGCTGCGGCCGGACAGGAACGCATTGGCCTCGCGCACCAGCGCGGCGTAATCGCTGAACTCGATCTCCTTGGTGCACGGCGCCGAGCAGCGCTTGATCTGATAGAGCAAACACGGCCGGGTGCGGCTTTCGAAGAACGGATCGCTGCATGAGCGCAGCAAAAACGCGCGCTGCAGCGCATTGACGGTGCGGTTGACCGCCCACACCGAGGCGAACGGGCCGTAATACTGGCCCGGCCGCGACCGCGCGCCGCGATGTTTTAAAATTTGCGGCGCCCAATGATCCGAGGTGATCAGGATATAGGGGAACGATTTGTCGTCGCGCAGCGTGACGTTGAAGCGCGGCCGCAGCCGCTTGATCAGGTTGGCTTCGAGCAGCAGCGCCTCGGTCTCGGTGCGGGTGACGACGAATTCGAGCGTGCGGGTCTGAGCGATCATGCGCTCGATGCGGGTATCGAGGCCGGTCGGCCGCGCATAGGCGCCGATGCGCTTCTTGATGTTCTTGGCCTTGCCGACATAGAGCACGTCGCCGCGGCTATCGATCATGCGATAGACGCCGGGCCGCGACGGCGCCTCTTTGATGGCGTGGATGATGGCGTCGCGGCCGGCGGCGAGCGAACCCGCCGCCTCCTCGTCGCGCTGGATTGCCGCGGCCTCGTCCGCTTCCGGCAGCGCCTCTTCGTCGTCCTCGTCGACGAGATCGGGCTCCGGTGCGACGTCTTTCTTCGGATCGCTCATGCTTGCAGGCATTTTGCGCTGTTCGATCTCAAGCCAGGTCAGAGCCAGGTCAGGCCGCGAATATAGTCTTTCTTAACGATGACATCTTGGAACTACTTAGCGGTTCACCACCGCTTAACTGAAACATCGCGATAAATTCTATAGGCCGGGTAGACGGTCTTGTTGCCTTATCTTGGCGCCTTACTTCGAGCCTCAATATAGGCATCCGGAACCCGCTGCGCGCCGACGTTGCGCAATGGTCCGTCCGATGCGGTCGCGGAGGTCACCAATGAAAACAATACTTGGCGCAGCTCTCCTCGTCGCAACGGCGGCCATAGCCGGCCCGGCGCGCGCCGCCGACCTTCCGGCGGCAAGCTACTACACCGCCCCCGCGCCGCTTTCCGGCTTCAGCTGGGTTGGCCCCTATCTCGGCGCCAATGTCGGCTACGAATGGGGCAACGTGAGCAACAATCCGACCAACCCGTCCGGCATCGCCGGCGGTATCGAGGCCGGCTACAATTGGCAATTCGGCCAATTCGTCACCGGTGTCGAAACCGACATCCAGGCCTCGGCGGCGAGCGACACGTTCGCGCCGTGGCAGTTTTCCAATCCGTGGTTCGGCACCTTGCGCGGCCGCGCCGGCGTCGCCATCGGCAATGTGTTGCTGTTCGCCAGCGCCGGCCTCGCCTATGGCAGCCTGACCGTGGACAGCCCGGGCAACCTGTCGGAGACCAGGACCACGCTGGGCTGGGCGGCCGGGCTGGGCGGCGAAGTCGGCCTTACGCCGCACTGGTCGGCCAAGGCCGAATGGCTCTATCTCGATTTGTCGGACCGATCATTCTCGGTCACCGGCACCACCAATGGGCTGACCGCCAACCTGCTGCGCCTGGGCGTCAATTATCATTTCTAGCCCGCGACCGAGTTCCATTTCCGAGTGGTAGCGGGTTCCATCGCCCAAGTAGGTTCCGCGCCATTCCAAAGTTCCCATTGCACGATTTTTGCCACCGTTAAAACTTCATTTACCATTGTGGCGCCGACGTTAAGACATTGTTCCCTTTAATCGTGGCTATACTGGTTTAAATCTTGCCATATTGTCGTCCAGATAGACAAATCCACTGTGTCTTCCCTGCACTAGACGTAAAAATGTGCGCGAATACTATGCGGCCACCTAATCAATGGAGGTCCATAATGAAGCGCGTATTTTTTGCCCTTGTCGGCTTGGCGGCACTGACGGGCACGGCGGCGGCGGCCGATCTTCCGCGTCCGGCGCCGGCGCCCTATTACAAGGCTCCGGTTGCCCTTCCGGTCTACAACTGGACCGGCTTCTACATCGGCATCAACGGCGGCGGCGGCTTTGGCCATTCGGCCTGGGATTCCACCGGCGGCTTCAACACCTCCGGCGGCCTGGTCGGCGGCACCGTCGGCTACAATTATCAGTTCGGCCAAGGCGTCGTCGGTCTCGAAGGCGACATCGACTGGGCCGACATCAACGGCACCACCAACAGCTTCTGCCCGCTCGGCTGCAAGACCAGCGACCACTGGCTGTCCACCGTGCGCGGCCGGCTCGGCTACGCCGCGGACCGCTTCATGCCGTTCGTCACCGGCGGCGCCGCGTTCGGCGATATCCGCGCCTCGACCCCGGGCTTCGCCGGCGCCAACACCACCAATGCCGGCTGGACGGTCGGTGCGGGCCTCGAATTCGCCATCGCCGGCAACTGGACCGCCAAGGCCGAATATCTCTACGTCAACCTCGGCAAGTTGAATTGCGGCATCGCCTGCGGCGCCTTGGTGACCGACAACGTGTCGTTCACCACCAACCTCGTTCGCGCCGGCGTCAACTACCGGTTCTGATCGCAGCGGCGAATGCTGAAACGACAAACCCCGGGGCCAAACCCCGGGGTTTTTTGCTTTCTGCGAACAAGGTCACTTATCTGGAAGCGAGGACAGAGCGCCTTTGAAGCGCTAGGCCACCATCCAGCGCAGTGCCGGCGCGTGCTGGACCGCAGCAAGCTTGGCGATCCAGCCGTCGAGGCCGAAGACGTGGCCGGCGTGTTTCACGATCAGATACACCAGCACGCCCGCATAGACGATGTGGTAATCGACCAGATAGCTGTTGACGTTCTCGATGTAGGGAAAGTCCATGTGCGCGGTCCAATACAGCAGCATCAGCATGATCCCAAACGGCGCACTGACGCGCACCAACAGGCCCGAGACCAGCGACAATCCGATCAGCAGATGCCCATACTCGACGAAGAACGTCAGTATGGGAACGATCGCCGGATTGGTGAACGGCGCGTAAACCGCATGGAACGTCTTGACGTGACTCAAAAAGCCCAGGACGAACTTGTCGTCGCCAAAGTGATGGATGCCCGCCCAAAGAAAAGTCCAGCCCATCGTGAGGCGGAAGAACACGATGAAAGCTTCGTCCATCTTGAAGTCCGATTTTCGCTCTAACATTTGATCCCTCCAGTGTATGGTGTCCGAGATTGATGCGCGAATAGACATATTGCCGCCCGAGGTGGACGGCCTTGCGCTAGATCAATAAGTCTTCTCGTTCGAAAACATTTGCGAAGAAATTTGCTGCGAAGAAATTGCGGACACAACAAACTCTCCGCGCGCGCCACGACTTTCGCCTCGTGCCGAACGATCTCAGCCGCGGCCACGCCGAACAGGAGCTTCGACGTCAGACTGACCGCGAAGGGCACGATATGAACGAAAGCTGGGCTGACGATCGGCAGCACCAAAAAGAAGTTGACGGCCCAGACGCCGGCCAGCGCCGCCAGCATGAACGGATAAGGATTACCGGGGCGATTTGCAGAAAGCGCCTGCCAGCCGAGGCTGAGGACGACGCCGAGCATCACGGCCAGCG
Source organism: uncultured Alphaproteobacteria bacterium (assembly GCA_963798095.1). Lineage (GTDB taxonomy): Bacteria > Pseudomonadota > Alphaproteobacteria > Rhizobiales > Xanthobacteraceae > BOG-931. The sequence goes on along the minus strand of CAWCSD010000007.1, from coordinate 370,500 downwards.
CCATATGCATTTCAATGCCAAGGACTACGGGAGAAGCGGGCAATAGCGCAGTCACGCCGGCCGCGGTGGTCACGCCCCGCGCCAAAACGGCGGGATCGGCACCGGTCACGCCAGCATAGAGACTAACCCAGGCGATCTCGGCAAGCCCGCCAGCGGCGCCGGCGATAACGCCGGTGCGAACGATGGCAAGTCGTCGTGCATTGGTCATTACAATCCCCTCGATGCTTCGCACTCTATTCATAGAATCACGCGCGTTCGGCGGCGGCATTGATCTTCATCAAAGACCGCGAACGTGGCCCGGTCAGGCCCAGCAGGCCTCGCGGATACGTTCCACGAGCGCATTGCCCAGGAGCGGTTTTTCGACAATGGGAACGGCAGCCCTTTGGGCGCGTGCGCTCAGCGCGGCGTTGGCATGGCTGATAATGAGGATGGCGGGCGTTAAAACCAGTCGCTCGCGTAGCGCCTCGACCAGCTCTATACCGGTCATTCCCGGCATTCTCTGATCGATTACGAAGCAGTTGCATTCTTTGAAGTCGCCGGCATGGAGGAGTTCGGCGCCGCTGTGATAGGTACGCACGGCAAATCCCTCCAGCTCAAGCGCGAATTTCAGCGAGCCGCACACCGCGGGATCATCGTCGACGACCGCAACAATGGGCCGTTTTGCCGTGCCTTTTACCGTCCCTTGGGGGCCCTCGGTCATCGCTGAATCCAAACCAATTCTGCTCGCTTGATCATCCATTTGAACTATGGATGGCAGGCTGCTGCGCCGGCCGCATTGACTTGAGTCAATTCGGCACGGCACGACTTGTCCCTGGAGGCAGGTGACTTAAGCGGTGGGCGATCCAGTCACGCGGTGGCCGCGGGAGCGAACCGGCGCTTCTGGCGCCTTCATTCGCGGCCCAATATGCCGACGATCAGCGCCATACGCACCAGGTCCGACAGGCTTCCGGCCTGCATCTTGTCCATCAGATTGGCGCGGTAAATTTCGACCGTGCGCGGGCTGATGCCCAACTCGAAGGCGATCTGCTTGTTGGCGCGGCCGGCGACCAGGCCGCCAAGCACGTCGCGTTCGCGCGGCGACAGCGTCTCCAGCCGGCCTTCGATGGCCGCGCGTTCGCTCTGCCGCTTGGCCGTGCCGGCCTGTTGGCGTAACGCCGCCCGCACGCTCTGCAACAAAATCTCGTCGTCGAAGGGCTTCTCGAGGAAATCGATGGCCCCGAATTGCATGGCTTCGACCGCGAGCGGGACGTCGCCATGGCCGGTGATGACGATGACCGGCACCTCGATGCCGAGCTCCCTCACGCGCCGCAGCAGGTCGATACCGCTCAGCCCCGGCATCCGCACGTCGGTAATGATGCAGGTCAAGCCGGTAAGCGGCAGGACCTCGAGAAACGCCGCAGCGGACGCATGGCTCATCACCTCGAGGTCGGCCGTGCGCAACAAAAAGGCTAGCGAATCGCGAAGCGCTTCATCGTCGTCGATGACATGCACGATTGCGGTCTCAGACGGCATCGCCGGCTTCCTTCTTGGTCACGATGGGCAACGTGAAGGAGAATATCGTGCCGCCGCCGGGATTGGGCCGCGGCGTGATCGAGCCGCCGTGCGCCTCGATGATGGTGCGCGAGATCGATAGCCCGACGCCCATGCCTTGAGTCTTCGTCGTGACGAAAGGCTGAAACAGCTGGGCACTGACCTCGGACGAGATTCCCGACCCGGTATCGGCGACGCTGATCTCGACCATCTGGTCGGTTACCGGCGACGTCGCGATGACCATTTCGCGTCTTTCGCAGGTTTCCATCGCATCGATCGCGTTGCGCATCAGATTAAGCAGAACCTGCTGAATTTGCACCTTGTCGGCAAGCACGAAATCGCTGCGCGCGTCGAAATCGAAGCGCACGCGCACGCCCTTGTCCTTGGCGCCGACCAGCGCCAGGGCGCTGGCTTCCTCGATCAGCTTCTTGACGTCCTCCATCCGGCGCTCGGTCTCGCCTCGGGCCACGAAGTCGCGCAAGCGGCGGATGATTTGGCCGGCGCGCAACGCCTGGTCGCCGGCCTTGTCCATGGCGTCTCGAAGCGTCGCCGCGCGCGTGTCCGAGCTGTTTTCCAGAAGCCGCCGCGAGCCCTTCATGTAATTGGCAATGGCCGAGAGTGGCTGGTTCAGCTCGTGCGCCAGCGCGGAAGCCATCTCGCCCATGGCGGTCAAACGCGACATATGCACGAGCTCGGCTTGCAATTCCTGCAACCTCGCCTCGGTATCTTGCCGTTCGGTCAGGTCGCGGATGAAGCCGGTGAAGAAGCGCTGATCGCGCACGTGCATTTCGCCGACGGCCAGCTCCATGGGAAAGGTCGAGCCGTCCTTGCGCTGGCCGACGACGACACGGCCGACGCCGATGATCCGCCGCTCATGGGTGCGCAGGTAGCGATCGAGGTAGCCGTCATGATCGTGCCGGTAAGGCTGCGGCATCAGCATCCTGACGTTTTCGCCCATGACTTCCGATATTTGATAGCCGAACAGCCGCTCCGCCGTGGCGCTGAAGGATTGCATCTTGCCGCGTTCGTCGATGACGATCATGGCCTCCGGAATGCTGTCGAGGATCGATTGCAGATGCGCCGCGCGCGATTCGGCGGCTTCTGCATTCGCCGCAGCCGAAAAGCGCGACCGCCGCAACATCTCGCCACGCCAAGAAACGCCGATGCCGACTGCGGCGAAGCTTACGGCATTGATGACGTCCGCGGACGCTAACGAGCGAAAATCAACGACGAAGAAAAGGCCGAACAGGAGGCCAAGCAACGTCGCCAAAAGACCGGGACCCCATCCGCTGTACGCCGAGGCGATCAGGATCGCCGGCAGGAAAAAGAGATAGAAGGCGTCACCGCGTAGCAGCAACAGCGATTCCAGCAGGAAATTGAGCCCTAGCGCCAGCGCAAAGGCCGCAAGCGCAATGCCGTAGCGCTGCACGGCGCCCCGCAAAGCCGGGCTCATCAAACCGCTCCAAGGGGCGGACGTTGGCAGCTTCGGGACCGTTTCAGCCATTGCCAGGACATTACCGTAAAGGCCGCTATCGTCCGACAGATCGCCGATAACAGCCAGCAAATGCAAAGTAGAGCGACGGTGCGCCGGCGCCGCCTAGGGGAGAGTACGTATATGTAGTTTATCTGAATTTCTCGCCTGGCGCCCCGCGGTTAGCAATACCCCACGATGATTTTGGAGGTAAAGCGCCATGCAGACCCAAGCCGCAATCCGCAGCGACGCATTTCGTGTTGTCCCACTGAGCCGTCCCGTCCCGGCGAACCCGCGCGCCACAGGGCGTCATGCCCACGATGGCCGCGGCGAAGCCAATTCGCTCGACGAGAGCCTGCAGTTCATGGGCGCCACGATGTCATATCCGCGCAACACCGAGATTTTCGGTGAGAACGAACCGGCCGACTACGTATACCGGGTCGTCTCCGGCAGCGTGCGGACCTACAACATCCTGAGCGACGGCCGCCGCCAGATCGGCGGTTTCTACATGCCCGGCGATATTTTCGGCATCGAATTCGACGGCGAACACACTTCGGCGGCCGAAGCCATCAGCGACGTAAAGGTGCTGGTGATCAAGCGCAGCGCGCTCGACGCGCTGGCCGGCCGCGATGCGTCCGTCGCCCGTGAGCTCTTTGCGCTGACCGCGCGGGAACTGCGACGGGTGCAAGACCGCATTTTGCTGCTCATCAAGAGCGCGCAAGAGCGCGTCGCGGGATTTCTTCTCGAGATGGCGAAACGCGCGGCCGGCGGCAATGCCATCGATCTGCCAATGTCGCGACAGGACATCGCCGACTATCTCGGACTGACCATCGAAACCGTGTCGCGGACGCTGACGTCGCTGGAAACCGCGGCGACGATCGAGGTGCCGACGTCGCGGCGCATCGTGCTGCGCAATCGCTTGGCGTTGACCCGCATGAATGGCTGAGCTTTACCGCCGGACAAATTCGAACCCGAAAGGACGACGACCATGCAAGTCAAAGATGTCATGACGCGGAACGTAATTTCCGTCCAGAGCGATGACCAAGTTCTCAAAGCCGCGCGGCTGATGCTGCAAAACAGGATCAGCGGCCTGCCGGTTCTCGACAAGGACGGCGAACTGGTCGGCATCGTAACCGAGGGCGACTTTCTGCGCCGCAGCGAACTCGGCACCCAGCGCCGCCGGTCGAAATGGCTCGAGTTCATTGTCGGTCCCGGCAAACTGGCGGAGGATTACGTGCATGCGGCGGGCCGAAAAGTCGAAGAGATCATGACGCCCGATCCGTGCGTGGTCAGCGAGGACGACGCCCTGGAGAGAGTCGTCGAGCTGATGGAACGCCGCCGCGTCAAGCGGCTTCCGGTGGTGCGCGCGGGCCGCATGGTCGGCATCGTCAGCCGCGCCAATCTGATGCACGCGCTGGCGAGCTTGGCCCGCGATGCCCAGCCGTCGGCCGGGCCCGACTGGTCAATCCGCAATCAAATTCTGACCGCGCTCGGAGCCCAGCATTGGGCGCCCCGTGTCAACGTCGTCGTCAAGAACGGCGTTGCCGAAGTGTGGGGCACCATCACCGACGACCGGGAGCGGCAGGGCATCATCGTCGTGGTCGAGAACGTCGCCGGCGTCAAAGAGGTGCACGATCACCTGGTCTGGGTCGAGCCGATGTCGGCCATGGCTTTTCCCTCGCCCGAGGACGAAGCCAAGGAGCGCGCAGCGGCGCACTGACCGACATTGGCAATCAAGCACACGTCTTCGGCAAGTTGGAGCGAGATACCAATGCGCGGAACGCTATTATTGGGTTTGAGCGTGGCTGTAGCTGTCAACGTCGCGGCGCTGCTTGCCTTCACATCTTCGCCGGCGAGTGCCGTCGGCGTTCTCGATCCGGCCGCGCAAAGAGGCTTGGTTCTGGTGCAAACGAATTGCGCGCGCTGTCACGCCATCGGCAGAACCGGCGGCAGTCCATTGAAAATCGCGCCACCGTTTCGCACGCTCCACCTGCACTACCCGGTCGAGGATCTGCAAGAGCCGCTCGCCGAGGGGATCGTCACCGGGCATCCGACAATGCCGGAATTCCGCTTCGATCCCGGCCAGGTCGGCGATGTGATCGCTTATCTGAAATCACTCGAGCGATAGCTCGAACTTGATGTGGACCATCGTAACGACAAAAGGAGACTGACATGCCGATTACGACCATCATCACCCTCTGCGCCATCGTCGCCGCATTCGCGCTATTCGGAGTGATTTTGGCCTGGGGAGAGGCGCAAACCAGAAATCTGGGTCGCGACCAACAGCGCGCCCGCAAAACCGCACAGGCCGCCAACGCGGTGCGAATAATCCAAGCCAAAGCGCAGGAGACTAGCGCGAAAAGCGCGAGCCGCGGACACGAAGTCGCGGCGGACTGAACCGTTCGCGCGTGACGCAGAACCCCGGAACGGACGCTCCGGGGTTTTTTGTTGGCAAGCCGGTCATTGTCGCAACTTTAGCCAAAACTTAAGCCGGCACCACGGGCACCTTGTCCTTGCGCAGCTTGGCGATGAACTGCGGATCGGTGTGCAGATGCGCGGTGACCAGTTCCGGCGGCGTCAGCGCCAGCCACTGGTCGAGCGACACGTCGGCGTAATAGTCGCTCTTGAAGACTTCCAGGAATCGCAACATCGTGGTGCCGGTATTCTCGATGTAATGCCCCATGGCAAAGGGCACGAAGCCGACGTCGTTTTCGAAGAAATCGAAAGTGCGCGCCTGGCCCGACGCCGCGAACACGCCCATACGCGCTTGGCCTGAGATATAGTACTGCCACTCGTCGGTGTTCGGATGCCAATGCAGTTCGCGCATGCCGCCCGGCTCGACCTCGACCAAAGCCGCGGCGATGGTCTTGGAGACCGGGAAGACTTTGGTGTCGGTGATGCGCACTGAGCCGCTTTTCGTCTTGATCGGCGTCTGCGCCAGCATGCGATGGCTGAAACTTTGCGGCACCGCCGTCGCGCCCGCGATCTTGTCGGAATCGAGCGGTCCCGGAAGCGGCGCCGGGAAGATGTAGAGCTGGCTCGGATCGGGCACGTTGGCGAAGGCGGAAGCCTCCATGCCGAAATTCTTCGCCAGCACGTCGGGCGGCACGTGCTTGATCCAGTCGCTGAGCAGGAAGGTATTGTCCTCGTCGAAATCGCCGTCGTCGAACACCAGGAGAAACTCGCAGCCGTCCGGCCCGAGGCCCTGGATCGAATGCGGGATGCCCGGCGGGAAATACCACAGGTCGCCGACGCCGACGTCGTCGACGAAATTACGCCCCTGCGGATCGATCGCGGTGATGCGCGCGGTGCCGTAGAGCATGTAGGACCATTCGGCGGCCTTGTGCCAATGCAGCTCGCGCACGCCGCCGGAATTGAGCCGCATGTTCACGCCGGCGATGTTCTTGGAAATGCCGAGCTCGCGCACCGTCACCTGCCGGGTCCAGCCGCCCGACTCCAGACGCATGTGCGAGTCGTCGAACGAAAAGCGCAAATTCGGCAGCGTGCCGTGGTCGGTGGCCGGCGGCGAGATGATGTCCGGATTTTGGCTGGCACGGACCGGATTCTTCGGACCTGGATTGGTGCCACCTTTGCCGGGGCGCGTCGGTTGCGGCATGGCTGGACCGGTCTGCGCCTGCGCCACCGTCGCCGCCGAGAGCGCGCCGCCGGCCGCCGCGACCGCCAGCATGTCGCGACGCGAAATGGAATTCGAGATCGTGCTCATCATCCTCTCCTTGTCGTTGTCGGACGGGCCGCCGCCGCGCCCCGTGGGTGCGCAACCGTCGATCGCTCTATCTTACGCCCTTGTCTAAAAGTCTTGAACGGGATTGGACGAATTTAGCCTCATTTACGTCGCGAACCGCCGGCTGGCCGCAAAATCGCCTTCATGCCCGCTGACTGATCCTCACCAATTCGCTATCCTGCAAGGCGGCCCCTGGCTGCCGGGATCAGATGCAGTTTTAGGGCGTTCCAGGAAGGGGATTCACTTGTTTCCAACACGCCGGTTTGCAGCTGCGGTGACGGCATTGCCGCCGATCGCATGCGCGTTTTTTGTCCTGCTTTTTTCAGCAACGGATTCCCGCGCTCAAAATCCATCCGGCAACTGCGAAGAAGGCGCGGCCGAGGTCACGGTCTTGTCCACGCCGATGGCGCCGTGGAAGGGCGCGCCGTTGCGCGTCGTGTTCGCGGCCGAGAAGCCGCTCGACGGCGAGCTCTCCCTGATCGCCCCCGATGGCAGGGTCGTGGCCAAATCGCGCGACCGCCAAGGCGGGCCGCCGTATTTCTGGTTCGCCGAGGTGGCGTCGCCGGCCGTCGGGACATGGCGCGCGGCACTGGCGGCGGCCGGCTGCGGCACCATCACCCGCGACATCGCCGTGCGTGACGCGCCGGCACCGCCGCCGGGCGCGACGGCGGGCGCGGTCTGGCCGGTGCGCGCTTCTTGGAACCGCGCCACGGAAAATTTGTATTCGGCGTGGATCCAGAAACTGTTCGACGCGCCGCTCGACGCGGAACCGTCGTGGCCGACGCTGCGCGCCGTGCTGCGCGATCGATCGCGCAATATCCTGTTCAACTATCTGGGTGCCGGCGAAGACGAAGTGTCGGCACCGATCAGCCCCGACTGCGCCGATCTTGTTTATTTTTTGCGCGCCTATTTCGCGTTCAAGATGGGACTGCCGTTCGGCTACTCGAATTGCTCGCGCGGCGGCGGCGGCCACGCGCCGAAATGCTACTCTTGGCTAACCAATCTCAATCCCCCCGCGGCGGCGCAGCGGCCGGGACTGGCGGCGGGCTTTGGCGCGTATCTGCCGGTGGTCGCCGACGCCGTGCAGTCCGGCGCGGTGCGCGTGCTGGCGACCGACGACAACACCGATTTTTACACCGTGCCGTTGACCCAGCAGGCGTTGCGTCCGGGCACCGTCTACGCCGATCCCTACGGACACGTTCTGATGCTGGTGCGGCGCGTGCCAGAGTCCGGCGGCGCGGCCGGCGTTTTCCTCGCTGTCGACGGCGAACCCGACGGCACGGTGGCGCGTAAGCGCTTTTGGCGCGGCAGTTTCCTGTTTGCCCACGAACCCACGCTCGGCAGCCCGGGCTTCAAGCGCTTCCGGCCGATCGTGCGCGACGCCAGCGGCAGCTTGCGGCGCCTGACCAATGCAGAAATCGCAAAAAATCCGCAGTACGGCGATTTTTCGCTGGAGCAATCGCAGCTCGGCGTCGAGGACTTCTACGATCACATGGATGACGTGATGTCGCCCGAGCCGCTCGATCCGGTGCGCGCGATGAAGGGAGCGATCGACTTGCTCGAAGAGCAAGTGAAAACGCGCGTGGGCTCGGTCGAGAACGGGCGAAAGTATCCAGAACAGCGGCAAGGGCGAGGCGTCCATGCCGAGCGGGCCGGCGATCTTCGCGACGAACGGCGCCTGGGAGGATTTCGCGACGCCGGCGCGCGACTTTCGTCTGCTCATCGCGATCGACGTGGTGCGCGGCTATCCGGACAAGGTGGCGCGGCAGCCCGAGCGCTACGCCATGCCGCGCGGCGAGAGCGTCGCGCAGGTGAAGGCCGAATTGCAGAGCGTGCTGGCGGCAGAGCTTGCGGCGCGCAAGTTCACCTATACGCGCAGCGACGGCTCGGCGTGGACGCTTTCGCTGCAAGACGTGATCAACCGCGCCGCGGATCTCGAGATGGGCTATAACCTGAACGACTGCGTCGAGCTGCGCTGGGGCGCGCCGGACAAGAGCGACGAAGCGTCGACCTGCAAGCGCCACGCGCCGGCGGCGCAGCGCGCCAAGATGACCGACTATCGCGCCTGGTTCCGCGAGCGGCACTGGCCGCACGCTTGAGCGGCGGCCGCGCGTCGCCCGCATGATGACGAAGCTCTGCTTGGTCGTCGGGCTCGCACTGCTCGCGGGCGGCACCGCACTTTTCGCGCAGGACGACCAGCTGCGCACCGCGCTCGACAGCCTGGTCGCCTCCTACCCGGACGCGCTCGCCGGCCATGACGACAAAGTGCTGCGCTGGCGTGACGGGACCGTGATGCCGGTGTCGGACGGCACCGAGAATAAGCCGTTCGATCAGCTGCTACGACACGCGTCTATCGCCGATCAGTTTCGCATCCCCTATCCGCGCGGCGCGCTCGCAAAACCGCCGGCCGTCGATGCCGATCCGGGCCGGTTCCGCAGCACCGCCTTCTTCACCAAAATGTACGGCGACTGCCAAAAGGGCGAGGTCTCACCGCACCTTGTATCGCTGGCCTGGCTGCCCAACACGTGGGGCAAGGCGATCCGCATCACGTCGGTGAACGGGGTCGATACGCAGTTGCGCGCGGTGTCGGCGGAGATCGACGCGCTGCCGGAAAAAATCAAACGCGCCGCCTACCCGATCGCCGGCACCTACAATTGCCGGGCGATAGCGGACACCGGCGAGCCGAGCCCGCACGGCTACGGGATCGCGATCGATCTCAACACCGCGATTTCGGATTACTGGTACTGGCAGCCCCATGACGGTGCCATCGTTTATCGCAACCGAATGCCCGAAGAGATCGTCGCGATCTTCGAAAAGCACGGTTTTATTTGGGGCGGCAAATGGTATCACTTCGATACCATGCATTTCGAATTTCGGCCCGAGCTGCTTGTCGCGAAGTGAGGCGCGAATTCGCTTTCACCGCCGCGCGCGGATTAGGGCACGTACTCACACATCCGATTCGGTGAGCGCGCCTCGGTACTCGCTGAATGTCCGCTTCGCTCCATAAGCGACCGAAATGCTGCATTGCTCTCTGGTCGAGCCGAAGTTTGACCCTACCGGCCGTCTCGTGTTCCGTTAATCCAGACAGCTTTGAAAAGCCCCGTGGCAGCCTCTACAATGGGTTCCTCGCAAGAAGAGGACCGTTGCCATGAATGACGACACCCGCGATCTCGACCAGGCCGACACGCAAATCCTCACCCCCGAGCTGCCCGACGAAGCCCTCGAGGCCGCTGCCGGCACCATGGCGGGCACGATACCCACGGGCTCCGTCAACATCATCCCGCCGAACTGCTGCTGACGTGCGGCGGTGCGGCCGCGCCAAAGAGGCGACGCATGAAAATCGAGAATGCGGTTCCCCATATCGGCGCGCTGGTGACCGGCCTCGACGTCAAGCGCATGACCAACAGCGAATGGCAGACGCTGTATCAGACCTGGCTCGACCGCCACGTGCTGATCGTGCGCGGCCAGGAGCTGTCGAAGGCCGACTTTCTCGCCTATAGCCGCAGGTTCGGGCGGCTCAAGCCGCACATGATCCAGCGCACGCGCGATCCCGACAACCCCGAGATCACGCTGATGGGCGTCACCAGCATGGCCAAGGATACCGGCGGTGCTGCGCTCATTCTCAATCGCGGCGAGGGCTGGCACACCGACAGTCCGTGGGACACCGAGATCTGCAAGGGCACGCAGCTCTACGGCATCGAGATTCCAAGCTACGGCGGCGACACGCTGTTTGCCTCCATGCATGCGGCTTATGACGCGCTGCCCGAGCGCTTGAAGGAGCGCATCGCGCCGCTCAAAATCGCGTTCCGCTACGGCGGGCGCGAGCGCAAATGGTTCGATTTGCTCGAGCCTGCGGATCAGGCGCGGCCGCCGGCGGTGCACGACATGGTGCGCGTTCACGGCGAGACCGGGCGAAAATCGCTCTACGTCAATCCGACCCATGCCATCGGCATCGTCGGCATGCCCGACGCCGAAGCCGATCGCCTCCTCGCCGAGCTCTACTGGTACATGCTGCAGCCCAACGCCGAGTACCGGCACAAGTGGCAGAGCCGGCGACATCGTGCTGTGGGACAACCGCTGCACCGTGCATTCGGCCGCCGGCGGCTATTCCGCCGACGAGCGGCGCATCCATTGGCGCACCACGATCATGCAGTGAGCGCGATCGACGAGAAGCGGACCGAAGCTAGCCAATGAGCCGCCGATATTCCTTTTCGGGCACGCCATAGGATTGGCCCGCCAGCTTCTCGATGCCGTTGCGGCTCAGCACCGTGATTTGGTTGCGGCCGGTCTCGATCAGCTTCTGCCGTTTGAGGCTTTGCAGCGTCTCGGTGACGCCGGGCCGGCGCACGCCCAGCATCAGCGCCAAAAACTCGTGCGTGAGCGGCAGCGTCTTGTTGCCGGTGCGGTCTTGCGCCATCAAAATCCACCGCGCCAGGCGCCGGTCGATATGGGCGCGAGCGTTGGCGATGGCCGTGTGGGTCGTCTGCACCATGAAGGTTTGAACGTATTTCAGCAGCAAGGCGCGCAATGAATCGCTTGCCTTCATCGCCTTGCGCAATTGATCGGCTTTGATCCACTGCGCCTCGCCGGCGACCTGGATGTATGTGGCATGCGGCGATTGATCGCCGCCCAAAACAACGGCCGTCCCGGTCATTCCCTCGGGTCCGACCAGTCCGACTTCGACCTGAGTTTCGTCGGCTTGGACGGCGACGACCGAGGCGATGCCGGCGTCCATGAAATAGATGAACTCGATCCGCCGGTTTGGCCGTTCGATCTCGTGTCTGACCGCGACCGCGAGGCTCTTCAAGTGCGGTTGCAGCAACGCCAAATCCGCCGGCGATAGTGCGGCCAACAGCCGATTGCGCTGCCGCGCTGAATGACGTGATGGAGATGAATGACGTGATAGAGAGGTTGGTGCGTGCATGGCTCTTGTTCCCAAAGGGGCAAGAGCACATCAGGGTCTCTCAACCGTTCGCGCCCGAAGGTCGCTGCTAGCGGTATGTGGTAGATAGGTACTTCGATGGCCAATAGCCATTGAAACCTTGCGAAGAGATAAAAAGACCAAAGTACGGAACTGTACCGTCGGGATGCGGTTGAATCAAATTAGGCGCTTTCGCGGGTCGAAAATCCGGGCGCCGCAACGACCCAAGGAACTGAATTATCTATCGCGCCAGGCGCTCGTCGCTTGGCGGTGGAGGGCGCGCGCTTGCCGAGATCAGCAAAAAACGGTGCCCAATCACCCGTGGTTCTCGTGATCGAGGACGAATTGTTCCTGAGACTGAATATTGTCAGCTGTCTGCAGGAAGCGGGTTACGCCGTCGTCGAGGCCGCGACCGGCGAAGAGGCCATCGCGCTATGCCATTCGGATACGTTGATCGACGTGGTCTTCACCGACGTCAATCTTGGCGGCTATGCCAGCGGCTGGGACGTTGCCGAATGTTTTCGCACCGTTCGCCCGGGCGTGCCGGTGGTTTATACATCCGGGAGATCGCTCGATGCCGGCCGATGTGTTGGCGGCAGCGCCTTCGTGCCAAAACCGTACCGTGAAAGCGATATCCTCAAAGCATGTCGGCGACTGACTGCCGGGACGCGAGAGCAACGCTGCGAAGCGCTGAGGTCGAGCCGACCTCGCCTTGCCTCTATCCGCTCTTCGATGCGGATGCTTCTTCCACCATCTTGATGATTTCCGCACGCCGTCTTGGAATCGTCGATTTGCAGAAATGCCTTGACCAGCTTGAGGCCTTCCGCCGGCGACGGCGCATCTTTGGCTTTGGCGCGCGCCTGACGAAAAGATGACAGCATGAAAAGCTTGGCATCGGTCATAGTGGGCTGCTCCAATCGCGACATTGCCGGAAACGGATGCAAGCACGAGCGCGCGATTAAAGTCGGCCGACGGCAGGCGGTTGTAAAGACGCACTGCGATATGGCCCCCTCTTGAAATCAGATGATGGAACTCAGAGCAACGCCGCCGCGCGCCATGCGACGCAAGCACATTCGGATTTAAGGGAAATTGCGCCGGCCGCGGATCCGCGTCTTTACTTACGGCGATGCGCGCCTGACGCGGGAGTGCTCGAGGAGGCCACTGAAACGCGCGGCTTCCGCTTGCAGAAATGCGCCGAGCTGATTCGGGTTCAGGTGAAAGATTTCGACGCCCTGCTTGGCGAAGGCATCGCGCACTTCCGGTAGCGCCAAAACTTTGGCGATCTCCAGGTCCAGGCGCGCGACGATCGGGGCCGGGGTGCCGCCGGTGGTCAAGACGCAAATCCAGCCGTCGATCTGCAGCGCGGGCATTCCGGCTTCCGCCGCGGTCGGAATTTCGGGAGCAAGTGGCGAACGTTGCGGCGACGTGAGCGCCAACGCCTTGAGCGCTCCGGTTCTGACCTGCGGCAACAGCGACGACAACGCGGCAACGGTCAAGTCCACCCGGCCTGCGATCAGATCCGGTATCGCCTGGGCGACGCCGTCATAAGGCACAAAAGTCAGATCGATGTCGCCGAATTGCGCCAGCATTTCCGCCGCAAGATGATTGGGCGTGCCGATTGCCGAGATCGCGATGCTGACCGATTTCGGCTTTTGCCGCGCCAATGCGATCACGTCGGTGATGTTTTTGGCGGGGAATGACGGCGAGGCGACGAGCAGAAATTTCGACGTGACCAGCATCGACACCGGCACGAGATCGCGCTCGTAATCGAAGCCGGGATTTGGCAGCAGCGTCGGGTTGACCGCCTGGTTGGAACCGGTGACCAAAAGCATATGGCCGTCGGGCTCCGCCCGCGCCACGATTGCGGCGGCAATGTTGCCGCCGGCGCCGGGCCGGTCTTCGACAATCACCGGCACACCGATGGATTCCGAGAGGTAATTCGACAATTGGCGCGGCACCAGGTCGATCAAGCCGCCGGCCGCGGCAGTCACTTCGAATTTGACCGGCTTGGCCGCCGGCCAGTCCGGCGCGTCGGACGCCGCCTGGGCAGCGCAGAGCGAGATTGCCAAAAATAGAGGCACGACCCGGTGAATCATGGCCTACTTCCTTGCGCCGGCGCTGCCATTACGGCAGCCGCTCAACGCCGACATGCAAATGTTTCCGGTAGTACTTATTTATACTCACCCGGAAAGCGTGTAAAGTGTGTACCTTGGTCGTAAGCTTCGGCAAGCCGGCAAGTTCACCAGGCAGCAATGGGCGGCTAGACTCGATGGCTGGCAACTGCACATCTTCAGACGGCATAGTTTGCCTTCAGTGACAACGGACGTTCATGGACCTGCGCCAACTTCGCTACTTCGTTGGGATCGTCCAGGCCGGCAGCCTGTCGCGCGCCGCGGATCAAATGCACGTCGCGCAGTCCGCGATCAGCCATCATCTCGCCAGCCTGGAATCCGAACTGGGTCGGCAACTGGTCACGCGCGGCCCGAAGGGTATCCTGCTCACCGAAGCGGGCGGCGTGTTGTACCGGCACGCCGAGGCAATTCTGCGGCAGGTCGAATTTGCCAAGCAGGACGCGCTCAGCGCGCAAAACGTGCCGTCGGGACGGGTGTCTATCGGGTTTCCGGTCGCGCTGGCGTCGCTGTTGGGCTACGAACTCTTGGTGCGGATCCGCGAGACCTATCCGCAGATTCTGCTGCATCTGACCGATGCCAACAGTGCGCTGTTACGCGAACGGCTGCTCAACGGCCGTCTCGACATGGCCGTTCTCCTCATCGAGCAACCCGAGCGCGGCCTTGCGGTCGAACCGCTGGTGGTCGAGGAACTGTTCTATGTGTCGGCCGCCGGCGACAATTCCCCCATCCGTCTTGCCGAGGCGGCAAAATTTCCGATGCTGGTGCCCGGTCCGGGCAGCGGCATCCAGCGCGCCGTCCAGGAAGCGTTCAACAAACAAGGTCTGACCGTGACGCCGATCGGCGAATGCGACACCATGAATACGTTGCGCCGGCTCGTTGCCTCCGGCATCGGCAATTCGATCATGACATGGTGTGCGGTGCACGACGGCGATCCGCAAATCGTCCTCAATCACCGCAGGTTTGCCGACGCCAAGCTGGAGCGCACCGTCTCGCTTTGCTTTTCCGAGGTAGGGCTGCGCAGTCCCGCGACCGAGGCGGTGGCGCTGACGTTGAAGACGCTGGTGCGCGAATTGATCGAAAGCGGCGCCTGGCAGGGCGTCACGCTGGTCGAACCTGGCGCCGCGCCGTGCGAAGCGCAGGCCCGCAATGGCGAGTTAAAGCCGGACATCGCCGGACGGCCGCGCAGCTTCAGGCCGGTCGCCCATCGTAAAATGAAAAACGGCAACGGCCATCGCAAGGGCCGCGATTGATTGAGCGAGCGCCGCCAGGCTATCAGCCCGCCGGCTTGGTCGCCGCATAGGCCGGCACACGCGCAGAAAAATTATCGAGCCAGGCGACGAGCCGCGGATGGTCGCTGCGCCAACTGCCGTTGAAGCGGAAATCGCGATAGCCGAGCGTGCAGGCGAGCGTGATCTGCCCGACATTGGGTATCGCATCGAGCGGCGGCGGCGCGGCTTCCAGCGCCGCGAGTGCGCGCGACACTTTGCCGGCCTGATGCTCGAGCCATTTCGGCTCGTGGGTCTCCGCCTTGCGCCAGCGCGTCTCGTAGATGGTGAGGATCGAGGCATCGAGGATACCGTCGCACAACGCTTGCAGCCGCAGCGCCTGTAGCCGCGCCTTGGCGTCGCGCGGCACGATCTTGCCGCCGCCGGCGCGGTCGTCGAGATAATCGAGGATGACGCGGGAATCGTAGTACGCGGTGCCGTCCTCGTCGATCACCACCGGAATCTTGCCGAGCGGATTTTGCTTGCGCAGACTGTCGGTGACGTCGCTGGTATCGGCGGCTTCGATCTTCACGTCGTTGTCGAGGCCGAGGAGAGAAATCGCGATCCGGACCTTGCGGCCGAACGGCGAAGCCGGCGCGGAGCGTAGAATCATCATTGCGGCACCTTTGACGTTATCATTGTATGCGTGCGTTTGCGGGAGTGCATTTTTGCGGCAATGCATTGCAAGAGCGCAATGCAACGGATCAGCGTTCGGCCGGGCGGCCGCACGGTATTGCGCTACGCGTCGTGCTCCCACACGACGCGGCAACGTCACCTCATCCGGTGACGACGAGATTGACCGCTTTCGGGCCCTTGCCCTTCTTGTCGGGCTCGACATCGAAGCTGATGCGCTGACCCTCGATCAGCGATTTCAGCCCCGCCCGTTCAACAGCGGTGATGTGCACGAACACGTCGCGGCCGCCGTCGTCGGGCTTGATGAAACCGTAGCCGCGTTCGCCGTTGAAGAACTTGACCGTACCACCCATTGCCATCGAGCAACTCCTTCCCCCGTGGATGCTTCGCCGTCGGCCCCCACGGCACGACGGCTAGGCTGGACATCCACACGAGCAAAGAGAGCGAGGACGGCCTCAATCACTCCGCCGGCCCCCCACAGGAGGCGGAACGTCTAAGCCCAGCGCCACAAAGCTAGACCAATTCTTGATTGTGGAAAAGTGGGCGGCTACCTCGGGCGGCTACTTGGCGGCGGCCAGCCAGTCGATCCGGCAGGCCGCCTGCGGGGAGAACGCCTCCGCCAGCGCCGGCAGCAGGACTTTCAGGTCGGCATCGAGCTTGAACGGCGGATTGATCACGATCAGGCCGGACCCGACCAGGCCGGCATCGGCGCGCGGCGGTCCCATCGTTATCTCGCAGCGCAACACGGCCGGCATTTCGAGCTTGCGCAGCCGCCGCGCCAGGGCGTCGGGCGCGTCGCGCTCCTTGATCGGATACCACAGCAAATAGATGCCGGTCGGCCATTTGCGGTGCGCCGCCGCCAAGGCGCTGGCGAGCCGCGTGAAATCGGCCGCGTCCTCGAACGGCGGATCGACCAGGACGACACCGCGGCGCTCCTTCGGCGGCACATAGGCGCCGAGCGCGGTCCAGCCGTCGAGCGCCAGCACCTTGGCGCGCCGGTCGCGCAGCACGCCTTTGAGCGCCGCCGCCGCGCGCGGCTCGAGCTCGCAGGCGATCAGCCGGTCCTGCGGCCGGATCAGGTGAAGCGCGATGAGCGGCGAGCCCGGATAGACCCGTAGCGCGCCGCCGGGATTGAGGTTTTGGACAACGTCGAGGTAGGGCGCGAGCAGCGTTTTGCACCTCGTCCGGCAGAGGTCTGCCCAAGAGTTTGCCGATACCCTCTTGCCACTCGCCGCCGCGGATTGCTTCCGCGCTGCGCAGATCGTAACGGCCGGCGCCGGCATGGGTGTCGATCACCCGGAACGCCGCCGGCTTGCTTTTCAGATAAGAAAGGATGCGCGCCAGCACCGCGTGCTTGTGCACGTCGGCGAAATTGCCGGCATGGAAGGCGTGCTGATAGTTCACGGGATATTGAGTTGGGGCATGATCTTTTCCGAAAACCGGCGACCACTTTTCGGGATCATGCCCAACGCCCGGCGCTCAGCCGCCGCGCACCGGCGGCATGACCACCTGGTCGCGCCGGCATGCGCGTTTGACCACGTCCGGGCAGTCGCGGAATTGCAAATCCTTGGACAAGCAGATGCGGATGTCGGTCAATCGGCGTTTGTCGCATTCCACCGCGATGCCGCCCGGCGTCAGGCCGGAATTCGCCTTGACGAAGGCGTCGCGCACCGCGTCCGGCGCGACGCTGAGCGGGTTTTTCAGATCGACATAATCGGGCGGGATTTTCACCGCGGCGCGCGCCTTGCGGACGGTCTCGAAAAAAGCGCGCGCCGACAGCCCCGAGCAGGTGCCGTGCTTGTCCCACTCGTTGTAGATCAGATGCGGCGCCGGCATCAGATCGAGCATGGATTCCATGATGCCGTGATAAAGCCGCGGCGACGGCTGCTCGCAATATTCCGGGAATCCCTTTTCGTATTGCGGCCACAGCCCGTGCACGACGAACGAATAAGGCCGCGCGCCGCATTCCGCGCCGCCGGAGCGGCCGCTGTCCTGGGCCGCGGCGCAGAACGACGGCGACCACGACAGCGACAGCACATAGAAGTCGAATTTTCCGGGCTCGTTCTGCCGCGCATCTTGCGCCGAAGCCGCAACACAAGCGGCGGCCGACAAGATCGCGGCAAAGGCCAAGCCGGCAACAAATCTGATCATGAAAAACCTCGCCATCAGGGAGAAGGAACCATAGCACGACCTGAACGAAGCGGGAACAAAGTATGGAGGAACCGCGTATCGACGGTAACCGGTTCTCCACCTACTTAACAGTTCGTGCTTGAGCCGCGGCCGGCGACTGCCAGGATCGTGGGTGTGCGACTACCGCCGAACCGCCGGCGACTTGACTGGCGGCCCTGTCGAAGTCCGTCACAGTGATGAGGGCACTACGATGGCCATCTATAGCCTGTTCCGGAACAAGCCGTTCGAGCCGGAAGCGATCAGCGTGCTGACCGGCGCTTATGCCGACGTCTGTCGCACGCTCGGCTTGCGCGACGGCGACCGCGCCGAAACCGATGTCGTTGCCAAAAAGGTGATCGAGTTCGCCCAGCGCGGCGTCAGCGACCGCGTTCGTTTGCGCGAACGGGTGTTGCAGGAATTCAGCTAGCTTCTAGAGCATGATCCCGAAAAGTGGATACCGGTTTTCGGAAAAGATCATGCTCCACTAAAATTCTAAGGCTTTGCCGCGCGGCAGTTCGGGCTGTAGGCGTCATTGCGGTCAAGCCCAGTGACGCAGAAATTCACGCCCCAGCCAAAGCCGTCGATGTCGGTATCTTCGGCGATCGAGTAGAACAGCGGATGGCGCGCGCCGTCGTTGATCACCGCGGTGCCGCTGCAAAAGCGGCGCGGGATCGACTGCGCCGCCCACGGCAGCCACGCGGTCTCGTGGATGTTCTCAACCCCGACGATGCGCAGCTCCGAGTTCCAGAAGCGATATTCCTTGGTGTGGAAGTTGGCGATGACGCGGTCGAGCGCGCCGGGAAAGTCGCAGGCCGGCACGTGGCGCTCGTCGCGCTCGTAGCCCGGCCCGGACATCCAGAAATTCATCTGCAGCCAGCTTGCCGCGCGCGGCTGCGAGACGCCGGTGACGCAG
Organism: uncultured Alphaproteobacteria bacterium; assembly: GCA_963798095.1. Lineage (GTDB taxonomy): Bacteria > Pseudomonadota > Alphaproteobacteria > Rhizobiales > Xanthobacteraceae > BOG-931. Next base: position 351,724 of record CAWCSD010000007.1, on the reverse strand, counting down.
AACGCAAAGCCAAGCGCGACAGCCGCAATCCGGCCGAAACCGACCATCTTCCTTAACTCCCGCAAAGCCCCATTGAGCGTGCCGTGGCGGCGCCGGCCGGTCAAGGCCGCAAGCCGGCTACGGCGCGTTTGCCCGGCCAGCGTGGCAAGACGGCCACGGCAAATCTTGCGGCGCTGTGCTACCAGAATGCGTTCGCTGATTCGTGAGTACCGGCGGGGTGTGAGGCGTCTTTGGCCGCGTCCCGGCTCTCACTGAGCTCCCCTTTGTAGTCAGTTTCGTCATCAGTCTCCCCCTCCTCCGCCGAAAAATCCGGCGGCTGCGAGGTGGTGCGTAAAGGCGTTTGCCGGCGAGCGGGGGCTTGCCGGTCTGGCAGGCGGCTTCCGATGAGCCATCGCAGACGATGGTCGGGGCATGAGGTGGGGGAACTGATATGGGCGAAGTGCATCGGCTTTTAACCCCGGAACCGGCGTTCGGTTTGCAGGCGGCGGGGCGCCTGATGATCAAGATATTTCCGGCGTGGGTGCAGGATCTGGCGCTGCTCGTGGAAAGCGTCGAGCCGGTCCGGCCGCCCGGCGCGGCGGACGATTGGCAGCCCGGCGCCGTGGTGCGGCTGCCGTTCTCCAAGAAGATTTGCAGCGACGGCGCGGCGGTGTGCAGCCAGGCGCTGATGGCGCTTGCCGATACCGCGATGGTGATTGCCTGCTCGGCGGCCTGGAACGGCTACCGGCCGATGAGCACGATCGACCAGACCACGCATTTCCTCCGCCCGGTGAATTACGACATCGTCGCCGACGCCCGCGTGGTGCGCATCGGCCGCAACACCAGCTTTGGCCGGGTCATGCTGCTCGCCGCCCACGACAAGCGGCCGGTCGGCATGGTGGCCAGCGCCTATTCGATGCTGTGAATGCCGCGGCGGCGGCACCGCCGCCGCTTCCCATTATTGGCATCAGCCTCTAAGCTTCCAGCGCTTGCAAAGGCGGGAGGCTTGGTGCGATGGGTCGCAAATCCTTGATCGTTGGCGCGCTGGCGGCGCTGTTGGCCATCGGCTCGACCGGCGCCGTGCTGGCAAGCTTTACCGGACCCGGCCCCTGGATCACCGGCAACGACACCGGCGGCATCATCCCCTATTCGCCGGACCTCGAAGGCGTCTATCAGCAGATGGCGCAAGACTATTGCGCGCGCTGGCGCCGGCTGTCGCACATCACCAGCGTCCATCGCACCTACGGCGATTACATCAGCTTCGTCTGCATCGATAAGCCGTGGATGATCCACTAGCGCCGTCGTCAGCGCCAATCGCCGATCACCGCCTGAACGATCGTCAGCGCCGCGACCGCCGCCGTATCGGCGCGCAGGATGCGCGGGCCAAGCGCAATGCGGATCACGTTCGGCAATTTGAGCAACATCGCCCGCTCGTCCTCGGCAAAGCCGCCTTCGGGTCCGACCAGCACCGCGAGCGGCGAGTGCGGCGGCACGGCGGATAGCGCGGCAAGCGGATTGGCGACCTCGGCATCCTCGTCGCAGAACACGATGGTCCGCGCCGGATCGCGGTCGGCAAGAAGCCGCGGCAGGTCGGCCGGCTCGGCGATCTCAGGAAGCGAAAGAATGCCGCATTGCTCGGCGGCTTCGATGGCATTGGCGCGCATGCGCTCGAGATTGACGCGCGCCACCTGGCCGTGGCGGGTGAGCACCGGCTGGAGCCGCGAGGCGCCCATCTCGACCGCCTTTTGCACCATGTAGTCGAGGCGCGCCGATTTGAGCGGCGCGAACAGATAATGCAGGTCGGCCGGCATCGTCTGTTCGCGGGTTTTGGCGTCGACGACGAGCGAGGCGGCCCGCTTTTGCACCCCGACAGTCGCGCTCCATTCACCGTCGCGGCCGTTGAAGACGAGGACGCCGGCGCCGGATTTGCGGCGCAGCACCGTGGTCAGATAATGGGCCTGGGCACGGTCGAGCGGAACCGCGGCGCCGGCCGCGAGCGGGGCCTCGACGAAAAGCCGGGGACTGCGAAAATCGTAAGCAGGCATGGCGGCGACTACGCTATACTGGCCGAGCCTATACCGGCCAAGCAAAGGCGCAGCGGCTTTACCTCAAGTTTGCCAGATGAGCACAAGCGTCGCACCCGGCAGCCTGCCCCCTTGTCGCCGAATTCGTCAGGCTTCTGAGGGCGCGGGCACGGCCGGCATCGGGAACAGGCTTGGGGAACCGCAAAGGATCGCTATGAATCGGAGCCTGGTGGTGGCGATGGGACTGGCCTTGGCCGCCGGCGTGGCGCTCTCGCATGCCGCGCTGGCGCAGTCGCCGTTCCCGCCGGCCCCGCAGCAGTCCTCACCGTTCCCGCCGCCACCGCAGCAATCGCAGTTGCCGGCGGACTCGACTTCGCCGTTCCCGGCACCGCCGCGGCAATCCACGTTCCCGGCGGCGCCGCAGCAGTCGGTCTTTCCGTCGGGGTCGATGCAGGGCGGCCCGCCAATGCAGGGAGGCCCGCCGATGGGCGGGCCGCCGCAGCCATCGGGGGTATGCGCGAGCTTCCCGAAACTGCGCGACGAAGCCAAGGCGAAAGCGGAGGTGGTCTCGGCGATCGGCAAACGCAAGGGCGATCGCCAACAAATGTGCGCTGCGGTGCAAAGCTTCACCGCCGCCGAGGAAAAGGTGGTGAAATTCCTCGAGGACAACAAGCGAGGGTGCGGGGTGCCGGACCAGGCGGTCGCCCAGGCCAAGACCATGCACGTCAATACAATAAAATTCCGCGACACGGTCTGTGCCGAAGGGCCGAAGCCGAAGGCGCCGACATTGAGCGACGCCATCGGCACGCCGTCGGTCGATACCGGCCAGAACACCAGGACCGGCCGCGGCACGCTTCGACACGCTGACCGGTAATCCGCTGGCCAAATGAGCGGCGGTGCTGTCGCCGACGCGACCGGCAATTGGGTCGATACGCTGGCGCCGGCTTGGCTGCGGCCCTATCTGCGGCTGGCGCGCCTCGACCGGCCGATCGGCTCCTGGCTGTTGCTGTTGCCGTGCTGGTGGTCGTCCGCGCTCGCCGCCGTCGCGGCCCACGCGCGGGCGCCCAACATCCTGCATCTGGTTCTGTTCTTCATCGGCGCCTTCGCCATGCGCGGCGCCGGCTGCACCTGGAACGACATCGTCGATCGCGATCTCGACGGTGCCGTCGAGCGCACCCGCTCGCGGCCGATTCCTTCAGGTCAAGTCAGCGTTGCGCAAGCGGCTTTGTTCCTCGTCCTGCAAGCGCTTATCGGCTTTGCCGTATTGATTACGTTCAACGGCTTCACCGTCGCGCTCGGCATCGCCTCGCTCGCCATCGTCGTCGTCTATCCGTTCATGAAGCGCATCACCTATTGGCCGCAAATCGTGCTCGGGATGGCGTTTTCCTGGGGCGCGCTGATGGGCTGGGCCGGCGCCTTCGGCCGGCTCGATCTGGCGCCGCTGTCTGCTCTATGCCGGATCGATCTCCTGGGTGATCGGCTACGACACCATCTACGCCCATCAGGACCGCGAAGACGATGCGCTGATCGGCATCAAATCCACCGCGCTGTTGTTCGGCGCGCGGACCAAGCCGATGCTGGCGCTGTTTTACGGCCTCGCCGTCATCCTCATCGGGCTTGCGGGTTTCTTCGCCGGCGCGGGCGTGGTCTTCGCGCTGGGACTAGCCGCCTTCGCCGCCCACCTCGCCTGGCAGATCGCCCGCCTCGACATCGGCGACCCGGACAATTGCCTCAAGGTGTTCAAGTCCGACCGCGACGCCGGTCTGATCCTGTTCGCCGGCCTGGTGCTCGACGCCGCGCTGCGCCGGCTTGGCTGATCCCGAAAACGCGTTTCCCGGGCGCAGCGCAGCATGGCCATAAGCGCGTTTACGCGCGTCTGCGACGCGCTATGGCGCAATGATGCGCTGCAGACCCGGGATCGTAACAAACTCCGAGTCTGCGACGATCCCGGATCAGCGGCGCACCGTTTCACGCTGCGCCGCATCCGGGAAACGCGCGTCTGGGTGGCGGGAAAGGCGCCTTGTCGACTCTCCCCGGCCGGCGCAAGATAGCGACAATCCGTCTCACTCATTAAGAATGCGGACTTCTCGGAGGAATTAAATTATCCTGATCGTCAATTTCAAATGAGGTGGGACTTAATGTTGGATTTGTAAATTGGGACGCACTATAATAGTTAATCTCACTACAGAAATGTCTGATAAGATCTAACGCATCAATGATCCGCTTCGGAATTTTTCCTGCATAAGGACTGACCTGCTCCCCTTAAATGCCCCCGTTTTTGGGGGAAGTCCGTTCCCTAAGGGAGGCGGATATGCGTAAGAGCAGATTTACGGAAGAGCAGATCATCAAGGTGCTGAAGGAGCACGCTGCCGGGCTGTCGGCTGGCGATGTGTGCCGGAAGTACGGCATCAGCGATGCGACGTTCTACAAGTGGCGATCTCGCTATGGCGGGATGGAGATCTCTGACGCCCGCAAGCTCAAGGCCCTGGAAGACGAGAACCGCAGGCTCAAGAAGCTTCTGGCGGAGACGATGCTAGACGCATCGACGCTCAAGGAGATGCTCGGAAAAAACTTCTGACGCCCAGCTTGCGGAGACGAGCTGTGACCTGGGCGGTCCGAGAGAAGAGCTATTCGCAGCGTCGAGCCTGCGGGCTGGTCGGCCTGCATCCGAAGACCTATCGCTATGCGTCAAAGAGGTCTGGCGATGGAGAGCTGCGCAAGCGTCTGCGCGAGCTGGCATCGCAGCGACGGCGGTTCGGCTATCGGCGTCTCGGTCTGATGCTGGAGCGACAGGGCATCAAGCTCAATCGCCAAGAAGCTCTATCGGCTGTACAAGGAGGAACGGCTGACCGTGCGCAAGCGTGGTGGCCGCAAGCGGGCTCTCGGCACCCGGGCGCCGATGGCCGTGCCGCAGGATCGCAATCTGCGCTGGTCGCTCGACTTCGTGGCCGACACGTTGGTCAGCGGCCGGCGCTTCCGCATCCTGACGCTGGTCGATGACTTCACCAGGGAATGCCTCGGCCTGGTGGTGGACACCTCGCTCACCGGCCTGCGTGTCGCCCGCGAGCTCGATCGGATCGCTGAACTGCGCGGCTATCCCGGCATGATCGTCAGCGACAACGGCACCGAGCTGACCTCAAACGCCATCCTGGCCTGGCAGCAGCAGCGTGGCGTCGAATGGCACTACATCGCACCGGGCAAACCGATGCAGAATGGCTTTGTCGAGAGCTTCAACGGTCGCCTGCGCGACGAGTGCCTCAACGAGCATCTGTTCGCCAACCTCAAAGAGGCGCGCGAGATCATCGAAGAATGGAGGACCGACTACAACACCAACCGACCGCACTCGAGCCTCAACGGGCTCACACCAACCGAGTTCGCAGCACGCCCCAACCAGGGGCAAAACTGGAACAGACTCTCCTTATGAACGAGGGCAAGTTGGGGAGCAGGTCAGGACCGGAATTTTTTGGAAAATATATCAGTCCTTCGTCGCCGTCGACAAAACGAGGTCTATAGTGATGGGGAGACAAAACCCACGGGAAAGTAATCCACCCGCGTTGCCACTTAAGCTCCGTAAAATTCCATTTTTCCTCCAGCTCGATAACCTCATCGCGCGCTCGGCGTTCATTTGTGCGAAAAACGAGATTAGCACGGTAATAAACTTTTTTTTGCTAAGTTGGAAGTCGACCTCAATCTGGCATCGTGTAGCGGAAAAGTCTCTTTCTCCTCTAAATCGTTGTTGGGTCGCAGTTCGTAACAAAGCCAGCGCCTGCAGAAAATTTGTTTTGCCAGAACTGTTCAGGCCGATCAAAGCGGTGATACTTGGAGTCGGACTAAACTAAGCATCCTTGCAGGATCGGAAGCCACGCACGCGAAAGCTGGTCAGAGTTACCTTTGGCATATAAGGACCATAGACAACTATCAATTTACGATCCAGGGCAGGCGCCACCCGGATGGGACGAACCAAGCGTAGCCCGGATTGAGCGGTATCGAAAACCGGGGCCAAAATATGAGCCCGATCCATCGGTCCCGCATTCGCTGCGCTCATAACGGGGCTACGGTCGCCTCATCTTCGACGCCGGGCTTAGCCTGGCGGTCAATACAGATGATCGGCATTCAAATTTATCGCCGCCCAAGCGTAGACGGCGCCGAATCGCCCGGTGGATTGCCGGGTCAAGCCCGGCAATGACGAATCCAGCGCGGTGGCCCGGAAGGAGCGCAGCGAAATCCGGGGCGGCCGGCGAGGTTGGATCGCCGAATCCCGGATTACGCTGCGCTCCATCCGGGCTACAATTGCGCCCATGGACGCCAGCGACCGCATAGACGCCATGGCCCAATGGATGTGGGACGCCCGCGTCCGCCGCCTGCCCTATCGCAATCTGCCGGCTGAGCTGAAACCCGCGTCGCTGCGCGAGGCCTATGCGGCGCAGGAGGCCTATTACCGGCTGGCGGAGCCGGTCTATGGCGCGGTGTGCGGCGCCAAGATCGCCACCACCACCAAGGTGATGCAGGAGCTGATGGGCATCGACCATCCCTGCGGCGGCGCGATCTTTTCGCACACCATCCACTATTCGCCGGCGCACCTGCACACCGCCAATTTCGTCAATGTCCGCATCGAAAGCGAGATTGCGCTGATGCTCGGCGCCGATCTGCCGGCCTCCGGCGCGCCGTGGCGGCGCGACAAGGTGGCGCCGGCGATCTCGGCCGCGATGCCCGCCTTCGAGCTGATCGAAGACCGCAATGCCGATTACACCAAGACCGATGCCGCTTCGCTGATCGTGGAAAATTGCTGGAACGGCGGCATCGTCATCGGCGCGGCCAAATCCATCTCGCCCGCGTTGCTCAACGGCATCGCCGGCCGGCTCGAGATCGACGGCAAACCGGCCGGCAAAGGTTTTGCCGAAGACCCGTGCGCGACGCTGGCCTGGCTCGCCAATCATCTCGCCGAACGCGGCCGCGGCCTCAAAGCCGGCATGGTGGTGATCACCGGCAGCGTCATTCCGACGATGTCGATCAAGCCCGGCGAGCACGCGATGTTTTCGGTCGCGGGATTGGGCGATGTCGAGGTGGTTGCGGTGTAGGAAATGTAGGTCGAGCGAGCGAAGCGAGATGATGGCTACGACAAAAGACAGCCCTCGATGGCTTCATGCAAATTGCGCATCAACTCGTCCATGGTCTCGCCCTGAGTGGCGCAGCCCGGAATAGCCGGCACCTCGGCCCAAAAGCCACCTTCCTCCGCCTCGTGCACCACGACGTTGATCTTCATGCCGATGCTCCTGTCGACGAAATACGCTCGAACTCTGATTGCTCTCCACTTGGCCAATATCTTATTTCCTCCACCGCATCCAATTGCTCCCCTTCCCTCTCTGCTTCGGATCGAATTTTTCGCCGCCGAACCGCGCCATGAATTTTTCCGCATCCGCCGCGGCGGCGAAGCAGTAGACGTTGAACCACTGCCCGTCATGGGCCACGGAATGGCCGCGCGGGCATAGCGACAAATCCTTGCAGAAATCCTGGATGGTCTGGTAGCCGCCGTGCTCGCAGGCGCTTGCCGGCAGCGCCACCTGATGCGGCCAGCCGCGGTCGACGGCGGCCGGCGACAACTCGCCCTTGCGGTACACCATGGCTGACTGGCCTGACCCGCTTGACCCTACTTGACCCACTTGACTCAATTGTTCTTGTTTTGTTCTACTATGCCGCCGGCCTGGAGTTCGAGCATGTGCGGCCTTGTCAGAGTGCGTTCCAAGGAAGACCCGTTCGTATCGGACACGCGCATCGAAGCGGCGGTGTTCCGCGAAACCGATGCAAAACCGTCGAGCGAACTGCCGGTGTGGCGCCGCCATCCGGTGACCAACGAAATAACCTCGGCCATGCTGCGCTGGGGCCTCATTCCCCATTGGATGAAAGCGCGGCCTGAAGTTCAGCCGATCAATGCCCGCGCCGAGACCGTCGCCGACAAGCGCATGTTCGCCGACGCCTATGTGAAGCGCCGCTGCATCGTGCCGATGGATGCGTTCTACGAGCGCGACAAACGGAAAAAACTGCACGCCTTCGCCATGACGGACGGCAAGCCGTTCGGCGTCGCCGGCATCTGGGAGAACTGGCGCAATCCAAACGGCGATTGGGAGCGCACGTTCTGCATCATCACCGTTCCGGCCAACGAACTGGTCGGAACGGTCCACGACCGCATGCCGGCCATCATTGCGGCCGCACAGCACCCGCGCTGGCTCGGCACCGAGCCCGACCCGCGCGATCTGTTGGCGCCGTTTCCGGCCGCACTCATGACAATGATTCCTTCGCCGCGCTTCTCTATTTCACCTCTCCCCAGAGGGGAGAGGTCGAGCGAACGCAGTGAGCAAGGGTGAGGGGGTTCGGAAGCTGGGTATTTTTCTCGCACGCCCGAGCCCCCTCACCCCACCCTCTCCCCTCTGGGGAGAGGGAGTGCACGATCGTCGCGAGGATAACTTCGCTCGTCCCCCCTGAATATCTCGTCACTTTTTTATTGACATTAGTATCTGTATCGGTTACCTCACAATCCTCGCTCCGGTGAAGGACATGGCGCGGAGGCACATCGCGGCATGGGAGCGAGGGCGGTGCCCGCGGGCGGGTTTGCAGCCTGCTCCCGGGCGGCTTGGGTATCAGTCCCCCGGCACGATGACCGGGGCGGGAGGTGCATCCCTGGACTGGGACAGGCGAAGGCGGGTAACGCCCGTTCAGACCAAGTCCCAGGAAGCCTGGCCTGAAGCTGAGCCTTTGGGATGAGATACTCCCTCAGGTGAGAGCCGCGGTGGAACGCCGACAAGCGTGCGCGCTCCGAATGGGCGCGCGCCGCATCGCAAGATGCGGCGGTTGGTGACCTGCGTTTGCCGGCGTTCCGCTTCCTTCATTTAATTCTTGAAATTTTGCGGGCGAAGCTCAACGGACGAACGAAAAGCAGGCACCACCCCTGGCTTTCCATTTCACCGAACCGGTTTCGCGCTTGACATGACAGTATTTTAGCTCGCGAAGCGAGCGAACCGCGCTGGAGGGGCAGCGGACGGCGCAGCTTTGGTTGTCGGTGCGGAAAGTTCTCGGCGCGAGAAGAAGCGAGCGAGCATGAATGTTTGGATATCAGCGGCCGGAGGTCGCCTATGCCTTCTCCCCGCTTCGCGGGGGCGGATGTCAGTTTCGCGCGATGATCTCGCGTTCGCCGCGATGCACGATCGGCGTTGCCGGCAGCTTGCCGGGGCGGCGGCGCAACAATCGAGAAGGCCGGCGCTTGGCGATCGCGCTCCTGCGGCGGCGGCGCCAGGTTGGGGCTTCGATGCGCAGCGCGCCGAGGCGGGCGAACGGTTCGCGCAAAGAACCATCGCCTTCGGCGACGAGCAGCGGCAGGCCGAGCACCCTGCCCCAGCTTTGCCATTCGGCGACGATGTCGTCACGTTCGGAAGAAGCAAACAGCGGCAGCGACAAAGCCGGGTCGCGATGCTCGAGCATGACGGTGATGGCGGTCGGCGCTTTGCCGGTTTCGCCGCTCAGGCGGATGGCGACGCCGCGATAGGACGCGACCGGCATGTTCAAGGCCATGCGGATGCCGCGCACCGAGCGGCGCAGCACCACGCGCTCGCGATGCAGGTCGACGACGCGAAGCCGCTCGTCGGCCGCTTCGTCGGCGGCGGTAAACCGCACGGGCAAGGAGAAGGGGTCGAGCCGCGAGGGGATCGCCCCCGCGCGGCCCGACCCGGCAGCGAACCTGCCGGCTTCCATTTGACGCCTCGAAACTCGAACTCCCCCCGGACTGTTGCCGCCCGGTTGCCGTGACATTGCCAGAGTGCGGTCGTAATCGGCTTAAGGATCCTGGTTAAAAGGTCGTGTTGCGCGCGCCAACGGCCCGCATGATTGACGAGACGTTGCCGCAGCCGGGCAAATTGATCGTACTAAGTGTTTTGCGGGACGCCGATCGCTGCGCGATCGACCTCCCCTTTCAGGGTGAAGTGCTATTTTGTGGCTTGAAACCCGCGATCCGCGCCCACATCTTCGCTTGTCTTAATTTTCACCGCCGCATACACCAATCGCCAACCAATGCCATCGCTCCACGACCAAACCGCCCTCGCCGACGTCGCCGAAAGGATCGTCGCCGCCGCCAAGCGCGCCGGCGCCGACCAGGCCGACGCGGTCGCCGTGCGCGGCGTGTCGCTGTCGGTCGAGGTGCGCGACGGCGCCGTCGAGGAATCGCAGCGCTCCGAAGGCGACGATCTAGGGCTGCGCGTCCTCGTCGGCAGGAAGCAGGCGGTGGTCTCGACCAACGATCTCAACGGCGACGGTTTTGCCGCGCTGGCCGAGCGCGCGGTGGCCATGGCGCGCGCCGCGCCCGACGACCGCTTCGCCGGCCTCGCCGATCCGGCGCTCCTGGCGCACAACCCGCCCGCGCTCGACCTGCTCGATCCCGACATGCCCGACGTCGGCGTGCTGGAACGGCGCGCGCGGGAGGCTGAGGCGGCGGCCATGGCGGTCTCAGGCGTCAGCAAATCGGGCGGCGCCTCGGCCTCGGCCGGCATCGGCGGCCTGGTGCTGGTGACGAGCCACGGCTTCCATGGCGCGGCCATGAACTCGCATCACTCCATCTCGATGTCGGCCATCGCCGGCAACGGCACCGGCATGGAGACCGATTACGATTTCACCTCGACGCTGCACGCCGCCGACCTGGAAAGCGCCACGGTCATCGGCCGCAATGCCGGCGAGCGCGCGGTCAAGCGGCTCAATCCGCGCAAAGTCACGACGCGCCGCGTGCCGGTGGTGTTCGATACCCGCGTCGCCGGCTCGCTGATCGGCCACCTCGCCAACGCCGTCAACGGCTCCTCGATCGCGCGCAAGACGAGCTTCCTGCGCGAAAAGCTCGGCGAGCAGATATTTGCGCCCGGCATCGACATCATCGACGATCCGTTGCGCAAACGCGGCCAGCGCTCGCGGCCGTTCGACGGCGAGGGAGTCGTCACCAGCGCGCGCAAAGTGGTCGAAGGCGGCGTCCTGAAAACCTGGTTCCTCGACAGCGCGACCGCACGCGAGCTCAATCTTGCAAACCACCGGCCACGCCTATCGCAGCGTGTCGTCGCCGCCCTCGCCCGGGCCGAGCAACCTGCATCTCGCCGCCGGCCCCAAAAGCGCCGAGGCGCTGATCGCCGAGATCGCCGACGGTTTCTATGTCACCGACCTGATCGGCGTCGGCGTCAATCTGGTGACCGGCGACTATAGCCGCGGCGCCTCGGGTTTTTGGATCGAGAACGGCGCGCTCACTTTTCCGGTGAGCGAAGTCACCATCGCCGGGCACCTGACCGAAATCTTCAAGAGCCTCACCCCGGCGAACGACCTCGTCTTCCGCTACGGCACCAATGCGCCGACCGTGCGCGTGGAGGGCCTGACTGTTGCCGGCCACTGAGGTTGTCGACCTTAAACGGCAAGCCGCGCGCCTTGCGGACAGCGTCCGCGAGGCAGGCTTGCTGGCACTGTCGATGTTCAAGACGCCGTTGAAGAACTGGACCAAGGGCGAAGCTTTGTCGCCGGTGTCCGACGCCGACATCGCCGTCGATGTGTTGCTGCGCGAACGGCTGACCGGTGACGGCGCGGCCATCGGCTGGCTGTCGGAGGAAAGCGTCGACGATCCGGCGCGGCTCGACGCGCGCTATGTCTGGATCGTCGATCCGATCGACGGCACGCGCGCCTATATCGCGGGCCTGCCGGATTGGGCGGTCTCCGCCGCGCTGGTCGAGAACGGCCGGCCGATTGCGGCGTGCCTATATGCGCCGGTCAGCGACGAATTCTTCATGGCGGTCGCGGACCAAGGCGCCACCCGCAACAACGTTGCGATGATGGCCACGTCCGGAGCGCAAATCGAGCAGGCGCGCATCGCCGGCCCGAAAAAATTTCTCGAACGGGTCCAAGCCATCGCGCCGCCGTTTGCCGTCATGCCGCGCACGCACTCGCTGGCGCTGCGCTTGGCCCGGATCGCCGAGGGGACATTCGACGCGGCCATTGCCGGCGGCAACAGCCACGACTGGGACCTTGCAGCCGCCGACCTTTTGGTGCACGAAGCGGGCGGCGCATTGACGTCTTTCGGGGGCGGCATTGTGACCTATAATCGTCCCGTGCCGCGGCACGGGATGCTCGTCGCGGCCGGCCGGGACAGGCACGCGGCGCTGATTGAACTTTTCAGGGATGAACGCCTCGCGTCACTCTAAGCCGCAATCACGCGCGGATCGATCATCATGGCGGACCCCCAGAAACAATTGCTCCACCTCGTGTTCGGCGGCGAGCTGGAAAACGTCGCCGACGTCACCTTCAAGGATCTCGACAAGCTCGACATTGTTGGCGTCTATCCGAACTATGCCAGCGCCTACGCCGCCTGGAAGGCGAAAGCGCAAGGCACCGTCGACAATGCCCATATGCGATACTTCATCGTACATATGCACCGGCTGCTCGATCCCGACAGCAACGCGCCGCACTGAGACAACGCATGAAGTTTTGGCGGCGCATCGGCCGGCAGCAATGGGCAAAGAAGGCGCTCGGCGTCGCCGCCGCCGAATATGTGCGTTTCGTCGGCAAGACCACGCGGCTCACGTTGGAGCCGCCCGACGCCTGGGACCGCGCCGAAGCGGACATGCCGGTCATCAGCACGTTCTGGCACGGTCAGCATCTGCTCACCATCAACGCGAACAAACCGTCGTACAAGGTGAAAGCGCTGGCGTCGCGCCATCACGACGGCGAGGTCAACGCCATTGCCGCCGAGCGGCTTGGCATCGGCATCATCCGCGGCTCGGGCAATCGTGCCGGCGGCTTCTTGCAAAAAGGCGGCGCCGCCGCGTTCCAGGCTTTGCTCGATGCGCTCAACGAAGGCTATTCGGTGGCGCTCTCCGCCGACGTGCCGAAAGTGTCGCGAATAGCAGGCCTCGGCATCATCAAGCTCGCGCAAATGTCGGGGCGGCCGATATATGCCGTCGCCATCGCCACGCACTGGCGCATCGTGCTCGACAATTGGGATCATTCCACCATTAATCTGCCGTTCAGCCGCGGCGCCGGCGTGGTTCCCGAGCCGCTTTGGGTCGCCGCCGATGCCGATGACGCGGCGCTCGAAGCCGCGCGGCAGGAGCTCGAGAACCGCCTTAACGCCGCCACGCGCCGCGCCTATGAGATTGTCGATCAGCCGTAACTCCGCTAGCACTATCTGGGAGGCCGAGCGTGCCCGATCGACTGCCGCTGGCGCTGCGCCTTTATCAGTTCGCGTCGTTCGCCGCGGCGCCGGTGGCGCCGCAGCTATTGGCGCGGCGGCTCAACCGCGGCAAGGAGCATCCGACCCGGCTTGCCGAGCGCCGCGGGCAGGCGTCGCAGCCGCGCCCGGACGGTCCGCTGATCTGGGTGCACGGCGCCAGCGTCGGCGAAATGCTGGCAGCGGTGCCGCTGATTGAACGCATCCGCGCGCAGAATTTTGCCGTCCTTGTCACCACGGGCACGGTGACGTCGGCGGCGCTGGCCGAGCACCGCTTGCCGCCGGGCGTATTGCACCAGTTCATCCCGCTCGACGCGCCGCGCTATGTCGGGCGCTTCCTCGATCATTGGCGGCCCGACCTGGCGCTGTTCGTCGAATCCGATCTGTGGCCCAATCTGATCGTGGAGTCCGGGCGTCGCAAGATCCCGATGATCGTGGTCAACGGCCGGCTCTCGGAGCGCTCGTTTCACCGCTGGCAGATGGTGCCGGGCGTGATCGCGGCGCTGTTGTCGCACTTCGATCTCTGCCTCACTCAATCGAGTGCCGACGCGCAGCGTTACGGGCAGCTCGGCGCGCCGCGCGTGACCTCGACCGGCAACCTCAAGCTCGACGTGCCGGCGCCGCCGGTCGATGACGCAACTTTGCGGCAATTGAAATTGACCGTCGGCATGCGCCCGGTGATTGCCGCCGCCTCGACCCATGACGGCGAGGAGACCGCAATCATCACCGCGCATCGGCGACTGCGCGCCAAGCATCCGGCGCTGCTGACCATCATCGCGCCGCGCCATCCGGCGCGCGGCGAGACAATCGCCGACATCGCCAAGGTCGCCGGATTATCAGTCGGCCTGCGCTCGCGCGGTGAAGCGCCGAAGCAAGGCATCGACGTCTATATCGCCGATACGCTCGGCGAGCTCGGCCTGATCTACCGGCTCGCGCCCATCGTGTTCATGGGCGGTTCGCTGGTCGAACACGGCGGCCAAAATCCGATCGAGGCGATCCGGCTCGGCGCCGCCGTGGTGCACGGCCCCCATGTGTGGAATTTCGCCGAAATCTACGCCACCCTCGACGAGGCGAACGGCGCAAAACTCATCGCCGACGAAGAGGCGCTGACGGTGCAGCTCAACGCCTGGCTCGCCAATCCGGCGGCGCGCACCGCGGTCGCCGAGGCCGGCGCCAAAACCGTGCGGCAACTCGGCGGCGCGCTCGCTCGCACGTTCGCCGCGCTCGATCCTTACCTCATGCAACTTCGCTTGGAGCAAAGAGCTTCTTAGTGATGCGCATGATCTTATCCGAAAACCGGTTTCCACTTTTCGGGATCATGCTGTGATCCGCGAGCCCGCCTTCTGGTGGCGCAAGGGCGGCGGCCGCCTGCTCGCGCCCTTTGCCGCCGTTTACGGCGCGGTGGCGTGGGGGCGCATTCAGGCGCAAGGCCAGCGCGCCGGCGTGCCGGTGATCTGCCTCGGCAATCTCACGGCCGGCGGCGCCGGCAAGACGCCGGCGGCGCTCGCGGTGGCGCATCTGCTGCTTGCGGTGCACGAACGGCCGTTTTTTCTCAGCCGCGGCTACGGCGGCAAACTCGCCGGACCGGTGCGCGTCGATCCGTCGTTTCATCACTCAGCCGATGTCGGCGACGAGCCGCTGATGCTGGCGCGCCTTGCGCCGACCATCGTCGCCCGCGACCGCGTCGCCGGCGCCCGCATCGCCCGCTCCGCCGGCGCCAGCGTCATCGTCATGGACGACGGATTCCAGAACCCGTCGCTGATCAAGGATCTCGCCATCCTTCTGGTCGACGGCCGCCGCGGCATCGGCAATGGCCGCGTCATTCCGGCAGGCCCGCTGCGGGCGCCGCTGGAAATCCAGATCGCGCGCGCGCAAGCGCTCGTGGTCGTCGGCCCGCCGGACGGCGCCGCCAAAGTTTTGGACACCGCGCGCCGCTACGGCGTCACCGTGTTCCACGGCCGGCTCGAAGGCGACCGCAACAGCCTCGCAGCGCTCGGCAAGCGCAAAGTGCTGGCCTTCGCCGGCATCGGCAATCCGGATAAGTTTTTTGCGACGCTGACCGAGGCCGGCATCGCGGTTGCCGAGCGGTCGAGCTTTCCCGACCATCATCGTTACACCGCGGCGGAGGCGCAGGCATTGATCGCGCGCGCGCAAGCGGAAAACCTCGTGCTCATCACCACCGAAAAAGACCACGTCCGCCTCGCCGGCGATCCGGCGCTTGCGGCGCTTGCCGCGCGTACCAGCGTATTGCCGGTACGGCTCGTCATCGACGAGCAGGATCAATTTCGGCGGCTGGTGCTGAGCGCCGCCAAGCGCAACTGATCTTTTTCAGATCTTGCTCAACGGTACCGCGCGGCGGTTGCTGGCGACAAATTCGCGCGGCTCAATTCTGCTGAAAATGCTCAATTCTATTAAAGATAGCTGTCATATTGTCGTCACGGTCTAAAGTTGTATACTTCCCGGCGTAGGCGTTTCATCGACTTGCTACTGTAACGTTCAACCGTAGGAGTATCAGATGCCGGGCACCATGAAGTCGCCGAACCACTATGCGCTGTCGGGCGACGGAATCCACATCACCTATTCGACCACGACATTCTTGGGCCAGCCGAGTTTCACCTATCACGACTCCGCTCAGAACAAGACATTCACCGGCACACAAATCCAAAGCGTGGACACCGAAGCCGGCACCGTCGTCAGCGTTCCCATATTCGTGTCGATCGATTCAGGATCGACGTCGTTCAGCGTGCTGATCCCACGCGTCAATCTGGGCAGCGCGGACTCGACCAACATAACGACCTACGGTATCACCGCACTGCACCGATTTGGCATTCCGGCGCCCGTGGGCCAGCTGGACTTCTACACCACCCATCGGCTTTCGGGCACGGCGTCCTTGTTCGTCTCCATCGTGCCGAAGCAGGCGACCCCGTAGAGCGATACCGCGTGATGTGAAGTCTGCCGGCGCCGGTGCAATCGTGCGCGCGATTAGCCACGATCAGGCGCCGGCGATTTTGCGCGCCTTACTTTCGCGCGTAACCCGAACCCTGGCGCTGCGCCACGGCTTCGGGCGTGGCATAGGCTTCCTGCAGATCGACGCTCCAGTAGCGCAGTTCCTCGAGCGGAATGGCGATGCCGGTCACGGCGCAGCGCACGAAAGCGCCGGGCCGCACGACGCGGAAATCGCCGTCGAGATATTTGACGTCGGCCTCGCCGGGCATCGGGGCCGGACGATCGGTACGATTGAGCAAATGCGCCTCCGACTGCTTCCTTAAAGTGACTGCTCCCTGGAAATTCCGGACCGGCCCCCGACTCAAAGCTTGAACGGCCCGCAGCCGGCGCAACATAATCATTCCGCCGCCCGGGCGAAACCCTCTTACTTTTGATCGCCGATACCTGCGCCGGCGGTACACTCCATGATACGCTGCCGCCCGGCAACGCCGGCAGAGGCCACGAATTCGCATTGGCAGATATGGGCTTTCGCAAATTTATCCTCGCGCTTGCCGGCGTCGCCTTCGGCGCCGTCACAGCCCTTGCCGCCGCGCCTGAGCATGTCGACATCCCGGCCGACAATGTGACGCTCCACGGCACATTATACCGACCCGAGGGCGACGGACCGTTTCCGGCCGTGGTGGCGATGCACGATTGCGGCGGACTGATCCACCGCCCGGCAACCCAATCGCAGCTTTACAGCGAATGGGCCAATCTCCTGGTCGGCAAAGGCTTTGTCGTGCTGTTCCCGGACTCGTTCGGCTCGCGCGGGCTGGGCCCGCAATGTCGCGAAGCCAACCGCAAGGTTCATGCCCGCCGCGAGCGCGTTGCCGACGCCAATGCGGCGCGGCGCTGGCTGCAAACCCAGAGCTACGTCAAGGCCGATCACATTTCGCTGCTCGGCTGGTCGCACGGCGCCGTCGCGGCGCTGTGGACGGTGCGCCCGACGACCGTATCCCATGACGGCGGCGCGGATTTCCGCTCCGCCGTCGCGCTCTATCCGAGCTGCCGCCGCCTGCGCGAGACCGCATGGAGCGCGCGCGTGCCGACGCTGATCCTGATCGGCGGCGCCGACGACTGGACGCCGGCATCGGCCTGCCAGCAGATGGTTGCCGGCGCCCGCGGCCGCAGCGCCCGCGCCGAGATCATCGTCTATCCCGGCGCCTATCACGAGTTCGACCGCGCCAATGCGCCGATCCGGTTGCGCACCGGCCTAGTCAATACCGTCGATCCCTCCGGCAGGGCGCACGGCGGCACCAATCCGGCGGCGCGCAATGACGCGCTCAAGCGCGTGCCGGCGTGGCTGGAGAAATAACGCGCGAGCGCGGCGGTTTTTACAAATAACCGGTGCCGACGTCGGCGGCGAAGCGAGCCGGCTCGCCCTCCCAGACGATGCGGGCATGTTCGAGCACATAGACACGGTCGGCATGGGGCAGCGCGAAGGTAACGTTCTGCTCGCCGAGCAGGACCGTGATCGCGGTGGTCTGCCGCAAGCGCTCCAGCGCTTTGGACAATTGCTCGAGAATGACCGGCGCCAAGCCAAGCGTCGGCTCGTCGAGGATCAGAAGCTTCGGTTTCATCATCAGCGCGCGGGCGATGGTCAGCATCTGCTGCTCGCCGCCGGACAAGGTGCCGGCCGCCTGCTTCTGGCGGTCGCGCAGGATCGGGAACAGGTCGAACAGCCAGGCGATTTGTTCCGCGCATTCCGCCGGGGGCAGATGCTGGCCGCCGAGATCGAGGTTCTCGCGCACCGTCATGTCGACGAACAGCTCGCGGCCTTCGGGACATTGCACGATGCCCTTGCGCGCGATGGTCGCCGCGGTGAACCCGCGCAATGACGCGCCCTCACGGCGGATGTCGCCCGCATAGGGCAAAAAGCCGGAGATGGTGTTGAACAGCGTGGTCTTGCCGGCGCCGTTCAAGCCGACCACCGAGACGAACTCGCCGGCATGGACGTGGATCGACACGCCGTCGAGCGCCTGCGCCTTGCCGTAATGCACGCTGACGTTCTTGACCTCGAGGAACGGCGTCGTGGCATCGCGGAACGACGATTCCGGGCGCGCCGCGGTCTCGATGCTGCCGCCGAGATAGACGCGGCGCACGGTGTCGTTGCGCATCACCTCGTCGGCACTGCCTTCAGCGATGCGCTCGCCGACATACATGGCCAGCACGCGGTCGACGAGACGCGCCACGCTTTTGACGTTGTGATCGACCAGGAGAACGGCGCGGCCGTCGTCGCGCAATTCGCAGATCAGGTCGGAGAACGCCGCGGTTTCCTTCGAGGTCAGGCCAGCAAACGGCTCGTCGATCAGCAGCACCTGCGGATCCCGCGCGATCGCTTTCGCGATCTCGATCTTGCGCAGATCGGCAAACGGCAAGGTCGCCGGCCGGCGTTCGAGCACGTCGCTCAAGCCCACGCGCGCGGCGATGGCGCGGGCCTTGGTATCGGTTTCCGGATCGGCCAATAGCCGGGTGAGCTTGTCAGGAAGCAAGGCCAGCTTGATATTTTCCAGCACGGTCTGGCGGTGTAGCGGGCGGGAATGCTGGAACACGATGCCGGCGCCCATGCGCGCGACCTTGTGCGATGGCCAACCGGCGACTTCGGTGCCGTTGATACGCACCGAGCCGGCATCGGGCCGCTCGATGCCCATGATCAGCTTCATCACCGTCGACTTGCCGGAACCGTTCGGGCCGATCAGTCCCAAAATTTTTCCGGCGCCGACAGCGAACGTCATGTCCTTGACGGCGACCAGACCGCCGAAGCGCTTAGTCAGCCCCGATACTTCGAGATGCGCGTTTGCCATGCTCACGAAGTCTCTTTGCTGCGCGTGAGCAGGCCGAAAAAGCCGTTCGGAAATAACAGCACGACCACGAGCGCCATGGCGAAGACGATAAAATTCGCCAGATCGCCGACCGGACGCAGCGCCTCGCTCATGGCGATGATGAAGATCGCGCCGAGCACGGCGCCGAGAATGGTGCGCCGGCCGCCGATCACCACGGCGATGATGATCTGCACGCCGACCGTGATATCGATGAAGGTGCCCACCGAAGCCGAGCCGAGATAGAACACCAAGAGCGCGCCGGCGAGGCCGGAGAAGAAGGCGCTGATAACGAACGCAGTCAGTTTGTGCTTGGTGACATTGAAGCCAAGCGCGCCGGCCTGTACCGCGTCCTGGCCGCTGGCCTGCAGAATGAGCCCGACCGGCGAGCGCGACAGCGCGAACAAAATCGCGCCGCTGATGGCCATGAACCACAGCGCGATCAGGTAGTTCTTGGCGTCGCTGATGGTAATGACATCGGGCACGGTCAGCCCGATTTCGCCGCCGGTGAGGCTGGCGTCGACCACGACAAAATTCTGCAGCATCAGCACGGCGACCAACGTGGTCAGCCCGAAATAAGGTCCACGCACCCGCAACGCCGGCAGTGCCAGCACCACGCCGCCGGCGACCGCGGCAAGCGCCCCGGCGGCGACACAGAGCCAGATCGGCGGCTGGTAAAGGTTATCGAGAATACCCGCCGTATAGGCGCCGGTCCCGATCAGGAAGGTCGGGCCGAAATTGACTTCGCCAGCGAAACCGAACAGCAGGTCCCACGCCATGGCGAACACGCCGAAATAATAGGCGATAGTGAGAAGACCGAGGATGTAGCCGGAGACGCCGAGCGGCAGGAACGAAGCGAGCGCGACCGCAACGAGGCCGATGAGCAGAACGCGCGTGGTCGAAAGACCGCCCATCTAGCGGCGCCCCAACAGCCCGCGCGGGCGGACATACATCACGGCGACGAGCAGAAGCAGCGCCGGGATGGTGCGATAGGCCGGCGAGATCAGATAAGCGGTGAGAGTTTCGAGATAGCCGACCACATAGGCCGCGATCAGCGCGCCGGAGACGCTGCCCAGCCCACCAAGCACGACAATGGAAAACGCGCTCGCGGTGAGCGGGCCGACGCTATAGGACGACACGCCGAGAAACATGCCGAGCAAAACACCGGCGACACCGACCAGCACGCCGTAGATCGCCCACACCGCGATGTAGACCTGCGACAGCTCGATGCCCAACAACGTTACCCCGCGCGGATTCATCGACGCCGCCAGCACCGCCTTGCCGGCGCGGGTGCGATTGACCAGAAGCCAAAGAATGCCGATCACCAGCCAACAAACGACTGCGGTGAAAATCTCATTCGACGGCGTACGCACGCCCACGATCCGCACCACGCCCTCGACGATCGGCGCCACGGTTTTCGCATTATTGGTGTAGAAAAAGGCGATCAGCTCCTGGAGCATGATGCCCCAGAGCAGCGTCGCGGTGAGGATGAAGATCTCTTTTTCCTGCTCGCGGATTTTGTTTGATTGCTGCAGCGGCCGCACAATCAGGAAATAGGTGATCATGGAAGCGACGAAGCCGACGGCGATACCGATCAACGCGCCCGCATAGGGCCCGACATGCAAATCGTTGCCGGCGGCCCAGGCGGCGACTACCGCCGCCACCATCAGCGCGCCGTGCGACAGATTGAGCACGCCGGAGACGCCGAAAATCAGCGCAAAGCCCGTGGCGCCGAGCGCATAGAGCGAACTGATCGCAAAGCCATCGATCAGGATTTGCCAGAACAGCATCGGTCAGACACCACGAACAAGCCCCCTCCCAACAGCATTCTCCCCGCTCGCAGACGCGGGCGGGGAGAATTTAGGAAAGCGTCGATCGTCCCCGTCAGTTGGCAGCGCCAACCTTGATGAATTTCGGGAACTTCAGCTTGCCGTTGGCGACATTGGCCGGCCACAGATTGGCCTGCTTGCCGTCCTGCCATTGCAGCATCAGACCGGTGATGGTGCCGGGCCCGACCTTGAGCGCGTGCGGATTGGGCGTGTCCTTGCCCTTGAACTGAATGCGGCCGATGGTGCCGACATAGTCGGTCTTCTCCAGCGCATCGACCAGCTTGTCGGAATCGGTCGAGCCGGCGCGCTTGAAGGCGTCGGCGAGATAGTAGACTTCGTCATAGGCGGTATAGCCGCAATAGGACGGGAAGTTGCCATACTTCGCCTTGAACGCGTTGACGAACGGCAGCGTCTTCGCCGTCACCGCGACACCGGGCCCGGACACGGCCTGATAGAGCACGCCTTCGACCGCGCCGTTGGTGTCGTTCCAGAAGCTCGAATTGGTCGCTTGCGCCGAAATGCCGAACATCGGAATCGGCACCTCCTGCTGCTTCCACTGCACCGTCGGCTGTACGCCGACATGGGCAATACCGGTGATGATTACGTCGGGCTTTTCGCCTTCGATCTTGTTGAAGATCGGCGTGAAGTCGGTGGTATCCGGCGAGACGCGGATATGGTCGATCACCTTCAAGCCGATCTCCGGCAGGCATTTGATGTATTCGGCATCGAGCGGCGTCGTCCACGCCGCATCCTCGCTCATCACCACGGCGGTCTTCATATGCAGCTGATCGACCAGAAGGTCCTTCGCCGGAGCGCAGACGGAGTCCGCAATACTGGTCGAGGTCAGATAGCCATGGAACGTATATTTGAGGTTGTCGTAATCCTTGGCGATGTTCTGGGTGATGACGTCGGAGGCGGCGCCCGGCGTCACCATCACGGTCTTCAAGCGGCCGGTCCACGGCTCGAGCGCCAGCACCACTTCGCTGATATAGCTCGCGATCACCGCGTTGACGTGATCCTCGTTGACGGCGCGCTGGAAGGCGCGCACCGATTCCGCGGCGGAGGAGTGATTGTCGTAGGAGACGATTTCGATCTTCTTGCCGTTGACGCCGCCTGCGGCGTTGATCTCGTCGGCGGCGAGCTGGGCGGCCAGCGGGATCGATGAGGCGGCGACCGCTTGCGCCTCGGCGATGACGCCGATCTTGATGGTGTCCGCAGCATAACCGGGCGTCGCCAGAACCAGCGCGAGGCCGGTCGCCGCGGCCGCAATAACGGCGCACTTATCGAGCTTTCGCATCGTCGTTCCTCCCTGGAATTTTGCAGTCACCTCGCACCGGATGACCGCTTAGCATTCAGTCTAGCCCATCGCCTTAGGCCGGCAAGCGCGTTTTTGTCCCGTAAATCTGGTGCTTTAGGCGAAGGGTCCGGCGCGGGGCGCTCCGCGCTCATTGGAACTCCTGGTCGCTAGTCGCCGCTCGGCAATGTCCGTTATGCTGGCGCATCTGGCAGAAGCGAAAACCCAACGACACAAGCGCAGGGGCACTATGAGACAGCTCACCATCGGCGACGTCACCATCACCAGCATCATCGAACGCGACGGGCCGTGGCGTAAGCCGGAGGAAATGTTCCCGGCTTACGATCCCGAGATCGGCCGGCGCCATCTCGCAGCGCTGGATCCGGAAGTGTTCGATCCGGTGTCCGGCAAGATGGTCATCACCTATCAGACCTATGTGGTGCGCACGCCCAAGCACACCATCCTGATCGACACCTGCACCGGCGAGGACAAGGGCTATCCGCCGCCGATGGATTTTCCGAAACAGCCCTGGCTCGACGGCTTCCGTGCCTCCGGCCTGCGCTTCGAGGATATCGATTACGTGTTCTGCACCCATCTGCACATCGACCATACCGGGTGGAACACGATGCTGCGCAACGGCCGCTGGGTGCCGACCTTCCCGAAGGCGAAATACATCTTCCACAAACGCGAATATGCGGCGTGGGAGGAGGAGGCCAAGCGCGGCGGCAATCGGCCCGGCGGCGGCGGCAATGTGTGGCCGTTCAATTGCGAGCCGGTGGTCGCGGCCGGGCAAGCGCTTCTGGTCGACGACGATTATGCGCTCGACGATACGTTCTGGTTGACGCCGACGCCCGGCCATTCGCCGTGCCATTGCTGCGTCAATATCCGCTCGCGCGGCCAGCAGGCCATCGTCGTCGGCGACTTGATGCATCACGCGCTGCAATGCCGCGAGCCGGACTGGTCGACGGTATTCGACTGGGACCAAGCGCAGGCCGCGCAGTCACGCCGCAAGTTCTTGAGCGAAACCGCCGGCACCGGCAGGTTCGTGCTGCCGATCCATTTTCCGCATCCGACCACCGGGCTTATCGAGGCGGACGGCGCGCGGTTTCATTACAAGTTCGTACGCTAGGGAACGGAGTCACATCGGCCGCAAGTCTGCCGTTCGGAGGTCCGCATTATGTTATTTCTCGTCGTCTCGACGCCACGACCCGAACGACCGTCCGATCTCGCGGAGCACCGGCAATCGTTCTGGCCGTGGATGGCCAAATATGAAGCGAGCGGGGTTTGCCGGCACGTCTACGCCCGCGCCGGGCGCGGCGCGATCGCCGTTCTCGACGTGGCAAGCAACGAGGCATTGCATCAAATCCTGAACGAGTGGGCGGACATCATTCCCGCCCATTTCGATACCTATCCGCTTGTCGACCTGGAGGCGACAAAGCGGATGCTTGCCGCCCAGGTGGCGGCGAAGAAGTGAGCCACGTATTTGTCGCGGCCTTAGAACGTCCGCAAGACGTTTCGTTTTAGCTCCCTGACATACCCAAAACGCGACCTGAAGATGTTTCGCACGACCGGAAAGTCGGGTCCCATCAAGAACGTCTTTTCTTCTTCGGCGCGGCGGTCGCACTTTGCTCGCGGGCCATGGCGACCGGTCCCGCCGCCGCCGAACTCGGCACGCCGATATCGGCCGCCATTTGCATAGCCTTGCCGAGAACGACGCTCCATTGGAGATTGCCGGGATCCCAGTGCGTGTCAGGGCTCGGACAGTCGCCATGACCGTACCAGCCAGCTATGTTGCCGAACTTACCGGACGAGCGATGCGTATTATTACCCGCCTTGCCGAAATCGCCGTCCGGCCACGGATGCGCGAGTGGAATGCCGTATTCCTTGTTGCAGGCCGCCATCAAAGACGCCAGCGCGGCGACGGTGTCGTCATCGGGTAGCCACGGCGTCTCTTTCGAGAAACCGATCATCTCGATTTGCACGATCGCCTGATTGTTATGCGCTTTCAGCGCCGCGCCGATCGTTCCGATCTGGACAAGTTGGGCTATCCGCACCTTTTGCTCGTCGGCGTCGAAGCCGAGCATGAAATGAGGAGCGAAGTGCTGCTTGAAGATGGCCAAACTGCCGGCCCATCCACCTTCGGTGGTATGAAGAACGCCGGTTCGCGGGGCGTTGAGGAGTACTGCGTCATTGAAATGGGGTATGCCGCCTATTTTGGCTATCGGGAATTTGCCCGCTTGATCCAACCAGGGCTTCACAGCATTGGCCATTGGCTCTCTCCTCGCGTTATTGACCCGTTGCGCTCACTGGTACGACTTAGAGCCGAGATGAGCCTT
Organism: uncultured Alphaproteobacteria bacterium; assembly: GCA_963798095.1. Taxonomy (GTDB): domain Bacteria; phylum Pseudomonadota; class Alphaproteobacteria; order Rhizobiales; family Xanthobacteraceae; genus BOG-931. The sequence goes on along the minus strand of CAWCSD010000007.1, from coordinate 327,222 downwards.
GGCAGTCCCGTTGCGCATGTAGCGACTCGTCGAATAACCGCCGCCAAAAAGCCGCCAGTGCACGCCGACCGGTCCCGTATCGCGCGAAGGCCGGCGGCGGCGCATGGATAGGCGTTCCGTCTTTGCGCAATCACTCCAATGTGCCGACCATCACATGCTCCGTGCCGCAACTACAACCTTTAGTGTAGGGTAATATCAACGTCAACGGCTCCCCGGCCGCGCCGATCGTCGCTGACGTTGCCGTCGTCGCGGCCTCGCTTTAAAAAATTCGCAAGTCCTCATCGGCATCGAGCGCCTCTCCCTTGTGCCTGTGCGGAGCTTGGTGCCCCGTGATAGGCAGCTCCGGTAGTTTCGCGGTATGCTTGGTGCGGGGAGAAAACGCGCCATGGCACAACGTCAGAACTCCGAACACTTCGATTATATCGTCGTCGGCGCCGGCTCGGCCGGCTGCGTGCTGGCCAACCGGCTGACCGCGTCGGGCCGCCATCGCGTGCTGCTGCTCGAAGCCGGCGGCCATGACCGCCATTTCTGGATTCACGTTCCGCTAGGCTTCGCCAAATTGTTCGACAATGCGAAGGTCAATTGGCGCTACAAATCCGAGCCGGAGCCGGAGCTGAACAACCGGCAGATTATCCAGCCGCGCGGCAAGGTGCTGGGCGGATCGAGCTCGATCAACGGGCTCTTGTACATCCGCGGCCAGCACGAGGACTACGATCACTGGCGCCAGCTCGGCAATACCGGCTGGGCCTTCGAAGACGTGCTGCCGTATTTCCGACGCTCCGAGGATCAGGAGCGTGGCGCCGACGATCTGCACGGCACCGGCGGACCGCTCGCGGTCTCCAATGTGTGCGAACCGCATCCGTTGTGCGAGGCCTTCCTCGAAGCGGCCGAGCAAACAGGCATTCCGCGCAACGACGATTTCAACGGGCCGACCCAGGAAGGCGCCGGCTATTTCCAGCTCACGGCGAAAAACGGCCGCCGCTGGTCGACGGCCGCCGGCTATCTGAAGCAGGCGCGCAAACGGGCCAATCTCAAGGTCGAGCTCAATGCGCTGGCGACGCGTATTTTGTTCGAGGGCCGCCGCGCCGTCGGCATCGAATATCGCCAAGGCGCGGCGACGCGCACCGCTTACGCCGGCGGCGAAGTCATCCTCGCAGGCGGCGCGTTCAATTCGCCGCAGCTTTTGCAACTCTCCGGCGTCGGGCCGGCGGATCTGCTGCGCGGCCACGGCATCGCGGTGACCGCGGACATGCCCGGCGTCGGCTCCGACCTGCAGGACCATCTTCAGGTGCGCATGCAGTTCCGCTGCACCGCGCCGATCACGGCCAACGACGTGATCAACAATTGGCGCCACCGCTACGGCGCCGGCATCCGCTATATGCTGTCGGGCAAGGGGCTTTTGAGCATCGGCGCCGGTTATGCCGGCGCGTTCTTTCGCACCCGGCCCGATCTGGCGACGCCGGATGTGCAGATTCACTTTCTGATCTTCTCGACCGAGAGCGCGGGCGCCGCAGTGCATCCGTTCCCCGGCTTCATGGCCTCGATCTGCCAATTGCGGCCGGAGAGCCGCGGCTTTGTCCGCATCAAATCCAATAACCCCGCCGACGCGCCGGCGATCCAGCCGCGCTACCTTTCGGCGCGCACCGATTGCGACACCGTGATCGCCGGTTTGCACGTGCTTCGCCGGGTCATGGGCCAGCCGGTAATGCGCAAGCTGATCGCCGAGGAACGTGCGCCCGGACCGCAATGCGACAGCGATGCCGATCTCCTGGCCTATGCTCGCAACACCGGCACCACGGTCTATCATCCGACCTCGACCTGCCGCATGGGGCCGGATGCGGCCGCGGTGGTCGACGAGCGGCTACGCGTGCGCGGCTTCGAGCACCTGCGCGTGGTCGATGCCTCGATCATGCCCACCGTGGTTTCCGGCAACACCAATGCGGCAGCGGTCATGATCGGCGAAAAGGGCGCCGACATGATCCTGCAGGACGCCACGGCGCAGGCGCCGATCGCGCTGTCGGCATAAAAGTTCAGCCGGTCGCTTGCAGGCGGTCGACCTCAGCAGCGCCGGCTTTGATGCGCGGAATAAGTTCGCGCCCGAACTCGACGGTGTCGTTCATGGGATCGAAGCCGCGGATCAGCACCGAGCCGACGCCGAGCTTGTAATATTCCAGGATCGCGGCTGCGACCTGCTCGGCCGTGCCGACCAGGCACGACGTGTTGCCGAGCGCGCCGGTGGCGCGCGCGATCGGCATCCATAGCCGCTCGTCGTGGACGTCGCGTTCGAGCGCAAAGCTCATCAGCCGCCGCCCGGCATTGTCCACCGGTCCCGACATCGCCTCCTGCCGGCTCCAGCCTTTGTTGCCGGAGACGCCGGCCAAAATCCTGTTCGCCTTGTCCCACGCCGCACCTTCGCTCGCGGCAATGATCGGGCGCACCGAGACGTTGAAGCCCGGCGTGCGGCCGAACACCGCGGCGCGGGCGCGAAACTCCCGCATGCGTTCGCGGGTCGATTTCAGCGGCTCGGCGTAGATGGCGTAGACGTCGCACAGCCGCGCGCCCATTTCGAGCGCGCCTTCCGACGCGCCGCCGAAAAAGATGAGCGGATGCGGTTTTTGCAACGGCCGCACGTCGGAGTGCGCGCCCTTCACCCGGTAGAAGTCGCCTGCAAAATCGAACGGCCGCTCGTTCGACCAGGCAAGTTTCATCAGCTCGAGATATTCGGCGGCGCGGCGATAGCGCTCGTCCTTGGGCGTGAAATCGCCGTCGCCCTCCTGCTCGTCGTCGGTCTTGCCGGTGATGACGTGCAGGACAAGCCGGCCTTGGGTGAGATGATCGAAGGTCGCGATCTTGCGCGCCATCAAGGTCGGCGCCACAAAGCCTGGCCGGTGCGCGATGAGATAACCGAGCCGTTCGGTGCGCGACGCCGCATGCAGCGCGACCAGAAATCCCTCGGCGGAGGACGACGAGTAGCCGACCAGCACCAGATCGAAGCCGGACGCTTCATGGGCGCGCGCGGCTTGCGCCACATAATCGGGCGACAGCCCGCCCTCGATAACATGCAAGGTGGCGTCGCTGCGCGGTGGCGTGACGCCGATCATGCCGATGATTTTGATGGGCATTGCGCGCTCGCGGTTACCGACTGCTGGCCGGCTGCCATAGTAGCATTTTTTCGCGCCTATGGGCGCGCCGATCTAATGCGCACCACCGCCTTGCTTGAGCCGCGCAATCGCGGCGCGGATCGGCGCGAACGGCCCATATTTATGTTGCAGCTCGCTGAACTTGTCGAAGTAAGGACCATACGGCGCATCCACCGGCTTCGTCAGCAAGTCGGGAAAGTCGTGCTCGAGACCGGCGCGGTGCGGCCGCGGCTGCGACTCCACATAAGCGGCAATGTCCCACGCCTCCTCGACGCTGAGCCGCGCATCGAGATAATCGGTGCCGTGCGGCATGTTGAAGTGGATGAAATTGGCAAAGGTAATGATGCGCGCCATTCCGGCGCCATCGTTGAACGAGTCCGGTCCCCACAGCGGCGGATTGAGGTAGCCGAGATCGGTGCCAGCCGTGCCGCGGCGGATACCCGATCCATTGGTGTTGTGGCAGGCGGCGCAGACGCGCGCGAAAATCGGCTGGCCGCGTTTGGGATCGGCGGCGCGGCTGAGCTCGGGCATATGACCGGCGCCGAGCCCGGGCAGGTGTTGGCCGGGCGCCACGCCGGTAGAGAGAAACTTGATGTAGGCGACGATGGCCTGCATCTCCGGCGCGTCGTTCGGCAGCACGCGGCCGTTCATGCTGCGCGTCATGCAGGAATTGATGCGATCCTCGATGCTGATCTCGCCGCCGGATTGGGCGCTATATTGCGGAAAATCGCCGAACAGGCCGAACAACGGCAAGCCGAATTTCTTGGTGCCGGCTTCGAGGTGGCAATTGGCGCAGGCGAGATTGTTGCCGGCGTAGTGTTTCGCAGCATCGGGCACTTCCGGCCCGATATAGGCATAGGTCGCGGTGATGAGATCGCGGCCCTCGCGGACCTGCAGACCGTGCGCATCGCGCGGCAAAGCGCCGATTTCGGGCACGGACCATAACGACGCGCTTTGCGCCAGAACCGGCACGCTGGACGCGGCGACGATCACAGCGGCCGCGGCCATGCTGATGATTGCGGCGTTGACGGATAGATGTCTCATGGCGATCTGACGCGCGCGGTTTCGGCCAGATCGATCTCACCACGCGCATCGATGACCACGCCGTAATCGCGCTGCGCTTCTTCCGCCGTGATCAAACCATCGAGCACGTCGTCGCGCACGCTTTGCGGATCGCGCCGGCGCGGATCGCCGAAGCCGCCGCCACCGGGCAGATGCAACTGAATGGCGTCGCGCGGCGGCACGGTCTGCCGGCCCTTTGGCCGGATCGGGCGGCCCGAGCGCAGCGCCACGGTTCCGGCTGCACCGGACTTGCCGCCGTCGCGGCCGCGCGCCGGGTTTTTCACCCGCTCGAAATTGCACAAGAGCGCCACCGGATTGGCGCCGGCGCCGCCGATCTCGATCACCTGGCCGAGACCACCGCGGCGCTTGCCGGCGCCGCCTGAGCTTTCGCGGAATTCGCGGCGATAGAACACCACCGGCGCCACGCTCTCGGTGGCTTCCACCGGGATCGTGCGCACGCCTGACGGAAACGCCGTCGCGCTCAAGCCGTCCTTCTCCGGCCGGGCGCCGGCACCGCCGCAGTGGAAGATCACCGTGGAGAATTCCGGCAGCGTGTTCGCATCGGTGCCGTCTTCGACTTCATCGACCAGCGAACCGCCGCCAAAAATTTGTGGATTCCACAAGGCCGACGCGCCCTCGGCCGGCACGCCACCCGGGATGACGTTTTGCAAACAACCGAACACCACGTCGGGCAGCATCTGGCCGACGGTGTGGCGCGCTGCCACCGGCCAGGGCCGCTTGACGTTGAGGAGGCAACCTTCGGGCGCGCTCACTGTGATCGGCTCGAGCGATCCGGCATTGTTCGGCACTTCCGGCGCCACTAGGCATTTGACGCCGAACGCGGTGTAGGCGAGGCAATAATTGTAGACGACGTTGATGCCGTAGGCCGACGCCGAAGACGTGCCGGCATAATCGACATGGATGCCGTCGTCGCCGACGGTCAATGTCGCATTGAGTATGAGCGGCTTCTCGTAGCCGTCGATGGTCATGCTGTTGCGATAAGTGCCCTTCGGCAGGCTGCGGATGCGCGCCAGCGTCGCGTCGCGCGAGGCTTCGAGAATACTGTCGCCGAGGCGGTCGAGATTGGCGATGTCGAACTCCTCCATCATCTCAAGGAGGCGCCGGCTGCCTTCGTCGTTGCAGGCGGCGCAAGCATAGATATCGCCCTCGACCTGCAGCGGCTCACGCACATTGGCGCGCACCAGGCGCAACAAATCCTCGTTCATGCGGCCCTCACGGGCGAGCTTCATGATCGGAATAGCCACGCCTTCCTCGAACACCTGCCGGCCGTCGGGTCCCATGCCGAGGCCGCCGATATCGACCACATGGATGGTGTTGGCGAACAGCCCGACCGCCTCGCCGCGATAAAAGCTCGGCGTGACGACGGTGATGTCGTGCAGATGGCCGGCGGTCAGCCACGGATCGTTGGTGATGTAGTGGTCGCCCGGCTTCATGCTGTCGATCGGGTAGACGTCGAGAAAATGCTTGACGCCGTTGGCCATAGAATTGACATGGCCCGGCGTGCCGGTGACCGCTTGGGCGAGCATGCGGCCCTGGCGATCAAACACCCCGGCCGAAAGGTCGCCAGCCTCGCGCACCGAAGTCGAGAATGCGGTGCGGATCATGGTCTGCGCCTGCTCCTCGACCACCGCGATCAGGCGGTTCCACATGATCTGGGTATGGATTTGCGCAAGTGCGGCGTTGGGGCGTGCGATCATGATTCAGGTCTCGCGACGGATAAGCTCAATATAGCCGAAGCGGTCGATACGCGCATCGAACAGCGGGCTCACCATTGTGGATGTATCGTCCTCGGCGATCACTGCCGGCCCCTTGATGTGCGCACCCGGCGCCAAATCCGGCCGCCAATAGATTGGCACGTCCAGAAATTCGCCGCTCGCCGGGTCGAACACTTGGCGCCGCGATTTTGGCTTCGGCTCCGTAGATTTCGTTTCCACCGCGACCGCAAGCTCGCCTTCGGCGGGCGCAGCGACCGCGACCACCCAGCTCAAAATCTCGATCTCGACACCGGGAATATGCCGGCTATAGAGTCGGCTATAGGCTTCCTCGAACAGCTTTCGCATGGTCGCGCGATCCGCAGCCGTGAAGTCCCGCACCGGAAGCTCGACGGTGATCTCGTGGCCCTGGCCGCGATAGCGCATCAGCGCCGAGCGGCGCTCGGTAAGCACAGCGTCCGGCGCGCCGCGGCGCACGATCGCTTCGGCTTCGGCGCGCATCTCGGCGAGCAGGCGATTGGCCGCCGCCGCGTCGAAGGTTTCGAGCCGCATCAGCCGGCCGCGCACCACCTCGTAAGCCACCGGCGCGCGCAACAAGCCGACCGCCGAGCCGACGCCGGCATTGGCAGGGATCAGCACACGGCCGATGCCGAGCTTTTCGGCGATACGCGCGGCGTGCAGCGGCGCGGCGCCGCCGAAGGCGATCAAGGTGCGCGGCCGCAAATCCTTGCCGCTCTCGATGCCGTGCACGCGAGCCGCATTCGCCATGTTCTCGTCGACTACCTCGCTGATGCCGAGCGCGGCGTGCTCGACCACCAGATCGAGCTTTTTGCCGATGCGCGCGGCGATCGCGTTTTTGGCGGCGGCGGCATCCAGCGCCATCTTGCCGCCGGAAAATGTTTGCGGATCGATGCGGCCGAGCGCCACGTCGGCATCGGTCACGGTCGGCTCGCCGCCGCCGCGGCCGTAGCACACCGGCCCCGGTTCGGAGCCGGCGCTCGCCGGGCCGACGACGATGCGGTTAAGCCCATCGACGCTCGCGATCGAGCCGCCGCCGGCGCCGATCTCGACCATCTCGATCACCGGAATGCGCAACGGCAGGCCGCTGCCTTTGGCGAAGCGGTAGATCCGCGCCACTTCGAATAGCCGCGCGGTCTGCGGCTGCGCCTTGTCGATGAAGCAGATCTTTGCCGTGGTGCCGCCCATGTCGAACGACACGACCTGGTCGAGGCCGTGCTGGCGCGCGATGCAGGCGGCGAAAATGGCGCCGCCGGCCGGGCCGGATTCGACAAGGCGCACCGGGAAGCGGATGGCGGTATCGGCGGTGGTGATGCCGCCGCCCGAGGTCATCAGCAGCATCGGGCAGCGAAAGCCGGCGCGCGTCAGCTCGCGCTCGAGCTTGCCGATGTAATTCCCCATCAGCGGCTGCAGATAGGCGTTGGCGCAAGCCGTGGAGAAACGCTCGTATTCGCGCATTTCCGGCGAGACATCGGAGGAGAGCGTCACGGCAACATTCGGCAGCCGGCGCGCGATCGCCTCGCCGACCCGGCGCTCGTGCTCCGGATTGGTGAAGCTGTGCAAAAGCCCGACCGCCACGGCCTCGACCTGTTGCGCAGCGAGCGTATCGATCGCGCGCGCAACGCTGTCGTCGTCGAGTGGTACCAGCACGGCGCCTTGCGCATCGACGCGCTCGCGCACCGGCAGGCGTAATCGGCGCGGCACCAGCGGCGGCGGCAGATCGATATTGAGATCGTATTGCTCGAAGCGGTTCTCGTGGCGGATCTCGACCACGTCGCGGAAGCCTTCGGTGGTCAACAACGCCGTCTTGGCGCCCTTGCGCTCGATCAGCGCATTGGTGGCAAGCGTGGTGCCGTGGATGATCAGGCGCACGTCGGACGGCGCGATGCCGGCCTCGGCGATGACCGAGTGCAGGATCGCCAGCACGCCGTCCTCGGGCGCGCGTGGCGTCGTCAAACCCTTCGCGGTGTAGCGCCTGTCGCCGACCTCAAGCGCGACATCGGTGAAGGTGCCGCCGATATCGACACCGAGCCTGACGTCTTGCACGTCACGCCGCGAGATTGCCGAAGCGGGCGAGATTTTGTTTCTGCTTGTCGTTGCGCGGCGGCAGCTTGAACAGCCGCGCCGCGGTGCCGCCGAGGATATTGTGCTTGGCTTTTTCCGACACGAACGGCAGGTCCCACACCGTCGACGGCAGATCGAAATCCCAGTGCGGATAATCGGAGGCGTACATCAGCTGCGACTCCGCATTGATCATGCGGAAGGTGCATTCCAGCGCCAGCATGTCGACGCGCTCCATGGGCTGCGAGGCGTAATACATGTCGCGCATGTAGTCCGACGGCTTCTTCTTCAACAGCGGAAATTCCGAAGCGCGCAGCATGAATTCATGGTCGAGCCGCTGCATCAGGAACGGCACCCAGGCGAGCCCGCCTTCGATCCAGATCACCGGCAATTTCGGAAAGCGCTCGCCGAGCCCGTTGGTGACCCAATTGGTCACATGCAGGATGTTGAAGAACGGGAAGCCGAGCGCGTGCACGGCGGCGAAACGATTGAGCCCCTTGAACACCGGCTCGCCGATATTGATGGCCGAGTGGAAGGCGAGCGCGAGCCCGCGCTCCTCGATGGCGCGGAACACCTTCATGTTGGAATTGTGATGGATCGGCAGCGTGCGCGCCGACGTCACCATGAAGCCGGTGATGTGCTTGCAGATCGCCGAATGTCTCGACCTGCCGCAACGCTTCGTCGGGCTCGGAGATCGGCAGCGACAGCATCGAGTAGAGCCGCCCGCTCGCCTTCCGGCAGCACCTGCTCGGTGAGCCAGCGATTGTAGGAGAAGCACAGCTCGATCTCCATCTCGACAGATGGATGCAGTCCGATGCCGAGCAGCAAGGTCGGAAACAGGCAGGCGTAATCGACGCTCATGGCGTCCATCCAACGCTGGCCCAATTCGACGTCGCGAATCTTGCCGGCTGCGGTCTTTTCCGACGAGCGCAGCGGATAGCGGGTGATACGGCCGCCCATGTCCTGAAAACTGACCTGGCTCGGGGTCAGCGATTGTCGCCCCTTGGCGCGGCCGGCCAGCACCAGGTGGCGCAGCACGTCGTTCTCGATGAAGGGCAGAAACTCGTCGAAGCACTCGTTCTCGTAATGGTGGGAATCGACGTCGGCGACCAAAATGTCGTCGAGATTGCGCTCATGCGCCTGCTTGCGGGCGTGCGCCAGGAGCCGGCTGGTATTGAGCTCCTCGATCGGCACGCGGCGGCCGCGATCGGCAAGAAGATCCATCTTTGACCTCCGGAAGGGCTTTGCGCAAAAACCAAGCGCCGCACCGACTGTCGTCGGCGCGGCGCCAGATTGACGCGTTTTGGTCGAAAAAGCCACAGCGTGGCTTGGTCGAATTCGGCTGCTAGCTCCGCGTCAGGAGCGTGGCATCAATAGGCGCAATGCATGTGGCCGTAGCGCCCGACCCAGCAATGACGATGCCGGTAGTACACTTGGGTAAGACCGCCTGAGTCCTTGGTCACGCCGGACGGCAGGGGAGCAATCGGCGCAGCTTGTGAAGTCCCGGAAACGGCCGCGAAGAGCAAACCCGCAACCGTCATCGCAAACATAGTCCGTAACATTGTGTGTCCTCCTTGGACGCGAATCGTGTTCGCCGAGCACATAACACGCGAGCATGATGGCGGTTCCAGGACGCTGGAATGAACGAACTGACAGAATTGTTCAATCAACCGAGAGCAAACAACGCCATCGCATTGGTGCGGCCGATTTTCACACGATCGGCTTCGGCGATCTCGGCGGCATCGAACCACGCGCAGCCTTGCATGTGATCCTCGAACGGATAGTCGACCGCGAACAACACGCGGTCGGCGCCGACGGTCAGCATCGCCGCGATGCAGCGACGGCGTGCAGAAATGGCCGCTGGTCGTGATGTGAAAATTGTTGCGGAAATATTCGCCCATGGTGCGCTTGGCGGGACGGTTCGGCACTTTGCTCAGGCGATGATCGAGCCGCCACAGATCGTACGGGATGCGCTCGCCGAGATGGCCGAGCACGATCTGCAGTTTGGGAAACTCATCGAACAGCCGCAGACCCATCAGACGCAGCGCATGGATCGCGGTCTCGTCGGCAAAGCCCCAGGGCGAGCCGACCAGCCACGGATGACCTTCGTAAGCCTGGCGCCGGCTCGGCAATTGGTCGCGCGGGTGCAGATAGAACGGCACGCCGAGCCGCTCCACCTCGGCCCAGAACGGCCGGTATTGCGGCAGGTCGTAATAGACCGCGGTGTCGGCCGAGCCGGCTTGCGAAAAGCCGTTGACGAGTGCGCCCTTGAATTTCAGCTCGCGCACGCAGCGCTTAAGTTCGTCGGCGGCGGCTTGCGGATCCTGCATCGGCAACGCGCCTAAAGCGGCGAAACGGTCCGGGCGCTTGGCGACCGCTTCCGCCAGCGCATCGTTCGCCTTGCGCGCGATCTCGACCGCCTTTGCAAGGTCAGGAATGCCCTGGACGGCATTGGAGTTGAGCGAGATGACCTCGATTTCGATGCCGGTCTTGTCCATCTCGGCAAGCCGCGCGTCATGGATGTCGAGGAGTTTTGCCGAGAGCCCCGCCCAGTAGGGACCGGGATAACGCCCTTCGCTGCCGGTCGTCTCGGCGATGCGGAAATGCTCCTCGACTGCGATCTTGCCCTGCATCGTCGTGCTACCTCGCTAGAACAGATCGCCCTGCCCCCGACCGCCGCCGCGCTTCGAGCGCGGCTTGGCGCCAGGCGTGTCCCCCGATGGTGCGCCATCGGCGCGGGCGCCGACGCGGCCGTCGGAGAACTCGATCTCGATCGGCATGCCTGCGGTTATGGCCGTCGCGCTGTGCAACGGCTGGCCGGCGGCGTCGCGGACGAGGGCAAAGCCGCGCGCCAGCACGCCGCGATAGGAGAACGCCGCGAGCAATTGCCCGTCGCGCTCGCAGCGGGCGAGCCGCGTGGCGATCAGCGTGCGAACGGCGCGCTCGGCGCGTTGCGCAAACACGCCGACACGCTCGCGCTGGCGCGCGATCCGCGTGCGATAGGTCTCGATATTGGCGGCCACGCTGGCGCGCAGCCGGTGCGCGATGCCGGTATAGCGCTCGCGCCGGCGCTCGACATTGGTGCGCAGCAATTGCGGGCTCAAGCGGCCGCCGATCCGGGAAAAACCGACGCGATGGATTTGCGCATTGGCGCGTAGCGCGCGAGCGAGCGCGGCGGCGGCGTGATCGAGCCGCTGCCGCGGCAGCGCCAAGACCTCGTCGGCGTCGGGCAGCGCGCGGGCCGCCGAGCGCAGCTCGGTGCGGCGCGCCTCCTGATTGCGCCGCCACGAGGCGAGCCCGCGCCGCGCCAGCGAATCAATATCGACCAGAAGATCGGCGCGCACCGGCACCGCCATCTCGGCCGCCGCCGTCGGCGTCGGCGCGCGGCGGTCGGCGGCAAAATCGATCAAGGTCACGTCGGTCTCGTGGCCGACCGCGGAGATCAGCGGGATCATGCTGGCGGCGGCCGCCCGCACCACGATCTCCTCGTTGAACGACCATAGATCTTCCAGCGAGCCGCCGCCGCGCGCGACGATGAGCAGATCGGGCCGCCGCAGAGCACCCTGCTCCGGCAGCCCGTTGAATCCCTCGATGGCTGCGGCGACCTCGGCAGCGGAGCCTTCGCCCTGCACCTTCACCGGCCAAACCAGCACGTGGCGCGGAAAGCGGTCGGCGAGCCGGTGCAGAATATCGCGGATCACGGCGCCGGTCGGCGAGGTGATGACGCCGATCACCGTCGGCAGATACGGCAACAGCTGCTTGCGCGCCTCGTCGAACAAGCCCTCGGCGATGAATTTCTTGCGGCGCTCCTCGAGCAGCGCCATCAGCGCGCCGATGCCGGCCGGCTCCAGCGTCTCAACGATGATCTGGTATTGCGAGCGGCCGGGGTAAGTGGTGAGCCGGCCGGTGATCACCACTTCGAGGCCGGCCTCGAGCCGAAGCTTGATACGCGGCGCGGTACCACGCCAAATGACGCCGGCAATCGAAGCGCGGTCGTCCTTGAGATCGAAGTAGACGTGACCGTTCGAATGGTAGCTCACCTTGCCGAGCTCGCCGCGCACGCGCACGTAACCGTAAGCGTCCTCGATGGTGCGCTTGAGCGCCGTCGAAAGTTCCGAGACGGTCAGTTCCGGCAGGTTGAGCCGCTGTTCGTTCAAAGCAATGATCCCCTCAATGGTCCCGTCGGTTTATCGGCAGATCATTGTCGATCGACATTGCTCAGCGTCGGACATTCGCGTTTATCCAACGGCTGATCGAACGGCGTGTAATTGGTCTTGTCGATCACCGTGGGCTTGAGAATGAGCTCGTGCGGGACATTCTCCTTGCGGACGGCGCGCACCGCCATTTCGACGGCGAGGCAGCCTTGCGCGAAGGTATCGTAGTCGCCGCTGCCGAGGACGTCGCCGGATTTGATGAGCTCCATCACCTCGCGGCTGGCATTGATGCCGACGACCGAGGCTTTAAGGTTCGCGGCTTTGAGCGCATCGACCGCACCCATCGCCATCGGATCGTTGGCGGCGAGAACGCCGTCGACATGCGCAAATTTTTTCAGGAAGCCGGCGACGACCTGTTTGGCCTGGGCGCGCTGATAATTGGCCGGCTTGGCGTCGAGGAGTTTTACGTCGGCGAACTCCTTGATGACGTCGCGAAATCCTCGGCCGCGGCCCTCGGCGGTGAAGGCCTTGTCCGGCCCGTCGAGGATCACGACACTGCCGCTGCCGTTCATGGCTTTGAGCAGGTAACGGCCGGTCTCGCGCGCCAGCGAGACGTCGTTGGTGCCGACATAGCCGACGACGCCGGCATTGACGAGCGGCTCGTTGACATTGATGAGCGGAATTTGCGCGGCATTGATCTTTTTCACCGCGCTGTCGGCTTCCGTGAACTTGACCGGCACGAAGACGATGGCGTCCGGCTTGTCCTTGATGGCGTCGTCGACCAGCTTGTTCTGCTCGGCCACGCTGTCCGGCGTCGACGGCACGTAATTGACCAGCTGCACGCCGAGGTTCTTGGCGGCGACCGCAGCGCCGGCGCGCAGCGCGGTAAAGATCGGGCCCTGGTTTTTGGTGAAAACCGCGATGGTCTCGCCGTGGGCGCGCGATTGTCCGCCGACGCAGAGCGCAAGCAGCAATGCGACAATGGCAGCCGGACGGTTCATCGCTCTCTCCCGATTTCCCGGCCAGGGCGAAATGTGGATGGCCGGGCGTGGGTCCATGGGCTTTTGGCTTGGACGCAAGCCTAGGACCCAATTAGTGTTGTGCGTCGCGGGCGCGGGTCAAGGCCCCGACGGCCTGCCGTTTCGCCAATTCCTAGCAAAGATATGCGTTCCGACCCATGAATATCCTGCTGTTGGGCTCCGGCGGGCGCGAGCACGCGCTGGCCTGGAAAATGGCATCAAGCCCGCTCGCCGACCTGATCTATTGCGCACCGGGCAATGCCGGCATCGCGCGGGAGGCCGAATGCGTCGCGATCGACATCGCCGATCATGGGGCGGTGATCGCGTTTTGCCGGGCAAATCATATCGATTTGGTCGTGGTCGGGCCGGAAGCGCCGCTATGCGCCGGTATCGTCGATGACCTGGAAGCCGCCGGCATCAAGGCGTTCGGGCCGACGCGAGCCGCGGCGCGGCTCGAAGGCTCCAAGGGTTTCACCAAGGATCTGTGCCGGGCAAACGGAATTCCGACCGCGGCCTATGAGCGCTTCCGCGCGGCCGATCCGGCCAAAACCTATCTGCGCGCGCGCGGCGCGCCGATCGTGGTCAAGGCCGACGGCCTTGCCGCCGGCAAAGGCGTGGTGGTAGCGCAAACCGTCGCCGAGGCCGAAGCCGCCATCGACATGATGTTCGGCGGCGGCCTCGGCGAAGCCGGCGGCGAAGTCGTCATCGAAGAATTCCTCACCGGCGAGGAGGCGTCCTTCTTCGCGCTGTGCGACGGCGAGACCGCGATCGCGCTGACCTCGGCGCAGGACCACAAGCGCGCCTTCGACGGCGACCAGGGGCCGAACACCGGCGGCATGGGCGCCTATTCGCCGGCGCCGAATATCGATGACGCCATGAGCGCGCGCGTGATGGCCGAAATCATCACGCCGACATTGCGGGCGATGCAGGCCATGGGCGCGCCGTACAAAGGCGTGCTTTACGCCGGCCTGATGATCACCGCCGACGGGCCGAAGCTGATCGAATACAACGCCCGCTTCGGCGATCCGGAAACGCAAGTGCTGATGCTGCGACTGATGTCGGACCTCGTCCCGGCGCTGCTTGGCCAGCCGCGACGGACAACTGAAATCCTTCGACCTGCGCTGGTATCCGGACCCGGCGCTGACCGTGGTGATGGCCGCCAAGGGCTATCCGGGAGATTACGCCCGCGGCTCGGTCATCGAAGGCCTCGACGACGCCGCCAAGGTCGAGGGAGTGGAAATCTTCCACGCCGGCACCAAGGCCGATGGCGACCGCATCCTCGCCAATGGTGGCCGCGTGCTCAATGTCTCGGCGATCGGCAAGACGGTGCGCGAAGCCCAAGCCCGCGCCTACGAGGCGATCTCCCGCATCCGCTGGCCGCAAGGATTCTATCGCCACGACATCGGTTGGCGCGCAGTCGAACGCGAGGCGAAATAATGCCCGACCTCGCCGACCTTTATCCCGGCTACGCCGCGCGCTGGATCGACACATCGATCGGAAAAATCTTCGCCCGCGTCGGCGGCAGCGGTCCGCCGTTGCTTTTGCTGCACGGCCATCCGCAGAGCAATGTGATGTGGCATCGCGTGGCGCCGGAGCTGGCGCCGCATTTCACCTTGGTGATCGCCGACCTGCCCGGCTACGGCTGGTCGGCGGTGCCGGAAGCGGACGCCGACCACGCGCCCTATACCAAGCGCGCCATGGCCGCCGTCATGGTCGAAGTCGATGGCGGCGCTCGGCTTTGTCCGCTTCCGTCTCGCCGGCCACGATCGCGGCGGGCGGGTCGGTTATCGGCTTGCGCTCGACCATCCGGGCCGGCTCGAGCAACTCGCCGTGCTCGACATCATCACCACCTGGGACATGTGGCACCGCTTCGACGCGCGGCTCGCCTCGCGCGCCTGGCACTGGACCTTCCTGGCGCTGCCGGCGCCGTTTCCCGAGACGCTGATCGGCCACGATCCGGCGTTCTTCTTCGATTCCCGGGCGCGCGCCGGCGCCGAGGCCAAGGACGTCTCAGTCTTCGATCCGCGCGCGCTGGCGCACTACCACGCCGCCTACCAGGACCCGCTGCGCATCCACGCCATGTGCGAGGACTACCGCGCCGGCCGCACCACCGACCTCGCCGACGACGAAGCCGACCGTGCCGCCGGCAATAAAATCGGCTGCCCGGTGCTGGCGCTGTGGGGCACCGGCGGCCTGCCCGCCAATGCCGGCATCGATCCGCTGGCGACCTGGCGCGACTGGGCGCCGGACCTGCGCGGCTTCGCAATCGAAAGCGGCCACTACGTGCCGGAAGAGAATCCGGCTGCGACCGCCCGGGCATTGCTGGAATTCTTCAGCGCGCGCTAAAGTTCTTGCATGACCACGATCGACCGCCAGAGCGCCTTTTCCGGCACGCGCGAAGTCGCCGAACGGCTGCGCTTCGACGTGGCGCGGCTGGAAGACTATTTGAGCGCGCATGTCGCCGGATTCGCCGGCCCCATCGTGGTCAGCCAGTTCAAGGGCGGCCAGTCCAATCCGACTTATCTCGTGGAAACGCCGCTGCGGCGCTACGTGCTGCGGCGAAAACCGCCGGGCAAGCTGTTGCCCTCCGCGCACGCCGTCGACCGCGAGCACCGCATCATCAGCGCGCTTTCCGCGCCAACGCTTCCCGGTCGCCGAGCCGGTGCTCTATTGCGCCGACGACAGCATCGTCGGCACGCCGTTCTTCGTCATGGCCCATGTCGAGGGCCGCGTGTTCTGGGAGCCGCAGATGCCGGCGTCCAATCCGGCCGAGCGCGCGGCCGTCTACGACGCCATGAACGCGACCATCGCGCGGCTGCACACGTTCGATCCGGCCGCGATCGGCCTGTCCGACTACGGCCGCGGCGAAAATTATGTGGCGCGCCAGGTCGAGCGCTGGTCGAAGCAATATCGCGCCTCGGAGACCCAATCGATCGAGGACATGGAGCGCCTGATCGCCTGGCTGCCGGCAGCATCTGCCGCCGAGCCAGCCGCCGCGGGTGGTGCACGGCGACTACCGGCTCGACAACATCATCCTTGCGCCCGACGCGCCGCAGATCGCAGCCGTGCTCGATTGGGAGCTCTCGACGCTCGGCGATCCGCTGGCGGATTTCTCTTATCATCTGATGCAATGGCACATGCCGCCGTCGGATGCCGGCACCGGTTCGCTGGTGGACCAGGACATCGCCGCGCTCGGCATTCCGTCGCTCGAGGCTTATGTGGATGCCTACGTCGGCGCGCACCGGGCTCGATCCGCGGCCGCATCTGCCGGTCTATTTCGCCTATAATTTCTTCCGCCTCGCCGCGATCTTGCAGGGCATCGCCGGCCGCGTGCGCGACGGCACCGCGACCAGCGCCTTTGCCGCCGCCAAAGCCGAATTGGTGGGCCCGCTCGCCGCCAAAGCCTGGGAGTTCGCCCGGCAGGCCGGCGCATGAAGACGTTTGCGCTCGCGCTCGGCGGCGGCGGCGCGCGCGGGCTGGCCCATATCCCGGTGATCGAGGCGCTCGACGATCTGGGCGTAAAACCGGCCGCCATCGCCGGCACCTCGATCGGCGCGCTCGATCGGCGCCGCTTACGCCGCCGGCATGCGCGGCAAGGACATCCGCCGCCACGTCATCGCGCTGGCGCATAACCGCGGCGAGATCACGCGCCGGCTCATCGCCGCGCGCGCCGGCACGCTGGCCGACCTGTTCACCGGCGCCTTCGGCCAGGCGACTCAGCTCGACGCCGAGAAATTCTGCGCGCAGTTTCTGCCCGAAGCGGTGCCGCAGGATTTCTCCGCGCTGCAAATTCCGCTCACGGTGATCGCGACCGACCTGCACCGGCGCCAGGAAGCGGCCTTCACATCCGGCCCGCTACAGCCGGCGCTGGCGAGCTCGATCGCCATTCCGGGCCTGTTTCGCCCGGTCGCGATCGGCGGCAGCATCCTGGTCGACGGCGGCGCCACCAATCCGCTGCCGTTCGATCAAGTGCGCGAGCGCGCCGACGTCACCGTCGCCGTCGATGTCTTCGGCATGCCGGACATGGAGCGAAACGACATTCCGAGCGCCTGGGAAAGCATGTTCACGACGCTGCAGATCATGGGCTCGGCCATCGCCGCGGCCAAGCACAAGCACGACCCGGCCGATCTCGTGATCCGGCCCAATGTCACGATCTTCCGCACGCTGGATTTTTATCAGGCGAGCGCCATTTTGCGCACCGCCGACGCGGTGAAGGCCGAAGTGAAGGAAAAGCTCGGCGCGCTGCTCGCGGACTAACGACGCTCCCGGAAAAACTCCTTGAGCAACGCGCCCGCCTCGGCTTCCGCCATGCCGCCGTAAACCTCCGGCCGATGATGGCAGCTCGGCGAAGCGAAAAACTTCACGCCATTGTCGACCGCGCCGCCCTTGGGATCGGCGGCGCCGTAATAAAGCCGGCGGATACGGGCGAAGGCGACCGCGCCCGCGCACATGGCGCAGGGCTCGAGCGTGACATAGAGATCGCACGCGTCGAGCCGTTCGGAACCGAGCGAGGCCGCGGCCGGCGGATCGCGATGATCTCGGCATGTGCCGTCGGATCGCGGTCGGCCAAGGTCCGATTACCGGCGCGGGCGACGACGGCGCCGTCGCGCACGATGACGCAGCCGACCGGCACCTCGCCCCGCGCGCCGGCGGCGCGGGCTTCGTCCAGCGCCATATCCATGAAGGATGTCATGGTTCCTTGCGAGCCGCTCTGCTATCAGCCGTCCTCGACGAGCAGGACTATGAACGGCAACAACGAACAGCACAAACCCGGCGAGCGCATCGCCAAGGTGATCGCCCGCGCCGGCTTGGCGTCGCGGCGCGAGGCGGAGCTGTGGATCGCCGCCGGCCGCGTGGCGGTCAACGGTGCCGTGATCGCTTCGCCGGCCTGCAACGTCACCGCGCAGGACAAGGTCACCGTCGACGGCGCGCCGCTGCCGGCGCGCGAGCGCACGCGGCTGTTCCTCTATCACAAGCCGCGCGGGCTGATGACGACCCATGCCGACCCGGAGGGCCGGCCGACCATCTTTGAGCATCTGCCGGCAGACCTGCCGCGCCTGATCAGCGTCGGCCGGCTCGATTTCAATACCGAGGGGCTGTTACTCCTCACCAATGACGGCGCGCTCGCCCGCGTGCTCGAACTGCCGGCGACCGGCTGGCTGCGCCGCTACCGCGTGCGCGCCCACGGCAAGGTGACCCAGGCGCAGCTCGACCAGTTGCGCGCGGGGCTGACGCTCTCCGGCATCCATTACGGCGCCATCGAAGCCACCATCGAGCGCGTGCAAGGCGCGAACCTCTGGCTCACGTTTGCAATTCGCGAGGGCAAGAACCGCGAGGTGCGCAACGTGCTCGGCCATCTCGGCCTCGACGTGACGCGGCTCATCCGCGTCTCGTTCGGCCCGTTCCAGCTCGCCGAGCTTAAGGCGGGCGACGTCGAGGAAGTCCGCACGCGGATTTTGCGCGAACAGCTCGGCGAGCGGCTGGTCGCGGATTCGGGCGTCGATTTCTCGATGCCGCTTTTGCCGCGGTCGCCCACGCCGAACAAGGACCCGCGGCGCGAGACCACGCCGCGCAAGCCTCCGAGCCACTCCTGGCGTGCGCATGAGGAGGAACGCCCGGGCAAGAAATTTCAGCGCAAATTTCACGGCGCGCGCCGCGATGACGAAACGCCGCGGCAGCGCCCGGCCGGACGAAGTGCGCGCCGAGGTGCTTACCGATCGCAAAGGTCGCCGTGTACCGGTCGAGCGCCACGGCCAACCGCCGCCGCGCGAGCCGCCGCCAAAGCCTCCGGAAAAACGCGGCAAGCACGGTCGTCGCCGCTCTTCGCCCGACCGCGCCTCCGGCCCGCGGCGTAGTTATCCCAAAGGCCGCCGCTGATGCGCGTGGTCGGCGGCAGCCTGCGCGGGCGCGCGCTCGCCGCGCCGAAATCGCAATCGATCCGCCCGACCGCCGACCGGCTGCGCGAAGCGCTGTTCAACATCCTGGTGCATGCCTATGACAACCCGATCGGCGGCGCGCGCGTGCTCGACCTGTTCGCCGGCACCGGCGCGCTCGGCATCGAAGCGCTGTCGCGCGGCGCCGCGTTTGCGCTGTTCGTCGACGACGGCGCGGAAGCGCGCGCGCTGCTTGCGCGAGAACGTCGCGACGCTCGGCCTCGGCGGCACGTCACGCATCTTTCGCCGCGACGCCACCAAGCTCGGTCCGGCGCACCCGATCGAGCCGTTCTCGCTTGTCTTCCTCGATCCACCCTACGGCAAAGGCCTCGCCGAACAGGCGCTCGCCTCGGCGCGCGCCGGCGGTTGGCTCACGCCGGATACGCTCGTCGTCGTCGAAGAAGCGGTCAAGGCCGCCTTCACGGCGCCCGAAGGATTTACCGAGCTGGAGCGGCGGCGCTACGACGACACGGAATTGATATTTCTGCGGCTCGCGCCGATTAGTTAGCGCGGCGTGATACCGGCATCGTGGACGACCTTGGTCCAGCGCGCCACTTCCTCCGGCAGGAACCTGGCAAGGTATTGCGGCGTGCGGTTCTGCGGCGGTTCAATTTCAAGTCCGAGACTCTCGAGGCGCTGGCGCACCGAGGCATCGTCGAGCATGTCGCTCATTGCCTTGTTGAGCTTGCGCACGATCGGCTCGGGCGCGTGCGCCGGCAGGAAAAACGCGTTCCAAACGCTGGCCTCGACACCGGCCAGGCCCTGTTCGCCGGTGGTCGGCAGATCGGCAATGATGCTGACGCGGCGCGGCGACATGACCGCAATTCCCTTGACTTCGCCTTGCTTGGCCAGCGCCGCGCCGGTCTGAATGGTAGAGCACATATAATCGAGCCGACCGGCGATCAGGTCCTGCTGCGCCGGTCCCTCGCCGCGATAAGGCACGTGGGTGACGTTGACCCCGATCGCAGTGTTGAGAAGCACGCAGGGCAAATGTGTGCCCGAGCCGACGCCGGCCGAGCCGAACTGGATCTTGCCCTGGTTCGCTCTCACGTAAGCGATGAATTCCTGCAAGTTCGACGCCGGCAGATCCTGGCGCGCGATCAGGATACGCGGCGATTCCGACACCAGGCCGACCGGCGTGAAATCAGCGACCGCATTGTACGGCGGCGTTTTGTAGAGCGCCTGGCTGTAGGCATGGGTGCCGCTATTGCCGATAAGAAGCGTGTAGCCGTCCGGGTCTGCTCTGGCGACATGAAGCGCGCCGGTCGTACCGGCAGCGCCGCCCATGTTCTCGACCACGATCGATTGGCCGAGCAGTTCGCCCATCTTTTGTGCCTGGATGCGCGCACTCACGTCGACGCCGCCGCCGGCGGCAAACGGAACGATCAGCGTGATCGGCCGGCTCGGGTAATCTTCGGCACGGCCCGGCGCCCCCATGCCGAGAAAGACCGCGGCAACGGCCAAGATAACGGTCAAAATAACAGCCAGGATGCGGTGCAGGCGCATATCGTTCTCCCGTTGATCGCTAGCGCCGCCCGAACAGGCGCTCGATGTCGGTGAGTTTTAGTTCCACATAGGTCGGGCGGCCGTGATTGCACTGGCCGGAATTCGGCGTCGCTTCCATCTCGCGCAGCAGCGCGTTCATCTCTTCGGGCTTGAGCCGCCGCCCGGCGCGCACCGAGCCGTGGCACGCCATCGAGGACGCGACCTGCATGAGGCGGCGTTCCAGCGGCAAGGTCTCGTCCCATTCGCTGATATGCTCGGCGAGATCGCGCATGAGGCCCGCGCCATCGATCTCGCCAAGGAGCGACGGCGTCTCGCGCAGCGCCACCGCGCCGGGACCGAACGGCTCGATCACCAAACCAAAGCGCGCGAGCTCTTCGGCGCGGCGCGGCGAGCCGCTCGACGTCGGCTTCGTCGAGCTCGACGATTTCCGGAATGAGCAGAATCTGCCGCGCCACGCCGGTTTTCTCGATCGCCGCCTTGAGCTTTTCATAGACGATGCGCTCGTGGGCGGCGTGCTGATCGACGATGACCAGGCCGTCGCGGGTCTGCGCCACGATATAGGTCTCGTGCACCTGGGCCCGCGCCGCGCCGAGCGGCCGGTCGATCAGTTCGGCGGCCGGCTCCGCCTCGACGCGCAGATCGGCGGCCGGGCCGCCGACATCGAACGCGGCTTGCGCGGCTTCGGCAAAGCTGCCGCCGCGCGACGGCATGTAAGACCGCCGCGCATCGTTCGGCCGCGCCGGCGAACGGCGCCAGTCCCAGCTGCGGATCGGCACGGCGGCTGGGCGAAACGCCGCGATGGTCGCCGAGCCGCCGGTCGTCGCCGCGCGCGTGCCCTCGCGGGCGAGCGCGGCTTTGAGCGCCGACACGATCAGCGCGCGAACCAGGCCGGCATTGCGAAAGCGCACCTCGGCCTTGGCCGGATGCACATTGACGTCGACCTCGCGCGCATCGAGCGAGACGAACAGCGCCAGCACCGGATGCCGGTCGCGCGGCAGATAATCGGCGTAGGCGCCGCGCACGGCGCCGAGAAGAAGCTTGTCGCGCACCGGCCGGCCGTTGACGAAGAGATACTGGCCGAGCGCGTTGGCCCGCGTCAGCGTCGGCAGCGCGGCAAAGCCGTCGATGACGACGCCCTCGCGTTCGGCCGCGATCTCGACCGCGTTGGCGCGAAAATCCGCGCCAAGAATATCGCCGAGCCGCGTCAGCCGTCCGGTCGCGCCCGGCAGCGCCGCGGCAAAGGTCACCGGCGCGCGCTCTTCGCCGGCCAGCGTGAAGGCGACATCGGGCCGGCTCATGGCGAGCCGGCGCACCACTTCGCGCACGGCTTCGGCCTCGGTGCGGTCGAGCTTGAGGAATTTCAGCCGCGCCGGCGTGGCGTAGAACAGATCGCGCACCTCGACGCTTGTGCCTTCGCTCAGCGCCGCGGGCTTGATGGCGGATTTCGTGCCGGCATCGACCTCGATCGCCCAGGCGTGGGGCTCGCTAGCGTGCCGCGTCGCGATCGACAATCGCGCCACCGAACCGATCGACGGCAGCGCCTCGCCGCGAAAGCCCAGCGTGCGGATCGAAACCAGATCGTCGTCGGCAAGCTTCGATGTGGCGTGGCGCTCGACCGCGAGCGCAAGATCGGCCCGGCTCATGCCCTCGCCGTCGTCGGTGACGCGGATGAGGCGGCGGCCGCCGCCATCGGTGAGCACGTCGATGCGGCGCGCGCCGGCATCGAGCGCGTTCTCGACCAGTTCCTTGACCACGCTCGCCGGACGCTCGACCACCTCGCCGGCGGCGATGCGGTTGACGAGGGCTTCCGAAAGCTGGCGGACGGGCATGGGCGACTCGGGCTGAACGATAACGGTAACCTGGATTGCGCGCCGGCGAAATCGGGCCGGTTAATCGAACGCCGGCTTGGCGCGGCGCAAGTTCTTGATGCCGCCGCGGCGCTTCTTGCCTTCGATGCGGCGCTCGCGCGACGCTTTGGTCGGCCTGGTCGGCCGCCGTTTGATCGGCGCAACGGCGGCTTGGCGGATCAGGTCGAGCAGGCGGTCCAGCGCGTCCTGCCGATTGCGCCCCTGGGTGCGGTGGCTTTGCGCGATGATGACCAGCACGCCGTCGCGGGTCAGCCGCGAGCCGGCCAGCCGTTGCAATCGGGCGCTCACGTCGTTCGGCAGCGATGGCGAGTGCCGCACGTCGAAGCGAAGCTGCACCGCGGTCGAGAGCTTGTTGACGTTCTGCCCGCCCGGTCCCGACGAGCGCACGAAGCTTTCTTCGATTTCGCGCTCGTCGATTGAGATGTGGGCGGTGACGTGAATCATGCGCAACCGTAGCCCGGATCGCGCCCGGGCTACAACGATGCGCTGCGATCCTTAGTTGGCCGTCGGCGCGGTGGAAGCCACACCTTCGGGTTTGCCGACCACGGTAACCAGGAGACCGCCGTTGAGCAGCCGCTTGGCGACGCGCCGCGCGTCGTCGAGCGTTACGCTTTCGATCATCGCCGGCCGCCGCGCGATGTAATCGATGCCGAGATCGTCGCGCTGCAACTGCACCAACAGCGAAGCGATCTTGCTCGAGGTATCGAGATTGAGCGCGAACGAAGAGTTGAGATAGGCCTTGGCCTTGGCGAGCTCTTCGCGCGGTCGGGCCGTCTTCGGCGAGGCGGCGGATTTCCTTCTGGATCAGATCGAGGGTTTCGGCGCTGCGATCCGCGCGCGTCGCCGTCGAGCCGAGAAACAGCGCGGTGTGGTCGTACCACAACAGGCTGTCGGAAACGCCGTAGGCCAGCCCGCGCTTCTCGCGCACCTCTTGATAAAGCCGCGAGGAAAAAGCGCCGCCGCCGAGAATGTGGTTGACGATATAGGCGGCCATGAAATCGGGATCCTTGCGGCCGATGCCGGCGCCGCCGAACTCGATCACCGCCTGCGGCACGTCGAGGCTGACGACGGTGCGGCGGCCGAGGCCCTGCGGCGCGGCGTTGGCGACCGGCGTCAACTCCGCCTTCGCCGGCAGCGCGCCGAACACGCGGTCGAGCATGGTCTTGAGGGTTGCGGCATCGATGTCGCCAACCACGGCGATCTTGAGGTTGTCGCGCGCCAGTACGCGGTGCGCATAGCTTTTCACATCGGCGACGGAGATGTTTGGCATCGATTCCAGCGTGCCGTTCGCCGGGCGGCTATAGGGATGGCCGGCAAAGGCGATGTCCCACCAGCGCTGGTTGGCGATATCGGTGGGGCTCGTCGTGGCGCGGCGCAGCGCCGAGAGAATTTGCGCGCGATTGAGCTCGACGTCGTTGGCATCGAAGCGGGCGGCGGTCAGAGACAGACGCAGATCCTCGAACGCCTCGTCGCGATTTTCCGACAGCGTGCGCAGCGAGCCGCGCAGCGCGTCGCGGTCGGCGCTGAAATTCAGCTCGATCGCCTTGCGCTCGAGCCGCTCATGGAACGTCTTGGAATCGAATTCACCGACGCCGTCGTTGAGCGTCGAGGCGGCGAGATAGGCGGTTCCCGCCTTGCCCGCCGGGTCCTGCGCGGCGCCGCCGGAGAAGGCGAAATCGATGGCGATCAGCGGCACGGCCGACTCGTGCACCAGCCAGGCCTCGACGCCGCTCGCGCTCACCACGCGCTCGATGGTGGTCGCCGAGGCCGGAGCCGCGGACGTGACCGCCGCCAGCAACGGTATCGCGATCGCGACCGTGGCGCGATGGACGGATTTCGACAAGACGCGCGCGATTACGTTCACGAATGCTTCTCCTCGGGCTTGAGGCTTTGGACGAGATAGCCGGTCACCGACCGGCGGCGGTCGAGCCATTGCCGCGCCACCGCTTGCACGGCGTCGGCAGTGACGGCGCGGATATGGTCGGGCCAGGCCTGGACCATGTCGACGGTCTCGCCGCAGGCGATCGCCGCGCCGTACCAGCGCGCCAAGCGTCGCCTGATTGTCCTGGGCATAGACCGCCTCGGCGATCAGCCGGTTCTTGGCGCTGTCGAGCTCGTCTGCCGTGACGCCATGTTCGACGACGTCGGCCAGCACCGCATCGATGCCGGCTTCGACCTGGCTCAAGGAGACGCCCGGCTTCGGCACGCCGTAGACGCCGAGCTTGGCGTAATCGAGCGCTGTGCTCGCATAGGAGGCGCCGGCATTGAGCGCGATGCCCTGGTCGACGACCAGCGTGCGGTAGAGCCGGCTATTGGAGCCCGAGCCGAGCACATTGGTCAGCACATCGAGCGCTTCGCTTTCGCCGGGCTTGGCCGTGGCGTCCGACGGCACCAGATAGTTGCGCGTGACGCTCGGCTGCTCGACGCGGGAATCGGCGAGCGTGACGGTGCGCGGCGCTTCCTGCACCGGCTCCATGGGATGCTGGCGCGGATTGTTTTCGGCGCGCGGCGCGACTTTGCCGTAGGTCGCCTCGGCGTCGGCCTTGACCTCTTCGGCGGTGACGTCGCCGGCGACGATCACCACCGCATTGTTCGGCGTATAGAAGCGCCGGTAGAACGCCAGCGCATCGTCGCGGCTGAGCTTCTCGATCTCGTGGCGCCAGCCGATCGCCGGCCGGCCGTAGGGATGATTGAGATAGAGCGCCGCATCCATCTGCTCGCCGAGCCGGCCCACCGGATTGTTGGCGACCCGCATGTTCTGCTCTTCGAGCACGACATTGAGTTCAGGTTTCACCACCTCGTCGGTGAGCACGAGGCCGGTGATGCGGTCGGCTTCGAGCGCCATCATCTCCTTGAGGTGCTCGCGCGGCACGCGCTGGAAGAAGCCGGTATAGTCGCTGGTGGTGAAGGCATTCTCCTGGCCGCCGATCTCGGCGACGTCCTGCGAGAACGCGTCGCCGGGATTCTTCTCGGTGCCCTTGAACATCAGATGTTCGAGGAAGTGCGCCAGGCCGGACTTGCCCGGCGTCTCGTCGGCGGCGCCGACCTTGTACCAGATCATGTGGGTGACGACCGGCGCGCGATGATCGGGGATCACAACGACTTCAAGACCGTTATCGAGCTTGAAATCGGTGACCGTCGGCGCTGCTTGCGCACGCGCGACGCAAGTAAGCGCGCCGGCGAGCGCCACGATGAGCATCGGCAGTTTTGACAAGAGCCTAACCTCCGCGGATGAGTTCGACAGCGCGCCCCGCAAGATATCCCGCGTTGCAGGGACGCTTTCCGATTCAGTCGGAATCTACTTCGAGCCGAAGATCACCCCGCGCCCGATCGATCGTCATCTTCGGAGCATGACCCTTTCGCAAGTCCTGCTTCGGCAGGTCTGCAGCCATTCCCGGATCAAGTCCGCAGAACGGCATTTCCGGATCATGCTTTAGCGCGTCGGCTCCACCCGCTCGCCGAGCGTCTTGATCTTGTAAGTAGACTGCGCCGGGCCGACGCCATAGGGCTGATCGGGCGACGGCGTGAGATAGCCGGGCGGCGGATCGGTGAGCGCTTCCCGCGACGGCTCGCCGGTAAATGTCGTGTATTCGGTCTTCGACGAGAATATGCCGCTGAACAGGCTTTTCTTGACGCCCTTGTCGCGCGGATCGTTCATCAGCGAATTCGCGCTCGCGCTGCTGTCGATCGGCGTATTGACCTTCGGCGCACCGGCCGGGTCGAGCTCGTTAGGCATCAGCGGCCGGCTGGAATCGGAAACGTAGTCGGGATGCGGCGCGACCTTCTTTGCCTCAGCCTTGGCTTTGGCGCGCCGGATCATGTCCTGATCCTTCGGCCAATTCGGCGCCGGCGGCGCGGTCGAAGCCTCCGGCGGCGGCAGATCGCGGGTCGGCGGCACGACCAGCGGCGAGCGCTCGTTATAGTCGATGCCGGCATAGCTACCCTTCGGGTCGCGTAAGCCTAGCGTCTCCATGACTTTGCCCATCACCGAGGAGCTGTCATCGTCGTCACCGGCACGGGCGGCAGAATTGGTGCAGAGAACAAGACCAGCCAAACCGACGCCGAGCGCGGCGGGCACCAGCATGCCAACCTTGCGGTTGCGAATTCGGATCTGCGGCATAACCCTCACCCCGAAAAACCGGAGCGCTTTGCTCCGGACGGCAGTCCTTTAGACCGCGCCGACCCCGTTAGGCTTTGTTTTAAATACGGGATCAGGGCGCTTTTGCGGCACTGCCACCCCACACCGATTCATACAATAGGCCCACCACCCCCGCAACAATGGCGACATCGGCCAAGTTGAAGACATACCAGCGCAAGCTCCAGGTAGCGGTATCGAGGTGGAGCAGCACGAAATCCAGCACTCCCGGCCAATGCAGCCGGTCGATGGCGTTGCCCAGCGCCCCGCCGATGATCAGCCCGAGCGCTGCGGCGGTGAGTCGCGTCGAGGCCCGCGCCAGCCATGCCCAAAGAAACGCCACCGCAGCCGCCTTGAAGGCGAGCAGCGCCCACTGGCCGACCGGCCCCTGCTGGGGGAACAGGCCGTAGCTGATGCCGGTGTTCCAGGTCAGGACCAGGTCGGCAAACGGCGTCACCGGCACGGCACCGCGGCTGGCGAGATCGAAGGCGTCGAGGAGCCAAAATTTTGCGGCCTGATCCAGCGCGCAGGCGATCACGGCAATGACCAGCCCGAATGCGCTCAGCGATCCCCAGATATAGCTGCGGTCCGCGTCGCCTCGTGCTGCGTCCGCCACCAAAGACCCCTACTCCGCCGCCTTGCGCATGTCTTCCCATTCGCGCAATGCCTGGGCGTCGCGCGGCGTGACGTCGGGATATTTCGGATCGGCGCCGACCGCGGGCGAGATTTTCCACGAGCGGGCGCATTTCTTGCCCTCGGCGCGGCGCGGCTCGACCGCAACGCCGCGCACGTCGTCGAGCCGGAACGCCGTTGCCGGTCCCTCGCCCTCGACCAGGGTCGCCGCCGAGGTGATGCACAGTTCGGCGAGATCGGCACCGACCGCGACGCCGAACAAGTCGGTATCGGCGACATAGACGATGGGCGCCGCTTCGAGCGACGAGCCGATGCGCTTGGCCGCGCGCTCAAGCTCGAGCGCGCCGGTGACGACGCGGCGGACGTTGCGCAGCTTGCGCCATCGCTCGGCCAGAACGTCGTCGCGCCAGGATTGCGGCACGGTCATGAAGCCTTCGAGATGCACCGACTGCGCCGCCGGATCGCGCGCCAGCCAGGCTTCTTCCGCGCTGAAGCAGAGCATCGGCGCCAGCCACGTCACCGTGGCGCGGAACAGATGATCGAGCACGGTGAGGCAGGCCTTGCGCGTGATCGAGGTGTAGGGATCGCAATAGAGCGCGTCCTTGCGGATATCGAAATAGAACGCCGACAGATCGGAGGTCATGAAACCGTTCAGCGCGGCGAAGATGCGCTTGTAGTCGAACTCGGCGTAAGCCGAGCGGATCAGCGGATCGAGCTCGGCGAGCCGATGCAGCATCAGGCGCTCGAGCTCCGGCATTTTTTCGTAGGCGACTTTATCGACGGCCTCGAAATGCGCGAGATTGCCCAGCATCCAGCGCAGCGTGTTGCGCAGCTTGCGATAGGTCTCGACGGTGGTCTTGAGGATTTCCGGGCCGATGCGCAGATCGTCGGCATAGTCGGCGGCGCACACCCACATGCGCAGAATGTCGGCGCCGGAATGCTTGATCACGTCCTGCGGCGCGGTGACGTTGCCGAGCGACTTCGACATTTTGTGACCGTGCTCGTCGAGCACG
The DNA here is from genome assembly GCA_963798095.1 of uncultured Alphaproteobacteria bacterium. Classification (GTDB taxonomy): domain Bacteria; phylum Pseudomonadota; class Alphaproteobacteria; order Rhizobiales; family Xanthobacteraceae; genus BOG-931. The sequence goes on along the minus strand of CAWCSD010000007.1, from coordinate 298,947 downwards.
AAACCGTGGGTGAGCACGACGTCGAACGGCGCGCGGCCGCGGGTGCCGCAGCTTTCCAGCAGCGACGACTGAAACCAGCCGCGATGCTGGTCGGAGCCTTCGAGATACATCACCGTCTCGGGCCCGCCGTCGGCCTTGCGCTTGATATGGGCGAGCGCCGGAAAAACTTTCGGGTCTTCGAGCACGAAAGCATGCGTCGAGCCGGAATCGAACCAGACGTCGAGAATGTCGTCGACCTTCTGCCAGTCCTCGTTGGCGCGCGAGCCGAGGAAACGCTCGCGGGCGCCTTGCGCATACCAGGCGTCGGCGCCTTCCTGCTCGAACGCCGCGGCGATGCGCGCATTGACTGCTTCGTCGCTGCAGGATTTCGGCCGAGCCGTCGCCCTTCTCGCGCACGAACACCGTGATCGGCACGCCCCAGGCGCGCTGGCGCGAGATCACCCAGTCGGGCCGGCTCTCGATCATGCCGTTGATGCGGTTCTCGCCCTGCCCCGGCACCCAGCGCGTGACTTTGATCGCTTCGAGCGCGCGATGGCGCAGCGTGTCGCCATCTCCCGCGATGTCCTTGTCCATCGCGATGAACCATTGCGGCGTATTGCGGAAGATGACCGGCTTCTTCGAGCGCCACGAATGCGGATACTGATGCTTGAGCCGGCTGCGCGCGATCAGCATGCCGGCGTCGATCAGCGCCTTGATCACCGCCTCGTTGGCGTCGCCCTTCTCGCCCTTGTCGGTGAGCACGCGTTTGCCGGTGAAGCCCGGCGCCTGCTCGGTGAAGCGGCCATCGGCATCGACGGTGTACGGAATTGCGGTGTTGATATGCGCTCGTGCGAGCAAGCTTTTGCGCATTCGCAGTCCAGACGTCGAAGTCCTCTCGGCCGTGTCCGGGCGCCGTGTGCACGAAGCCAGTACCAGCATCGTCGGTGACGTGATCGCCCGGCGAGCAATGGTACCTTGAACTCGTAATCTCCTGCGAAGCCTTTGAGTGGATGGTTGCAGGTCACAAGTAACTGCGCCCAGCCTTCATCGAAGCTAAAGCTATTCAATTGCTTGAAAGCGGTAACTCGCGCTTGCCGAAAGACATCGACCGCTAATTTCGTCTGCCAGAACAAAACGGTCGCCTCGTTTTGCCCAATTGCCCGCGGGCGCATCGGCTACCTCATAGAGTCCATATTCGATCTTCGGAGAAAAGCTGATCGCACGATTGCCAGGAATCGTCCACGGCGTAGTAGTCCAGATGACGATTGACGCTACCGCGAAGATCGTCCTGGATCTTGCGCTAAATCGCGGTGCTCTTTTCGCCTGCGGATCTACGGTGACTAGTCAACAATCGGAAACTTCACCCACACCGTATCGGACGTATAATCCTCATACTCGACCTCGGCTTCCGCGAGCGCGGTCTTCTCCACCACCGACCACATCACCGGCTTCGAGCCGCGATAGAGCGTGCCGTTCGCCGCGAACTTCATCAGCTCGCGCGCGATCTGCGCCTCGGCGGCGAAGTCCATCGTCGTGTAGGGATGCGTCCAGTCGCCGACGACGCCGAGGCGCTCGAACTCCTCGCGCTGCACCTTGATCCAATGCTCGGCGAATTGCCGGCACTCTTTCCGGAATGCGACCAAAGCCGCGGCGTCGGAAAAATCCGGCTTCGGCTTGCCCTTGGCGCGGTAGTTCTCCTCCTCGATCTTCCATTCGATCGGCAGGCCGTGGCAGTCCCAGCCCGGCACGTAGTTGGAATCGAAGCCGAGCATCTGCTGGCTTCGCGTCACCACGTCCTTCAAGATCTTGTTGAGCGCGTGCCCGATATGGATGTTGCCGTTGGCGTAAGGCGGCCCGTCGTGGAGGATGAAGCGCGGCCGGCCCTTCCCGGCGGCGCGCAGCCGCCCGTAAAGGTCGATGCTGTTCCAGCGCTCAAGAATCGCCGGCTCCTTCTGCGGCAGGCCGGCGCGCATCGGAAAGTCGGTCTTGGGCAGAAACAGCGTTTCCGAGTAATCGCGCGCTTTTGCCGGCGTTTCGCTCATGGGGCGCCTTCTAACAAGCCGATTGCGCTGCGGAAAGGCGCAAAAGCACCGGTCGGGGAACCGGCCGCTCGGATTTGGCGTTACCTCCGATGAGCCATTGGGCTGGCTAGTGCAGGGGCGACGGAGGGTTTTGTGGACTATATCCGCGCCAAACGCGAAGTGCGTCACGCGCTGGTCATCAGCGACCCGCAGCCGGTGGAAAACGTCACCAACGTCTGGCTGTCGGCCGGCCAGGCGGCGAATATCGGCATTTTCCTGATCCTGTTCGGCGCCTTTCTCTATATCGGCCGCGCCATCCTGTTGCCGATCCTGGCCGCCTCTATCGTCGCCTTGACGCTGGCGCCGCTGGTCAAGGCGGCCAAGCGGCACGGCATTCCGCCGTGGCTCACCAGTCTGGTCATCGTCGCGCTCGGCCTCGGCGCACTGGGCCTGGCCGCGACCATGCTCGCCGGCCCGGTCAGCGAATGGATCGGGCGCGCGCCGGAGATCGGCGCCACCATCAAGGACAGGCTGGCGGTGCTCGATCGGCCGCTCGCCGCGCTGCACGAATTGCAGACCACGCTGTTCGGCACCGATAACGGCGCCGTCAATGTCAACACGCCGGCGTCGAGCTTCGTGCTGCCGATGGTCGCCTTCGTCACGCCGGCGGCCGGCGAGCTCTTGCTGTTCTTCGGCACGCTGTTGTTCTTCCTGGTCGGCCAGATCGAGCTGCGCACCTCGCTGGTCTCGCTGTTCGGCAACCGCGACACCAAGCTGCGCTTCCTGAAAATCATGCGCGACATCGAGCGCAACCTGGCCGGCTATCTGACCGTGGTGACGATCATCAACGCGGCGCTGGGCACGATCGTCGCCATCGGCACCTGGCTGATCGGCTATCCCAATCCGGTGATCTTCGGCATCCTGGCGGCGTTGCTGAACTACGTGCCCTATGTCGGGCCGGGCATCATGGTGATCGTGCTGTTCGGCGTCGGCCTGGTAAGCTTTCCTTCCATCGCTCACGCCGCCATCGCGCCGATCGGCTTCATTGTTCTCACCACCATGGAAGGACATTTGGTCACGCCGACCATCGTCGGCCGCCGCCTGACGCTCAACCCGCTCTTGGTGCTGCTGGCGCTGGCGTTCTGGACCTGGATGTGGGGGCCGTTCGGCGCCTTCCTCGCCGTGCCGCTGTCGATCGTCGGCCTGGTCGTGTTCAACCATCTGTTTCCGACCGAAGAGGTCAAATTGCCCGATTAACGACAAGTGTCGGTTCGTTGATTTAGGTCAATGGAACTCCTTGGAACCCGGACGATTATGTAATTAACTGGTTCAATCCAACGCACGGAGAATTCGCATGAATACCGCCTCAACGGCATCGCAAAACGTTCGCGATGCGGCCAAAGATGCCCGCGAAGGCCTTCGCGAGGTCAAGAAGGCGGCAGGCGAGGCATCCGGCGACATCGCAGCCGATCTCCAGGCGTTGCGCGACGACTTCGCCAAGTTGGCCGAGCAGGTCAGCGAAATCCTCGGCACCAAGGGCAGCGCCGCCTGGCAGAAGGCGCGCTCCAGCGTCGATGACATGGTCGCCGGCGCGCAGGATACCGGCCGCGAAGCCGTCGAGGCCGTACGCGAGGTCTCCGACAATTTCGTCGAGGCCGTCGATGAATCGATCAAGACGCGCCCCTATACGACGCTGGCGATCGTGGCGGCTCTCGGATTTTTGTTCGGCGCGACGTGGCGCCGTTAGCGCCACTGAAGCCACGATATTGAGCGAACCGAGACTGCCATGTTCAAAAGCTTGATGCGCGACACGGTGCTCGCGGTTCAAACGCGAACCGGGATCACTGCGTCGTTCATCGTTTGGCTCGCGATCGTCGCGCTGGCGGCGTTGACCGCCTTCGCATTTCTCTGCGTTGCCGCCTATGACTGGCTGTCGCTGCAAATGAGCAGCGTCTATGCCGGCCTGGTGATGGCGGCGATTTTTGTGGTGATCGCCATCATCGGCCTCATCATTTGTCTGTTGGCGCGGCGGCGGGCGCGCGAACGCGCGATTCTGGAACGTGCGGCACGCGCGCACGCGCCATCGTGGCTGCTCGATCCGAAAATCCTCGCCACCGCCGTTCAGGTCGGCCGCTCGCTCGGCTGGCAGCGCGTCATCCCGTTGGCGCTCGTCGGCATCATGGTGGCGCAATGGGCGCGCGAACATCGCGCGCGCGGGCACGACAGCGCCGAATAGTTCGCTTCGAGGCTAAAAGCGGGCCTCACTCCTCGCCAGCAAAGTGCATCGATCGCCCGGCCATGGCCGGACTGCCGCCCGGCGCCCGGCGCCGCTGTGCATTCAGCCAGCCCTCCCTGCAGCCGAATCGGACAGAGGAATATCTTCGGGTGTGATCAATTTTATACAGTATAAATCTTTCCGATGACTTGGAACGTAAAGACGATCTGCCGGGTTATTACAGACGAACAATCAGATTTATTGGAGATTTCAATGAAGAATACCATGAGAAATACTTTGCTGGTGACGGTTGCCGCCACCGCGCTCATCGCCGGGGCCGGGTTGGCCTCCGCGCAAGGCACGGGCGGTGAAGCGCCGGGCGCAGCCACACATGAGCCGAAAGCCCCGGGCGGCAAGATCGACCAGCACCCGAGCAGTGTGCCGCCGAAGTCGCCGGCGCCAAATGCGATGGCGCCCATGAAGCCGGCACCGACCGCACTTGCGCCCGCAAAGGAGACTCCAGCGCCAACCGCACTGGCGCCCGCAAAGGAAAAGCCGGCTGAGACCGCCCAGGCACCGTCCGTTGCCAAGCCCCAGGCGGCCGAACACGGCGGCAATCCGAAAACTGCAGAGTCACCGAACTCTCGCATGGCTCCGAGCGCGGCAAGGGACGAGACGAAGTCCGGGCCGCCGGTTGCGCTGTCCACCGAGCAACATGCCAAAATTCGCGACACGTTGCGGGTTGAAAAGTCCGAGCGCCTGGCCAAGGTGCCTTTTTCAACCAAGGTCGGCGAGGCTATTCCACGAACAGTGCATCTTTACGTCTTGCCTGTTTCGATCATGGAATATGCCCCGCAATATCGCGGCTATGAATACATCCTGGTCGGCGATGAGATCCTTATCGTGGATCCCCGCACGCTCCGAATCGTAGCGGTGCTTGACGCTTAAATCGGACCGGACGTCATCCTTGCGAAGCAATGAGGGCGGCTCGCTCCGCCCTCATTGCACATCAACCGCAGGCGCGAATGCATCGATAGCCGTCCGAAACATGGCTTTAAAATTGGCTTTCAAGTCAGCTTTCAAATTGCGGGCCGCTGATTTTGCGATGTGGCGCGAATGATCGTCAAAAGCTTCAGCGCCTTAGCTGCGGCTGATCGCGCAGAACGACATTCAACAGTGAACTGTGGACTTCGATGCTGCCGTTGTAATCGATCAAGCCCAGTTTTCGAAATTTGTTCATGAAGAAACTCACGCGGGATCGCGTCGTTCCGATCATTTCCGCAAGCGTCTCCTGGCTGACTTTCGCTATGATCGGCTCCGGCCTGCCTTCCTTGCCGAAATTCGCCAGCAGCAGAAGAGTTCGCGCCAGGCGTTTCTCGCTCGAATTGAACAGTTGATCGACCAGGTCCTCCTCGACGCGACTGTTGCGAGCCAACAGGTGCGAGATAAACAACTCGGCAAACGCCGGCTCTTCGTGGATCACGCGAGTGATGTCTGCCTTTGATATTCGCACGATCACGCAATTCGTCAAAGTCGAGACGGTTGCCAGACGCTGCGGCTGTCCGGTCAAGCACCCTTCCCCAAAGAAATCGCCGGTTCCCAGAAGTGCGACCACGGCTTCCTTGCCCTGCTCGGAGACGACGGTCGTTCTTGACCTTGCCGCTCTGAACGTAGAAAACGGAATCCGAAGGATCGCCCTGCCTGAATACAATTTTATCCTTTCGATATTCGGCAAGGCTCGTCCGCCGTTTACTTTGGCGAGAAACACCTTGGGATCGAACGGGGGCTTTGCTTTGCGTTTCATTGCGAGCCCTCCTTCTCGGGGGGGACCCTTGGGGTGACTGTGAATGTGCCGCCAAAGGAGAGGTGCGCAAGCCCGGCCGTCAAATCGGGATCGAGCCCAAGCAGGCCGTCACAGATCGTCGCTACGAGATCCAGTGGGTCGACGTCGCTCACGGCCGGCTCCTGCGCGTCTTCTGATGACGGGCTCATCCTCGACAGCAGGAACACACGATCCTGCTGGAGGAAGCGCCTCCGCCGCCCGCCCTGCGAGCCGTGATTCTAGGTCAGTTTAGGGTACGCTGTCGGTAATGTACATTACCGTGCGGTGGAATGCTGACTTTATCACTCGTATGTTTTGGGCAGGTGAAAAGCAAGCCGCGACCGCACCAACTGATAACATTCGCAAGATGCCTTCGGTGAGGCCCTGCCGATCAAGTATCGTGACTTGCCGTCGGCCACGTTCGATCAAACCGGCATGTTCCAACTCGCCGGCCGCATTCGTGATGGTTGGCCTTTGCACACCCAGCATTTCAGCGAGCAGGTCCTGAGTGATGGGGAGCGCGTCACTGTCACTGCGGTCACGCATCATCAGCAGCCAACGCGCCAGCCGCTGCTTGAGGCTGTGCGCACCGTTGCACGCGACCGACACCATGACCTGTTCGAGAAAGGCTTGGACGTAGGCGTCCATGAGACTTCGGAAGGACGGCATTGACTGCATGGCCCGCGTAAACGCCGCGCGCGACATCCTTGCTGCGCTGCCGGGGATTTGGACGAGAAGCTGGACCGAGGAGCGCTTGGCACCGAAGACGGCTTGCACATCGGTGAAGCCCTCCCTGCCGACCGTTGCCATCTCAATGATGCTGCCGTCCGCATAAACCGCCACCACCGAGACGACCCCGCTATCGGGGAAGAAGACATGGTCGAGCGCGCTATCGGCCTCCATCAGGACCTGCGCGCGTTGGCAGCTAATCTGTTCAAGCTCCGGCATAAGCCGCTTGAGATTGCGGGATGGCAGGGCGAGCAAAAGCCGATTGCGGGGCCAATTTGATGAAGTGTTCACACTTTGCAACCGCGCTCGGCGCGCGTTAGTTCCAGAGGAAAGCCTTTTCGTCCGGCAATATGAGAGGACCACGGGGGTCAAACAGGCCGCTACCCTTAGGTATCGGACAGCGCCTCAGTTTGAAAATTTTGCTGCGGACTGGTCAATTTTATACAGACCCTCCTTCATGACCGACACATCGTGCAGTCAAGTCAGTATCAAGATGTACGGAGGCTCCGATGTCGCTTCAGGGTGAACATCAAAAAACGCATGACTTTCCTATGTCTGTAATCTGCTGGCGCTGTGACGCGCCGATGAAGATCAAAACGATTGCGCCGGCAATGCTGTCCCCGTCGCTTGACGAGGTTGTTTATAGCTGTCCCGCCTGCCACATCGAACGAAAGCAAACCGTTATGAGGGGAGAATCCGCACCCTGACTAAACGGGCGGGAATTTATCGCCGGCGCGCGCCAGCGCCTCGCGCGCGATACGGCTGTCGTCCTGCATCTGCGCAATGAGCGCGCCGGCTGAATCGAACATGCGCTCGTCGCGGATCCAGTCGATGAAGGCGACGTCGATGTTTTGGCCGTAGAGGTCGCCGGCAAAATCGAACAAAAAAACCTCGAGCAGCACCGCGCCGGTGTCGAACATCGGCCGCCGGCCGAAACTCGCCACACCGCTGTAACGGCGCGCGCCGGCGGCGACGCGCACCGCGTAGATGCCGTGCCGCAGCCCGCAAGCCGCGTCGAGCTTGAGATTGGCGGTAGGAAAGCCGAGCTCGCGGCCGCGCTTGTCGCCGTGGATCACTTCGCCGGACACGAACCACGGATAGCCGAGCAACTCCGCCGCCTGGTCGAGCCGGCCGGCGGCGAGCGCGTCGCGGATCGGGCCGGACGACACCGGGCGGCCATCGTCTTCGAACCGCGGCACCACCTCGACGGCGAAGCCGTGCTGCTTGCCCTGCGCTTTGAGGAAATCCGGCGAGCCGGCGCGGTTCATGCCGAAGTGGAAGTTGAAGCCGATCACGGCGCCGCTCACGGCAAAGCGCTCGACCAGGATGCGGCTGACGAAGTCCTCCGCCGAGAGGCCGGCCAGCGCCGCGTCAAACGTGAGCACGATCGCGCCGTCGAGCCCGGTCGACGCCAGAAGTCGCAATTTCACGGCCTCGTCGGTCAGCCGGAACAACGGCTCGCCGGGATTGAAGAAGGCGCGCGGATGCGGCTCGAAGGTCAGCGCCGCCGCCGGCCGGCCCAGCCCCCGGGCCAAGTCCTGCGCCGCGCCGATCACGGCACGGTGGCCGCGATGCACGCCGTCGAAATTGCCGATGGCGACTACCGCGCCACGCAAGGCGTCACCGGGCGCGCTGTCGCGCACGACGAGGAAATTTTTCGTCGGCATCGGGCTTCAATGGTTAAGAATGTCTCTCCCGACCTAGGTGCCGTGCCGGCCACGCCGGAGTCAAGCCGCAGGGTCGGCAGGGTTATAGGTCCCATTTTCCCTTAAATTGGCGACAATTAACCCGATATTCAAACACGATAGGTAGTTTTGCCGGTTATCCGGCAGGGGACACTTCTTGGGCTCGTCTTTGGGGGACTGCCCTGCCTTGATGCGATGTGCCGACCCCGGTCGGGTCCCGCGCTTGCGCGCCAGGAGCAGAGCGATGGCTCTCGATCCGTCAATGCCGGTGCTGGTGGTCGACGACTACAGCACCATGGTTCGCATCATCCGCAATCTGCTCGGCCAGCTCGGCTTCGCCGATGTCGACGACGCGCGCGACGGCGAGAGCGCGCTCATCAAGATGCACACCAGGCGCTACGGCCTGGTGATCTCCGATTGGAACATGGAGCCGATGACCGGCTATGACCTGCTGCGCCAGGTGCGCGCCGATCCGGGCTTGGGCGAAATCCCGTTCATCATGGTGACGGCGGAATCCAAGACCGAGAACGTCATCGCGGCGAAGAAGGCCGGCGTGAACAACTACATCGTCAAGCCGTTCAACGCCCAGACGCTCAAGGCCAAGATCGAGGCGGTGTTCGCCGAGAAGGTCGAGCACACCTCGCCCAATAGCTAGCCGTGACGCTACCACTTCAGCCCGCGCGTCACTGCGATCGGCGTAACGCCGCCGGCGGCGAAGATGCCGTCAAGCGCCTCGCTATCCGGCGTGTGGCGACCGCCATATTCTTCGGCGTGAATCCCCGACGTCACGAACACGCTGTCGATCCCGAACGCCGCCGCGCCCTTCAGGTCCGTGCGCACCGAATCGCCGACCGCGAGCACGCGCTTGAGCGGCACCGCGGCGCCGCCGCGGGCCGCCGCGGCCGCGGCCAGCGCGGCCTGGTAGATCGGCGGATGCGGCTTGCCGCAGTAGAGCACCTCGCCGCCGAGCGCCGCGTAGGCGTCGGCGAGCGCGCCGGCGCAATAGACCAGCGTGTCGCCGCGCTCGACCATGATGTCGGGATTGGCGCAGACCATGAACAGCGAGCGCGCCCGCATCGCAGCGAGCATGTCGCGGTAGGTCTCCGGCGTCTCGACAGTGTCATCGAACAGGCCTGAGCACACTACGTAATCGGCGGTTTCAAGCGGCGCGAAAGTGAGATCGAGGCCGGCGAAGATCGGCACGTCGCGCTCTGGCCCGAGATGAAACACGCGCTGGCCGGGGCGACTTGCGACGATGCCGCGCGTGGTGTCGCCGGAACTGGTGATCGCGTCATAGGCCTGCCGCGGCACCGCGAGCCGGTCGAGAATGCGCGCCACCGAATCGCCGGGCCGCGGCGCATTGGTGATCAGGATCGCGGTGCCGCCGCGCTCGCGGAAGCGCAGCAACGCGTCGCAGGCCGGCGCAAAGGCCGTCACACCGTTATGGATGACGCCCCAGACGTCGCACAGCAGCACGTCGTAGTTTTGCGCCAGCGGCTCGAAATGTTCGATGAAGTCGGGCAATTGATCTCGCAAGCCTCGGCGCTTCAAGGGAGCGCGCGAGGTGATTAGATCATTCGCGCGCGATCATCAATCGGTGATCTCCGCGGCGCGGGCATGGGCCGCGAGCAGCGCCGCAAGCCGCGCCGGATCGCCCCGCGCCATGCCGCATTCGGTGCCGATGCCGTCGACGCGGACGTGGCGGCGCGCGGCGGCGAGCCGCGCTCTGTCGCCCTCGGCGTCGTTGTGATGGATGAGGCCGAGATAGAGCGCTGTCCCCGGGCGCAGCTTCAGCTTCTCGAGCGGCGCGAAATAGGCGTCGTCGGTGCGGCCCTTCGGCACCGGCAGGTGGAAGAAATCGATGGTTCGCTTCACCCGCGCCACGATGCCGTTGACGATCTCGACCATGATGCCGGCATCCTTCGGCTGCACCATGTGCTCGTCGGCCGGGCTGCCATAACAAAGGTGATAGCCGAGCTCGATCTTGCTCGGCACCGCGTCACCGATCTGGCCGAGCACGTCGATGGTCTCCTTGCGGAAATCGACCGGGCCCGGCTCGTAATAGCCTTCCCAGGCCAGCACCTCCTGGCAGACGTCCCACTGCACGGCGATGCGGTCGTTGGGCAGCGCCGCGGCGATGGCATGGACCTCGCCGACGAAATGCTGGGTCAGCGCCGGCAGCAGTTTCGGCCGGTCGGCCGGCACCATATTGTTGTAGGTCGGCGCGATCGGGGTCGGGATGCTGATCTGGAATTTGACGCCCGGCCGGAATGACGCCGGCCTTTTGCAGCCGGTCGAACACGGCGAACGATTCGATGGCCATGTCGGCATAGCCGGTCTTGAAGTCCTTGCGGTCGGGCGTCATGCCGGGCTTGATGCGCAGCCGCGGGATTTCGCGAATGACCTTGCCGTCCCACTGCACGAACTTGAACGGCGGCACGTCGGTCGCCAATTCGATCGCCGGATTTTCCGCGAGCACGTCTTGCAGGAAACGGATCCAGCTCTTGCGGATGCCGGTCTCGCCGTCGGGCAGGCGCGCGACGTGGCCGCCGACCGCGCTGGACGAGCGTGCGGAACACGGTTTCGGAATCCGGCAACGGAATGCTGCCGACGAAATGCACGACGGGAGATTTGGTTGGCTCATTCATGGTCGCTGCCCTCCGGCCGTGCCGGTTCTTTGGCAAAATCATAGCCGCGCGCGGCGCCGCTGTAACCCCGCGAGTTGATCGCAATGACCGTGGCATGTATGGGATTTGACCCGCCCCCCAAAACCCAAGGCCGTGCAATGCCGACAAGTTTCCGCCAGATCATCGACAAAGCCGTCAAGGACAAGCGGTTCCTGGTGGTGCCCGGGGCCCATGACGCGCTCAGTGCCCGGCTGATCCAGAAGATCGGCTTCGAGACCTATTTCATCGGCGGCTTTCCCGCGGTCGGCGCCCGTTACGGCGTGCCCGATGTTGGGCTCGATGGGTTTCGGCGAAATCTCCGCCGCCGTGCGCGATATCATGTGCGCCTGCGACCTGCCGGTGTTCGTCGACGGCGACGACGGCTACGGCGACGTCAAGAACGTCGTGCACACCGTGCAGACCTACGAGCGCATGGGGGTGAGCGCCATTCTGATCGAGGACCAGCAATGGCCGAAGCGCTGCGGCCACATGGTCGGCAAGAAGGTCGTGCCCATCGAACTTGCCGAAGCCAAGATCAAGGCGGCCGCTTCCGAGCGCATCAATCCGGAAACCTGGATCCTCGGCCGCACCGACGCGCGCGCCGTCTACGACCTCGACGAAGCCATGCGCCGCGCCGAGCGCTATATCCGCGCCGGCGCCGACGGCATTTTCATCGAGGCGCCGCGAAGCATCGCCGAACTGGAGAAGATCGGCAAAGCCTTCGACGTGCCGCAAATCTGCAACCCGCTGATGGGCGGCCACACCCCGATCCTGTCGATGGAGGAGCTAGGACAATTGGGCTTCAATTGCGCCGTGCTCGGGCTGGACACCATCATGCACGCCGCCAAGGCGATCGAAGCGGTGCTCGTCGACATGAAATCCGGCAAATTCGCCCACCGCAACGACGGCATGGATTTCGAGGACTACAAGAAGCTCGTCGGCTACGACAAATGGGAAAGCATCGACGAGCGCTTTGCGCCGAAGCAATAATCCGTCATCACCGGGCTTGACCCGAGTGATCGCGAGCGTTGCGCGCGTCGAAGGCTGGACTGCCGGGTCGTCAGGCCTGCGAAGCGACGCCGCTTCGAACGGCTATGCCCAGGGTGACGGAAATGACTTACACCAGCGCCGGCTCGCGCTTGGCTTCCTTCGCCGGCGCCGGATCGCGCAAATTCAGAATGCGCCGCGCGTTGTCGTAGAACAATTTCTGCTTGTCGGCATCCGACAGCTTGATCTCCTCGATCAGCTTCAGGCACGGCGCCGGGTCCCAGCACGGATAGTCGGTGCCGTACATGACGTGGTCGATGCCGTAATAGTCGATGGCGAATTCGATGCCGGCGGAGTGCGGCGACACGGTGTCGGTGTACATGCGCTTCATGTAGTCCTGCACCGGCTTCGGCAATTTCGCGGCTTTCGAATTCTTGTCCATGCGGCCGGCCTGATAGGGCAGCGAGCCGCCGGTATGCGACATCACGATTTTCAGGTTCGGATGCCGCTCCATCATGCCGGAGAGGATCAAGCGCATGGCGGCGACGGACACCTCGATGACCCGGCCGAGGCTCAAATGCAGCGCGCCGTCATAGCCGTCGAGCATGTCCTGGAAGATGACGTCGGTCGGATGCAGGAACAGCGGCAGGCCGAGCTTTTCGACATGGGCGTAGAACGGCTCGAGCCGCTCGGCGTCGATGCGCGCGTCGGCGCCGACGCTGCCGGGCAAGTTCACGCCCATCAGGCCCAAGCGATTGACCGCGTCGTCGACCACTTCGATCGCCGTGCGGGTATCCTGCAGCGGCACCGCGGCGCTCGCCCACAGCCGGCCGGGATATTTCTTCTGCGCGCCGGCCATCTCCTCGTTCCACATGATGGCGTAGTCGCGGCCCTCGGCGAGCGGCATGTCGGAGAACGACACCGAGAACGGGCCGATCGAGCAGACCACGTCGACCTGGTGGCCGAGGCTGTCCATGTATTCGAACTGCTTGTCGAGATCGAACCACTCGGCCCAGCTGTTGAGATGCTGGCCGCTGTCGGCGCGGCGCCGATAATCGTAGCCGCCGCGCGCGTTGACCCGCGCGTTGGGGAAATCCTTGCGCTTGCACAACTTGTCGAAGATCGAGCGGGGCCACCAATGGAAATGCGAGTCGATGATGTGCACGGGGCGCTCCTGCCAAGCGGCTTGCGAATATAACGATTCTAGTGAGCGGGGCGTTCCCGGTCAACGCAACGCCACACCCTGCCGCATGGCCATGGGCATCTAATTCTGCAATGATTTCGTTGCCGTCCGGCCGAACAGCGGGCCGGCGTGGGAGGGAACGATGAGGCGATTTTTCCGGGCAAGCATGGCATCAGGCCTGATGTCGATGGCGGTACTTTTGGCATGGCTCGCGCCTACGCATGCCGCCGAAAAACTCCGTGTCGCCAAGGTGGTGCCGTTTGCCTGGTCGTTCACGCCGCTCGACATCGGCATCCAGACCGGCATCTTTGCCAAGCACGGCCTCGACATCGAGGAATCGGCGTCGGCCGGCGACGCCAAGCTGCAGCAGCTGCTCGCCTCGGGCTCGATCGATATCGGCATCGGCTCCGGCCCCGGCATGGCCTTCATCGTCAAGGGCGTGCCGGCCAAGGCCGTTGCCGCCATGTTCGGCGCGCCGCAGAACATGGCGGTGATGGTCGGCTACGACAGCGACATCAAGACGGTTGCGGATCTCAAGGGCAAGAAGCTCGGCTGCACCACGGTCGGCTCGCTGACCGACTGGATCGGCGCTCGCATCAACCAGAAAGAAGGCTGGAGCAGCGACGGCATCACCATGGTGCCGATCGGCGGCATGCCGCCGGCGCGCGCCGCGATCAAGACTCATCAGATCGACGGCTATGTCGGGGCGCTGGAAACCGGCTACGCGCTCGAAGAAGCCAAGGAATGGCGCGTCATCACCGCCGCGACCCCGTTCGTCGATCAATTCATCACCCACGTGATCTTCGCCACCAACGAGGCGATCGAAAAGCATCCGGATCAAGTGAAGGCTTTTCTCGACGGCTGGTTCGAAACCATCGCTTATATGAAAACCCACAAGGCGGAATCGGTGGCGATTTCCGCAAAGGTCCTCAATCTCAGCGAGGCCGTGATCAGCCGCGTCTATGACGAGCAGATCGGCGCCTTCAATACCGACGGCACCTTCGATCCGAAGGCGGTCGCGGTGCTCAAGAAATCCTACATCGAGATGGGACTGCTCAAGGACACGCCCGACGACAAGGAAATGTTCACGACGCAGTTCGTACCGGTGAAGGTCGGCCAGAAATAATTTCAGGCAGGAAATTTCACGGCCGCCCGCTGCCGGTGCGCGCGAGTTGTGCCAAACCGGCGCCGCGCGGCGCTGAGGCATCGCGCTTGGCCTGATCTGCAGCGTCGGTCTTGCCCGCATCCGCGCCTTGCAAGGCTTCGGCGCGCACCGGGCGCGGCGGCGAGAACAGAAATCCCTGGCCGAAGCGGACGTCGTAATCCAACAAATCGACCACCGCGCCTTCGGCCTCGATGCGTTCGGCGATCAGGTCGATGCCGAAGCGGCCGAGCAGATCGGACAAGTCAGCCGGGTGGATGTCGGTCGAGGCGGCGCCGACCCGGTTGAGCAATAGCGCCGCCGGCGCCTTGATGAAGCGGAAGCCACGCTCGTTGAGCTCGCGCGGCTCGACGCGAAGGTCGGTGAGATTATCCATGGAGAAGCGGTAGCCGCGTTCGGCGAGCGCGGCCAGGCTCTCGTGCTCGATCGGCCCCATGGCGCGCACCGCTTCTTGGGTGAATTCGAACACCAGCGCCGGCGCGATGGCGCGGTTGGCCTCGGCAAATTCCAAAAACCGCTGGAAGCCGGAATCGGTCAGCGTCGCCGACGACAGATTGCAAAACAGGCCGATGTCGCGGTTCTTGAGCAACAGGCGGCGCACCACCTGCACGCAGCGCAGCAGCGAAAGATTGTCGAGCTTCGGCATCAGCCCGCCGGCTTCGGCGAATTTCAGGAAATCGCCGGCCGCGACCAGATCGCCGTTGTCGGCCTTCAGCCGCGACAGCGCCTCGTAGTAGCGCACCTTGCGCTGCGGCAACGTCACGATGGGTTGCAGGTAGAGTTCGATCTTGCTGCCATCGATGGCGCTGTTGATCGCGGCAACGATGCCGTTCTGATCCAAGCCGTTGAAGGCTGCGATCGTGCCGGCGATCGGCGCAGCCGGCGCCGCGGCCGGATCGGGCATCGGTACGGCGGCAGTCGCGTGAGCGGCCGCGGTAGCCGTAGCGGGTGCTGCCGGCGCGATGCGGTCCTTGCCGCTCAAGCCCGCCAGCGCCGCCTCGTGCGCCGCGACCGAGTCGGCGAGATGCTTGACCAAGTGTCGATAGTTCCTCGATCTCGACGGCGAGCGGCTGCGCCGACGCCAGCGCCTTGTCGAGCACCGAATCGACCTTGGTCTCCACGGTGCCGAGCTGGCGGCCGAACTCGGCGAGCTGGCGCGCCAGGTCGGCCGAGCTGCGCGAGATCGAGGCGATCTGGTCGCTCACCTCGGCGCGGTCGCGGGAGCGGGCGGCGACCGCGTTATAGACCGCAAGCGCGGTGAGGACGCCGAGCCCGACCAGAAACAATTCGGCGCCGGTCAGGCCGAAGCGCAGATAGACCACAAAGCCGATCGAGCCGGCGATAAGCACCATGCAGACAGCGATGAAGATGGCGCTGATACGCACCATGCCGCTATGCCTCACGCCGAACGGTGCAGCCCCGGGGCGCACATCCTAGCCCCACCCTAATGATTCGCATTCGGGCAGTAGCAGTGTCCACAAGCGCCGCGGCGCCGCAAGTCCGCTCGCCGCCATGGCTAAGCTTTTGGTGTGCTTTTATAACGGCAGGCAAGGACGGCGGCGGACGCCGCCTTTGGAACCGGCGCGAAAGCTCATGTCGGCAATGCCGCAAATGCCCGAAATGACGCCGACGCCCCGGCTGGCGTTCGGGACAGGCTTCATCGATTGGATCGAGCAGGCGCCGCGGGCGGCGTTCGCCGCGTTCCTGGCGCTGCATTTCGTGGTCTGGACCGCGCTGCCGACGCTGCTCTACGCCAACCTGCCGCTCGACCTGATCGAGGCGCTGACCTATGGCCGCGAATGGCAGCTCGGCTACGACAAGCTGCCGCCGCTGCCGTGGTGGCTGGTCGAGATCATGCACCGGGCGTTCGGCGCCGACGCCGCCTATTACGCGCTGGCGCAGGCGGCGGTGATCATCGCCTTCGTCGCGGTGTGGGCGACGGCGCGGCCGCTGGTCGGGGCGACCGGCGCGCTCGTTGCGGTGCTGATCATCGACGGCATGCATTACTTTCAGTACACGGCGGTGAAGTTCAATCACGACGTCATCCAGCTGCCGTTCTGGGCGCTGGCCGGCTATGCCTTCCACGCCGCGCTCAAGCGCGGCCGCCTCGCGCACTGGCTCCTGCTCGGCTTTGCCTTCGGCTGTGCGCTGTGGGCGAAATATTTTGTCGTCGTGTTGGCGGTGCCCTACGCGCTGTTTCTCATTTTCGACCGCGACGCGCGCCGCGCTTTGGCGACGCCCGGGCCATGGCTCGCGCTGATCGTCGCGCTTGTCATCGCCGCGCCCCATGTCGTCTGGCTGTTCCAGACCGATTTTCTGCCGCTGGCCTATGCCGAGCACCGCGCCTCGGATGTGCGCGGCTGGTACGACCATATCCTGCATCCGGCGGTGTTTCTCGGCAGCCAGATTTTCTTCCTGCTGCCGTCGTTCTTCATTGCCGCGGCGCTGCTGTGGCCGGGACTCCCCTCCCCCTTGTGGGGAGGGGTTGGGGGTGGGGGTCGCGAGGTGACGCGCGAGCGTCCACGCTTGCGACCGCACCTCCCGACCCCCCACCCTACCCTCCCCCACAAGGGGGGAGGGAATTTATGGCCGACGCCTTCGACCGCCGCATCGTGACGCTTGCTCGCGTTCGGTCCCGGCCTCGCCATGATCGCGCTGATTGCCGTCAGCGGCCGCGGCACATTTGCCATGTGGGGCTATCCGCTGTGGCTTTTTGTCGGGCTTTGGATCGTGCTGACGCTGCGCGCAGCGCTCGACCGCGCGCGACTAACCCACGTCATCGCGCACTGGGGCGTCGTGTTCGCCATCTTCGTCATCGTCTTCCTGGTCAATTACTCGGTGCTGCCGCTGATCGATCACCGCTATCGCGCGGTGTTCTATCCGGGCAACACGCTCGCGGCGACGCTGACGCAGCGCTTCCACGACGCCACCGGAACGAAACTGCGTTACGTCGTCGGCGCGATGTGGGACGGCGGCAATCTCGCGCACTATTCGCCGGACCAGCCCGAAGTTCTGATCGACGGCCTGCCGCGCCGCGCGCCGTGGATCGATCTTGCCGATCTGCGCAAGTATGGGCGCGATCGTGGTGTGGAGCGGCGGCGACACCGCGCACCTGCCGCCGCAGTTCGCGCGCCGTCGCCGGCAACGCCGAAGTCGGCGCGCCGTTCGACCTGCCGATGCGCCGCGGCTATGGCGCGCTGCATGTCGGCTGGGCGATCCTGAAGCCGCAGTGAAGATCGTCATTCCGGGGCGCCGCAAAGCGGCGAGCCCGGAATCCATAGCCACTATCGACACAAAACAGTACTCGGCGCTAGTTCTGGCCGCTCTGTGATTATGGATTCCGGGCTCCTCGCTGCGCTCGGCCCCGGAATGACGGGCTCACATCACCGCTTTGATCACCCGCGCCACTTTGTCGAAAATCTCGCCGATCTGCGCCTCGCTGACGATCAGCGGCGGCGTGAGCGCCAAGGTCTCGCCGGTGATGCGGATCATGACGCCTTCGTCGTGGAAGCCGCGCTCCATGGCTTCGTAGGCGCGCTTGCCGAAGGCGTCGGGGCGCGAGGCGAGATCGATGCCGGCCGTCAGCCCGACGGTGCGGATATCGAGCACGCCGGGCACGCTCTTGAGCGCCATCGCGGCGTCGGCCCACAACGGCTCGAGCTTCTTCGCCCGCTCGAACAGTTTCTCGTCGCGATAAAGATCGAGCGTCGCCAGGCCCGCGGCGCAGGCGAGCGGATGCGCCGAATAGGTGTAGCCGTGGAACAGCTCGGCGACATGCTCGGGGCCGCGCATGAAGGCGTCGTAGATGCCTTCGCGCGCGATGACGCCGCCCATGGGCACGGCGCCGGAGGTGATGCCCTTGGCGAAGGTGATCATGTCGGGCGTCACGCCGTAACGCTCGGCGGCGAAGGCATGGCCGAGCCGGCCGAAGCCGGTGATCACTTCGTCGAAGATCAGCAAGATGCCGTGGCGGTCGCAGATCGCGCGCAGCCGTTCCAGATAGCCCTTCGGCGGCGGCAGCACGCCGGTCGAGCCGGCCATCGGCTCGACGATGACGGCGGCGATGGTCGAGGCATCGTGCAGCGCGACGAGGCGTTCGAGATCGTCGGCCAGATGCGCGCCCCAGTCCGGCTCGCCTTTGGTGAAGGCCTGGTGCTCGCGGTTATAGGTCGCCGGCAGATGATCGACGCCGGCCAACAGCGTGCCGAAATGCTTGCGGTTGGCGACGATGCCGCCGACCGAAATGCCGCCGAAGCCGACGCCGTGATAGCCGCGCTCGCGGCCGATCAGCCGGGTGCGCGAGGCCTGCGCCGCGCACATTATGATAGGCGAGCGCGATCTTGAGCGCGGTGTCGACCGCCTCCGAGCCGGAATTGCAGAAGAACACGCGGTCGAGATCGCCGGGCGCCAGCGCCGCGATCCGGCTCGCCAGCTCGAACGATTTCGGGTGCGCAAACTGGAACGCCGGCGCGTAATCGAGCTCCTCGGCCTGGCGCTGGATCGCGGCGACGATCGGCTCGCGGTTATGGCCGGCATTGGTGCACCACAGCCCGGCGGTGCCGTCGAGCACGGCGCGGCCCTCGGGCGTGTAGTAGTGCATGTCCTTGGCGCGCGCGATCAGTCGCGGCGCGCGCTTGAACGCCCGGTTCGGCGTGAACGGAACCCAAAAGGCTTCGAGATCGTTGGGCACGGCCGCGCTGCGGCGATTGGGTTCGGCCATCGGACTGCCTCCTGGCGCCACGTCGTCATGCCGGTCATGCGCATCCGTCTTCGCAACATGGAAGACGAGGATGGCTGGGACAAGCCCGGCCATGACGAAATCGAGTAGGATTGCCGCAACGAGTTGCTACTGCTAACACCCGCCCAAAGCACTTCAAAAATGGCTGAAAAGTCCGAAAAATCCAACAAGCTCAAGGCGCGGCTGCCGCGCGGGCTCGCCGACCGCGGGCCGGCCGAGATCGCCGCCACGCGCGAGATGATCGAAAAGATCCGCGCGGTCTACGAGCTTTACGGCTTTGAGCCGGTGGAAACGCCGGCCATCGAATACACCGACGCGCTCGGCAAATTCCTGCCCGACCAGGACCGGCCGAACGAAGGCGTGTTCTCGTTCCTCGACGACGACGAGCAATGGCTGTCGCTGCGCTACGACTTGACGGCGCCGCTGGCGCGCTACGTCGCGGAGAATTTCGACACGCTGCCGAAGCCGTATCGCTCGTATCGCGTCGGCAATGTTTTTCGCAACGAGAAGCCGGGGCCGGGACGTTTTCGGCAATTCATGCAGTTCGATGCGGATACGGTAGGGAGCGCTTCACCCGCCGCCGACGCCGAGATGTGCATGATGGCGGCGGATACGATGGAGGCGCTGGGAATTCCGCGCGGAAGTTATGTGGTGAAGGTGAATAATCGAAAAGTGTTAGATGGAGTGCTGGACGATTGGCTGGGGCTGAGCGGAGCAGACAGACGTCTTATCGTACTTGCGCGCAATCGACAAATTTGATCGACTTGGGTGCGGAAGGGGTCAAGGCATTGCTCGGCGCGGTCGCAAGGATGAAAGTCGGCGACTTCACTAAGGCGCTAGACTTATCAGTTGAGCAAATTGAAGTGCTCTTATGGTTTGTCGGCGGCGCGCATCCTCGATTCACGAGTGAGCAGTCCATTATCAAGAAATGCACTCTCAATCTAGCGCCCGCAGAATCCCGAATTATGAACAAGGCTTTCTACAAATAGCTAATCTTGAGCGCGTGAACGTCTTCGCGACTCGCAAAGGATAACGAACTGTCTCAAAGGGCTTGACGAGATTGAAGAAATTTCGAAGCTAGCGTTGGCCGCTGGTTACGGACCATGATCGCATCAGTATTGATTCCTCCGTCGTCCGCGGCCTCGAATATTACACCGGTCCGGTCTTCGAAGTTGAACTAACATTCTCCACCGACAGCGCCGCCGGCTCACCGCGCTTCGGCTCGGTCGGCGGCGGCGGGCGTTATGACGGCCTCGTGTCGCGCTTTCGCGGCGAGCCGGTGCCGGCGACGGGATTTTCCATCGGCGTGTCGCGCTTGCTCGCCGCGCTCCAGCATCTCGGCAAGGTCGAGACCAAGGCCGAAGCCGGCCCGGTCGTCGTCACCGTGTTCGACAAGGACCGCATCGCCGACTACCAGCAGATGGTCGCGTCGCTGCGCAACGCCGGCATCCGCGCCGAGCTTTATCTCGGCTCCGGCAAATTCGGCCCGCAGATGAAATATGCCGACAAGCGCAATGCGCCCTGCGTCGTCATCCAGGGCTCCGACGAGAAGGCCAAGGGCGAAGTCACGATCAAGGATCTGATCGTCGGCGCCGAGCTCGCCAAGCTG
Organism: uncultured Alphaproteobacteria bacterium; assembly: GCA_963798095.1. Taxonomy (GTDB): domain Bacteria; phylum Pseudomonadota; class Alphaproteobacteria; order Rhizobiales; family Xanthobacteraceae; genus BOG-931. Next base: position 278,151 of record CAWCSD010000007.1, on the reverse strand, counting down.
GAAAAAGGCCGCGAGGAGCATCTGCAGAAGCAGGCCGAGGCGCAGCGCGCCGTGCCGGAAGCGCAACTGGTCGAAGCCGTCCGCGCCGTGCTGGCCCGCCATAAGCTCGGGCCGCGCTGAATCTCCAAACTGCCGACCGATGACCCGTCATCCTGAGGCGCCCGCCGTAAGGCGAGCCTCGAAGGATGCACGGCCCGGGCCGTCGCCCTTCGAGGGCCGCTTCGCGGCCACCTCAGGGTGACGGTTTAGGCTTCCCTGCTCGCCTCTTGGCCAACCGCTTGAGCCTAGCCCAGTCGTCTTTGATCAACGCTTCCTTCTTCGCGCGTGTCCAGCCTTTGAGTTTTCGCTCTACCGCAATCGCGTCCGTAACCCGATCAAAATACTCCGACCACTTCAGTCGAACCGGACGGCGCGAGTATGTATAGCCCGTGTATGCACCGGTTTCATGCTCGGTAATCCGACGCCATAGATCATCGCCCGTTGCGCTTCCGACATAATAGGACCCGTCTGCACACTGCAGTATGTAGACATAGGCTCCCATCTACTGACTCCGTTCCGTCATCCTGAGGTGCGAGCGAAGCGAGCCTCGAAGGATACGGCCGAGGCGCTGAGGACGTCGCCCTGCGACCGTTGCGCGGTTACCACAGGGTCCCGGAATAAATCACGGCGGTTCGGGTTCATATAGTGATAGTCGCGCTACCTTCGTGATATGAGGTAGCGGTTGTCCCGATATCTGCCGGGACGAGGTTGCGACCGTGCGCAAGTATTTCGCCAGGCGGCCGTTGCGGCGGCGCATTGTTGCGCTGGCGGCGGCTTATGCGATTGCGCTGTCGAGCCTGATCGCGAGTTTTGGCGCGGCAAGCGCCGCCGCCGATGCGGCAGCCGCTCCGAATGGCATCATCTGCCATACGCTTGTCGCCGGCGACGAGGCGCCCGCCTCCGGCGATACCAACAGCAAGCACTGTATCGATAATTGCTGCATCGGCTGCCTGATGCTGATGGCGGCGGTGCCGCCGCCGCCGGCGAAAATCACCGGCGCGCCGCTTATCGGCAAGCCAGTCCATCGCGCCGCCGCAGAACATCGTTCTCGTCGGCGGCCTTGAGACCAAAGATCATCGTTCGCGAGCGCCTCCACCGGCAGCGTGAAGCCCAGCGGCCCGACTCGCGTCGGCCGCAGCGTTTCTCTGATGCCATTGGAGAGCCTCCATGTCTGGCAAATCACAGATGCTTGCGCGCCTTCGCGCTGGCGCTGGTGTTCGCGGCGCTACCCTTTACCGATGCGTTCGCCCATTGCTTCGTCGGTGCGCGCTTCTTTCCCGCCACGCTCGCCACCGACGATCCGTGCGTGGCCGATGAGCTGTCGCTGCCGACCGTATCGTGGTCGAGGACGGCCGACATGCCGCCGGCCACCGAATGGGACGTGTCCGGCGAACTGTCGAAACGCATCACCGAGGATTTCGGCGTTTCGATCGGTACCACCTGGACGCAAATCCGCGGCCCCGGCGGCCCGACCATGGCTGGCTTCGACAACATCGAGACCGCGGCGCAATATCAGCTCCTCAAAGACAGCTCGCACGAACTGGCGCATGCTGGTCGGCCTGGTGATCGATTGGGGCTCGCACCGGCGCCGTCAATTCCGGCATCGCCACGCCCTACAGCGTGCTCACCCCGACGTTCTATTTCGGCAAAGGTTTTGGCGACCTGCCCGACGCGCCGGCTGGCTGCGCGCCTTCGCGGTCACCGGCCAGATCGGCTACCAGGTGCCGAGCCGTTCGTTCGATATCGTCGACGGCAGCTTCATCCCGCAGGTGCTGGCCTGGGGCGGCTCGATCCAATACAGCATGCCGTATCTGAAATCGGAGATTCAGGATCTGCAACTGCCCGATTTCATCAATCACCTGATCCCGATCGTCGAGTTCCAGATGTCGACGCCGGCCGCCAACAATTTCGGCAACAGCTTCGTCACCACCGGCACCATCAATCCGGGCGTGATCTGGGTCGGCAGCTATTTCCAGGTCGGGCTCGAGGCGCAGGTGCCGGTCAATCGCCCAGAGCGGGCACGGCATCGGCGTGCTCGGGCAATTGCATCTTTATCTCGACGACATGTTCCCGAAGACGATCGGCCAGCCGCTCATCGGCGGCACGTCGAGCCCGCCGCAACAGATCAAGTTCTGAGGTATCGCCATGCGAAAATTTTTCGTCCTCGTATCGCTGCTCCTCGTCGCCGCTCGCACCCGTCGCGGCGCGCGCCCATGCCTTCCTCGATCACGCCAGTCCGCTGGTCGGCAGCACCGTGCCCGCGGCGCCGCATGAGGTCGTGCTGACGTTCACGCAAAATCTGGAAGCGGCCTTCAGCACCGCTCAAGTCACCGACTGCAAGTGGCGCCCGCGTCGATCAGGGCAAGGCGCAGGTCAGCGGCAACACCATGACCATCGGACTGAAATCGCTCGGACCCGGAAGCTACAAGGTGCACTGGCACGCGCTCTCGGTCGACACCCACTCCACGCGAAGGAACCTTCACGTTCCATGTCGGCGGGCACTAGGCTTGGCCGACCCCTTGGTCGACCTTTGGCCGATCCGCTGCTCTACGCGCGCGCCATTCACTTCGCCGCGACGATGCTGGTGGCGGGCGTTGTTTTGTTTACTGTCTTCGTTGCCGCGCCGGCGTGGCGCGGCGCCGGCAACGACGGCGCCGTGGCTGTCAATGTCCGGGCGCGGCTTGCCGTCATCGCCTGGATCGGCCTCGCGCTCGCGGCGATCTCGGGCGCGGCGTGGCTTGTTCTCACCGCGGCGGCGATGAGCGGTCTGCCGGCAGCGCAAGTCTTCGGCGACGGCGTGCTGTGGACCGTGCTGTCGCAAACGACTCTTCGGACGCGACTGGCTCGTCCGTTTGGTCCTTGCCTGCGCTCTGGCCGCGACATTGCCGTCGCTGCTGTCGTCGCGAAGACCATAAATCGCGCTGGCTCGAGACCGCGGCCGTGGTTTTGGCCGCGGCATTCGCCGGCGCATTGGCCTGGTCCGGCCACGCCGCGGGCGGATTGGGCAGCGAGGCCATCATTCATCCGGCCGCCGACGTGCTGCATCTCATTGCCGCCGCGGCCTGGGTCGGTGCGCTGTTGCCGCTCATCGTGCTTTTTGCCGCCGCCGGCGCGGACGACGCGTCGATTGCGATGGCGCGAACGGCGACGGCGCGATTTTCCATCCTCGGTATCGCCAGCGTCGGCACGCTGCTCGCGACCGGGATCGTCAACACCTTCTATCTCGCCGGCAGCGTGCCTGCGCTGCTTCACACCGATTACGGCCGGCTGCTGCTCATCAAGATTGCGCTGTTCCTGGCGATGGTGGCGATTGCCGCGGTCAATCGCTTGCAGTTGACGCCGCAGCTTCTGCAGGAAGCCAACGTCGCCGCGAGCCGCGACGCCTTGCGGCGGCTACGCCGCAATGCCGCGATCGAGGTTTTGGCCGGCGCCATCGTCATCGCGATCGTCGCCGCGCTCGGCACCATGCCGCCGGCGATCCACGCCGCCCATCAGCACCCGACCTATGCGGCCGTCCCCGCCGACGCCGCGTTCGTCCACATCCATTCGGAGCGAGGGCATGGCGGACGTGACCATCATGCCCGGGCGCACCGGACGCGCGCGCGCAACAATCCGGCTTTGGGACGAAGATTTTGAGCCGCTGGACGCCCGGCAGGTGAGTTTGACGCTGACTGCCCCCACGGCGGCCGGCAATCCGACGACCGCGCCCTGCCCTGCAAAGCCGCGACGGCGCCTGGGAGGTCGATGGCATCTCGCTTTCCGAGCCGGGCAACTGGACGGTCAGCGTCGACGTCGTGCTCGACCAAACAAAGCGCCTCACGCTCACCGCGCCGATCGTGATCGAGCCTGGGCACTGATCATGCGCCAAAAAAATTCGATCAGGAACTCGGTCTGCGCCCGCACGCCAAGCACCGACACCGGCCCGCGATCGCGGTTATAGGCGGGGTTGACGACGAACTGATAATCGAACGTCACGTGCCAGGCCTGGACCGGCAACTGGTAATAGGTCTCGATGATCTGTTCCAAGCCCGGATGCGGCAATTGCCCGTCGCCGATCTGAAGACCCAAGCCGCCGGCGTTGAAAAAGGCCTCGTGCGCGGCCGTGATGCCGTTGACCATGCCGGCCAATCCGAAGGTATCGTCGGGCCGGCCCCATTGCGTGCCTTTCAACGACAAGCCGGCCGCCACGGTGCGATCGATATCGGTATAGGCATCGGGCTCGACATTGCCGCTGGCAAAGCCTGCGCGCACGAACAGGCCGAGATCGGCAGTGATTTCCTGCTCGAGATTGACGCCCAAGCCGGTGCGGCTGCGGTATTGCCGGACCGCGGCGATATCGGCCGGGCCGCCGGTGATCTGGGCCAGCGCGATGGCGTCCTGGTAGGTGCCGAGCCGGCCGCGGGTGACAAAACCGGTGAACGCGACCTTGCCGGGATGGCTCCATAGCGCGTAGCGGCGCGCGATTTCGCCGACCCACTGGAATTGCCGAAAACTCGGATCGAGCTCGGTGCTGCCCGGGACGATCGAAAGATCGAACACGCCGCCGCGCAGCGTCCAGTTGCCCTCGTACCATTCGGCCGCCGCGCCGTAGGTGTAGCTCCAGGCGTCGGCGGCGAAGTCGAAGGTGCCGGTATCGATGAAGCCGAAGTTCAAAAAATCCTTGCGCGGATTTTGCGCGTATTTGTTCTGATCGAACACATCGGAGACCGAATACTTGCCGATCGAAATCGACCAGCCGATCCACGGTGTTCGCGCCAGCGAACTGATTTTGATCTTCCGGGACCTTCTGCGTCGCACCGCCGAGATCGATGGTCTGGCGAATGAAGGCGCGTTGAATGCGCGTATACGGCACCGAGGCGCCGACCTTGGCGGAATCGCCGTTCGGAAATCCCGCCACGCCCTCGGTATCGCTGAGCCCAAAACCCTGGATGATCTCCGGATTGACCCAGAACTCCGCGCCCTGCCACAATTTTGCGCCGACGAAATACATGGCGTCCCAGCTCTCGCGGCCCTGGTTCGGATCGAGGCTGTGCGCGCCGAGATAGGGCGAGCGGAACGGCGGCGCGTATTGCTCGATGAAGGTGGTCTGGCCCTTGAACGAAAACCGATCGAGATCGAGCGCCGAAAGTCCCTTGGTGAAAATATCGGGATCGATGCCGGTGTGGCCGAGCTGATAATCGAGGCCGACACGAAGCGACTGCACCGCGAGGCTGGACGTGAACTGCTGGGCGCCGCCGGGAAAGGTCACGCTGCGCGCGCCATAGCCGGTATAGAGATATTCGAGCCGCGCCGCCCAACTCGGCGTCAGCCCGAGCGCGACGCCGACGCCGGCAGTGCCACCGAGGCGCGGCACCAGGAACAGATTTTCCGTTGTGCCGGCCGTCGCCGTGCCGCCGACCGGCATGCCCGCGATCTGCGTGCGAGTGAATTGATCAGCCGTCCAGGCGAAGCCGCCGGTGGCATAGAACAGCCAGTTGCCGGGAGCGTAGCCGATCCGGCCGCGCAAGGTGCCGGACATTTCCACCTGTTCGGCGTAGCTCGCCGTGCCGGTCGCCGGCGATGAGAACGTCGCCATGCCGCCGAGCGTATCGGGAAACCCTATGTCGGCCTCGACGCCGAGCAGGAGCCGCGACGGCAAAAGATAATTGTAGCCGCCCTGGAAACCGGCGAAGTAACTGCCGGCGCCTTTGAACATGTCGTAGCCGTTGAACAGATCGAGCGAGCCGGTCAGCGCCGGCGCGGCGGCGCCGGTCGACGTGGCCGACCAGCGCGATGAGCCCGCGGCATAGCCGAAATGCGCGCCGGCATAGAAACCCGACCAGTCATAAGGCTTGTCATGCGACTGTTGCGGCGGTGCCTTCACCGGCAGCGAGGCGTCGGCGGCATACGCGCCCTGCCCCAGCGCGGCCAGCACAATCCCGGCAATGAACAGCCCCCGCATGACGGCACCAACCCGCAGCGACGTCCCCCGACGCCGGCGCCTTAAGTTTGCACTCTGCTGCCGCCGTGTCGATCAAAACGATGGGTCGGGTGCCGGCCGGTTCACAAATCGCCGTCTGGGCTCGACATTCCAGCTGCCGGCATATACCATACCCCCTACCCTATAAGACCGAGCCTCGCCGTGTCGCACACCAAGATCGAGAAGGTCAAGCTGCTCAACCGGGTGCGCCGCGTGCGCGGCCAGATCGAAGCGGTCGAGCGCGCGCTCGAAGGCGAGAAGGGCTGCGCCACGGTGCTGCATCTGATCGTCGCGGCGCGCGGCGCCATGAACAGCCTGATGACGGAAGTGATCGAGGACCATATCCGCCTCCACGTCGTCGATCCGGCGAAAGATGCCGACCGGGCGCGGGGCGCCGAGGAACTGATCGAGGCCGTGCAGGCCTATCTGAAGTAAAGGCGGCAAGCGTCATGCCCACAGCCGGCCATAACCACGTTTTCCTGGGCGAAGGCCACGACAAGAACGAGCGCCGAACCTGGGCGGTGATCGTGCTTTGCACCGTCATGATGGTGGCCGAAATCGTCGGCGGCCTGCTGTTCGGCTCGATCGCGCTCGTGGCCGACGGCCTGCACATGTCGACCCATGCCAGCGCGCTCCTGCTCGCGGCGCTGGCCTACCGCTATGCGCGGCGCCACGCCGACGACCCGCGCTTCTCCTTCGGCACCGGCAAGCTCGGCGACCTCGCCGGCTTCTCCAGCGCCATCGTGCTTTTGATGATTGCGTTCCTGATCGGTTACGAGGCGATCGCGCGCCTCATTGCGCCGGTGCCGATCAGCTTCGACGAGGCGATCCCGATCGCCGCGCTTGGACTGATCGTCAATATCGTGAGCGCGCTCCTGCTCAGCGGCGGCAGCGGCGGCCACGATCACGGCCACTCCCACGATCACGCCCACGGCCATTCCCACGACCACACGCACGAGCATGCGGCACGTGCACGGCCGCGCGCACCGCGACAACAACATGCGCGCCGCCATCATCCATGTGCTGGGCGACGCGGTCGTCTCGGTGCTGGTGATCGCCGGTCTTTTGCTCGGGCGCGCCTTCGGCTGGCTCTTTATGGATCCGGTGGCGGGCCTTGTCGGCGCTGCCGTCATCGTCAGCTGGTCATACGGGCTGATCCGCGATACCGGCGCCATCTTGCTCGATATGAATCCCGATCACGGCATGGCGGAACGGGTGCGAGCGGCCATCGAGCGCGACGGCGACCGGCTCGAAGATCTGCATCTGTGGCGCCTCGGTCCCGGCCATCTCGGCGCGATCCTGTCGATCGTCACCACCGAGCCTCGGGACGCCGAGCATTACCGGCGCCTGCTCGGCCACTTCCGCAACCTGTCGCACGTCACCGTCGAAGTGCAGCGCGCCTGACGGCGCGGCAGTGCCCCGGTAACCATATGCGCGCCGCCGCACGCTCTCGTTAATCATCCGAAGCCGTTGATTGCGCGGGACATTAACGGCCCCGCCCATTCTTCGTCGAATTGTAGGGTTTGCCGTGCTAAAGGCCCGCGCAACTAAGCAGGGATTGCGCGGGTGGCCGGGGCAAAACCGGCGCCGCTGAAGAGCGACATGTCGAGTACGACCAGCAACGGACCGGACGCGCGGGCGCAGGCGCTCGTCGCCTCCTATGTGCGCGCCGGCTACGCGCAGACCGAGCCGCCGGTGCTGCAGCCGGCGGAGCCGTTCCTCGATCTGTCCGGCGAGGACATCCGCCGCCGCATGTTCCTCACCAGCGATCCGGAGGGCCGCGAATTGTGCCTGCGGCCCGATCTCACCATCCCGGTGTCGCGCGACTATCTCGCTTCGCCCGAGGCCGGCAAGGCGGTGGGCTTTTGCTATCTCGGCGCCGTGTTCCGCCACCGCGAAGGCGCGGCGGCGGAGTTCGTGCAAGCCGGCATCGAATCCTTCGGCCGCGCCGACAAAGCGGCGGCCGATGCCGAAATGCTGGCGCTCGGCCTCGAAGCGACGACGCACTATCGGCTTGAACGCGCCGGAAATCCGCATGGGCGACGTCGGATTGTTTTCGGCCTTCGTCGCCGCGCTCGATCTGGCGCCGGTGTGGAAGCGCCGCCTGGTCAAGGATTTCAATCGCAAGACCTCGCTGGCGCACGATCTCGATCAGATCACGCTCAGTTCGGCCAACGGCGCGCCGGAATATCAAGGCGTGCTCGCCGCGCTGTCCAATTCCGATCCGAAGGCGGCGCATCACCTGGTCACGGACCTGTTGTCGATCGCCGGCATCGCCGCGGTCGGCGGCCGCTCCGTCGCCGAGATCGCCGACCGTTTTCTCGAACAGGCGGCGCTGAACGCGCCGACGCGGCTGCCGCGCGAGACCCGCGCCTTGATCGAGCGCTTCCTCTCGGTGGCCGGCGATCCCGACGAAGCGGCGGGCGAACTGCGCACGCTCGCGGCCGACGCCAAGATCGCGCTCGGGCCCGCGCTCGATCTGTTCGAGACCCGCGCCGGTTTCCTCGCCGCGCGCGGCGTCGACGTGCGCGCCATAAAATTCTCGACCGGCTTTGGCCGCGGCTTCGACTATTACACCGGCTTCGTGTTCGAGCTGCACGACCCGCGCGGCAAAAGCGCCCTCGTCGCCGGCGGCCGCTATGACGGGCTGTTGTCGCGGCTCGGCGCCCGCGCGCCGATCCCGGCGGTCGGCTTTGCCGCTTCGATCGAAGAGCTGACGGCATGCGGAGGCGCAGCATGAACGCCGCCTCAGCCCCGCTCATTCTCGCCGTGCCGTCGAAGGGCCGGCTGCACCAAAACACCGAAAGCTTCTTTGCCCGCGCCGGCCTCGAACTGGTCAAGCCGCGCGGCGCCCGCGACTATCGCGGCGCCATCGCAGGCTTCGACGGCGTCGAAGTGGCTTATCTGTCCGCGGCCGAGATCACCCAGCAGCTCGGCCAAGGCGCCGCGCATCTCGGCATCACCGGCGAGGATCTGGTGCGGGAAATGATCCCGCAGTCGGACCGGCGCATCGTCATGGTGACGGGGCTGGGCTTTGGTTATCGCCAATGTCGTCGTCGCCGTGCCGCAGGCCTGGATCGACGTGCGCAACATGGCCGATCTCGATGACGTTGCAACAGCATTCCGGCTGCGCAACGAGCGCAAGATGCGGCTTGCCACCAAATACGCCAACCTGACGCGCGGCTTTTTCGCCGAGCACGGCGTCGTCGACTACCGCATCGTCGAATCGACCGGCGCCACCGAAGGCGCGCCGGCCGCCGGCACCGCGGAAATGATCGTCGACATCACCACGACCGGCGCCACGCTCGCGGCCAACGCGCTCAAGGTGATCGACGACGGCGTGATCCTGCGCTCGCAGGCCAATCTCGTGGCCGCGCGGTCGGCGGCGTGGAGCGCGGCGCAGCGCGATACCGCCCGCCTGCTGCTCGACCGCATCGCCGCGCAAAAGCGCGCCGCGTCGTTCCGCGAAGTGCGCTCGCGCTTTGCCGGCTTGAACGACACGCTGCTCGCCACGGCGCGGCAAAAATTCGGTGTCGCAGCGCCATTCGGCGGCCCGACCTCCTCGGGCATGCTGACCTTGCACTGCCCGCCCGAATACGTGCACGCCCTGGCAAGTTTCCTGCGCGAGCACGGCGCCGAAGCGGTTTCCGTCGGCGCGCTGGACTACGTCTATACCCGCGACAACCCGCTCTACGCCAAGCTCGCAGCCGAGCTCGACAAGCCCGCCCAGCCATAGCGCCGCCGCCTAATCGTTGTTAAATAACCAAAAGCAACGGAGTAACGGCCATGGTTGATGAGCAAATGGCGGAAGAGCAAAGCGACGATGAAGAGCGGCCGTGCCTGCATTGCCTGATTGTCGAAGTGGTCGATAGTTTCTTTGCCGAATATCCGGTGGCCGCCGATGCGCCGGACGTCATCGATACCGACGAGGTCATCACGGCGCTGGCAAAAACGGTGGCGGAACTGACCTGCGGCCAGGATGCCGCGACGCGGCAAACTATCATCGACCAGCTGACCCGCGGCGTTATGGAATATGACGCCGAATACCGGCAGCAGGATCAATTGGGCCAGCCAGGCTCGCACGCCCGGCATTAGACCACTGCCGATAAAGAGTGATCTGAATGGGCAAAGATCGTCTTGCTGCGTTCAGCGACGGCGTCATCGCCATCATCATCACCATCATGGTTTTGGATCTGAAAGTGCCGCACGGCGCCGATTGGGCGGCGCTGCGCGCATTGGCTCCCAACCTGGTCAGCTATGTGTTGAGCTTCGTCTATCTCGCCATCTACTGGAACAACCACCACCATCTGCTGCACACCGTGACGCGGGTCGACGGGCTGATCCTGTGGGCCAACTCGCATTTGCTGTTCTGGCTATCGCTGATTCCCGCGGCGACCAGCTGGATGGGCGCAAATTTTCTGGCGCCGCTGCCGACCGCGATCTATGGCGCGATCCTGCTGATGCCGGCCATCGCCTATTACCTTTTGCAGCGGGCGATCGTGCATCAGCAGGGCCGGCATTCCGTTCTGGCGAGCGCGCTCGGCAGCGATTTCAAAGGCAAGATATCGCCGCTGCTCTATGCCGCGGCCGTCGCGCTTGCCTTTGTCGATGCCTGGCTGTCGATTGCGATCTATGTGCTGGTCGCGGTGATGTGGCTCATTCCCGACCGACGTATCGAAAAGGTGTTGCACGAGGGCTGAGGAGATTTTCGAAAATGCCATGTCTTAAAATGCCATGTCGAGGTGTCGTGCGCCGCATGCTTGCGGCAACCGCCGTAACGCTCGTTTTCGCCGCCGGCCAAGCCGGTGCGCAGACCTATCCGGCGGCCAATAAGATCACCCTGATCGTCGCCTTTGCGCCCGGCGGCATCGCCGACACGCTGGCGCGGCTGATCGGTCAAGGCTTGAGCGACCGCCTGCACCAGGCCGTGGTGGTCGAGAACCGCGGCGGCGCCGGCGGCAACATCGCCGCGGCCGCGGTCGCGCGTGCCAATCCTGACGGCTATACGCTCCTTGCCACCACCACGGCGCTCGCCATCAACGAGACGCTGTTCACCAACAAGGAATTCTCGACGAACGACTTCAAGACCGTCTCCATCGCCGCGACCAGCCCGGAAGCGCTGGTGACGAGCGCGAGCAATCCGGCCAACAATCTCACCGAGTTTCTCAAAAACATGGCCGGCAAGACCATCAATTTCGCCGTGCCCGGCGTGGGCACCGGCTCGCATATCGAGGCGGAGTATCTTTTCAAAATCCTCGCCAAAGTGCCGGCGCAGATGATTCCGTTTCAGGGCGGCGCGCCGGCGATCAACGCCACCATCGGCAACCAGGTCGATCTGATGGCGACCACGCTCGGCGGCGGCGCCGCGGCGCAGATCGAAGGCGGCAAGCTCAAAGGTCTCGGCATCGCCGCCGACAAACGCGCTTCCGTCGTGCCGAACGTGCCGACTTATGCCGAGCAAGGATTTCCAGGCTTCACCGCCGCGTCCTGGGTCGGCTTCTTCGCGCCGGCCAAGACCGATCCGCAAATCCTTGCCACGCTCAACAGCGCCATCAACGCCATCGTGCAATCGCCCGAAGTGCAGAAGAAACTGACCGACATGGGCTTCGACCCGATCATCGGCCCGCCGGCGCAGGCCGACGCCATGTTCAAGACCGAAGTGGACAAGTGGGGCAAGATGGTCAAGGCGCTGAATCTCTCGATCAAATAGTCGCTCGTCATCAGCGCTCGTCGTCACTTGGAACTTTTCCCGCTGCGAATGCGTTGAATTGGCCTAAAGTCGTATCTTCAGGACGGAGGAACAGCCATGCCGGCACTATTCGGCTTCATTCTTGGGGTGGTGGTGACGATTACGGGCGCGTACCTCTACGATGCTTCGACCGGCCGCGCCGCCAATGGCATGTCGCCGACCGCGACTGCGCCGATGGTCAATTGGAACGTTGTCACCGACGACTGGCATTCGTTCGCGACCAGCGTGCAGAACACGACGACAGATCTGGAAAACAGGTTTAAACGGCACACTGGCTGATCTTCTTGGGCTGACGCCGCTTAGGCGGCCGGCGTCTCGCCGCGCAGCACCTGCGCCAACACCGGCATGTCGATATTGCCGCCGGACAGAACGAGGCCCGCGCGCTTGCCGGCGTAGCGGGCCTTTTCCTTCAACAGTGCCGCAAGCGGCGCAGCGCCGGCGCCCTCGGCCAGATTATGCGTCGTGGTGTAGTAGATGCGGATCGCTTCGGCGATCTCATCCTCGCTGACAGTCACGACGCGCGCCGCGCCGGTCTTGATGATGGCAAACGCGTCGGCCTGCGGGTCGCGGCACGCCACCCCATCGGCGAAAGTCTGCGCCGAGTTCGTCGGCACCGGCCGCCCGGCGGCGAACGACAAGGCGAAGGCTGGCGCGCTTGCGGCGACGACGCCGACGATCTCGGTCTTGAGTCCGAGCAGGTCGCGCACCGTGATCATGCCGCAAATGCCTGAGCCCATGCCGATCGGCACATAGACCACGTCGAGATCGGCAAAGCTTTGCAACAGCTCGAGCGCATAGGTGGCGACGCCCTTGACCAGATCGCGGTGGAACGACGGCACGAAGTGATAGCCGCGCTCGTTCTGGATCTGCGCCGCGACGGCGCGGCTTTCGTCAAAATCCTTGCCGCCCGTCACCAGTTCGCAGCCGAAGGCTTGCATCGCCGCGTTCTTCTCGCGCGAATTGCCTTCGGGAACGACGATCACCACCGGCACGCCGTTGCGCGCGGCGGCGAGCGCGATCGACTGGCCGTGATTGCCGCGCGTCGCCGTGACCAGTCCCTTCAGGCTGCGATCGGCGCGGCACAGCGCATCCACATAGACCAGGCCGCCGCGGGCTTTGAACGATCCGGTCGGCGTGTGGTTCTCGTGCTTGACGACGACCGTGGCGCCGACCCGCTCGGCGAGCAACGGCCAGGCATAAGCGGGCGTCGGCGGCACATAGGTGCGAACGGTCGCGGTGGCGGCGGCAAGTTCGTCGAGCGTGAAGAGCGGCATCGTTCTCAATTCCGCGGCCGGAAGACGACAAAGTGCGACATCGAGAAGTTGACCAAAAAACTCGCCAGAATTGCGACCGCTTTTGCCAGCCAAACCGGCAAAAGCAGAATTTCCGCGGCGAACAACAGCGTTGCCGTGTTGACGAGCAATCCGGCGACGCCGGAGGCCACGAATGTCAGATAAGCGCTCAAGCGCAATTGCCGTCCCGACTCGGCGGCAAAGGTGATCGACGAATTCATGACATAGGAGCCGGTGACGGCGACGCTCCAGGAGATCAGGTTGGCGACGACCAAGGTCGTGGTCGTGGCGTTGCTGCATTGGCAGAAGTCGTTGAGCGACCCGATCGTGGCCAGTCCCGCCGCCGATCCGCTCAACACCGCGCGCGCCAGCAGGAACACGCCATAATCGACCAGCGTATTGACGACGCCGATCATGGCGAAGCTTAACGCCTTGACGCTGACGCCGCGATTGCGCCAGGCGTCCAACAGCATGGCGCGAGCCGAATCGAAACGGGAGGCGCGGGTCATTGCCGTCACCGCATATCACGTTCGCGGCGCTCCGGCAGCCCGAACCGCGACCTTGTGGCCGCGACAGCGCGGAACGACTAAGCTATAGATAGGTCTTTGAAGAATCGAGCAGATGAGCCCCGGGACCGAGCAAAAAATAGTCTTGCGCGACCGCAGCGCCGGCGCCGCCGCGGGCCTGTCGATCGTGGTTCCAGCCTACAACGAGGCCGCCTCGATTGAGCGCGTGCATGCGCGTCTCGTCGGAGTGGCGCAAAAGCTTGCTGCCACGTCGCGCGCTCGCCTGCGAAGTCATCTATGTCGATGACGGCAGCGCCGACGATACGCTCGCCATTGCGCGCGCGCTGCCGGCGAGCGCGCTCGACGTCCAGGTGGTGTCGCTGTCGCGCAATTTCGGCAAGGAGGCGGCGCTGCTTGCCGGCCTCGATCACGCCCGCCTCGGCGCCGTGCTGTTCATCGACGGCGACGGCCAGCATCCGCCGGAGCTGATCGAAACCCTGGTCGGCCATTGGCTCGATGACGATTACGACGTGGTCTATACCGCCAAGGCGCATCGCGACGAGGAATCGTTTGTTCGGCGCGTCGCGGTAAAGGCGTTCTACGCGCTGCTCAATTCCGACAGCCACGTGCAAATTCCGGAGAACGCCGGCGACTTCCGCCTGTTGTCGCCGCGCGCCGCCAAGGCGCTGCGCCAGATGCCGGAGCGCAACCGCTTCTTCAAAGGGCTGGCGAGCTGGATCGGATTTCGCCAAAAACGCATCGACTACGAGCCGGCGCAGCGCGCGCAAGGCCGCAGCAGTTGGGGGCTGCGCTCGCTGATCGGGCTATCGCTCAACGGGCTGACGGCGTTTTCGGTGGCGCCGCTGCGGATGGCGACGGTGTTCGGTCTGCTGCTCGCGCTGATCGCTTTGATCTACGGCGGCAAGATCATCTACGAGACGGTGGTCTATGGCGCCAGCGTTCCCGGCTATCCGTCGGTGTTCGTCGGCGTCATGGTGCTCGGCGCCGTGCAACTCGTCATGCTCGGTGTCGTCGGCGAATATATCGGCAAGATCCTCTACGAGATCAAAGCCCGCCCGGTCTATTTCGTCGCCGAGCACGACGTAAAGCTGCGCGAAACAGCGGCCGAGCCGAAATCCGACGCCCGCGCCGCCGCCGAATGAGCCAGCGGCACATTATCATCTGCGCCGACGATTACGGCATCTCGCCCGCGGTCAGCGCCGCGATCCGCGATCTCATCGCGCGCGGGCGCATCAATGCCACCTCGGTGATGGTGGCGGCGCCGTCATTCGACCGTGCCGAAGCGGCGAAGCTCCGCGACGTTGCCGCGAAGCACGCTGCGGTCGGCCTGCATGTGACCTTGACGGCGCCGTTTGCGCCGCTTACGCAAAACTTCGAGCCGCTGCGCCACGGCGCCTTCTTGGCGCTCGCGACGACGTTGCGCCGCGCGCATTTGCGCTCGCTACGGCCGAAACTTCTGATCGCCGAGATTTCACATCAGTTCGAGGCGTTCGTCGCGGCATTCGGCCGGCCGCCGGATTTTGTCGACGGCCACCATCATGTGCATTTGTTTCCGCAAATCCGCGACGCCGTGCTGCGCGTGACCAAGGACTTGGCGCCCGACGCCTGGGTGCGGCAATGCGGCCAACTGTCGGCGCGCCGGCGCCTCACCGATCACAAGGCGCTGTTGCTGGACGGCCTGAGCCGCCGCTTCCGCCGGCTCGCGGCCGATCACGGGCTGCGGACCAACCCGGCCTTTGCCGGGACCTACACATTTCGCTCGGACGCGGCTTACGCGCGGCTTTTTGCGGCCTTCCTCGACGGCATGCCCGATGGCGGCGTCATCATGTGCCATCCGGGAAAAGTCGACGCCGAGCTGAAACGGCTCGACCACGTGACCGAGTCACGCGAGCACGAATACGCATTCTTCGGCGGCGACGCGTTTGCGCACCTGCTCGCCGAGCACGGCGTCAGGCTGTAACCGGCATCGCCCGAGCGTTGCCGCACCCGTGAAGGTCGTATAACGTCACGCTGCAACTTCGCCTGCTTAGCGGCGGCGAAAACCAAGACGGATGACATTCATGCCCGCAACCAGGATCATGCTGATACGCCACGCCGAAAAGCCGGACGACAAGGACGGCGGCGTCGATCAAAAAGGCAATCCCGACAAGCACGACCTGATCGTGCGCGGCTGGCAGCGCGCCGGCGCCTTGGTTCAGTTCTTTGCCAATCCGCGCGACCCGAACGGGCCGATCAAGCGGCCGGCGACGATTTTCGCCACCGAACCCAGCCCCGGAAACGAGAGCAAGCGCCCGCTGCACACCGTGACGCCGCTCAAGCAAATGGCTCAGCATTGCCATCGACAACACCATTCCGGTGGGTTCGGAACAAGACCTGGTAGCAAAGCGGCCGCCAGCGACGGCGTGGTGCTGATTGCCTGGCATCATGAAAAAATCCCGGCGATCGCCAATCTGATTCTGCAAAATCAGAGCGCGCCGCAGAAGTGGCCGGACGACCGCTTCGACGTGGTGTGGATTTTCACCCGCGCCGTTGCCAACGCGCCGTGGACCTTTTCGCAAGCGCCGCAGCTCTTGCTGTCGGGCGATTCCCCGAACGTGATCAAGTAGCGCTCGTTCAAAGCACCACGACTTTGGTGCCGACCTGCACGCGGTTGTAAAGATCGATCACGTCGGCATTGCGCAGGCGGATGCAGCCCGACGACACGTTGGAGCCGATGGTCCAGGGCTCGTTGGAGCCGTGGATGCGATAGACCGTCGAGCCGAGATACATGGCGCGCGCGCCGAGCGGATTTTCCGGGCCGCCGGCCATGTAGCGCGGCAGATCGGGCCGGCGCTGCAGCATGTCGGGCGGCGGCCGCCAATCCGGCCATTCTTTCTTGGCCGAAATCGTCTTGACGCCTTCCCAGGTGAAGCCGGGGCGGCCGACGCCGATGCCGTAGCGCATCGCCTTGCCGTTGTCCTGCACCAGGAACAGGAAATGGTGCGGGGTGTCGATGACGATGGTGCCGGGCTTTTCCTCGCTTCTGTAGTCGACGAGCTGGCGGTCGTATTTCGGATCGACCGGCGGATGCGCCATGTCGCCTTGGCTCGACGGCGCAAAAGTCGCCGGGTCGTTGCTCGACAGCTGTGTCAGCGCCGCCTGCTGCGCCTCGCTCGTCGGGCTGCCCTGGCTGGTAGCCGCGCGAATTTGGTTCGGGCAGCGGCTGGAACGGGCGCTGGATCATCGGCTCGCGCGCCGCGCCGCCGAACAAGAACTGGATGAAGCCGCCGCCGAGATTGGATTGCGGCCTGGGCAGACACGCTGCTGCGGTTGCGGCTGCGGCTCCGCGGCGCCGGTCTGATCCGGCGGCGGCGCATGAATCGAGAGTGAGTTGCAGGGGGCCGGCCCAAACCGTTCCGTAGCAGGCCGGGACCGAGAGCGCGCCCAAAACGAGCGCGGACACGAAAACACGCCGCATTGCTGTACTCTGTACTGTTACGCCGTTGCACACCGGCCGCAGCGCATAGCCACATCGCCACGCCGCGCCCGTGCGACGAGTTGAGACCCAAACCTCGACTGTTTGGTAAATTTCGCAGACACCATGACCGGCCGCGGCGGTCTTCGTACATTGTTCATCAAGTTACAGTTTATTTTGCATGAACGGCGCCCCCGCATGGTTAACAATGTGTGCGCGGCGGAGCGACAAGCCGTGAACGCGGTATTAAGCCGATAACCCGTAATCTGTCAGTGGAATTTGGTCAGTGACGTAATGCCCGAGCCGCGCAAGATCTTCCGCATCGAAGAGAAGGCTGCATCGCGCCTCGGTGAGCAGGTCGACCGACGCGCAGGCGCCGCTGCGCCACGCCGACCTAATGCAGGAGATCGCCGCGCTGCGCGCCATGCTGGCGGCGATGGCACAGCCGCCATCGGACCGCTCCGGCGCTCAGCGCAACGGCGCCACCGCGCGGCTCGCCTCCGAGCTCAATCTGATTGCCGGTGCGATTGGCGGCGAGACCGCGCGCTCCGGCGCCGCTGGGCCGCACACGGCGATGGCGCCGATGACGCGCATCGCCCACGAGCTCGAAGAGGTGGTCAACAGCACCGAACGGGCGACGCAAAAGGTGTTGGCGGCGGCCGAGGAGATCGATCAGGTGGCGAACAACCTCGCCGCCGCGCTCAGCGGCAAGTTCGAGCAAGGCCTCGCCAAGGACATCCAGGATCTCGTGATCAAGATCTTCGAGGCCTGCAATTTCCAGGACCTCACCGGCCAACGCATCGCCAAAGTTTTGGCAACGCTGAACTTCGTCGAGGACCATGTCACCCGTGTGCTCGAGGAGATCAAGAACCCAACCGCGGCGCGGCGCGACGGCGCGCAATATTTGCACGGTCCGCGGCTCGAGATCGACAGCGGCCATGTCTCGCAGGCCGACATCGACGAAATGTTCAGCGGCAATAATTAGATTTTCTGCGCCGGCCTGATTGCGGCAAAGCAGGCGAGCGCGACCACGGCGAAGGCCGCAACCACCATCAGGCCGGCGTTGTCCGACGCCCGCTCGACGACATAAGCGAGCACCACCGGCGCCACCGCCTGCACCACCAGGAACGGGCCGCCGATCCGCCCGACCAGAAGCCCGTAGCCGCCGGCGCCGAACAGCGACAGCGGCACGGTGCCGCGCGCAATGGTCATGAGCCCATTCGCCATGCCGTACATCACGGCAAAGGCCGAGGCGACAAGGGCGGAAAACGGCGCGAGCGCGATCAGCACAAAGGCCGCGACCAGAAGGCCGAGCGAGAAACGCGCCACCCACAACGGATTGAGATTGCGCGCGAACGCTAACTCGCAGATGCGCGCCAAGACCTGCGCCGGGCCGAACAGCATGCCGATCACGACCACAGTGTCCGGCTCAAGACCGAAGCGTTTGAAGATCGCCAGCAGATGCGCGGACAGCGCCGAGGGCACGAAGGCGTAAGCGGCAAAGGCCGTGGCGACCAGCGCGAACACGAGCCCGTATGGCGAATGCATCGCGGCCGGCGCTTTCTGCTCGGACTTGGCGGCAGCAGGCGCCTGGATTTGCACGCGTTGGCGCGGCAGCGCGAAGGCGTGCAACGGCGCGGCAACGACGGCTAGCAGCGCCGCATAAACCAGATAAGTGCCGCGCCAGCCGACTTTGTCGATGAGGAATTGCGTCGCCGGCCAGCTCACGGTCGAGGCAAAACCGCCGGCCAGCGTCAGCGTCGTGATCGGCGCGCGCGCGCCGGCGCCGAAAATCCGGCCGAGCGTGGCGAAGGCGGGATCGTAGAGCGATGCCGCCATGGCGACGCCCAACACCATCCACACCGCGAAATAGGCAACAGCACTTTGCGCGACGACGAGGCCGACAAGCCCGAGCGCGCCGATCAGCGAGCCACACGGCATGACGACGTGTCCGCCGCAGCGGTCGATCGTTGCGCCGACATAGCGCGACACCAGGCCGCCGACCAACAGGCCGACGGAGAAGCCGCCCATGGCGAAAGCTTTCGACCAGCCATGATCGGCCGCGATCAGCGGCACCGTGAGCACCGGCGGATAGAAAATCGCCCCCCACGACAGGATTTCCGTAACGCCGAGCACGCTGACGGCGCGCCAGGGGCCGACGACGAAGTCGCGCGGAGTGGGCAAGTATCAGCGCTGCGGCGCCGGCTGCATCGGCGGCCGGCCGGCGGAGCGCGGCCCGGCGCCTTCCGCCGCGCAGCGCACATAGACGCCGGTGCCGTAGCGGCCGGCGACTTCCGGATCCATCCAGCGCAGCACCATGGCGCGGCCGTCGAACGAGACGATCTCGCGGTCTTGCGGGCCGCCGGCATCGCCGGGCGGGCCGATATAGTTCTTGCCGTTTGAGCTGCCCTTGAGCTGCAGCTCCTGCAACTCGGCGCTGTCGGCGAGATACATCATGACGCCGCCGCTCGGCCCGCGATTGATCACCACCGGCTGGCCGCATTGCGAGCGCGCCGCGGCCGTGGTGCGGGCGAGGTCGGCGTCGTTGTGGTAGGCGCCATAGCCCCAGCGGCCGACCAGCTCCTCCGGGTGGTACTGCGACGGAATGGCGGGCTGCGCCATCGGCGCCGGTGCCGCTTGCTCGACCGGCGGCGTACTGGTGGTGCAGGCCGAGAGCGCCAGCACGGACAAAGCGGCCACGCTTGCCAGCAACCGGAGATCGCGGAGCGACGCGCCCATGGAAGGTCTCCTCAAAGCTCTGGTTGAGCCGGAACGAAAAGCCGCGCCCGGCCCCCACGAATAACCCTGTTCTACCCCCGGGTCCTTTCGACTTTGTTTCAAATCATCCCCTCCGGAACCAGCAGATACGGCCATTAAGGCCCGGATTTGGCGGCTTGCGGGCCCGGCCGGCTTCGCGCGCCGTTGCGGCCCGTCGTGGCGGCACGCGCGGTCTTGCCGCTCGACCGCGCCGGTTTGCGCGGGTCCTCAAGCGGCGCCGATTTGTGAATGCTCAACGCCCGCATCTGCTCGGGGTCATGGAAAAAATCGCTGTCAGCGCGCAAGCCCACGGCATGAATGCCGGCGATGGCGCAGATATCGTCCATCTCGTTGGCGTCGCCGGTGACGCCGATGGCGCCCATCACCTCGCCCGCCTCGTCGCGGATGAGCTGGCCGCCGCCTTCGAGGAATAGCGGATAATCGGCGAGATTTTCGATTGATTGCATGAACAGCGGCTTCTCGTTCGCCTTCTGCAACACCAGCTTCGACGGCCGTCCCAGCGCCAGCGAGGCGTAGGCTTTGCCGTAGCAGACCTCGAAACGCAGCATCGAGGCGCCGTCCTGTTTCTGGAACGCCTTCACCCGGCCGCCGGCATCGAGCACGATGGCGCTCATCGGCCGGCAGCGCTCTTTTTTCGCCGTGGCGAAGGTCACCGCAATAATGGTGTTGGCTTGCTCCAGACTGAGCGCGCGCATCTTGCTGTTTTTCCTCCCCACCCGGCCAGCGATCCTGGCACCCAGAATAGACTTTATGGCGGCGCAAGCCACCCGCCATAACGCGCCGCTGTCGTAAAGCATGACGCGCGGGTGCGCTTGACAGCGTGCGGAGCAGCCCCTATCTCCGCCACAGCTTATTGGCACTCGGCCAATAAGACTGCTAATACACTGAAAAACAACAACTTTTTGTCCAATGCCAATGCCGCTTCAAGGGCGGCGACGAGGGTGAACAATGGCGAAGCTCAAGTTCCGGCCGCTCCATGACCGGGTGGTCGTCAAGCGTATCGACGCCGAGGCCAAGACCAAGGGCGGCATCATCATTCCCGACACCGTCAAGGAAAAGCCGCAAGAGGGCGAAGTCGTCGCCGTCGGCCCCGGCGGCCGTGACGAGGCCGGCAAGCTCACCCCGATGGGCGTCAAGGCCGGCGACCGCGTGCTGTTCGGCAAGTGGTCGGGCACCGAGGTCAAGCTCGACGGCGACGAGCTCCTGATCATGAAGGAGTCCGACATCATGGGCGTGATCGCCTGAAACTTCATTCCGTCGCCCTTCGAGGCTCGCTTCGCGCGCACCTCAGGGTGACGATCAAAAGCAAATGCTAGGAGAGAGAAAGAAAATGGCTGCGAAAGATGTGAAATTTGCCGGCGACGCGCGTGAGCGCATGTTGCGCGGCGTCGAGACCCTCGCCAACGCGGTGAAAGTCACGCTCGGCCCCAAGGGCCGCAATGTCGTGCTGGACAAATCGTTCGGCGCTCCCCGCATCACCAAGGACGGCGTCACCGTCGCCAAGGAGATCGAGCTCGAAGACAAATTCGAGAACATGGGCGCGCAGATGGTGCGCGAAGTGGCGCAGAAGACCAACGATCTTGCCGGCGACGGCACCACCACCGCGACCGTGCTCGCGGCGTCGATCGTCAAGGAGGGCGCCAAGTCGGTCGCTGCCGGCATGAACCCGATGGATCTCAAGCGCGGCATCGACATCGCGGTCGCGGCCGTGGTCGAGGACATCAAGAAGCGATCGAAAAAGGTCGCGTCCACGGCGGAAGTCGCCCAGGTCGGCACCATCTCGTCGAACGGCGATGCGAATGTCGGCAAGATGATCGCGGAAGCGATGCAGAAAGTCGGCAACGAAGGCGTCATCACGGTCGAGGAAGCCAAGGCGCTCGACACCGAAGTCGAGATCGTCGAGGGCATGCAGTTCGACCGCGGCTATCTCTCGCCCTACTTCATCACCAATGCCGAGAAGATGGTGGCCGAGCTCGAGGACGCATTCGTACTGCTGCACGAAAAGAAGCTCTCCGGGCTGCAAGCGATGCTGCCGGTTCTGGAAGCCGTGGTGCAGTCGGGCAAGCCGCTGCTCATCATTGCCGAGGACATCGAAGGCGAGGCGCTGGCCACGCTCGTGGTCAACAAGCTGCGCGGCGGCCTGAAAGTGGCCGCGGTCAAGGCGCCGGGCTTCGGCGATCGCCGCAAGGCGATGCTGGAAGACATCGCCATCCTCACCGGCGGCCAGCTCATTGCCGAAGATCTCGGCATCAAGCTCGAAAGCGTGACGACGGCGATGCTCGGCCGCGCCAAGAAGATCGTGATCGAGAAGGAGAAGACCACGATCATCGATGGCACCGGCAAGAAGAAGGAGATCGAAGCCCGCGTCAATCAGATCAAGGCGCAGATCGAGGAGACCACCTCCGACTACGACCGCGAGAAGCTGCAAGAGCGGCTGGCAAAGCTCGCCGGTGGCGTTGCGGTGATCCGCGTCGGCGGTGCTACCGAGATCGAGGTCAAGGAGAAGAAGGACCGCGTCGAGGATGCGCTCAACGCCACCCGCGCCGCGGTCGAGGAAGGCATCGTGCCGGGCGGCGGCGTGGCGCTGTTGCGCGCCAAGAAGTCGGTCGGCAAGCTGCACAACGAAAATGCCGACGTCCAAGCCGGCATCAACATCGTGCTCAAGGCTCTGGAAGCGCCGATTCGCCAGATCGCCGAGAATTCCGGCGTCGAGGGCTCGATCGTGGTCAACAAGATCATGGAGAACAAGTCCGAGACGTTTGGCTTCGACGCTCAGACCGAGGAATACGTCGACATGCTCGACAAGGGCATCGTCGATCCGGCCAAGGTGGTGCGCGCCGCGCTGCAGGACGCAGCCTCGGTCGCCGGCCTCCTGGTCACGACCGAAGCCATGATCGCCGAAGTACCGAAGGAACAGCCGGCCATGCCGGCAATGCCGGGCGGCGGCGGTGGCATGGGCGGGATGGGCTTCTGATCCGGCCTACCGAACTCAAGCAACAAAGGGCGCGGCTCACACCGCGCCCTTTTTCTTGTTCGTGCGTGGCCTGCTTACTTAGTGACGATCGTCGTGATCGTCGTCGTCGAAGCTGGAAAAGACCACCGCGCCAGTTGCGGGATTGAGGACCAGCTTGCCGGGCTGGTCGCGGTCGCGCCGATCGAAATCGAACATGTGGTCGAGCTTCCCGGCGATCGTGTCCATCGAGCCGCCCGGCTGGATACGCTCGCCGGACAGCCAGTTGTCTTCGATGAAGCGCAGGATCGAGGTCTGATCGATCAGGCTATGGTCGACGAAATTGCGCTTGGCGAACGGCGAGACGACCAGGAACGGCAACCGCGTGCCATAGCCGCACCGACCCCACGCCGGGCTGCCGAATGCGCTCTTCAGTGGCGTTGCCGGCGCCGGCCCGTCCTGCTGCAGGCCCTTGTTGCAGATGGCAAAGCCATTGAGCGTGTCGGTCGGAATATTCAAGGTCGTGTTGACCAGCGTCGGAGAGAACGACGGATTCTCGATCGGCGGCATTTGGTGGTCGTACCAGCCGTCGGAATCGTCATAGGTGATGATCACCGCGGTCTCGCTCCATTCCGGGCTCTTCTGCAGCGCGTTGACCACCTCGACAATAAAGGTCTGCTCGTCGAGCGGATCGGAATAGCCGCCATGGCCGTCCTGGAACGCGGGCGCCTTGAGGAAGCTCACCGCCGGCAAGTTGCCGGCCTTGAGCGCGGCGAAGAAGTCGTTGGAATCGTACTGATGGTTCGCCGGGTCCGGATTGTGCGTGCTCGGAATATTGCTGTGCCCGATGGCCGCGACGGAGCTCGGCCGCGCATGCGTAGGGTTGGCGGTCGAGGGATAGTATTGGAACGGCTGGTGATGCGGGATGTAGTCGAGCGACGTGAAGGCCGGCGTACCGGGCGCCGTCGGATTGGTTTCTCGGTTGCAGCCAGTAGAGTTATTCGGATTATGGATGGTCAGATCGAAGCCACCCTCGAACCAGCCCCAGGTCACGCCCTGGGCGTTGAGCAGATCGCCGACGTTGCGGCCAGCCATGGTGACCTGATCGGCGCCGGTTGAGCAGACGTCCCCGATGGGATCGGCATCGCCAACCAGCGTTAGCTTGCTCGGGCTGTTGCTGGCATCGGCGAAAATCTCGTGGGTCGAATGCAACAGATTATTCGAGCTGCCGATGACGCCTGAGGTTGCGGCAAGGCCGCTGGTTTGTCCGGCAACCAGGTTGATGGCGCCCGGCGATGAGGGGCCGAATTGCGTCGTATAGGCGTTGTCGTTCATGGCGTAGAACTGCGCATAATTCCACAACGCCGTGGTGGTGTTGCCGTCATAGTAGCCCATCACCAGTCCCGTGGTGGTGACGGCGGCCGGCGGCGCGAGCGGCGGCGGTCCGGCCGTGCCGGTCCAGGCCGGAAAGCCGTCCATGTTGCCGTTGTCGTAGGCGCTTTGCTCGGGCTGGTCGTTATGACCCTGATCCGCCGTCAGTGACTGACTGGGCGACAGGCGGAACGGATTTGCGGCACCTGCGCCGTTCGTCTTCTTGTTGTTGGGTGCGAAGGTCGGCACGTTGGCATTGGCATTTGGATTGTTGTGGATGAGATCGACACCGGGGAGCGGCCGGAAATTGTGCGTCGTATCGAGCGGCGTCAGCAGAGTATTGATGCTCCTGGGCGTGCGCGGCGACGCCTTGAACGGCGTCTCGCCGGAATTGTTCTGGGCGAACGGATAGGTGCCGAAATAATGATCGAAGGAGACGTTCTCCTGGAAGATCACCACCAGATGCTTGATCGGCGTCGCGGTGAAGATATGCGGAAGATCGTCGCGGTCGCGATCGTCTGCGACCGCACCCGCGGCAGCGAGCGCGAAGACCGCCGCGAGACAGCCCGAAATGACGACATGACGTTTCATGGTTGGTTTCCCCTGTTACAGAGCCGGGGCGTCGATCGCAATGAAGCCAGAAACAGCGCGGCAACCGCCTGGTGCTTGCACCGACGCAAGCACCGCCCCGCTCAAGAGCCGCAACGTGTGCTTGCTAGCGGGCGTCGATGACAGCGCGCTGAGAATCCGGTTGCACTCGGATGACAGTGGATAACGGGGAATGAAATAATTCTGTCGTGCCTGTGAAATGACGGATTAGGCTCAGGCAAGCCGCGCCTTGCCAGTGGCTCTGCCGATGCGGCAAAATCAATTCGTCATCAGGTGGAAGCGCAGTGTGGCGGTGCCTGAGAATTCGACGGTGTCGCCACGGCGCCGCCAGTTGGTCATATGGACCAGCATGTCCAACAGATTGTCGTCGCCGGCGACGCGGTCCGGGGCGCATTGTGCGTTGTCGCGCTCGCCCGGCGTAATGGCGATGGTGCCGTTGCCGACGTCGGCGCGCCCGCGCACGCTGCCGCACCACAAATCGATTTCGGCGCTGCCGTCCTGCTCGATCGAAAGCGATGGCAGGCGCTTGGTGCCGCGCATCGGCTTGCCGTCGAGCAGGAGCTCGCTGCCGAACGGAAAAGCGGTCTCGGCGGCCATCGCGGCAAGCGGGATGCTCGCAAAAACCGCAACAACGAGCCAGCAGGCGTAGGGCCGGCGCAGCATTGTCGTCTCCGGGGTCAAATGCGGGAAGGTCGCGATGCTCCGGTCAATTAATTGGTCATCGCGCGAAACCGTAGTGTGGTGGGTCCGACCAGTTCGATGACGTCGCCGTCACGGCGCCAATTGGTCACCTGCGACAGCGCCGCCAACAACGTCTCGTCGCCGCTTTGGCGTTCCGGCGTGCACTGCGCCGGCTCCGCCGGCTCGGCGACGATGGTGATGGAATTCTCGCCGACTGTCGCGGCCGCATGCACGCTTGAGCACCACAGGTCGATCGCCGCGGTGCCGTCGTCCTCGATCTCGATCATCGGGATGCGCTTTGAGCCGTAGAGCGGCTCGACGTCAAGCATCAATTCGGTGCCGAACGGAAATGCGTTTTCGGCAGCGTGGACGAGCCTAGGCGGGCCAAGCAAAACCGCAGCAACGAGGACGCAAAACCGGCAGAGCATCGTCACTCCGATCGAGCAGGATCCTGAATGGCGAATAGCGAATTGCGCTTGGATTGGCTAGAGGCAGATTGCGAGTGACGAATGGAAGATCTGTCCCCCATTCGCCACTCGCTATTTCGCCGTTCGCGCGCCCGTAGCGCGCTCAAGCCTTCGGCAACGCCGCGATGCCGGGGAAGAACAGGTAACAGGCCACCCCGATCAGCACGAGATAGGCGAGGAGCACGAGGGTCCAGCCGAAATTGTGGCGGATCACCTCGCCCTCGTTGCGCACGAACTCGCTGGTCGACACGCCGACGCTGGCGGTCTGCGGCGCGATCGGCTTGCCGATCTCGGCGCCGACCGAGTTCATGACCGGCAATAGCATCAACGGGAAGCCGAGCAATTGCCCGACCAGCGCCTGGAATTTTCCAAACATGGCATTGGTCGAGGTGTTGCTACCCGATAGCGCGACGCCGATGAAGCCCAGGATCGGCGCCACGACGATGAAGTATGGCCCGAGCGCGGAGAACGCCTTGGCGAGCGATCCGGCCATGCCCGAGAAGTTGAAGACGTAAGCCAGGCCGAAGATGAAGACGCCGACCAGGCAGGCGCCCCACATCTGCGACCAGGTCTTCTTGAAGATCTCGGAGAGCTGGGTGCCGCTCACCCGCAGAAGCAGCGCCACGATGATCCAGGAGGCCAGGATCGCGGTGCCGCCGACAAACGGCGTCCAATTGAAGATCGCCGCAATTGTCGCGCCTGGCGCGATCGAGGACGCGGCGTTGACCTGGTAATGCAGCGCGATGATGCCGGGCAGCTTCGACCACGGTCCGGTCCAGGCAACGACCACCGCGATCAACACGATGATCGGCAGCCAGCCCTGGAACACCTCGCCGGCCGACAAGCCGTGGCCTTCGGCTTGGGCTTCCTGCGCCGCGCTCACCGGAACGCCGCCATAGCCGAGCGTGCGCGACGGCCGCCACACCTTGAGCAGGATCAGCAGGCAGGCGAAGCAGACGATGGCGCCGATCACGTCGGGCAGATACGGCCCGAGATAGATCGAGGTCGGCAATTGGCCGGCGATGTAGCCCAGCGAGCCGACGATGGCGAGCGGCCAAGCTTCCTTCATGCCCTGCCTGCCGCTGACCAGATAGAGCAGGATCCACGGCGGCAACAGCGCGAGAATCGCCACGATCTTGCCGACCGAACCGGCCAGCGCCAGGAGCGGCATGCCGGTCACCGCGGCGAGCGCAATGATCGGCGCGCCGAGCGCGCCGTACGACACCGGCGCATTGTTGGCGATTGCCGCGACCCGGATGGCATCAAGCGCCGGAATGCCCAGCGTGATCAAGATCGGCGCCACGAAGGCCCATGGATAGCCGAAGCCGACCAGGCCCTCGAGCAGCGCGCCGAACGCCCAGGCGAACAGGATAGTCTGCACGCGCACGTCGCGGGTCCCCTGCTGGATCAGCCAGCGCCGCAGCTTGTCGAAGGCGCCGGTCGCGACCAGGGTGTTGAACAGCATCACTCCCCAAAACGTGATCCAGTCGACGTTCCAAACGCCGGTGGCGGAGCCGTAAAGATAAGCGCGCAGCCCGTCCTCTAACGGCATCTGCCAGACCCAAAGGCCGAGCACGAACGTGACGATCGAGCCGATCAGCACCGCGAGCCACGCCGACATGCGAAGCCCCGCGAGCAAAAACAGCAGCAGCACAACCGGAATCAGCGCGACCAACCAGGTCACGAACAGGTTGCCAGTCGGATCGAGTATTTGCGTGAACATCGACGGTCCCTCCCAGCTAGGACTTGTGAGTGGTTTTTATTGTTTCTCCATTCGTTGGCCGAACGAGCGGCACGTCAGAATGCGCCTTCCGACGCGAAGAAAGCAAGATTGGCCGTCATCCCTCCACAAAACATCGAGCGGGGCCCATTGCATTGCCTATCGCGCGATCGGCAACGCATATCGCGCAGCGAATGGCTTTATGATATTGCAACGCACCAACACGGCTTTGGCTGTTGCAGCGTATGAAACCGCGCCGGTGCGTGCCGATTGTTCCGCATCGCACCGCGTTCCTCTCTTCCACGTCGGAGGTTTTTCGTGAAAAGTCTGGTCGCAACATTGGCCACGATCTGGCGGCTGGCCGCTCCTTATTTCCGCTCCGAGGACCGCTGGGCGGGCCGGCTCTTGCTCGGCGCGGTCGTCGCAATCGAGCTGTCGCTCGTGGCCATCCAGGTGATCCTGAACGAATGGTACAATCGTTTTTACAACACCTTACAGGATCGAAATTTCAGCGCCTTCGTCAGCGCCATCCTGTTCTTTTGCGCGATCGCGGCGGCCTACACCGTGCTCGCGGTGTACCAGAACTACCTGAATCTGTGGCTGCAGATCCGCTGGCGACGCTGGATGACGCAGACCTATCTGCGGCAATGGCTGAACACCGCAAACCATTATCGCATGCAATTGCTCGGCGATGCAGCCGACAATCCCGATCAGCGTATCGCCGAAGATTTGCAGATGTTCGTGCTGAACACGCTGTCGATCGGCACCGGCATGCTCAATGCCTGCGTCACACTCGGCTCGTTCGTCGTCATTTTATGGAGATTATCCGACGCCGCGCCGGTGCACCTGTTCGGCCTGCCGTTCGTCATTCCGGGCTATCTGGTCTGGGCGGCATTGATCTATGCGGTGATCGGCACCAGCTTCACGCATTGGCTAGGCTGGCCGCTTATTTCGCTTAACTTTCGACAGCAGCGTTTCGAAGCCGATTTCCGCTTCAACTTGGTTCGCTCGCGCGAAAATTCCGAACAGATCGCCTCGCTGCACGGTGAAGCCGCCGAACGCGAGCGTCACCTCGACCGCTTTGGCAGCGTGGTGTCGAATTGGATCGCCATCATGCAGCGGCAGAAGAAGCTCTTGTTCTTCACCCAGAGCTATTCGCAGGCCTCGGTGATCTTTCCTTATGTGATGGTGAGCCCGGCTTATTTCTCCAGCGCCATGCAGCTCGGCAGTCTGATGCAAACCGGAGCGGCATTCGCCAGCGTGCAAACCGCGCTGTCCTATTTCGTCACCGCTTACCGCCAGATCGCCGAATATCAGGCGGTGGTGGCGCGGCTATCCGGGTTCGAGGGCGCGATCGAGGCCGGGCGCGCCGCGGCGCTGACTCCGCCGGTCATCGAGGTCGTGCCGCGCGACGGCAGTCGCGAGATCGCCATCGACCATCTCGCCGTCAGCCTGCCCAACGGCGAGCCGCTGCTCAATGCCGAGCAACTCGTGCTCAATGCCGGCGACCGTGTCCTGGTGAATGGTCCCTCGGGCGCCGGCAAATCGACGCTGTTTCGCGCCATCGCCGGCATCTGGCCGTTCGGATCGGGCCGCGTCAGCGTGCCGATGGATGCCAAGGTCATGCTGGTGCCGCAGCGGCCGTATTTTCCGCAGGCGACGCTCGCCGCCGCCATCACCTATCCGGCCAGGGCCGGCACCTTCAACGACGGGCACCTGGCCGACACCCTCACCGCGATCGGCCTGCCGGGGTTGATTCCCCGGCTGCACGAGGAGGCGCACTGGAACCGCATGCTTTCGGGCGGCGAGCAGCAGCGGCTCGCCATCGCGCGCGTGCTGCTTTGCGCGCCGGATTATCTGTTCCTCGACGAGGCGACCGCGGCGCTCGACGAGGCAGCCGAGGCGACGCTGTATCGCCTGCTGCAGGAGCGGCTCCCCGGCGCCACGATCATCTCGATCGGCCATCGTTCGACGCTCGGCGCATTCCATCGCCGTCGCGTCGCCTTGATCCGCGAGCAGGGCCGCTACGACGTGCGCGACGTGCCGCTGGTCTCGACTGCCGAATAAGCTGCATCGTGACGCTCGTCCCCGTGCAAGCGGGGACCCAAACCATGCCGCGTTAGATTTCCCGCTTTCGCGGAACTGAACGGTAAATGCAAAAGAGTAAATGCAAAAGAAAAGGCCGGTGGCGTTTCCGCCACCGGCCGCGTCAGTTTGCGAGTTCAGCCGCTTACTTCAGGTTGGAAGCGAAGTCCACCGAAGCAGAGAGCTTCGCGACGAAGGCCGCGCTGCACCAGTTGGTGCCGAGACCGTTCGGGTTCTGCAGCGTGACATTGGCCGGCGAGAACGTGGCGTTCTGCGCGCTGGTGAACACGTTGCACTGCGCCTTGGTCAGGTTCGAGTCGTAGTAGCGCAGATCAAGCGTGAGCACTTTGTAGGTGAAGCCGATGCCGGCGTCCCAGTTGGCGTAGCTGGTGTACTTGACGCCGAACTGGAATGGATTGCCCGGGATGGCGGTGCCGTAAAAGGCATCGCTGGTGCCGAGGTTCCAGTAGCCGACGTCAGCGGAGGCATACATGCCGAGGCCATTCTGGAACCACGTGGTCGGCGCGGTCAGCGTGACGTTGCCGGCGTAGTAGACGCCCCAGGCGCCGGTGTTCACGACCGACGGCGAGTACCAGATGCTGCCGCCGAAGTTGAAGTTGTCGTTCACCGTGTAGGTGCCCTTGCCGTAGACTTCCCAGAAGCTGGCGTTCTGCTTGGCGACGTTGCCGCCGAGCGGCTGGATGCCGAGACCCGGCACCGTGCCGACGATACCAGCCGGGGTGATCACCGCCGGGCCACCGCCGAGGGTGGTGCAAAGCGCCGCCGTGTTAAAGCACTGGCCACCCGGGTAGTAGTAGTACCAAGCGCCGAAATCGAGGGCGAGCTTGTCGAAGGTCGGGCGGATACCGCCGTAGAAGTCGATTTCCGCCGCCGCGTTATTCGGGAAGTTGATGCTCTCGCCCGAGATGCCGCCGTAGCTCTGCCAGTTGGAGTTCCAGTTGTAGCGCATCTCGAAGCCGGCCGCTGTCGACGGCTTGTGGTTGGACTGGGTGACGCCGCGGAAATTGTAGTCGGTCATCAAAGCCGCGGTGACCACCACGTCCCATGGTGAGGGTGGAGGAGCCGCCGCCGGCGGAGCCTTCACGGCCATGTCGGCTGCCATGACGGAAGAGGACGCCAACCCCGCCGCCAGAACTAATGAGTAAGCTACTTTTTTCATTGTAAGCCCCTATTTGTCCCCTGTACCGGACGACGATGTCCCCGAAGGCCGGCTACAGCACCTGTTTTGTCAAAGCGAACTCGCAACTGACATGCCCGGAGTTTTCATTGCAGAGGCTGATCAGCCAAGTCTAAAACTGAAGCAACTGCCGACTTTTTATGCGTTTTCGGCCCGATTTCACATTATGTTAGTGGGTGTGGCGCGAACGCTACACTTTTGGGGCTGGCAACTCCCTTGCCGTCAGTATTTTCACTCCGGCGGGGGCTGGAATCCTCCCCACCGCCGGCCTTACCTGCCCTGCTGTGGATAACCGCGCACGCTTTAGGCCTTGATTGGACGGTTGTGGCGCTTAGTTTTCCATGATCAGCACGCCGGAAATGGTTGCGGCGCAGGAGATTCGGTCATGAAGGCAGTTGTCGACGGCCAAGTGGTTGCCCAGAGCAACGATGTCATCGATTGCAAGGGCTATCAGTACTTTCCGCAAGGCGCAGTGCGCATGGATTGGCTGCAAAAGACCGCAAAAACCGCAGACGACCTCAAATGCCCCCATGGCGTGCAGTTCTACGACGTCGTCGTCGAGGGCAAGCGCCACGCGCGCGCCGCGTGGTCCTACGAGGCGCCGCGGCCGGAGATGAGCGCGGTCGGCGGCCGATTCGGTTTCTGGCAGGACGTCGAAGTCCAGTAGCGCGAGCTACTTACGCCGCCGCCTTCTTGCGATTGGCCTCGAGCCGGGCGTCGACCAGCGCCACCTGGGCGTCGATCGCCGGATGGCTCAAGCCCTTCTGCCTGGCGATGAGCTGAACCAGCTTGTCGGCGCGCTCGATATTGGGCGCACCGTTTTGCAGCGCGCGCGCCGCCGACGCCGGCCGAACCAGCGATTGCGCGGCGGCGGCATATTTTTCGAACGGCACCAGATCTTCCGGCTTGGCGCCGAGCTTGACGCAAAGATCGAACACGAAATTGTAGACCGAGCGCGAGGTTTCGAGGTCGCTCCACACCGCCTCTTGCGCGGTGCGCATGCCGTCCTTGGTGACGCAGCGGTAGTTGCCGGCGAGCAGCATCGACCATTTGGCGAGCGGCACGAAGATCGAGTCGTAGACCTTGAGCTTCACCGGCAACTCGATCTTGTTGCCGTCGCCGGGGTCATAACGGATCGCCTCGATCTCGTCCTGCAACTGGCGCAGGATGGCGGTCGACTTGTCGTCGTCGAACCGCGCGCATTTGAAGTTGGTCGGCAACGTGACCATCAGAACGTTGACCTTCTCGTCCGGCGGGCGAATCGCCTGCGGGTCGGGGCTGTTCAGCGTGATGGTTTTCGGATCGAACGAGTCCCAGACGGTCGGATCGGTATAGGCGGGCTTCAGCGCCTCGTAATCCAAGCCCGGGATGCGCTTTACATAGGGCAGCGGCGGCATGTTCATGATCGACATGCACGGCACGCGCGATTTTGCCACCGCGTCGAGCAACTCGCGCACGCCAGCCGAGCGGTATTGCGGCTCCTGCATGCACAGGCCGACCAGATCGTAGTCTTTGGGATTGACGCCGGTGGCCGGCCCGGCGGTGACGGCGCCGGGAAGCTTTCGCGAGTCGAGTTCGACCGGATCCTTGCGCCCGCGCACCGGCAGCCGCACGCGAAAGCCCTCGGCGTTGATCAGATCGGCTTCCGCAGGCAGGCAGACCAGATGCAGCTTATGGCCGCCGAACAAGAGTTTCGAGGCGAGCAGCGAGCCATAGGACGCGCCCATCAGCAGGATGTTGTAGGTCGGCATTACGCACCTCCCGGAAAGCGAAACGGCCGGTCATTACCGGTCCCGGACCAGCGCCAACGCGCCGTCCTTGTGTCCGCCAATGCTATTGGCCTCGCCCGGCCGTTGCAATCCGGGCCGGCTCGCCGATCGGCTTAACGCGCGGCGTTTGGGCAAGACCCAACGCCGCGCTGTCGATTACACCAAAACAATCAGTTGCCGCCACCAGAGCTGCCGAGCCCCGGGATGGACGGCGGGGTCGAGGGCTGGGCGTCGGCCTCCGGCGGTAGCGGTTGAGGCTGCAAGGCCGGCTTGGGCTTGGGCTTCGGCTTAGGCTTGCGCTTGGCCTCCGGCGGCGCTGGCGGAAGCGGCTGCGGGTTCAAGGCCACCTTTTTGCGCTTGGACGCGGGCTTTTTCTTCTTCTTCGCGGGCTTCTTCGGCGCCGGCTTCTTTGCATACTTCACGAGTTTCTTCTTTTTGCGTGCCGGAGCCGCCTTTTTCTTCTTGCCCGGTTTCTTCTTCGCCTTTGCTTTCTTCGCCATGATCGACCTCCCGATCGTTGGATATGAAATCAGCTCGCCCGGAGCGCGGGTGGACGTGTCCCCCCGGTGGCCCAATCGATCAACTCGACCGTATGGACGGCTGGAAGTTTGGTGCCCGCCGCGATCTGCGTGATGCAGCCGATATTGCCTGCTGCAATCACATCAGGTCGCAATCTCTCGATAGTCCCGACTTTGCGCTCGCGCAACCTTCTTGCAAAGTCGGGCTGCAAAATATTGTAGGTGCCGGCCGAGCCACAGCACAGATGACCGTCCGGCACGTCGAGCACCGCAAAGCCGAGCTTGGCTAATAGCTCCTTCGGCTGGCGGTTGACGCGCTGGCCGTGCTGCAACGAGCAGGCCGAATGGTACGCCACGGTGAGCCCCGGGATGTCTTGCACGGGCACAAGCGGCAGCGCGGCGAGATATTCCGAGACGTCCTTGGCCAGGCCTGAAACGCGGGCGGCGCGCTCGGCATAGGCCGGATCGGTCCGCAGCATAAAACCGTAATCCTTCACCGTGGTGCCGCAGCCCGAGGTGTTGATGACGATGGCATCAAGGCCTTCCAGCGCCGACCAGGCGTCGATATTGGCGCGCGCTTGCGCAAGCGCCTCGTGCTCGCGGCCCATATGGTGGACCAGCGACCCGCAACAGCCGGCACCCTTGGCCAGCACCACTTCGATGCCATGCCGCGTCAGCACGGCGATGGTGGCGGCGTTGATCTGCGGCGCCATCACGTCGTTGACGCAGCCGGCGAGCAAGGCGACGCGGCCCTTGCGCGCACCGACGGCAGGAAACGTCTGCGGCCCAAGCGGACGCTGTGGCCCTCGCCAGGGCGCCAGGCGGAGCATGGCGGCGAGCCGCGTCAGCCCGATCGCATCGAGGAGCGGCGCCAACGGTTTTGCGGGGAGCGCCGCAAGGAGCGCCAGCCGGAAACGCTGCGGATAGGGCAGCAGCCAAGCCAGCGCGGCCCGTAGCAGACGCTCGACCAGCGGGCGGTCGTAGGTATTTTCGATATGGACGCGGGCATGGTCGACCAGATGCATGTAGTGCACGCCCGAGGGACAGGTCGTCATGCAGGCAAGACACGACAGGCAGCGGTCGATGTGCACGACGACGTCCGCGGTCGCCGGCCGGTCGTGCTCCAGCATCTCCTTGATCAGATAGATGCGGCCGCGCGGCGAATCGAGCTCGTTGCCGTCGAGCACGTAGGTCGGGCAGGTGGCGGTGCAGAAGCCGCAATGCACGCAGGCGCGCAGGATTTTTTCCGATGCGGCGGTGTCCGGATCGGCGAGTTGCGCCAGGGTGAAATTGGTCTGCATGGCTACACGCCCGCCCACATGCGCCCGGCATTAAGCACGCCTTGCGGGTCGAAACCTGCCCGCACCCGCGCCGTCAGCGCGGCAAGCGCCGGCTCTTCCGGCGTAAAGACTTCGACCGCGGCGCGCACGGCGGCCGGCGCGCGGATCAGCGTGGCGTGGCCGCCGGCGGCAGCGACGGCGGCGCGCACCAGCGGCGCGTGCGCGTCGTTCGCGGCCGGCAAGGCCGCCCAGATGAGACCGCCAGCCCAGTCGTAAAAAAGCTCGGCGTCGGCTTTTTCCGCCAGCGTGCGGCCGACATCGGCGACCGTGGGTCGGCGCCGTCGAGATGCGCCAGAGATCGCGTGTGCCCGCCGGCCCCGCCGCCGCAAACGGCGTCACGTCGCGGACCGCGCGCCACAGCGCCCGCGAAGCTGCCTCACCGAGTGAGCCGAGCGTGCCGAACGGCGCCAACAACTTCTCCAGCACGGACTTGCGCTCCGCGACCGACGGCGCGACGCCTTCGAGGCGGAATGCGGTCACGGCGGTTTGCGCGGCCGCAATCTCGGCAATTCGCGCTGCGGCAATAGCCGGCAGATGCGCCACCGCCGAAACATCGGCGAACGAGCCGGTGGCCGCCGTCATGGCTTTCCTCGCCGTGGCATCGTCGAGGTTTTGCACCAACACCGTCGCTTCGGTCTCGGCCCGCGGCAGCGTCTTGATGGTCACGTCGGTCATGGCCGCAAGCGTGCCCCACGAGCCGGCGATGAGCTTGCACAGGTCATAGCCGGTGACGTTCTTGACGACGCGGCCGCCGGACTTGAACGTTTCGCCGCGGCCGGACACCGCCGTGAAGCCGAGGAAATGATCGCGCGCCGCGCCGGCCTTGATGCGGCGCGGGCCGGACAGGTTCGCCGCCAGCACGCCGCCGATGGTGGCGGCGCCGGGCGAGGTTCCAAGCAGCGGCCCATAATCCATCGGCTCGAAGGCGAGCTCTTGCTTGCTTGCGGCGACCAGCGCCTCGATCTCGGCGAGCGGCGTGCCGGCTCGCGCCGACAGCACCAGTTCTTCGGGCTCGTAGAGCGTGACGCCAGTGAGCGCAGAGAGATCGAGGGTGGCGTCCCATTGCGCGGCCCGGCCGATCGCGCGCTTGGTGCCGTGGCCGACGACTTCGAGCGCCTGGCCGTCGGCGAGCGCCGAACGGATCGCCTGCTCGACCTCGGCGGCATCGCGCGGTTTGAGCGTGTCGGCCATGGCGCGATCATTCCGCCGCGTCGGCGGCGGGCGTGGAACCGGCGAAGGCCGGCATGATCTCGCCCGCGAAACGGCGCAATTGCGCGCTGCCGCCGGCGATGGTGAGCAGCACATAGGCCACGCCGGCTTTCCGCAAAGCCTCGAGGTTTTCGCAGATTTCGTCCGGCGTGCCGTAGAGCGCGTGCTCCTCGGTACCGCCGGCCTTGTCGGCATAGGCGAGCACATGCGAGCCGCCTTTGCCCGCGGGCTGGCGCGACACATCGACCGTGCGTTGGGTATAGACGGCCTGGCGCGCCAGCGCGGCCTGCTTGTCGGCCTCGTCCTTGGCTACATAAAGTTGGCGCGCCACCGCCACCTGCATCGGATCGAAATCAAATCCTTGCGCCTTGCGTTCGGCTTTGTAGAAGCCGATGCGCTCGGCAATCTGTTGCGCGCTGGCATATTGATCGAGGATCAGATTGAAGCCGCGCGCCGCGGCGCGGCGGATCGAGGTCTCGCTGCCGGCGGCCACCCACAGCGGCGGATGCGGCTTTTGCGCCGGCGGCGGCTCGACGACGATGTCCTCGAAATGCCAGAAGCGGCCGTGGTGGGAGAAGCGCTGGCGCGTCGTCCACGCCCGCGTCATCACCGCGACCGCCTCCTCGAAGCGCGCCTCGGCCTCTTCCGGCGCAATCTGAAAACCCTTGAACTCGCTATGCCGGTAGCCCTTGCCGATGCCGAAATCGAAGCGGCCGCCGGAGATCAGATCGAGCGTCGCCGCCTGCTCGGCGAGCAGCACCGGATTGTGCCAAGGCAGCACGATGACCGCCGAGCCGAGCCGCAACGTTGTGGTGCGCATGGCGGCCGCCATCAAGAGCATCAGGGTCGCCGACACCTGGTTCCAGCCGGTGAAGTGATGCTCGACCAGGAAACTCGATCGAAAACCGAGCGCCTCGGCCTCGACGTTGAAATCGAGATAATCGCGAAAGCCCTGGCCGGTCTCCGCGGGCAGATCGTTGCTATTGGCTTGCGCCGAGCTGAAGAGGCCGAATTTCATGACACCTGCTTTTTGGCGAAATTGCTGCCGTGAACGCCGCCTGCGGTTCCGGGGTGGTGGTCATCCGGCCGGTCGCTGTCCACTGCATCGCAGCGCGTGAGAAAGCTCGCGATCAAATCTGCCGCCTCTTTTGGGCGCCTTTGCAGGATGAAGTGAGGCGCGGCGATCACCGC
Organism: uncultured Alphaproteobacteria bacterium; assembly: GCA_963798095.1. Classification (GTDB taxonomy): domain Bacteria; phylum Pseudomonadota; class Alphaproteobacteria; order Rhizobiales; family Xanthobacteraceae; genus BOG-931. The sequence goes on along the minus strand of CAWCSD010000007.1, from coordinate 241,245 downwards.
TACTTCAAGATCGGGACGGAGCCGCTGCAATGCGTCCACGGTTGACGGCCTAAGCAGTCGGTCTTGCGTCCCGCTCACATACATCATCGGCAGGCTGACCGCGAGGAAATCGTCCGCTGCATTAACCGCGAGGGCCTCCCGAAGTCGCATCGCAAGAACGGCCGGATTGACCTGGCACCATGCGGCAAGCGCTTCCGACATGAGCTCGTCGGGGGCATCAAAACCCGCAACAAGCTGCCGAACCATCCATGCCGGAGGCGGAACATGGAAGAGATAGCTTCCAACAAGAGACTTCATCCATGTCGGTACAAAACGAACCGGATTGTGAACAAATGTGCCGACGAGAACGAGTGCCACTAGTCCTTTCGGCTTTTTGGCGGCGATCCTGATCGCGATCGGCCCCGAAAACAATTCGGCGACGATTGCAAATGCCCGATCACAAGGAAGCAAACTGCGGACGCGTGCTTCCAGATCGGAGTAGCTTTCCGGCACATCCGGCGGATAGGCAATGACCGATGGCGACAGCTGCGGCGGCAGTGCATCGGCAAAGTAACGGGAAAGCCGCCCCGTTCCGTCAAATCCAGGGAGCAGAACGGCGTCGAGCGGAGTTGGCATAGCTGCCACTTTCTGCTGCCGATCAAAACCGCGGAATATCGGGAAACGCCACCCGCCCGGCATGCACGTGCATGCGGCCGAGCTCGGCGCAGCGGTGCAAGGTCGGGAACACTTTGCCGGGGTTGAGCAGGCTCTTGTCGTCGAAGGCGCATTTGAGGCGCTGCTGCTGGTTGAGATCGATTTCCGAAAACATCACCGGCATCAGGTCGCGCTTTTCGACGCCGACGCCGTGCTCGCCGGTGAGCACGCCGCCGACCTCGACGCATAGCCGCAAGATATCGGCGCCGAATTGCTCGGCGCGTTCGAGCTCGCCGGGATTGTTGGCGTCGTAGAGGATCAGCGGATGCAGATTGCCGTCGCCGGCATGGAACACGTTGGCGACGCGCAGGCCGTATTTCGCCGACATCTCCTGCATGCGCTGCAGCACCAGCGGCAATTTGGCGCGCGGGATGGTGCCGTCCATGCACAGATAATCCGGCGAGATGCGGCCGACCGCCGGGAACGCCGCCTTGCGGCCGGCCCAGAACAGCAAGCGCTCTTCTTCGGAATTGGAGACGCGGCAGGTCACCGCGCGGCAGGCATTGGCGATCTCCTGCACGCGCTCGAGCAGGTGATCGACCTCGGCGCGCGGGCCGTCGAGCTCGACGATCAACAGCGCCTCGACGTCGAGCGGATAGCCGGCATGGACGAATTCCTCGACCGCATGAATCGCCGGCCGGTCCATCATCTCCATGCCGCCGGGGATGATGCCTGAGCCGATGATGCGGGCGACGCATTCGCCGCCGTCCTCGGATTTATTAAAGCCGATCAACGCCGCGCGCGCGCTCTGCGGTTTTTTCAGGATGCGCACGGTGATTTCGGTGACGACGCCGAGCAGCCCCTCGGAGCCGGTGACGATGCCGAGGAGATCGTAGCCGCCGGCATCCAGGTGCTTGCCGCCGAGCCGCAGCACCTCGCCGGTCATCAGGACCAGCTCGCAGCCGAGCAGATTGTTGGTGGTCATGCCGTATTTGAGGCAATGCACGCCGCCGGAATTCTCCGCCACATTGCCGCCGATGGTGCAGGCGATCTGCGACGACGGATCGGGCGCGTAATAGAAGCCGGCCTGCTCGACCGCCTGCGATACCGCGAGATTGGTGACACCCGGCTCGACCACGGCGACGCGGTTGTCGAAGTCGATCTCGCGGATGCGCTTGAACTTGGCCATGCCGAGCAGCACGCCGTCGCCCAGCGGCAGCGCGCCGCCCGACAGCGAGGTCCCCGCCCCGCGCGGCACCACCTTGATGCCTTCGCGATGGCAGTAGGCGAGCACGGCCGAGACCTGCGCGGTGGTCTCCGGCAGCACCACCACCATGGGCAGCTGCCGATAGGCGGTGAGGCCGTCGCTTTCGTAGGGCCGCATGGCCGCTTCCGAAGCGATCACGCCCTCGCCCGGCACGATGCGCTTTAGGGCCGCGACAATCTCGGCGCGCCGCTTAAGCACCGCGTCGTCGAACAGCGGCATCAAAACCGGCATCGAACCACTCCGGCGTTTCTCCGTTGTCATTATAGCCGGAAAAGGCCGGCCGTACCGCGCAATGCCGCCTCATGGGCTAAAGCGTCTCATAGGCCTTTAGAGGCAAAGTGCGCGGCAGGACGGCTATTTTGGCCGTTGACACTTCGCGCCGGGGCCGCTTGGCTGCGGCGCGAATTTTGGGCCGCATGGGGCGCGACCGGCACCACAGGCGAAAGGGAGAATTTTTGATGATGAGGACGTTGATCGTGACGGCCGCATTGATTGCCGCGTCGGCCTATACGGCGTCGGCGCAGGACGCCGCCAAGGGCGAGATTTCGTTCCACAAATGCCTGCCCTGCCATTCGATCGGCGACGATGCGCAGAACAAGATCGGCCCCGAGCTCAATGGCATCGACGGCCGGCATTCCGGCAGCGTCCCCGATTTCTCCTATTCCGACGCCAACAAGAATTCCGGCATCGTCTGGAACGAGGCGCAATTCAAGGAATACATCAAGGACCCGCGGGCCAAGGTGCCCGGCACCAAGATGATCTTCGCCGGCATCAAGAACGAGCAGGAGATCAATGATCTATGGGCCTATGTCAGCCAGTTCAACGCCGACGGCAGCATCAAGAAAAAATAGCCGCATGAGCGGTGCCGGCGGTTTGATCTGGCGCAAAAACGACCGACACCGCGCGTGACATAAAGACGCTATAATATTCACGCTGCCGCACCGAGGAGACGCCGCCATGATCAAGGATATTGTCGTCAATCTCAGCACGCGCGAGGACGGTGGCGTCGTCGGCGACTATGCCGTTTCCGTAGCCGACACCCTTGGCGCGCACATCGCCGGGATCGCCTTCGTATTCGATCCGATCGTGCCGATTTCGGGCACCGGCTATATCCCGGCCGAAGTCATCGAGACGCAGCTCGCCGACAATCAGGCCGCAGCCAAAGCCGCCATCGACCGGTTCGCCGCGACGACCGCACGCACCGGCGTTTCGGCCGAGCCGATCACGCTCAGCGCCAGCGCCGCCGGCGCCGGCGACCAGTTTGCCCGCATCGCGCGGCGCTTCGATCTCGCCATCGTGCCCCAGGCCGAGCCGCAGGGTAACGAGGTCGAAGAGCTGATCGCCGAAAGCACGCTGTTCCAATCCGGCCGCCCGATGATCGTGGTGCCCTATATCCAGAAAGCGCCGCTCAAGCTCGATCGCGTCATGGTGTGCTGGGACGGCGGCCGCCAGGCGGCGCGCGCCATCGCCGACGCCATGCCGATCCTGGAAAAGGCCGGCAAGGTTGAAGTCGTCATCGTCGCCAACGAACGCGGCAAGCAAGACGAGATCGAAGGCGCCGACATGGGCCAGCACCTGGCGCGTCACGGGCTCAAGGTCGACGTCAAGCGCATCAGCGGCGGCAATATCGACGTCGCCGATGTGCTGCTGTCCCACGTCGCCGACAACGGCACGGATTTCATCGTCATGGGCGGCTACGGGCATTCGCGGCTGCGCGAATTCATTCTCGGCGGCGTGACGCACTCGATCCTGCGCTCGATGACGGCGCCGGTGCTGCTGTCGCATTGATCAGGTGATCTACGGAGCGTATTCGCCGATGCCTGGCTACTGATCGCTGTCTGCACCACCAGTCCCCGCGCCCGCGCATCGGCAACGCCGAGCGCGCGCAGCGCAACAAGCGCCAGCGACTGCACCACGGCGCGCTCGCGGCCCGCGGCGTCCGGCGCCAGCGGCCCGATCAGTCCTTCGATGAGAAGGCCGACCAACGCCGCCGCGCTCAGCGCCGCGTCCTGCTCCGGCAGATGGCCGCCGACGGCCGCAGCGATGAGGCTTGCGAATTCGGCGGCGAGCGCCTTGCGCGAAGCAAGCCGCGCCGCGTCGAGCTCGGCCTCGACCGGCTCGGCAATCGCCGCATAGGCAAGACGGCGGTGGCGCAGCGCCCGTGCCGCAAACGTCATGATCGCCGCCGACAGCGCCGACAGCGGGCCCGGCGCGATATCGGCTGCGGCACGCACCGCCCCGATCTCGCGCTCGGAAATTTCCGTCAGCAATGCTGCAACCAGATCGATCTTGCCCGGAAAATAGCGATAGACCGTGCCGGCGGCGATGCCGGCGCGTTGCGCCACCGGCGCGATCTGCACCGCCGCCATGCCGCCTTCGCTGGCCGCATCGCGCGCCGCGGCGATGATCGCCGCATGGCGGGCAGCGAGCCGGCGCGCGACGTTTTCAGTGCGGCGATAAGGCATCGGTTATTCGCAAGATGGAATCGGCAACGCTTGCCACAACAAGTGAACCATGATTCAAAATTGCCAGCAATGCTTGGCTATACCGTCGCAGCACGCGCTTTGCCCTTTGGACCGGGAAAATCCTCTGGCATAGGAAGCATCCGTCGCTCGCGCTGGGAGGAAACCATGATTGCACGGTGCACGATTGCTGCGACCATCGCCGCTTTGAGCTTTGCCGCGGCTCTGCCCGCCAGCGCGCAGACCTATCCGGATCATCCGATCACCATGATCGTGCCGCTCGCGCCCGGCGGCTCGACCGACACGCTCGGCCGCATCATGGCGAAGGCCATGAGCGCGACATTGGGCCAGACCGTGGTGGTGGAAAATGTCGGCGGCGCCGCCGGCACCATCGGCGTCACCCGCGCCGAGCGCTCGGCGCCCGACGGCTACACGGTGCTGTGGGGGATGTGGGGCACCAACGTCGCCGACGGCGCCATCTATAATCTCGGCTTCGATTATCTCACCGATTTCGAGCCGGTGGCGCTCGCCGTGACGCAGCCGTTCCTGATCGACGCGCGCAAAACCATGCCGGCGAACAATCTGAAAGAATTGGTCGCCTGGATCAAAGCCAACCCGGACAAGGTGACCATGGGCACCTCCGGCGTCGGCTCGCCGAGCCACGTCGCCGGCGTGCTGATGGAGAATCTGATCGGCGTGAAGTGGCAGATGGTGTCGTATCGCAGCGCCGGGCTTGCCACCCAGGATCTGCTCGCCGGCATCACCGACATCCAGCTCGACACGCCGGCGGTGTCGCTGCCGCACGTGAAGTCCGGCGATCTGAAAGCCTATGCCGTCACCGCCAAGGAGCGCATCGCGGTGGCGCCCGACATTCCGACCACCGACGAAGCCGGCCTGCCCGGTTATTACTTTTCATTCTGGCACGCGATGTGGGCGCCCAAGGGCACGCCGAAGCCGATCGTCGCCAAGCTCAACGCCGCGATGATGGCCGCCTTGGCCGATCCCGATACGCGGAAAAAACTCCTCGATCTTGCGCAGGTGATCTATCCGCCCGAGCAACAGACGCCCGAAGCGCTGCACGCCTTCCAGAAAGCCGAGATCGAGAAATGGTGGCCGATCATCAAGGCCGCCGGCATCAAGGCGGAGTGAAGAACCCGCCTTCGCCGGCGCTCGTGCAACGAAACCGCTAGCTCCTCAATCCGGCAGCGCCCGCAACGGCCGTCCAGCGGGCGGTTTCGCTGCGAATGTAGTCGGCAAATTTGTCCGGCCCGCCGTCGAGCGGTTCAAAGCCCTGCTTGGCCAGCGTTTCCAATGTGTGCGGCGCATGGATCGCCTTTTGCGCGGCATCGGCGAGCTTGTCGATCACCGGCCGCGGCGTGCCCGCGGGCGCCAAGAGGCCGAACCAAAGGCTGGTGTCGAAATCCGGTATGCCGGCTTCCGCCATGGTCGGCACGTCGGGCAGCGCACTGGAGCGTTTGTTGGCTGCGACCGCCAGCGGCCTGAGCTTGCCGGCGGCGATCTGGCCGACCACGGTCGAGGCCGGCGAGAACGTGCACAAAGCGCGGCCGGCGATGACGTCGGTGACCGTCTGCGGGCTGCCCTGATAGGGCACCTGGGTAAATTTGATGCCGGCGCGCTGCGCGAACAGCTCGCTGGCAAGGTGCGGCAGGCTGCCCACCACCGTGGCATGGAGCACCTGGCCGGGCTTCGCCTTGGCCAGAGCGATGAGGTCGGCGACGCTGTGTATGTTGCTGTCGGGATTGACGACCAGCACCACGGCCCCTCGGGAGAGCAGCGTAATCGGCGCCAGATCCCGCTTCATATCGAAGGACGCATTGGGATTGATGATCTGGTTGACGATGATGGACAAGGTCGCGAGGAACAGCGTGTAGCCGTCGTTGGTGGCGTGGGCGACATAGTCGGCGGCGATGCTCGAGCCGCCGCCCGGCTTGTTCTCGACCGCGATTTGCTGGCCCAGCAGCGGTCCCATGCTCTCGCCCAGCAGGCGCGCGGTGACGTCGGCCGCCGCCCCTGGCGTAAAACCGACGATGAGATGGATCGGACGTGTTGGATAGGTTTCCGCCCAAGCAAAGCGCGAGACCGCCGGCAGCGCGCTTGCGCCGGCTGCCAGTTGCAGGAACTGTCTACGGCGAAATGTCATACTGGCCCTCCCATTAGAACTTAAAAGCATTGTACTGAACTCATTGTACTGAGCTCATTCCAACTTGACGATAGACTTTTGGTCGCTATTGCGCCGCACAGTCACTGGCTCGGAGCTTGTCTCGTTCGCGTGGCCGCATCAGTCACCACCTGATAGGCCTCGCGCAATGCCGGCTTTGCCTTGGAAACGTCGTCGCCGACGCTTGCGAGCATGCGCATCATCTGCGCCTGCTCGTTTTGCGGCAGGCTGATGAGCTCCCCGCCGCCATCCACCCAGGCCTTGCGCTGCTCCTGATACATCTTGAGCGCAGGCGCATTGATCGCCAGCGACTCCGACAGGCCGTCCCGGTCGACAATCTGCTGTAAGTCCTTGGGCAGCGAATTGTACCATTTCTGGCTGACCTCAAGGATGATGAAGATCGCGGGCTGGTTGGTCTCGACGACGTATTTCGCCGCATCGTGGAAGTGCATGTTGACGAACACCCCGATGCCGGCGACCGCACCGTCGATGGCGCCCTGTTGGAGCGCCGGCAGTACGTCACCCAAGGTCATCGCTACGGGCGTCGCTCCGAGGCGGTCAAATGCAATGGACTGGAACTGCGAGGCAAAGATTCTGATTTTCTTGCCCTTGAAGTCGGCGAGATGGCGGATCGGAGTTTTCGACATGAATGCAGGACGGCTGGGCGATGTAGAGGCCGACGCCGTGCAGCCCTTTGTCGGCGCCGAGCCCGAGCATCAGCTTGCGCACTGCCGGATCGGCGGCGAGGCGCTGGCCATGTTCCAGCGAATCCACCAAGCCCGGGGGCGGCCATCACCTCGAAGCGTTCGTCGACGCCCACGAAAAACTCCGGCGGTATGTTCGCCGCCTGAATGGCGCCGAACTGCGTTCCCTCGATTTGCCGCGGGATCGAACCCAATTGGCTTGCCGGATACACCTCCGACTTGATGCGGCCGCCCGAATCCCGTTCCACCGCGGCGGCAAAATTCTTCATGAAACAGGTGCGGCGTATCGTTGATGGTCGGAAGCGTGACCTTCATCACGTAGGTTTTGTCTTCGGCGCGCGCCGCACCCAGCATCAGCGCGAGTGACATGATGAATGCACAAGAGGCAATCACCGCTTGCGCAATCATTCCAGGCTTTTCGCAGTCCATATAAAGAATTAGTCCGCTGTGCAAGTTTCATGGCGTTACCTCCACGAGATCGAGTTCATTCTGCAACGCGGCACCGAGATTCTCTCATCCAGTCCGGCGTCAATCCGGCTTAATGCCGGCGTCCTTGACCATCTTCCCCCAGTCGACGATCTCGGCCTTCATGTAGTCTCCCAGCTCTTGAGGGGTGCTGGAAAAGCCCTCGAAGCCCACGTTCTTGAATTTCGCCTGGACGTCCGGGCTGTCGATGACTTTGCGTAGCGCGCCATTGAGCTTGGTCACGATTTCCGGCGGTGTGCCCGCTGGCGCAACGAGACCGGCCCAAGCATCGAGATTGAAGCCTTTGATTCCGGCCTCATCCATTGTCGGCAAGCTCGGGAACAGCGTGCTGCGCTTGATGCGTGATATCGCCAAAGCGCGCACCGTGCCGGCTGTGACATGCGGCATGACGGAGGTGAAGTCGGCGAACATCATCGACACGCGGCCGGCAATGATATCCTCGAGCGCCGGCGCCGTAGTCTTGTAGGGCACATGCAGGATGCTGATTTCTGCCCAACGCTTAAGGGTTTCGACGCCGACGATGCCGGCGGTATTGCCGCTGGCGTATGTCAGCTTTCCGGGGTTTTCCTTGGCATAGTCCACCAATTCCTTGACCGAATGGATGGGGAGTTGCGGATTGACCACCAGCATCAGCGTGAAGCTGCCCACCCGAGTGACCGGGACGAAGTCCGCGATCGGATCGTAGTTGATGTCCTTGTGGATGAATGGGTCGGCAGAGAGCGGCGAGTTGGTCCCCATCAGGAGCGTATAGCCGTCCGCCGGTTGATGATGGACGTACAGGGCTGCCAATGCGCCATCCGCTCCCGGCCGATCCTCTACGACGATGGGTTGGCCAAGCATGGGACTGAGCTTGTCGGCGATGATGCGGCAAATCGTGTCGCTGGCGCTGCCGGGGCCAAACACAGCAACGAAAGTGATCGGCCGCGATGGATAATCGTCGGCATAAAGCGCTGCACTGAACAATGCGGCTACGGCGGCGACGAGAATGAAAGCAAATCTTTTCATAGTCGTTCCTCCCGGATTGGTGTTGTGGTGACTTGTTCAATTCCTCCTACGCTCTCCGCCGAGATTGCTTGCAAGAAGCAAGCCTTTGCAGCGGAAAGGGTTCATCGGCATCCGCCACGCGTCATCGTGCCCTCCGCATTGCAGAAGGTGCCGGGGAACGGATGATCTCAATTTTAAAGTTGCGAGCCCGCCGCGGGCATAATCGCTGCCTTTGATTTCACGGGAGTCGGCATGCCCGCTGACAGCTCTACGACTAACCTAGCCTAAATGCCCAGCCGCATGTAGCGGCGTGTTGTCGCTTCTTGCGCCCTCAGCAGACATTCCGAAACTGCGGCAGAGAGTGCGCTTTGGTTCAGCGCTTCTTCTCCGCCAGCGATCTGGCGCGGATTTTGGCGATCGTCGTCGTCGGCGTGATGGCTTCGCCGTCGATGGCCAAGCGGATGATCGCCGGCTTGCCGCAGGCTTGCGCCTGCTTGAACGCATCGGGGAAATCCTCGGTGCGCTCGACCGAGACGCCGAAGCCGCCGAAGGCGCGCGCGTAGGCCGGAAAATCCGGATTGCGCAATTCGGTCGCCGAGACGCGGCCGGGATATTCGCGCTCCTGATGCATGCGGATGGTGCCGTACATGCCGTTGTCGGCGATGATGGTGACGAACGGCGCGCCATACTGCACGGCGGTGGCGAATTCCTGGCCGTTCATCAGAAAATCGCCGTCGCCGGCGAGGCACACCACCGGCCGGTCGGGATGTAGCCGCTTCATCGCCAGCGCCGCCGGCACGCCATAGCCCATGGAGCCCGAGGCCGGCGCGACATGCGAGCCGAAGCGGCGGAAGCGGAAGAAGCGGTGAATCCACGCCGCGTAATTGCCGGCGCCGTTGCACAGGATGGCGTTGGGCGGCAGATATTCGCGCAGCCACACCATGACGGCGCCGAAATTGACGCCGCCCGGCTGCTCGGTCGGCTGTTCGGTCCATTCCAGATAATCGGCGTGGGCGGCTTCGGCGTGGCCGCGCTGCGCTTCTTTCAGATCGAGATTGTCGAGCGCCGCGGCGAACGCGGTCGGCGTCGCGTGAATGGCCAGATGCGGGCTGTAGACGCGGCCGAGCTCCTCGGCGCCCGGATGCACATGGACGAACGGCATCTGCGGGCGGGGAATGTCGAACAGCGTATAGCTCTGCGACGGCAATTCGCCGAGCCGGCCGCCGACCATGATGACGAGATCGGCCGTCTTGATGCGCTCGAGCAGTTTCGGATTGGGACCGATGCCGAGATCGCCGGCGTAGCAGGGATGCAACGCATCGAACAAATGACCGCGGCGGAACGTGGTGCACACCGGCAGCGCATATTTCTGCGCAAAGCGGCCGATGCCGTCACTGGCCGCTTGCGACCAACGGCTGCCGCCCAACAGCATGATCGGTGCGCGGGCGCCGGCAAGCATTTGCGCGAACTTCGCCATCTCGGTATCGCCGGGCGAGGTCTCGATCAGTGCGAACGGCGGCGCGTCGGGCACGGCGATGCGCTCGACCAGCATGTCCTCGGGGATGCCGACCACGACCGGGCCGGGCCGGCCGTTCGCCGCGGTGTGGAAGGCGCGCGACACGATCTCCGGCACGCGGGCGGGATCGTCGATCTCGGTCGCCCATTTGGTCATCGAGCCGAAATAGGCGCGGTAGTCGACTTCTTGGAACGCCTCGCGCTCGCGCATCTCGCGCGCCACCTGGCCGACGAACATGACGAGCGGCGACGAATCCTGGCGCGCGATGTGGATGCCCGGCGAGGCATTGGTGGCGCCGGGCCCGCGGGTGACGAAACAGACGCCGGGCTGGCCGGTCACCTTGCCAACCGCCTCCGCCATCATGCAGGCGCCGCCCTCCTGGCGGCAGACCGTGACGGCGAGATCGGCGTCGTGGAACGCATCGAGCACCGCCAGATAGCTCTCGCCCGGCACGCAGAAGACGTGGCGCACGCCATGGATGTGCAATTGATCGACCAGAACCTCGGCGGCGGAGCGCATATTGTCCTTGGCGCGCATGGGCGTCGTCTCCTTTTGGGTCCCTGCCCTTTTATTCTGCGGCAGGTGCGGGATTCCGTCAGGCCGATGCACTATCTAAAGCAGAACTGAACCTTTGCTAACAGGGTCTTGGCGGCATGGACGACGCGGCGAAAGCGCAAGACGACGTGCTGGCGTTTCTCGCCGATCCGGCGACCTATGGCGGCGGGGCCGAGAAAGTCCGGCGCATCGATACGCACGCGGCGTCGGTGTTTCTCGCCGGCGACCGCGCGCTGAAGGTCAAGCGCGCGGTGCGCTTTCCGTTTCTCGATTATTCGACGCTCGAAAAGCGCAAACGCGCCTGCGAAGCGGAGATCGAGGTCAACCGGCGGCTGGCGCCGGAACTTTATCGCGGCGTCGTCGCCATCACGCGCGAGAGTGATGGTCGGCTGGCGATCGGCGGCGACGGCGAGCCGGTCGAATGGGCGGTCGACATGGTGCGCTTCGACGAGAACCGCACCCTCGATCACCTGGTCGAACGAGATCGACGACGATCTCGCCGATGCGCTCGGCCGCGCCGTCGCCGCCGCGCACGAGACTGCACCCGTCGTCGACGCCGAACCGTGGATCAAGGCGCTCGGCGCCTACATCGACGAGCATGTCGAGGCGTTTGCCGAGCACCGGGAAATTTTTCCGGCCGCGGACATCGAAGCGCTCGCCGAAAAAAGCCGCGCCCACTATCAACGCATCGTGCCGCTGTTGCGCGAGCGCGGCAGGCGCGGGCTCGTTCGCCGCATCCACGGCGATCTTCACCTCGGCAATATCGCGCTGATCGACGGCAGGCCGGTGCTGTTCGACGCCATCGAATTCAGCGACATCATTGCCTCGGGCGACGTGCTCTACGATCTCGCCTTTCTGCTGATGGACCTGCTCGAGCGCCAGCTGCCGCAAGCGGCCAATATCGTGCTCAACCGCTATCTTGCCGAAACGCGCAGGAACGAGGACCTCGATGCGTTGGCGGCGCTGCCGTTCTTCCTGTCGATGCGCGCTGCGATCCGCGCCAAAGTCACGGCGGCGCGGCTGGAGCGCGCTGAAGCGGCCGAGCGCGACAAGATCGCCAAGTCGGCGCGCGCCTATTTCGATTTCGCGCTGCGGGCGATCGACCCCGAGTCGCCGCAAACTCATCGCCGTCGGCGGCCTGTCCGGCACCGGTAAGACGCGGCTGGCGCGTGCGCTGGCGCCGCATATCGCGCCGATGCCCGGCGCCGTCATCGTGCGCTCGGATGTCGAGCGCAAAACGCTATTCGGCGCCGGCGAGACCGAAAAGCTCCCCGCGGCAGCTTACGCGCCTGACGTGACCGCACGCGTCTATGCCGCGATCGCCGACAAGGCGCGCCGCATTGTTGCCGCCGGACATTCGGCGATCGTCGACGCGGTGTTCGCGACGCCGCAGGAGCGCGATGCACTTGCCGCAGTAGCGAAGGCCGCCAAGGTTCCCGTGCGGGGCCTGTTTCTCACCGCCGATCTGGCGACCCGAATCGCCCGCGTCGGCGGACGCGCGACGGATGCCTCCGACGCCGACGCCGCGGTGGTGCAGGCCCAGGAAAACTACGAGCTGGGCGCGCTCGAATGGTCGAAAATCGACGCTTCCGGCACCATTGTGGAAACCTTGGGCCGCGCCAGGGCTGCGCTTTCCGCATAACCGCGATCAGGGTAATTGCTCGATTGACGAGACCCCGCCGTTCCCGCCATAAACGCCCGGACGCGCCGCCTTCCGGGCCCGGCGCGGCCACAAAAGACTTCCCCTAAAAAGGACGTGACCATGGCGAGCAGTGCATCGGCGGCGAGCGGTATCGAACACCCGGAAAACCCGTCACGCCGCGACTTCCTCTATATCGCGACCGCCGCCGTCGGCGCGGTCGGCGCCGCCGCGGCGCTGGTGCCGCTGATCGACCAGATGAACCCCGATGCTTCGACGCTTGCCGCCGGCGGGCCGGTCGATCTCGACGTCAGCAAGATCGAGGAGGGCGCCCAGGTCGTCATCTACTGGCGGCAACGGCCGATTTTCGTGTTCCATCGCGGCAAGCAGACGCTCGATGCGCTGCAAAGCGCCCAGGACGTGGCGCTCTTGGCCGATCCGGACTCCAAGCAAGTGCAGCAGGCGCCCTACGCCACCAACTGGCACCGCTCGATCAAGCCGGAATACAGCGTGCTGATCGGCATCTGCACCCACCTCGGCTGCATCCCGCTGTTTTATCCGACGCCGAGCGCGACCGCGCCGGTGCCGAGCTGGCCGGGCGGCTATTTCTGTCCCTGCCACGGCTCCAAATACGACGCCGCCGGCCGGGTCTTTTCCGGCGTGCCGGCGCCGTACAATCTGCCGGTGCCGCCCTATCACTTCACCAACGACACCACGATCCGGGTCGGCGAGAACCCGACCGACTCGGCGTGGAATTTCGACGCGATCCGCCAGCTCTGATCGCGCTCCGCGCGCGCAACTTGAGCCCGCTCCATAATCACTCCGCCTTGATGCCGGCGGCGCGAACGACTTTGCCCCACTTTTCGGTTTCGTCGACGATGAATTTTGCAAAGTCGGCCGTCGACATCGGCATCGGCTCGCCGCCCATGTCGGCGAGCCGTTCCTTGATCTTGGCATCGGCGAGGCCGGCGTTGATCTCACCGTTGAGCTTGGCGATGATGTCCGCGGGCGTATTTTTCGGTGCGCCGATACCGAACCATGCGGTCGCCTCGTAGCCCGGCACGAATTCGCCCACGGTCGGCACGTCCGGCAGCGCCGCGGAGCGGGTCGCCGAGGTGACCGCCAGCGCGCGCAGCTTGCCCGCCCTGATATGGCCGATGGTCGAGAGCGTAGGCTCGAACATGACCTGCACTTGCCCGCCCATGAGATCGACCAGCGCCGGGCCGCCGCCGCGATAACCGACGCGGACCAGGTCGACGCCGGTCATGAATTTGAACAGCTCGCCGGCAACGTGGGGCACGCTGCCATTGCCGGCGGAGGCCATATTGATCTTGCCTGGATTGGCCTTGGCATAGGCGATGAACTCGGGGACCGTGTTGGCCGGAACCGCCGGATTGACCACCATGACTTCGGGCACCCGCAGGATGCCGGCGACCGGCGCGATATCGCGGATGAAATTGAAATTGAGGTTGTCGTAGAGCGTGGCGTTGATGGCCGCCGGCGCCGGCACCAGGAGAAGCGTGTAGCCATCCGCAGGCGCTCGCACGACGAATTCGGTGGCCACATTGCCGCCGGCGCCGGGCCGGTTCTCGACGACAAATTGCTGACCGAGCCGCTCGGACAGCCACTGGCCAATAAGGCGCGCGGAAATGTCGTTAGGTCCACCCGCCGCAAAGCCGACGATGATGTGTACCGGGCGAGCCGGATAGGTTTCCGCCCATGCCGAGCGCGCGACTGCCGGCAGCGCGATGGCGGCGGCGGAAAGATGCAGAAATTCACGACGGGGAAGTTTCATGGCACTGCCCCCAATGCGTTTGAGTGCTTCCCACCGCATATTTGCACCGTTGCAGGAGAAGATTCAAGCCAACAGCGCGATCAGCGCGCGCATATCCGGCTGCGTTTCGAGCGACTGAACGAAGTCGCGCGCGCGTTCGGCACGCTCGCGGCCGATGACCGGCGCCGCATTGGCCATGAATTTGGCTTCGATCGCGGCGTCGCTCATCGGGTTGTCGGCGGTGCCGCTGGCGTGGGCGATGTGGACCTCGTGGCGCCTGCCGCTGGCAGTGATGGCCGCATAGGCTTCGTCCTTGCGGAGCGTGTCGTCGGCGACCGCTTTCACCTTGCGGCGCAGCGCCGCCACGGCGGGATCCGCGGCCTTGGCATCGGAATATTGCGCGACGCCGGCGGCGCCGTCGATCAACGCCACCGCCGCCGAATGCACCGTCGAGAATTTCGACTGCAAGCCGGTCGACGGTTCGACCACGCCGGTAATCGACAGCACCAGCGGATGAACGCGTAAAGCAATTTCGCTCACCGCGGCGGGATCGATGGCCTCGCGATTGCGCAGCGCGATCACGGCATCGATCAGCGGATGCAGCACCACGCCGCAGGCATAGGGTTTGTGGCCATTGGTTTCGATCACCCAGCCATTTTCAAATCCATGGCCGAGCCCGGCGGTCAGTTGCTCGGGCGCGGCAACGTCGCTGTAGATGCGGGCAAAACCTTTCTTGCCCTCGATGATCTCCTGCGTGGAATCGAAGCCGCGCTCGGCCAGCAGCGCCGCCAGCACGCCGTTCGACGCGGCCTTGCCGGCGTGAAACGATTTACCCATGGTGCCGCGGTTTTGCTGCATGCCGGCGGCTTGGGTCGCGGCGATGCCCAGCGCGTAAGTGAGCCGCTGCCGGTCGAGCTTGAGCAGTTTTCCGCACGCCGCACCGGCCGCGATGGTGCCGAGCGTGCCCGTCAGATGCCAACCGCCCTTGTGATGGCCGGGCGCGGTGCGGCCGGAGCGCACGCCGGCCTCGAAGCCGACTGCATAGGCCAGCATGAAGTCGGCGCCGCTCACCGGCGCGCGTTCGGCGAGCGCAAACAAAGCGGCGAGCACCGGCGAACTCGTGTGCAGCACGACGCCGCCCATGTGCGTATCGTCGTAATCGAGCACGTGTCCCATCTGGCCGTTGGCGAGCGGCGCATCGGTGAGGCCCAGCCGCAATTTGCGGCCGAAGACGGTGGCCTGCGGACGGCCGGAAATCTCCTGCAACACCGCGAGCAGCGTGGTGATGGTCTTGTGCCCGCTGCCGGCGAGCGCGCAGCCGATCCAATCGAGCACGCCGCGCCGCGCCTCGTGCTTCGCAGCGGCGCTGAGATCGCCGAACTGCGCCGCCGCCAAATAGCCGCACAACGTCTTGGTCAGCGTTTCCGCTTGCGTGTCGAGATTTTGGTCCATGGTTTATTGCGGCTCGATGCCGGCATCGTGGATGGCTTTGGTCCAGCGCGCGACGTCCGCTTTGATCCGGCCGCTCGCCTCCTCCGGCGTGCCGCCGATCGGCTCGTAGCTCAGCTCGCGCATTTTCGCGACCAGGTCGGGCGATTGCAGCACGCCGTTGGTTTCGCCGTTGAGCCTTGCGATCACCTCCTTCGGCGTGCCGGCCGGCGCGGCCAGGCCGTACCAGCCGACGACTTCGAAACCCGGCAGCGTTTCCGTCATGGTCGGCAGCTCGGGCGCCAGCGCCGAACGTTTCGGCGAGGTCACCGCCAGCGCGCGGATTTTGCCGGCCCGGGCGAGCGGCAACAGCGCGGTCGCGGGACCGAACATCATAGGTATCTGGCCGCCGGCGAGATCGGTCGCCGCGGGCGCGGCGCCCTTGTAGGGCACGTGAACGATGTCGATGCCGGTTGCGTGCTTGAATAGCTCGCCGGCCAGATGCAGCGTCGAGCCGACCCCGGCCGAGCCATAGGACAACTTGCCCGGATTGGCCTTGGCATAGGCGATCAATTCGGCGACGGATTTCACCGGCAGATCGTTGTTCACCGCCAGCACATAAAAACCCGCGACCGCGGTGATGATGCCGTCGAAATCCTTGACCGGATCGAACGGCAGCTTGCGATAAAGCCCGGGCATGTAAGTCATGCCGCTGTGATCGAGCAGCAGCGTGTAGCCGTCCGGCGGCGATTTCGCGACCTCGTCCATGCCGATGCTGCCGCCGGCGCCGCCGCGGTCGATAGATCACGATCGGCTTGCCCAGCCGCTCGCCGAGCGGATTGGCAATCAACCGCGCGATGGGATCGACCGCCCCGCCCGGCGCGAACGGCACGATCAGCCGGATCGGATGCGTCGGGTAGTCGTCGGCAAAAGCGCTGCCGGCGCCGAGGATGAGGAGCGTAAAAAGGAAAATAAGCCGTCGCATATCGCCTCTTTGGCCTTGCAGCGCGCGGGCGTGCTTTCGCGCCCCGCCTCGCCCATAATAGCGCAGGTTCCAAGTTCGGTGGGGTCATCGGCGAGCACGGTACGGTAAGATCATGGGCGAATTTGCCATCGGACAATCGGTGCTGCGGCGCGAGGACCCTCGCCTGTTGCGTGGGCAGGGCCGCTATTTCGACGATTTAAAACTCGCCGATCAGCTCCATGCGGCCGTCGTGCGTTCGCCGCATGCGCATGCCGACATCCGCGGCATCGATACAGGCGCGGCGCTGAAGATGCCCGGCGTCCATGCCGTGCTCACCGGCGCGGACTATGCCGCGGACGCGCTCGGCCCGCTACCGTCGATGGCGCCGTACAAGAAGCGCGACGGCGGCCCGATGTATCTGCCGCCGCGGCCGGCGATCGCCATCGATCGTGTCATGCATGTCGGCTATCCGGTCGCGGTGGTGGTCGCCGACACGCTTGATCTTGCTCGCGACGCCGCCGAAGCCGTCGCGGTCGATTACGCGCCGCGGCCGGCGGTGGTCTCAGCGCGCGACGCATTCGAGCAAGGCGCGCCGCAGCTCTATGGCGACTGCCCGAACAACGAGGCCTATTTCTATCAGGCCGGCGACAAGGCCAAGACCGATGCGGCGTTTGCGAGTGCCGCGCATGTGGTCGAGCAGCGCCTCGTCATCAATCGCGTCACCGCCAATCCGATCGAGCCGCGCGGCGTCACCGGCATCTATGACGCCGGCACGCAGCGCTACACATTGCATTGCGGCTTCCAGCGGCCCATGGCTGTTCCGCAACGACATCGCCCGCACCACGCTGAAAATTCCCGAAGCCGAGCTGCGGCTGATCACCGGCGACATCGGCGGCTCCTACGGGCTGCGCGGCTCGGTCTATCCGGAAATCATCCTGATGCTATGGGCGGCGCGCACGGTCGGCCGGCCGGTGAAATGGACCCAGACGCGCAACGAGGCCCATGTCAGCGACGACGACGCGCGCGACAACATCGTCGACGCTGCGCTGGCGCTCGACAAAGACGGCAAATTCCTCGGCGTGCGCATCCGCAGTTTCGGCAATCTCGGCGCCTTCGTGTCGTTCCGCGGCGCCATGCCGCCGGTGGTCAATATCGGCACCGTGGTCGGCACCTACACCACGCCGGCGCTGCATGTGGCGGTGTCCGGCATGCTGACCAACACGCATTGCACCTCGCCCTATCGCGGCGCCGGCCGGCCCGAGGCGTCGTACATGATCGAGCGGCTGATCGACATCGCCGCCGACGAGATGAAGATCGATCCGGCGGAGCTGCGGCGGCGCAACACCATTGCGCCGCAGGCCATGCCCTACAAGACGCCGCTGGTCTTCACCTACGACAGCGGGCATTTCGAGGAGAACCTCGACCGCACCATGAAGCTCGCCGACTGGCAGGGTTTTGAGGCGCGGCGCAAAGAGGCGGCGCGGCGCGGCATGCTGCGCGGCATCGGCATTTCCAACACCATCGAGCAGGCCGCCGATCCGACCATCGAGACCGCGGAAATCCGCTTCGATCCGCTCGGCGGGCTGACGCTGGTGACCGGCTCGATCTCCCACGGCCAGGGCCACGCCACGATCCAGACCCAGATCCTGGTCGACCGGCTCGGCGTCGATCCGGAGCGCGTGAAATTCATCCAGGGCGACACCGATGCCGTCGCCTTCGGCATGGGCACCGGCGGCTCGCGCTCGACCACCATGAGCGGCGGCGCCATCGCCATGGTGAGCGAGAAGATCGTCGCCAAGGGCACGAAGCTTGCCGCGCACTTGATGGAAGCCGCCGAAGGCGACGTCGAATTCAAGGACGGCCGCTTCACCATTGCCGGCACCGATCGCTCCACCGGCATCCACGACGTGGCCAAGGCCGCGTTCCAGCTCGACAAGCTGCCGTCCGGCATGGAGCCCGGCCTCTACGAGACCGCGACCTATCGCGCGCGCACCGGAAATTTTCCCAACGGCTGCCACGTCTGCGAGGTCGAGATCGATCCCGAGACCGGCGTCACGCAAATCGTCGGCTATTGGGTTACCGACGACGTCGGCACCGTCATCAATCCGATGCTGGTCAAGGGCCAGATCATGGGCGGCATCGCGCAAGGCATGGGCCAGGTGCTGATGGAGGACAAAGCCTATGACGACGCCGGCCAGGTGCTCTCCGGCTCGTTCATGGACTACGCCATGCCGCGGGCGGACGATTTTTGCACGCGTGGTGATCGAGGACAATCCGGTGCCGACGCCGACCAATCCGCTCGGAGTCAAGGGCGCCGGCGAAGCCGGCACCGTCGGCTCGCTGTCCGCCGGCGTCAACGCCATCGTCGATGCGCTTGTCGGTGCTCGGCATCCGGCACATCGACACGCCGTGCACGCCGTATCGGGTGTGGCAGGCGATTGTGGATGCGAGATCCCCCTCGCCTCCCTCATAATAACGCAATGGCCTTCGATCCCCGCCCGCTCGGCATCGCCACTGCCGGGTTCTGCGCCTTCGTCAATCTCTATTCGCCGCAGGCGCTGCTGCCGCAGCTCGCCAGCGAATTCCATGTCAGCGCCGGCGAAATCTCGTCGCTGATGACCGCCGGCACCGGCGCGATCGCGCTGACCGCGCCGTTCACCGGCGTGCTCGCCGATATCGTCGGGCGCAAGCGCCTGATCACCGCCGCCATGTTCTTGATCGTGGTGCCGACCGTGATCATGACGTTTGCCACCACCGTGCCCGAGATGGTGTTCTGGCGCTTCATCCAAGGCATGATGGTGCCGCCGATCTTCACCGTCGCGGTCGCCTATATCGGCGACGAGTGGCCGGCGTCCGACGTCGCCCGTGTTGCCGGCCTCTACATGGTGGGATCGAGCGTCGGCGGTTTTTCCGGCCGCTTCATCCCGGGCATTTTGACCGATCTGATCGGCTGGCGTGCCGCCTTCGACGTGGTGGCGCTGCTCACGCTCGTCGCGGCGATCATCGTGGCGCTGACGCTCACCCGCGAGCGACATTTTGTGCCCTCGGGCGGCCCCCTCGCCTCGGCGCGCTACATGGTGCGGCATATCCGCGATCCGCGGCTGATCGCGACTTTTGCCATCGGTTTCGGCGTGCTGTTCAACTTCGTCGCCACCTTCACCTATATCGGCTTTCATCTGGCGGCGCCGCCCTACTCGTTTTCGGCGACCTTTATCGGCGCCCTGTTCGTCACCTATCTGGCCTCGAGCGTGGTGGTGCCGTGGGTCGGCCGCGGCATCGCGCTGTTCGGCCGCCGCCGCCTGGTGCTCGGCATCATCGCCGCCTGGATCGTCGGCGCGTTGCTGATGCTGCTGCCGCCTGTCACACTGATCCTGATCGGGCTGACGCTGTGCGCCGTCTGCGGCATGCTGTGCCAGACCGTGGCGACCGGCTACGTTACGATGACCGCCAAGGAGGGCCGCTCGTCGGCGGTCGGCCTCTATGCGTCGATCTATTATATCGGCGGCAGCGCCGGCGCCTTTCTCGGCGGCATCGCCTGGAGTTTTGCCGGCTGGCCCGGCTGCGTGGCGACCATCGCCGCCATGCTGGTGATCATCGCCGCCATCGTCGCGGCGGCGTGGGAGTGATACGGGTTATAAAAAAGGAAACGCCATGGTGTCGGAGAGTCAGTTTTCGTTCCTGCGGTCGATCGATACGCCGACCGTCTGCAACCTGATCGAGATCGTCAAGCCCGAGAGCCGCGGCTCAGGCTATACGGTCACGCATCTGCACTGCCCGTTTCCCGATCTGCCGCCCATGGTCGGCTTCGCCAAGACGGTGACCATCCGCTCGCGCAACGCGGTGAGCGGGCCGAGCTACATGGCGAAACGCATGGACTATCTCGACTACGTGGCGGCGGAGCCGCGGCCGAGCGTGGTGATGATCGAGGACAAGGACGAGCCGGCCGGCTATGGCGCGTTCTGGGGCGAAGTGCAGACCAATGTGCACAAGGCGCTGGGCTGCCTGGGTACGGTGACCAACGGTTCGATCCGCGACATCGCGCAAGTGGCCGAAGGCTTTCAGATGCTCGCCGGCTCGATCACGCCGTCGCATGCCTATGTGCATGTGGTCGAGTTCGGCGTTCCGGTCACCATTGCGCGGCATGGAAGTGATGAGCGGCGACCTCATCCACGCCGACCGCCACGGCGCCGTCGTCGTGCCGGCCGACAAGATCGACGCCATGAAGACGGCGCTCGACGGCCTCATGAAGCAGGAAGCCCGCATCATCACCGCCGCCCGCGCGCCGGGCGCGACGGTCGAAACCATCAAGGCCGCGTTCCGCGGCTAGAACAACAATCCAAAATCACAGGAGGACCCATGCCACGCATCGCCATCATCGACCGTGCCAACATGAATGCCGAACAGGCGCGCGTCTACGACGCCGCCAAAGCGGGAAGCGGCATCGTCGGCGGGCCGTACTACGCCTATATCCGCCTGCCGAAATTGTTCGAGGCGGCGCAGAACATGCGCGAATTGCTGTCGGGCGGGCCGCTGTCGCCGCGCGAGCAGCAAGTCATCAATCTCACCGTCGCCCGGCACTGGGGCGCGCGTTATCCGTGGTTCGCGCAAGTGCGCCGCTCGCTCGCGGTCGGCGTCCCGCAAGCAGTCGTCGATGCGATCAATGCCCGCAAGCCGCCCGAACTGCCAGACATGCGCGAGCGTGCCTGCCACATCGTGGCGAGAGAACTCCTCGCTAACAAGAACCTGAGCGACGCTACCTATTCCGCGGCAGAGAAAGATTTAGGAATAGAGAGCCTGGTCGCGGTGGTGGCCACCACCGGCAGCTTCTCGATGACCTGCATGACCGCGAACAGCTTCGGCGTCGAGCCGCCGGCCGAGAACCCAACCCCGCTCGCGCCTTAACGGATCAAGTCGGAGAGGAACTCCATGGGCAAGAAAATCGCTTTTGTCGGCGCCGGCGCGGTCGGCGGCTATACCGGCGCGCATATGGTGCAGGCCGGCGAGGACGTCACCTTCATCGATCCGTGGCCGGACCATGTCGAGCATATGCGCAAGCACGGCCTGCGCGTCACCCACGCCATGACGGAGCCGGAATTCACCGTGCCGGTGCGCGCGCTGCACGTCACCGACGCGCAACAGCTCGCCAAGGAAAAGCCGGTCGACATCGCCTTCGTCTGCATGAAGTCCTACGACACCGCCTGGGCGGCCATGCTGATCAAGCAATATCTGGCGCCCGACGGCTTCGTGGTGTCGCTGCAGAATTGCATGAACGAGGAAACCATCGCCGGCGTCGTCGGCTGGGGCAAGACGCTCGGCTGCATCGCTTCCAGCATCACCGTCAACCTGCCGGAGCCCGGCCACATCCATCGCGGCGCCGCCAAGCACGGCGCGGCGCACACCGTGTTCCGCGCCGGCGAAGTGCACGGCCGCATCACGCAACGCGCCGAGGAGATCTGCCGCCTGGTCGCCTTTTCCGACAGCGCCAAAGTCACCAACAATCTGTGGGGCGAGCGCTGGTCGAAACTGGTCGCCAACGCCATGGCCAACGGCCTGTCCGCCTGCACCGGGCTGGGCGGCGGCGCCATGCTGAAAGACGATGCGCTGCGCCGCTTCTCCACGCGGCTCGGCAGTGAAGCGATCCGCGTCGGCCAAGCCCACGGCTATCAGCTCGAGGAAATCCTGCACCTGGAGCCCGAAACCATCGCCCGCGCCGGCGAAGGCGACGAGGAAGCAACCCGCGTCTGCGACGCGCAGCGTTTCAAAGACTCTGCCCGCACGGCGGCCGGCCAAAAGCCGTCGATGGGCCAGGACATGGAGAAAGGCCGCCGCACCGAGATCGAATTCTTGAACGGCCTCGTGGTGCGCGAAGGCGAGAAGGTCGGCCTGCCCTGCCGCGCCAATGCGGTGCTGGTCGATATCGTCAAGCGCGTCGAGAAGGGCGAGCTGAAGGCTGATCCGAAGCACATCACCGAGCTGCGATTGAATTGAGTGTGTCCCATGAAACTTCCCCGTAGGCGCTTCCTGCATCTCGCGGCAAGCGCCGCCGCATTCCCGGCGCTGCCGCGCATCGCCCGCGCGGACACCTACCCCTCCCGCCCAGTCCAGATGATTGTCGGCTTCCCCGCCGGCAGCGCGCCCGACATCATCGCTCGCCTCGCTGCGCAATGGCTGTCGGAGCGGCTCGGTCAGAATTTTCATCATCGAGAACCGGCCGGGCGCCGGCAGCAATATCGGCACCGAGCTCGTGGTGAAGGCGCAGCCGGACGGCTACACGATCATCTGCGACGTGCTGACCAACGTGCTCAACACCGCGCTCTATCAGCATCTCAGTTTCGATTTCATGCGCGACATCGCCCCGGTCGCGCCGGTGGCGAACGCGCCTTATGTCATCCTGGTGACGAATTCGCTGCCGGTCACAACCGTTCCGGAATTCATCGCCTATGCCAAGGCCAATCCGGGCAAGATCGCCATGGCGTCGGGCGGCATCGGCACCTCGTCGCATATTTTCGGCGTGCTGTTCATGGCCATGGCCGGCATCGACATGCTGCACGTGCCCTATCGCACCAATTACATGTCCGACCTGATCGGCGGCCAGGTGCAGGCGGTGATCAATCCGATCCCGCAATCCATGGAATTCGTCAAAGGCGGCAAGGTGCGCGCGCTCGCGGTCACCACAAAGATGCGCCTTGCCGCGCTGCCTGATCTCCCCACCGCGGCCGAATTCGTGCCGGGCTACGAGGCACTCGGCTGGTATGGCCTCGGCGCGCCGAAAAACACGCCCGCCGACATCGTCGGCAAGCTCAACGGCGCGCTCAATGCGGCGCTGGCCGAGCCGGCGGCAAAAGCGCGGCTCGCCGAATTGGGCGTCGAGCCGATGCGGATGACGCCTGCGCAATTCGCGCAATTCATCACCGACGAAGACAAGAAATGGGGCAAGGTGATCCGCGACGCCGGCATCAAGCTCGATTGACGGCCTGCGCATTACCGCGTTGACCACGCCGGCCACAATCGGCAACATCCGAGGCCTAAGAAGACTTCGCTTAATTCCAGGGAGGAAACCAATGCGTCGAATGTTCGACTTTGCTTGCGGCCGGTCTGTGCGCCGGCACACTCGGTCTACAGGCCCCCGCGCAGGCGGCGGCCGACATGTCGCTGACGCGGCTCGATTGCGGCACGCCGCCGGCGCCGACGCCGGTCAACGAGCGCTTTTCGGACACTTATTCCTACGGCGATCTGAAAATTCAGTTCGTGTATAGCTGCTATCTGATCAAGCACGGCGACCAATACCTGTTGTGGGATACCGGTCATTCCATGACCGCGCCCAACGTGGCGCCGAAGGTGAGCATCGTCGACCAGCTGGCAAAGCTCAACGTCAAGCCCGAGCAGATCACTTTCGTCGGCATCAGCCATTATCACGCCGACCACACCGGCCAGGTCGCGTCGTTTCCGAAGGCGACCTTGCTGATCGGCAAAGGCGACTGGGATGCGATCACCGCGCCGAAGCCGGCCGCCGGCGTCAATTTCGCGCCGTTCGAAGGCTGGATCAAAGGCGAGAACAAGGTCGAGCCCCAGCCGGTCGACAAGGATGTGTTCGGCGACGGCAGCGTCATCATGCTGTATACGCCGGGGCACACGCCGGGCCACCACAGCCTGTTGGTCAAGCTGCCGCAAATGGGCAATGTGGTGATCTCGGGCGATGCCGCGCACTTCCGCGAAAACTACGACACCGACGGCGTGCCGGCATTCAACTTCGATCGCGCCCAGACAATCGCTTCGATCGACCGCTTGAAGAAGATCGTGGCGAATTTCAAGGCGACCTTGATCATCCAGCACGACGCGCGCGACGTCGGCAAATTGCCGGCGTTCCCGGTGGGGGCGAAATAATCGGTCAGCTTCGAAGCGACCAATTTGGAGGGCGCTGCGGCGCCCTCCTCGCTTTAGCGCGCCGGGGTCCTGCAAAGAATCCGGTACACGTGCCGGCCTTCGAGAACGATTTCGTCGCGCTGATTGATCAAGCGGACTTTGATCGCAAGCCTGCCCCATTCTATGCCCGGCTTATGCTCGGTGCCCTCGACCTCGAACTGCGGGTGGAGCGTGTCGTCCTTGAACACCGGCTTGCGGAACGAGGCCTGCTGTTCCAGGAACGCGATCATCGAGGCTTCAAGCTGGCCGGCAAGCGGCGCGGCGCCGAGCGCGGTGAGCGCCATGAGGTGCAGGCCATGGACGATCGGCCGGCCGAACCGCGTGGTCTTGGCGTATTCATCGTCGTAGTGCAGCGGATGGGCGTCGCCGGTGAGCGCGGCAAAGCCAAGAACATCCGCCTCGGTGATCGTTCGCGGGCGGCCCGAGAATGTTTGGCCCTTGGTGAAATCTTCGAGAAAGAGCTGCGTGGTGTCGTCCGCCATTGCACGCTCCCGTCTTGCCGGCTCAGGCTCTCGCCCATGCCCGTAACACCCTTACACTCGGCCGCTTGGGGTGTGCTAGCTTAGACTGTGACGATGCTTTGTCTGTAAGCCCGCGGGGGCGGCATGAGACGGCGGCCAAGGGGCGGCGAGAAAACCAAGACGCGGCAGCGTAAACCGGCAGCGCCACGGCGCCGCAACGGAGCGGCGGCGGCGCGCCGTCGCAGCTCATCGAGCGCCCGCCACAAAGCCGAGATCGCACGCCTCACCCGCGAGCTCGACGAGGCATCGCAGCAGCAGGCCGCCACCGCGGAAATACTGCAGATCATCAGCGGCTCGCCGGGTGACCTGCAGCCGGCCTTCGGCAAGATGCTGGCGCACGCCGCCCGCATTTGCGATGCCAAATACGGCAATGTGTTCCGGCTCGACGGCGACACACTGCACCTTGTGGCGTCGCACAATACGCCGGCCGCTTTGATCGAGGCCCGCCGGCGCGTCCGTCTCAATCCGAAGCTGCCGTTCGGCCGCATGGTCGCGACCAAAGCGGCGGTTCAAGTCGCCGATATCATGGCGGAAGAAGCCTATACCGTGCAGCGCGATCAGCGGCTGGTCGCGCCCATCGAGATCGGCGGCGCGCGCACGGTGCTGGTGGTGCCGCTGTTGAAGGAAGGCGAAGTGATCGGCGCGTTTAGCCTTTACCGCCAGGAAGTCCGCACCTTTTCCGACAAGCAGATCGAGCTGCTCTCGAGCTTCGCCGCTCAGGCCGCGATCGCCGTGGAAAATACCCGGTTGCTCAACGAGCTGCGCCAGCGCACCGACGAGCTCGGCCGCTCGATCGCCGAACTGCAGCGTGAGCGCAACAACAAGCTGATGAACATGGAGGCGATGGCGGCTTCGATCGGGCACGAGGTGCGCCAGCCGCTGGCCGGCATCGCCTCGAATGGCGGCGCGGCGCTGCGATTTCTCGGCCATGAGCCGCCGAACCTCGAAGAGACCCGATCGGCCCTGAACCGGATGATCAGCGACGCCCATCGCGCCAGCCAGGTGTTCGACAATATTCGCACCTTGTTCGGCAAGGCCAACCAGGCCCACGAGCCGATCGATGTGAATGAGCTCGCTGTTGCCGTCCTCGACGCCGTGAGCGAGGAGCTGAAAGTCCACGATATTACGACGCGGGCCGAGCTTAAGGCCGAATTGCCGTTGGTCATGGGCCACAGCGGTCAACTGCAGCAGGTTTTCATCAATCTGGTCCGCAACGCCATCGAGGCCATGGCCGCGTTCAAGGACGGTGGCCGCCTGCTGCAACTGCGGTCCGCGCGCGACGGCGACGGCACGATTGTCGTTGAGGTGGAAGATTGCGGGCCGGGAATCGATCCGGGGCGGTTGGCCAACGTCTTCGATGCGTTCATTACGACAAAACCCCACGGCATGGGGCTGGGACTGGCGATTTGCCGGATGATCGTCGAGCGCCATCACGGCAAGCTTGCGGTCGCGCCGGCGCAGCCCAACGGTTCGATTTTTTCGGTCGTTTTGCCCGGCGTGCCTAGACTATGACCCAATTCAATTGAATTGGATCATAGTCTAGAATCTTTATTTGAGCATGATCTTATCCGAAAACCGGTATCCACCCTCGGATCAAGTCCGAGGGCAGGCTTTTTCGGGATCATGCTCTAGCGCCGCGAGCTAACTCTTCAAGCCGGCGGCGCGGGCGACTTCGGACCAGCGGGTGTATTCGCTGCGGATGAAGGCGCCGAACTCGTCCGGGCTGGCATCGAGCGGCTCGTAGCCCTCTTTTGCCAGGAGATCGACTGCCGCCGGCGCGTGCATCGCCTTGTTGGCGGCGGCGGCGAGCGTGTCGATCACCGGCTTTGGCGTCCCGGCCGGCGCAAGGAGCCCGAGCCACAGGCTGGTGTCGAAATCGGGCACACCGGCTTCCGCCATTGTCGGCACGTCGGGCAGCACCGCGGAACGCTTGTTCGAGCAGACCGCGAGCGCAATGAGCTGTTTCGCCTCGATCTGGCCGAGCGCCGACGAGGCGATGTTGAAGGTCAGGTTGATGCGGCCGGCGACCAGGTCCTGGATCACCTGCGGGCTGCCGGGATACGGCACGTGGGTCATCTTGACGCCGGCGCGCTGCGCAAACATTTCCGCGCACAGATGCGGCAGGCTGCCCTTGCCGACCGAGCCGAACAGCAACTGGCCGGGCTTCTCCTTGGCGAGCGCGATCAGCTCGGCAACGCTTTTGACCTTCAGCTCCGGATTGACGGCGAGCACGAAGGTGCCCCTGGCGAGCGGCGCGACCGGCGCAAAATCCTTGCGCACGTCGAAGGTCACATCGGGATTGGCGATCTGATAGGTCAGCGTCGACAGCGCCGGCACGAACAATGTGTAGCCGTCGGCGGCCGAGCGCACGACATATTGGGCGGCGATGCTCGATCCCGCGCCCGGCTTGTTCTCGACCACGAATTGCTGGCCGAGCACCGGCTCGGCGTTCTTGGCGAAGATGCGCCCGATGACATCGGATGCCGCGCCGGGTGTGAAACCGATGATCAAGTGCATCGGCCGCGCCGGATAGCCTTGCGCCGCCGCGAGGCGGGGGACGAGAGGTAACGCCGCGGCGCCTGCGGTCAGTTGCAGAAATTGTCTGCGGCGTAGAGTCATTTTGCTTGCTTCTCCCATTGAATGTCGCGTCGCCGGATCATTCCGGCTTGATGCCGGCCGCCTTGACGACGGGCCACCACTTTTCGATTTCGGCCTTCTGATAGGCCGCGAGCGCCGCCGGCGTCTGCTGCTCGGGCGGCGGAATCTCAAAACCCTGGGCTTCGAGCTTCTGGCGGACACTCGGATCGGCCAAGGTTTTCACCGCCGCGGCGTTGAGCTTGTCGATGATGTCCTTCGGCGTGCCGCGCGGGGCGAAGATCGCCGCCCACAGCGCGAAATAGAAGCCGTGTAATCCCGCCTCGTCCATGGTCGGGATTTCCGGCGCGATCTTGATACGCTCATGGGTCGTCATGCCGAGTGCTTTCACATTACCGGCACGCACCTGCGCCTGGGCGGCGGCAATGGTTATGAACACCGCGTCGATATGGCCGGCGATGACGTCCTGCATCGCCGGTGCGGCGCCGCGATAGGCGATCAGATTGAATTGCGTGCCGGTGTCCCGCCGCAGCAAGCGGCCGAGCAGGTCGGGCGGACTGCCGGCGCCGGCAGTGCCGAACGACGCCTTGTCGGGGTTGGCCTTCAGCCAGGCGATGAACTCCTTCAGGTCGGTTGCCGGATTGTCCTTTTTCGTCAGCAGCACCATCGGCGCCGCCGGCAACAGCACGACCGGCTCGAAATCCGTCACCACGTCGTAGTCGAGCTTGTAGATGGCGGCGTTGGTGACCGAGGTGTTCCAGTTGGCGCAGACCAGCGTGTAGCCGTCGGGTACGGCGTGGGCGACGCGGCCTGAGCCGATAGTGCCGTCGGCGCCGCCGGCATTTTCGATGACGATGGTCTGGCCGAGCGAGGCTTGCATGCCCTCGCCCATGACGCGGGCGATGATGTCGCTCAGCGCACCCGGGGCGAACGGCACCACCATGGTGATCCGCCGCGACGGATAGGTTTCCGCGAAAGCAATGCGCGAAACCGCCGGCAGCGCGAGCGGCGCCGGCGGCGAGATGCAGGAATCCTCTACGGCGAAGGCGCAATGGCTTTCCTCCCTGACGGTTTGCGCTTTGCGCGCGTTACGGCGTGACGTGCACGCGGTCGCCCTTCGGATTGAAGTTGGCGCCAAGCTTTTTGCTTCGATCGCTAAGATTAGCGAGCGTTTCGGCCTCGTCGTCAAGGCGGCAGAAGAACGTCTCCTCGACGTCGTTGTTGCGCACCAGACGGAAATTGCAGTCCGTCACTGCGCCGCGCTCGTAGATTAATTCCACCAAGAGACCGATCCAGCCCGCGTGCCTGCGGCCGAGATGGCCGGTCGAGAAGGTGAGATTGCACAGGCCGTAGAAGATCGGCTTGCCCTTATACATTGCGACCGGCAACGGATAATGCGGTCCGTGACCGACGACGATATCGGCGCCGGCATCGATCGCGGCCTGGGCAATGTCGGTCATGTATTGCAGCGGATCGCGGCCAAGCCCCCAGTGACAGGAGGCGACGACGATGTCGACCTGCGGCCGCAACGCTGAGATGTCGGCGCGGAATTCATCGAGATAGTGCTTGTCCGCCCAGGTCACGATCACCGGCGGCACCCCGGGCCGGTTCGGTGGCGGCACGCCCGGCGCAACGCGGCTGGTCGGCACGTGATAAGCGGTATGGCCGAGAATGACCGCGATGCCGGGCGAGTCGGCATGGGCCTCATGATCGGTCGGCCAATAGACCGAGCTTCGTTGCACGGCGCCGACGCGCAAGCCGTTGCGGGCGACGATCACCGGCGCGCGCGCCGCGGCGAGATTGGGCCCGGCGCCGGTATGGGGAATGCCGAGCTGATCGAGGCGAGCGATCGAGGCAGCGATATTATCGGCGCCGTAATTGACGTTGTTGGCGATGCCGACGGCGTGGATGCCGGAGAGCCGCAACGCCTCGCCACCGACCTGCGGATCGGCGAAAAAGCCCTCGGTGGCGTGCGACCGCCGCGACGGCAGATGCAGGCAGCATTCCAGATTGCCGAACACCACGTCGGCCTCGTGCAACGCGGCGGCAACGTGGCGGAACGGCACCGAGGCATCGGCGACGTTCATGAGATTGACGTCGCCGGTTAAAATCAACTTGCCTGCCATGTGCGGTATCTCGCGGGATTATTTTTTACAGGGCGACGACGACTGCAGGAGGCACAGCGTCGCCGGACTTATCGTTATTTGCAGTTGCCCCTCATAGCCAAGGGCCTCGGCGCGCAGCGCGGCCGAAAGCGCCGCGGCTTCGACCCGCGCGCCCGACGCCGCAACGGTGCGCGCAAGCTCGTTGGTGAACTCGCTGCCGCCGCCGTCCTGGACGACGACGAATTGCGTCGTCGACGAGCGGGATGATGGTGGTGTCGAAGCGGGCGCCGCTCGGCAGCATCGGCTGGCCTCCGATGGTGGTCTTGGACACGTCGGCCGGCGCCGGCGCACCGCTGCCGCCGCCGTCGGTGCCCTCGGGATACGCCACCATCCAGCGTTGCGACGCAGCGTCGTAGAAATATTTGGTCTGCGGGATCGGCGCCGCATGGCCGTTGGGTTCGTCGGTGATCGTGCTCTGCGGCGAATTGACGACGTAGAGCGAAATGCCGCCTGCGGGACGGACCTGCAAGGTCTCGACCACGACGCCGCCGGGAAAACTCGCGTCGTCGTTGGCCGCCGTCACCGTTATGCGCAACGCGGCCGGGTACCAAAAGGAGAAGTGATACTTTGCATCCACATACCGGCTCATGCGGTGATGGATCGTCGGAGAAAGTTGCATGTCGGCGGCGCGCACGCGAGCCGCGGGAAGAGCGACGGCGGTCGCAACGACGAGGCAAGCAACGATGCGGCCGATGACGGTCATGGCAGCAGTATCGCCGGAATCCGCGTCCCTTGAAACAGGACTTTGGCCGATTCGAAGCCGCGCAGCCTGGAACGCGTCTTGGCGCACCACCGTGCGCCACGCGCGCAAACGGGCGCGCGTTGCGTCCGCTCATCTCTTGGGCTTGTTGAATATGTCCTTGCCGAAGGTCTTCAGGCCCGTCTGTGCCGCATAGCCGAGATGATCGAGGCCGAAGAAGTCTTCGATACTGCGCAGCAGCGAGTAGTGGTTGTACTCGACGGTCGACACCGAGCCGGGCCGGATGAAGGGCGAGATCAAGACCGCGCCGATGCGGCCGCCGCCGGGGCCGATGATCCCCGGACCTTCGTCGCGACGGCCTGAAATCGTGACGTCACCCTTGATGTTCGGAGCCGGCTGCTCGTTGCAACAGCGCGAGGCGTCGCCGCCGTTCAAGACCCAATGGCCGGTTGCCGGATCGACGACGTAGTCGAGGTCGGCTTCATCAAATGTGATGATCAACAGGCCATCGTGCTGATAGGCGGCGGAATCCAGGATAGTTGGGACGAGCGCCTTGAGAAAATCATCTGCTGCAACGAGACCGCCGCGCAGGTGCCCCTTTTGGCACGGGCTGTTATGACCGTCGTGGCAGAGATTGGGGGCGATAAACGCATAGTTCGGCGTGGTCTCTTCGCGCTGCAGGTCCGTCGCCAATTGTGAAAGATTGACCACATGAGCGCGGCAGTCCGCGTCCGCATCAACACCTCCGTCACCGACGACGGAATGGAAATAGACGAACGGGTTGTGCTTGGCGGCATATTGGTCCTTCGGCTCCGCGGTCTGGGTCTTGTCCCTGCCGTTCTGGTCAAGCTTGGGTTGACCGCAGGTCGGGTTCTCGCGGTCGGCATGGTTTCCCATGTCCTCCATGTACCCCTTCCAGGTCAATCGCCGGGTCGCTTCAAGCTGATTGACCAAGGTCGGGACGCCCTTCGGGAAGATGCAGCCGGTTCCGACCGCCTGGCCATCCGGCGCCGTGCCCGTCTGTTGGAATTCGTTGTACTTCGGGCAGTCCTGCTGGGTGTACGAATTGGGCGCCTGGCCGCTGATCATCGCGATGTAATTATCGAGGCTGTTGTGTCCGATGCCGTAGTAGTTCGCGAGCAGGCCGGCGTTGGCGGCGAGCTGCTTCAAATAAAGCGCGGGCGAATAAGGACCGAAGGTCCGGTCGAAACCCTCGTTTTCCAGCACGATGATGAACACATGCTGCGGCTTCGGCACTGCTTGAGCGCCTGCGGTCAGACTTGACGCGAGCAACGCAGAACCGGCCACAACGACCAGGACCGCCGCGCGCATGCACCCGGAAAACCGTGCATCTTTTTTCACACCACGCATGAGCTGTTCCCTCGGCCGTGATCGCCAATCCCAACCCATTCCAAGGTCAAATACAAGCGTCGCGCGTCAATTGTGCGTACCGTTCTCTATAATTGTATTGCTGGCCGTCGCGGCCTGGCGCACCGGCCAACGTCAGCCGCGCCAAGCACCCACCGGCGGCGCGGCCAACCCCAAGTTTGCACGCAACGTTGTGCCGGCGAATTCCTTGCGGAATAACCCGCGGCGCTGCAGCTCCGGCACGACGAAGCGCACGAAGTCCTCGTAGGCGCCGGGCACGTGGGTGGCGGAGAGGACGAAGCCGTCGCAGGCCGGCGCCGTGAACCACTGCTCGAGCCGGTCGGCAACTTCCTTCGGACCGCCGACGATGGCATTGTGCACGCGGCCGCGGCCGCTGATACGGATAAAATCGCGCACCGTTGGATTTTTGGTGCCGCTGGCGGCGAGCACGCGATCGCGGATGCCTTGCAGGCCGGACATTTCCGCAAGCTCGTCGGCGTTGAACGGCTCGTCCATGCCCTTGCGCGCGAAATCGAAGTTGAGCGCCTCCGAGAGCAGCGACAGCGCGTCGATTTCGAGCGGCAGCTTTTCGATCTCCGCCCATTTGTCCTCGGCTTCCGCCTTGGTGGCCGCGGCCACGGTATTGACGAGGTGGGTGATCTTGACCGGTCGGGATCGCGGCCGAAACGCGCCACGTCGGCCTTGAACTCCGCATAGTCACGCTGGCCGACTTCGATGCTCGGATAAACGACGAAGATCACTTCGCCCCAGCGCGCCCCGAACGCTTTGCCGCGGCCGCTCGAACCGGCCTGGATGATGACCGGATGGCCCTGCGCCGAGCGCGGCACCGTGAACGGCCCGCGCGAGCGGAAGTAGCGGCCTTCGTAATCGAGGCGATGAACCTTGTCCGGTTTGGCAAAAAGTCCGCTTCCCTTGTCCTGGACGATGGCGTCGTCCTCCCAGGCGTCCCAATGGCCGAGCACGATCTCCATGAACTCGTCGGCGCGGTCGTAGCGCAAATCGTGGGCGACCGCCTCGTCGCGGCCCATGTTCTGCGCTTCGCCGTCGTTGAGCGACGTCACCACATTCCAGGCGGCGCGGCCCCCCGTCATCAGATCGAGGGTGGCGAACACGCGCGCCACATGAAACGGCTCGTAATAGCTGGTGGAATAGGTGGCGCCGAGGCCGAGCCGCTCCGTCGCCATGCCCATCACGGTGAGCACGGTGACGGCGTCGAGTTTCACGCAGCGAATGCCGTGCTGGACGGTATGCGCGTGATTGCGGCCATACATGTCCGGCATCGACAGCCGGTCGTCGAAGAAGCCGAGATGAAACTTGCCCTCCTCCAGCACGCGGCCGATGTGCCGGTAAAAATCCGGCGACCACGAGTCGGTGCGCGATTGTGGATGGCGCCAGGAACTGGCGAGGTTCGTGCAGTTCTGCGCCTGCAGAAAGCCGACCATGATCATCTGACGCATCGGCGGGGTCCGTCGCTAACTGCGCCCGACCAACTGGGCTCTTCCTCCCCCTGCAAGGGGGAGGATAGGTGGGGGCCGAAGCTTGGCTTTCTCCCTCAGGAGATTGGTGGGGTCCGCGGCCTCGACGAATGTGCGCAGATGTGACGAGACAGCGCGCAACCGGTCAGGCCGGTGCGACGCCTCTCATACCAGTTTCGCCTGCACCCCACGGCCTCGACAATTGCACAGATGTGAAGAGACAGCGCGCAACCGGTCAGGCCGGTGCGTCGCCTTTTATACCAGTTGTCGGCCTGCAACCCCCACCCTGCCCTCCTCCTTTCAGGGAGAGGAAAAGGGCGGGACGCCGACTCACCGCGTGTCGATGGAAACCCGCTTGATGGGTTGCGTCGTCGGCGCCGGCTGCACGAAGCCGCCGGCGCCGGTCGCTTGTGCGAGCGCGTCGCGGTCGAGCGATTCGTCGTGCTTATAGACGTCGTCGCGGAATTCGATCGTGCCGTCGCGCGCCGCCCAGCCGGTGAGATAGACCCAGGCGACCGGCATTTTATGCGGCAGGTTGATGATCTTGGTCTGCCCCGCGGCGATGCCGGCGTCGATGGCGGCGCGATTCCAGCCCGGCACGTCTTGGAGGATCCAGGCGGCCAGGTCGCGGACATTGTCGACGCGGGTGCAGCCGTGGGAATCGAAGCGGTAGTCGTCGGCGAACAGCTTTCGCGTATCGGTGTCGTGCATGTAGACCGAATACGGGTTAGGCATGTCGATCTTGAGATTGCCGAGCGCGTTCCAGGCGCCGGCATCCTGGCGGACGGTGAAATTGGGCGAACGGTCCGAAGCCCAGTCGACCGACGACGGACTGATCTCCTGATCGCCGGCGCCGAGCAGGCGCATATGCATGCGGCTCAGATAGCTCGGATCCCGGCGCATATGGGCGACGATCTCGTTCTTGGCGATCGAGAGCGGCACCGTCCAGGTCGGATTGAGATCGATTGCGGTGATGGAAACGCTCAAAGTCGGCGACGGCTTGTCGATCTTGCCGACGATAACGCGATAGCGGCGCTCGACCTTGCCATTGGCGATGGCCTCGACGAAGGCGGCCGGGATATTCACCACCACGTAGCGCTCGGCGAAGACGAAATCCATGCCAAGGAGCCGCTCGAGCGAAGCTTCGAGCTGCTTGATGCGGGCGCCAACCGGCACGTTGAGCGCTTTGAGAGTTTGCGCGCCGACCGCGCCGGTGGCATCGAGCCCGTGGCGCAATTGGAAATGCTTGACGCCCTCGACCACGGCCGCGTCATAGGCCTCGCCGGCTTCCTGATCGACGGCCATGTCGTCGGAGATGACAAGGCGCTGGCGCAACAGCGCGACATAAGGGCCGCTCGCACCCGGCTCAAGCTTGGCGTCGGCCGGCAGCATGGGCCAGCCGCCGCGCACCTGTATGTCCGAATAGAACAGCAGCGCTTCCTTGATGCGCTGGTAGGTGCCCTCGTCGAATACCGGGTCCGACGACAGCGCCAACGCCGCGGCCGAGCGCGATTCCGGCGTGCTCGCCGGCTTGACGGCGGCCTGCGGCGGCTTCGCCGCGACCGGTGGTTTGGCGGACGGCTTTGGCGGCGTGCCAACGCCCTGCGCCAGCGCAGAACCGGACGCCGCGGCCAAGATGACGCCGACAATTATAGTGGTCCGCATGAACGGCCCTCCCCTCTCAGTCCGTCGCGCGATTGCAGCTTGCGGTTCAACCCTGCGGCTGCGGCTCCAGCGGGCCGGGCTCGGGGCGCGGCCGGTTGCGGCCGGCGCCGGCGGTCGGCACGGTGGTGTTGCGCGGCGTCGTCGGCTCGATCACCGATTCGCGGCTCGGCCGCTTGCCCAGAAGCAGATCCTTGATCTCGTCGCCGGAGAGCGTCTCGAATTCGAGCAGCCCCTTGGCCAAGGTTTCCAGATCGCCGCGCTTGTCGGTGAGGATTTGCTGCGCCTCGGAATAGCCGGCTTCGACCAGGCGGCGGATTTCGGCGTCGATCTTCTGCACGGTGGCTTCGGAAATGCTTTGCTGGCGCGACACCGAATAGCCGAGGAAGACTTCTTCCTGGTTTTCGCCGTACGCAACGGTGCCGAGCGCGTCCGACAGGCCCCAGCGCGTCACCATCATGCGCGCGAGCTTGGTCGCCTGCTCGATGTCGGACGCCGCGCCCGAGGTCACGCGCTCGCGGCCGAACACCAATTCTTCGGCGACACGGCCGCCCATCATGATGGCGAGCCGCGACGTCATCTGCTCGAGACTACATCGACAGCTTGTCGCGCTCCGGCAATTGCATGACCATGCCGAGCGCGCGGCCGCGCGGGATGATGGTCGCCTTGTGCACCGGATCGGTCGCCTTGACGTTGAGCGCGACGATGGCATGGCCGCCCTCGTGATAGGCGGTGAGCAGCTTTTCCTCGTCGGTCATCACCAGCGACTTGCGCTCGGCGCCCATCATGACCTTGTCCTTGGAATCCTCGAACTCGGCCTGGGTCACCATGCGCTTGTTGCGCCGCGCCGCCATCAGCGCCGCCTCGTTGATCAGATTGGCGAGGTCGGCGCCGGAGAAGCCGGGCGTGCCGCGGGCGATGGTCTTCAGATTCACGTCGGGCGCCAGCGGCACCTTGCGCACGTGGACTTTCAAAATCTGCTCGCGGCCGACCACGTCGGGGTTGGGCACCACCACTTGGCGGTCGAAGCGGCCGGGACGCAGCAGCGCCGGATCGAGCACGTCGGGCCGGTTGGTGGCGGCGATGAGGATGATGCCTTCGTTGGCCTCGAAGCCGTCCATCTCGACCAGCAATTGATTGAGCGTCTGCTCGCGCTCGTCGTTGCCGCCGCCGAGGCCGGCGCCGCGGTGGCGGCCGACGGCATCGATTTCGTCGATGAAGATGATGCAGGGCGCGTTCTTCTTGGCCTGCTCGAACATGTCGCGCACGCGCGAGGCGCCGACGCCGACGAACATTTCGACGAAGTCGGAGCCGGAAATGGTGAAGAACGGCACATTGGCTTCGCCGGCGACCGCGCGCGCGATCAGCGTCTTGCCGGTGCCGGGCGGACCGACCAACAGCACGCCGCGCGGAATCTTGCCGCCGAGCCGCTGGAATTTTCCGGGATCGCGCAAGAATTCGACGATCTCCTGCAAATCCTGCTTGGCCTCGTCGACGCCGGCCACGTCCTCGAAGGTGACGCGGCCATGGGCCTCGGTGAGAAGCTTTGCCCGCGACTTGCCGAAGCCGAGCGCCTTGCCGCCGGCGCCCTGCATCTGCCGCGACAGGAAGATCCACACGCCGATCAGCGCCACGAACGGCAGCCACGAGATCAGGAGCGAAACGAACCACGGCACGTTCTCGGTCAACGGCCGGGCGGTGATCGAGACACCCTTGTTGTAGAGGCGCTGGACCAGAGTCGGGTCGCTCGGCGCATAGGTCTGGAAGGTGCGGCCATCGGTGAAGGTGCCGTGGATTTCCGGACCCTGGATCAGCACGTCTTTGACGCGGCCGGAGTCCACGTCGGTGAGCAGTTCGGAGAACGAAATGTCTTGCGACGCCGGGCGTTGGCCGGGGCTCTGAAACAACGTGAACAGCGCCAGCAACAGCAGGACGATGATCACCCAAAGGGCGAAATTGCGCAGATTGGCGTTCATCTCAAGTCCTTGACCCGCGAATCCGCGGCGCCGGAGCATACTACGTGCCAGCAAATCGTGGCGGCTTCACGTTCCCGATACCCCGGCAATGTGGGGTTCGACCAGCCCCCTGCCAAGAACCCGAAAATGGCCAACTCCGCAATTATAGGCCTATTTCGTAAAGCGGCTCTTGCCTTGTCGGCGCATGGCTAACCTGCGCCGCATGGGTGCGCGTTCGACCGTCAGATAGTCGCTAGAGAGCGTAATAAGCGCTCCCGCAAGGGTCCGGCGCAGGCGGGAGCGCGCCTGCCGTAACGCCTCATAAAGGCTTTCGAGCTTGGCGAGCTCGACCGGTCCCTCGTCCCCGGTATGGGCGACCGCTTCGCCGAGGAGCCGCAGCGCCACTTCGGCGGGCAGGCCGGCGAATGGCGCGGTCTCGAACGCAATCGGTCCGTGCTCGCGCCACGGCAGCGGCGCGAGCGCCGAGCGCGCGGCCTGTACGGCGACTTGGATGGTCGATTCGGCGCGCCGCAGCCGCGCCGCAAGCCGCGCCAAGCCGCGCGCGTCGAGACCCTCGCGTGCCAGGGCCGGCATCAAGCTCCGCAGTCGCGCGCGGGTAAAACGCGGATCGCGATTGCTCGGGTCGTCGGCATAGGCGATGCGCTCGGCCTTTAAGGTCGCGACGAGCCGCGCCTTGGGAAGATGCAGGAGCGGACGCACCAGAAAAATCTCGCGCACGCCGTCGAGCGGCAGCGGCGCCGCGTGTGCCATGCCGGTGAGCCCGAACAGCCCGCTGCCGCGCGCGAGACGAAACAGCACGGTCTCGGCCTGATCGTCCAGCGTGTGCGCGGTGAGGATGTGGGCAAAGCGTGCGCGCGTTGCGATTTGCGCGAGCAACGCATAGCGCGCGTAACGCGCCGCCTCCTGCAGGCCGGTTCGCGGCTTTCGGCCGCGCCAGTGCAGCGTGCGGTGCGCAACGCCGAGCCGGCGCGCGAGACGCTTCACCATGGCGGCTTCGCGCGCCGCTTCCGGCCGCAAGCCATGATCGACGGTGACGGCGATGAGTTTCGGTGCGCGCTTGAGCCGCTTCGCCCAGCGCGCCGCCAGCACCAGCAGCGCCGTGGAATCCGGGCCGCCCGACACCGCGAGCACAAGACCGGGCAAATCTTCGAGACCACGAAACAGCGCGTTCGCTTCGCCGTCGGCAACTGCTGCGTCAGCAGTGGGCACGCTTCTGTTCCCGGTCGACACTTTGCTTGATGCTCACCGAGGCGCGCGGATATTTGCGCAACACCTCGCCGAGCGAGGCGCAGGCCGCTTCCTTTTCGCCGAGCGCCGCGAGCGACATGCCGAGCCGCAACAGCGCATCGGGCGCCCGCGCGGTGGTGTCATACTTCGTCGACACGGCGAGGAAGGCTTCCGCGGCATCGCGATAGCGCTGGCTCTGGAACAAGGCTTCGCCCATCCAGAATTGCGCCTCGGGCGCCAGGCGATCGGTCGGAAATTGGCGCAGGAACGTTGCGAACGCGTCGGCCGCGGGACCATAGTCCTTGTGCTGAAGGTAGCCGTAAGCGAGATCGAATTCGTCCTTGGGTGAATTGCCAGGCGGCAGCGTCGCCTGCATGGCGCCGGTGCCGCTCGGATTGCTCGGTGGCGGCGGCGGCAATGCCCCGCCCGGCGCGGCGCCGCTTGATGGCGGTGGCGGCGCAGAGACGCTGGACAGATCGAGCGGCGCGCCCGGCTGGCGCGGACCGCCTCCGGCCGGTGGCACATCGGCAACCGGCGGCGGCGGTTCGGTCGCTGCAGTGCTGGTGCCGAGCGGACGTGGCGCGCCGGGTGCAGCCGGATTGAGCGCCGGATTGAATGCATCGCCACGACCGCTGCGTCCTGGCGGCGGAGGCGGTGGCGGCTCTGGTTCGATAGGCGCGGGAGGCGGCGCTGCGGCGATGACCGGCGCGGGCGGAGGTGCGACAGGCGGTGGCGAATATTGTCCTGTCGGGCGTGGCGACGGCTGCGGTGGCGGCGACGCGGGCGGCCGGGCGCCGGTCGCCGTCGCGTCCTGCAGGGCGCGCAACTGCTGCTCGAGCTGCTGATTGCGGTATTGCAACTGCTCCACCGTACCGGTGAGCTCGCGCAGCGCCGCTTCGAGGCGATCGATGCGGGTCAAAAGGTCGGCTTGGGACATTTGCGCGCGGGCGGCACCGCCGCACAGCGCCAATAACAGTGCGGCCACGACGAGGGAGATGGAGCGGATCATCACCGGCAACTTTTTCGCTGGATTGGTGGGCCTTAACATAGTGCGGCCTGCGTCGAAATTGTGACTGTCTGCCGCATTCGGCCCGGTCATTCCGCGGGCTGAATGCGCGGATGCTTGCGCGCGGCGAGCCATTCCTCGAAGCGCTGGATCACCACGAACAGCGACGGCACGAACAGGACGGCCAGGCAGGTCGAGGCGATCATGCCGCGAGAACACCGTGATGCCGATCGATTTGCGCGCGCTGGCCCCTGCTCCGCTGGCGACCACCAGCGGTGCGACGCCGAGGATGAAGGCAAACGACGTCATCAGGATCGGCCGGAACCGGGCGCGGGCGGCATCGACCGCCGCGTCGAAGATCGACTTGTTGTCGCGCACGCGATGCTCGCGCGCCACCTCGACGATCAGGATGGCATTCTTGGCCGACAGCGCGATCAACAGGATCAGGCCGATCTGGGTGTAGAGATTGTTGTCGATGCGAAGCCCCTTGAGCACCAGCACCGGTCCGACCAGCGCCAGCGGCACCGAGAGGATGACGGAGAGCGGCGCGTACCAGCTTTCATACTGGCCAGCGAGCACCAGATAAACCAAGAGCAACGCCATTGCGAACACGAAGTACATCTGGTTGCCGACGATCTTTTCCTGGTACGACATCGCGGTCCATTCGGTGCCGGCTCCCGGCGGCAATGTTTTCGCCGCATTCTCCTCCATCAGCCGGATCGCCTCTCCGGAGCTGAAACCCGCGGCCGGCAGACCGATGATGCTGGACGACGGATAAAGATTGTAAAGGCTGATCAGCGGCGTGCCGACGGCCGGCGTAACGGCGGCGACCGTGCCGAGCGGCACCATGTTGCCTTGCTGGTTGCGCACCGACAGGTTCTCGATATCGCGCGGCCGCAACCGATACGTGGCGTCGGCCTGGGCATAGACCTGGAAAACGCGGCCGAACTTGTTGAACTGCACCACATAGGTCGAGCCCAGATAGGTCGCCAGCGTCGCAAAGACCTGATCGACCGAGACGTGCAGCGTCTGCGCCTTGACCCTGTCGACCTCGACGCGCAATTGCGGCGCCGCGGCGCGGAACGACGTCGACACGCGCTGCAGCGCGCTTTGCGACTGCGCATTGCCGACCATCGTGTTGGTGATGCTCTGCAGCTTGGCGAAATCGGTGCTGCCGTCGCGCAACTCCACCTGGAGCGTAAATCCGCCGGCATTGCCGATGCCCTGGATCGGCGGTGGCGGCAGCGTGATCACCCGCGCGTCGATTGTCGCGAGCGCCGCCGACAGGCGCGGAAACAGCGTGCGCAGATCGTCGCGCTCGCTCCAATCCTTGAGCACCACATAGGCGACGCCGGCATTGGCCAAGGTCGCATTGTTGTCGAGTGCGGAGACGCCGGAGATGGCGATCACGTGGGCGACGCTCGGATCCTTCTCCGCGATCGCCGAGACCTGTTCGAGCACCTTTTGCGTGCGCTCAAGCGCTGAGCCGTCCGGCAACTGCACGGCGACGAGGAGATAGCCCTGGTCCTCGAGCGGCAAGAAGCCGGTCGGCACCCGGGACAGGCCGAAGAAGGCCAAGCCCATGATGACGAAGGCTATGATGGTCATCAGGCCGGCATGGGA
The DNA here is from genome assembly GCA_963798095.1 of uncultured Alphaproteobacteria bacterium. Lineage (GTDB taxonomy): Bacteria > Pseudomonadota > Alphaproteobacteria > Rhizobiales > Xanthobacteraceae > BOG-931. The sequence goes on along the minus strand of CAWCSD010000007.1, from coordinate 200,392 downwards.
CGCCATGCGGCCGATCAGGCCGGCATAGTGGTGTTCCATGCGCCCATAGACGGCATTGAAGCCGCGATAAAATGCATTGCGCCGTTCCGGCGGCACCGGCGGGCGCAGCCACAGCGCCGACTGGGTCGGCTTGAGCGTCACCGCATTGATGCCACTCAACAGCGCGGTCGCCGCGATCACCAGCGCGAATTGCGCGTACATGCGGCCGGTCAGGCCCGGCAGGAACGCCGCCGGCAGGAACACCGACATCAGAACCAGCGTGATGCCGATGATCGGTCCCAATAGCTCGTCCATGGCGCGGATCGCCGCGTCATGGCCGCTCATGCCCTTTTCGATATTGTGCGCCGCGCCTTCGACCACGACGATGGCGTCGTCGACCACGATGCCGATCGACAGCACGATGGCGAACAGCGTCGAAAAATTCACGGTGAAGCCGAGCGCATACATGGCGGCAAAGGCGCCGACGATGGTCACCGGCACGGTGGTGGCCGGGATCAGCATGGCGCGCCAATCCTGCAGGAACACCATGATGACGATCAGCACCAGCACGCCGGCCTCGATCAGCGTCTTGTAGACCTCGTGGATCGAGGCATTGACGAAGATCGTGGTGTCGAACGGAACGGCGTAGACCAGGCCTTGCGGGAAATCGCGCGCCAGCGTTGCCATCTTGGCCTTGACCGCGTGCTCGACGTCGAGCGCGTTGGCGCCGGGCGACTGATAGATGCCGATGCCCGCTGCCTGCTTGCCGTCGAGATTGAAATACTGGCTGTAGGTCTGGGCGCCGAGTTCGACCCTGCCGACGTCGCTGACCCGCGTGACCTGGCCGTTGTCGCCGGTCTTGACGATGACGTTCGCGAACTGATCGACGTCGGTGAGGCGGCCGGACAGATCGATGGTGTATTGGAAATTGACGCCCGGCGGCGTCGGCGGCGTGCCGATCTGGCCGGCGGTGACCTCCTGGCTCTGCTGCTGCAGCGCCACCACCACGTCCTGGGCGTTGAGGCTGCGCGCCTTGAGCTTGTCCGGATCGAGCCAGATGCGCATCGAATACTGGCCGGCGCCGAACACATTGACATTGCCGACGCCCGGCAGCCGCGCCAATTCGTCCCTGAGCCTGATGGTGGCGTAGTTGGCGAGATAGAGGCTGTCGTAGCGGCCGTCCGGCGCGGTGAGCGTGACGAACAGCAGGATCGCGGTCGAGCGCTTCTGCACCGTGACGCCCTGGGCCTGAACCGGGGTCGGCAGTTGCGACAGCGCGCTTGCCACCCGGTTCTGCACCAGGATCTGCGCATTATCGAGATCGGTGCCGATCTTGAAAGTGACGGTGAGCGTGTAGCTGCCGTCGCTTGAGCTGGTCGATTGCATGTAGATCATGTTCTCGACGCCGTTGACCTGCTGCTCGATCGGCAGCGCCACGGTATCGAGCAGCGTCAGCGCGCTGGCGCCGGGATAGCGCGTCGTCACCTGCACGGTCGGCGGCACCACGTCGGGATATTGCGCCACCGGCAAAGCGTAGAGCGCGACCGCGCCGATCAGAATCATCAGGATGGCGAGCACGTTCGCCAGCACCGGACGTTCGATGAAGAATTTGGAGATCATCGCCGCGCCCTAGTTCATTGCCGCCGCAGAACTCAGTTCGGCATCGACCTTCTGGCCCGGGATCGCGCGCATGATGCCGCCGACGACGACGCGATCGTCCTTGGTAAGGCCTTTGTCGATGACGCGCAGGTTGCCGACAACTTGGCCGGCCTCGATTTGGCGCTGTTCGACGACGCTGTCCTTGTTGACGACCAGCACGTAGCGGCCGCCCTGGTCGCTGCCGATCGCGACATCGGGCACCAGCAGCGCCGGAATCGGCTTCGACGGCACGCGCACGCGCACGAAATAACCCGGCACCAGCGCCCGATCGGGATTTGGCAGGCTCGCGCGCGCGGCCTGGGTGCCGGTCGACGGATCGACAAACGGCGCGACGTAGTCGAGCTTGCCCTCGTGCGGATAATCGCTCTCGTTTTGCAGGGCGACCTCGACCGGATCGCCGATGAGATCGGCGGTGGTGCGGCCCGAACGCGCGAGATTGGCGCGCACTTGCAGCGCGTCGCGCTCGCTCGCAGTGAAATTCACCCAGATCGGATCCAGCTGCACGATGGTGGAGAGCACGGTCGGCGAGTTCGCTCCAACCAATTGCCCGATCGACACCTGGCGCGCGGAGACGACACCGTCGAACGGCGCGGTGACGTTGGTATAGCCGAGATTGATCTCGGCCTGTTGCTCGTTGGCCTGCGCCGATTGCAGGTCGGCCTGCGATGAATTGCGTTGCGCCAGCGCCTTGTCGTAATTGGCTTGGGTCGAGACCTGCTTCTGAATCAGGTCGGCCTGGCGCTGGAATTCGGCCTGCGCTTGCGTCAGCGTCGCTTGTGCGCTGGTGACGGCCGCCTTGGCGGCATCGACCTTGAGCCGGTAGGGCTCAGGCTCGATGGTGAACAGCGACGTGCCTTTCTTGACGAATTGGCCATCGGTATAGCCGATGGCCTGGACAAAACCCTGCACCCGGGCGACGAGATCGACCGAGTTGATCGCGGCCGCGTTTCCGGTGGCGTCGAAATAGCGCGTGACGTCCTGGGCGACGGGCAAGGCAACGGTGACCTTCGGCGGCGGCGGCGCGGCGTATTGGTTGTTTTGGCCGCAGGCCGCGAGCAATGCCGCCGTGGTCAGTGCCAGCGTCGTGGTGGCGAGCGCACGATAGGTCATGACAAAAGTGCCCTGCGGATGTGGATGATCGCTACGAGCCGATCTTAAGCAAATCGCGGTGAAGTGTGGCGGTTGGCTTGATGCCCCAAGATAGATCAAATTCCGGCGGAGAGGCACGCGGTTTCGCGCCGACTGCTACTCTTGCTTGTCCGCGGAAGCCGTTTCCATCCCATCCGCCCCCTCGCGCATCCATGCCACCAGCAACTGCCAGGCGATGGACAGCACAATCGGGCCAATGAACAGGCCGATGAGACCGTGCGCCAGCGCACCTCCGATGACGCCGATCAAAATCACCGGCATCGGAGTCGAAAGCCCACGCGCCATCACCAGCGGACGCAGCACGTTGTCCAACAACATCACCGGCAACATGTAGACCGTGAAAATCACGGCCGCCGTTTTTGCCAGCATGAACCAACTCCAGATGATTACCGGCACCAGGACGATCCACGGGCCGACTTGAATAATCCCAAACAGCAAAACCAAAAAGCTGAGCAGGCCGGCGGCGGGAGCGCCGGCCACCAGCAAGCCGATGCCGGCGAGCAACGCCTGTAAGGCCGAAATTCCGATGATGCCGCGCGATACATTGCGGATCGTCGCGCCGGTCAGTTCGACAAACTCTTCGGCGCGGTCCGTCGAAATATGGCGCACAGCGTTCTTGACGGACGCCACCAGCGCCGGCCCGGGCACGAACAGGAATCCCGAAAGGAAGATGCCGATGATGAACTTGACCAGATCCAGGCCGGCGGTGCCGGCGATGGCCAGCACGCTTGAGCCGATCACTTTGAGCTGTTCCGCCCACTCGCCGAGCAGCGCCTTGATGTTGGTCGAAGCGAGGTACCAGATTTGATAGATCTCGCCGCCGACGAACGGCCAAGTCTGGACCGACTCGTAGGGTGGCGGAATGGTCAGGCTGCCGTCCGCGAGCCGTGCGTAAAGCGTGCGCAGATTGTCGCCCAGGCTGACGCCGAGCCAGGTGACCGGGCCGAAGATCAGGATTAGGCTGAAAATCGTGATCGCCGCCGCGGCCAGCGCCGCGATAACCGCGCAGCCTTGCCGGCCAGCCAGTCGAACACCGGATAAAGCGCGACCGCGAAGATGACGCTCCAGATGAGGATCGACAGGAACGGTTGCAGCAACAGCCACGACCAATAGGCCAGAGCCGCCAAACAGACGATCCGGATCACGGGAACAATGAATGTCTTGTCCGCTCCGTCGGCCGCGGCGATTTTGTTGGCGTCTTCCGGCACGGGTCGTGTCATTGCGGTGAAACCAAATCGGGTGATCCGCCCGCAGAACGCTCAATACCTGCTGGCAACGAAGCGGCGATCCTTGATCGATGTCACATCGTCGTACTGATGCTTGTTGGAACGCTTCGGAAGCTTGATCGCCTCCCGTTTGACTTTTTTATAGGGCAGCAGCGAAAGGATATGGGAAATGCAGTTGAGCCGGGCGCGGCGTTTGTCGTCGGAGCGCACGATGTGCCACGGCGCGTGCTTGCTGTCGGTCGCCGCGAGCATCATGTCGCGCGCCTTCGAATAATCGTACCAGCGCCGGTATGATTCCAAATCCATCGGGCTCAGCTTCCATTGCCGCATCGGATCGCTGATGCGCTTCAAGAAGCGCTTTTCCTGCTCCTCCTGCCCGACCTCGAGCCAGATCTTGATCAAGGTGATGCCGCCGTCGATGATGTATTTCTCGACTTCCGGACAAAGTTCCAGGAAGCGCTTGTGCTGCTCTTCGGTGGCAAAGCCCATGACATATTCGACGCCGGCGCGATTGTACCAGCTGCGATCGAAGATGATGATCTCGCCGGCGGCCGGAAAGCGCTCGATGTAGCGTTGCAGGAACAGCTGGGTCTTTTCGCGATCCGACGGCGCCGGCAGCGCGGTGACGCGAAACACGCGCGGGCTGACCCGCTCGGTCAGCGCCTTGATGGTGCCGCCCTTGCCGGCGGCGTCGCGGCCTTCGAACACGATGATGACCCGCGCGCCGCTTGCCTTCACCCATTCCTGCAGATGGCACAGCTCGACCTGAAGCTTGCGCAGCTCCTTTTCGTAGGCCTTGCGCTTCATTTTCTCGCTTTGGCCATCCGCGGCGGTCCTGTGTTTCTTCGCCATGTCAAAACTCCGCGTTAGACGCCGCTCCGCTCCGGCGCCGCTTTTTCCTTTGGTCGCGACGACGGCCTGAGCCGTTCGCGGATTGCCTGGAAGAAGACGTAGAGCGGAGGAATAGCAAATATGCCGATGAAGGACGCCAGAATCATGCCGCCGAACACCGGCGTGCCGACGTCGCGGCGCGCCAGTTGCGAGGCGCCGCTGGCGACCACCAGCGGCAACAGACCGAGGATGAAGGCAAACGACGTCATCATCACCGGCCGGAAGCGCAGCCGCGAGCCCTCGGTCGCCGCTTCCAGCAGCGCGACGCCCTTCTCGCGCTGCTCCTTGGCGAATTCGACGATCAGAATGCCGTTCTTGGCGGCGAGCCCGATCAGCACGACCATGCCGATCTGGGCATACAGATCGAGCGTCAGCCCGCCGATCAGCATGGCCGCGAACGAGCCGAAAACGCCGACCGATACCGACAACAGGACCGGCACCGGAATGGTCCAGCTTTCGTACAGCGCAACCAGGAAAAGATAGGCGAACAACACGGCAAAGCCGAGGATGATGGCGGTCTTGCCTTCGGCACGCTTTTCCTGGAACGCGGTATCGGTCCACTCCCCGGCATAGCCCTGCGGCAGCGTTTTCGCGGCGACGGCTTCCATCGCGTTCAAGGCCTGGCCGGACGAAATGCCCGGCGCCGGCGAGCCTTGCACGGTCACGGCACGCAGATTGTTGTAGCGGATCAATGCTGGCGGGCCGACGACGAGGCGAACCTCGGCAAGGCTGCGCAGCGGGATCATCTTGCCTTCATTGCTGCGCACGTTGATGCGGTAGATGTCGTCGATGCTTGCGCGATCGACGGCCTCCGCCTGCACCTGGACCTGCCAGGTGCGTCCGAACAGGTTGAAGTTGTTGACGAAGTAGCCGCCGAGCGACGCCTGCAGCGCCTGAAACACCGCGCTCAATGGCACGCCGATGATTTGGGCCTTGTCGCGATCGATATCGAGATAGATCGACGGATTGGTCGCCGAGAACGTGCTGAACACCCGGCTGAGCTGCGGGTCCTGGTTGGCGGCGACCGTGAGCCCGCGCAGCGCCTGCGCCATGGCCTTGGCATCGCCGCCGCGCAGATCCTCCATCACATAGGCGAAGCCGCCGCCGGTGCCGAGACCGAGGATCGGCGGCGGCGCCAGCGGCACCACTTGGCCGCCCTGGATCTGGCGGAATTTTTCGTTGAGCCGTCCGATCAGAGCATTGACGCTGAGCGACTTTGACTTGCGCTCCTCGAACGGCTTGAGCGTGACCACCATGAAGCCGGCATTCGGCTGCGAATAATTGTCGATGAAGTTCAAGCCGATGACCGAGGTGACGTCTTCGACGGCATGTTCGTCTTTGAGGATCGCTTCGGCACGCTCGATGACGTCGGTGGTGCGCGCCACCGAGGCGCCGCCGGGCAATTGCACGACGACGAACAGCGCGCCCTGATCGTCCTCGGGCAAAAATCCGGTCGGCGTGAATTTGGCGAGGCCAACGACCCCGGCCATGGCGACCGCCACCATGACAATCCCGATGATCGACAACCGCACGATGCGCGCGACCGCGGAACCGTAACCATCGCGGACGCGATCGATCGAGCGCATCACATAGCCCATGACACCGCGGCGCGGCCCGTGATGCGGCCGCAGCAACACGCCGCACAGCGCCGGCGAGAGCGTCAGCGCATTGATCGCCGACAGGACCATCGACACCGCGACGGTGACCGCGAACTGCCGAAACAATTCGCCGGAGATTCCGGGAATGAACGCCACCGGCACGAACACCGACAGCAGCACCAGCGTGATGGCGATGATCGGCGCGGTGATCTCGGCCATGGCGCGCTTGGTCGCTTCCGCGGGCGTCAGCTCCGGATGCTCCTCCATCACCCGTTCGACGTTTTCCACCACCACGATGGCGTCGTCGACGACGATGCCGATCGCCAGCACGATGGCGAGCAGCGACACGGTGTTGGCCGAATAGCCGACGGCTAAGAGCGCGATGAACGTGCCGATCAGGCTGACCGGCACCGCTAAGCGTCGGGATCAGGGTGGCGCGCACGCTGCCGAGGAAAAGAAAGACCACGATGACGACGAGGATGAAGGCCTCGATCAGGGTCTTCTGCACCTCGTGGATGGTGTCGGTGACGAACACCGTCGGGTCGTAAGTGATCTTCCAGGTCAAATCCTCGGGGAATCTCTTCTCCGCTTCGGCGATACGCTCCTTCACCGCCTTCAAGGTGTTGATCGCGTTGGCGCCGGGCGACTGATAGATCGCGATGGCCGACGCCGGGCCGCCGTTGAGCCGCGTATCGCGATCGAGATTGGCGGCGCCAAGCTCGACGCGCGCGACGTCGCGCAGACGCAGGATCGAGCCATCCGGATTGGTGCGGATGACGATGTTCTCGAATTCCGCGACCGTGCTGAGGCGGCCCTTGGTCTGGATATTGAGCTGCAGCTGCTGATCGTCGGAGATCGGCCGGGCGCCGATGCGGCCGACCGCGGCCTGGACGTTCTGCGACTGAATCGCGCTGATGATGTCGGCGGTAGTGAGGTTGAGTCCGGTCAGCCGATCGGTGCGCACCCAGGCGCGCATGGCGTAATCCTGCGGGCCCCAGATCGTGGCATCGCCGACGCCGGGCGTGCTCTTGATCTGATCGAGCAGATTGATGGTGACGTAATTGGAGAGGAACAGCGGATCGTGGGTGTGCTTGGGCGAATAGACCGCGATGACGCCGAGCAGCGCCGAGGATTTCTTTTTTACCGTGACGCCTTGGCGCTGCACGTCCGGCGGCAGCTGCGCCAGCGCCACCTGGACGCGGTTGTTGACGTTGACGGTGTTGATGTCGGGATTGGTGCCGAGCTCGAAGGACGCCGTGAGCGCGTAGCTGCCGTCGTCGCCGCTCGTGCTCTTCATGTAGATCATCTTGTCGACGCCGACGACTTGCGCCTCGATGACCTGGGCGACGGTCGCTTCCACCACCGCCGAATTGGCGCCGGGATAAAGCGTGGTGACCGAGACCTGCGGCGGCACGATATCCGGATACTGCGCCAGCGGGATGGCATAGAGCGCGAGCAGGCCGGCGATCGTCGTGACGACGGCGATGACGATGGCAAGCCGCGGACGGTCGACGAAGATTGAGGACAACATCGGATTTAAGACCGGTTCAGAACGGTCGCCGCCGGAGAGGCCTGAACCGGCTGTCCGGGACGAATGCTCTGCAGCCCTTCGACGATGACCTGCTCGCCACCCTTTAGTCCATCCTCCACGACGATGTTGGCACCGCTGTCGCCACCGGTCTTGATCCGCTTGACGACCGCCTTGCCGTCCTCGACCACGAACACATAGACGCCTTGCTGATCGGCGATCAGCGCCGCCTGCGGCACCACCACCTTCTCCTGTGGTGCGCCGGCTTCGACGGCGACGCTGACCAACTGGCCGTCGATCAAGGCGCCATCGGGATTCGGCATGGTCGCGCGCGCCAGCACCGTATCGGTGGCGCGATCGACCGAGACGTCGACGAAATTGACCGTGCCTTCGTGCTTGTAGATCGAGCCGTCGGCAAAACGGATCTTGATCTTGATGCCGGCGATATCCACCCATGCGTCCGCTCAACTGCGCCTGCAACAGTTCGCGCTGGCTGACCGGGAAAGCTAATGTACATCGGATCCTGGCTGACGATCAGCGTCAGAATACCGCTAGCGGGCCCGACGACGTTGCCGGCCGTGACATTGGTCTTGCTGACTTTGCCCGCGATCGGCGAGGCGATGTCGGTGTAGCCGAGATTGATATTGGCGGTGTCGAGATTGGCCTGATCGGCCAGAATCTGGCCCTGTGCCTGCTGATCCGCGGCCAGCGCCTGATCGCGCGCGACCGCGGTGCCGGCGTTTTTCTCCAACAGCTCCTGGGCGCGTTGCAGCTGGATCGCGGTCAGCGTCTTTGCCGCCTTGCTGCGCTCCAAGGCGCCCTTGGCCGCCTCGACGGCGGCTTGAAACAAGCCCTTTTCGATCTGGTAGAGCTGATCGCCTTTCTTGACGATGTCGCCCTCTTTGAACAGCACTTGCTCCAGGTAGCCCTGCACGCGGGCGCGAATGTCGACGCGGTCGGTGGCTTCGACGCGGCCGACAAAATCACGGATGTTCGAGATCGCCTGCCGCTCGGCATAGACCGTGCCGACCGGAACCGCGGCCGGCTGCGCCTGCTGCGCGGCGGCGGCAGCGGCGAACATGCAGACAAGAATTGTGGCAATCCCCGCGAGCGCATGCCGGCCAGATGTCAAAAGCGTGGCACGCCGTCGACTGAAATCGGTGACTGCTGGCAAAATACGACAGTCTGTTCGCATGAAGGAACCCGACTTTCCGCCCCACTGGTCGACTTTAACGACCATCAGCTTATCAGTTGGGGCCTTTTGCGCCAGATCAAATCGTCCGCGCAAAAACTTGCATAATGGGATAAACTGGTCATCGAGATCATTGGAGAGCATCGATATGGCTGAAGCAAAAACGGCTGACGATCCGTTGGCGGGTTTGCCGACGGCGAAAGACGTCATGAAGCAGATTGCGCTACGCGAGGCGGAAAAGGCCTCGGCCGCGGTGAAGGAGATGAATGCGGCGGAGGCGGAGAAGAAAGCGCTGATGGAAAGGTTTTCCAAACCGTCCGGCGTTTCCGACGAGGACCGCCTCGCACGCGCCGCCGCCATTATCAAACGCGCGGCCAATAACGGCATGACTGAGGTCCTCGTTGTCCGTTTTCCGAACGAGCTCTGCACGGACCGCGGTCGTGCCATCAATCAGCAGGAGCCGGGCTGGGAAAACACGCTCACCGGACTGCCAAAGGAATTATTCGAATTTTGGCAGAAGCACATGAAGTCGCGCGGTTATCGGCTCAGGTTCCAAATCATCGATTTTCCTGGCGGAGTGCCAGGAGACATCGGCGTGACGCTGAGCTGGCAATGAGCTTGCGGCGCCAAAAGGAAGCAAAGGAAGCTTTGCCATGACTAGGCACATTCTCGTTCCGGCGAGCGGCAGCGAGAAGGACATTGTTGTTTTTGAAACCGCTTACGCGAAGCCGCCTTCGCCGCACGAAAACTCTGCCGCGCCGGCAATTGCCGGCAGATCAAGGATCGTCCCTCTCGGACAAACGTAATCTTTGGTCACGCTTGCGGATACTAGCAGGTGACGCCAACCGCGCAGCGCCTCACAGCTCGCCGTTCGGCGCGCCGATGGACTCCAGCTACACTGCCCGGAGTGCCTGGTCGACCAATCTCCGCTCGCGCGTGATCGACAGACAGCACGACTCCCGACATCGCCGAACGTTCGACCGATATCGGCATCGCGCAAAGCACCGCACCAACCGCGACAGCTGCGCAGGTAAGCACTATTTTCTTGCGGACTGTGGACATTGTGTCCTCCCTTTGATTGTAAGGCCGCCAAATCGAGACACAAAATATTTTCTAGATCGTGTTTCTTATTGTCGCATTGATTTATATCAACTCATTTAATTCATTTAAAAAACACCGGACGGCGATCTTGAGGTTTGCGTCATAAATTAAAGCAAAATTCCGCAAAACAGGACCGATTGGGTCGATCTAGTCGATGATGTGATAGCCGCCGTCGATATAAAGCGTTTCGCCGGTTATCAGCCGCGCCGCGTCATGGGCGAGGAAAGCCGTCGCCATCCCGACATCGTCGATGCTGACCAGGCTCCGCGCCGGAGCTTTTGTCCTTGCTTTCTCTAGCAGGGCGTCGAACTCGGGAATGCCGGACGCGGCGCGCGTCGCCAATGGACCCGGCGAGATGGCATGGACGCGGATGCCCTTTGGCCCGAGCTCGGCGGCGAGGTAACGAACCGCGCTTTCCAGCGCCGCCTTGGCGACGCCCATGATGTTGTAGTTCTTCACCACCATCTGGCTGCCGTAATAGGTCATCGTGAACAGCGTGCCGCCCTCGCGCATCAGCGGTTCCGCCAGATGGGCCATGCGGATGAAGGTCCAGCACGACACATCCATGGTGGCGAGAAAGCCTTCCCGCGAGACGTCGACGACGCGCCCCTGCAGCGCGTCCTTGGGCGAAAAGGCGATGGAGTGGACGACGAAATCGAGCCGGCCCCATTCCTTGCCGATGCGCTCGAACACCGCCTCCATCTGGCCTGGCGCGTTGACGTCAAGCGGCATCACGATCGGTGCTTCCAGCTCACGGGCCAGCGGCTCGACGTATTTCTTCGCCTTGTCGTTGAGGTAGGTCACCGCGAGATCGGCGCCCAATGCCCGGAATGCCCTGGCGCAACCCCACGCGATGGAGTTTTCGTTGGCAATACCGACTATGAGCCCCTTTTTGCCTTCAAGGAGCTTGGCCTTTACGGCGGGTATCGTGGGGGATTTCATTTTGCGCTCGTCAGTGTCCGACCGGCACGCCGTGAGGAATTGTGCCCCCGAATCGATCCACTGTTGGTAGCTCTCGAACCTCAGGCCAAGTTTCTCGTAGTAGACCCGCAAATAGCCGTCCCGGCCCATCACGACAGCCTGTGGCGCCATCTGCTGCACGTCCTGCGCCATGACGCCGACATAAGCTTTGTTGCTGCCGTTGTAGCTGAAGCGATAGAAGCCGAGACCGTCGTCGAGATAGCCGAGCAGCGTGATGTCGTGCTTGAGCCTGATGTCGGACCGCCGTCCGCCGCCGCCACGTCCGCCACCACCGCCGCCACGCATACCACCACCGCCGCCGCGCATGCCGCCGCCTCCGCCACCGCCACCGCGATGAACGCCGCCTCCGCCGCCGGCGCTAGCCCTGCCACGGTGCGCACTCACGCTTGCCGCGCGGCTCGGCCCTTGCGGCCTGGCGCTTGCGCGATGCTTTGCCGTGCTGGCGCCGCGTGACGGCCGCGTTGCTGCGTTTGGCCGCCCATTGCGATTGCCTGCGCCTGCGCCGGCGCCCGTGCTTGCGCGCTTATGATCGGCGCGACCGGCGCCGCCGCCGGGCTTGAGCACCTGCTGACCGCCGCTGCCGCGGAAATTCGGTTGCGAACGATTGCCGCGATTGCCGACGCCTTGGCGATGGTCGACGCGAGGCCTCCAGTTGGTGCCACCGCCGCCGCCAGGCCGGCCGATGTTGATGTTGTTGTTGCCCCAATTGAACCCGCCGCCCCAGTAGCGTCCGCCTGAAGTCCAGCGCCCGAGCGCGTAGCCAGCACCGAAGGCAACTCCGGTAGCGAGGAGACCGGCGCCAATATAGCCGGGCGCCGGCCAGTATTCCGCCGGATAATCGGGATACGGCCAATCGCCATAGACGACGCCGGGGTCATAGTAGGGAACATAGACCGTACCAGGGTCGGTCGGCTCGATGGCAATGACTTGCCTATCCTGTTCTTTCGTTACAGTGACTTTCTGCTCTTTGGTCGTTTGCAGCTTGTTATTTGCCTGAGCTTTTGCGCGCAGACGCTGGATCGCGTCCATCACGTCGGCCTGCTGGGCAACCACCGCATCGCCGAGCTTTTGCGTCCAGTCGAGCTTGCTGCTCATCGTCTGCAGCACGTCGGGCGTGGCGACCAAGGATTTGATGCTGTCATCCCAAGGCTGTTTGTCGACCGCCGCCTTCAACTGATCGCCTTTGAGAGTTTTGTTCGCTTCCAGCCACCGCTCGGCTTGCACGATGTCGAGCGGATAAGCCGATGCCATCAACACTTGGGCAAGCAGTGGATCCGGATAGAGCGCGATCGGCGCAACCAGCTGATCGAGTTCCGCGGGCTTCAGAAGTTGCGCACTCGAAGCCGAAGCAGGCGGCGCGGCCGTCTGTGCGTTTGCGCCGATCGGCGCAAGGATGACCAGGGCCAAGGCCAGGAATTGCAACGTCCACTTAATCATTTCCGTCTCCCGTACCGCTTCGAATTTTGATCGTGTCACACTTGCCTGCGCGCAAACATCGCCCCTCCGCCCGTGGCTTAAGCGAAGCCCATTGCCTCCTACGTGACGTCAGCACCTTAATCAGTACTGAACGGCGCAAACGACACGCTAGCCCGTTCGTCCGGCGGCAGAGTACTCACCGCCAACGCCAGACGCTTGGCTTCTTCGTCCAGGCCAATCCAGCGCAGCTTACGGATCAAGCGCGCCCATTCGCGGGATTCACGAGTGGCTTTTTTGGCCACATTCACCTCGAACCGCTGTTCCATGGAGTTTCTCCCGTCAGTGGCGTCTTCTTATTCTGATCAACTGCCGCACCGCTCGTTGCGTTGCACGCCGCGGCGGCTTTTCTTTATGTGCTGCCTTTCGACCAGTTGGTCGACATCGAACGGCTGACCGCGCCGATGATCTTTTTGCCTTCTTCGAGCAGCCGCTGGCCATCTTCCGTGGCCATTTTCATGCGTTGCGCGACCGTGTCGCGATACGCCTGCATCCCATCGGGAACGGAACCAGTCGCAGAAAGTTTCTTCGCCAGGTCGGACCACAGTTCCACTTCAGCTTTCACGCGCTCGATCCAGGAACGGCTAACCTCTTCATAGGCAGTCAGCATTTCCTTCTGCACATTGAGCATCGCTTCGGTCCGGTCCTTGCCGAGTTGGAAAATCGGCAACGCGCCGAAATTCGCAGTTTCGGAACTCGCCGTGTCGGATTTGTGGGCCATGGTCACTCCTCCTTCAATCAAATCCGCAATTCCGCTGAATTCGAAGATAAAAATCGATTATCACGATCGCGAGCGCCGCTATTGATATAGGTCAAAGCCCTGACGTAATTCCTGCCTACGCTTCTAATTTGGAAAAACAGCGCAGCCCGATCCTAAAAAGGACAGGACTACTGTCTCTTTCTGATGCGTCAGTTTTGTGAAACGCGCCGGCCGCGTCGATTTACGGCGATATTGAAAAAATACCGAAAAGTTGAACGAAGGAACAACAACAATGCAGCCCGATCAAAAAACTCAATCGTCGTCCGGCGCACCCGCATCATTTTTCGGTCCGTTCAACCCAGCCGTCGACTACATGATCGACGCGGCGCAGCGCAGCGTCCTGTTCTTCGACGTCATGCGGCAGCGCGGCAACCAGTATCGCGAGCACATAGCAGAGACGGCGCCTCACGTGCTCGACTACAAGGTCGAGCTGGTCCTCGATGGCCGTACCTTCGAGCGCCCGGTCAATTATATCCTGGCCAGGGTTGTTCCACCGCAAGGCGTCGAGATCGATCCAAAGCGCCGGCCATTCGTCGTCGTCGATCCGCGCGCCGGGCATGGCCCGGGCATCGGCGGTTTCAAGGCGGACAGCGAGATCGGTGTCGCGCTCAAGGCCGGACACCCCTGTTATTTCGTCGGCTTCCTGCCCGATCCGATGCCGGGCCAGACCATCGAAGACATCGCCCGCGCCGAAGCCGTGTTCCTCGAAAAAGTCACCGCGCTGCATCCCGAGGCCGACGGCAAGCCGTGCGTGATCGGCAATTGCCAGGCCGGCTGGGCCATCATGATGCTAGCGGCGATCCGGCCCGAACTGTTCGGACCCATCATCATCGCCGGCTCGCCGCTATCCTACTGGGCGGGCGTACGAGGCAAGAATCCGATGCGCTACAGCGGCGGCTTGCTCGGCGGCAGTTGGCTGACCGCGCTGACCAGCGATCTCGGTCACGGCAAATTCGACGGCGCCTGGCTGGTGCAAAATTTCGAAAATCAGAATCCGGCGAACACGCTCTGGAGCAAGCAGTACAATCTCTATTCCAAGATCGATACCGAGGCACAGCGCTATCTCGGCTTCGAGCGCTGGTGGGGCGGCCACGTCAATTTGAATGCCGAGGAAATTCAGTTCATCGTCGATCAGCTCTTCATCGGCAACAATCTCGCCGCCGGCAACATTCACACTTCCGACGGCGTCACCGTCGATCTGCGCAATATCCGCTCGCCGATCGTGGTGTTCTGCTCGAAGGGCGACAACATCACGCCGCCGCAGCAGGCGCTGGATTGGATTCTCGATCTTTATGAGAACGTCGACGAGATCCGCAGCTTCGGCCAGACCATCGTCTACACCATCCATGAAAGCGTCGGCCATTTGGGCATATTCGTCTCCGGCGGCGTGGCGAAAAAGCAGCACGAAGAGTTCTCAAGCAATATCGATCTAATCGACACCTTACCGCCGGGTCTCTACGAGGCTGTATTCGAGCGGAAGACCGAGGACACGGCCAATCCCGATCTGGTGAGCGGGAATTGGGTTATGCGGTGCGAAATGCGAACGCTTGAAGACATTCGGGCGCTCGGCGGCAACGATGCGGAGGACGAACGGCGTTTCGCGACCGCTGCTCGCGTCTCTGAGATAAATCTCGCGCTTTACCGCGCTTTCGTGCAGCCCGCGGTCCGCGCCGCGACAAGCTCGCCGGTCGCGGAATGGATGCAGCAAATGCATCCCCTGCGGTTGCAATACGAGCTCTTTTCCAATGCCAATCCGCTGATGGCGACGATTGCCGCCATGGCGGAGCATGTTCGCACGGACCGCAAGCCGGTCGCCGCGAGCAATCCCTTCGTCGCCATGCAGGAGCACGCTTCGCGCAACATCGTCGCCGCGCTCGACAGCTGGCGGGAGATGACTGAAGCAATTGCCGAACGCACGTTCCTGGCGATTTACGGCTCACCGGTGCTGCAAGCCGCCGTCGGCATCGAGGAGGCCGGCAAGCTCCCGTTGCGCAAGGCGAGCAAAAGCCTGATGCATCAGGACCTGTTGCAGAAGCGGATCGCGGAACTCAAGGCGCGCATTCCCGCAGGCGGCCTGCGCGAGGCGCTGATACGGGGATTGCTTTATGCCGGTATGGCGCGCGCCGCGGTCGATGAACGCGGCTTTGAGGCCGTGCGCCGGATTCGCAAGAGCCACGGCGACATGTCGCTTGCGGCAATTCAAGGCTCTGGTGCGCGAGCAGTTCAATATGCTGCTCATCGACACCGAGGCCGCGCTTGCGGCAATTCCGGCCATGCTGCCGTCCGACGTGGAAACGCGGCGCAAGGCGTTCGAGCTGATCAAGACGGTGCTAAGCGCGCGAGGCGAAGCAACAGGCCGAAGATGCAAGGAGAATGGGCGAGGTAGCCCGGCTCTTTGGCGTCGATGCCGAAGGCGGTGCCGGCCCTACACCATTTCGACAAATCAAAAAAGAACCGCAGGCGCGGGCATCATGAAGATCCACCGACAATCGATGAACGCGATCAGCGCAAAGGAGTAACCATGCTTAGCAAGAGCGACAGTGAAATCGGAACGCTGGCGGCAATCGGCCCATTCGGCGCGCCACCGTCATCGAAATACGACCGGCTCATCGCGCGCGCCAAAGAGGTGCCGGCCGCGACCACCGTCGTCGCCTATCCTTGCGAAGAGACGGCGCTGCGCGGGCCTCTCGAAGCGGCCGAGCGCCGGCATCATCGTGCCGATCCTGGTCGGGCCGGCCGCGAAGATTTCCGGCCTGGCGCGCAAGCACGGTCTCGATATCAGCCGTGTCGAGATCGTCGACGTGCCGGACAGCGAGGCAGCCGCGGTCAAGGCGGTCGAACTGATCCGCGAGTCCAAAGGCGAGCTCTTGATGAAGGGCAGCCTGCACACCGACGAGCTGATGCGCGAGGTGGCTTCGGGCAAAACCGGCCTGCGCACGGCGCGGCGGATCAGCCACGTCTTCATCATGGACGTGCCGGGCCATGCCGAGACCTTGTTCATCACCGACGCGGCGATCAACATTTTCCCGGATCTCGACGCCAAGCGCGACATCATTCAAAACGCCATCGATCTGTTCACCCAAGTCGGGCTTGGCACGCCGCGGGTCGCAATTCTCTCCGCGGTCGAAACCGTGACGGCGAAGATTCCTTCCACCATCGATGCCGCCGCGCTGTGCAAGATGGCCGACCGCGGCCAGATCACCGGCGGATTGCTCGATGGGCCGCTCGCCTTCGACAACGCCATCGACCTGGAAGCGGCACGGATCAAGGGCATCAAGTCCGAGGTTGCCGGCCGGGCGCAAATCCTGGTCGTGCCCGATCTCGAGGCCGGCAATATGTTGGCCAAGAACCTCATATTCCTGGCCAAGGCCGACTCGGCGGGGATCGTGCTCGGCGCCCGGGTGCCGATCATCCTGACCTCGCGTGCGGACTCGGTACGCGCGCGCATGGCCTCGTGCGCCGCCGCCGCGCTCTACGCCCATGCGCGCCGGGCGAGCGCCGCGCTGCCGGCGGCGTGACCAGCAATGGACACCATCCTCATCGTCAATGCCGGCTCGTCGAGCGTCAAATTCCAAGTATTCGCTGCCCAGTGTTCGCCGTCGGCGCGGATAACGGGCCGCAGCGGCTGATCAAGGGGCAAGTCGACGGCATTGGAACGCGGCCCAGGCTGCGTGCCGAAGCGGCTGACAAAAAACCGCTGGTCGATCGATCCTATGCCGTCGAAGAGATCGCGGATGTCCCGGCGGCGCTGCAGGCCGGCGCGGCGTGGCTGCGCGAGACGCAGAAGCTCGATCCGATCGCGGTCGGTCATCGCGTCGTGCATGGCGGCCCGAAATACGACCAGGCGGTCCTGATCGATAGCGCGGTGCTCAGTCACCTCGAAAGCTATGAGCCGCTCGCACCGCTGCACCAGCCGAACAACCTCGCGCCGATCCGCGCCATTCTCGGCCGCGATCCCGACCTGCCGCAGGTCGCCTGCTTCGATACCGCGTTCCACCGCGATCACGACGCGGTTGTCGACCACTACGCCATACCGCAGCGATTCTACGACGAGGGCGTGCGCCGATACGGCTTCCATGGCCTGTCGTACGAATACGTCGCGAGCCGGCTGCCCGACGTGGCGCCGGACATCGCGCGCGCGCGGGTGATCGTCGCCCATCTCGGCAGCGGCGCTTCGATGTGCGCGCTGTCGGACGGCCGCAGCATCGAAAGCACGCTCGGATTTACTGCGCTCGATGGTTTGCCGATGGGCACGAGGTCGGGGCAAATCGATCCCGGCGTCGTGCTCTACCTGATCCAACAAAAGAAGATGACCGCCGCGCAGGTGCAAACGCTGCTTTATAACGAGTGCGGCCTGAAAGGCCTTTCCGGGATCAGCAACGACGTTCGCGAGCTGCAAGCGAGCGCCGAGCCGCAGGCGCGGTTTGCGCTTGACCACTTCGCCTACCGCGTCGGTCTTTATGCCGGCCAATTGGCCGCGGCGCTGGGCGGTCTCGATGCGTTCGTGTTTACCGCCGGCATCGGCGAAAACTCGAGTTTCATGCGCGCTCGCATTGTGGAACGGCTCGGCTGGCTCGGCGCCAAGCTCGACGCAGCCGCCAATGAAGAGGGCAACACGTGCATCGCCGCGCGGGACAGTCGCATCGGTCTCTACGTCGTTCCGACCGATGAGGAACTGATGATCGCGCGGCATACCTTGTTGCTCTCTATCCAGGCGTTCCATTTCGGAACGAACCACGATTGGGGCGGCATCCCGAGAGATATCGGCGTGACGTTGAGCCGGGGCTGACGTTCGCGACAGCTACCGCCGGTTCGGCTCGTCCGCCGGGATCGACGCCCGCAGAACGTGATAGATCACCGCCGTCGACCAGCCGAACAACAGCACGCCGTTCATCGCCGTCAGCGGGCCGAGCAAGCGCCAGCGCGCCACCGGAATGATGTCGCCGTAGCCGAGTGTCGTGTAATTGACGAAGGCAAAATACAGATCATCGGCGTCTCGCGGAGTAGCTCCCACGAGCGAATAGGCGATCGACCAGATCGCGACCTCGACAAGATGCGCAACCATCAACATCGAAACCGTCGCAATCATAATTCCCACCAGCCGAAGCGCGGGATGTGTCGGCACATTGGCATGGATCGCGCCCCGTGACCGGACGATCACCATCATCGTCGCCGCATGGATCGCGATGTTGCCGAGGCTGACGGCGCCGCCAAATATCAGTTGTCGCAACATGGGCTCTATCCTGTCCGAAGACTGCCACGTCGATGCCGGGCGGCGCGGCCCGCGCCGGACGCCATCCGGTCGTATCGGTCGGACGACCCGCCGTTGTCAAACGGTCCGGCAGAGTTCATCGTGGCAGGACGGCCTCTTCTGGAGGGCACGGAAATGCCGGATCGCATTGGCTGGCTGCGATGGATGCCGGGGTTGCTGACTCTGCGTCAGTATCAGGCCGGCTGGCTGCCTCATGACATCATTGCCGGAGCGGTGTTGGCGACAATGTTGGTGCCCGTCGGCATCGCCTATGCGGTCGCTTCGGGCCTGCCGGGCATTTACGGTCTCTATGCGACCATCGTGCCGCTGCTCGCTTATGCGCTGTTCGGCCCGAGCCGCATCATGGTGCTGGGGCCGGACTCCTCGCTGGCCGCGATCATATTAGGCGTCGTCTATCCATTGTCGCACGGCGATCCCGCTCGCGCCGTGGCGCTCGCCGGCACGATGGCCGTCGTGTCGGGGGCGGTCTGTATTCTGGCCGGCGCCGCCAGATTGGGTTTCATAACCGAGCTGCTGTCCAAGCCGATCCGCTACGGCTACATGAACGGAATTGCGCTGACGGTGCTGATCAGCCAGTTACCCAAATTCTTCGGCTTCTCGATCGATGGCGACGGACCGTTGCGAGAGCTCTGGGCCATCGGCGGCGCGATCGTGGGCGGGAGAGCGAACTGGACGACGCTTGCGATCGGCGCCGGTGCATTGGCGGTGATCCTGCTGCTCAAGAACAATAAGCGCGTGCCGGGAATACTGGTTGCCGTCGTCGGCGCGACGGTAGTCGTCGGTTTATTGGACCTCGCCGCGCGCGCCGACGTTGCGGTCTTGGGTCCCTTGCCCCAGGGCCTGCCGGCGTTCGCGGTGCCGTGGATCGCCTATGCCGATATCGTGCCGGTCCTGCTCGGAGGAGTCGCCATCGCGCTGGTGTCCTTCGCCGACACGAGCGTGCTGTCGCGCGCCTATGCGGCACGAACGGGGACCCAGGTCGATCCGAATCAGGAGATGGTGGGGCTCGGTGCCGCCAATCTGGCCGCCGGTTTCTTTCAAGGCTTTCCGATCAGCAGCAGTGCGTCGCGCACGCCGGTTGCGGAAGCGGCGGGTGCGCGAACGCAGCTGACCGGCGTCGTCGGCGCCGTCGCCGTTGCACTGCTGCTGTTGCTGGCGCCGAACCTGCTCCGGAACCTGCCCGCCGCCGCGTTGGCCGCGGTCGTCGTTGCCTCCGCCATGGGCTTGTTCGAAATCGCCGATCTGGCTCGCATCTTTCGCATTCAGCGATGGGAATTCTGGCTGTCCGTGGTCTGTTTCGTCGGCGTCGCCGTTTTCGGCGCCATCCCCGGCATCGGTCTTGCGATCGTCATCGCGATCATCGAGTTCCTGTGGGACGCTTGGCGGCCATACTCCGCGGTGCTGGGCCGCGCCAAAGACGTCGCGGGCTTCCACGACATCACCCGCTATCCCGACGCCCGGCAAATCCCAGGCTTGGTGCTTTTTCGCTGGGATGCGCCGCTGTTCTTCGCCAATGCCGAGCTGTTCAAGCAGCGTGCTCTGGATACGGTGGCAAAATCGGTTGCTCCGGTTCGCTGGCTGGTCGTGGCGGCGGAGCCGATCACCAGCGTGGACGTCACCGCCGCCGACGCGCTCGCGGAATTGGACGACACCTTGCAGGAAGCGGGCATCGAGCTGTGCTTCGCCGAACTCAAAGACCCGGTGAAGGACAAGCTCAAGCGCTTTGGACTGTTTGCACGGATCGGCGAAAGCTTCTTTTTTCCGACCATCGAGGCCGCCGCCGACAGCTACCTGCAAAGCCACGCGGTGGATTGGACGGATCGGCCGGACTGACGTCCGCCGCAAAACCTAGGCCGGGGAGTATAAGCGATGAACTGGCTTCTGCTGTTTGTTCCGATCACGATCGGCTTGGAAGTCCTGTCTCCCGAGCGTTACCTCCTTATTTTTGCGGCCTCCTGCCTTGCCATCCTGCCATTGGCCGGGTGGATGGGGCGGGCCACGGAGCAGCTCGCGGAGCGTCTCGGCGAAGGTGTCGGCGGGCTCCTCAACGCGACGTTCGGCAATGCCGCCGAGCTCATCATTGCGCTGGCCGCATTGCGCGCCGGCCTCTACGACGTGGTGAAAGCGTCGATCGCCGGCTCCATCATCGGCAATATCCTGCTGGTGCTGGGCGCCGCCATGCTGTGCGGAGGATTGCGCCGTCCGGAGCAGCACTTCAACCCGGCAGGTGCGCGGTCCCAGGCGACGATGCTGACGCTCGCGGCGATCGCATTGATACTTCCGGCGTCCTTTCAAGCCGCGGCGCACACGACCGCAGCGGGACTTGGCCGGTTGAGCGTTGCGATCGCCGTCGTGCTCCTGATCGCCTATCTGTTGAACCTGATTTTCGCCCTGGTCACCCATGCCGCGCTGTTCAAGGGCTCTCATGTCGCCGAGGAACGCGAGCAACATTCATCCGTGGCGCGCGCCGTCGCGGTACTCGCCGCTGCCACGGCGGCAATTGCCTGGATGAGCGAGATCATGGTGGGGGCGATCGAACCGACGGCGCATGAGCTCGGTCTCAGCAACGTCTTCGTCGGCGTCTTCGTGGTTGCGATCATGGGAAATGCGGCCGAGCACGCCACCGCGGTCAGGGCGGCCATCGAACGACCGCATGGACCTTTCACTCTCGATTGCCATCGGGTCGAGCGTGCAGGTGGCGCTGTTCGTGGCGCCGCTCCTGGTGCTGGTCAGCCTCTTCGTCGGCCCGGCGTCGATGGATCTGGCGTTCCCGGCCGGCCTGGTTCTCGCCGTCCTGCTCGCCGTGCTGATCACGGGTCAGGTTGCCGGCGATGGCCGCTCCGATTGGCTCAAGGGCGCGCAGCTCCTGACCGTCTACTTGGTGCTCGCGCTCACTTATTACTTTTTGCCGGGCAGTTCGCCCTAGGCGTCGGCGCCGCCGCTTAAGAGCTCTGATCGAGCACCGTCACCGCGCGGCGGTTTTGCGACCAGCAGGAAATATCGTCGCACACCGCGACCGGCCGCTCCTTGCCGTAGGAGATGGTGCGCATGCGCGCCGCCGCGATGCCACGCGTGACCAGATACTCGCGCACCGTCTGCGCCCGGCGCGCGCCGAGCGCGATGTTGTATTCGCGGGTGCCGCGCTCGTCGGCGTGACCTTCGATGGTGAAGGCGTAGCGGTTGTAGTTGTTGAGCCACTGCGCCTGCTTGTCCAGCGTGGCGCGCGCCTGCTCGGTGAGCTCCGAGGAATTGGTCTCGAAGAACACGCGGTCGCCGACGTTGACGACAAAATCCTGCTGGCTGCCGGGGGCCGCGGACGAGCTGGTTTGGTCGACCTGCTGCTTGGCGCAGCCGGCGATCATCAGCCCGGCCAGGATGACGGCTGCGAATTTGGCGCCGCGGACGATACTGACGACGTTCATTCCGGTGCCTCCATTGCTTCCGTGTGCGTTGCCACCGGGTCTAGCAGCGCCTTCGTTAAACGAACGTTCCGTCAACCTTGATGCGGCCTTACAAAGAAGCTTCGACCCCGAGGAACCCGCTGAAAGCTTTGGCAATGGTTAATGAGACCTCAATGCGGCAGGCGTGTGATGGCGCGCCGCGGACTTAAGACAAGAGCGGCGACCAGGCGGGATCGGAGGCGAAGCTAGGTGTCGGAACCCGTTGCTGATTCCGCCCCGCGGTATCGATCGTGAACAACGACGGGCCGGGACTGCCGACGGCGTCGCTGAAATACATGATCACGCGGCCATTGGGGGCGAAGGTCGGCCCTTCGTTGTGGAACCCCTCGGTCAGGATGCGCTCGCCGGAGCCGTCCGGTTTCATCACACCGATCGCAAACGTGTTGGCCGACTGCTTGGTGAAGGCGATGTAGTCGCCGCGCGGCGACCATACCGGCGTCGAATAGATGCCGTCGCCGAAGCTGATGCGCTGCGCCGCGCCGCCGGCCGCCGGCATGACGTAAATCTGCGGATGGCCGCCGCGGTCGGATTCGAAGCAGACTTGCGAGCCGTCGGGCGCATAGGACGGCGAGGTGTCGATCGCCGGCGTGTTGGTCAGCCGCGTCGTCGCCTTCGAGCGCAGATCCATGATGAAGAGATTGGCGTTGGAGCCTTCCTGCAGGCTCATGATCACGCTCTGGCCGTCCGGCGAGAACCGCGGCGCAAAACTCATGCCGGGAAAATTGCCGACGACTTCGCGCTGGCCGGTTTCGATGTTGAGCAGATAGACGCGCGGATCGCCCTGGCCGTAGGCCATGTAGGTGATCTCTTGCGTCGACGGCGAAAACCGCGGTGTGAGCACCAGCTCGTCGCCGCGGGTCAGGTAGCGCACATTGGCGCCGTCCTGATCCATGATGGCGAGCCGCTTGATGCGGTGTTCCTTCGGCCCGGTCTCGTCGACGAAGACGACGCGGGTGTCGAAATAGCCCTTCTCGCCGGTGAGCCGTTCGTAGATCGCGTCCGAAATGATGTGGGCGATGCGGCGCCAATTGTCGGGGGTGGTGAAATATTGCTGGCCGGCAAGCTGCTGGCCGGCGAGCACGTCCCACAGCCGGAATTCGGCCTTCAGCCGGCCATCGCTCTGCCGAGTGATGCGGCCGGTGACGAGCGCTTGGGCATTGATGGTCCGCCAATTGGGGAAGTTCGGCACGTTGTCGACGCCGGCGAGTTTTTCGAGAAAAGCGGCGGGATCGATCGGCAGGAACAGGCCGGAGCCTTTGAGGTTGGCGGTGATGATCTGGGTGACGCCGACCGCAGTGTCATTGTCGCTGTCGGCGCCGCCGAAGAAATTCGGAATGGCGATCGGCAGCGGCTGAAAATTGCCCTCGGTAATGTCGAGACGGACCACGGCCGCGGCATGGCGCGCGGTCAGCGTCAAACCGCCAGCGGCGGCGCCCAATGCAAGCGCCCGTCGGCGGGTCACGGAGAAATCGGGTATTCGCAATATATTCATGACGTTTGAATTCTCAAAACCTCAGCCACCGAGCAGCTCTTGCGGATCGAATTTGAGCTCGAGGTCTTTCCATTGGTCGTAATGCTCGGGCTTGAGCATGGTGAACGGCTGGCACAGCAACAGCGCGCGCTTGGCGCTCTCGGCCAGCGCCGGTCCGAGCGGCGACGCGGTGGCCTCGACCAGCACCGGCTCTCGCGACATCGATGCGTCCTGTTTGAACAGTACGCGAAGCACGACATAGATTTTCGTCGACGCGTTGACGCCGGCCGGCGGGCTCCAGCAGGTGGAAATGCGCGCGCGTAGCGCGTCGATTTCGCTTTGCGACAATTGCGCCGCCGCGCCGGTCGAAGCGCCGAGATTGGGTTGATTGTTCAATGTCTCGGCCGCCGCCATCTGGCGCTGGGGAGCGCGCTTGTCGAGCAAAGCCGCGACCTGGTCGGCGTTGAATTTGGGCGAGTCATGCATCGGCGTGTCGGGACTGGCCTTGTCGTCCGGCTTCGGCGGCTTGGCGGCGTCCTTCTTCAGAAGGTCGGCGATCTTGTCGGGCTTGTAGTCGGGCGGCTTGGCCTTGGCGGGTTTGTCCGCCGGCTTGGGGTCGGGCTTGGGGTCGGGCTTGTTGTCGGGCTTGGGCTGCTGCTTCGCCGAGGTGTCGGTTTTGATCTCCGGTTTCTTATCGACGGGCTTGGGCGCGATCTCATCGACCGGCTTCGGCGTATCGATCTTATCGGCGACCGGCTTGATGTCGTCGACCTTCAGCTTCGGCGTGTCCTTCACGCCTTTGGTGAGCTCGGTGAAGTCCTTCACCGAGATCGTGTTGACGGTCATGGCCGGGGTCGCGGGCGCCTCCAGCGGCTGCGCCGCGAAGGCGACAAGGCACATTCCCAGCGCGGCCAGGTGCACGATCGCCGATATGGTGAGGCTTCCCCTCATGCCTTAGCTTTTAGGATCCCTGCCCGAATTCCGTGACCAGCTCGACGCGGCCATATCCGGCGCTGTTCAAGCGTCCCAACAGACCCATGATCATACCGTAATTCAGCGCCTTATCGGCTTTAAAGTAGATCGGCGCGGAAGACCCGCCGCGGGTCGCGGTGACGGCCTGCAATTTCTGCAGCAGTTCGTCGGAGGTGACCTTGGCCTCCTGCAGATAGATCTGGCCCTGGCCATCAATGGTGACGGTGAGCGGATCGGTGTTCTGGCTGAGCGACTTGGCCTGGCTTTGCGGCAGGTTGATCGGCACGCCGACCGTGAGCAGCGGCGCCGACACCATGAAGACGATGAGCAACACCAGCATGACGTCGACGAACGGCGTCACGTTGATCTCGCTCATGACCGCACGCCGGCGGCGGCCACCCCTGCCGCTCGACGCGGACGCGATCACGCTTCCAGCCATGGTCCCCTCACCCGCGCTCGTCGATCTGCCGCGACAGGATCGCGGTGAATTCGTCGGCGAACCCCTCCAGCCGCTGGGCCTGCTTGTTCACCTCGGAGGTGAACTTATTATAGAAAATAGTCGCCGGAATGGCGGCAACGAGGCCAATTGCCGTCGCAAACAGTGCTTCCGCGATGCCCGGCGCCACCACCGACAGCGAGGTGTTCTGCGACGCCGCGATCGACTGGAAGCTGGTCATGATGCCGGCCACGGTGCCGAATAGCCCGATGAAGGGGCCGGCCGAACCGACCGTCGCCAGCACCAATAGCCTTCGTTCCATGTGCTCGATCTCGCGGGCAATGGCGACGTCCATCACCTTCTCGATGCGCATCTGCAGGCCGGCGAAGGAGCGAGCGTGACCTTCGAAGCTGCGCTTCCATTCGCGCATGGCGGCGACGAACAGCACGCCGGTCGAGTGCTCGGGCTTGGCCGAGAGCGATTTATAAAGCTCTTCAAGGGATTGGCCGGACCAGAAGGCCTGCTCGAAATGGTCGCCGGCCTTGCGAATGCGCGAAAACAGCATGGTCTTGTCGATGGCGATGGCCCAGACCCACACCGAGCATACCAACAGCCCGACCATGACCGCCTCGACGATCCAATGGGCGTGCAAGAACAGGTGGATCAGCGACAGGTTCGACGACGTCAGACCTGGTGCGACCGACTGCGCGATGTCGCCAGGATTCATGGAGCGTCCCTTTCAGCGGTCCGGCCGGCCAACGGCCAGAACTGTAGCCAAACCGGCACCATGACCGGCATAGCGCCCTCCTGCCGGGACCAAAGGGCATAAGGCAGCCGCTTGGCGCGCACCGACCAACAGCCGAAATTTCGCTAGGACCCGCGCCGGACCCGCCACCGGCCAGACCGAATTCATCGCGAAACTTGTCCAAACTAGGGCGCAACACCGGTCGTTCGGGCCTAACGAAGCCCAACTGTGCTTAATGGAGAGTTAAAGAGCATGCGATTGCCGGGGTGCACCTGCGTGATAAACGCCGGCAGCGGCCCGGCCGACCCCGCCTTGGGTCGCGCCGCCGCAAGGCATTGACGGTCAAACACGTGCGGCGCTTAACTTAACGACCGACATCTTTACGTTGCTCATCATGACGCTAGCGGACGTTATGCCTGCGCCAAATCTGGCGCCGGCGACCGAGACCGGCGCGCTCGGCATCTATCAGCTCAAGCGGCTGTGGTCGCGCAGCATGGCCGCCCGCCGCGGACACCGCTGGCCGACGACCCTGCACGACCGCCATCTCGACGATCTCGTCATCCACGCCAGCGGGCTCGGCCTCGAGCAGACCGCCAGCTTTCTCGGCCAACAGGCCCCGAGTTTCGACGAGTTCGAGCGCTGGATCGTCGCCACCACCGGCGGCGTTGCCCCGGAGCGGATCGCGCGCATCAATGCCGCGGTCGTAGGTGACGCCATCCCGCAAGAAACTGCGCGTTGGATCGCCGCGGTGGAGGCGGTCGAGCCGGTGCTGAACGCTTCCGATCTCGCCTGCTGGCAGGAGCACGGCTATGTCGTGCTCCACGACGCCGTGACGCCGGCGACGCGCGAAGCGGCGGCGCTTGCGCTGTGGCGGCATCTCAATGCCGACCCGGACGATCCGGAGACTTGGTATCCCCCGAACGATCACGGCATCATGGTGCAATATTTCCAACACCCCGCCTTCGAAGCCGTGCGCCGTTCGCCGCGCATCCACAAGGCCTTTGCCCAGCTCTGGGGCACCGCGGATTTGTGGGTGACCACCGATCGCGTCGGCTTCAACGCACCGGAGCGGGAGGGTTTTAAGTTCCGCGGTCCGCATCTGCACTGGGATGTCAGCGTGAAAACGCCGATCCCGCTTGGCACCGGCGGCATCCTTTATCTCACCGATACGCCGCCCGAGCAGGGCGCGTTCACGATCGTGCCGGGATTCCAGCGCTGGGGCGAAGCCTGGTTGAAAGCCTTGCCGCACGGCGCCGATCCGCGGCAACAAGACCTCTATGCGCTGGGCCCGCGCGCTATCGGCGGCCGCGCCGGCGATCTCGTCATCTGGCATCAGGCGCTGCCCCACGGCGCCAGTCCCAACAGCGGCACGCGGCCGCGCATGGTGCAATACGTCAACATGTTCCCGACCCGGATCGAGGAACATGAGGAGTGGATTTAATCAAGCGCGGCGCCGCGGTGCACTCAACGGCAGCCGATCAAACAAGGTCGGACCGTTCGGCTGCGCGCCTTCGATGGTGAGAAGCCGCAGCTTGGTGACGACGCCGCCCGGCGCGGAGAAGCCGCCCATCTTGCCGCCGGCAGCCAGCACGCGATGACAGGGTACGATGATCGGAATCGGATTTTGGCCGAGCGCCTGACCGACGTCGCGCGCCAAATTTCGATCGCCCAGCCGCTCGGCGATTTCGCCGTATGACAGCGTCGCGCCCGGCGGGATGGTGCGGGCTATGGCGTAGACGCGGCGATTGAAGTCGGCCACGCCATCGGGGTCGATCGTCACATGAGTCAGATCGCGCGGCTCGCCGCCGAGCAATGCAACAATGTCATCGATGGCGCGCTGTATATCCGTGGGCGGCACGGCGCCGCGCGCCGCGAGAAAGCGCCGTAACACGCGGTGGCGTGTTGCGTCCTCGTTGCGCTCCGGAAGCTGCACGCCGACGACACCGCGCTCGCTCCAGACGATGCCGCAGCAACCGATCGCCGTTTCGAACAGTGCAAAGGTGAGTTCGCTCATGACAAGATGAATATAGGGCGCGATACGATCCCAGCCACCCGTTTTGTGCTTGTGCGAGCGGCCAATTCGGAACTCAAGCCCGCGCCGCATCCTGGTCGGCCTTCATGGCGATGCGCAGCGGTTTTGGGATCGGCCGCGCCCGGCCGCCCGAGATGAAGGCCACCCGCACATGGGCCTCGACCAGAAGCTCGTCGCCGCGCATGACTCTCTGGCGCACCATGGCGGAAGCGCCCTTCACGTCGTGCGGCTCGGTGAGCACTTCGAGCACGTCGTCCATGCGCGCGGGTTTCAAGAATTCGATGTTCATCGAGCGCACCACGAAGGCAAATCCCGGCGCCTCCTTGGCGGTCTCCTCGAACAGCGCGCGGTGATCGGCGCCGATCATGCGCAGATAATTGGTGCGCCCGCGCTCCATGAAGCGCAGATAGCTGGCGTGATAGACGATGCCGGTGAAATCGGTGTCCTCGTAATAGACGCGCACCGTGAGCACATGACGGCCGTCGCGGATTTCGCCGTCGAGGGAATGCTCTTCATCGCCCTATCTCCACGGCACTCGCCCCGCCATGGCGTGCTCCCAGTTCCGGCCGTCGAACTGCTTTGATCGTCGAGCGCCGCGATATCGACGCCGTCGAGGCAGCGCACGTTGACGTCGATCTTGTCGGGGTCGGAGCGCGGCACGTAGAACGGATGGATGCCGCAGGTGGCGCAGAATGTGTGCTGCGCCGCGCCGGTATTGAACCGGTAGGTCGTCAGCGCATCCTTGCCGCTCAAAAGCTCGAATTTTTCCGGCGGCACGATGAGATGCAGAAAGCCTTTCTTGGCGCACATCGAGCAATTGCAATAGGTGACGCGCGACAAATCCGCCGTGACGCGAAACCGCACCCGGCCGCAATGGCAGCCGCCTTCGAAGGTTTGCGGCACGGGCTGCTTCAGCCAACACGTTCCAACGGCGGCGATGGCTCCGGAATGTCCAATTTCCATTCCTTTGCGGCTTCAATCCAGGACGCAATCGCATCCTGCACATTTTTCAGCGCCTCTTCGGGCGTCTCGCCGTCGGACATGCAACCCGGCAAATCGGGCACGGTTGCGAGGTATCCCCCGCCGTCGTTCTCCGCCAAACGCTCGATGCGCACGGCATATTCGAGTTTCATCGACTACCTCCGTACGTCTCAATATAGCGCACCAGCTTGCGAATGTAGACCGGCTTGATCGGCCGATGCGCCGGTATGGTCAAAATCTCGCGAGCCGCGGGATGGCGCATGTGGGCATGCGAACCCTTGCCGAAACGGAAACTTAGCCCGTATTCAAGGCACAATGACTTCGACATCACGAATGCGCCAATCGCCAGCCGGATTACGGCGCATGCTTTCCAGCAGCGCGGATGGCATCAGTCGTCTTCCCCCGCCGCAAACAACCCGAACTGCGCCGGGTCGCGCACCGGCTCCGGCAGACCGAGATGCCGAAAGCCGTGGCCGGTGACGAGGCGGCCGCGCGGCGTGCGCTGCAATAGCCCGCACTGGATCAGATAGGGCTCGATGATGTCCTCGATGGCGTCGCGCGGCTCCGACAGCGCGGCGGCGAGCGTCTCGACGCCGACCGGGCCGCCGCCGTAGTGCATCACGATGGTCGTCAGATAGCGCCGGTCCATGGCATCGAGACCGGCGGCATCGACTTCGAGCGCGGCGAGCGCCTTGTCGGCGACGGCGCGGTCGATCGCGGTGGCGCCGGCGACGGAAGCGAAATCGCGCACGCGGCGCAATAGCCTGCCGGCGATGCGCGGGGTGCCGCGGGCGCGGCGCGCGATCTCGTTCGAGCCGTCGGCGGTGACGCCGATGCCGAGCACGCGGGCGCCGCGATTGACGATGAGCTCAAGCTCGGCCTCGGAATAGAAATTCAGCCGCACCGGAATGCCGAAGCGGTCGCGCAGCGGATTGGTGAGGAGGCCGGCGCGCGTGGTCGCGCCGATCAGCGTGAATTTGGCGAGATCGATCTTCACCGAGCGCGCCGCCGGGCCTTCGCCGATGATGAGGTCGAGCTGAAAGTCCTCCATGGCCGGATAGAGGATTTCCTCGACCGCCGGGTTGAGCCGGTGAATCTCGTCGATGAACAGCACATCGCGCTCTTCGAGATTGGTCAAGAGCGCCGCGAGATCGCCGGCCTTGGCGATCACCGGCCCCGACGTGGCGCGGAAATTGACGTCAAGCTCGCGGGCGAGAATCTGCGCCAGCGTCGTCTTGCCGAGACCGGGCGGGCCGACGAACAGCACGTGGTCGAGCGCTTCCTTCCGCCCGCGCGCGGCGGCGATAAACACGCCGAGATTTTTGCGCGCCTGCTCCTGGCCGATGAACTCGGCGAGCCGCTGCGGCCGCAGCGAGCTTTCCGCCGCGTCTTCCTGCGCGCCGCTCGGGCGCCACCAGTTTAGGTTCCGGGCTCAAGCTCACCGTTCCGGCCCCCGGCTGTATTTGTTCGGCAACAATTCGCCGATCGGCACCACCGCCGCCGCGCTGCCGTTCGGCACGATGACGCGCGCCTTGCGATCATAGTCGAAAATCAGCTCGCGGCATGCCCCGCACGGCGAGACGACCGCGATTGTTTGATCCTTGTCGCCGGGCGGCGGATGGCGCACCGCGACGATCATCTCGATGCCGTCATCGCCGAGATCGACGAAGGCGCGGCCGAGCGCCACCGCCTCGGCGCAGACCGCCATGCGGCCGAGATAGGCGTCGAGATTGACGCCGGTGAAGACGCGGCCCGAACGCGTGCGCAGCGCCGCGCCGACTTCCTGCCAGTCGTCGCGATAGCGCAGCTTGATCGCAGCGGTCGCGGCCGCGATCAATTCCTTGTCGGCTTTGCTCAGTTTCGCCGGCCGTTTCACTTCGCCAGTTCCTTCAAGCCGAGCCGGATCAGGGTGCGCACCTCAGCGCCCTCGCCGGCGCTGCGCGCGGCGGCGGCGATGGCGGCGGCGGCCTGCGGCTGCGCATAGCCGAGATTGACCAGCGCCGAGACCGCGTCGGCAAACGGCTGCGGCGCGCGTTTCTCGTCGAGCGCGCCGGAAAGCCGCACCAGCGCCGGATCGATCTGGGTATAGGCCGGCGCCTTGTCTTTCAGTTCGGTGACGATGCGCTCGGCGACCTTCGGACCGACGCCCGGCGTGCGCGCCACCATGGCCTTGTCGCGCATGGCGATGGCCGACGCGAGATCGGCGGGCTTGAGCGTGCCGAGCACCGCAAGCGCCACCTTGGTGCCGACGCCCTGCACGGTCTGCAACAGCTTGAACCATTCGCGCTCGATGTCGGTCGTGAAACCGAACAGGCGGATTTGATCTTCGCGCACATGGGTCTCGATCGACAGCGTCACCGGCTCGCCGGCGCGCGGCAAATCCTGCAAGGTGCGCGCCGAGCAATGCACCAGATAGCCGACGCCGTTGACGTCAAGGATGACGAAGTCCTCGCCGTAGGAGTCGATGATGCCCTTGAGCTTGCCGATCATCGTGCAACAACCTTTGGCGCTACAACCTTCGGCGCCGCCGCCACCCTGAGCACCAAACTCTGCCGATGATGCGCGTGCGTCACCGCGATAGCGAGCGCGTCGGCGGCGTCGTGCGAGGCCGGATCGGCCTTGGGCAGCAGTACGCCGATCATCATGCGCACCTGGACCTTGTCGCCGTGGCCGGCGCCGACGATGCTCTTCTTCACCACGTTGGCTGCGTATTCGGCGACCGGCACGCCAGCTTTGGCCGGCACCACCATGGCGATGCCGCGCGCCTGGCCGAGTTTCAGCGTCGCCTGGGCGTCCTTGTTGACGAAGGTCGCCTCGACCGCTGCCTCGTCGGGGCGGAATTCGTCGAGGACGCGCGTCAGTCCATCGTGAATGGCGAGCAACCGCGTCGCCAAGTCGTCCCGGTCGTTGCTGATCACCGAACCGCAGCCGATGAAAGCGAGCCTGTTGCCGGCAATCTCGACCACGCCCCAGCCGGTGCGGCGGAGCCCGGGATCGATGCCGAGAATGCGAATCGGGCGCGTCATCTGCCTTCACTGATAGCGCCGGGGCGGCTTTAAGCCTAGCGCGCGGCCTGGCGGTGTTCCCGACATTCAAGGCATGCCATAGGAATGACTGAACTTTCAAAAGAACCGCGCCGGCGCCATGGTCATCCCCGAATACGCGCTCTTTGCGGCCGCGGTCGCCGATCATCGGTTCTGGATCGCGCTCGCGATTGCCGTGCTGGCCGGCGCGGTGCGCGGCTTTTCCGGCTTCGGCTCGGCGCAGATCTACATTCCGCTGATCGCCGCGGTGTATAGCCCCCGCGTCGCGGCGGTGACGCTGCTCATCATCGACACGCTCGGCGCGGCGCCGTTCACGGTGCGGGCGTTCGCCTATTGCACCTGGCCGGAAGTGCTGCCGATGTACATCGCCGCCGCGATCGCGGTGCCGATCGGCACCTTGGCGCTGTTGGTGATCGATCCGATCGTGCTGCGCTGGTTCATCGCGTTCCTGGTGCTGTCGCTGGTCGGCGTCCTGATGTCGGGTTGGCGCTATCACGGCCGGCCGCGCCTGCCGATCACCGCCGCCGTCGGCCTGTTCTCCGGCTTCGGCTCCGGCGCGGTGCAGATCGCCGGCCCCCCGGTGCTGATCTATTGGCTCGGCACGGCCAACAACGTCATCACCGTGCGCGCCAATTTCCTGGTCTATTTCCTGCTGCTCGGCCTGACCTCCTGCGCGGTCTATTTCTGGAAGGGCCTGTTCACGCCGGAATTGCTGGCGCTGGCTTTGCTGCTGGCGATTCCATTTTTTCTCGCCACCGCCATCGGCGCCAAATATTTCCACGGCGCGTCGGACGTGCTGTACCGCCGCATCGCCTACGCCATCATCGCGCTCGCGGCGCTGGTCAGCCTGCCGCTGTTCGACACTTGGCTGCGCTAGAGCATGATCCCGAAAAGTGGAACCCGGTTTTCGGAAAAGATCATGCTCAAAACAAAAATCAAGATTATGATCCAATTCAATTGAATTGGATCATAGTCTTGAGCGCGCACTCATAAACGCCATCGAAAGTGGGCTCCGAGTGGTCAAGATTGCTCAGACTCCCTCCTCCGACTGGGACAGGCTGCGAGCAAAGGCTGTCATGAACAGAGGCCACCATGGATCGGTTCATCCAATGCGGAAACCTTGTGCGTTATCGTCCTCTACTTGAGAACGCGACCGAGGCATTGGACCGCCAGAAATTCACGACCGCTTGCCGAAGAGCGACAAAAGCGAAAAGATGCCGACGATTCGCTCAGGCAGACGTTTGAATTTGGTTAGCAATAATAATCAAAGGAAAGAGCCATGTTTTTGATCTACATTCTTGGCATTGCGGCACTTCTATATCTCATCGGCGCGATTCGCGTGCTAAAACAGTACGAGCGTGGGGTGGTATTTTTTCTTGGAAAATTCGAAGGCGTTCGCGGAGCGGGCATCACGCTCATCTTCGTTCCGTTGCAGCAAATGGTGCGTGTCTCCTTGCGCACCGTCACGATGCAGATTCCCTCGCAGAAAATCATCACCAAGGACAATGTCTCGATCGATATCGCGGCGGTTGCCTATTATCATATTTCCAATCCCGAGAATGCGGTGATCGTGATCGAGAACGTCTACAATGCGATCAATCAGATCAGCCAGACCACCGTGCGAAATGTCGTTGGCCGCTTTAGCCTCGACCAGCTGCTTTCCGATACGGCGGGCATCAACGAGCAGATCAAGAACGTCATCGACAAGCACACGGAACCGTGGGGCACGCAGGTGACGGCTGTCGAGATCAAGGACATTGTTCTGCCCGACAACATGCAACGCGCAATGGCGAAGGAAGCCGAGGCCGAGCGCGAGCGTCGCGCAAAGATCGTCGCGGCGGAAGGGGAATTCCAGGCTGCGGTGAAGCTGGGTGAAGCGGCCGACATCATTACGGCGCATCCGGTCGCACTTCAGCTTCGCACCCTCCAGACGATGGCGGAAATCTCGGTCGAAAAGAACTCGACCATCATCTTTCCCGCACAATTCATGACGACGGTGCAGGACGCTATCGCGCTCATGTCAAAAGATTCAGCGTCAAAATAACTTGGAGTACGTCCTCTACCCAACCTTCACGCGCTCATCTTGGCGACCAGCGCGTCGGACACTTCGAAATTGGCGTAAACGTTCTGCACGTCGTCGTGCTCGTTGAGCGCGTCGATGAGTTTCAAGACCTTCTCGCCCTGCTCGTCGTCGACCGGAACCGTGTTCTGCGGCCGCCACACCAAAGCGGATTTGCGCGGCTCGCCGAATTTGGCTTCGAGCGCCTTGTTCACCGAGCCGAAATTGTCGGGCGCCGCGTAAATCTCGTGGCCGTACTCGCTCGACACCACGTCGTCGGCGCCGGCTTCCAGCGCCGCCTCGAACATCGCCTCGCCGCTCGCCGCCTTGGCGTCGTATTCGATGACGCCGACATGATCGAACATGAACGAGACCGCGCCGGTCTCGGCCAAGTTGCCGCCGCTCTTGGTGAAGGTCGGCGCGCACTTCGCCCGCGGTGCGGTTGCGGTTGTCGGTCAACACTTCGACGATCACCGCGATGCCGCCCGGCCCATAGCCTTCGTAGCGGATTTCCTCGTAGCTCTCGGCGTCGCCGCCCATGGCCTTCTTGATGGCGCGCTCGATGGTGTCCTTGGTCATGTTCTCGGCGCGCGCCGCGATGATGGCTGCGCGCAGCCGTGGGTTCATGGCCGGATCGGGCGTGCCGAGCTTGGCCGAGACGGTGATTTCGCGGGCGAGCTTGCCGAACAATTTCGACTTCGCCGCATCCTGCCGCCCCTTGCGGTGCATGATGTTCTTGAACTGTGAATGGCCGGCCATCGTTCATTCCTTACGTCTATCGCGACACCTGATATTTCCGCCGCTAACGGAGCGCAACCCGACCTCTCCGGCACGCCCGCGGCCGCATAGGCGGGGCCGATCGCCCGCACGCGGTCGGCGTGATTAAGGTCGGCGGCATTGAGCTGATAATAGACCGTCGCCTCGCCGGTGCCGCGCCCGCGAAAATGCTGATTGAGAAAGCCGAACACCTGCCGGTCGGCGGTGCCGTGGGTGGGATCGGTCGGCAACGGCCGGGTCCACCACGGGATGGCCTGATGGCATTCGAGCTTGTCGAACATCAGGCAGTTCGGATCGACCCAGCCGCCGAATTGCTGCGCGAACACGCCGCGCCCGGGACCGACCGATTCCCACTGGTCGATGCAGATGGTGCGCCGCGTATCCGGATGCACGAACCAGCGCAGCGCGTAGGCCCAGTGATGATCTTTGATCGCTGCGAGCATCGAGTTCAGATGATTGTCGGCCCACCAATTGTCGTCGTCGAGATAGGCGACATAGCGGCTGTTGGCCAGATAGGTCAAAACGCAACGCAGCACGCCGCCGTCATAGGCCGGGTGCAGGCCGCCGTGCCGCACCGAGGTCGAATAGCCGGGATAGATGACATTGACGCAGCAATGGGCGGGACGCTCGGCGCAGATCGCTTCGATCAGGGCGACGTCGCCGTCCGGCCGGTCGATGCCGATCAAAATCTGTATCCGTCGCGCCGGCGCCTGCCTGAACACCGACTGCAGCGCCTCTTTCATCGTCGGGCGGATGATGGTCGGCATGATCACGGCGACGTCGGCCGGCCGCTGCAGATCGAAATCCGCGTCCGCGTAGGTTTTGAAACAGGACGGTGTCATGGTTTTAGGAGATAGAGCGGACCGCGCCAGAAACTCAAGTCCAGAAAGCGGGGCTGGCCTGGTCCAGGCAGCCGCCGAGCCGCACCGCGCCGACGCGCGTCGCCAGCCCCGTGGCCGGATCGGTCTCGACGGCAACGGCGCACAGCGTCGCCGCGCCAGTCGCCGGCTCGAACCGTGCCGACGAGATGCGCTGCAGGAAGCGCTGCATCGGCTCGTCCTTGCCCATGCCGATCACGGAATCATAGTCGCCGGTCATGCCGACGTCGCTCATGAACGCGGTGCCGCCGGGCAGCACGCGCAAATCGGCGGTCGGCACGTGGGTATGGGTGCCGACCACGAGGCTTGCGCGGCCGTCGCAGAAAAAACCGAACGCCTGCTTCTCGCTGGTCGCCTCGCCATGGAAGTCGAGAATAATAGCGTCGGCGGCTTTGCCCAGCGGACACACCATCAGTTCGCGATCGACGGCGGCGAACGGATCGTCGAGCGGGTCCATGAAAATGCGGCCCATGGCATTGATTACCAGCACGCGCGCGCCATTCTTGGCCTCGATCATCGCCGCGCCCCGACCCGGCGTGCCGGTGGGATAATTGATCGGCCGAACAAGCTTCGGCGCCCGCTCGATGAAAACCAGCGCCTCCTTCTGGTCCCAGGCATGATTGCCGAGCGTGATGGCGTCGGCGCCGGCCTCGATCAGCTCGCGATAGATCGCTTCCGTGATACCGAAACCGCCGGCTGCGTTCTCGCCATTGACCACGACCAGATCGAGCTTCCATTTCTCGACCAAGCCGGGCAAGCGCTCAATGACGACAGTCCGCCCGCTGCGGCCGACGATGTCGCCGACGAAGAGAATGCGCATACTCACTTGCCTCGCAAATCGATCACCTCACGCTCGGTTAGCACGAGATCGAGGCGCTCGTCGCGCGGTGTCGTCGGAATTTTTGGAACTTCCTGGGCGGCAAAGGCAATGCCGACGGCGGTGACCGGCTTCAAAGCCCGCAGCCGATGGATGGTCATATCGTAATAACCGGCGCCATAGCCGAGGCGATACCCCGCCCGATCGAACGCCAACAACGGCACCAGCAGAATATCGGGCTCCACCTCCGGCGCGTCCGGCTTCGGCTCACGAATCCCCCACTGCCCGCGATCAAGCGGCGCCCCAAACTCCCACGCCCGCATGATCAACGGCCTGCCGCGCCCGGCGATGGCCGGCAGCGCCAGCCGCGCGCCGGCTTCGGCGAGCTTCTGCAGCAGCGGCAGCGGATTGATCTCGCTCTTGAGCGGCATGAAGCCGGAGACGATGGTGTCGGGCGCGATCGCGAGCGGAAATTTTCGCGCGGCAATCGTTTCAGCGGCAGCCTTGCGCGTATCCGCCGGCAGTGCATCGCGACGTACTTGCGCAGCGACGCGCAGCTCTGCCTTCTCATTTGAAATGGTTTCCACGCGCGTTCCGTCATCCTGAGGTGCCCGCGCACAGCGCGGGCCTCGAAGGATGCCGGCCGAGGCGCTCGGGCCGTCGCCCTTCGAGGCTCGCTTTGCTCGCACCTCAGGGTGACGGGAAAAGGGTAGTGCGCGCGTTGCAACAGTCAAAGAGTGCGGAGCCGCGCCGGCCGTAAGAGGCTGATCCCGGGAACCTACATAAGTAGGTGGGCGCCATATGACCGAACCCAGGAGCTCGGCCAGGGACAGCTCCCTGTGGGATCGTAAGGCCCCGGAAGTGTGCTCCTACGCACCAGGCAGCCCCGCCCGGCCAATGTAGTGCGTTGCGAGGGGCGACGCCATCTCGGCTGTGCCGTCGCCTCCTTCTCCCCGCGCGGGGAGTGGGAGATCGCCGCTGAGAGATTTAGCCTAGCGCGACGCCGTTGCCGTCGCCGATTGCGGGCCTTCGATTGGCTAACTACTCTCTTTCTAGGGGCTACCTTCGGAGGACAATGATGCGCAAACCTTCGCCCCTGGTTCCTCCCCGGCAGCCCGCCTCGACCTCATTGCTGGATCGCCGCGGTTTCCTGATCGGAGCCGGCGTCGCCGGGATGGCGTGCGGCGCGGCGATCGACGAGGCCTATACGCAAATCGTCACGGCAGCCGGACTATTCGCTGCGCATTGCGCCGCTGAAGCTCGAGCTCGCTCCCGGCAAGGTGATCCAGACCTTCGGCTACAACGGCACGGTTCCCGGTCCGGTCTTGCGTCTTCGCGAAAACCGCCAAGTCAGCATCGACATCCATAACGACACCGACATCGACGACATCATTCATTGGCACGGGCTTTACGTGCCGGCGGCGGCCGATGGTGCGATGGAAGAGGGCTCGCCGATGGTCGCGCCTGGCGGCACCGCGCGCTACACGTTCGTGCCGAAACCCACCGGCACGCGGTGGTACCACAGCCACGACGTTGCCGGAAAAGACCTGACGCGAAGCCTGTATTCGGGAATGTACGGATTTTTGATCGTCGAGCCGGCCGGCGATCCCGGCCGCTACGACAAGGAAGTCCTGCTTGCGGCCCACCATTGGGAAGGCTCGTGGGTCAGCATGCAGGATATCCGCAAAGGTCCGCCGCCCGACAACGGCCTTGAGGTGCTCTACGCGTCGGCGTCCTTCAACGACAAGATGCTCGGCCACGGCGAACCGGTCCGCGTGCGGCAGGGCGAGCGCGTGCTGTTTCGGCTGCTCAATGCCAGCCCGACCGAGAACATCACGCTGGCGCTGCCGGGCCATCGCTTCACCGTGATCGCGCTTGACGGCAATCCGGTGCCCACGCAGCAAAGCGTCGACACGCTGTTTCTCGCGCCTGCGGAACGTGCCGACGTGATCGTGGACATGAACCGGCCGGGCATCTGGATCCTTGGCGGGATCAAGGACGAGGACCGCAAGATGGGCCTCGGCGTCGTCGTCGAATACGCCGATGCGCGCGGCGAGCCGCAATGGTTGGCGCCGCCGAATTCGCCATGGGACTACACCATCTTCGGCGACGATCAGGCCGGTACCGTCACCGGACGAACGTCTCGAACTGGTCTTCGAGAAAGTGCCGGGCGGCCATGGCGGCTATAACCGCTGGACCATCAACGGCAAGTCATGGCCGGCCACCAATCCGCTGTTCACCACCCAGGTCGGCAAGCGCTATCGCCTGGCGCTGAGCAACAAGAGCGGCGACAACCACCCGGTCCACCTGCACCGTCACACATTCGAGATCACCAAAGTGGGCGACAAGGCTACCGCGGGCGTGATGAAAGATACCGTCAACATGACGCGCTTCAGCACCGTCGAGATCGATTTCGTCGCCGACGATCCGGGCCCCACATTGCTGCATTGCCATCATCAGGATCACCAGGACGAAGGCTTTATGGGGCTGGTGACCTATATGTGATTGTCGTCAGGCGGCGCGGTCAGCTGGACGACTAGGCCGCCACCGGATGAATGGATGGAAGCCAGCCATGACAACTGCGACAGCCCATCATCGATACTTCTCCGGTCTGTCGCGGAATACGTTTCTTTTGGCCCTGGCCAGCTTGTTCGCCGACATCTCCACGGAGATGCTTTATCCGATCCTGCCGATTTTCCTCACGCAGACCTTGAAGGCCAGCGGCAGCGTGGTCGGCCTGATCGAAGGCGTCGCCGGGGCGACACAGAACATCGTTCAAGGCTTTTCCGGCGCACTGTCGGACAAGCTGCAAAGGCGAAAGCCCGTGGCGCTCGTGGGCTACTTCCTGGCCGCGATTGGCAAGCCACTCATGGGCGCCGCTACGGTATGGCAAGGCGTCCTGGGTGGACGGTTCCTGGACCGGCTGGGCACTGGCACCCGCTCCGCCCCGCGCGATGCCCTCATCGCCTCTTCGGTGGACGAGGCAAATAGAGGAAGGGCCTTCGGGCTCGAGGGCGTTGGCGACAACGCGGGTGCGTTCCTGGGCCCGCTGCTCGCTGTCTTGCTGCTCATCGTGTGGCAGCTCGACATTCGCCTGATCTTCTACCTTGCGGTCATTCCCGGCCTGCTCGCCTTCTTGATGGTCTTGTTGGTCGAAGAACGCGCCATAGCAGTGAGCGCCAAAGCGAAGATCGATATCAATCTGAGGCAATTTCCAAAACCTTATTGGAAATATTTGCTGGCGACCGCTCTGT
Organism: uncultured Alphaproteobacteria bacterium; assembly: GCA_963798095.1. Taxonomy (GTDB): domain Bacteria; phylum Pseudomonadota; class Alphaproteobacteria; order Rhizobiales; family Xanthobacteraceae; genus BOG-931. The sequence goes on along the minus strand of CAWCSD010000007.1, from coordinate 160,656 downwards.
TCGGGATCGGCAATTCCAGCAACGCCTTTCTGATCCTGCAGACGAAGGATATCGGCGCCTCGTTGACGATGACGATCCTGATCTACGCCGGCTTCAACCTCGTGGCGGCGCTGATTTCATATCCTGCAGGATTTCTGTCGGACCAATTGGGCCGGAGAAATATTTTGCTCGTCTCGTACGCCATCTTTCTGGTGACCTACCTCGGCTTCGCCTTGACCAGGAACATCGCATTCATCGCCGTGCTCTTCATCCTTTACGGGCTCTATCAGGGAATATTCCGCTCCGTCGGCAAAGCTTTGGCAAGCGACTACGTGCCGGAGCAACTTCGCGCCAGTGGCATCGGCTGGTACAACACGACGGTCGGTTTGTTCGGACTGGTGGCCAGCCTTGTCGCCGGATGGCTTTGGGATCAAGTCGGGCATGCCGCCGTGTTTCTGTTCGGCGCCGGCTTCGCAGTGGTTGGTGCGATCGCGTTGCTGGTCTTGGTCCCGGAGAATGCGCCTCACCATGCGGCAGCTAGCTAGCCCAACGCGACGCCGTTGCTGCCGCTGGTCTGGTTGAGTTTTTTGGTGATGATCTCGATGCGCTCGGCGGCGGCGGTCAGCGCTGCGGCCACCGCGCCCTGCACGGTCTTGGCCTGATCGGCGGCGGCGGCGCGGGCGTCCGCCAAGGCCGCGACTTCGTCTTCGAGCCGCTTGATGCGTTGCGCGTTCTCGGACAGCACGTCGGCGATGGTGAGCGCCGCCATCACGGTGAGCCTGGTGTCGCCGATCTCGCCGAATTTGCTGCGCAGGCCCTCGATCCGGGTATCGAGATCGCGGGCGAGCTCCATGAGGTGGCCTTCCTGGCCGTCCTCGCAGGCCATGCGGAACTGCCGCCCGTTGATGGTGACGCTGACCTGGGACATTGCCCCTCCCCCAACGCAAACTCTGTTCGACCCGCTGCCCGCGGCTTCGCTCAGCCGCCGGGCTCCAGCACGCCGCGGATGGTTTCGATGGTCCGATCGATGCGCTGCGCCACTTCGCGATTGGCGGTTTCGAGCGCGCGGGTGCGGGCCGCGGCCTGGTCGAGCTCGCCGGCGAGGCGTGAGCGGTCGTTGTCGAGCGCGTGGACCTGATTGGCCAGCGCCTCGACGCCGCGGTCGGCCTCGCGCCGGCGCTCCGCCGCCTCATCCAGCGCCTCGAGCGCCAGCGTCAGACGGCGGCTTGCAGCCTCGATCGAATCGGTTTCGCTCATGCGCCTACCCGGCTGTCGCACAGGGCGCAAAAATTGTGCGACGGCAACCATTTACGAAAGGAAGCTTACGTCGCATCGAGCTAGAGCGTCAACGCCTAACGTATGCGTCTCATCCGTGCCTGTGCATGACGCCGTCGCGCCGGAGCGGCGCAATTGACTCATCGGCTTCCCATGTTATCTGTGCCCAGCCCTTCAAATAACCGCGGCCGTTTCGCTCGGTGCCGCGCTTGGCCAGTCCCATGACGATGCCGGAACGTTCGCTTGTGGCAAGCGCCGCGGAGCCTTCACGTTTTCCCTCGAGCGGCTTGAGCCCGACCGCGCGTGCCGATCACGACCGCATGGCGAATGCCATCCGGGCGCTGGCGATGGACGCGGTCGAAAAGGCCAATTCCGGCCATCCCGGCCTGCCCATGGGCGCGGCCGATATCGCCACCGTCTTGTTCACGCGTTTCCTCAAATTCGACCCGGCCGATCCGGCGTGGCCCGACCGCGACCGCTTCGTGCTCTCCGCCGGCCACGGCTCGATGCTGCTCTATGCGCTCCTGCATCTCACCGGCTACGAGGCGATGACCATCGACGAGCTCAAGCGCTTCCGCCAGCTTGGCTCGCTCACCCCCGGCCACCCGGAGCACGGCCACACCCCCGGCGTCGAAACCACCACCGGACCGCTCGGCCAAGGCCTGGCCAACGCGGTCGGCATGGCGATCGCGGAGCGGCACCTCGCCGCCGTGTTCGGCAGCGCCATCGTCGATCACGCGACCTACGTGCTCGCTTCCGACGGCGACCTGATGGAAGGCATCAGCCAGGAAGCCATCGCGCTGGCCGGGCACCTCAAGCTGAACAAGCTGATCGTGCTGTTCGACGACAACGGCATTTCGATCGACGGGCCATTGGCGCTGGCGGATTCCGTCGACCAGGTGAAACGCTTCGAGGCGGCGGGCTGGGCGGCAAGCCGCATCGATGGCCACGATCCGGCGGCGATCGCCGCGGCAATCGAAGCGGCGAAAAAATCCGACCGGCCATCGATGATCGCCTGCCGCACCACCATCGGCTTCGGCGCGCCGACCAAATCCGGCAAGGCTTCCGCCCACGGCTCACCGCTCGGCGCCGACGAGATCAAGGGCGCGCGCGAAAAGCTCGGCTGGACTTTTGCGCCGTTCGAAATTCCGACCGCCATCCGCGAAGCATGGCGTGCAGCCGGCGCGCGCGGCAAGCCGGCAGCGGCTGGCCTGGAAGGAGCGCCTCGCCGCCAGCGATCCGCTGCATCACGCCGAGTTCGAGCGCCGCCTGCGCGGCGAACTGTCCGAGCTCTTTCCCGGCGCGGTGCGCGCGCTGAAGGAAAAGCTCAGCGCTGCGCCGAAGGAGATCGCGACCCGCGCGGCGTCCGAGCTGGCGCTGGAATTGCTGACCGCGGCGCTGCCGGAAATGATCGGCGGCTCGGCCGACCTCACCGGCTCCAACAACACCCGCGCCAAGGCGATGAAAGCGCTCAGCGCCGCGGACTATTCTGGTCGCTTCATCCATTACGGCGTGCGCGAGCACGGCATGGCGGCGGCCATGAACGGCATGGCGCTGCACGGCGGCATCATCCCCTATTCCGGCACGTTTTTGGTGTTCTCCGATTATTGCCGGCCCGCGATCCGGCTCGCCGCGCTGATGGGCCAGCGCGTCATCCATGTGATGACCCACGACTTCGATCGGGCTCGGCGAAGACGGCCCGACCCATCAGCCGGTCGAGCATCTCGCCGCGCTTGCGCGCCATCCCGAATCTCAAAGTGTTCCGTCCCTGCGACGTGGTCGAGACCGTCGAGTGCTGGCAGCTTGCACTCGAATCGAAAGACGCCCCCAGCGTGCTGGCGCTGACGCGACAAAACCTGCCGCAACTGCGCCTCGGCTTCGACGAGCACAATCGCTGCGCCGCCGGCGCCTATGAGCTGATCGCGGCCGACGACGATTCCGCCGTCGTCTCGCTGTTCGCCACCGGCTCGGAAGTCGCCATCGCGGCCGAGGCGAAGAAACTCCTCGCCGCGCGCAAGATTTCGGCGCGCGTCGTCTCGGTGCCGTGCTTCGAGCTGTTCCTCGCCGCGCCGGCCGCCAAGCGCGCCGCGGTCGTCGGCCAGGCCCGCGTCAATGTCGCGGTGGAAGCCGGCATCCGCCAGGGCTGGGACGCCATCATCGGCTCCGACGGCGTTTTCGTCGGCATGACCGGCTTCGGCGCTAGCGGGCCCTATAAGGAGCTTTACCAACACTTCGGATTAACCGCCGAAAAGGTGGCGCAGGCGGCTTTGGCTCGATTAGAAAAGTCGTAGAACAATAGCTACATAGAGGGTGCCGGGCCTTGGGCGCGGTATCGACGGAAGACCGGGGAGCGAAATATGTCGGTTCGCGTTGCCATCAACGGCTTCGGCCGCATCGGCCGCAATATCCTGCGCGCCATCGTCGAGGCCGACCGCCACGATATCGAAGTCATCGCCGTCAACGATCTGGCGCCGGTGGAAACCAACGCGCACTTGCTGCGCTACGATTCGGTGCACGGCCGCTTCCCCGGCGAGGTCACCGTCAAGGGCGACAGCATCAGCGTCGGCAACGGCGCCATCAGGTGCACGGCCGAGCGCGATCCGGCGAAGCTGCCGTGGAAAGAGCTCGGCATCGACATCGCGCTGGAATGCACCGGCATCTTCACCACCAAGGACAAGGCCGCGGCGCATCTGGCCGCCGGCGCCAAGCGCGTCCTGATCTCGGCGCCGGCCGACGGCGTCGATCTGACCGTCGTCTACGGCGTCAACCACGACAAGCTCACCAAGGCGCACACCGTCGTCTCCAACGCCTCATGCACCACCAATTGCCTGGCGCCGGTCGCAAAGGTGCTCAACGACGCCGTCGGCATCGACAAAGGTTTCATGACCACGGTGCACTCCTACACCAACGACCAGCCGTCGCTCGATCAGGTGCACAAGGATCTCTATCGGGCGCGTGCCGCGGCGCTCAACATGATCCCGACCTCGACCGGCGCCGCCAAGGCGGTCGGCCTGGTGCTGCCCGAGCTCGCCGGCCGCCTCGACGGCGTCGCCATCCGCGTGCCGACGCCGAACGTCTCGGTGGTGGATTTCAAGTTCGTCGCCAAGCGCGCCACCTCGAAGGACGAGATCAACGCCGCGGTCAAACGCGCCGCCGAGCAGCAGCTCAAGGGCATCCTCGGCTATACCGACGCGCCCAACGTCTCCAGCGACTTCAACCACGACCCGCACTCGTCGGTTTTCCACATGGACCAGACCAAGGTGCTGGACGGCACGCTGGTGCGCGTGATGTCGTGGTATGACAACGAGTGGGGCTTCTCCAATCGCATGATCGACACCGCGGTCGCGATGGGCAAGCTCGCCTGAAGGTCATCGCTGCTTTCGCATCGTGCCGGCCATGAACGCCTTCCGCAGCCTCGACGACGCCGACGTCAAAGGCAAACGCGTATTGTTGCGCGTCGACCTCAACGTGCCGATGCAGGACGGCAAGGTTGCCGACGCCACCCGCATCGAGGAAATCGCCCCGACCATCACCGAGCTTTCCGACAAGGGCGGCAAGGTGATCTTGCTGTCGCATCTCAACCGGCCGAAGGGGCCTGACCCGAAGGATTCGCTGCGCCCCGTCGCCGCCGAAGTCGCGCGCATCGTGAAGCGGCCGGTGGCTTTCGCCGAAGACTGCATCGGCCCGCAAGCGGAAGCCGCCATCGCCAGGATGAAGAACGGCGATATCCTGTGCCTGGAAAACACCCGCTTCCATCCTGAAGAAGAAAAAAACGATCACGCGTTCGCCAAAAAGCTTGCGGCGCTCGGCGATCTGTTCGTCGATGACGCGTTCTCGGTCGCCCACCGCGAGCACGCCGCCAACACGGCGATCGTGACGGTGTCGAACTTGCCGGCCTATCCGGGCCGCGCCATGAAGGCCGAGCTCGATGCGCTGCAAAAAGCCTTCGAGACGCCGGAGCATCCGGTGGTGGCGATCGTCGGCGGCGCAAAAATTTCGACCAAGCTCGATCTGCTCGGGCATCTGTTGTCGAAGGTCGAGACGCTGATCATCGGCGGCGGCATGGCCAATACGTTCCTCGCCGCCCAGGGCAAGCCGATCGGCAAGTCGCTGTGCGAGCACGATCTGATCCCCAACGCGCGTGACATCATGGCCAAGGCCAAGGCGCTCAAGCGCGAGATCGTGCTGCCGGTCGACGCGGTGGTGGCGCAAAAGCTCGCCGCGCACGTGCCGACGCGGGTGGTCGCGGTTGAAGACGTCGGCGCAACCGACATGATTTTGGACATCGGCCCGCGTTCCATCGAACACGTGATCTCGGTGCTGGCGCGATCGAAGACCCTGGTCTGGAACGGCCCGTTCGGCGCCTTCGAGGTGGAACCGTTCGACAACGGCACCATCGAGGTGGCCGAAGCGGTGGCGGAACTCACGGAAGCGAAAAAACTTGTCAGTTTTGCCGGCGGCGGCGACACCGTGGCGGCGCTCAATGCCGCGGGCGTCATGGGCCGCCTGAGCCATGTCTCGACCGCGGGCGGCGCGTTCCTGGAATCGCTCGAAGGCAAGACCCTGCCGGGGGTGAAAGTGCTCCTGGTCCGCGAGACTTCCGCGGCCGCGGGCGCATAGAATAAAGTCAAACACGCTGCCGAATCGCGGCGATGGAAACCGATGTGACGGCAGGTTGCGGGAACGACGGCGAGCTGCGTCCCTTCTCCCCAGAGGGGAGAAGGACAGGATGAGGGGGTACTGACTCCGAGAATTTGCTCGGGAGTCCGAACCCCCTCACCCCACCCTCTCCCCTCTGGGGAGAGGGAGTAGGTCGCCGATGAAATCCGCGGCCGACGGGGCGAGAACTTTTTACGGGAGAGCGCGATGAACGTTGCGGAATTGAACAAGGTGGCGGAGGCCATGGTCGCCCCCGGCCGCGGCATCCTGGCCGCCGATGAATCCACCGGCACCATCAAGAAGCGCTTCGATGCGCTCGGCGTGGAATGCACTGCCGACAACCGGCGCGACTATCGCGAAATGCTGTTCCGCACCAAGGAGGCGATGTCGAAATATATTTCCGGCGTCATCCTCTATGACGAGACCATCCGCCAGAACGCCAAGGACGGCACGCCGCTGGTCAAGCTGATCGCGCAAGCGGGCGCGCTGCCCGGCATCAAGGTCGACAAGGGCATCAAGCCGCTGCCGAACTGCCCGGGCGAAGTGGTCACCGAAGGCCTCGACGGCTTGGGCGAGCGGCTCGCCGAATATCGCGGGCTCGGCGCCAAAGTTCGCCAAATGGCGCGCGGTGATCGACATCGGCGAGCACGGCATGCCGAGCTACACCTGCGTCAACGCCAATGCGCATGCGCTCGCCCGCTATGCCGCGCTGTGCCAGAGCGAAGGCATCGTGCCGATCGTCGAGCCCGAAGTGCTGATGGACGGCGGCCACGACATCGACCGCTGCGCCGAGGTCACCGGCTGGGTGCTCAAAGAGACGTTCCAGGCGCTGTTCTTCAACCGCGTCGCGCTCGAAGGCATGGTGCTCAAGCCGAACATGATCGTGCCCGGCAAGAAATCGGGCAAGCGCGCGTCGGTCGGAAGAAGTCGCGGAGAAGACGCTGCGCGTGCTCAAGGAATGCGTGCCCGCCGCCGTGCCCGGCATCGCGTTCCTGTCCGGCGGCCAGTCCGACGAAGACGCCACCGCTCATCTCGACGCCATCAACAAGATGGGCCCGCTGCCGTGGCACGTCTCATTCTCCTACGGCCGCGCGCTGCAAGCCGCGCCGCAAAAAACCTGGTCGGGCAAATCCGAAAACGTGGCGGCAGCGCAACGCGCCTTCAACCACCGCGCCATGATGAACAGCCTCGCCGCGCTCGGCCAATGGAAAGCCGACCTGGAACGGAAAGCGGCGTAAAGCATCCGCCCCCGCGACAGCGGGGGAGGGAGACCACTGGAGCTCGCGAAGCGAGCGAACCGTGGTGGAGGGGGCGCCGGCCTGGAGGAAGATGAGAGCGCACAATGTGAACCGTCATCCTGAGGTGGCCGCGAAGCGGCCCTCGAAGGATGCGGCCGAGGCGCCCGGGCCGTCGCCCTTCGAGGCTCGCTTTGCTCGCACCTCAGGGTGACGGGTATAACGCGACGCAATGAAACCACAGCGCCCTCACCCGCGGCTTTATCTCGTCACCCCTGCCCTCGACGACACTGCAGTCATTCACGCGCGACCTCGACGCCGTCCTCACCACAGCCGACATCGCCGCCGTGCTGCTGCGCCTCGCCGACGCCGACGAGCGCGCGCTGGTCAACCGCGCCAAGACGGTGGCCGCCGTGGTGCAGCGCCGCGACATTGCGCTGTTGCTCGACGGCCGCGTCGAGATCGTCGGCCGGGTCGGCGCCGACGGCGCTCATCTCACCGGCATCGAGGCGTTCACCGCGGCGCTGCCAAGTCTGAAACCCGACCGCATCGCCGGCGCCGGCGGCTTGCGCAGCCGTCATGATGCCATGCTGGCCGGCGAATCTGGCGCCGACTACGTGCTGTTCGGCGAGCCCGATCGCCGCGGCAACCGGCCGCAATTGGGGGCGGTGGAAGACCGGGTCAAATGGTGGGCCGATCTCGTCGAAGTGCCGTGCATCGGCTATGCCGGAGAGGCGGACGAAGTCCGGTTGCTGGCGCAGGCCGGCGCCGATTTCGTCGCGCTTGGTGATTGGATATGGACGCATCCGCAAGGAGCAGCCGCGGCGGTGACGATGGCGGCAAGCGCGCTGGCCGAGCCGGTGCCGTGACCGCTGTGGCGCGCCGGCTCGCGGCTACGCTTGCGCTCGCGGCGTTCGCCGCCGCGATTTTGCTGTTTCCCGCTGCCGCGCAGAATCCGCCGGCAACCGCCGCGCCGAAAACGCAACCCGCAAAACCGAAACCGAAACCGCCCGCCGCGGCGCCAAGCACTCCGGCGCCGGCAACCGCGCCCGCCACGAACGGCCGTGAGCCGGATCTCGCCTTCGGCGCGTTTCAGCGCGGCTACTACATCACCGCATTCGCGCTCGCGACCAAGAATGTCGACGACAAGGCCGACCCGAAAGCGATGACGCTGTTGGGCGAGCTTTACGCCAACGGGCTCGGCGTACCGCAGGACGATCAAAAAGCCGCCGAATGGTACAAGCTCGCCGCCGACCGCGGCGACCGCGAGGCGATGTTCGCGCTCGCCATGTTCCGCCTCGACGGCCGCGCCGGCCCGCGCGACCGCGACGCCAGCGCCAAATGGCTCGCGGCGGCGGCAAAGCTCGGCCAGCCGCTGGCGGCTTACGATCTGGCGCTGCTCTATATCGAGGGGCAATTGTTCCCGCAGGATTTCACCCGCGCCGCCGAATTGATGCGCGTCGCGGCAGAGGCCGGCAATCCGGAAGCGCAATATGCGCTCGGCACCTTGTACAAGGGCGGCCGCGGCGTGGCGAAGGACATGCACCAGGCGGTGTATCTGTTCGGCCTTGCGGCGCTCGCCGACTATACCGACGCCGAAGTCGAATACGCCATCGCGCTCTATAACGGCGACGGCGTCGCGCGCAACCAGGAGGTCGCCGCGGCGCTGTTCCACAAAGCGGCGCTGAAGAACAATCCGGTGGCGCAAAACCGCCTCGCCCACATCCTCGCTTCCGGCCAAGGCGCCCCCGCCGATCCGGTCGCCGCCACCAAATGGCACCTGATCTCCAAAGCGCGCGGCGAGACCGATCTGGCGCTCGACGATTTTGTCGCCAAGCTCGACCCGGAGAAGCGCGCGGCGGGCGAGGCCGCGGCGAAGAAGTGGATTGATGCGCTGAAGCAGGGCCGCCGTTGTAAGGGCGCGCACTTCACCCTCCCCTGCAGGGGGAGGGTCGCGCACCGCAGGTGCGCGGGGATGGGGTGCGCGGCGATGCCAGGGATCAGCAGCGCGCTGTGACGCGCGCTTTCACCCCCGATCTCCGCCGCGCTTCGCCGTAGCCGACGCGTTCGCGTCGGCGTTCTTCACGTACAAGGCACGGCGGCCGAAGGCCGCCGATGAGACCTTCGCCCCTCCAGCGGGAAGGTTTAGGATGGAAATGCCGCTTCGTGCGCCGATGAAAACGCGACTTGCGCCGAGCCGCCGCGACGGGTACGGGACCGCCATGCTGCATTCCGCCGTGCTCAACGTCATGATCAAGGCCGCGCGCCGTGCCGGGCGCAGCCTCAAGCGCGATCTCGGCGAGATCGAGCATTTGCAGGTGTCGCTCAAGGGGCCGCGCAATTTCGTCACCGCCGCCGATCGCCGCGCCGAGCAGATCGTCTACGAGGAACTGGCCAAGGCGCGGCCGGCCTACGGCTTTCTCGGCGAGGAAGGCGGCGCCCGCGCCGGCACCGACACGAGTCATCGCTGGATCGTCGATCCGCTCGACGGCACCACCAATTTCCTGCACGGCATCCCGCATTTCGCGGTGTCGATCGCGCTCGAGCGCGACGGCGCCATCGTCGCCGGCCTGACCTACAATCCGGCCAACGAGGAGCTGTTCATCGCCGAGCGCGGCAAGGGCGCGTTCCTCAACGACCAGCGCATCCGGGTCGCGGCGCGCGAGCGCCTGGCCGACGCCGTGGTCGCCTGCGGCCTGCCGCATTACGGCCGCGGCAGCGATCTGGCGCTGGCGCGTCGCGAGATCGCCGCCGCGCAACAGAACTTCGCCGGTCTGCGCCGTTACGGCGCGGCGACGCTCGATCTCGCCTGGATCGCCGCCGGCCGGCTCGATGCCTATTGGGAGCGCGATCTGTCGCCGTGGGATCTCGCCGCCGGGCCTGATCCTGGTGCGCGAAGCCGGCGGTTTCGTCAGCGATTGCGACGGCAAAGACGCCGTCCTGACCAAGGGACAGGTCGTCGCCGGCAACGACACCATGCACCGCGAGCTCCTGCGCCTGCTCAAGGCGGCAGGTAAGGAGGCCAGTCAGGAGCCAAGCAAGGAGGCCGTTGCGCCATAGGCGCCATCAGCCCGCCGCAAAGCCTGCGCCAACTCGTAAAATGGCCAAGTCGCAAAATGCGGCCCAAGATGCTGTCAATGGCCGCCGAAAGCACGGTGCGGCCGATAGTCAAGGGTGACGAACATGCGTTCTCCTGTCACACGCGCTGTGCCATTATTGGGCGGCGATTCCGCGCGCTGAACCGGACCGATGGCGAACGACCTCAACAAGCTTTCGTCACCCCGCATCTTCCTCATTCGGATGCTGGTGTTCCTGATCCTGTGCGGCCTGATCGCGTTCGTGCTGCAGCGCCAGATTTTCAACGCCTTCCTCGCCAACCCGTGGCTCAACGCGCTGATCATCGGCGTGCTGTTGATCGGCATCATCCTGTCGTTCCACCACGTCATCCGGCTGTTTCCCGAAGTGGCCTGGGTCAACGGCTATCGCAGCGCCGATCCGAAACTCGCCGCCAGGCGGGAACCCAAAATGCTGGCGCCGATGGCGGCGATGCTCGGCGGCGAGCGGGTCGATCGCGTCGCCATCTCGGCGCAGACCATGCGCGCCTTTCTCGACTCGCTGGCGACGCGGCTCGACGAGGCGCGCGATATTTCGCGCTATCTCACCGGCCTGCTCGTCTTCCTCGGCCTGCTCGGCACCTTCTGGGGCCTGATCGAGACCGTCGGTTCGGTCGGCAGCATCATCAACGGCCTGAAAATCGGCGGCGACGCCGATACGGTGTTCGAGACGCTCAAGGAAGGTTTGGCCGCGCCGCTCGGCGGCATGGGCATTTCATTCTCGTCGTCGCTGTTCGGGCTGGCCGGCTCGCTGGTGCTCGGCTTTCTCGATCTGCAGACCAGCCAGGCGCAGAACCGCTTCTACACCAATCTCGAAGATTGGCTCGCCACCACGGTGCAGGACCTCGGCGTCGGCACGACGAGCGGCGGCGCGGCGCTGCCGGCCGGAATCCTCGACGCCTTCGAGCGGCTGCGCCATTCGGTCGACGAAGGCGGCGCCGGCAAGGCGACCACGACCGCCATGGCCAATCTCGCCGAGGCGATCCAGGGGCTCGTGCAACATATGCGCAGTGAGCAGCAGATGATCCGCGACTGGGCGGACGAGCAGGCCAAGCTCAACCGCGACCTGCGCCGCTTCATGGAGCAGGTGGCGCGGGAACCGGTCGAGAGATAACGGCGACCAGATAATCAGGAGGCCCCATGGCGCTCTCCCGCAGCCGTCGCGATAGCGGCATGAATTACTGGCCGGGCTTTGTCGACGCCTTGTCGACCTTGATCCTGGCCGTCATCTTTTTGCTCACCGTGTTCATGGTGGCGCAATTCTTCCTGTCGCAGGAAGTCGCCGGCAAGGACACCGCGCTGGCGCGGCTCAATGCGCAGATCTCGCGATTGAGCCAGCTGTTGTCGCTGGAGCAGACCGGCAAAACCAATCTCGAGGACCAGGTGGCGCAGCTGCGCGCGTCGCTGTCGGCCGCCGAAGGCGAACGCGACCGGCTGCGCGGCGCAGCCGGTGCGAGCCCAAGTCCCGCGCCGGGACCGGGCGAAGGCGATAACGCCAAGATCGATCTGGAGAAGGAAGCGACGGCGCGCGCCGTGGCGCAGATCGAAAATCTCAACGAGCAGATCGGCGCGCTGCGCAAGCAGATCGCCGCGCTCGAGGATGCGCTCGGCGCGTCCGAGCAGAAGGACAAGGATTCGCAGCTGCGCCTCGCCGATCTTGGCCAGCGGCTGAACCTGGCGCTGGCGCAGCGCGTGCAGGAATTGTCGCGCTACCGCTCGGACTTTTTCGGCAAGCTGCGCGACATCCTCGGCAACCGGCCGGACATCCGCGTCGTCGGCGACCGCTTCGTGTTCCAGTCGGAAGTGTTCTTCGACTCTGCGCAAGCGGCGCTGCGGCCCGAAGGCCGCGCCGAGCTCGATCAGCTCGCCAGCGCACTGCTCGATCTGGAAAAGCAAATTCCGTCCGAGATCAACTGGGTGCTGCGCGTCGACGGCCACACCGACACACGGCAGCTCAGCGCGACCTCGCCGTTCAAGTCGAACTGGGACTTGTCGGCGGCGCGCGCCATCTCGGTGGTGCAATATCTGATCAGCAAGGGCGTGTCGCCGCAGCGCCTCGTCGCCGCCGGTTTTGGCGAGTTCCAGCCGATCGATCCCGGCACCACCGACGAAGCCTTCAGCCACAACCGCCGCATCGAGCTGAAATTGACGGAGCGGTGAGACGTGCATTTGGCATTCAAATCTGATATGATTGTGTAATGAATAAAATGGTCGAAACACTCCTGGAACGGATCGCCGACTGGCCGGAAGAAGCCCAGGCCGAATTGGTGCAGTCGATCGTGGACATCGAAACCAAACACCTGGGTGTCTATAAACTCGACCCTGATGAGCGAGCCGCGATCGAACGCGGGCTTGAGGAAATGCGTCAGGGAAAATTTGCAAGCGACGAACAAGTCGCTGCGGTGTTCAATCGCTACCGTTCATGAGGGTGCGGTATACTGAAACCGCACTCCGCGAAGTCGACGAGATTTTTGCCTACATTGCAAATAATAGCGTCGTTGCGGCTGCTGCGGTCGCAGCGCGCGTTGACGAACTGGTTGGGCAACTGGGCGAATTTCCCTACATGGCGCAGGAGACTGATATCGCGGGCGTGCGCAAGTTTCCGCTCGGTAGATTTCCGTATGTTGTCTATTACACGGTGGAGCAAGACGAGGTCGTAATTCTTCACATTCGACACGGGGCTCGTCGCCCTCCTTCATTCCCATGACAGACCGCGCCGGCGTTTCGCTGCGTCGTTACGAGCCGCGCGATGAGGACGCCTCCGTAGCACTTTGGCTGCGGACCTGGCAGGAGGCTTATCCGGAACTTGATTTTGCCGAGCGGCTCGACTGGTGGCGCCAGCGCTGGCGCAACGAGCTTCTGCCGGTCGCCGAAGTCGTGATCGCCGAGACCGACGGCGTGATGATCGGCTTCGTCACGGTCGATCCGCGCACGTTTTATCTCGACCAGATCGTGGTGGCGCCCGAGCATTGGCGCTCCGGTGTCGGCGCGACGCTGATCGCCGAAGCCAAGCTCATATCTCCCGGCCGGCCTCGATCTCGACGTCAACATCGACAATGTCCGCGCCATCGGCTTTTACCGCCGACTCGGATTTCTCATCACTGGCGCCGGCAAAAATCCGATCTCCGGCAAGCCGGTGCATCGCATGAGCTGGCGGCCGTGAAATCACTCCCCCTGGAATTGCAGCTTCGCCAGCCGCGCGTAGAGGCCGCCGTGCGCGACCAGCGTCTGGTGCGTGCCTTCCTCGACGATGCGGCCCTCGTCGAGCACCAGGATGCGGTCGCAGGACTGCACCGTGGCGAGCCGATGGGCGATAACCAGCGTGGTGCGCGTGCGCATCAGATCGGCAAGCGCGGCGGCGATCTGGGTCTCGCTTTCGGCGTCGAGCGACGAAGTCGCTTCGTCGAGCAGAAGAAGCGGCGCATCGCGCAGGATGGCCCGCGCAATGGCGATGCGCTGGCGCTGGCCGCCCGACAGCGTGACGCCGCGCTCGCCGACCGGCGTGTCGAACTTTTGCGGCAGCGCCGCGATGAAGGCCGCCGCATGGGCCAACGCGGCGGCGCGCTCGACGTCGGCATCGCTCGCCTCGGGCCGGCCGAAGCGGATATTGTCGCGCACCGAGGTGGCGAACATCACGCTGTCCTGCGGCACCAGCGCGATGCGCGCGCGCAAGTCCGCCGGGTCGAGATCGGCAAGCCGCACGCCGTCGAGCGCGATGCGGCCGGCGCTCGGATCGTAGAAGCGCAGCAAGAGATGAAAGATCGTGCTCTTGCCGGCGCCCGACGGCCCGACGATCGCGACCTTCTCGCCCTGGCGCACGTGAAACGAAACACCGTTGAGCGCCAAGATATTGGCCCGCGTCGGATAGGAGAATTTCACGTCTTCGAACGCGACCTCGCCGCGCGGCGGCAACGGCAGCGCGGCCGGCTGCGGCGGCCGCGCGATCGCGGGCTTGATGGCGAGAATTTCGAACAGCCGCTCGGCCGCGCCCGAGGCTTGTGCCACCTCGCCGCCGGTTTCCGACAGCGAGCCGAGCGCGCTTGCCGCAAGCACGGCATAGAGAATGAATTGGCTGAGACGGCCCGGCGTCATATGTCCGGCCAGCACGTCCTGCGCGCCGACCCACAGCACCAGGACGACGCTCGTCGAAACCAGAAAGATCGTGAACGCGGTGAGGACGGAGCGCGCGCGAATGGAATCGCGGGCGGCGTCGAAGGCGCGCTCCACCGCGTCGCGGAAGCGCGCAATGCCGAGCCGCTCATTGGTGAAGGCCTGCAGCACGCGCACCGCGCCGATCAGTTCGGCGGCATAGGCCGACGCATCGGCGAGCGTATCCTGGGCCGAGCGCGAGCGGCGGCGCACCGCGCGGCCGAAGGCGTAAAGCGGCAACACGATGATCGGAATCGCGCCCAGCACGAAGGCCGACAGCCGCGGGCTCGTCACCACCATCATAACGCTGGCGCCGGTGAACAGCACGAAATTGCGCAAGGCGACCGACACCGAAGAGCCGACCGCGGCCTTGATCTGCGTGGTGTCGGCGGTGAGCCGCGAGATCACCTCGCCGGTCTTGGCTTCGTCGAAAAAGTCGGCGGAGAGCGAGGTGAGATGGGCGAAAACGTCGCCGCGCAAATCGGCGACGATGCGCTCGCCGAGCGTGGTGACGAGGAGGTAGCGCGAAGCGCTCGCCAGCGCCAGCAGCGCCGCGATGCCGATCATCACCAGAAAGTAGCTGTCGATCAGCTCGACGCCGCGCGCCGTGAAGCCGAAATCGATCATGCGCCGCACCGCGATCGGCACGATCAGCGTGGTCAGGGCGGCGACGACCAGCGCGCCGAGCGCGGCGATCGCTCGCCAGCGGTAGCGTTTGACGTAGGGCAACAGCGAGGCGAGCGGCCGCAGGTTGGTCTTGCGCTTGTCCGGCGGCGCGTCGGGCGGCAGCGCCGAAACCACCTGCTCGGCTGCCGTCGCAGGCGCCGACGGTGTCGGCCGCGCCAGCGTGGCCGCGTCGTTGTCAGCCGTGAAATTCATGCGCCGCAATGCCTTTTTGGCCGCCCGGCCGCCGCTTTGGGCCGGACAATGCCGCTTGCGGACCGCCCTGGCAACGTGCGCTTAAGGATGCAGCGTCCGCTTGTCTCGCCGGGCCTGCCGCGGTATAGAGCGGCCAAATTCAGCAACACAGACAAGCCGGTACCAACGCCATGAAGCCCGACACCCATCCCGACTACCACACCGTCAAAGTGATCATGACCGACGGCACCGAATTCACCACCCGGACCACCTGGGGCCAGCCGGGCGATACGCTGCATCTCGATATCGACCCGAAATCGCACCCGGCCTGGACCGGCGGCCAGCAGCACCTGCTCGACCGCGGCGGCCGTTTGTCGCGCTTCAACAAGAAGTTCTCGGGCTTCCTCAAGACCTAATCCGCGCCAGCAGGACGGGCGATAGCGGGCGGGGCCGATGTCAGTCTTCAAGGTCGGCAAGGCCACCGTCACCCGCATCGAGGAAACCTATCTGCCGATCTATCCGGTGGCAGAGATTTTCCCGGCGGTGACCGAGGCGCAACTCGCCGAGCACGCTCACTGGCTCAGCCCGCATCACTACGATCCGGCCTCGCGCAAGATCAAGCTGAGCGTGCACAGCTGGCTGTTGCAGCTCGACGGCCGCAAGATCTTGATCGACGGCTGCTGCGGCAACCAGAAATCGCGGCCGCTGCGGCCGGCGTGGAACATGCTCGACACGCCGTGGCTCGACCGCCTCGCGGCGGCCGGCGCGCGGCCCGACGAGATCGACCTCGTGATGTGCACGCACCTGCACCACGACCATGTCGGCTGGAACACACAGCTCAAGGACGGCAAGTGGGTGCCGAGATTCCCCAACGCGCGCTACGTGTTCTCAAAACTCGATTTCGATTACTTCAGCAAGCTCGACAACGATCCGGCGACCGCGCCGACGGAGTTCGGCTCGTTTCGTGAATGTGTCGTGCCGGTGGTCGAAGCCGGGCGCGCCGATCTGGTGACCGGGCCGCATCGCCTCGACGAGTTCATCGACATTCAGCCCGCCGGCGGCCATTCACCGGGACATTTTGTTTTCAACCTGAACGTCGGCGGCAATCGCGCCACGCTCATTGGCGACGTCTTTCATCACCTGCTGCAGGTCTATTATCCGGACTGGAATTTTCCGAAGAATTCCGACGTTGAGCAGGCGCGCGTCAGCCGCCGCCGCGTGCTGGAAGATTGCGCCATCGACCGGCGCGTTGGTTTTCCCGGGCCATGTCGGCTTCCCGTTCGCCGGCCATATCGAGAAGGACGGCTCTGGCTACAAACCGCGCTTCTGATTGCTCAGCGACGAGCGGCCACTTTGGCGAGCCGCTCGGTTGCGGAATTGCTGACGACGATGTCGTCGACCGCAAGCTTGCCGCGGTCGCGCGCCAAGGCGCGGTAGAATTCGCCCTTCGACACCGGCGGCACTTCGGCCACGTTCGTCCAGGTGTCGCCCTCATCGGTGCTCTCGAAGACTTCGCCGTCGGTGTCGACGGCAAACAGCGCCGAGCCGCCCGGCCACGCTTCGATGGTGAGCGCGCTGAACAGGGCGCGCTGACCGTTCGGCAGACCGCCGAGAAGTCTTTGCCAGGTGTTGCCGCCATCGCGGCTGCGCGCGATCTTGCCGCGCGCCTTGCCGATCGCGTACCACTGCGACGGCCAGCCGACGCCGGCGGTCAGGAACACTGTGTCCGGCGCGTCGGGATGCACGACGATGGCGTCCGGATAATCGGCATAGGGCGGCATCGGATTCTTGCGCCAGGTCTTGCCGTCGTCGTCGCTCGACATCACGCCGACGATGCCGTTGGCGACGATGAGCCGATGCGGCCGATCGGGATGCACCAGCACGCGATGGATATCGCACTCGACCGGATTGGGATCGACGACGAGCTCGGTGAAGTTTTCGCCGAAATCCTTCGACACCAGAAGAGCGCCGATCTCGATGCCGACCAGCAGGCGGTCGCCGTCGAACACGATGTCCTTGACGTGACCGATGCGCGGCGGCGGCGGAAAGCACCATTTGCCGACGCTCGGCGCGTTGCGCAGCGCCGGCAGCTCGCGCCAAGTCTTGCCGCGGTTCTCGCTGATATAAAGATGCGCCGGCAGCGCGCCGACGCAGACCACGTCGCGGCCCGCAAGCTTGCCGGCGCGGGCCGACCACAAATCCATATGGTCGAGGCCGTCGAGGACCCAGGTCCAAGTCAAGCCGCCGTCGTCGCTGCGCGCGGCGCCAAAACCGTGGGTCGCGGCATACAAGGTGCCGTCTTCGGACGCAGTGACGGCGCTGACCGAACAGCCGCCGAGCGCGCGGTGCTTGACGATCCAGCCGTGCGCCGCGCGTTCCAGCATGACGACGCCGTCGACCGTGCCTATGATCATGGTGTTCGAGGCGGCGCGGCTGCGCTGCGTATTCGTTCCGCCATTGGAGAGCAGGATCATCGGTCCATTCCTTGCGCCCGTGCTCATTGCCTTTACGCCGACTATTGCGCATCAACTCTAGCGCAGTCTAGGTTGCGCCGCACACCCGCCTTGACGACCTGAAGGAGCCGCAATGCCACGCATGAAGGGCGCCGAGCTGATCACGGACTATCTGATCGCCAACGATATTCCCTACGTGTTCGGCATTTGCGGCCACGGCAATGTCGGCATGCTCGATCCGCTCTACGAGGCGCGCGACCGCATCAAGCTCGTCTCGCCGCGCCACGAGCAGGTCGCGGCCCATATGGCGGACGCCTATTTCCGGGTGCGCCATCAGCCGGTGGCGACGCTGACCTCGTGCGGGCCGGGCTCGGCCAATATCGTCATGCCGCTCGCCTGCGCGCTGACCGATTCCTCGGCCGTGTTCGCCATCACCGCCAACGTGCCGACCTCGCAGTTCAACCGCAGCCCGTTCCAGGAGATCAACCGGCATTTTCAGGCCGATTTCGTCAATGTGCTGCGCCCGGTGGTCAAGCACAGTTATCAGCCGACCCGCGTCGACATGCTGCCGCTGGCGCTGCGCCAGGCCATGACCACGATGCTGTCCGGCCGGCCGGGCCCGGTGAATATCGACGTGCCGTTCAACGTCTTTCAGGAGGAAGACGACGTCGAGATGCCGCCGCCGGCGCCGCCGTTCAACACGCAGCGAAGCGGCGCCTCGCCCGACGACATCGCGCGCGCGCTCGACATGATCCTTGCCGCGCAGCGGCCGGTGCTCTTCATCGGCCACGGCGTCACGCTGTCGGAGGCCAGCCGTGAGCTGACGGAATTCGCCAAAAAGCTCGGCATCCCGGTGATCTCGTCGCCCAACGGCATGGGCTGCATCGACATGACCGATCCGCTGTCGCTCGGCTTCATCGGGCGCAACGGCGCGTTTCCCGCCAACGAAGCCGGCCGCCGCTCCGACGTCGTCATCGCCATCGGCGGGCGCTTCGACGACCGCTCGGCGTCGTCATGGATGCCCGGCTATTCGTGGAATTTTCCGCACACAAAACTCATCCATGTCGACGTCGATCCGGCCGAGCTCGGCCGCAATTATCCGCCGGACCTCGGCATCCTCGCCGACGCGCGCACCTTCCTGCGTCAGCTTCTCGCCGAGCTCGATCGCCGCGGCGCCAAACCGAGCACCAAGGAATGGCTCGCCGACATCGCCAAATGGCGCGCCGAGTGGGAAACATTCGTTCGGCCGAATTTCGACATTCACGCCTCGCCGATGCGGCCGGAGCGCGTGGTCGCCGATTGCCAGGCGGTGCTGCCGCCGGACGGCATCATCTGCTGCGATGTCGGTGTCAGTCATAATTGGTACATGCAGTTCTGGAACGCGCGGCAGCCGCAGACGATGCTCAATTCCTGGGGCTTTTCCGGCATGGGTTTCGGCGCGTCCGGCGCGCTCGGCGCAAAACTGGCGGCGCCGGATCGGCCGGTGGTCGCGGTCACCGGCGACGGCTGCTTCACCATGGTGCCGCACGTGCTGTGCACCGCGGTCGAATACGACATTCCGGTGGTGTGGGTGATCTGGAACAATTTCGGCTGGGTCTCGATCCGCGACATCCAGCTCGGCATGTTCGGTGGCCGCGAATACGGCACGATGTTCCACCAAGGCGCCAACAAAAAACCGTTCAATCCGGATTTCGCCGCCTGGGCGAGAGCCGCCGGCGTCGAAGCGCTCACCGTGACCAAATCGGAGGATTTCCGCGGCGCGCTGGAACACGCCATCAAAGCCAACAAGCCGTTCCTGCTCGACGTGCATGTCGACGCCGAAGTGCGGCCGCCGTCGACGGGAGCCTGGGAATTGCCGCCGACGCCCTACAAGGAGCCGGTGTTCGGCCAGCGCTTCATTCCCGATGCGGCGCCGGTGAAGTGAGGATTACAAGCCGTCGGACTCGAACGCGGCCTTCAACAAGCCCATCTGCCGCTCGACCGGGTTGCCGACGGCCATCTTCATCGGCTGCGGCGCGTGCATGGTGGCGTCGAGCCGGCGCACTTCGGCCTGCAGCTTGACCGAGCGGGCGATCAGCTCCCGGAGCTTCTCCGGCAACAGCGCGATCGACTTCGCGTCGCCCGGGTCGCAGGCCGCAAGCCGGACCTTGCTCTTTTCCTTGCTGGCCTGGGCGAGCGTCATCTCGCCTTCCTTGACCGCGCGGTGCAGCAACAGCCATGAGGCAAGCTGCATCAGCCGCGTGGTCAGCCGCATGCTCTCGGTGGCGTAAACCAAGGCGGCGCTGCGTTCGAGTTTCTTGGATTCCGTGCCGGCCCGTGCCGTCGAGATAGCTCGCCGTTTCCTCGACCAGCGCCATCCCGTCGCGAAACAGGGTGGCGAACACTTGCGAATTGGCCAGCCGCTCACTGAAGGAGACCGCATTGGCCTCGATCGAACGCTTCTCGGACATTGGTACGCCTCACACCGGCGGACAGCATCGCTCGCGGCGGGCTTCGAGTCCAGCGGGGTTGCCGGCAAAGCTGCCGACATAGTTGCCGCGTTACCGCGCCGAATGCCCTGATAACGCAAATGCATAAAAAAAGAGCCGCCGTTGCCGGCGGCTCAAGGTGATAACAGGGAGGCGTCAAACAGAGTGGACAGGAGCCACTCGATGTCCAGAAGATGGACAATATCTGTAATGAACGAGAAAGCTTAACGAAAGGTTAAGGAATCGCAGAAACTTGCCGAATCTTCCTACAGCTTAATATGAGGTGTGTGGCCGGCGGCCATTAACCAAATTTGTTTGGCTTGAAATACGCAGCTAACCGTCGTTAACCAAGTTTCGAAAGCTTATTTTTTGAAGAACATATCCGCCGCCGATTTGGAAGCGTTCTTGCGCTTCATCTCCGCTTCAAGGCGCGCGATCTCGTCCCTGAGCAACGCAACGCGCTCGCTGAGTTCGCCCACCGAGAGCAGCGTCAACTCCTGCCCGATGTCGTGGGTGATCTTCTTCTTCGGCAGATCGTCCGGATCGATCGCAGGCATTGTTGCCGCTCCTTGCATGCGCAAATTTTAATGGCGTCGGTCCGCGCTTGTCACACGTGCCGACACCGTCACGATGCGGCAAGATAGCCTGCGCGATCGGCCTGACCCTTTGAAAGTAAACGGCAATATCCTTGCCCTGGGCCGTGGCAAGGGCTACTAAGGCCTTATGGCGCAGGGGTTTTGGCTCGTTTTGGTGCCCGGGAAGCCAGCGGCCGCGAATTCGGCGCAAAGCCGGTTCGCTATCGTTTCGGGGGACTTGTGATCGTCGTGGCGCGATCGGCGCCGGCCGCCGGCTTCGGAGGGCGACTGTTGGCATTTTTGCGCGCCGCAAGGTTTTGCGCCTGCGGTTCCCTTGTCGCTTTGGCGATCATGACCGTTGCCGGGGTTCCCGCCGCGCGCGCGGTCGAGGCCGTCAACGTGCGCACCGATGCGGCGGCCATCGATCTCACCGACGCCGTCGACCCGCAGCACACCGAAGGCGATCGCATCCAGGTTTCGACGGCGCCAGGCGCCGACGCCATCGTGCGCCGCATCGAGGTGCGCGCCCGCGAAGCCGGCAAGAACTGGGCGGTGTTCGCGCTCGCCAATAACGGCGACGAGCAGATCGACCGCCTTATCGTGGCGCCGCATTATCGCATGGTCGGCTCCGGATTGATCTGGCCCGACCTCGGCCGCTCGCGCATCGTCTACATCACGCCGTCGTCGGGCGACCCGCCGGAGCGGCAGGACAGCGCCGACGCCGACGTGTTCCGCGTCACGCTCGATCCCGGCACAGTGATCACCTTCGTCGCCGAGTTGCGCACGCCCAACATACCGCAGCTCTATCTGTGGGAACCCGACGCCTACAAAGACAAGGTCAATTCGCTGACGCTGTACCAGGGCATCGTCATCGGCATTGCCGGCTTGCTGGCGCTGTTCCTCACCATTCTGTTCGTCGTCAAAGGCAGCGTGATGTTTCCGGCCGCGGCCGCGCTCGGCTGGGCGGTGCTGATCTATATCGGCATCGACTTCGGGTTCTGGAACAAGGTGTTCGACATGTCGGCGGGCGCCGAGCGCATCTGGCGCGCGTCGGGCGAAGCGATCCTGGCGGCGACGCTGTTGGTGTTCCTGTTCGCCTATCTCAACCTCAACCGCTGGCACGTGCGCTACGCCCATATCACCGTCGGCTGGCTTGCTTTCCTCGGCGCCCTGGTCGGCATCGCGCTGTTCTCGCCCGATATCGCGTCCGGCATCGCGCGCATCTCGCTGTTTTTGGTCGCCGTGTTCGGCTTCATCCTGGTGGTCTACCTCTCCACCCACGGCTACGACCGCGCGGTGATGCTGATCCCGACCTGGCTCTTGCTGGTCGTCTGGGTGATCGGCGCGGCGCTGACCGTCCTGGGCTTCGTCACCAACGATATCGTCGGCCCGGCGCTGCTCGGCGGCCTCGTC
Source organism: uncultured Alphaproteobacteria bacterium (assembly GCA_963798095.1). Taxonomy (GTDB): domain Bacteria; phylum Pseudomonadota; class Alphaproteobacteria; order Rhizobiales; family Xanthobacteraceae; genus BOG-931. The sequence continues at coordinate 138,479 of CAWCSD010000007.1, read as the reverse complement.
CTCATCGTCATGCTGATCGGCTTTACGGTGATGCAGCACGCCTTCGCCGGCGGCATCACCCAGGGCATCGTGTCCGACGTCGAGCGCCGCGCGCTGGCGCTCACCGGCGCCGGCGACATGATCTGGGATTGGGACGTCGCCGCCGACAAGGTTTTCACCAGCCCCGAGACCGAAACCGCGCTCGGCCTCAAAGTGGGCACGCTGGAAGGCTCGGCGGCGAAGTGGCTCGACGTATTGCATCCGCTCGATCGCGACCGCTTCCGCGCCACGCTGGACAATGTGCTCGAACAACGCCGCGGCAGGGTCACCCAGGATTTCCGCATGCGCACCGCCGACGGCCATTATCTGTGGTTCGCGCTGCGGGCACGGCCGGTGGTCGGCTCCGACGGCGAAGTGATCCGGCTGGTCGGCACGCTGACCGACGTCACCGAATCCAAAACCGCCGAGGAGCGTCTGCTGCACGACGCCGTGCACGACAATCTCACCGGCCTGCCGAACCGCGAATTGTTCCTCGACCGGCTCGACGCCGTGCTCAGCTTCGCCAAGACCGACAGCGCGCTCAAGCCGACCGTGATGGTGATCGACCTCGACCGCTTCAAGCAGGTCAACGACTCGGTCGGCATGGCGGTCGGCGACTCGATCCTGCTGACCTTGGCGCGAAGGCTTGGCCGGGTCATCAAGCCGCAGGACACGCTGGCGCGGCTTTCCGGCGATCAGTTCGCGCTGATTTTATTGTCGGAGAGCGGCGCCGAAAAGGTCACCGCCGTGGCGCAAACCATCCGGCGCACCTTGCGCGCGCCGATCACCTTCAACGACCGCGAGATTTTCGTCACCGGCTCGATCGGCATGACGCTCGGCGACACCGAACCGCAGCGCGGCGAGGAAGTCCTCAAAGACGCCGAGCTCGCGATGTATCACGCCAAGCGCGGCGGCGGCGACCGCATCGAGGTGTTCAAGCCGGCGATGCGCGCGCGCAAGACCGACCGGCTGACGCTGGAATCCGATCTGCGCCGCGCCATCGAACGGGAGGAGATCGCCATCCTCTACCAGCCGATCGTGCGGCTCGAGGACCGCGCCATCGCCGGCTTCGAGGCGCTGGCGCGCTGGAACCATCCGAAACTCGGACGGATGTCGCCCGCCGAATTCATCACCATCGCGGAGGAGACCGGGCTGATCGTCGAGCTTGGGCTGTTCGTGCTGGAGCGCGCCGCCAAGCAGCTCAGCACCTGGCAACGCACCTTGCGCCATCGCAATCCGCTGTTTGTCAGCGTCAACGTCTCGTCGCGCCAATTGCTGCGCCATGATTTGATCCAGGATCTACGCTCGGTGCTGACGCGATCGGCGGTGGCGCGCGGCACCCTCAAGCTCGAGCTCACCGAATTGGTGGTGATGGAAAATCCGGAACACGCCGCCCAGATGCTGCAGCGGATTCGCGAGCTCGGCGCCGGGCTGGCGCTCGACGATTTCGGCACCGGCTATTCCTCGCTGTCCTATCTGCAGCGCTTTCCGTTCGACACCATCAAGATCGACCAGTCGTTCGTGCGCACCACGTCCAAAGGCACGCGCCCGGTGATCCTGCGCTCGATCGTGTCGCTCGCCCACGATCTCGGCATGGACGTGGTGGCGGAAGGCGCCGAAACCGATTCCGACGCCGTCGAGCTGTCGCAGCTCGGCTGCGAATACGCGCAAGGATTTTTGTTCGGCGCGCCGATGACGGCGGAGAAAGCGCGCGCGCTGCTGCAGCCGGATAAAGAATATGGAATTGGCGCGATAGCCGACGCCGGCGGTGCACTTACGCGTGCCCGGCTTCGCTCGACAGCATGCCGAGATCGATGCCGATCTTCTTTAAGGCCTTGCTCGTATTTGCCGCCGACGTCGGGGCCGAAGACCAGCTCCGGATCGGCCGTGCAATGCAGCCAGCCGTTGCCCTGGATCTCGGTCTCGAGCTGGCCCGGCGCCCAGCCGGCATAGCCGAGCGCGAGGATCGCGCTGGCCGGACCGTCGCCGCGCGCGATCGCCTTGAGGATGTCGATGGTGGCGGTGAGGCAGATGCCCTCGGCGATCGGCAGCGTCGAGTTCTCGATGAAGAAGTCGGCGGAGTGCAGCACGAAGCCGCGCTCGGTCTCGACCGGCCCGCCGCGCATCACCTTCACGCCGCCGGCCCGCGTCGGCAATTGGATGCGGTCGGCCGCCGGAATGACGTCGAGCTTCACCAACAAATCGGAGAAACTGATGTTCGGCGCCGGATGGTTGACGACGATGCCCATGGCGCCTTCGGAGGAATGGGCGCAGATATAGATCAGCGAACGCGCGAAGCGCTCGTCCAGCATCGCCGGCATGGCGATCAGCATCTGGCCGTCCAGATAGCCGCGCCCGCGCTTTGCCGAAGAACCACGTGGCAATTTCATGCTCGAAAGGTTAGCCGATCACTCCGCATTTGCAAACGAACGGCGCGGTCAAAAGTTCATGAATACCTTCCATGCCTTACTGCCGACGCAATGGCGGCGCTGCGGCGGTGCCATGGCACTTTGCCGATAGTCACAATCATGTCAGTGGCATGCGCGCGCGTTTCGCCCTAGACAGCGCCATGCTCGCTGCCCCGCGATTAACGATTGTGACGATGGCGCTGGCCGCTCTCGCCGGCCCGGCAGCGGCCCGCGCGCAGGACGCTTCGCCCTGGGACAAGCAACCGCACGCGCAGGCGCGACTCATCGCCGGTTCGGTGATGAAGTCCGCCGACGCGACCTATCTGCACGCCGGCGTGGAAATCCGGCTCGATGCCGGCTGGAAGACCTATTGGCGCGAGCCGGGCGATTCGGGCGTGCCGCCGACATTTGATTTTTCCGGCTCCGAAAACGTCAAGTCGGTCACCGTTGAGTGGCCGGCGCCGGAGCGCTTTCCCGACGGCGCCGGCGGCAATTCGATCGGCTATGTCGGCCGGGTCGTGCTGCCGCTGCGCATTGTTCAAAATGACGCGAGCAAGCATTCGTCGCTGCATTTGAAGCTCAACTATGCCGTCTGCGGCAATCTGTGCGTGCCGGCCGAAGCGACGCTCGAACTGGCGCTCTCCGGCGATGGCGCCGAAGAGACGGCGCTGGAAAAGGAAGAGCTGCGGGTGCCACGCCGCGTCGCGCCCGGCGCCGGCAAAGGTCTCGCCGTGATTTCGGCGCAACGCGAGCCGGGCGGCGAGCACGACCGCGTCGTCGTCGAGGTCGCCGCACCCAAGGATGCGCCGCTCGATCTCTTTGTCGAGGGCCCGACGCCGGACTGGTCGCTGCCGCTGCCGGAGCCGAGCGGGACCGACGGCGAGCAGCGGCGTTTCACCTTCGATCTCGATGGGCTGCCGCCCGGCGCCAGCGCCAAGGACGTCACCTTGACCTTCACCGCGGTCTCCGGCGACGACGCCATCGAGGTTCCGATCCATCTCGACTAGATCGCTCCCGCCGCGCTAATTTGTGCGCCTGAGAAACGTCCTTCCATAAACCCCCAAAGTTCCTGAACCCCCAAGTTCCTAAACCCCAAAGAGGATTGAAGTCATGGCTATCAAAGTTGGCGACCGCGTACCCAACGGCTCCTTCACGGTGATGACCGGCGAAGGCCCGAAGCCGAAGACCACGGACGAATTGTTCAAGGGCAAGAAAGTGGTGCTGTTCGCGGTGCCGGGCGCGTTCACGCCGACCTGCCACAAGAACCACCTGCCGGGCTTCGTCAAGAACGCGGCCGCAATCAAGGCCAAGGGCGTCAACACCATCGCGGTGACCGGCGTCAACGACGTGTTCGTGATGGACGCCTGGAAGAAGGCGTCCGGCGGCGACGCCATCGAGTTTCTCGCCGACGGCAGCGGCAACTGGGCCAAGGCGCTCGGCCTGACGGCGGACCTGACCGAGCGCGGCCTCGGCGTGCGCTCGCAGCGCTACGCCATGGTGGTCGACGACGGCGTGGTGAAGACGCTCAACGTCGAAGATGCACCCGGCAAGGCCGAAATCTCCGGCGCCGATAATCTGCTGAAGACGATCTAGCGTCGTCCTCTCCCTGGGGCGCGGGCGAAAGCCCGCGAAGCCGGAGTCCGATGATCACAGTCAGAGCAATTCCTGCATGGCCTGTGGTTATGGACTTCCGCATTGCGGCTGCGCCGCTATCCGGAATGACGGCTATGGCTTTGCCGCCACTCTTCCCGCCGCGCGAATTTCCGCGATCGCTTCGCGCGCCAGCACGTCGGCGCGCTCGTTCATGGCGTGGCCGGCGTGGCCTTTGACCCAATGCCAGCGCACCTGATGCGGCTTGAGCGCCGCGTCGAGGCGTTGCCAAAGATCGACGTTCTTCACCGGCTTCTTGTCGGCGGTGCGCCAGCCGTTCGCTTCCACTTGGCGATCTACGTCATGATGCCGTTGCGTAAATATTGGCTGTCGGTGTGCAGATCGACGCGGCATGGCTTCTTCAGCGCTTCGAGCGCGGAGATCGCCGCCATCAGTTCCATGCGGTTGTTGGTAGTATTGGCTTCGCCGCCTTTGAGCTCCTTCTCATGATCGCCGAAAGTCAGGATTGCGCCCCAGCCGCCCGGGCCGGGATTGCCCGAGCAGGCGCCGTCGGTGTGAATGACGACGTGCGGCAATACGGCGTTCACGGCTCGACCACTCCGTAATCGCGCGGGCTTTTGACCTTCTGATGGAAGCGGAGTTTTCGCGCATATTCGCGCGGGTCCTTCGGCCGCACCATCGCACCCGGCGGCACGTCGAGCCAGTCGACCAGCCGGGTGAGCAGAAAGCGCACCGACGCGCCGCGCGCCAAGCAGCGGCAGCTTCTCCCATTCTTCCGGAGAAAACGGCCGCGTCTTGGTGTAGCTCGCGAGCAGCGCGCGGCCTTTGGTGACGTTGTACGAATGATCGTTCTCGAAACACCAGGCGTTGAGGCAAATGGCGACGTCGTAGGCGAGCGTATCGGTGCAGGCGAAGTAGAAATCGATCAGCCCGGACAGCCGGTCGCCGAGGAAAAAAACATTGTCGGGAAACAGATCGGCATGGATGACGCCTTGCGGCAGGCCGGGCGGCCAGTCGCGTTCGAGCACGTCGAGTTCGGCCGAGACCAGCGTATCGATATTGCGCTCCACCTTGTGGGCGCGCTCGCGACAGCCGTCGTAAAGCGCCCGCCAGCCGGCGACCGACAGCGCGTTGTCGCGCCGCATGGCGAAATCGCTGCCGGCAAGATGCAGCCGCGCCAGCGCTTCGCCCAACGCCGCGCAATGCGCCGCGCTCGGCCGGCGGATCCACAGGCCGTCGAGAAAGGTGACCATCGCCGCCGGCCGCCCGGCGAGCTTGCCGAGCGTCTTGCCGGTCTTTGTCTTCACCGGCTGCGGGCAGGTGATGCCGCGGCTCGCCAGATGCTCCATCAGGCCTAAGAAGAACGGCAGGTCGCGCTCGGCGACGCGGCGCTCATAAAGCGTCAGGATGAAATTGCCGGTGCTGGTGTGAACCAGAAAATTCGAGTTCTCGACGCCTTCGGCAATGCCCTTATAGGACAGTAGCTCGCCGACGTCGTAGCCGGCGAGGAAGCGGGCGAGGTCTTCCGCCGCGACATCGGTATAAACCGCCATGAAAATCTCCAGACCTCGCGGCTAGCGCGCAGTCCACACCGCCGTCAAGATGAATTGCAAGATGAATTAATTGTCCTCAAGAGGCTTTTGCCGGCGAGCCAATCGGAATACCGCGCATAAAGGTCGGCCGTTTCTGGGCCGCCGTCGCGATAAATCACCGGCGCCAGCGTGCGGCCCTCGGCGTGGGCGAGGCGAAACGCCATGTAGCGGTACTGCTCCGGATATTGCGCGGTATTGGCCGCGGCGAACAGGTCATCGAAGGCGGCAGACGGCTCGACCGGATCGAGCCGGTCGCGCTCATAGATCGCGGCGCGCTCGGCAATGAGCCAGCCGCCGGAATGGCGCTCGACCCGGTCGAGAAAGCGCGAGCACGAGGTGAGATCGACGTCGATGCCGTTGAATTTTTGTCGTACCCGGATGACGACACTCGTCTCCGCGATGGCGCGATCGCCGTTGAGCGTGATGGTCGGCGGAAACAGATGATGGCGCGACCAGGTATGGCCGGCGTTAAACGCGGCGCGGCAGCGCTCGACGAACTGCTCGAACGATCCGCGGAACCATGACACGGAAATGTGGCCGTCGGGCGTGAACGTCGCGCGCAAATCCTTCCACTTGCCCTGGTCGCGGGAGACGCCCCAGGCCTGGATCAATTCGGCGCAAGCGATCTTGTCGGCTAAGCTGCTGTCGGCCAAATCCAACCCCTCCTTTGGGCTCGACAAACGATAGAACGATCCGCATGGCCGTACCAGCGTGTCATCGTCCACGAAAGTTGTGCATGATTCTCCGGTTGCGAAACGGCGCGCGCAATGATTACTGGACGCCCCGCCTTCACAGGGCACGACAGGAACAACGATGAAAGCGATCGTCATCCACGAATACGGCCCGCCCGACGTTCTGCGCTACGAGGACCTTCCCGACCCGGTGCCGCGCCAGGGCGAGATCCGCATCAAGGTCCATGCGGCGACCGTCAATCGCGTGCTCGACGTCAGCCTGCGCGCCGGCCGCGAGCAGTATCGCGGCCCGGTGCTGCCGCTCATTCCCGGCGTCGATTGCGCCGGTATCGTCGATGCCGTCGGGCCGCAAGTCAGCCGCTGGCACGTCGGCGACCGCGTCGCCGCCGCCGGCATCATGCCGCTGGATGTTTGCGCCGAGGACGGCAGCGGCTATCAGCGGCCCGCAGGGCATGATGGGCATCAAGCGGCCCGGCGGCTTTGCCGAGCTGGTCGCCGTGCCGGCCTGCGCCGGCGTCGCCATTCCGGAGCATCTCGACTTTCATCGCGCCGCCGTGGTCATGCGTCACGTACCGACGGCGTGGAATCTGCTCATGCACGTCGCCGAGCTCAAATACGGCGAGACCGTGCTGATCATGGGCGCCGGCGGCAATCTCGGCTCCATCGGCATCCAGATCGCCAAGAACGTGATCGGCGCGCACGTGATCGCCGCGGCCGGCTCCGACGAGCGCGCGACGCTCGGCAAAAAGCTCGGTGCCGATCACGCCATCAATTACACGACGCATGACATCTGCGACGAGGTGATGAAGATCACCGGCGGCAAGGGCGTCGACGTGCTCTACGACAACATCGCCAATCCCGAGGTGCTGCCGATCGCGTTTCGCGCCATCGGCATGGATGGCCGGCTCGTCACCGCGGGCGCGCATGCCGGTCCCAACGTGTCGATCGATTTCTCGCACCTCTACCACAAGCGCATCACCATCAAGGGCCGGCCCGGCTTCACGCCCTCCGACCTGCCGCACTGCCTGGAAGCCGCGGCGGAGGGAAAAGTCATTCCGCAGATCGAGCGCATATTGCCGCTGTCGCGCGCCGCCGACGCGCATCGCATGGTCGAAGCGCACGAGGGCCAGGGCAAGATCGTGCTCGATCCGACGCTCGGGTGATCTTTTCGACTGATCGGCTAGCCAAAGATCCGCTGCCGCAAGATTTGCCAAACGGCCGACACGCCAATGACGTCGTAGGCGACAAAGTGCCAGCGACCGAAAAGCCATGTCAGGACACTAACGCCGAAAAAGCCGATCAGCCCCAGCTCGATGCCGGCAACCAGGATCAGAATGAGCGAGAAGAAATCGACCGGCGCCTGCCAAAATCCATCAGACAAAACGTGCCCCTCACTATTGTCACGCGACCTCTCGCGCAATGCGAGACTGTCAAACAATTTCAACCGGCGATTTGTTTGAGCGCAATTCAGGTATAGCGTTCGCCGCCGCCGCGGCAAGCAAATATATTTTTGTCTTATGCGTCGTCGATCGGTTCGGTAGCGCGCACCGATGGCCGCGCCGCGAAAGTGCTATGCCAGCTCGCGATGCGGGGATGACCTTTTCGCCAATCCTCGTCGGCATAGCGAAAATCGAGATAGCTGAGCGCGCAGCCGATGGCGATATGGCCGATGCCGAACGGCGTCGCGGCGAGCACTGTCCGCCTCCTGGTCCAGGCTATTCAGCACCGCCGCCTTGCGCACGGCGGCGCTCGCTTTGTGCACATCGGAAGGGTGGGCGCGCATGCGCTCATCCCGCAGCAGCACCAGCATGTCCAAAAATCCGTCGCCGAGCGCCTGCCGGCGCAGCGCCGCGAGCCGCGCCTTGGGCTCGGCTCGGATGCAGCTTCGGCGTGCCGTCGAGCGAATCGAGATATTCGCAAATCACCGGCGAATCGTAGATCACCGTGCCGTCGTCGAGCACCAGCGTCGGAATCTTCGACAGCGGATTGTCCTGCATCAGCTCGGCATGGGGCTTGGTCGAGGCGGCGACCGTGCGCACGCAGGTGATGCGGTCGGCGAGGCCAAGCTCATGGACCACCACCATGACCTTGCGGACGAACGGCGAGCGTGGCGACCAGTGCAGTTTCATCGAGCCGAAATCCCGGCGTTGACATTCGATGACGCGCAGCATTCTGTATCATCGCCGACCAACGATCCATACCGCCTGTCCATCCACAAGCACACCCCGGATATCCGCCATGGACTACGACCCGCGCAGCGAGCCGCACAATCTCGCCCATGACCCGACCACCTCGCTCGTGGTGCCGCGCCCGATCGGCTGGATCTCCACCATCAGCCCGGCGGGCGTGGTCAATCTCGCGCCCTACAGCTACTTCAATCTGTGCGCCAGCCAGCCGCCCTTCGTCATGTTCGCCTCGAACACGCGCAAGCACAGCCAGAACTATGCCCAGAGCGGCGGCGAGTTCGTGTTCAACCTGGCGACCTATGAGCTGCGCAACGAGATGAACATCTCCGGCGGCGATTATCCCGAAGACGTCAGCGAGCCGGAACTGGCGAAGCTCGACATGGCGCCGTCGCGCTTCGTCAAGCCGCCGCGCGTCGCCAAATCGCCGATCGCGCTCGAATGCGTCTATTCGCAAACGGTGTCGCTCAAGAGCAGCAACGGCAAGCTGCACAAATACGAAATGGTGATCGGCGAAGTGGTCAACGTCCATGTCGACGACGCGGTGATCGTCGACGGCATGATCGACATGTCGCGCATCCGCGCCATCGCGCGGCTCGGCTATCGCGGCGATTACACGGTGGTCGACAATATTTTCGAGATGCGACGGGTCTAGGCCGTAGGCTACCTGCGAAGCTCCGACAGCATCGCCACCGCCTCTTCCGGCCCTTTGACGATGCGGCAGCCGGCGGCGGCGAGCGCCTCGAGCTTTGCCTCGGCGCCTTCGCGGGCGCTGCCGATCAGCGCGCCGGCATGGCCCATCTGCTTTTCCGCCGGCGCATGGCGGCCGACCACCATGGCGATAGACCGGCTTGGGGAAGCCGCGCGCGGCTTCGGCGAACGCATATTCCTTGTCGCCGCCGATCTCGCCGCAGAACAGCACCGCCGCAGTCGCGTCGTCGTCGGCGAGCGCCTGCAAATATTCGTGCGGATTGCGCCCGATCACGATGTCGCCGCCGACATGGGCGACGATGCGCTGGCCGATGCCGGCGAGCGTCAGTTGCCGCGCCATCGCCAAGCGCCAACGTGCCGCTGCGGACGATCAGCGCCAGGCGTCCCGGCTTGCAAAAGCTCGGCGCGATCGAGCCGAGCAGCCCGCGGCCCGGCACATAAATGCCGAGCGTGTTCGGCCCGATCAGCCAGCTTCCCGCCGCGCGCGCAACATTCGCCGCGGCGAGCGCGTCATGCACCGGCACATATTCGGCCACCGCCATGATGGTCTCGATGCGCGCCTGCGCGCATTCGGCGACCGCGTCGCGCACGCCTTCGGCCGGCGTGTAGATCAAGGCGATGTTCGGCTTTTGCGGCAATATCGGCAATGCGATCGTAGAGCGGCAGGCCGTCCATGTCGGTGCCGCCGCGGCCGAGCGCGACGCCGCCGACAAGCGGCGTGCCGGCCTCGATCATGCCGGCAACCTGATTGCGCGCGTAACGCCCGGTCGGGCTCACCACCGCGACGCGCCACGGCTCGTCGATCGAGGAACGGCAGGCGCGCAGGGCCCGACATGGGCTAAGCTCCGGGAGACAATGCGCCGGACGGCGCGGAGAAGGCGGCCATTATGCGACTAGCCGAGTACGACGGGAAAGCCTTGCTGCGCCGCCACGGCATCGCCGTGCCGCGCGGCGTGCTGGTTCATGCCGGCGAAAGCCCGCCCGATGACGGTCGCCGATTGGCCGGGTTTTGTGCTCAAGGCGCAGCTTCTCGAAGGCGGCCGCGGCAAGCGCGGCCTGGTGCGGCGTGTTCGACAAGCTGGACGGTTTTCGCGACGCCCGCCGGCTGATCCTGCCGGCGCTCGAAGATGCCAATATCCCGCTGCTGCTCGAGGAAGCGGTGCCGATCGCCCGCGAAATCTTTGTCGCGGTGCGCATCGACGGCAGCGCGCAACGGCTCGAACTGCTGGTCGCGCCCGAAGGCGGCGAGAATGTCGAAGCAACCGCCAAGCTCGCGCGCATCCCGATCGAGCCCGGCGCGCCGACGACCCCGGAAAAGATCTTTGCCGCGCTCGGCAAGCTGTTTCCGGCCGATCTTGCCGCGCGCCTGGCGCGCTACGCCGCGCGGCTGCCGGACATCGCACGCCAGGAGGACCTGGAATTGCTGGAGATCAATCCGCTGGCGCTGACCAAGGACGGCAAGCTCATCGCCTGCGACGCCAAGATCGTCCGCGACGACGGCGCCGATTTCCGCCACGACCCGGAACGAATTCGCGATCAGCCGGACGCTGGCCGAGCACGCCATGACAAAACTCGAGCGCGAAGCGCAAGCGCTCGGCTTCCAGCTGGTCGAGACCGACGGCGACGTGGTGCTCGTCACCTCCGGCGCCGGCCTCGGCATGATGATGATGGACCTGATCGGCGACCACGGCATGCGCGCCGCAAGCTTCATGGACAATCTGCGCGGCGCGCCCGACGAGACCATGACCGAGCGGCTCAAGATCGCGCGCGCGCTGGCCGCCCGGCCCAATATCAAGGCGATCATCTTCCAGACCACGCTCGCCTCGCGCTCGCTCGCCGAGCGCATCGAGGCGCTGACCACATGGCTTGCCGCCGAGCCGCTGCCAAAACCGCTGTTTGTCGGCATCGCCGCCGGCCACGCCGCCGCGCGCAAAATGAGCGCCGAGCAGGCCGTCGAACGGCTGCGTGCCGTGGGCGTTTCGGCCTTCACCGATCCGGTCGCGCTGGTGAAGGCGGCGGCAAAGGCGGTCGGATAATCCTGCGCGAGCGGCTCAGCCCGCCGGGATGAGGGCCGCGTAGAACCGGCGCAAAGCGGCGGCAAATTCCTGGAAGGCGGTCGGCCGCGGGCCGGCCACCAGGTCGAAACGGTAGTCGCAGCCCTCCCCGGTGCAGGCATAAAAGCGCGAGCCGCGCAGCCTGTCGGCGAATTCCAGGTGCTCCTGGCCGCAATCGGGGCAGATCAAAAGGATGCGGCTGCGCGCCGCCGACATCAGTTGCCGAATGTTGGAAATGTCCCCCATGACGATCGCCTCGGCGCAATTATTTTTGACGCGAATCATAGAGATTCTAGCAGATTGCCGATGGCGACCCCGCGAACGGCGCGGCTCATCCGGGTAATTATCCTCAGTATTATTGCAGTGATATTACGATCGGCGCCAAAATGGCGCCGCACTCAGCGCTTGTCGCCGCCGAAGCGCGACATGCCGGCGCGCCAGGTGTCGCGGGCGATATTCTCTTCCATGGCTTGCAGTTCGAGCGCCAGCGCGCCGCGCGAATCGAGCTCGACGCCCTGATCGATGCAGCTTTTGGCCTGGCGCAGCGCCGCCTGCGGCGCGGCGACGATCGTTTTGGCGATCTCGGCGATGACGCCGTCGAGCGCGGCGGCGTCGACGATGCGCGTCACCAGGCCGGCGGCGCGGGCCTCCTCGGCGGTGAGCTTGCGGCCGGTGAACATCATGTCCTTGGCGAGCTGCTTGCCGAGGATGCGCGGCAGCCGCTGGGTGGCGCCGACCGTCCCCCATAGCGCCTCGGGCGTGGCGAAGGTCGCCTGCGGGGTGGCGACGACGAAATCGCAGCAGGCGGCGATGTCGCAGCCCGAGCCGACCGCCGGCCCCTGCACGATGGCGATCGCCGGCATCGGCAGGCTTTCGATCGCGCCATAGGCGGCGTAGGCGGCGAGCCGCCGGGCGCGAACTTCGTCCGGCGCCATGCCCTTGCGCTCCTTGAGATCGGCGCCGGCGCAGAACACCGGACCGGTCGCGCGGATCAGCACCAGCCGCACCGTCGGCATCGTCGCGCGCCGCCGCCGTCGCCGCGACAATGTCGTCGCACATGGCGCGGTTCAGCGCATTGCGCGCCTCGGGGCGATCGAGCGTCAATGTGGCGACGCCGCCGTCGACGGCGTAGCGCACGGTGGTGAGGTTCATGGCTTGTCCTTGCGGAAGGCGCGCATGCGTTGGTTCATCTCGCGGCCGGCTTCGAGCGCCTCGTCGAACGGCAGTTCGGCGACGCGATAGAACAGCGTCTTGGTCGCCGCCATGGCCTGCGGCGCCACGGCCGCCATGGCGCGGGCGGACTGCATGGCCTCATGCATCAGCATCTGCGGCGCGACGACGCGATTGACGAGGCCAAGCTCCACGGCGCGCGACGCCTCGATCGGTTCGCCGGTAGCGACGAGCTCGAAGGCCGCCTTGCGGCCGGCCTGACGCACCAAATTCGCCATCACCACCGAAGCGACGATGCCGTGTTTGACTTCCGGATAGCCGAGCTTGGCGGTCGCCGACATGATGGCGATATCGCCGGCGAGCGCGAGGCCGGCGCCGCCGCCCATCGCCGCGCCGTTGATTGCGGTCACCACCGGCTTGGTCAGCCGCGAAAAGACGCCGTGCAATTTCGCCGTAATATCGGCGCGGCGCTCGACCAGCGCCGCGTTGGCCGACGACAGCGCGGCGAACTCGGACAAGTCCGCGCCGGCGCAGAAGGCCGGGCCGGCGCCGGTCAACACGATCGCGCGAATGTCCGCGGCGCCGTCGGCCGTCGCGCAATGCATCGAACAGCGCCTCGCTCAGCGCCAGATTCAGCGCATTGCGCTTCTCCGGCCGGTTCATGGTGAGGACGCGCACCGCGCCGTCGTCGTGGATCAGCAGATCGGCCATCGCATTCACCGCCGCGATCGACATTCGAGCTTCACGCCGGTCTTGAGCACCACCGGCCCCCACTTGGCCTGCTCGGCCAGCACGAAGGCGGCATATTGCTGCGGCGTCGCCGGCGCCGGCGTGGCGTTGAAGGTCGCGTATTGCTTTTTCAGGTCGTCGCTGTTGAGCGCAGCGATGGCGGCGCGGTGCAGGCGCGCGAGCACGTCGGCCGGCACGCCGGCCGGCGCGACCAGGCCGTACCAATTGTCGGAATTGACCCGCGGATAGCCCAATTCCGCCGTCGTCGGCACGTCGGGCAGCACCGGCGATGCGCGTCGCCGACGTGATCGCGAGCGCTTTGAGCGCGCCGGATTTGATCTGCGGCAACAGGAACGGCACGTCGGCCACCAGCATCTGCACCTGGCCGCCGAGCAGATCGGTGACCGCCGGCGCGACGCCGCGATACGGCACGTGCACGAGGTCGATCTTGGCCTCTTCCTTGAGCAGTTCCGCGCCGAGGTGCGTGATGGTGCCGGCGCCGGCCGAGCCGAAATTGACCTTGCCCGGACGCTCGCGCGCATAGGCGATGAAGGCCGGCAGCGTGTCGATGCCGAGCGACGACGGCACCACGATGGCTTCTGGCACGCGCAGCACGGTGGTGATCAGCGACAAATCCTTCTGCCAGTCGTACGGCATCTTGGCGACCATGAAGGGAATGGCGGAGATCGCGGACGCGCCGTTGAAGCACAAGGTATAGCCGTCGGGCGGGCTCTTGGCGGTGAAGTCGACCCCGGTCATGCCGCCGGCGCCGGCATGGACCTCGATAAAGACCTGCTGGCCGAGGTCGGCGCCCATATTGTTGGCAAACACCCGGGCGAACAGGTCGGCCGCCCCGCCGGCGGCGAAAGTCACGACCAGCTTCACCGGCCGGGCCGGGAAGGTCTCCGCGCCGGCCGCCGCCGTCCACAACAGCGCGAGACCGAATGCCGCAATGAGCCCGCGTCTCATGGTGCTTCTCCCAGGCGTTTCTTGGCCGGTTCCGCCCCAGCGACGGAACAATCGGCGGCGGCGCCAGGCAGCAAGAGCTTGTCCGGCATCCCGCCACGCGGCAGTATGATTGCTCGGCTGAGGTACCAGCAAGGGGCAAACGGCCCGCCGGCTTTGCCGGGGGCATGTGGGGCGTGTGCATGAAGACCATTCTCGTACCCACCGAACACAACGCGGCGATGGCGTCGGCGCTCGATACGGCGCTGCTGCTGGCGCAAAAATTCGGCTCCTGCATCGAGGGCTTTCCGCTGCGCCCGGCGGTCGCCGATCTCGTCGCCATGGATCCCGACAGCGGGCTCACCATGGTGGCGGTCAAGGAAAACGACGCCGAGATGGTGCGGCAGGCGGAAGACCTGTTCCGCGCCTTCATGACGCAGCATCAAGTGCCGCTGAACACCGGCGCGGCGCAGACGACGCCATCGTTCTCCTGGCTCAATTCCGCGCCGAGCGGCCACGATTTCGTCGGCAGCTACGGCCGCGTCTTCGACGCCATCGTGCTGGCGCGGCCGGGCGACGAGTGGCAGAGCCCGTCCATGGTGACGCTGGAATCCGCTTTGTTCGAGAGCGGCCGGCCGGTGCTGATCGCGCCGCCGACTTCGCCGCTCTCGCTCGCCACCAATGTGTTGATCGCCTGGAATTGCAGCACCGAGCAGGCGCGCACCATGGCCGACGCCATGCCGCTCCTGCGCCTCGCGCGAGCGCATCACCATCTGCACCGTCGAAGGCGCGACCGTCGCCGGGCCGAGCGGCGAGCAGATGGCGCGCTCGCTGAAGCTCAACGGCATCAATGCCGAGCCGATCACGCTCAAGCCGTCCGGCAAGCGCAACGCCGGCGAGACGCTGCTCGCCAAGGCCGGCGAACTCGGCTGCGACCTCATCATCAAGGGCGCCTATACGCAAAGCCGCCTGCGCCAGATGATTTTCGGCGGCACCACGCGGCACATCCTCGCCAATGCCAAGCTGCCCGTGCTGATGGCGCATTGAGCCGCGCGCCAGCTACCGCCATGAGTGAAACGCCACTGATCTTGCCGCAATTGGCGTCGCTCTATGAGACGCTGGCGCCGATATCGCAAGCGCTGCTGCGGGTCGTCGTTGGCTTGTGGATGGTGCCGCACGGCCTGCGCATGAGTTTTGGGTTTTTTCCCACAACCGGACTGCCGCAGCGCAGCGTGCGCATGCTCGCGGTCGATCTCGACAAATGGGGCTATCGGCCCGGCTGGTTCTGGGCGCCGTTGATCTCGGCGACCGAGCTGATCGCCGGCCCGATGCTCGCGCTCGGCCTGTTCACGCGCTTAGCCTGCGTGCCGCTGGTGCTGTTCCTGATCGTGACCAATTTCGAGCGCTGGCGCGTCGGCCGCTATTTCTGGAACAAGCTCGGCATGGAATATACGCTGATGTGGCTCGTCGCGACGTTCTATTTCCTGATCCACGGCGGCGGCCTTTATTCGCTCGATCACCTGATCGGCCGGGAATTTTGAGGAGACTTGCGTGCCCTTCATCGACGCCAATGGCGTGAGCCTGCACTACGCGCTTGCCGGACAGCATGGGCCTTCCGTCGTGCTGTTGCACGAGCTCGGCGGCACGATGAATTCGTGGAACAAGGTGGCGCCGCGGCTTGCCGCACGCTATCGCGTGCTGCGCTACGACCAGCGCGGCTCCGGGCTTTCGGAGAAGGTGCGCCAGGAATTCTCCAACGATGTGCTGGTCGAGGATTTCGAGGCGCTCGCCAAGGGGCTTGGGCTCGCGCCGCCGTATCATTTCGTAACGGTCGCCGCGGCCGCGACGCAGGCGCTTGCGCTTTCTGGAAAAGCATCCGGACCAAGTCGGATCGCTCACGCTGTGCAATCCGGCGCCGGGCGTCGATCCAAGCCGCGCCGCGGCGCTCGACGAGCGCGCGGCCTTCGCCATGCGCGAGGGCATGCGCGCCTCGCTGCCGACGACGCTCGATATCTCCTATCCGAAAAACCTCGGCGACCCGGCCGAATACGACGCCTATCGCGGCCGCTATCTGGGCAACGATCCGGTGGGCTTCGGTTTTGGCTTCCGCGCGCTGGCGCGCACCAACATGCTGCACATGCTGCCACAGGTCCGCTGCCCCGCCATGGTGGTCGCCGGCCGCCACGACACCGTGCGCCCGCACGCCGGCAGCGCCGAGCTTGGCGAAGAAGATTCCCGGCGCGCGCTTCGAGCTGATCGAGGCCGGCCACTTCATGCCGACGCAGGGGCCCGAGCCGCTCATCGCGCTGCTCGAAGATTTTCTGCCGAAACCGTAGACCCGAGAGAGAGCATCATCCATGAAAGTCAAAGCCAACGGCATCGACATCAATTATCAGATCGACGGCCCCGACGGCGCGCCGTGGATCGTATTCTCCAATTCGCTCGCGACCTCGACCGCGATGTGGGACGACCAGGCCGCCGGACTGAAGAATTCATTCCGCGTGCTGCGCTACGACCAGCGCGGCCACGGCGGCACCGAGGTGCCGGCCGGCCGCTATGCGTTCGACACGCTGCTTGCCGACGCGCTCGGTTTGATGGACGCGCTGTCGATCAAGAAGGCGCACTTCGCCGGCCTGTCCATGGGCGGCGCCACCGCGCTCGGCCTCGCCGAGCGCCATCCCGACCGCTTCGATCGCATCATCGTCTGCGACTCGCCCTGCCAATCGACGCCGCAGTCGAGCCAGCAATGGGAAGAGCGCATCGCCGTGGCGCAGAAGCAGGGCATCGAGGCGTTGGTCGAGCCGACGGTGTCGCGCTGGTTTCCGGCCGAGACCGTGGCAAAGAACCCGCCGCATCTCGACAAGGTGCGCGCCATGTTCCGCGCCACGCCGGTCAACGGCTTCATCGGCTGCGCTGCGGCGCTCGCCGACCACGACTACGCCTCCGCCATCGCCACGGTGAAACGGCCGGTGCTGTTTCTCTGCGGCGAGAAGGACGCGCCCGCGCCCGCCATGCGCAAGCTGCACGAAAAGCTCGGCGGCTCGCGCTATGTCGAGCTTCCCGGCGCCGGCCATATTTCGAACATGGACCGGCCGGCGGAGTTCACCAAAGCGATCCGCGATTTCATCGCCGCCGGCTGACGATCCCAGACCTGTCATTGATCTTGCGCAAATCGACGGCCGCGCCGGCTATGCTTTTTCCGTGGGGTATGCCTCGCCCGGCGCGGTTCTCTTGCCTTTGCAAACCCTTGGCCGAGCCACTATACCTCCCGCAAAGGCTTGGCCGTTCGCCGCATGGCCAGGCCGCATTGCCACAGGGACGCAATCGCCCGCTATTTGAGGAGAAAACGTCATGGCCACGGTGACAATGAAGGCCCCTGCCCCGGCCGGGCTTTCCAACAAAGCGCGCGAGTTGATGGAGGCCATCAACACCGACGCCGGCAAGCATAACGTCTGGGTCCGCACCCAAGCCAATGCGCCGGCGCAAAAGCCGTGGTTCAGCGAGACCTCCGGCGAAGGCTCGGGCCAGCTCGCCACCGGCCGCGTCGCCGTCAACCAGATGAAGACCGCGCCCTATATGTGGCGGTGGAACGAATACTCGGGCTACCTCAAGCAGATTTCCGAAATCGCCAGCAAGGCCGACGTGTCGCCGATCGAATTCGCCGACCGCCAGAGCATCCTGCTGCTCAATCCCGGCCTGAACGGCCGCCTGCAGGTCACCAACACCATCCGCTGCGCCATCTCGATCTACAATCCCGGCGACGTCGCGCCGGTGCATCTGCATTCGCCGAATGCCAGCCGCACCATCCTGTCCAACAAAGGCGGCTACACCGTCGTCGAGGGCGAGCGCGTCACCGCCAACCGCGGCGACCTGATCCTGACCCCGAACGGCACCTGGCACGACCACGGCAACGATTCCGACGAGCCCTGCGTCTGGATCGACACGCTCGACTGGCCGCTGATGGAATTCCTCGACGCCGCCTGGGTCGATCACAACATGCCGGGCGCGCAGGGCAATACCAACGTCCAGGCGATCTCGGTGACGCGAGGGCTATTCGCGCCACCTCTACAGCCACGGCGGCATCAAGCCGACCTTCGTCACGTCATCAGCGCGGCGTCGGCCACGCGCCCGCGCCGCTGTTCCATTTCCGCGGCGCCGACGTTCTCGAAATGCTGCACAGCCTGCGCAAGGAAAAAGGCGACCCGTACGAAGGCATCAAGGTCGACTTCGTCAACCCGGTGACCGGCGAGCCGGTGTTCAAGACGCTCAACTACTCGGCGCAGCTGCTGCGCCCCGGCGAAGAAACCGAGCTCAAGCGCGAGACCGCCGGCACCTACTATGTGTGCATCGAAGGCTCCGGCGTCACCGAAGTCGGCGGCAAGCGCTTCGAATGGGGCCACAACGACCTGTTCGTGGTGCCGAACTTCCTGTGGCGGCGCCACATCAATACCGGCAAGACCGACGCCGTGATCTATTCGGTGTCCGATGCAGCGCTGATGCAGAATATCGGCCAGTATTACGCCCAAGGCCGCGACAAGCACGGCAAGGTCACCGAGCTGACGCTGCAATAATTCGCGATCGGCAGGCTAAAAAGGCAATCGGAGCGCGGCACCCCGCGCTCCGATTTTTTTGTCGACGACGGCAAGCTGCCTGTTACTGCGGCTTACCGGCGTTGTGCTTGCACTCGGACCGGAACTTCTTGCGTTCCTTGCCGTGCAAGCCCTTGGCATTGGCCTGATCGGAGCAGGATTTCGAGATGGCCTGCTTTTGCTCCGGCGTCATTTTTGCCGGCGCCGCAGCCGGGGCCTGCGCGAAGGCGGCCCCCACACCGATCATGAGCGCCAACAGCGCGCTAACAGCAATTCGCATGTCCGATCTCCCTGTGTCCGATTACGTCAGGCGGCGCCCTTGAGGCGCTTGTTGCACTCGCTGTAATAACCGCCGCCCTTCTCGATCCACTTCAAGCCGCCGTTGCCATTATTGGCCTTGTTGGCCTTGTACTGGTCGAGGCAGGTTTCCATGCGGGCCTTGCCCGCAGAGTTCTTTGGAATATTTGGAATCGATCGCGTGCGGGAAGACGGCAAAGCCGGTCGCAGCGGGGGCCGGGGCCGGCGCGGCTGCTGCCGGCTTGGGTGCTGGGGCCGGCGCGGGAGCCGGCGCGATGTCGTGGTCGGGGCCGCTGCGTCAGAGCCGCACTGCGCTTTGCGGAAGTCGTTCCACTTCATGCCGTTGAGCGAGCCGGCGTCCTTGGCGGCTTTATATTTTGCGCTGCACTCGGTCATCGTCAGCGCCTGAGCCGAGGTGCCTTGCATGGCGATGGCGGCGAGCACCGCGCCCGCGCAGATCGCGGCGTAACGTATTGTCATGACTGTATTCCTCCGTTGTGGGGTTCTTGAAAGATTTGACCGTTGCGACGGCCGGCTAAAGCGACCGCGACAATTCCTGTTCCGTCGGCAACCGCCCGTCAGGCGTCAGCTTGTTGACGACCTCCGGCAAATACTGACTTAGACCCGCTAGCAAATCTTGGCGCGACAATCCAGTGTGCGCCATCAGAGTTTCGATCTGATCGCCGCCCAGCGCCTTGGCCAGATCGTCGGACGAGATCGCCTTGTTCGGCGCGTTGTCGACCCAGCTCTTGGCGACGTCGCCATGTCCGCTCGCCTGAAATTGCTTGAGCAGATCGCCGAGACCGCCGCTGAGGATGCCGCCCGCGGCGCCTCCGGCCAACACCGTACCCAAGCCGGTTTTCAGGATATCGCTGATGCCGCCGCCGGGGCTCGCAGCTGGGCTGCGGCCGGGAGCGCCCGGCGCACCCGGCGCCGCAGGTGCGGCAGTCGGCAGACTCGTGAAGCTCTTGAACGTTTTGTAGGCAAGCAGGCCCAAGATCGCCATGGTTATCGGCGACATGCCGCCGCCGCTACCGGTGCTGGAACCGCGCGGGCCGTGCGGCCCATTCTCCATGCCGTTGAGAACATCCATCAGACCCATGAATTGCCTCCCTTTGAGCGAGCGCCGCAGCGCCTATCGTCTAACTAGGTAAGCAGCGCCTATGGATTAGCCAGCCAAAGTGCCACGGGAATGTGGTCAAAATGCCATGCGCCAAGCTGTAGCGCGCGTGGACTAAGGACCAATGACAGGCCGTCGCCGATCGCTTCGACCCTGTCACCCTTTATGGTCGTGATCGTGCAGCTTGCCGATTTTGTCGCCGCAGCCGGCGCGGGTCGCCCAATATTCCCAGGCGCGCCAGGTTTCCGGCATGTTCGGCTTGTAGCCCGCCGCGCGCGCGGCGATCTCGCCCTTGGACAGCGGCTTCGGCTTGCCGCCCATGCGCATGGCGTTCATCTGCACCCGCGCATTGCGCGGCAGATAGACCGAGAGCCGCACCACCTCGATGATCGAGCGCGCCGCCGAGGCAAAGCCGTGGCCGCGCATCAGCGCGACGCTGCCGCCGCCCATGCATTTCGCCAGGTCGCGGCCCTGCGCCATGTTTCGCACCAAGCAGATCGGTGTCGCCGAATTTCTTGCGGATGTCCCACACCGGCACCTTGCCGCCGATAAAGCTGCCGGAATGGATCACCGGCTCGAGCGGTTTGGAGACGATGCCGAACGGCAGCGTGTCCTCGGCGTGCGCATGCACCACCGCCACGATGTCGGGCCGCGCCTCGAAGATCGCGGCATGGATGAAGCGCTCCAGATAAGGCTGGCGCTTGTCGCTGACCGGCTCGCCCATCTGGTCGAACTCGATCAGGTCGTGGCGCTCGACCAGTTCCGGCGCCAGCGAGCGCGACATGAAGAAGCGCTTCGGATTGTCGGGATGGCGCACGCTGATATGGCCGTAGGCATCGACCACGTCTTCGTTGGAGAGAATGCGATTGGCGACGACGAGGTCGCGCAGCAGATCGTCGAGTTGGCTCATGATGGTTGTTCCAGATTGAGAGTGAAACTTTTGGCTACGGACGGATCAGCCGTAAGTCGGCACGAACAGGTCGTCGACCTTGACCGGTTTATCGATCAGGCCGAGCGTCTGCTGGTAGGTGATGAGCGCTTCGAGCGTCTGGCGGTTGGGCTCGACGCCGTAGGGCCAAGGATCGCCTTTGAAAACCTCCCAGATGTCGTCGATCTCGCGCATCAGGAACGGCGTCATGTAGCGCACCGCGCGCAGATTGAACAATTTCTCCAGCGCGATCTTCTTCGATTTGACGAAGGCGTCGTAGAGGCTCGTGGCAACGAACGGATAGCGCTCGTAGACGCTCTTCTTGATCGCGACCAGATGCATGATCGGATAGATTTTCTTGCGCTTGTAGATGTCCTTGTCGACGTCGACATAGTTCGGAAACAGCCGCACGATGTCGGGATTGGTGCGGATTTCCTCGGGCAGGCTGGTGCCGAGCGTGGCGTCGATCTTGCCTTCGGCGAGCAACTGGCCGAGCGTCTTGTTGGTCGTGTTGTTCTCGATCGAAATCCTCTTGAGCAGCGGCAACACGGTCGGGCTGCCGTGGGAGCCCGACGCGTTCATCGCGCTCTGCACCCAATGGATTTTCGACAGATCGACGCCGAATTCGTGGTGCAGCATGCCGTTGATGAAGATCGCAGCCGTCATCGTATAGAGCGGCACCCCGACGCGCTTTCCTTCCAAGTCCCTGGGAGTCTTGATGCCCGATCTGCGGTTGACGGCGATATAGCCGAGCCGAAACGCGATCGAGGGGAAAACCGGGATGGCGACGAATGGGCACTCCTTGCGGGCGAAGCGCTGGGTGAATTCGGAGCTCGAATATTCCGAAACGTCGAATTCCTCGCCGCCCGACATGCGGTCGAAAATCGGCCGCGGCTGATCGATGGCGATGAAGTTGAGATCGATACCGTCGGGCGTGACCTCGCCCGTATAGAGCGGCTGCATCCGGTCGTAGAGCCCGCACGCGAACGAAAGCTGCAACTTGGCCATTGGTCTGGCGCCCTCCCCTATTCCGATTGCGGCTTACGGTTAGCATGCCGCCCACCGAGCAGGAAGGCGGGCACAACGCCGCAAATATGTTATTTTTGCCTGCCAGAGGCTCGCTTATGACAACAGTGAATTTCGCCCAGCGCAGTATGCAGCCGGAACTGATGGATTCGGAAACCGTCGATTTCGCCGAATTCCACCAGTGCCTGCGGCAGCTCACCATCGTCAACGTCTTGACGCTGGCCTATCGGCCGACCTTGCGTTGGTTCGGGCGGACGGTGCGGTACACCATGCCGAACGATACCGTCACCGTCCTCGACGTCGGCTCTGGCGGCGGCGACATGTTGCGTAAAATCTGGAAATTGCTGCAACGGCGCGATCTCAAATCCGACCTCACCGGCGTTGATCTCAATCCCTGGTCGAAGCAGTCGGCGGAACAGGACACGCCGTCGCAGATGAATATTCGCTATGAGACCTCGAACATTTTTTCGTTCGACCAATCGCGGCAATCCGACTTCATCATCAGCTGCAACTTCACCCATCATTTGACCGATGCGGAGTTGGTCCGCTTCATCAAATGGATGGACAGCCACGCCAAACGCGGCTGGTTCATCAACGATCTGCATCGCCACCCGTTGCCGTATTATTTCGTCAAGACGGTCTTCCGCCTCTTGCCGTTGAGCCGGATGATGCGCAGCGACGGGCCGATATCGATTTCTCGCGCCTTCGTCGCGGCCGATTGGCGGCGTTTGCTGGCGGAAGCCGGCATCCCGCGCACGCGCACCTCGATCAAATGGTACTTTCCGTTCCGCTATGTGGTGGCGTGCCGCAAAGCGTGAACATCAGAACTCTGCAGCCGCGTCCTATTCAC
This sequence comes from uncultured Alphaproteobacteria bacterium, assembly GCA_963798095.1. GTDB lineage: Bacteria > Pseudomonadota > Alphaproteobacteria > Rhizobiales > Xanthobacteraceae > BOG-931. Next base: position 115,556 of record CAWCSD010000007.1, on the reverse strand, counting down.
CACGAACCTCGCCAGCCCCGGCACAGCCCACGGCGCGATGCGGGCGAACGCTGAAGTTACCCGCTGCGCCGTGGCATTGACGAAAGCGACATTGGCGACCTTCGCCCAGGCGATCTGAGGTTTTAGCTTGGCGATAGCCGTGACCTGGAATTCGCCGGCCGGTCGTCCGTCGAGAATGGCGCGCGCGGCGGCCATGCCGGTATGCAAGGCGATCGACGTGCCGTCGCCGGTATAGGACGGAATGACCACAAGCTGATCGCCCAGCGGATAGACGGCGTCGGAAATCACCTCGCGGCGCAGAAAGCCGTAGGGAATGGCCGCGACCGCGACCGGCTTGTCCCATAGCGGTGTCGCGCCGCCGAGCAACGTTGCAAAAAAATCCGAGCGCTGCGCGAGAAAGGCGGCGTGCGCGTCCCACGTGACGGCAGCCTCGCCGGTCACGTCCAGGTCGACGACCCAGCAGATCGTCGCGATGCCGCCCTCGACGAGACATACGCCGGCATAACCGCCCGGAAACATCGCAAGCTGGACCAAATCCTCGAGCATCGCGGCAATGGCCGGCGTTACGCGAAGCTGCATCTTGAATGCGACTGTCGGCGCTTGCGGCCGCGGCAGGTCGCGCAGATTGTGCTTGCCGGTGGCGAGCGCGACGTGGCTTGCGGGCAATCGCTGCGTCGCCGTGTGCACGACGGCGAATTTTTGCCCGTACTCCAATCTGGTAACGGTCGCGCCGCGGATCACTTGCGCGCCGGCGCGCGCCGCGGCATCGAGCAGCGCCTGGTCGAGCAGAAAGCGCGACAGGCCGGCGCCGCGAAACGGCAGCTTCAATCGCTCGTTCCGCCCGCCAAATTCAAGGCCGAGCCAGCCGGCAGGCCGCGCGCCGAGCTGCCACACATCGAGCCCGAGCCGGGCCAGCAGCGCTTGCGCTTCGGTGCTCAAGAATTCGCCGCAGACCTTGTGATGGGCGCCGGTGGTTTTTTCCAGAACGACGACGGGCCGGCCTTGGCGCGCGAGCGTGATGGCAAAAGCCGAGCCGGCAAGGCCGCCACCGACCACAACCGCTTCGCTCATCGCGAAACCTGTTCGTTCTTAATGCAGCTCTTTGCGCAGAATTTTGCCGATATTACTCTTCGGCAAGGCGTCGCGGAACTCGATAATGTGCGGCACCTTGTAGTTCGCCAGGCGCTCGCGCAGAAACGACTTCAAGTCCGCCTCGGTCAGCGCCGGGTCGTGCCTGACGACAAAGAGCTTCACCGCTTGCCCGGTGCGCTCGTCCGGCACGCCGATCACCGCCGCCTCGATCACGTCGGGGTGCTGCATGGCGATGTCTTCGACTTCGCTCGGAAACACCTTGAAGCCGGAAACGTTGACCATGTCCTTCTTGCGGTCGAGCAGCTTCAGATAACCCTGCGCATCGAGCGCGCCGATGTCGCCGGTGCGCAGCCAGCCGTCGGCGGTGAGCATGTCCTTGGTCTCGTCGGGGCGTCCCCAATAGCCCTTCATCACCTGCGGACCGCGCACCCAGACTTCGCCGTGATCGCCCGGGGCGAGGATTGCGCCATGGTCGTCGCGAATGCTCACTTCCGTCGAGGGCACCGGCAGCCCGACGGTGCCGGGCTTCGGGTTGACCACCGTGTTGATGCATACCACCGGCGACGCTTCGGTCAGGCCGTAACCTTCGACCAGATCGGTGCCGGTGATCTCGCGCCAGCGGTGCGCCACCTCGCTCTGGATCGCAGCACCGCCGCCGAGCGGAAGCCGCATCGCGCTGAAATCCAGCGCGGCGAAGTCGGGCCGGTGCACCAGCGCGTTGTACAACGTATTGACGCCGGACATCACCGCGACGTGGGAATCACGCATTGTGCGGATAAGCCGGTCGAGATTGCGCGGATCGATGACGAACACGTTCAAGCCGCCGACGACGGCGATGGACACCAGGTTCGCCGTCAGCGAGAAGATGTGATAGAGCGGCAGCGGCGTCAGCGTGGTTTCGTTCTCGTATTTGGCGCGGGCTCCGGTCCATGCCAGACATTGCAGCGCGTTGGCGATCAGATTGCGGTGCGTCAGCATCGCGCCTTTCGGCACGCCGGTCGTGCCGCCGGTATATTGTAAGAGCGCCACCTCCGAAGCCTGAGTGTCCGCATCGGCATAATGCTCGCTCGGCGCGCGGCTGCAGGCGTCCTGCAGCATCGTGAAAGCGTCGAAGTGCCAGGCCGGCACGGCGCGCTCGATATAGGAATTGGCGAAATTGAACGCCCAGCGCTTGAGCACCGGCACGAAATCGCCGAGCCGCGCCACCACGACATGGCGGATGTCGGTATCGCCGATGATCTGCTCGAGCTTGTGGGCGAAATTCTCCATGATGACGATTGTCGTGGCGCCGCAATCCTTGAGCTGCTCCTTGAGCTCGCGCGGCGTGTAGAGAGGGTTGACGTTGACCGCGATCAAGCCGGCACGCAGCGTGCCGAGGAAGGCGACCGGATAGGCCAGCATGTTCGGCAGCATGATCGCGAGGCGATCGCCGGCGCGGCAACCCAATTGTTCGCGCAGGAACGCCGCAAAGCCGCGGCTGTCGCGGTCCCACTCGCCATAGGTCATGCGCGCCCGCAAACTTTCAAAGGCCGGCCGCGCGGCGTGCAGCCGGCACGATTCCAGCAGCATGGCGTGCAGCGAGGGGTAACTGTCCGGATCGATGGTTTGGGGCGTGCCGGCCGGGTAGGACTTGAGCCAGATCGGGTCTACGGTCCCGGCCGGGACCAGGGGCGGAGCGCTCTCCGCTGCGAGCGTCATGAGTTCACTGCTTTGCGGCCACACATCGGCTGGGGGGCGGTTGCCCGCTTTGGTCAGGGATTCTTCCATCGAAGCACCGGCAATGCAAACGTAGGCCTTCAAGTAAACGCCCGGCGCATTAAAAAACTGAGAACTGGTCGCATTCCCATTCCGGCGGGGGCGAGCGATAATGCGAGGTCACCATAGGGAGATAAGGATGTTGCACCACAACAATTCGTCCGGCGCGTTCGCCAAGACGGTATTCGGAGCGCTGATCTTCGCTTGCGCCGCGGCGCCGGCTTTTGCCGAGGACATCCTCGTCACCCAGTACAAGGCCGATCCGTCCGGCGCGCCTTACGGCGTTGCGATCGACAAGGGCTTCTTCAAGGCCGCCGGTGTCGACATCACCGGCGTCATTTCCGGCGAAGGCGGCGGCTCGTCGGTGCGCGCCGTGATCGCCAGCGAGCTCGGCTACGGCGAGACTTCGCCCGCCGGCATCATCGCCGCCATCAACGAAGGCCAGGACATCAAGATCGTCGATATCGGCTCGCGGTCGATGGCGAGCAACGTCATCATCGTGATGCCGAATTCGCCGATCAAGACCATGGCTGATTTGAAGGGCAAGAAGTTCGCCATTTCCAATCCGAAATCCTTGGGCGAGATGACGGCGGTGCTGGCGGCGGAAAATGCCGGCATGAACCCCAACGACATCCAGCGCGTCGCGCTCGGCAATCTTTCCGGCGCGCTCACGGCGCTGGAAAACAATGTGGTCGATGCGACCAGCATTCCGGGCATTTTGTTCCTGGCGCGCGGCGGCGAGAGCAAGTACCGCGTCATCGTCGGGCCGAAGGATTTGCCGCTATTGCCGCCCGCGGTCGGCATCGCCACCGGCGACCTGATCAAGAAAAATCCGCAGAAACTGCGCGCCATCCTGGCCGGCCGGCGCGAGGCGGTGAAATTTCTCTATAGCCACACCGCCGAAGCGAGCAAGATTCTCGAGCCGATCTATGCGCCGCTGCCGCCAAAGGACGTCGACACGCTGATGCAGATGCTGGTCGATGCGAAATTCTACAGCGAGGGCCAGATCGAAATGCCGCTGCTCGTCAACACCGTCAAGGCGATGAAATATGTCGGCATGATCGACAAGGACCCCGATCTGTCGAAGATGATCGACGCCTCGTTCCTGCCAAGCGATCTGCAGCAAGTGAAATGAACGCCGCTGCCGCGCGATATCCACGCGCAGCTTGCAGCCGTCACGCGCGTCTTTCCCGGGGCCGGCAATCAGCCGCCGGTCAACGCGCTCGGCCCGATCGATCTCGACCTGCGCAAGGGCGAGTTCTTCGCCGTGGTCGGGCCGTCGGGCTGCGGCAAGTCGACGTTCCTCGAAGTGTTGGCCGGCTTGCAAAGGCCGACCGCGGGCACGGTGACGTTCGAAGGCAAGCCGGTGAGCGGCGAAGTCGCCGAAGGCATCGGTGTCGTCTTCCAGGAGGACGCGAGCTTTCCCTGGCTGACGGTCTGGGACAACGCCGCGTTCGGGCTGCGCCGCAGCGGCGTCGCCGCGGCCGAGATCCGCCGCCGCGTCGACGACGCGATTGCCTTCATGGGGCTCAAGGACTTCGCCCGCGCCTATCCGTCGCAATTGTCCGGCGGCATGCGCCAGCGCGTCTGCATCGCGCGCACCTTGGTGCTGCAGCCGCGCCTCATCCTGCTCGACGAGCCGTTCGGCGCGCTCGACGCACAGACGCGGCTCCTGATGGGCGACGAGGTTTTGCGGCTGTGGCGCTCAACCGGCGCGACGGTTCTGCTCATCACCCACGCGCTCGACGAAGCGGCGATGCTGGCCGACCGGGTCGGCGCCATGTCGGCGCGTCCCGGCCGCTTCATCGAGATCATCGACACCGGCTGGCCGCGCGAGCGCGACAGCAAGATCGTCGCCGAGCCGGCGTTCGGCGAGATCACCGGCCGGCTGTGGGACCGCTTGCGCGGCGAATCGCTCAAGGCGCTCGGCCATGCGGGCATGACGGCAGTGGCCGCTGGATGACACGCGTCGGCCTGATCCGGATTGCGGTCATCGTGGCGATGATCGGCGCGCTCGAGCTCGCCTGCCAGACGGGCTTGATCAGGCATCAAACCATCATTGCGCCGTCCGAGATGGCGACGTCGCTCTACGCGCTGCTCGCCTCCGGCGCCATCAACGCCGACATCGAGCGCACCTTGGGCATCATCGTCATCGTGATCGCGGTCTCGATCGTGCTCGGCTTCGCCTTGGGCCTCATCATTCATGCGCTGCCGCGCCTGCGCGAGGCGCTCGATCCGCTGTTCGCGACCTATTACGCCGTGCCGATCTTCATCTTCTATCCGGTACTGATCGCGATCTTCGGGCTTTCGCCGATCCCGATCGTGCTGATCGGCGTCGCCACCGCGGTCGTCGCCATGATCATCGCCACGCTCAACGGCCTCGATCGGGTGCCGCGCGTACTCACCAAAGTGGCGCGGGTGCATCGCCTGGATGCCGTGACGACCGCTATGACGTTGCAGCTTCCCGCCGCCGCGCCGTATCTCTTCACCGGCGTGAAGCTTTCGGTGTCATACGGCTTCATCGCCGTCATCGCCGCCGAGTTCATTCTGTCGCCCGCCGGGCTCGGCCGCGACATTGCCGACGCTTATTCCGATTTCAACAACCGGCGCATGTATGCGCTGATCCTGTTCCTGCTCATCATCGCGACCGTCGTCAACACGGTTTTGCATATGCTCGACGTGCGCTGGGCGGAGCGGCGCAGCGGAGGCCGGACGTGACCGCGACCCGCCGCGCCACCGACACGCTCATCATCGTCGCCGTCGTGCTCGTGGTGTGGAAGATATTGCACGAGATCGCCGGCTCGACGGCGCTGCCGGCGCCGCTGGCGACGATGTCATATCTCGTGCACATGGTGCCGACCACACGGTTTGCCGAGAACGCCGCGGCGACGCTGCAGGCGTTCGGCCTGGCGCTCCTGCTCGCCTATGGGATTGGCCTTGCAATCGGCGTGTGGATGGGCGCGCACCGGCTCTCCGGCGCGGTCGGCGAGCCGATCCTGGTGGTGATCTATTCGCTGCCGAAGATCACGCTCTATCCGGTGGTGCTGCTGATCTTCGGCCTCGGTATCTCGGGCAAGGTGGCGTTCGGCGCCATGCACGGCATCTTGCCGGTCGCGCTGCTGACCATGGGCGCGATCCGCGCCATCCCGCAGGTTTATCTGCGCTCGGCGCGCACGCTGCATTTATCGCCATGGCAGACCATCACGACCGTGCTGCTGCCGGCCGCATTGCCGGAAGTGTTCACCGGCCTGCGCATCGGTTTCACCGTGACGCTGCTCGGCGTGCTGTTAGGCGAGATGTTCGCTTCAAAACTCGGCCTCGGCTCCATGATCATGAACGACATGTCGCTCGCGCAAAGCGAGGACATGGTGACGGTCGCCATCATCCTGTTCGTCTTCGCCGCGATCGCGAACGCGCTGCTGTTATGGATCGAGCACCGGCTGCATCGGCGGGTTTAATGCCCCAGCGCGCAGGCGTGGTCCTGCAATTCCTCGCCGCTGCCCCAGTCGCCGTGCGCCAGGTCGGCGCGATGGTCAAGGATGATGAAGCCGGGCACTCTGCCGCCGAACACCATGCCGACGACCACCAGCGTGTGCTGTCCCATGGCGGCGCGCGCACCCGGCACGCCCCATGCAAGGAGCTTGAAAGGATTGTGCCCGAGCAGCGTCGGTCCCGTTACGCGCATGGCGCGGTACTGGTGACCGGCGAGTGGCGTTTTCAGCACAGTCCACCGCCAGCCGATGTTGGGACGCTCGCGCAACAACGTGTCGCGGACATCGGCGCGAATGCAGTCGATGTGAATGTGGAACTGGTTCTGCGTGCGCCCCGATACCGAATTGATCGCCAAGCTCAGCGTATCGCGGGGCATCGCGTGGCCAAGCGCCTGTTCGACGAAGCCCCGCGCCTGCCAAGCGTCGGCAAAGTAGTTGCGAGCAAGAGGTGCAAGAAGCGAGGGGTCCTCGATGCCGCCTACCTCCGTTGTCGGAATGAGCAAAAACTGCGACGCGCCTTTGATGTCTTTCAGCACCGCAAATCCGTCTGCGAGATTGACTTCGGCGCATGGCTTCGGATCGCCGTGCTGCTCCTCGTCCGGGATGCACTTATCGTGGACAATCTGCCAAAGCACATTCGGATTGGACGCCTGTGCGGCGGCGTCGCGGCACAACAGCCCGACCAATAGCCCAAGCGCGACGGCAATCGACCGCACGTTGACCGTCAGCGCCATGACACGCTCCTATTTTGCCGCCGCTACGTACCGCTCCAGCGTCATCGGGTTACCCTTGTGCGCCGGCTCGCGCGGCTCGACGCCGGCGAAGCGGCTGGCTTCGGCGAACCACATCGCCCGCGCCGGCAGCTGCCAGCGGCGCTTGCCGGCGACGGACGCGTCCCAGCGCACCGGCTCGTCCTCGATGTCCATGCACTGATAGTGCGTGTTGAACAGCTCGATGCGGTGGCCGTCGGGATCGCGCATATAGACGAACAGCGCGAGCCCCGGCCCATGCCGCCCCGGGCCGAACTCGATGTTTTCGGCGAAACCCAGATTCGAGGCGAGATCGCAGACATAGAAGAAGTGATACGATTCCCCGATGCTGAACGCGGCATGATGCAGCCGCGGCCCGGCGCCGGGCGCAAACACGATGTCGTGCGGATTGCCCTTGCGCTGCAGGAACACGAACAGCGGATCGTCGCTGCCGTCCGGCGCAATATATTCGGAGAGCCGGAAGCCCAGCCCCATGTAGAATTCCAGCTCGCGCTGCACGTCCGGCACCAGAATCTGGAAATGATCGATGCGGTGCGGCACGGCGCCGTGGTGATGCTCAAAGCTCGTCATCAGCCGCGGCTTGGTCGTCATGGTGGCGCAGAATTCGAGCGGCAGGCCGAGCGGATCGCTGACATGCAAGGTCCGGCCCTGGTACGGCCGCTCGACCCATTGCGCCGGCAAGCCGGCCTTCTCGAAATAGGATTTCGCCTTTTCCAAATCCTCCTCGGTGAAGCAGCGCATGCCGATCCGCTCGGCTTGCGGCGCGCCCGCGCGCTTGAGCACCAGCGAGTGATGGCAGACCTCGGCGACGCCGCGCAGATAGATCGTGTCCTTGTCCTCGTCGCTGACGATCAAGCCGATCAAGTCGACATAGAAGGCGCGGCTTCTTGCCAAATCTTTCACGTGCAGCACCGAATGGCTGGCGCGCGTGATGTTGAAGGGCGGATTGTAGTTGGGTTTGGGAATGGCCACAGTGAACTCCGGATCGGAAGGAACAGATCGCGTCAGCTTGACACGTTCGGGACCGGCATTCATACCCGGTTTTCAGCCGATTGAGACAGTTGGAGACAAGCATGGCGAGCGCAGGCGCTGCGGCGGGACAACGCCAGAGTTATCGCGGCTTGCGCGGCTGGCTCGATACGGTCGACAAGCTTGGCGAGCTCGAGCGCGTCTCCGGCGCCGATTGGGACGTCGAGATGGGCGCCGTCACCCACATGCTGACGGAAAAAAGCCGCGGCCAGGCGCCGGCGATCCTGTTCGATGACGTGCCGGGTTACGCCAAGGGCTATCGCACGCTCTACGGGCAACTGTCCTCGATCAAGCGCATCGCGCTCACGCTCGGCCTGCCGCTCGACTACGAGCGCAAGGTCGACATCGTGCAGCGCTATCACGCGCGCATGCAGGATCTAAAGCCGCTGCCGCCGCGCTTCGTCAATGACGGGCCGATCTTCGAGAACGTCATCGAGGGCGACGCCATCGACGTGCTGAAATTTCCGGTGCCGCGCCATCACGAGGCCGACAAGGCGCGCTTCATCGGCACCGCCTGCTGCGTCATGACCAAGGATCCCGACGCCGGCTGGTTCAATCTCGGCGCCTATCGCAGCCAAGTCTATGACGGCAAGACCGTCGGCTGCCAGATCACCGAGGGCAAGCACGGCCGCATCCATCGCGACAAATATTTCGCCCGCGGCGAGCCGATGAAGGTGGTGATCCTGTGCGGCCAGGACCCGCTGTTGTTCATGCTGTCGTCGAGCCCGCTGCCGGAAGTGAGCGAGCTCGATATCGCCGGCGGCTTGCGCGACGAGCCGATCGACGTGGTGCGCGGGCCTTACACCGGATTCCCGATTCCCGGCCGATTGCGAGATCGCCATCGAAGGCGAGACCGTGCCCGGCCAGACCAAGCCGGAAGGGCCGTTCGGCGAATGGATGGGCTACTACTCCGACGACACCCAGGACCGGCCCTACGTCAACGTCAAAACCATCCTGCACCGCAACGATCCGATCCTGACCTGCGCGCCGCAGCACAAGCCGGTCGACGAGACCGGCCTCCTCAAGGGCATCGCCGGCGCCGCGCAAATCTGGCGCGCGCTCGATGCCTGCGGCGTGCCCGACGTGCTCGGCGTGTGGAATCACGAGGCGGGACCCGCGACGCGCTTCACCGCGATCCAGCTGCGCCAGCGCTATCCCGGCCACGCGCGGCAAGCGCTGCACGTCGCCTGCGCCTGCCAGGGCGGCGCCTATGCGGGCAAATGGACCGTGGTGGTCGACGACGACATCGACGCCGGCGATCTCGATGCGGTGCTGTGGGCGATGTGCACGCGGTTCGATCCCAAGGTCGATATCGATCTCGTGCAAAAAGCGTGGGCGTCGAAGCGCGATCCGCTTTTTCTACCCGGCAATTTCAACAACCGCATCCTGATCGACGCCTGCATCCCCTACGACATGAAGCTCAAGGGCACGTTCCCGCCGGTGGTCGACGTCAGCGCCAATCTGCGCGCCAAGCTGCGGGCGAAATTTCCTAAGCTGTTTCACTAAAAGAAGAGTGGCGAATGGTCGACCCATTCGCCACCTGCGATTCGCCATTTCGCTACTTCGCTACTGTTGCGTCTGCTCGTCTGCGCGAACAGCTGCTTGCCCACGGTGTTGAAGCGCGCCTTCTGATTGTCGCTCAGCGAATTGTAGAAGTCGTGAAGCGGCGGGCGGATGGCGTCGACTGCCTGCAACATGGCCTGCAGGTGCTTGCCGGCCGAGGCGAGCCGCGCCGGCGGCGTGCTCGGCGTCTCGCTCGGACAAGCCGCCTTGATGATGTCCGCGCCGTTCGCGGCTGCCGACTTCAAGGCGTCGAGCTTGGCGCGTTGCGCATCGTTCGGCTGCACCGCCTGATCGATCTGATCGGTCGGCCACGCCATGGCGGACGCATCGCAGTCGGTTTTCGGTGTCGTCGCCTTGGCAGCCGGTGCGCTTGATGCGGCGCGCTTGTCCGTCGTCGGCGTGATGCTGTTGAACCGCGCCTTCTGCTCGTCGTCGAGCGCATCATAGAATTTGGTCAGCGGATCGCTCACGAGATTGACGGCTTGAACCAATCCCTGCAGCCGCTGCTGCATGGTGTCGAGGCGCCCGGTCGGGGTGAACGATACCGTGGTCGGGCAATGAGATTTTATCACGTCGCTGGCTTTGACGACGGCGTTGCCGAGATCGTCGAGCAGCGCGCTTTGCTGCGGGTTGGGCTGCACCGCGTCGCTGATCTGGTTGATCGGCCATCCGGTGACCTCGGCGGCTTCGTCGCTGCAGCTCTGCGCCATACTTTGGGTCAACGCGGCCATCCGCGCCGGCGCACCCGGCCCCTGGACGTAGTCGTCGTAGACGTAAGGCGAGAAGATGCCTTCGTAGATATCGCCATAGCCATAGACCCAGAACGGATCGACATCGGCGTAATCGCCAGGCCACAGCGCGTAATAGAAGAAATCGCCGTAGGCATAGGGCCAGAACAGCGGGCCGACCCAACCGAGATGGTTGTGCCAATGCCAGCCATGGTTCCAGAATGGATGGAAGGCGCCTGCGCCGGCGAAGTGGCGATTGGCCGCGAACGTCCCCCGCCCAGCGAAGGTCCCGTGATTGGTATGGGCCAAGCGCCCGCCGGCGACGCCCGCGCGAACAGATGCCGGTGTCGCACCATGACTGAACCGCGCGCCAGCAGTGCCATTGCCGTGGGTCGCGGCGTGGAATGCCGATCGGCCGGGATGGCCAACATGCGAAGCAATGTGCGCACCACCACCACCGAACCGGCCGCCGGAGATATGCGGTGCCGCATGAGCCGTAAAACGAGCGCCACCGCCGAAGCGCGCTCCGCCGCCGCCCCCACCAAAACGGGCAGCACCGCCACCACCACCAAAATGGGCAGCACCGCCGCCACCACCAAAATGGGCAGCACCACCGCCACCACCAAAATGGGCGCCGCCGCCGCCACCGCCGCACCGAAATGAGCGCCGCCGCCGCCGCCACCACCACCGCCACCGCCACCGCCATGAGGCCGCCGCCACCACCACCGCCACCGCCATGAGGGGCACCACCACCACCACCACCGCCGAAACCGCCGCCTCTCGCGTCAGCGGCGGTCGCCATGCAAAGCGATAGGCCTATTGCGGCCGCGCTCGTCGCGATTTTCCACATGATATGACGTCCTTATCGGGGCCAAATGCGGGAAGCTAACGCCAGTTCACCCGGTCCGTTCCGACCGAAGCGAAGCTGGTCATGCTGCAATGCACACGTCGCCGTGCACTTCGCGCATCAGTTGACATGTGGATAACCTAGCAGGCGCGCTAGACCTCCACGGCTTAAATTTTTTTCACATGCGATCACGATCGCAAGAACAAACGCCGCAGTGGCGGCGCGGAAGCAGCTTCATCGGCAAGAGAATTGCCCGCACGCTCGACGCGCGGTCAAAAAACGAATGGCAATTCGCGCGCCGGCGGCGCGGCGCTTCAAGCAACGGGGCTGATGTTGATCTTTAGCGGCGAACGCACTGTCGCTCGAATATCACACGTCCCACAGATCGGATCGGTGTCCGTCAGCAAGGAAGGTGCGGCGTTGACCATGCGTCGGGCATGGTTATGGTTAACGTGATCGCTAGGGGGCCGGGATCGTAGGAGCACAGCCATGCCCCGCTGGCCCACGCCAACGGGCGTGAGCATCGTTCCCGGGTTGGCCGTGTTCCTGGTTGGGGTTCTACAGCGGCGGGTTTGCGGCAGTGTATGCGTTGGCCCATGCTGGATTGCGTCAGGACGGCTGGGTGCGGCGCGTCGCGGCGTTACGCGGCGCTGTGTTACTCAGAACTGTGTTACTCAGATATGGCTGCGCACCGGCATTGCTCCTCGCGCTCGTGCTGCCCGGCTGCACCGTAGGCCCCGACTATTCGCGCGAGCCGGCGCCGGTTCCGACAACCTACAAAGAGCTCAAGGGCTGGAAGCGCGCGACGCCGAGCGACGACCTCGCGCGCGGCAATTGGTGGGCGCCCTTTAGAGATCCCAGGCTGGACACGCTGCTGCGCGAAGTCGAGATCTCCAATCAAACGGTCGCGGCAGCGGCCGCCGCCTACGAGCAGTCGCGCGCCATAATAACGCAAGCGCAATCCGCGCTGTTTCCAACGGCGACCGCATCGTATGGCGTCACCCGCACGCGGACCGGAGCGCTTGCCGGCACCACCGGCGGCAGCTTGGTCGGGACGGGTCTCGGCACGCGATACACGACGCAATATACCGCGCCGATCAACGGCGGCTGGGACCTCGACGTCTGGGGCAAAGTCCGCCGTACCATCGAAGCCGACACGTCGGCGGCGCAGGCGAGCGCGGCCGACCTCGACAATGCCAAACTGTCGGCGCAGGCCCAGCTTGCCACCGCCTATTTTAACCTGCTGGCGGCCAATTCACTGCGCGATCTCCTGCACCGCTCCGCCGCGCAGTTCCGCGAAACCTACGAGATCACGCTCAACAAATACAAAGCCGGCTACGGGCCCAGCGCCACGACGGGGACAACCAGCGCCGATGTGGCGCTGGCCCAATCGCAGGTTCTGGCCATCGAAGCCCAGGAACTGAGCGTCGGCGTGCAGCGGGCGCAATTCGAGCATGCCATCGCGGTCCTGATCGGCAGGCCCCCGGCCGAGCTGACGATCGGACCGCGCCTGCTCGGCAGCAGAATTCCAAGCATCCCGGTCGTAGTCCCCTCGGCGCTGCTCGAACGGCGTCCCGATATCGCGGCCGCCGAGCGCACCATGCAGGACAACAACGCCATGATCGGCGTCGCTGAAGCCGCCTATTTCCCTGACGTGTCGCTCTCGAGCATGGTCCAGTTCATCGGTCCCATTCCCCTGCCATTTACCGCCGCGCGCTCGATCCAACAGATCGGCGCCAGCGCGGCGCAAACGCTATTCAACGGCGGTCTGACCGGCGCGCAGGTCGATGCCGCCCGCGCCGTCTATTTGCAGAGCGTGGCCACCTATCGGCAGACGGTGCTGACCGCGTTCCAACAAGTCGAGGACGAACTGGCCGCGATCCGCATCTATACCAAACAACTCGCCCTCGACCAGCAGGCGGTCAAGAATGCGCGCGAAGCGGTGCGCGTCTTCACCAATCAATACCGCTCCGGAATTGTCGACCTCACCACCGTGGTGACGGCGGAGACGAATCTGCTCAGCCAGGCGGAAACCGAGCTCGCGGTTCGGCAAAATCTGTTTCTCGCCAGCGTCAGCTTGATCGAGGCGGTCGGCGGCGGCTGGGACACGACGTTACTGCCGACGCAAGTGCAATTGATGAAAGGCTTCTCGCTGTTGCCGAAACTCGAATCGACGCCGCCCGCGCTCGAAGCGGCGCCTTCCGATACCACGCTGCGCAACCCGCAAAGCGCGCCGCAAGTCACGCAGTAACGGCTGCCCACCGCCAATCGCCATAGTTTTACACGAGGCCCGGCGCGTTTCTCCCAAATGATTGATTTCGCAGCAGAATCCTGGAATAGGATGCCTGGAGCGCAACCTTCAAGGACACAGTGCTTGGCTGCCCTGCCCGCCGCCGGCTGAAGCCTCCGGCGCATTAGCGAATTTTCATTAGGGCCGGATGTTGGCGGCCATTACTATGCGGAAAATGCCGGGATATTAAACGCCAAGATGGACGAGCGCACACGCAGAAGCGACGACGAACTGGCGCCCAATCTTCGCCGGACGACGCCCGAACCCGACGTCATCACCCGGCCTTCTTCAAAACTGCGCGTCGGTCTCGGCATTGCCATCGCCATAGGCCTTGTCGTCGCGGCCTATGAGATCGTCCACACCTACCGTGCGCCGGCGCCGGCCAATCCGCGCTTTGCCGCAGGCGGGCTGCAGTCGGTCGGCGCGGCAACGATTGCGCCGGGCAATATCCGCGTCATCGTCAACGCGCTCGGCACAGTCACCCCGCTCGCCACCGTCACCGTGCAAACCCAGATCAGCGGCCAATTGATCGACGTCAAATTCACCGAAGGGCAATTGGTCAACAAGGGCGACTTCCTGGCGCAAATCGATGCGCGCCCCTATGAAATTGCCAAGGCCCAAGCCGAGGGCCAGCTTGCGCACGATCAAGGGCTGCTGGCGCAAGCGCAAACGGACCTCAAGCGCTATCAGGGGCTGCTGGCGCAGAATTCGATCGCGCGCCAGCAGGCCGACGATCAGGCATTCCTGGTCCAGCAATACGAAGGGCACGGTGAAGGTCGATCAGGCGCAGGTCGATGCGCAGGCGCTCAACATCGCCTATTGCCACATCGTCTCGCCGGTGACCGGCCGCATCGGGCTGCGCCTGGTCGATCCGGGCAACTACGTGCAGACGTCGAGCTCAAGCAGCATCGCCGTCGTCACCCAGCTGCAGCCGATCACGGTGATCTTCACGGTTCCCGAGGACGATCTTCCCGACATCATGCCGCAATACAGCGCCGGCACCGCGCTCCAAGTCACGGCTTTCGATCGCGCCAACGTCAAACAGCTCGCGATAGGCAAGGTGTCAGCCGTCGATAGCCAGATCGACACCACCACGGGCACCGTGAAGATCCGCGCCCAGTTCGACAACGCGGACGGTGCGCTGTTTCCGAACCAGTTCGTCAACGCGCAGCTCCTGGTCAGGACTTTGACAAACGTCGTCACGGTGCCGACCGTCGCGATCCAGCGCGGCTCACCGAACGGGCAGCAGGGCTCCTACGTCTACGTGGTCAAAGCCGACAACACCGTATCGGTGCAGCCGATCACCATCGGCCCCACCGACGGCAGCATGACCGCCGTCAACACCGGGCTATCGGCCGGAGATCACGTGGTGATCGACGGCGCCGATCGGTTGCGCGACGGCTTGCACGTCAACGTTTCCACGCTCGACGGCAAGCCGCCGGGCGGCGCGGGCGCTCCGGCAGCGGCCCCGCAAGGGCGGCGCGGCGGGCAAAATTCGAACGGCGAGCGTTCGCAACCCCCGCGCAACAACAGCCAATAGCGAGCGCCGGCGGCGGGCAGCGCGCGGGCGCGACGATAAAACGGTGCGATGAACGTCTCCGAACCCTTCATTCTGCGTCCGGTCGGCACCTCGCTCCTGATGGCGGCGATCATGCTGTCGGGCATGGTGGCCTATACGTTCCTGCCGCTGTCGACGCTGCCTGAGGTCGACTATCCGACCATCCAGGTGCGCACGCTCTATCCCGGCGCCAGTCCGGAGGTGATGACGTCGTCGGTCACGGCGCCGCTGGAGCGGCAGTTCGGCCAGATGCCGGGACTGAACCAGATGACGTCGGCGAGCTCCGCCGGCGCCTCGGTGATCACGCTGCAATTCAGCCTCGATCTCAGCCTCGACATCGCCGAGCAGGAAGTCCAGGCCGCGATCAACGCCTCGGGCAATCTGTTGCCGGCCGACCTGCCGGCGCCGCCGATCTACGCCAAGGTCAATCCGGCCGATGCGCCGATCCTGACGATCGCGGTGACGTCGAAAACCATGGCGCTGACCGATCTGGAGGATTTGAGCGAGACGCGGCTCGCGCAGAAAATCTCGCAACTGACCGGCGTCGGCCTGGTCAGCGTCAGCGGCGGGCAACGGCCGGCGGTGCGCCTGCAGGTCAATCCGCAGGCGCTCGCGGCCTATGGCCTCAACATCGACGACATTCGCACCTCGATCGGCAACCAGAACGTCAATACGCCGAAGGGCAATTTCGACGGCCCGGCGCAGGCCTCGACCATCAACGCCAACGACCAGCTCAGCAGCGCCGATCAATATCGCAATCTCATCGTCGCCTACCGCAACGGCGGCCCGGTGCGGCTTTCCGACGTCGCCACCATCGTCAACGGCCCGGAGAACACCAAGCTCGGCGCCTGGGCCAATACCACGCCGGCGATCATCCTCAGCGTGCAGCGCCAGCCAGGCGCCAACATCATCCAGGTCGTCGATCGCATCCAGGCGCTGCTGCCGCAAATCATGGCCGGGATTCCCGCCGCCGTCGAAGTCAACGCGATGAGCGACCGCACCGTGACCATCCGCGCCTCGGTCTCGGACGTGGAATTCGAGCTGGCGCTCGCCGTGGTCCTGGTCGTGATTGTGATTTTCGTATTCCTGCGCACGCTGCCGGGCACCATCATTCCGAGCCTGTCGGTGCCGCTGTCGCTCGTTGGCACCTTCGGCGTGATGTATCTGCTCGGCTTCAGCCTCGACAATCTGTCGCTGATGGCGCTGACCATTGCCACCGGCTTCGTCGTCGACGACGCCATCGTCATGATCGAGAACATCGCCCGCTACGTCGAAGGCGGCATGGACCCGCTCGACGCGGCGCTGCGCGGCTCCGCGCAGATCGGCTTCACCATCATTTCGCTGACGATCTCGCTGATCGCAGTGCTGATCCCCTTGTTGTTCATGGGCGCGGTGGTCGGCCGGCTGTTCCATGAATTCGCCATCACGCTTGCGGTCACGATCATCATCTCCGCCGTCGTCTCGCTGACGCTGGTGCCGATGATGTGCGCCAAGCTGATCCGCCATCGTCCGGAGTCCGAGCGCAGCTACTTCGACGTCACCGCCGAACGCGCTTTCAATTCGGTGATTGCCCAATACGGCCGGGCGCTGAATTGGGTTCTGGATCGGCAGCCGCTGACCTTGCTGGTCGCAGTGCTGACGCTGGCGCTCACGGTTGTTCTCTATCTGCTTATCCCGAAGGGCTTCTTCCCGATACAGGACACCGGGATGATCCAGGCCATTACGCAAGCGTCGCAGAGCATCTCCTATGAGGCGATGGCGGAACTGCAGGGCAAGCTGGCGCGGGAGGTCCTGAAGGATCCGGACGTCGAGGGCTTGACCTCGTTCATCGGCGTCGACGGCACCAATCAGACGCTCAACTCCGGCCGCTTCCTGATCACGCTCAAGGCGCACGACGACAGAAGCCTCAACGCCAGCGCGATCATCCGGCGGATCCAGAGCGAGGTCTCCGGCGTCGTCGGCATTACGCTCTATATGCAGCCGGCGCAGGATTTGACCATCGATTCCACGATCAACCGCGCGCCGTACAATTTCGTGCTCGAGGACGCCAACGCCAAGGAATTCAACACCTGGGTGCCGAAGCTGGTGGCGCAGCTGAGCCAGCTGCCGCAAATCACCGACGTCGCCAGCGATCTCCAGCAACAAGGCCTGACGGTCAATCTGGTCATCGACCGCGCCACCGCCAGCCGCTTCGGCATCACGCCGGCCACCGTCGACAACGCGCTGTACGATGCGTTCGGGCAGCGCATCGTCTCGACCATCTATACCCAGTCGAACCAGTACCGCGTCATCCTCGAGCTCGACCCGGCGCTGCAGAAATCGCTGACCGGGTTGTCCTCGATCTACCTGCCGTCGTCGTCGTCTTCGACCAACGGACAGGTGCCGCTTTCGGCGTTCTCGCACATCGAGCAGCAAACCGGCCCGCTGGTGATCACCCATTTCGGCCAATTTCCCGCTACCACGGTGTCGTTCAACACCGCGCCCGGCGTTTCGCTCGGCACCGCCGTTACCGCCATCCAGAAGGAGGAAGCCAAGGTCGGCCTGCCGGACAGTTTTATCACCGCGTTCCAGGGTACCGCGGCCGCCTTCCAGTCGTCGCTGAGCAACGAGGTTTTCCTGATCATCGCCGCGGTGGTGGCGATGTATATCGTGCTGGGCGTGCTCTACGAAAGTTTCATCCACCCGATCACCATTCTTTCAACGCTGCCCTCGGCCGGCGTCGGCGCGCTCTTGTCATTGATGCTGCTCGGCTACGACCTCAACGTCATCGCCATCATCGGCATCATTCTCTTGATCGGCATCGTCAAGAAAAACGCCATCATGATGATCGACTTCGCCTTGGAGGCGGAACGCGTCGAAGGGCAAGCGCCGCGTGATGCCATCTATCAAGCCTGCCTGTTGCGATTCCGGCCGATCATGATGACCACCATGGCGGCGATCCTCGGCGCGCTGCCCTTGATGCTGGGCCAGGGCACCGGATCGGAACTGCGCCAACCGCTCGGCCTGGCGATCGTCGGCGGCCTGATCGTCAGTCAGGTGCTCACCTTGTTCACCACGCCGGTGATCTATCTCTACTTCGACCGGCTGGCGGTGCGTTTCACCGGGCGTGGCACCGTCAGCCGGCGGGACCGCGGCGGGCCGGACGCATGAACATTTCCGCGCCCTTCATCTCGCGGCCGGTGGCGACGACGCTGCTGACGCTCGGCATCGCCTTGGCCGGCGCGCTGGCATTCGCCAAATTGCCGGTGGCGCCGCTGCCGCAAGTCGATTTTCCGACCATCTCGGTCAACGCGCAATTGCCCGGGGCGAGCCCGGAGACGGTGGCGACCAGCGTCGCCAGCCCGCTCGAGCGCCATCTCGGCCAGATCGCCGGCGTCACCGAAATGACCTCGCAAAGCGGCATCGGCCAGGCGCGCGTCACCCTGCAATTCGAGCTCAACCGCGACATCGACGGCGCCGCGCGCGACGTGCAGGCCGCCATCGTCGCCGCGCGGGCCGACCTGCCGGCAAACCTGAAAAGCAATCCGACCTATCGCAAGGTCAACCCGGCCGATGCGCCGATCCTCATCCTGGCGATGACCTCCAAGACGCTCAGCCAGGGCCAGATGTACGACGCTGCCAGCAACGTGTTTCAGCAGCGGCTGTCGCAGATCAGCGGCGTCGGCCAGGTCATCATCGGCGGCTCGGCGCTGCCGGCCGTGCGCGTCGAGCTCAATCCGAAAGCGCTGTTCAAATACGGCATCGGGCTCGAAGACGTGCGCGCGGCGCTCGCCTCGGCAAATGCCAACAGCCCGAAGGGCACGATCGACGACGGCAACCAGCGCTATCAGGTCTATACCAACGATCAGTCCACCAAGGCCGCGGATTACGCCCCGCTGGTCGTGGCCTACCGCAACGGCGCCGCCGTGCAATTGTCGGACGTCGCGACGGTTGCCGATTCCGTCGAGGACGTACGCAATCTCGGCCTGTCCAACGGCCAGCCGTCGGTGCTGGTCATCGTCTTCCGCCAGCCGGGCGCCAATATCATCGAAACCATCGACAGCGTGAAGGAGGCATTGCCGCATTTGCAGGCCGCCATGCCGGCCGACGTCAACGTCACCGTCGCGATCGATCGCAGCACCACCATCCGCGCCTCGTTGCGCGATACGGAGCTGACGCTCGTGATCGCGATTACATTGGTCACGCTCGTCGTCTTCGTCTTCCTGCGCAATTTCCGCGCCACGCTTATTCCTGGGATTGCCGTGCCGATTTCCATCCTCGGCACGTTCGGCGGCATGTATCTGTTGGGCTATAGCCTCGACATTCTGTCCCTCATGGCGCTCACCATCGCCACCGGTTTTGTGGTCGACGACGCCATCGTCGTGCTCGAGAATATCTCGCGCCACCTCGAAGAAGGCATGCCGCGGGTGCAAGCGGCGTTGCGCGGCGCGCAGGAGGTGGGCTTCACCGTGCTGTCGATCAGCCTGTCGCTGATCGCGGTGTTCATTCCGATCCTGCTGATGGGCGGCATTCTCGGTCGGCTGTTCCGCGAATTCACCGTCACGCTATCGATCGCCATTCTCATCTCGCTGGCGATCTCGCTCACCACCACGCCGATGATGTGTGCGCTGTGGCTCAAACCGCGTGAGGTGGACGACGCGCCGCGGCCACGCACCTTGTTTGACCGCGTGCATAGCGGCTATGAGCGCTCGCTGGCCTGGGCGCTCCGCCACGGCGGACTGGTGATGCTGATCCTGTTCGGCGCGGTCTGCCTGAACGTCGTGCTGTTCTCCGTCATCCCGACGGGCCTGTTTCCGACCCAGGACACCGGCCGCCTGGTCGGCTCGCTGCAGGCCGATCAAAGCGTGTCGTTCCAGGCCATGACCCAGAAACTCCGGCAGATGATCGACATCGTGCAGAGCGATCCGGCCGTGGAACACGTCGTCGGATTTACCGGGGTCGGCTCCGGCGGCGGCGGCGGGCAGATCAATACCGGTTCCGTGTTCGTTGCGCTCAAGCCGATCACGCAGCGGCCGTCAGTCGAAGAGGTCATCGCCCGGCTGCGGCCGCAGCTTGCCCGCGTGCCCGGCGGCCGCCTGATCCTGGTCGCGGTCCAGGATGTCCGCGCCGGCGGCCGGGCGAGCAATGCGGCGTATCAGTACACATTGCAATCCGACAAAACCGACGACTTGTTCACCTGGACGCCGAAACTGGTTACGGCACTCGAGCACAGTGCCGTGATCACCGACATCAACTCCGATCAGCAGCAAAAAGGCCTGGAAACCGACCTCGTCATCGATCGCGACACCGCTTCGCGGCTGGGCATCACCGCGTCGCAAATCGACAGCACGCTTTACGACGCCTTCGGCCAGCGTCAGGTGTCGGTGATCTACAGCGCGATCAATCAATACCACGTGGTCATGGAAATCGACCCGCGCTACACGCAATATCCGGCCTCTCTCAAGGACATCTATATTGCGACCTCAGGCGGCGGCGCCGCGGGCACGGCGCTGTCGAACTCTCCGGCCGGGACGGTTGCGGCCGCAGCCCCCACCAAAACGGCTTCCACCGCGTCGGCAAGCGCGACCGCCGCCGCCAATGCCAACAACAATTCGGCGCGCAACGCCGCCGTCAATGCACTGGCCACGGCCGGCAAGAGCAGCACATCTTCCGGCGCCGCGGTCTCGACCACCAAGGAGACCATGATCCCGCTCGCCGCCGTGGCGCACTATCGGCCCGGCAACACGCCGCTCTCGGTCAATCACCAGGGATTGTTCGTCTCCTCCACCATTTCGTTCAATCTGCAGAAGGGCGCGACGCTCGGCGAAGCGGCAGCCGAGATCAACGAAGCCATCAATCAGATCCATATGCCGGCTTCGATCCATGGCAGCCTCGCCGGCACCGCGCAAATCTTTCAACAATCGCTGAACAACGAGCCGATCCTGATCGTCGCCGCCATTGCCGCGGTCTATATCCTGCTCGGCATACTCTACGAGAGCTACATTCACCCGATCACCATCCTCTCGACCTTGCCGTCGGCCGGCGTCGGCGCGCTGCTGGCGCTGATGCTGTTCCACACGCAATTCGACATTATCGGCACCATCGGCGTCATCCTGCTCGTCGGCATCGTCAAGAAAAACGCCATCATGATGATCGACTTCGCCATTCACGAGAAACGGGTGCACAATCTCGGTGCGCGCGATGCGATCTTCCAGGCCTGCCTGCTGCGCTTCCGCCCGATCATGATGACCACCATGGCGGCGATCCTCGGCGCGGTGCCGCTGGCGCTGAGCTTCGGCAACGGTGGCGAGATCCGCCGGCCGCTCGGCATCTCGATCATGGGCGGGCTGATCATCAGCCAATTGTTAACCCTCTACACGACGCCGGTGCTTTACCTGTACATGGACCGATTCGGCCAATGGTCGCTGCGGCAACGCCAGCGCTGGTTGCCGGGTTTATACGGCGTCGCACCGGCCGAATAAGGCGTGACGACGTGGCTTCGCTTGGTGCCCTAGGCAGTGCACATGAAAAATGCTACGGCTGATCCGTCGAGCACTATTTGCAATTTAGCGGAGGTCTCTACGATGGCGCAAAAGAAGCAGTCTACGAACCAAAAGCGTCTGAAGAAGGCCCTCCCGGTACTTGGAATTGCCGGGGTGTCCTTTTCGTTGGTAGGAGGAGCGGCCGCATCAGCGAGCGCACCGACTGCCGATATACCGTCCCAGAATACCTCTCCGCGTCAAGAAATCTTCCTCGGTGAGGAAGAGCTCTCTGACGTCAGCCTGGCGACGTTCTACGTCTTCGATAAGGAAAATACCGCGAAGCCCCAGGCTGGCCAGCAATTGGCTTGGTGGCGGTGCGGCGGCTGCGGCAGATGCGGCGGATGCGCTTGGCGCGCTTGCGGCGGTTGCGGCGGTTGCGGCGGTTGCTGCTGGTCAAATGGGCGTTGCCGCGCCTGCTAAGGCGTAACCACGTCCGACCACGTCGATAGGTATAAGTTGTTATGGCCGGGTCGTGCTTGACCCGGCCCATTTTGCGTTTTTTCTATGACGCCGGTCGCGGTAGCGGCCAATAACGTCGACAAGAGCCGGCGCGCGGGCTAGACCACAGGACTTCCACAATCCGAGAGCATCTGCCTCGCTATGGCGACCCACACTGGCGGCAATAAACCTAGCGGCGTGCACGCGGGCGTGGTGGCAAGCGATCAACCCAACAGCACCACGCGTTTCAACGCCAAAGACGTTCCGCAATTCGCGCCGAATTACTCCGTCTATGTGCTGCCGCCCGATGCGGTGTGCTTCTATTCCGAAGACCGCAAATTCTTTTTGCACGGCGAGCTGTTTTGCATCGTCGCCGACGCCATCGCGGCGGGGAAAAGCTTTGGTGAGATCGTCCGCGAGCTGACGAAAAGATTTCCAGCCGACGTGGTCGACCAGGCCATCAAGCGGCTGATCGACCGCCACTACATCGTGCCGAAACAGCAAACTGCTGTCGACGCCGCCGCCGGCTATTGGGCGACGCTGGGCATACCATTGGAAATGGCGGCGAAAAATCTGCAGAAATGCAAGGTGCGCATTCAGTCGGTCGATGCCAAGGGCGCCAAGCAACTTGGCGCCGCGTTGCGCAAACTCGGCGTCCGCATCGTCGATCGATCCGCCGACATCACGGTCGTCCTGGTCAACGATTATCTCGAAGGCCAACTTGAGCAATTGAACCGGCAACACCTGTCCGACCGCACGCCGTGGCTACTGGTTCAGCCATCCGGAGTTTTTCCACTGGTCGGACCGGTGTTCAGCCCTGGCAAAGGTCCTTGCTGGGCCTGTCTCGCCGAGCGGATGAAACGGAACCGCGAGGTCAGGGCGATGCTCGACCGCCGGCGGGCGCGTCGCGTCGCGGTGTCGCCGCTCGCCAGGGACTCGCTCGGCGGCAGCGGCATCGAGCTTGCCGCCGTCGAGATCGCCAAGGCGATCGCCAGCGATTTCCGCACCCCGCTGAACGATCATCTGGTCAGCCTCGATTTATCGGGCCCGACCATCGTCAAGCACTATGTGCCGCGCCGGCCGCAATGTCCGTCCTGCGGGCCTAAGAAGCTACGCGATCCGCGCCGTGAGCCGGTGCCGCTTGTGCTGACGGCCGGCGCCAAACCGGTCATGACCAGCGGCGGCTACCGCAGCGTTTCGTCGCGGGCCACGGTCGCGAAATACCGCAAGCACGTGAGCCCGCTCACCGGCGTGGTGTCGAAGCTCGAACGGGTCGAAGTCGATTTGCCGCTCAACACCAACTACTACGCCTCACATAACTTTTCCGGGCCCGCCAAGTCGATCCACGAGCTGCGCTCGGGACGCAGCGGCGGCAGCTTCGGCAAGGGCAGCACGGCCGAGCAAGGCGAAGCCAGCGCGCTGATGGAGGCGATCGAGCGCTATTCCGGAATCTTTCGGGGCGACGAGATCAGGGTGACGCGGCGGTTTGTCGACTTCGCACCCGGCGAGGCCATTTTGCCGAACGACGTTCTGCTGTTCAGCGAGGAGCAGTTCCGGCGCGCCCAGATGGGACCGAGCGAAGAAGACGTGACGCCGACACCGCCGCCATTCGATCCCACGGCCAAGATTGAATGGACACCGGTGTGGTCGCTGCGCGACCAGCGCTTCAAATATCTGCCGACCGGAATGCTGTATTTTTTCCACAGCGACGCATTCCACAGTCATATGCACGCGGACTCCAACGGCTGCGCCGCCGGCAACACGCTCGAGGAGGCGATCGTCCAGGGATTCCTCGAACTCGTGGAGCGGGATTCCTATGCCATCTGGTGGTACAATCGATCGCAGCGGACGGAACTGGACTTGAGCCAGTTCGACGATTCTTACGTCCGCGATCTGAAAACCCAGCTTGCCGAAACCGGACGCCGGCTGTGGGTGCTCGACATCACCACCGATCTCGGCGTTCCGAGCTATGTGGCGATGTCGCACGCGACACAAAACGGACAGGAGTTCGTCGAATATGGCTCGGGCTCGCACTTCGATCCGCGCATCGCGCTGCTGCGCACGTTGACCGAGGTCAATCAATTCCTGTCGCTCGGCCTGTTGGGACTTCGCGATGCGGGGTCGTCGAGCAATGACGCCGCGGGACCGTTTCACCTGCAGGAGCACCCCTATTTGATCCCGGACGGCAAACCGGCGATCCGGCCGCACTTCGACATGAAATTCGGCAGTCTCGACACCCGCGCGCAGGCGCTTGCCTGCGTGGACGTCGCCAAGCGGGCGGGCCTCGACTTCCTTGTGCTCGATCAGACGCGGCCCGACATCGAGGCGCCGGTGGTCCGCGTGATCGTCCCGGGATTGCGGCATTTCTATCGCCGTTTCGGGCCAGGCCGGCTTTACGACGTGCCGATAAAACTCGGATTGCGCCATACGCCGATCCCGGAAAGCGAGCTCAATCCGCTTCATCCCAATACGTAAGGTCAGGCCGGCTTGCGCGCTCCGCAACGAAAGAGTCCGCGACAAAAAAGTCCGCGACGAAAGACGGAGCGGCGGGCGGCAGCGGCGACGCTTTCGGTTCGGCTTTTGGGCCACGTTACGCTGCAAGCGCAGGCCGGCGGAGACATCGCCGCCTGTTTTGATGACGTTGCGGTCGGCTTGGGAAAGTTCAGCGCCAAGGCGGCAGTTCGCGCTCAAGGCCTGCGCACGGGCGTGCCATTGAGAGCGTTTGCATCCGGCAGCCGCGACATCGACAAGGAATTTCTTCTCCTGGTCCGCCGATTGGCCGGGCGCGGTCTGGTGGAGTACCACCTCGGCCACTCGCGAAACGGCGAAGACTTGGTCGTCATCGAGCCGCAGGTGCCGGACTATTGGCCGCGCGCGCCGCAGCTCGACGATGCCGACACGCTGGTGCTGTCACGGTTCGCCTATATGCGGCGGCGCGCCAACGAATTGGTCTTGGAATCGCCGCGCGCCGGCGCGTTGTTCAAATTCTGCGATCCGAAGATCGCGGCCGCCCTGGCCTTGCTGTCCACGCCACAACAAATCAAACAATTCCGCCGGCAGGAGAGTTTTCCAGGGCTTGAGCTTCTCGCACTCCTCGTCGACTGCCAAATCCTTTTCAAGATTGACGCTGCCGGCAGTGGCCTGCGGCCGGCCGAGGGCGACGACGCCCTCGTGCTGTGGGACTTCCACGATCTTGTGTTCCATGCACGCAGCACCGAAGGCCGGCATGCCAATCCGTTGGGCGGTGCTTATCCCTATGCGGACACGATCGCTCCGCTGCCGGCCGTGCGCCCGTCCTGGCCTGGGAAAAAGATCGATTTGCGCGAAGTCTCGTCAGCGCCGGTTGAAGCGCTGTCGCCTGCCGCGAAGCTTCTGCGCGAGCGTCATTCGACACGCGATTTCGATAACCAGCGGCCGATCACGCTCGCCGAGCTGGCGCGATTTCTCGACAGCACCGCGCGCGTTCAATCGGAATTGAAGACGTCGCTCGATCACGGCGGCGGTGGCGGCGGTCCGGAACTCACCCACACGGTGCGGCCCTATCCGTCGGGCGGCGCCAGTTACGAGCTCGAGCTCTATCTGGCCGTCGACACATGCGAAGGGCTGTCGCGAGGCTTCTATCACTACGATGCCGGCGCCCACGCGCTGGTGCCGATCGAGACCCGCGGCAATCAACTCGACGCGCTGCTCAAGAGCGCCGAATTCGCCATGGGCGTATCCGCCGCGCCGCAAATCCTGATCACCATTGCGGCGCGCTTCGGCCGGGTGTCATGGAAATACAGCTCGATCGCCTATGCGCTCATTCTCAAGGACGTCGGCGTCTTGATGCAAACGTTTTACGTCATGGCGACCGATATGGGTCTTGGCGGATGCGCGATCGGCACCACCAATATCGAGCTGTTCGCGAAAATGACGGGACTGGACTTTCACGTCGAGGGCCCGGTCGGTCAATTTGCGCTCGGCCGTGGCGCGAAGCCGGAAGCGCCCCGTTGACAATCTGATGGATCTACCCGTTTGGCCCGGACTTCTTGGGTACAAACAAACGCGTGGCGGCAGGATCGTCCGCTGCGGCACGCCCGAAATAGCCGATCGCCTCGGGGCGGCCCGCCCTCAGCGCGAACATGGCGCCCTGAGGATCCGTGCATCGGACGATCCGGTTGTCGCCTCGCGCTTCGAGCGGGCCCTCGAGAATTTTGCCGCCGCCGGCCTTGACGCGCTTCGCCGCCGCGTCGATGTCACCGACATTAAAGTAATAAAGCCAGAACGGCATCGGCACCGTCGGCGGCTTGGTGAACATGCCGCCGATCGAATGGCCTCCAGCGGAGAATATGAGATAGGTGCCAATCCCGCCGATGTCGGCGTCAACTTTCTGCCAGCCGAAAAGCTCGCCGTAAAACGCGAACGCCTGCTCCCAATCGACGGCCGAGAGTTCGTACCAGCCGACATGGCCCGGCGAGCTCAGCGCGGCGGGCTGCTCTTGGCCGGGGTTCAACCACTTGACCAAGGCCAGCGTTGCCGCTTGCGGATCGGCAACGATAGAAAAACGGCTGACATCGGGGACGTCCGTCGGCGGGACGTACACGGCTCCGCCCAGACGCCTAAGTCGATCGGTCGCAGCATCCACGTCGTCGACGCCGACATAACCCATCCAGCGCGGCTGCGCGCCCATTCTTCGCGCCTCGGCTGGCAGGCCCGTCAGTCCGGCGACCGCTACATCGCCGGCGGTGAACAGCGTATAAGCCGCACCGGGCATCGAAGCATCGCGCAAGCCCCAGCCGACGACATCGGCGTAGAAGGCCTTAGCCGCCTCCGCGTCTGTCGTCGTCAACTCGTACCAGACGAAACAGCCATGCGAACTGACCATGTCTGCTTCCGATCCGGACGCTGTGAGGCTCGATCCGCTCAGCGGAGATAAAGGGATTTACGCGCATAGCAACACGCCGCCGGCCCTTCGCGCAGCGGCGTGCCGATCGTCGCCCACGCGTGCGGCGGCGGCTCGGTGATCGTTGCGCGCAAGCGATGAATCTCGGCGCGCGCCCCGGTGATCAGCGGTCCCTTGACGGCTTCATCGACGTCCGGATCGGCCTCGAGACGGGCGATCAGCTTGAATTGCGCGTAAATCGCGTCGCGCGTGCACCAATAGGGCGTGTCGGTGCAGCCCCAAAAATCCCCTGCCCGCGCCGGCGCAGCGGCGAACGCAAAACCCAAAACGAGGCAAAGCGAAACAAGTCGCACCATGGTTATACTCGCGCTCCGACTTCGCTATAATACGGAAGGATTTCACCGATCGCACAATAAGACAAGTCAGGGATGAACGCACATGAATGGCGCCGAAGTCATTGCCGATATTCTCAAGCGCGAAGGCACCGAATTTTTCTCCTGCTATCCGCGCAACCAGGTGATCGAGCCGTGCGCGGCGATCGACATCCGGCCGATCCTGTGCCGGCAGGAGCGCGTCGGCGTCGGCATCGCCGACGGCTATTCGCGCATCAAGCGCGGCAAGAAGAACGGCGTGTTCGGCGCCCAGGCCGGGCCCGGCATCGAGAACGCGTTTCCGGGCATCGCGCAGGCCTATGCCGAGAACGTGCCGCTGCTGATCATTTCCGGCGGCATGCCGCTCGCCAAGCAATATGTGCGCCCGGCGTTCCGCGCCGCCGCCGTCTATGAGCCGGTGACCAAATGGTCGGCGCTGGCGCATAACGTGCAGGAATTGCCCGACCTGATGCGGCGCGCCTATCAGGCGATGCGCACCGGCAAAGCCGGCCCGGTGCTGATCGAAGTGCCGGACGAAGTCGCCGAGGCCGAATTCAAGGGCGAGCTGATTTACAAGCCGGTGCCGGTGCAGCGCACCGCGCCCGACCCGGACGCGATCAAGAAAGCCGTCGAGATGCTGCTCGCGGCCAAAAACCCGATCCTGTGGGCCGGCCAGGGCGTGCACTATGCCGAAGCCGGCGACAAGCTCGCGGCGCTGGCGGAATTGCTGCCGGCGCCGGTGGTCGCCACCAATCCGGGCAAGAGCGCGATCCCCGACAGCCATCCGCTGGCGCTCGGCGGCGCGACGCGCTCGCGCTCAAAAGTGTTTGCCGATTTCATGAAAAAGTCCGACGTCGTCATGGCGATCGGTTCGAGCCTCACCATCACCAATTTCGGGCCGGCGGTGCCGGCGGGCAAGACCATCATCCATTCCACCAACGACGCCGGCGACATCAACAAGGAATATCGCGCCGATCTCGCCGTGGTCGGCGACGCCGGCTCTGGTGATCGATGCACTGATTGCGGAAGTCGCCAAGCAAAAAGGCCCGGGCGGCGGCAATGCGCTCAATTCGCTCAAGGAAGAAGTCGCCGCCGGCAAGAAAGCCTGGCTCGACGAATGGGCGAAATTCCTCAACTCCGACGAGATGCCGCTCAACCAATACCGCGTCATCCGCGACATGATGCGCACGCTCGACCGCGACAACGTGATCATGACGCACGATTCCGGCAGCCCGCGCGAGCAGATGATCCCGTTCTGGGAGACCACGGCCGCCGGCTCCTATATGGGCTGGGGCAAGTCGACCCAACTCGGCTATGGGCTCGGCATCACCATGGGCGCAAAGCTCGCCGCGCCGAAGAAGCATTGCATCAACGTGATGGGCGACGCCTCGTTCGGCATGACCGGCATGGACATCGAGACCGCCGCGCGCAACCGCATCGCCATTCTCACCATCGTGTTCAACAACGGCGTGATGGGTGCCGAGCGCGATGTCTTGAAAATTTCCGACGAGAAATACGGCGCCATGACGGTCGGCGGCAATTACAAGAAAGTCGCCGAGGGGCTCAACGTCGCGGCGACGCGGGTGGAAAAGCCCGGCGACATCGTCGGCGCCATCAAGGACGCAGTGGGCGTCACCGAAAAAGGCGCGCCGTTCCTGCTCGAATTCGTGGTCAAGGAAGGCCGCGATTTTTCGCGCTACGCCTGAGACGCGCAAACAGAAACATTGGGAGGACCAACGTGGCAGACATCAAGATCTTCAATCCCGACGGGCTGGCCAAGCCGCCCGGCACTTATACGCATATTGCGCAGGCGCGGACACAGCAGGTCGTCTTCATCGCCGGCCAAGTGCCGAGCGATGCGTCGGGCAAGACCGTCGGCAAGGGCGACATCGAGGCGCAAGCCGTGCAAGTCTACGCCAATATCCTCACCGCGCTGCGCGCGGTCGGCGCCGACTGGAACAACGTCGTACAGTTCACCAGCTATTTGACGCGCGCCGAGGACGCGGCTGCGTTCCGCGCCTGGCGCACCCGGGAATTTCCAAAAATGTTTCCCGGCGGCTCGCCGCCGAACACGCTGCTGATCATCAGCCGGCTGGCGGACCCGGACTATCTGCTCGAAGTGCAGACGGTCGCGGCGCTGTAAATTCGTTCTAGGCAAAGATCGACCTATGCAATCCGATCTCCGACGTTACGTGCCCTCAGTCATTCCAACTATGACTTCGAGCACTGCCAGCGCGTCGGCGGTGCCATCCGCTTCACCTTTTTCGAAGTCTTGTTCTGTCTGGCCCATCGTATTGGTGACATGGGCGAGGCACAGCACGTGAACGCCCGCCGCGCGCGCAAACACATAGAGCGCGGCTGCTTCCATCTCGACCGCGAGAACGCCTTTTGACCGGGCTGCCGCGATGGCGCCCGCTGTTTCGCGAAACGGAGCATCCGTGGTCCAACTCGACCCCACCATGACACGCTGCTCAGTGCTCTTCAGCGCTTCTACCGCCGTCGCCACCAGAGCCGCGTCTGCTTCGCCGTATTCCGATGGCGGCGCGTAGTGATAACTGGTCCCTTCGTCGCGCAAAGCGCGGTCGATGATGACGAAGTACGGCGGCCGACCGGACGGGGTGATCTGGCCCGCCGAGGTGATGCTCAACAACAATCGGCAGCCGGATGCGAATAGCTCTTCCGCGATCAAGACGGCGAACGGCGCGCCGACCGCACAGCCGACTATACCGACGGCTCGGCCTGCGAGCGTGAAGGCATCGAGCCGCGTGTGGTAGCAGGGCCATCCCTCGAAGGGCCTGGACTGACCGGATTGCTGGAGCCGCCGGACGATATCGCCGTCCGGGTCCAGAATGCAGACCGGCGGCACGTTAACCGCCGCAAGCCCCTTTTGCCGCCGTGCCTCTCGCAGTAGCGCTGCGGGCCGGAATACCGACGGTGCCGACGTGTCCTTGTCTTCGCGGATAGATGGCATTGAGCCTCTTAAGGGGAATCAAAGGTAGCGAGAAGCCAGGATCGGATTACCCCAGTTCGCGCGACGTCACATCCTCCAACAGCGTGCGCAGCGCTTTGGCGCGTTTTGCTCCGTAGGTGCGCTCGAACTGCGCCTGCGCCTTGGTCCAGCCTTTCTGCGCGGCCGCAAAGCGCTCCTGCCCGGCGCGCGTCAGCCGCAGTTCCTTGCTGCGCCGGTCCGATTGCCCCGGCCCGACGGCGATCAGGCCGTCGCGCTGCAGCGGCAGGATATTCCGCCCCAAGGTCGTGCGGTCCATCACCAGCTCGGCGGCCAGTGCATTGATCGTCATCGCGCCTTTGCGGTGCAGCCTTGCGAGAATCGAATACTGGGTCGCGCGCAACCCGAGCGGGCTGATGAATTGATCATAGAATTGCGTGACATGGCGGGTCGCCTGGCGCAGCGCCAGGCAATTGCAAGCCGCGGGATTGGTCGAAATGGACTGCATGGCTCATCTTGATCCCTTGATATAGGCGTATATACTCCTATATGCTGCGATGCATTCAATGGCACGAGCTGCCGCATGGTAGCGGGAGTGCCGGCATGTCGTCAGTAGGTCTCGCCTCCCCTCAGCCGGCCGCGGCGGCGGCCGCAATTCCGGACAAAGCCAAATACGACCCGCGCACCCGCGCGCTGATCGAAGGGCCGATCGCGGCGACGCTGATCCGGCTCGCCGCGCCGAACGTGCTGGTGATGCTGGCGCAAACCTCGGTCGGCCTGGTCGAGACCTATTTCATCGGCAAGCTCGGCACCGATCCGCTGGCCGGCGTCGCGCTGGTATTTCCGCTGCTCATGCTGATGCAGATGATGTCGGCCGGCGCCATGGGCGGCGGCATTTCGTCGGCAATCGCGCGCGCGCTCGGCGGCGGACGCCGCGCCGATGCCGACGCGCTGGCAGTTCCATGCGCTGGTCATCGCGCTGCTCTTCGGCCTCATCTTCACGGTTGCGCTCCTGCTCGGCGGGCGATGGCTTTACACGGCGATGGGCGGCAGCGGCGCTTCGCTCGACGCGGCGCTGACCTATTCCAGCGTCGTCTTCGCCGGCGCCATTCTGGTCTGGCTGTTCAACTCGCTCGCCAATGTCATTCGCGGCACCGGCAATATGGCGGTGCCGGCGCTGGTCACGGTCATCGGCGTCGCCGTGCTGATCCCGCTGTCGCCGTGCCTGATCTTCGGCTTCGGCCCATTGCCGCGGCTCGGCGTCGCCGGCGGCGCGGTTGCGGTGCTGATCTATTACGCGATCGGCAGCGTGGCGCTCGCGGCCTATCTGCGCTCCGGGCGCAGCATCGTGCGGCTTTCCCTGTTCGGCGTCCGCCTGCGCTGGCCGCTGTTCGCCGACATTTTGCGCGTCGGCGCGGTCGCGGCGTTGATCACGGTGCAGACCAATCTCACCATCGCCATTGCCACCGGCCTCGTCGGCGCCTTCGGCCCGGCGGCCATCGCCGGCTACGGCACCGGCTCGCGCCTCGAATATCTGCTGATCCCGCTGGTGTTCGGTCTCGGCGGCCCGCTGGTCGCCATGGTCGGCACCAATATCGGCGCCGGCCGCCGCGATCGCGCCCTGCGCGTGGCCTGGATCGGCGCGGCCATCGCCGCCGCGCTGTGCGAACTGATCGGGCTCAGCGCCGCCGCGTTTCCGGTCGCCTGGCTGTCGCTGTTCGACACCGCGCCGGCGATGCTCGATGCCGGCGCGCGCTATCTGCGTGTGGTCGGCCCGGCCTATGGCCTGTTCGGGCTCGGCATGGCGCTCTACTTTGCCTCGCAGGGCGCCGGGCGCTTGTTGTGGCCGTTCCTCGCCAACATGGCGCGCCTCATCATCGCGGCGCTCGGCGGCTATTTGGCGTTGCGCTGGACCGGCAATCTCACGGCAGTTTTTATTGCGCTGTCGGTTGCGCTTGCTACGTTCGGCCTGATCAACGCCGCGGCGGTGGCCGGCGGCGCGTGGTTTGCACGAGAGCCGGTGAAAAGATGACAGCACAATATCTGGAAGATTATGCCGTCGGACAGATTTATTGGTCGGGACGCAAACGGGTCGACAAGGACGAGATCATCGCTTTCGCCAAGGAGTTCGATCCGCAGTTCTATCATCTCGACGAAGAAGCCGCGAAGCTGAAATCGCCGTTCCAAGGGCTGGCGGCGAGCGGCTGGCACACCGCCGGGATGACCATGCGGCTCAT
The DNA here is from genome assembly GCA_963798095.1 of uncultured Alphaproteobacteria bacterium. GTDB lineage: Bacteria > Pseudomonadota > Alphaproteobacteria > Rhizobiales > Xanthobacteraceae > BOG-931. Next base: position 83,037 of record CAWCSD010000007.1, on the reverse strand, counting down.
GGTCGATGGCGAATTCAGGCCGGCCGGCGGCATTCTCGGCGTCGGCTTCGATGAGTTGAGCTGGTCGCGCCGGTGCGGCCCGGCGACGAATTGCGCGTCAAGAGCGAGATGCTCGAAGTGCGGCCGTCGAAATCGAAGCCCGATCGCGGCATGATCCGGGTGAAGAACACGACGCTCAATCAGAACGACGAAGTGGTGCAGATGTTCACCGGCAATCTTTTGGTGCCGCGCCGTTCGCCGGCTGCGTGACGTGGCGCCCCGGCGCATTGTCCGAAGCCGGCGAAACCGGCAAGGTACGTGCCGATCCGCGACTTAAGAAGCGCGGATGAATATTCGGGAGGGATCGCCATGGCCTCGTCGCGACTGACGCAACTCATCGGCGCGCTATGTTGCGTGCTGGCTCTCGGGGCGCCATCGGTCGAGGCTGCCGAGACCATCTCGACCGGAATGATCGGCGCCGCCAATGCGGTCGGCTGGCCCTGGTATATCGGCATTGCGAAAGGCTTTTTCGCCGACGCCGGAATAGTGCTCGACGTCATCTATGTGCCGACCGCGTCCGGCCTGGTGCAGCAGCTGTCCGCGGGCTCCCTCGACATCGTCGCCGATGTCGGCGTGGTCGAGCCGATCCACGCCGTGGAAAAAGGCGCGCCGGTCGGTCTCCTGCGCATCGTCGGCCAGGTGTCGGCCTACGAGATGTTGGCCAAGCCGACCATCGCCACGGTGAAGGATCTCAAAGGCAAGACCATCTGCATCGGCGGCCTGGCCGACATCAACCGCGTCTATCTCGAGCGCATCATGCAGGCCAACGGACTGAAGGACGGCGACTACGACATCACCGTGGTCGGCAATACCGCGGGCCGCTTCGCCGCGCTCAAATCCGGCGCCGTCGATGCAACCATGCTGGCGCCGCCGGTCAGCTTCTTCGCCGAGGATGCCGGCTTCCACAGCGTCGGCCTGATCATGGATTATGCGCCCGATCTGCCGTTCTCCGGCACCGGCGTCTCGCTCGCCTATGCGGCGGCGCACCGTGACACGCTGGTCAAGCTGCTCGCGGTCATCGACAAGAGCGTCGCCTGGTTCGACGATCCGGCCAATCGCACCGAGGCGGTCGATATCATGGTCAAGGAGATGAAATCGGCGCGCGCGCCGGTCGAGCGCAGCTACGACTTCTTGCGCAAGATCAACTATTTCGCGCCGACCAAGGACATCTCGCGCTCGCGCATGCAGAACCTGATCAATGCCATGAAGGCGCTCGGCGACATCAAGACCGACATCACGCCCGACAAGATCGTGGTGCCCGGCCTCACGCGGCTCGTCGACTAGGACGGAATCGTCATGCGTATCCTCGTAGTCGGCGCCGGCGCGATCGGCGGTTATTTCGGCGGTAGGCTGTTGGAAGCCGGCCGCGACGTGACGTTTCTGGTGCGGCCGCGGCGCAGTGCGCAGCTTGCCAAAACCGGCCTCGTCATCCGCAGCCGTTTTGGCGATGCGAGCTTGCCGGCGCCGCCGATCGTCACCGCAGATGCGCTGCACGAGCCGTTCGATCTGATTCTCCTGAGCTGCAAGTCCTACGATCTGCAGTCGGCGGCGGACTCGTTCGCGCCTGCCGTCGGACCAAACACCGCGATCCTGCCGTTGCTCAACGGCATGGGCCATATGGATTACCTTGGCCGGACGTTTTGGCGCCGCTGCCGTACTGGGCGGTCAATGCGTGATTTCCGTCACCCTCGATGGCGACGGCCACGTCCTGCATCTCAACGATACGCACGGCCTGTCATTCGGTGAACAGAACGGCGAAACGTCGCCGCGCGCCGAAGCCATCGCATCGACCTTCTCGGGCGCCAATTTCGAGTCACGCCTGAGCAAAACCATCCTGCAGGAAATGTGGGAGAAGTGGGTTCTCATCGCCACAATGGCCGGGAGCAATTGCCTGATGCGGGCCGCCGTCGGCGATATCGTCGCCGCCGGCGCGGAAAATCTGTCGCTGGCGCTGCTCGATGAATGCGCGGGCATCGCCACGGCGCGAGGCTTTGTGCCGAGCGCGGCGGCGATGACGCGCAATCGGACCATGTTGACCACGCCAGGCTCGACGTTCGCGGCCTCGATGCTCCGCGATATCGAACGCGGCGCGCCGACCGAGGCCGACCATATCCTCGGCGATCTGATCCGGCGCGGCGGCGGCGGGCCAAGCGACTTTCCGTTGCTGCGGATCGCCTATGCGCATTTGCGGGCTTACGAAGCGCGGCGAAAGCGCGAGAATGCGCGCGAAGCCTTGAGGCCGCAAGAAAACGACATGGAAGCCTGCTAGGCTCAGACCCTGTAGCGCTATAATCACAGTGCGATTTATGTTCGTCCGAAGAGGTACGTCATGATCCTGGGTCTGTCAGTCCACACATTCACGGTCATTCATGTCCTAATCAGTCTGGTCGGCATCGTTGCCGGCGTGATCGTTGCCTTCGCCATGGTGCAGGGAAAGAGCGTGCCCGGCTGGACCGCGCTCGCACTGTTGGCGCTGATCCTCACCAGCGTCACCGGATTTTTCTTTCACGACCCGACATTCACGCCGGCAGAAGGCGTCGGCGTCATATCGCTGGTGGTGCTGGCGGTGGCCGTCCTCGCCCTCTATTTCCTGCACCTGACCGGCATATGGCGGTGGATCTACGTCATCGCTGCCATGATCGCCATCTATCTCAACTGCTTTGTCGGCGTCATCCAGGCCTTCGAGAAAATCGGCTTTCTGCACGCCCTGGCGCCGCACGCAAAGCACCGAACCGGCGTTTGTAGTGTCCCAGCTCGTCGTGCTGGCGATCTTCGTCGTGCTCGGTTTCGGTGCGCTGCGAAAGTTCCATCCGCATGCCGCATAACTCGGCGGCGCCGAAACGCGCTTGCCGGCTGCTCGAACCGGGGCAATGATCGTATCGACATCGTCATCCGTGAGGCGTGAACCATGACCAAGATCACCTATCATATCGTCGAGCACGACGGCGGCTGGGCCTACAAGGTCGACGGCGTCTTCTCCGAGTCCTTCCCGTCCCATGACCTTGCCCGCAAAGCCGCGGAGCGCGCCGCCCGCGAACAGCACGTGCCGGGCGAAACCCGGGCGATCTCGTGGGAAGACGCCAACGGCCGATGGCACGAAGAGCTGTCGGCCGGCACCGACCGGCCTGAAACCGACGTCGAGGGCTGAAGCAAACCGCTTCGATATTTTCTGCCGGCATTCCCGCGCGCGACATCGGGCCGTCACGGCTTGCCCGTAACGACACTATGGCAAGGCGCCGCGAACGGGTATGTATTCGTCGGCTGGGAAACGGTGCCGATGAACGATCTATCTTTGCAGACGGTCCGCACTGCGCTCAGCGGCTATGAGCTCCTCAACGATCCGCTGCTCAACAAGGGCACGGCCTTTACCGAAGCCGAGCGCGACGCCTTCGAGCTGCACGGCCTGTTGCCGCCCCACGTCGCCACGCTCGACTACCAGGTCCAACGCCGGCTCGACGCCTTTCGCAAGCTCGGCAGCGATATCCAGAAATACGTCTTCCTGCGCGGCTTGCAGGATACCAACGAGACATTGTTCTACGCGCTGTTGACCCGCAACATCGAAGAGATGATGCCGATCGTCTATACGCCGACGGTCGGTCTCGGCTGCCAGCAATTCTCCAGCATTTTTCGCAAACCCCGCGGCCTGTTCCTCAGCTATCCGCACAAGGACGACATCCGCCGCATCCTCGGCAATCCGCGCTTCGACGGCGTCGAGGCGATCGTCGTCAGCGACGGCGAGCGCATCCTCGGTCTCGGCGACCAGGGCGCCGGCGGCATGGGCATTCCGATCGGCAAGCTCGCGCTCTACACCGCCTGCGCCGGATTGCATCCGGCGGCGACCTTGCCGATCATCCTCGACGTCGGCACCGACAGCCGCGAGCACCTCGACGATCCGCAATATATCGGCTGGCAGCACGAACGGATGCGCGGCGACGCCTATGATGCGTTCATCGCCACCTTCGTCGATGCCGTGCGCGAACGCTGGCCGCATGTGCTGCTGCACTGGGAAGATTTCGCCATCGGCAACGCCAACCGGTTGCTGGCGCGTTATCGCGACAGTCTTTGCACCTTCAACGACGACATCCAGGGCACCGCCGCGATCGCCGTCGGCACGCTGTTGAGCGCCATCAACGTCACCGGCACGCCGCTCAACGAGCAGCGCGTCGCGGTGTTCGGCGCCGGCTCCGCGGGCACCGGCATTTGCGCGCTACTGTTGCGGGCGATGGTCGATGGCGGTCTTACGGAGACTGAAGCGCGCAGCCGCTTCTATCTGGTCGACCGCGACGGCCTGCTGGTCGACAGCATGACGGGCCTGCAGCCGTTTCAAGCGCCGTTTGCGCAGAAGCGCGCGGCGCTGTCGTCGTGGACTTTGGCGTCGCCGGAGCGGATTGGTCTTGGCGACGTCGTCGTCAATGCGCGGCCGACCGTGCTCATCGGCACGTCTGGCCAGCCGCACGCTTTCCACGAGGCCGTCGTCCGCGCCATGGCCGATCGCGTGCGCAGACCGGTGATCTTTCCGCTGTCGAATCCGACCGAGCGCGCCGAGGCGACGCCGCAAGATCTGTTCGAATGGACCGAAGGCCGCGCCATCATCGGCACGGGCAGTCCGTTTCCTCCGGTCGAGCGCGATGGCCATATCTTGCGCGTCGATCAGACCAACAATGCCTATGTGTATCCGGGCATCGGGCTTGGCGCCATCGCCGCCAAGGCGCGCCGCATTTCCGACGGCATGTTCCTCGCCGCCGCGCGCACCATTGCCGAAATGTCTCCAGCCAAGCACGATCCGCAGGCGAACCTCTTGCCGCCGCTGGTTCGGTCGCGCGAGCTCTCGTTCCACGTGGCGATGGCCGTCGCCAAGCAGGCGCAGGCCGACGGGCTTGCCGCCCGCGTATCTGACGAAGCGCTGACCGCCGCGGTCAAGGCCAAGATGTGGGAGCCGGTTTACGCCGACTATGTGCGGCTCAGGGCCTGACCGGAGCGACTGCGCAGAGAGTGCGTGCCGCGTGTGAGCTTAAGCGACGCGAACTTGCGCCAAAAAATGCTCGACTTCAGCGCGCAGCTTGCCGGAGCGCGCCGCGAGCTCGCCGCCGGCATTGAGCACGGCGCTCGCCACCTGATCGGTCTTGGCCGCGGCATCGGAGACCTGGACGACGCTCATGGACACGTCGCGGGTGCGCTCCGCGGCGGCATTGGCGCTGCGGGCGATTTCCTTGCTGACCGCGTCCTGCTGCTGCACAGCGACGGAAATGTCGCTGGCATTTTCGTCGAGTTGCGCGATGGTGCCGGCGATCGCCTTCATGGCCTGAACCACCTGCGACGTCGTCACCTCGATCGACGAGATCTGCTGGGTGATGTCGCCGGTGGCCTTCTCGGTCTGCCCGGCGAGACTCTTGACCTCTTGCGCGACGACGGCAAAACCGCGGCCCGCGTCACCGGCGCGCGCCGCCTCGATGGTGGCATTGAGCGCCAGGAGATTGGTCTGCGCGGCGACGTCGCGGATCAGATTGCTGACATTGTTGATCTGGCCCACCGAGGCGACCAGCTGCTCCACCGTGGCGATGATCGCCTTGGTCTCGTCGGAGGCCTGGCGGGCGATGTGCGCCGAACGCGCGGCCTGGTTCGAGATCTGCTCGACCGACTGGGCGATTTCCTCGGCCGCCATGGCGACGTTGCTGACATTCGTCGTCGCTTCTTCCGACGCGGTCGCGGCCGCCGCGGCGCGCGTCTTATTGTGATCGGCGGCATCGGCCATGATGTGGGCGCAGCCGTCCATGGACTTCGAGGCGCCGTCGAGCGCCTGGATGACCTCGTTGACCGCGCGCTCGAAATTTTGCGTCGCCGCCTCGACCTGCTGCCGGCGCAGCTCGGAATCCTCGGCCCGGTCGGCCTCGCGCTGCCGCGCGACGCTGACTTCGGCGATGGCCTGGCGGAACACCAGCAGCGCTTTCGCCATGCCGGCAATCTCGTCCTGGCCGCCGACCGGAACCGGGACATCGGACTCGCCGTCGGCAATGCGGCGCATCGCGCCACTCAACAGCGTCAGACGGCCGACGATGCTGCGTCCGACATAGAGCCAGGCGATCAGGCCGGCCGCCGCCAGCGCCGCGATGCTCAGGATGATGAGAAGGATGCGGCCGACGCGGATTTGCGAAATGGCGCGGCCCGACAGCGTTTGCGCGAATTTGCCCTGCCGTTCGATCGAGCCCTCGACGGCCTTGCGCAACCGCGCCGCCTCCGCCGTTGCCGCGGCATAGACCTGTCTGGCGTCCTGCTCGCGGTTGAGCTCGTTGGTGCGCTGGGTGACGATGCCGTTGCTGCCGGCGACCGCCGCGAGCTTTTGATAAAGCGCCGCGATCTTCTTAGTCTGCTCGGTCTGCGGCAGCGCTTTCAGGTTGCCTTCGATGCTGCGCTGCGCCGATGCCATGGGATCGCGCATCGGCGCCAGATTGGCGACGTCCGTCACCATCGAGGATTCGATCAACAGCCCGGACAGCAGGTTGATGCTGGACTGGATTTCCAGGAGCCGGCGCAGCGCCTCGATCGACTGATTCAAGGCGGCGGTGCTGCCCGCGGTCTGATCCCGCGTCATCAGGTCGAAATTGGCGTCGTCGATCGCCGGCGTGATCGCATCGAGAATATCTTCGTGGACTTTCCTGACCGAGAGCGCGAGCGCGCGCCGCAGCGTGGAAATCTTGATGCGTTCGGTGACAGCCTGGTTGAGCGCGTCGAGCCGCTCGACCATGGCGGCGCGCGCCACTTCGATCTCGTCGTTCTGGCCGGCATCGAGCTGGCGCAGCCGCCCGATCCGGTCGCTGAGCATCTGCGATTGCGCGGCGATATCGCGGGCGATCTCATCGCGGCGGTTCTCGTCCGACGCTGTCATCAGGCGCGGCGCGGAAGCGACCAGCGTGCTCGCCTCCTCGGCGAGGCGGAGCGATTCCACGGTCGCCGGCATGCTGCGCGAGACGATCTCCGTCATTGTCGCGCTGATATTGGCCGACGCGTAAAGCGCAAACAGCGAGCCGACCACGGTCATGCCGGCGGCGAGGCCGAACGCCAGATAGAGGCGCGAGCGGATCGTATTGAGCCGGGACAGCACGTTGAGCCAGCCGCGAACGCCGTCGGCGTTCGATTTGAACATGGGTTCAGCCACCAACAACCTCACAGCCAGAATGCAGGACGCGCGTCGCGGTCACTTCACTGCCCAGCCATCTTGGCGAGCCGCGTCACCGGCTTGAACGTGCCGTCGGCCTGCAGGATGGTGAAGAACACCTGATCCGAGCCCTGGTTCTTGGCCGGCCCGTAGGTGAGCGTGACGCCGCCCATGTTGAACGGCGCCGCGCCGATGGCGTCGAGCAGCGCTTCCCGTGTCGGCTCGCCCTTGATGCGCTTGAGCGCATCGACCACGAGGCGGCCGACCACGTAGCCTTCGAGCGAGACGAAGCCGGGCTTGGCGGTCGCGTCGGCTGCCGTGAGCGCATGTTGATAGGATGCCACCACCGGCAGCGAGTCATCCCACGGCGACGGCACGACCTGGCTGACGATGACGCCGGCGCCGTCCTTGCCGAGCTCTTTCGCCAGCGAATCCGACCCGACGAAGGAGATGGCGACGAACACCGCATTGAGCTGCACCTGATGCGCCAGCTTGATGAATTCCGCGACCGGCTTGTACGGCGCGACCGTCACCACCGCTTGCGGCTCCGCTTTCATGATATCGAGCAGCGCCGACTTCACCGCGACGGTGTTGCGCTTGAACGAGCCGGATGCGGCGAGCGTCATGTTGCGCTTCGCCATCGCCCGCTGCACGCCTTCGAGACCGGCGAGACCGAAGGCGTCGTCCTGGTAGAGGATGGCGATCTTCGAGATGCCCAGATCCTTGGTCAGGTGCTCGATCCAGGCTTCGGTCTCCTCGAAATAGGAGCTGCGCACGTTGACGACGTAGCGGTTATACGGATTGCGCAAAAATTCGGCGCCGGTGAACGGGCCGATGAACGGCACTTTCGCCTCGGTGGCGATCGGCTGGCTTGCCTTCGAGGTCGGCGTGCCGACCGCGCCGACGAGCGCGAAGACTTTGTCGTCGCTGAGACTGGCCTTGGTCGCCTCGACGGTCTTTTCCGGCTCGTAGCCGTCGTCGCGGGATTTGAGCGCCAGCGTGCGGCCAGAAATTCCGCCGCCGCGATTGGCGTCCTCGAACGCCGCCAAGATTCCCTGGCGCATGCCCTGGCCCAAATCCTGGGCGGGCCCCGTCAGGGCCGCGACCTGGCCAAAGACGATTGTTTTGTCGGTGACGCCCTCCTCGGCGAGCGCAACACCGCAGGCCATGCTGGCAACGACAACGAATGCAATGCGCAGTTGATTGCTGTTCATCGGCTTTCCCTCATGGCGCGTGCGACCGCGTCGCCGTCTCGGCTTTGCTATTTGTTTGGACAGAATACTGCCGCCCATATTTTGGGCGTGTCGTGGTTAACGAAGCATTAAGGACTGCGTGAGCATAGCAACAAATCGCGCGTCGCAATTTTGTTTCGCGGTGTATCCACGTCGCAACAGCGGAATGCGCGTAAGAGCGTAGAATCTCAAATATCGAATCACTTATTGGGGGCAACCATGAGAATGCTATTATTAGGTGCCGTCGCGTCCGTTGCTTTGCTTGCTGGACCTGCGATCGGCGCCGACCTTCCCGTGAAGGCACGGCCTATTGCGCCTGTCGCGCCGTCCTGGACTGGATTCTACGTCGGTGTAAATGCCGGCGGCAGCTTCGGTTCTGATACAGTATCGCAGAGTGCTAATTTCACCTCTACGGTTCTTGGTGCGAACCAACTCCTGAGCAGCACCAACCAGTACGCCCCGAAGGGATGGCTCGCGGGCGGGCAAATTGGATATAATTGGCAAGTGTCGTCGTCCTACGTCCTCGGTCTTGAGGCCGATTGGCAATGGAGTTCACAGAAAGCTACCGGAACCAACTGCACCCAATCCGCAAGTCTTGCGTTCTTTGGCACCGGCGCGAATGGCTTCGGCTATTGTTCAACAACCCAGGAAAAACTGACGAGCCTTGGTACGGCACGCGCGCGCGCGGGCACGCTCGTCGGTGATTCATTGTGGTATGCGACCGGTGGCTTTGCCTGGGGAACCGTCAAGGATAACTACGCATTCAATGGCTTCGCCAACCCGACCATTTTTCCCGGCGCGCTGCAACCCGGTCCGTTTCTGCCGAGCGGAGCGAATTTTTCCGCCACCCGGACGGGCTGGACCGTGGGCGCCGGTGTAGAAACCCGGCTTGGCGGCGGCTGGTCGGCGAAGCTTGAATATCTGTTCGTCGATCTGGGGACGCTGACGCAAACATACGGGATCGCCATCAACCCGGCGTTTGGCCCGGCGTTCACGGGCGGTGGTGTAGCATCAGTGACGAGCTCGTTGCACATCACCGACAACATCGTCCGCGCCGGCCTGAACTATAAGTTCTACTGATCTCAACCACGCGGCCGCAACACGCCGCGAGAGACAGAACGTCTTCGATCTAGGCCCGGGACGGAAGTCCCGGGCTTTTTTGTCCGCAGCGAACGCCGACGCGGTCATTAAAATAAATATGTCCGCGTTGCGAAATGCGATCGCCGCCGCAACGCGATAAAGAGAATTTGTTCGGGCCGGCTAACGGAATCCGTCGCCTTGACGCGGGTTCTCGCCGTCAGGGCTGCCGTCGTCTTGGACGTAGTCGCGGCCGCGCATGTAAACGCCATGGGAAGTCCATGGGATGTAACTCCCCTTCGGCAATGCCGGCCCACCGATGCGGGCGACCCCGTAAATGCCGAAGCCGAGGATGACAAAGATCAGGATCGCCGGATTGAAGCTGAAATAAACGCCCGCGATCATAGCCGCAGCGATCAGCACAATGACCGCGAGCAACAGCTTGATCACGACCACCCTCTCAGTCCGGCGCGAACTGACTTCATAGATTGGTCGCCGGAGGTGCCGACCCGGTTCAGGCCGACGCCTTGCTGTCGCGCTTCGCGCGCTCCAGCAGCATCGCCCGGATAGCGGCGAACACATTATCGAAAGCCGGCCGGCGATAGGCCCATTTCTCGTCCGGCCCGAGCGGCGCCATGACCATGGTGGCGTTGCCTTCGAAGAACAATATGTCGCCTGCCGCGTTCACCGCGAAATCGATGCCGCCGTAATCGAGGTCGAGCGCGGCGTTGATCCGCTCGAGCGCCGCCATGCCGCGCGGCCCGATGAAGCCCGCCATGTCGTCGAGGAAGGCGCGATCGTGCAAGCGGTTGTCCGCCGACTCCGCCATGTCGGCGCGGAAATAATGCACCTTCCAGTCGCGCGAAATCGCCAGATGCAGCGGATAGAGTTTTCGGTCGACGATCATGACGCGGATCTTGCGAAACATCCCCTCGCCGTCGCGCGCATCGAGTTGCTCGATCAGCCACACGTCGTCGCCGGGCAGTTCGTTGGCCGCCGCGGCGAGTTGCTCCGGACTTTCGACGCGAACAAAATAGCGGCCGGTATGGAAACCCGGTACACGCAACAAAAGTGGAAAAGCAAACCCATTGGCGGCGACGATCGCCGCCGCATCGGGACCCGCCAGCGCACGACGCGGCACCGTCGCCATGCGCGGCGTGACGACGTTGGGCAGACTGCGCAGCCGTTCGGCGTTCGCAGCGCGCCCGGTTTTGCCAACCGCAAGCGGATGATTGATTACCGGCCGGCTGGTTCGGCGCAGCACAGTGCACGCAGCCTCGAGGCCTTCGGCGCAAATATCAGCGTCGCCGATGCTGTTGAACACCACGTCATGGGCGGGCAACGGCACCTTGGCATCATAATATTCGCTCACCAAAACCGTCGTCTGGAAAACCTGCTCATCAAGCAGCGAAGCCGTCGGGGTGTTGCCGCCGGCGGCCGAGACCAGAAGCAGGACCCGCACCGGCGGCCGCTCGCCGCGATAAGGCAGCGTGGTCAGGAAATCGTTCTTGAAGCCCTTGTCGCGATGCGCCCGCGCACCCGCCGCATCGCCGATCTCGGCCAACAGATTGCCCATGCCGCGATGGGCATGGATGTGGCCGGGATCGGCGCGCAAGGCGGCTTCGAAATGCGCACGCGCCTCGTCGTGCTCGTCGAGCAGGAACAGCAGCGTCGCCAGATTGACCCTGCCCTTCGGATTGTCGGGATGATGCCGCACCGCCTCGCTGAACAGCGAGCGCGCCGCGTCCTTGTATCCGGCCTTGAGGACGAGATTGCCGAAATCGTTCAACACGCCGAAATCGGTCGGCCGGCGCCGCAGCAGTTCGAGATAATCCTGCTTGGCCGCCTCGTAGGCGCCCTGCTCGCGATGCAGACCGGCCCGCTCGAAGCGGGCCGCGAAGGCATCGGGATCGCGCGCCAGGACACGGTCAAGCTTTTCGATGCGCGACTTCGGCAAGTTTTTCGGACGATCGCTCACGGCGGCCCTTCTTCCTGCATCGCGAATCAATGGCCGAAGATATCACGCGCCCGGCGCAGGCCGCGGTTTCGCCGCGGGGGCGGTAGCGATCTGGGCAAAGGTGGACGATAATGCCTGGGACGCGCGGCCCGCCGCCGCGCCAACGAAGGGGAGACGCTGCGATGGACCTGGCGATGACCGGGAAAAAGGCGATCGTCACCGGCGCCAGCGAAGGCATCGGCAAGGCGATCACGCTGGCTTTTGCGCGCGAGGGCGTCGACGTTGCGATCTGCGCCCGCCGCAAGGAGCCGCTCGAAGCCACCGCGGCCGAAATCGCCAAAGCGACCGGCCGCAAGATTTTTGCCATTCCGGCCGATCTCACCAAGCCCGCCGACGCGGAAAACTTCATCAAAAAGGCGCACGCCGCGCTGGGGCGGATCGACATCCTGGTCAACAATGCCGGCTCGTCGCCCGGCGGCGTGCTCGAACATTTGACCGAGGAGGATTGGGCGCAATCGCTGCAGCTCAAATTCATGGGCTATGTGCGCTGCATGAAGCACGTGCTGCCGATCATGCGGCAGCAGAAGAAAGGCCGCGTCGTCAATCTCATCGGCAACGATGGCGTCAAGGTCTCCTATTGGGAGATCGCGCCCGGCGCCGCGAACGCTGCGGGACAGAATTTGACGCTGTCGCTCGCCAGCCAATACGGCCGGGACAATATCAGCTTCGTCGCCGTCAATCCCGGCCCGGTGCGCACCGAGCGCTGGACCGGCCTGGTCAAGGCGATGGCGCGCGACATGAATTTACCGTTCGAGGAAGCGGACAAGGCGGCACCGTCCAGCATCCCGCTCGGCCGCATCGCCGAATGCGAAGAGGTCGCCAACCTCGTCACTTATCTTGCGTCGGATCTTGCCTTCTTCATCAACGGCACCATGATCGAGATCGACGGCGGCCAGGACAAAGTGCTGATGGACCGGCTGCGCGATCGCTGAGGGCCGGGCATGACGACTTTCGTTCTCGTTCACGGCGCCTGGCATGGCGGCTGGTGCTGGCGCAGGGTTGCAGACCTGCTCGAACGCCGCGGCCACAAAGTTTTTGCGCCGACGCTGACCGGGCTCGGCGAGCGCTCGCATCTGATGAACGGCAGCATCAATCTCGATACCCACATCACCGACGTCGTGAACGTGCTGAAGTGGGAAGATTTGAGCGGCGTCGTCCTGGTCGGTCATTCCTACGGCGGCTGGCCGATATCGGGCGCCATCGAGCAAGCCTTCGATCGCATTGCGTCGGTGGTGTATCTCGACGCTTTCGTGCCCGAAGACGGTCAAAAGCCGCTCGATCTGGCGTCGGAGTTTGCGCGCAAGGGAACCTTGGAGGCCATGGCCAAGGGCGACGTATCGCGGCCGGGGCCGCCGGCGGCGATATTCCATGTCAACGACAAGGACCAAGCCTGGGTCAACGGCAAGCTTACGCCGCAACCGGTCGGCGTCATGCTGCAACCGATCAAGCTTTCCGGCGCGCGCGAGCGGTTGCGCAAGAAGGCATACATCCGCGCACCGAAATATCCGCAGCCGGCATTCGACTCGTACTATCGGGCGAAAAAAGCCGACCCGTCCTGGCGCACATACGAAGTCCCTTGCGGCCATGACGTCATGATCGACATGCCGGAGGAGCTTACTGGGATTCTCCTGGAAGGGGCATGACTTTGCCGCTCACCCGCCGCCGGCTGCCACTTTAACAGGCTGAATTTACTTGCGAATTTCAACCGGCGCCGCGGCTGTGGAACCCTCATCCCCGTTGAAAACCGCCGCATTTCAAGTAATGTCGCCTAGGATGAGCACGCGGGCGTTTTTGGGGAAAATCCATGACGGAATCCGGAACACGAATTGTGATCCGCCATCTCAGCGGATCCAAGGTCAACCAGATCGACCAGTTCGATCTTGCCGGCTTGCAGGAAATCACGCTCGGCCGCGATCCGAAATCCACCGTCGCCTATGACGTGCAGCGCGACGACGCAGTCAGCCGCCGCCACGCGGTGATCCGCATCAAGAACGACAAGGAGCTTTATTTCCGCATCGCCGACCTCAACTCCAGCAACGGCACGATGCTCAACGGCGAGCGGATCGGCGGCGAGGTCGAACTCCTGCCCGACGACGTCATCGAACTCGGCTCGGGCGGCCCGAAATTCACCTTCGACGTCCAGCCGCGCCCGGCGTCGTTGCCGTCGCGCACGCGCACCATGGGCGCGGTCGACGCCGCCGCGACCCGCGTCGTCGCCGCGGCACAGGCCGGCGCGACCGCGGAACTCAGCGTCGCTCCCGAGACCCAGGAACGCGGCGCCGCGACCACCGCGATGACATCCTCGACGCCGGCGCGGACGCCGGTCGGCAAAGCCACCATCCTGCGCATGCTGACCGACGAGCGGCGCAGCAGCCGGCAAGTCTGGATCGCCGCGCTCGCCGCGGTGCTAGTGCTGGCAATCGCCGGCGGCGGCGCGATCTGGTGGCACGGCCAGACCGTCAGCAGCCAGTTGCAGCAGCAGTTGGCGGCGCAAGCCGCGCGCTCCGAGGCAATCCGGACCGAGTCCGCCGACGCGCTGGCGAAATCCATCGGGCTGAAGCCTGCCGACATCAAGCGGCTCGGCGAATCCACCGTCTACATCCACGTCCAGTGGCAACTCTACGACCGCGGCAGCGGACGGCAGATCTTCCAGAAGATGACCAAGGTCGGCGACGACATGCTGCCCGCCTATGTCCGGCTGGAGGACGGCAGGCTGGTGCGCTGGCTGACGCTCGACAGCGACCGGACCAGCTACTACAGGGCGGTCGGCAGCGATCACACCGGATCGGGCTTCGTCATCAACGAGCAGGGTTTCATCCTCACCAACAAGCACGTCGCCTCCAGCTGGGGCTCGGTGTACGAGGACTTTCACACCAACAATTGGAGCCGCGGCGTGGTCTATACCATCCGGTCCGACCGGCACGAGACCATGCGCAATGTCGACGGAGTCCGCAATCTGAACCAGTGGATTCCGGAGAACGGCGGCTATCTGTTCGAGGCCGCGCGCGCCAATCCGATCAGCAATGACGAGCGCGACTTCTACGGCCGCAACGACGTGCTGACGGTGCAGTTCCCGGGCACCCGCGACGAGATCAACGCCACTTTGTTGCGTGCCTCGGGCCAAGCCGACGTCGCCGAGATCAAGGTCGACTCGACGCAATCGCTGAGCAAGCTCGAGCTGGCCGAAGACAATACCGTTCAGATCGGCCAGAAAATCATCCTGCTCGGTTATCCGGGCGTATCCCAGGAAACCTATGGCGTGCAGCAATCGACCGAGGGCGGGCGGCTGCGCGACAAGGTCGTCTACATTCCCGAGCCGACCGTGACCGAAGGCGTCATCGCCAAGCTGCCGACCAAGACCGATCGCCAAGATCAAAGCAGCGGCATGACCATGGTCGGCTCCACCGGCGACACTTATCAGCTCGACATTTTCGCCGGGCCCGGCCACAGCGGCGGACCGGTGATCGATTCCACCGGCAAGGTGATCGCGATCATGTCGATGCGGCGCACCAGTGCCGAGCACGTGTCGTTTGCGGTGCCGGTCTCCTACGTGCGCGAGCTGCTGCAACCGCAGCGCAACGCCTCGCCATAGCGGAGGCCGATCTCCGGCGTTTGCGTTCTGCCCAGGCCAGTCGGCAACAATAAAAACACGCGCAACCGAGTTCAAACATGGTTCAAGCCCCGGCCGGCATGGAAATCATCGGCGCCATGCGCACCGAAACCGGATTGGTACGCAACCACAACGAAGACTCGGTAGCATGGGTGACATCGCACGATGACGACGCCGCTACCAATCGCGGCAGCCTCGCTTTGGTCGCCGATGGCATGGGCGGCCACGCCGCCGGCGAAGTGGCAAGCGCGCTCGCCGCCGACGTGATCCGCCGCCTGTATTACGATCTCGACGGCGCGATCCCGCAGGTGCTGGCAAGCGCCTTCACCACCGTCAACCGGGCCATCATCGAATATGCGCAAGAGCATCCGGAATGCCGCGGCATGGGCACGACCTGCACCGTGCTCGCGTTCCACGATCAGCAGGCCTGGCTTGCCCATATCGGCGACAGCCGCGCCTACCTGCTGCGCGACCGCCGCCTGACCCAGCTCAGCGAGGACCAGACTCTGGTCGCCAAGCTGGTCAGCGAAGGCACCCTCACCCAAGAAGAGGCCAACCACAGCCCGATGCACAATGTCATCCTGCAGGCGCTCGGCACCACGTCCAACATCAAGCCGATGATCGGCGCCAAGGGCCTGCCGCTGCATGTTGGCGATGTCTTTATTCTCTGTTCCGACGGGGTCAGCAACATGGTCCCCGATGAGAAGATCGCGGAAGTCGCCTCCCGCCTGCCGCCGCAGGAAGCGTGCGATGCCTTGATCGAAGCGGCGCTGGCCGCCGGCGGCGACGACAACGCCTCGCTCGGCGTCTTCAGCGTCACGACGGGCGCCGCGCCGAAACGCGTCGAACCGACGACGCGGCGCATCAAGCTGCCGATCGGCGGCGGCGGCAATCCCAGCACGAGTCCGCTGTCGCGATGACGCAATTGGTCGGCCAGTACGAGATTCGCGACCTGCTCGGCGAGGGCGGCATCGGGCAGGTCCACGCCGCGTTCGACACCGTGTTGCAGCGCGAAGTGGCGATGAAGTCGCTGCGTCCCGAACTGCTCAGCGACGCCAATTTCGTCGACCGCTTCCGCGCCGAGGCGACGAGCCTCGCCAGGCTCAATCACCCCAACATCACCACGCTCTACTCGCTCATTCCCGACGGCAAGAATCTCTACATGGTCATGGAGCTGGTGCGCGGCCACACGCTCGACGACATACTGGCCAAGCGCAACGCGCCGCTCGACGTGCGCGAAAGCCTCGCCATCATTGCGCAGGCCGCCGACGGGCTGGCTTACGCCCATAGCATGGGCGTGATCCACCGCGACATCAAACCGTCGAACCTGATGGTGGCGGAAAACGGCGTGCTCAAGATCATGGACTTCGGCATCGCGCGCGTCCGCGGCAGCCAGCGGCTCACCCGCAGCGGCAGCATCGTCGGCACGCTCGCCTATATGGCGCCCGAGCAGTTGCGCGGCGAGGAAGGCGACGAGGCTTGCGATCTCTACAGCCTCGCCATCGTGCTCTACGAGATGCTCACCGGCACGCCGCCGTTTTCCGCGAACAGCGAATACGATCTGATGCAGGCACAGATCAATCAAAAGCCCGACCGTTTGATCTCGCGCGTTCCCGGACTCGATTCGAAGGTCGAGTTGGCGATCATGAAAGCGCTGTCGAAGAAGCCCGCCCAGCGCTTTGCGTCGACGCGGGCGTTCAGCGATGCGCTCGGCGCGTCTTCGCTGCGCATGGATGCGCCGAAAATCCTGCACAACGACACGCGGCTGATCGAGACCCCGGCCAACCCGATCCAGATCGCGCCGCCGCGCCGCTCGGCGTTCGACAGACTGCCGAATATTCCCGGGCTGGCGCCGGAACTGCGTGCCGCGGTCTACGGCGGCGGCGCGGCCGCGCTGGTGGCGTTCGCCGTCATCGGCGTCCTGTTCTTCCTTCATTCGCCGCCACCGGCCTCGATCGCGGTCAATCCGCCCGCGACGGTGCCAACGCCTGCTGTCCCGACTGCCGTCAATCCGCAACCAGCGAAAGTTTCGCCGGCACCGAGCCCGGCGAATCCGGCCGAGGCGGCCGCGCTGGCAGGCCCGCTTGCCGACACCGTCGCCGCGGCCAATCGCGGCGACCCGACCGCGCAGAACCAGCTCGGCGTCAAATATGCGCAAGGTGAGGACGGCCTGCCGCGCGACGACGTCAAAGCCGTCGAGTGGTATCGCAAAGCGGCGAACCAGGGACTGCCCAAGGCGCAAACCAATCTCGGCGACATGTATTTCTTCGGCCGCGGCGGCTTGGCGCAGAGCTATCTCGACGCGTTGTCCTGGTATCTCAAAGCCGCGCAGCAGGACTGGCCGGATGCGCAATACCGGCTCGGCTACATGTACGAGAAGGGAATTGGCACCGGCAAGGACGTGGCGAAAGCCGTGCAGCTTTATCGCAGCGCCGCCGAGCACGGCTATCCCGAGGCGCAGAATTTAATGGGCATCCTCTACTCCACCGGCACCAATGGCGTCACGGAAGACGACAAGCAGGCGCTCGACTGGTTTCAGAAAGCGGCCGATCAGGGTTTCGCCAAGGCGCAGAAGAATCTCGGCGACATGTATTTCTTCGGCCACGGCATCGACAAGGATTATGCCCAGGCGCTCACCTGGTACGGCAAAGCCGCCGACCAGCAATTTGCCGACGCCCAAGTCCGGCTCGGCTACATGTATGAAAAAGGCTTGGGCGTCGATCAAAACAATCAGACCGCCATCGACCAATACACCAAGGCCGTCCGCAACGGCAGCGTCGAAGCGCAACGCGCGCTGGACCGGCTCGCCGCCGTCAAACAATAGATCTTCTGATCAGCGCGACGGCGCGAAGGCCGGCTGGTCGTCGTTGCCGCGCGCCGCGCTGGTCTGCCGCGTCGGGGTGTCGGGTTGCGATGATGGCGCCGGAGCGGATAACTGTTGCCGCCCACTGTTGCCGACGTTGTTGTTCGGCGTCTCCACCTGGGTGGCGTCCCTTTCCTTGGTCTTGTCCACCGGGGCAGAGGCAAAGTCGTCGTTCTGATGACTCTTGACGTGGCGGGTGTAGCCGGAGCCTGACGACCGACTGCGATAATACCCGCCGCCGCCATAGCAACAGCCCTGCTGCATGGCGCCGCGGATGATGCCTTCGATATTGAACTGGGCCGAGGCTTGCGTCGGCTGCAGCAGCACAAGGCCGCAGACGAATGCGAACCCCGCAACCGTCCAAATCCAGGATTTGCTAATAGCCTGCATTGCCGTCTCCCGCTCCGAACCGCCCGTGCTTTTTTCCCGGCTTTTGGCTGCGGATATTGCCCGATGAAGCGGTTTTTAGCAATCAATCGGACGGCGCGCCGGTCGATCAGACAAGGCATTGACACAACAAGAAAACCGCCGGAATCTGGGACCTGAGGGTTGGGCGTCGCACAGTTTAAATCTTGGCAATCGGCCTCGCCAAAGGCCGGGCGCGATCTCAATTCTTAAGCCGGCACGGTTGCCGGTAACGACATCTTGCATGTCCCGCCGCCTCCGGCAGTCGGGCCATGTTATAGGCCTGCTGGGCACGCTCGTGCGGCGGCCGTGATGGGAGACTTCAGAGGTCAGGATGTTTGATACCCGGCAGGACCGGCTCTGATGCCCAAGATTGCCATCTCCTACCGCCGCGCGGATTCCGAGGCGATGACCGGCCGGATTTTCGACCGGCTGATCGCCCATTACGGCAAGGAAGCGATCTTCCGCGACATCGACGATATTCCGCCGGGCATCGATTTTCGCGTCCATATCAACCAGACCCTGCTCAAGACCCATATTCTTCTGGCCATCGTTGGACCGCAGTGGCTCGGCATGGCGTCCGACGGCAGCGCCGACCGCATCCAGGAAGAATCCGATCCGGTTCGCGTCGAGGTCGAGACGGCGCTGCGCCGCCGCGTGCCGCTCATTCCGGTTCTGATCGGCACCACCAAGATGCCGAGCTCCGACCTGTTGCCGCCGAGCTTGAAAGACTTCGCGTTCCGCAACGCCGTCAAGGTCGATACCGGCCAGGACTTCGACTACCACATGGATCGCTTGATCCGCTCCATGGATGCCATCCTCGAGCAGGCGCCGAAGTCGCCGCCGAGCCGCGAAACCAAAGCGCCTACACCACCGAAACCAAGCACGGCCGAGCGCGGGGCCGCGGCTGCCGCCATCGCCGAGGCGCCGCGCAAGAAGGACACCGGCAGCCGCGCCGCGGCGCAGACGCCCGCGGCCGATACCGCTGCGAAAGCGGCGAGCTTCGCAAAACCGGTTTCTTTCATGTCGAGCGCGACTGCGCCGGGCGACTGGCGCGACATGGTATGGCCGGCAAACCAGCAGGGACGAATGCTGCGGCTAGGGATCGCCGGTGCGGCCGCGGTCCTGGCGTTGGTCGCGCTGGTGTTCGGCCTATCGGGCGGCTCCGGCAATCAGGGCCAGCGCCTGCTTACCTTGCCGGGACATACCGGCGCGGTGACCTCGGTCGCGTTTTCGCCCAACGGGCAAACGCTGGTCTCGGGAAGCACCGACAAGTCGATCAGGCTCTGGAACGCCGCTAGTGGGCAATTGTTGCGCCCCCCGATGAGCGGCGATTCCGATACGGTATCGTCGGTCGCGTTCACGCCGAATGGCAAACGCATCGTCTCCGGCAGTTTCGATCGCGCCATCCTGATCTGGGACGCCGACTCGGGCCAATTGCTGCGCACGCTACGCGACGAATTGAGTGCGTCGTGGCAAACGCCGCCGGCGGTGTGGTCGATCGCGATTTCATCGGACGGCAGCCGCCTCGTCGCCGGCAGCGGCGACGCCGCCGTTAAAGTCTGGAACCTCGATACCGGGGACCAACTGCCCAACCCGAAATACCATAACGACGTGGTCACTTCGGTGGCGTTCTTTCCGAACGGCAGGACCATCGTATCGGCGAGCAAGGACGCCACCGTCAAGATTTGGGATATCGAGGCGAGAAGGCCGCTGCGAACGCTCACCGACCATCCGGGCCAAATCCTGTCGGTCGCGGTTTCGCCGGACGGCAAGCGGATCGCCGCCGGCGGCAGCGGCGACTCGGTCATCATCTGGAACGCGGCGACCGGCCAGGTGATCGGCAAGCTCGCCACCGAGTCCGACACCGTGGATTCGGTGGCATTCTCCACCGACGGCAAGCGCATCTTCGCCGGCGGCAGCAACGGCACCATCGTCGCCTGGGACGCCGACAGCGGAAAGTCACTGATTTCGCTCCCCGGACATAAAGGCGGCGTCCGGGCATTGGCATTCTCGCGCGACGGCAGTCGCTTTGCCTCCGGCGGTGAAGACAAGACTATCGGTGTCTGGTCGGCGAACTGAAATTCCGCGCTAAGGCTTCACCGGAATTCCCTCGCCGTGAATAACATCGTGCACCGCACCTAACTTCTTGATGACCGCCGGCGACAGAATGAACGGATAAACGTCGGGCTGGCCCATGGTGCGGTTGAGCGCGTTGAGCGCGTGGCTGAGCGGAAGCCAGGTGTCGACCAGGGTTGCCACGTCGGGCGCGCGATAGGGCTGGAAGTCGACTTCGGCTTCCAATTCGCCCTCTTTCGCCAGCGGCGGATTGACGTAAATGCCGAAGGCGCGCGCCATCTCCAATGCATCGACGATATGCAGGTAATGCGCCCAGGTTTCGGCGAAATCCTCCCACGGATGCGCCGTCGCATAGGCGCTGACGAAATTGTCCTGCCAGTTCGCCGGCGCGCCCGCGACGTAGTAATTCTGCAACGCCTGCCCGTAATCCAGCCGCTCGTCGCCGAACACCGCACGGTAGCCATCCAACTGGCCGCCGTCGCGGACCAGGACGTCCCAATAATAATGTCCGATCTCGTGGCGGAAGTGGCCGAGAAGCGTGCGATAGGGCTCGTGCATCGAGGTCCGCCGGTTTTCCCGCTCGACGTCGTCGGCCTCCTCGAGCGCCACCGTGATCACGCCGTTCTGGTGTCCGGTCATGACCGTTTGCGCATCGGGCATAGCCGCGCTCGCCAGAAAATCGAACGCCAGGCGCTCGCGCTTGGCCTCGTCCTGATCGGCGCGGCCGTCGAGCGGCAGTTTGAGCTTGAGCAGCGTGTAAAACAGATTGTGCTTGGCAAGCTCGATCTTGCGCCACGCTACGACATTGCTGTCGATCGAGGTGTCGGGAATCGTGCGGTTATGCCGGCACGCCAGGCAAAATTGATCGGCGCTGCTGGCGTCGATCATCCAGTTGCAGACGCCGAAATCGGCATTGGCGCAGAAGCGATAGAGCTTGCCCTTGGTCGCGCGCGCGCGCCAGGCGTCGCCCTCGGGCTCGAGCGCGGATAATATTTCGGCGCCGGCAATGTAGCCCAAGCGGCGTCCGCATTTTTCGCATTTGGTGTTTTCGAAATAGAGCAATTGCCCGCAGAATTGGCATCTGAAAAGTTTCATGTCGTCGCCCCGGCCGGCGATTCGCGCGCCACGGATTTCTAACGCGATTCCGGCGCCGAGATACAATGAATAGCGTATGAAAAAAGTCCCCCGGCCGAAACCGGGGGACCTTTGAATCGAATCTAAAACACGCAGTTAGCGCTGGCCGCCCTGCTGGCCGGGCTTCTGCTGGCCGCCCTGCTGTCCGCCTTGACGGCCCGGGTCCTGCTGCTGCTGGCCGGGTTTCTGCTGATCGGGCTTCGGCTGGCCGCCTTGCTGACCGCCCTGCTGCCCGCCTTGATTTGGATTATTCGACATTGGAAACGTCTCCTGATCGCGGGATAGCCCCGCAAAGTTTCAACGAATCACAGGAATGTTGGTTCCGTAAGACGCGGGCGGAACTTGTTCGCGATTTGAAACTAATGCTTCACAAGAACCAGTGAGATCTCGGGAACATAAGTAATGATCATCAACGCGATGAAATTGACCACCAGGAACGGCAACACGCCGAGATAAATGCGGCTGAGCGGCGCATTGAAGATCGCCTGCGACGAGAACAGATTAAGTCCGAACGGCGGCGTGTACATGCCGAGACTGAGATTGACCGCCACGATGATGCCAAAGTGAATCGGGTTGACGCCGACGCCGCGCACGATCGGCAGCAACAGCGGCGTCAGGATGAGGATCGCGGCGGGCGGCTCGAGGAAGCTGCCGGCCGAGCAGCAGGCCGACATTGAGAATGAGCAAGAGCTCCCAACGCGGCATCTGCAAGGCGCTGATCGACGCGACGATCTGCTGCGGGATGCCGCTGGTCGTCAGCAGCCACGAATAGATGCCGGCCGATGTCACGATCGAGCAGGATCTGCGAGATCAGATAGGCCGACGCCATCAGGATGCGCCACAAGCCGGCGATGTCGACCTCGCGATAGACGAAGATCGTGACCAGGAGCGAATAGACCACCGCGACGCCGGCGGCCTCGGTCGGCGTGAACACGCCGCCATAGATGCCGCCGAAGATCACGGCGAGCGAGCCGACCGCCCAGCTCGCGTCCTTGCTGGTCTTCCAGATCGTCGCCCAATGCGCGCGGTCGCCGAGCGGCACGCCCTTCCACCTGGCGTAGCCCATCACATAGGCGGCATCGATGACGCCGATCAGAAGGCTCGGCAGGATGCCTGCCGTGAACAACAGCACCGCCGATTGCTCCGCCGAGATGGCGTAAAGGATCATCGCGATCGACGGCGGAATGACGACGGCAATCGCGCCCGACGAGGCGATGAGCCCGACGGCGAAGCGGTCGTTGTAGCCGCCCTCCTTGAGCGAGGGATAGATCATGCGGCCCATCGCCACCACGGTGCCGACCGCCGTGTGCGACATGGCGCCGAACAGTTCGGAGGCCGCCACCGTCGTCACCGCGAGCGAGCCGCGCATGCCGCCGACGATCGCCATCACCATGGCGATGACGCGCCGCGCGATGCCGCCCTGCGCCATGATCTCGCCGGCGAGCACGAAGAACGGCACGGCGAGCAGCGGAAAATTATCGAGGCTGCCGAACATGTAGGTCTGGATCGCCTCGGTCGGCACGTCGGCAACCGTCAGCACCGCGACGATCGAGGTCACCAGCAGGATCAGGAAAATCGGAAAGCCGATGATCAGCAGGATGACCGGCAGCGCGAAGTAGACGAAATAGCCCATCGTCGCGACCTGCCTAATGCTGCGAGGCGTCGGCGCCGGAGGCGCGCGACGGACGTCGCATCAGCCGCACCGCGACGAGAAGCGCCATCAAGCTGTAACCGATCGGGATCATCGCCTGCGGGATGACCAGCGGAAAGTTCGCCGCCTGGCTGCGCTCGTCGAACGCGGCGAGCTGGGCGATCACCGGCCAGGCGAACACGGTGACCGCCGCCGCGGTCGCGATCATCACCAGCTCGGAGAGCAGCGCGAAAAAGTCGCGCACTTTGTCCGGCAACATGGTGACGACGACGTCCATGCGGATTTGCCGTCCCTCCCAGGCGACGGCGCAGCAGCCGGTGAACACGCAGCCGACCATGAGGAAGAGCATGATCTCTTCCGCCCACGGGATCGACACGCTGAAGAAGTAGCGGCCGATGATGTTGACGAAATTGATCGCCACGCTGGCGAGCAGGCAGATTCCCGATACCGTGCGGGTGACCATCAGCAGCCAGCGCACGCCTTTGACCAAACCGTCCATCATGGCCGGATCTGCCCGATCGCAGTCTGCTTCAGATCATTGGCTCGGCGCCTGTCGCGTCCGCTTGGCCGCGTCGCTGACGATCTGATAGGCCTCGTGCAGCGCCGGCTTCGGCTTGGACACGTCGTCGCCGACGCTCGACAGCGACGCCATCATCGACGCCTGCTCCTCGCGCGGCAGGCTGATGAGCTCGCCGCCGGCGTCGGTCCAGGCCTTGCGCTGCTCCTGATACATTTTCAGCGCCAGTCGGCTCGATCGACTTCGACACCGCGGCGCCGTCGCGATCGACGATTTCCTGCAAATCCTTGGGCAGCGAGTCGTACCACTTCTGGCTGACTTCCAGGATGATGAAGATGGCCGGGCTGTTGGTCTCGGTGATGTATTTGGCGGCATCGCCGAAGTGCAGATGGACGAAAGGCCCGATGCCGGCGATCGCGCCGTCGATGGCGCCCTGTTGCAGCGCCGGCAACACGTCGCCGAGCGTCATCGCCACCGGCGTCACGCCGAGCCGGTCGAACGCCACGCTCTGGAACTGCGAGGCGAAGATGCGGAGCTTCTTGCCCTTGAAGTCGCTGAGATGGCGGAGCGGCGTTTTCGAGATGATGCAGGTCGGCTGCGCCATCATCAGGCCGGCGCCGTGCAGGCCCTTTTCGGCGCCGAGCTTCAGCATCAGCTTGAGCACCTGCGGATCGGCGGCGATGCGCTGGCCATGCTCGAGCGAGTCGGCGAGACCCGGCGCCGCCATCACTTCGAAGCGCTCGTCGACGCCGACGAAGAATTCCGGCGGTACGGTCGCGACCTGGATGGCGCCGAACTGCGTGCCTTCGATCTGCCGCGGGATCGAGCCCAATTGGCTCGCCGGATAGACCTCGCCCTTGATGCGCCCGCCGGAATCCTTCTCGACCAGGGCGGCAAAATCCTTGGCGAACTGATGCGGCGCGTCGTTGATGGTCGGCAGCGTGACCTTCATGACGTAGGTCTTGTCTTGCGCCTGCGCCGCGCCGAACGTCAGTGCCAGCGCCAGTGCGAAGACGGATGCGCCCGCGGCTCCCACCGCACGCGCACAAATTGCACGATTCCCAGATTGCATTTTCTACTCCCTCTGACCCGGCTTAGGCTGAAACAGACCTATCGCAATACCGTCGGGCTCTTCCCCCAAAAGAACGCCCGGATGGCATCGATATTGCGCCGATGGCGGATTTTTTTCTTTGTGACGGACTGCCGCGCCCGATCCCCAAGACCGGGTTTTCCACCTCTTTGCGTCCGGCCGTGACGTTAGATGATCGCCCTCCCCGCGACAACGGGAATCTGACCTAGTGTAAACGCTGGGCCGCCTCGGTGACGACTTTATAGGCGGCACTGAGCTCCGGCTTGGCGTTGGACACCTCGTCGCCGACGCCTGCAACGATTTTAAGCAGGCTCGACTGTTCATCGTCCGGCAGGCTGATCAATTCGCCGCCACTCGCCAGCCAGGCCTTGCGGGCGGCGTCATTGATCGTCGCCGCCTGCGGATTGATCGCAACCGACTCGGCCAAGGCGTCCTTGTCGAGGATTTGCTGCAGGTCGGCGGGCAACGAATCGTACCATTTCTTGCTGATCTCGACGACGCCGAAGATCGCCGGCTGGCCGATCTCGGTGATGTATTTCGCCGCGGTCTCGAAATGCATGGGTCCGAAGATGGTGAGCGCGGAAACCGCGGCGTCGATCGAGTTGTCGAGCAACGCCGGCAGCACTTCGGCCGAGCGTCATCGGCTTCGGCGTGGCGCCGAGCCGCTTCATCGTCACGGCCTCGAATTGCGAGGCGAAGATGCGGACCTTCTTGCCCTTGAAGTCCGCCAGATGCCGGATCGGCGCTTTGGCGATGACCGAGGACGGCGTCGACATCAACAGCGCCGCGCCATGCAGTCCTTTGTCGGCGCCGAGGCCGAGCATCAGCTGGCGCACCGCCGGGTCGGCGGCGAGGCGCTGGCCCTGCGCCATCGACGTCACCAGGCCGGGCGCCGCCAGCACCTCGAAACGCTCATCGATGCCGACCAAAAACTCCGGCGCGACGACCTGGCATTGGATGGCGCCGAATTGCACGCCTTCGGCCTGGCGCTGGATCGAGCCCAACTGGCTCGCCGGATAGATTTCGACCTTGATGCGGCCGCCGGAATCCTTCTCGACCGCGGCGGCGTAGTTCTTGGCGTATTGATGCAGGACGTCGTTGAGCGTCGCCAGCGCGATCTTCATCACAATGGGCTTGTCGTCGGCGGCGCGCGCCACGCTCGGCGCGATCAACGAAAGGCCAAGCGCGAGCACGGCCGCCCGCGACCATGTCGCTAATCCACGTCCGGCGAGCACCATGTCGACCCCCATCGACTGCAACGTGCTATCGGCACCTTTCTATATCACATATTCAACGCGTACGCTTGGCCGCCTCGGTCACCACCTTGAAGGCGTCATAGAGCTGCGGCTTGGCCTTGGTAACGTCCTCGCCGACGCCCGCCAGCGTCTTCATCATCGCCGCCTGTTCGTCTGCCGGGAAACTGATCAGCTCACCGCCATTGCCGGTCCACGATTTGCGAGCGTTGTCGTAGAGCGTCGCCGTCGTCGGGCTAAGCGCGGCCGCGGCCGCTGCGGCGTCGCGATCGACGATCTCCTGCAAATCCTTGGGCAGCGCCTCGAACCAGCGCTTGCTGGTTTCGACGATCAGGAAAATCGCCGGCTGGCCGATCTCGGTGACGTATTTCGCCGCGTCCTGGAAGTGCATGGCATTGTAGACGGTGATGCCGGAGATCGAGCCGTCGATGGCGCCTTGCTGCAGCGCCGGCAGGATGTCGCCGGTCGAGAGCGCGACCGGCGAGGCGCCGAGCCGGCCGAATGCTTCGAGCTGCAGCTTCGAGGCGGTGACGCGGATTTTCTTGCCGCTCAAGTCGGCGAGATGGCGGATCGGCGCCTTGGAAATCAACGACGACGGCAGCGCCATGACGATCGCGATGCCGTGCAGCCCCTTGTCGGCGCCGAGACCGAGCATCAGCTTGTTGAAGTCGGCTTGCGCCGACAGCCGCTGGCCATGGGCGAGCGAATTGACGAGCCCCGGCGTCGCCGGCAGTTCGAAGCGCTCGTCGACGCCGACGAAGAATTCCGGCGGAATGATCGCGCCTTCGATCGAGCCGAATTGCATGCCCTCGATCTCGCGCGCCATCGGTCCGAGCTTGGATGGCGGAATAAAGCTCGATCTTGATGCGGCCGCCGGAATCCTTTTCGACCATCGGCCCGAACAGCTTGACGAAGTTCTCCGGCGTGTCGTTGACGGTCGGCGTGCCGATCTTCATCACATAGGTCTTGTCGTCGGCGCGCGCCGTGCCGAACGTCGACGCCGACGCCAAGACAACCGCGCCGGCGGCAAGCAGCGCCAGCGCCCGGTTCTGATTATGCCTTGCAATCTCATGTCGTTCCCCCTCTGGCGACAGCCGAACCGGCGCCGCGGCTATTTCGTCCGCTGCGCGGCGGCGGCCACGATCTGATAGGCCGCGCTGACCGCGGGCTTGGTCTTCGATACGTCCTCGGCGACGCTCGACAAGGTTTTCAGCATCGAAGCCTGCTCGTCGGCCGGCAGGTTGATCAACTCGCCGCCGCTGTCGACCCAGCGCTTGTCGGCATTGGCGTCGATCTCGACGGTTTGCGGATTGACCTGCTGTCATCGCCGTTGCGGCGTCCTTGTCGATCACCTGCTGCAAATCCGCCGGCAACGCCGTCGTACCATTTCTTGCTGACGGCGGCGTAGCCGAAGATCACCGGCTGGCCGATATTGGTGACGTATTTCGCAGCATCCACAAAATGCATCGCCGAATAGATCACCGTGCCGGCGACGGCGCCGTCGATGGCGCCCTGCTGCAATGCCGGCAGCACGTCGCCCAAGGTCATCGCCACCGGCGTCGCGCCGAGCCGCCCAAAGGCCACGCTCTGGAATTGCGAGGCAAACACCCGAAGCTTCTTGCCCTGCAGGTCGGCGAGATGGCGCACCGCGTTCTTGGCGATGATGGATGACGGCTGCGAGGTGAACAGGGCGACGCCGTGCAAGCCCTTGTCGGCGCCAAGCCCGAGCATCAGCTTGAGCACTTCCGGATCGCCGGCGAGCCGCTGCGCATGCGCGAGCGAGGCGGCAAGCCCGGGCGCGGCCATCACCTCGAAGCGCTCGTCGATGCCGGAATAGAATTCCGGCGGCGTGACCACGCATTGGATGGCGCCGAATTGCGTGCCTTCGATCTGGCGCGGGATCGAGCCGAGCTGGCTCGCCGGATAGATTTCGGTCTTGATCCGGCCGCCGGAATCCTTGTCGATCAGGGCGGCGAAATCCTTGGCGAATTGATGCAGCGGGTCGTTGAGCGCGGCCAGCGAGATCTTCATCACCATCGGCGTCTTGTCTTGGGCGCGAGCCGCGCC
Source organism: uncultured Alphaproteobacteria bacterium (assembly GCA_963798095.1). GTDB lineage: Bacteria > Pseudomonadota > Alphaproteobacteria > Rhizobiales > Xanthobacteraceae > BOG-931. Next base: position 54,850 of record CAWCSD010000007.1, on the reverse strand, counting down.
GGGCGGCAGCGCGCAAGCCGCGGCGAAGAGGCCGGCGGCGGCCGATCGCATCAAGATTTCACGCAACGGAAAGCTCATGTCGTTCTCCCTGTCACAGCCGCCTTTTTTATTTTCTGGCTGGCGACTTGGTCGGCACGGACGTTAGAGGATCGCCGAGGGGCGGACAACGGCAATCTGGCCGCTGCGGCGAAGCGACCTGGAGCGAAACGACCTGGAGCAGAAACGACCTGGAGCGAAATGACCGGCTTGCCGTTGTGCCGCGCTATGTCTCGTCCAGCACGGCGCGCACCTTGGCGGCAAGCTGATCGAGCGTGAACGGTTTTGAGATCAATTGCACGCCGGGGTCGAGCACGCCGCCGTGGACCACCGCATTGGCGGTATAGCCGGTGGTAAACAGCACCTTCAGCTTAGGCCTTCGACGCAGCGCTTCATCGGCGAGCTTTTTGCCGTTGGTGTCCGGCATCACCACGTCGGTGAACAGCAATTTCACGCCGTCCTCGCGATCGAGGATGGCGAGCGCGTTTGCCGCATTCTCGCTGTCGAACACGGTGTAGCCCAGCTCGTGCAGCGCTTCGGTCGCAAGCCGGCGCATCAAGGCGTCGTCTTCGACCACCAGGATAATCTCGCTGCGGTCGCCGGTGCGGACCGGTTCGGCGGTCACCCGTTTGATGTCCTTGGCGTCGCCAATGAGCCGCGGCAGGTAGATTTTCACCGTCGTGCCCGAACCAAGTTCGGAATAGATCTTGATGTGGCCGCGCGACTGTTTGACGAAACCATAGACTTGGCTCAGGCCGAGCCCGGTGCCCTTGCCGGTCGGCTTGGTGGTGAAAAACGGATCGAACACGCGCGCCGCGACATCGGGCGCCATGCCGTTGCCGGTATCGGTGATCGCCGTCATGACGAATTGGCCTGGCTGAACTTCCGGATTCTGCCGGCAATAGTCGTCGTCCAAATAAGCGTTTGCCGTTTCGATCGTCAGCTTGCCGCCGTCCGGCATGGCGTCGCGCGCATTGATCGCGATGTTGAGCACCGCGCTCTCGAGCTGTTGCAAGTCGGCATGAATCATCCACAGTCCGGCCGCCGTCACCGTCTCGATCTGGATGTGCTCGCCCAAGGTCGATTGCAGGAGATCGGACATGTTGCCGATCATCTTGTTGGCATCGATCGGCTGCGGCGCCAGCGGCTGCTGGCGGGCGAAGGCCAGGAGCCGCTGCGTCAGCACCGCGGCGCGCTCGGTGGCGCTGGTCGCCGCGTCCATGAAACGCTGGATACCGAAATCGCCGTTCCTGATGCGGCGCGACATCAGGTCATGGGCGCCCATGATCACGCCGAGCATATTGTTGAAGTCGTGGGCGATGCCGCCGGTGAGCTGGCCCAGCGCTTCCATCTTCTGCGATTGCCGCAGCTGGCTTTCGACCTGCTCGCGGCGGGCTATTTGCTCGAGCAGTCGCGTATTGGAGACCAACTGCTGATCGCGTGCCGCGGTGAGCGCGCCGAAGGATTGCCGGGTGAAGCGCGCGACCAAGGCGCCGAGAAGGCAGATCAGCACGAAGGCGAGCGCAACGCCGGCCAGCAGCAGCGTCCCGGACCGCTCCGCGGCAGCCCGCCGAATGCTCAATAACCGATCTTCTTCCGCGTCCATGCCGGCAAGGCGCCGATTGATCTCTTGCATCAGCCGGAGGCCCGAGTCGCTGTTGACGATGGCGCGGGCGGCGTCAGCGTGGCCGGCTTTTGCTTCGTCGACGGTCGAGCGCAATTCGTCGAGCTTGTCCTTGATCAGTTGCCGCAGCTCGACGATCGACTGCTCCTGCGCCGGATTATCGCTGACTAATTTCTCCAACCCGTCGAGCGATGCCGGGAACGCCGCAACGGCATTTTCGTATGGCGTCAAATAAGTGTCACGGCTGGTGATCAGATAGCCGCGCTGGCCGGTTTCAGCGGCCTGAACCAGCGTCCGCAGCTGCGTGAGCTGACTGCGTACGGCAAGCGTATGCAGCACCCATTCGTCGTCGCTCTTGTTGCGCGCACCGAGCCAGAACGAGGCGGCCATGAGCAGTGCCGCGAGCGCGGCTGTGACCGCCAAGCCCCGGTTGAGCAGCGCAAGCGGCTTGCGATCGGTCAATTGCGGCCGCACAACGCCTCCCGCTCGATCGGCGCGGTCACGGCATTGCCCTGGCGGGCCCTTTTTCCAACGCTCAACATCACCGGCTCAAATTAAATGTCGATACAATTTCTGCCTGCCTGCGCGCCCCCGCTGGCTGCTGGACGGCAACCTATCCTAGCGCTCCGGGAACCCGCTATGTCAAAGGACATAAAAGCGAATTTTGTGGAATGGAACTTTTGCCGCGAATTCCAACTTAACGCCGTGTCCGCTCCGGCCGGTCCTGCGTCGCGAACGGATGCAACGACGGAATAACATTATCCTGACTTATTAGCTTGAGGCATTTGCAGCCATGCAGGTTCCCTGCTTTGAATGCACATTGCGTGCCTGTGGCTTGTTCAAGCCCATCACCACGAACGAACTGGGCGCCATCAACGAGATCAAGCGCGACCATATCGTGCTGCCCGCAGGAGCTGAGATCATCCGCGCCGGCGACGACAGTCCGGAAATCTATACGCTCTATTCCGGCTGGGCGTTCCGCTTCAAAATGCTGCCCGACGGCCGCCGCCAGATTTTGAATTTTCTCCTGCCCGGCGATCTCGTCGGTCTGCAGGCGGCCATGTTCGACGCCGCACAGCACGGCATCGAGGCACTGACCGAAGTGCAGCTCTGCCTGTTGCCGCGCCGCAAGGTCTGGGCGCTGTTCGGCGAAATGCCGGGGCTCGCTTTCGACGTCGCCTGGCTCGGCGCGCGCGAAGAAGGTCACGTCGACGAGAATTTGACCAGCGCCGGCCGGCGCACCGCCACCGAACGCGCCGCTGCGCTGATCGTCATGCTCTACAAGCGCGCCAAGGCATTGGGGCTCGTGACCGGCGAAACGTTCCTGTTTCCGTTGACCCAACAGCACATCGCCGACGCACTCGGGCTCTCGCTGGTGCACACCAACAAGACGCTGGCACGCCTTCGCAAAATGGGAATGTTCGCGCGCATGAATGGCTCGCTGACCTTGAGCAATCCGCGCGTGCTGGAGAAGATCGGGCAATATTTCGACGAGGAAATGCCGCAGCGTCCGCTGATTTGAGGCATCGCGTCGCTTTGGTTTGGCGTCGCGCAAAAAGCCCCGCACGCGCGCGGGGCTCTTCGCCTTCGCTCCTTGAAGGTTCGCGCGGCCGTCGTCACTTCGTCGAAGTGTCGGGCACCCATGCGGTCTTATCGCTATCGTACTTGAACCCCGGCGCCGACTTCAGCGCATCCTTGTTGGCGTTCATCGTCAGATAGACCTTGTTGTCCTTCATCGTCTGCTTCACGGCGTTGAAATTCACCGCCACGTCCCTTTCGCCGGCGCCGAGAACGCCGCCTACTCCGACGATCAACGCACTGATCTGGCCGTCGCGGGAAACCAGCACGTCCTTGATCTCGCCGACCTTGTTGTTGGCGTTGTCGTAGACGGTCTGCTTGTACCAGTCGGTCACGGTCAGGCTGCTTGCGGGTACGCTACTCATCAGCTCACCGCTGCCGGCCGACATCGGCTCGGCATAGGCGGCGGCGCTGGCGGCGAGCAGAACGCCGGCTGATGCGGCAATCAATCTCTTCATCGGTGTTTCCTCCGGGTTGGGCTGTTGATATAGAGCCCAACGCGCGAGCGCCGATTTTGTGTCGTGATTTTGTGTCGCAGAGCCTAAAATTTTCGATGGAACTTTTCGCCGGCTAACCGATCTGCGACAAAATAATCAGCACCATAGTCAGGGGCGCCGCACCGCCAAGGCGGTTTTCAAATTCGAGCTCGTCACAATCGGACCTATTCGCCGGGCAACATTTCTGAGGTGTCGATCCGATTTTTTTCGCCAGGTTTCAGGCTGCGGTTTCGCGCGACCGCCGGACAGGCCTGGCGGCAAGCGCGCGGTGCAACGCGTCGGCAGCATCCCGAAGCGCATTTTTGTGCTCCGTGTCGTCCTCCGGGATTTCCGAGACCGTTTTTGCTAATTCGCGAAGAATTTCCGTAAATAATCCGTAGTGCAGGTGCATGCGGATCGACTTTCGGGTTTCAGTATCGCCCACGCGCTGAAGCGTCAGGGAAATTCCCGTCTTGTCGAGGTGCGCTTCAAATCGTGCCGATCGCTCGAATGTGCCGATATAGAGCTTATCTGGGTATTCAAGCGCCACTTCAGCTTTGTCGGGGATGGGATGGGTCATGATGGTGTTCCCTGAATTTGGCTTCTCGTCGCCTAGATTAGGACATCCGCCGGCTGGCTTTATGATCTGGATCAATTCCAAATCACGAAAGCCGAATATCCATGCCCATCCGCGATTCATGAGGGCTATCGAGTTAAGGGAAGGCGTAGGTTCCGCGCCGTCACGTTAAACAGAAACCGTCTGCTGATGTCGCTCATAAAGCCAGTTATGCGCGCGATGGTGCTCGATCGGCCGGGGACTGCTCTCGCGCTGCGGGAGGGCCCAATTCCGCAGCCGGCACCCGGCGAAATCCTGATCGAGATCGAAGCATGCGGGGTTTGCCGCACCGATTTGCACGTCGTCGACGGCGAACTACCGCATCCCAAACTCCCCATCGTGCCGGGGCACGAAATCGTGGGCCGCGTGGCGGTAGTAGGGCCGGACGTCACGGGCTTCACGCACGGCGAGCGCGTCGGCGTGCCTTGGCTTGGAGCGACATGCGGGGTCTGCCCCTACTGCCGTGACGGGCGGGAAAATCTGTGCGACCGGCCGCACTTCACCGGCTATACCCGCGATGGCGGCTATGCGACACACACCTTAGCCGATGCGCGATTCTGCTTTCCGCTGCCAAATAACCCCGATGCCGCGGAAGCGGCTCCGCTCCTTTGCGCGGGGCTGATCGGCTGGCGTAGCTACCGCATGGCCGGGGACGGCGTTTCGCTCGGTCTCTTTGGCTTCGGCGCCGCGGCCCACATCCTGACGCAGGTTGCCGTTTGGCAAAATCGGCAGGTCTACGCGTTCACGCGCGCGGGCGACGCAGCCTCGCAAGATTTCGCGCGCTCGCTCGGCGCAGTCTGGGCCGGCGGCTCCGACGAGATGCCGCCGCAACCGCTCGATGCCGCCATTATTTTCGCGCCGGTCGGCGCGCTCGTGCCGGCTGCCCTGAACGCGGTGAAGAAAGGCGGACGCGTCGTGTGCGGCGGCATCCACATGTCGGATATTCCGAGCTTCCCCTATCGCATCCTGTGGGAGGAGCGGCAGCTCGTCTCCGTCGCCAATCTCACGCGCCAGGACGCACGCGAGTTTTTGGCGATCGCCCCGCGCGCCGGCATCAAGATGCACATCACGCGCTATCCGCTTGCGGCGGCGAACACCGCGCTTGCCGATTTGCGGGGCGGGCGGCTTGAGGGCGCCGCCGTGCTTATTCCCTGACTCCCGCTTCCGCCAGCGCAGCTCATTCGTGGTTGATCCAGGTCAATGCGTCAAAGCCGAGGCCGGTTTTGACTGGGAATGAAGACCACGAGCAGTGGAAACAGAACATGGACCTCAAAGAAGCAATCTACACGCGACGCGCTGTGCGAGACTTCACTGCCGAGCCGGTCGATGAAGGTACACTACGCGAGTTGATCGATGCGGCCGTTCAAGCGCCGAGTGCGGTCAATCAGCAGCCTTGGTCGTTCTCCGTCGTTCGGGACAAAGCCGTGCTTGGACGAATATCGCGCGAAGCGAAAGCGCATATGCTTCGCACTTCTCCGGTCGGGCTGGTGTCGCATCATTTCGACCAAATATTGAACGATCCAAATTTCGATATTTTCTATCGCGCGGCTGCGCTCATCGTGATCTCCAGCGTATCGGCGACCTCATGGGCGGTTGAAGACTGCTCGCTCGCTGCGGAAAACCTCATGCTGGCGGCACGCGGTGCCGGCCTCGGAACATGCTGGATCGGATTTGCCCAGGCTTGGCTTGGAACGCCCGAGGGCAAGGCGTTACTCGAACTTCCCGCAACCTACCTTCCAGTCGCGCCGATTATCGTCGGACATCCGAAAGCGGCGCCCGCGCCGGTGCCGAGAAAAGAACCGGAAATACGCTGGATCGGCCGGTAAGACATCGAGCGCCGGCGGGCCTGGACACGCTGCACCCAGTTATCGCGACCACAGGCAGGACAGCATAGCGAAGGACGTTTTCATGGGTATCGCCAAATCGGTACGGAGCTGTCTGACATTGGTCGTTGCCGCGACGATCCTGTGCGCGGCCGAACACCGCGCCGGCGCACAATCCGCTGGACCGCCAAGTTCCGCTGGACCGCCAAGTATCGTACAGGTTTGCATGCCCTGCCACGGCGTGAACGGCCAGGGCCACGATGTCGAAACGCCGACGCTTGCCGGCCAAAGCGGTATCTACCTCTACAATCAACTCATCGCTTTCCGGACCGGGACACGCAAGCATCCCACCATGAAGCCCATCGCGAGCGATCTCACGGACAGGGAAATCGAGCAGATCGTGACTTATTACTCGATATTGCCGCCGCCTTGAGCCTGCACCACATCGATACGATCCCGACTGACACGGACCAAGACCGGCGCCATGAAAGAACTGCCCTTATCCAAGGTCTACCAATTGCTGGAGCCGGGTCCGGTGGTTCTGTTGACGACCGCCCGCAAGGGGCGCGCCAATGTCATGACGATGTCCTGGCACATGATGATCGAGTTCGAGCCGCCGCAGATCGCCTGCGTGGTCAGCAGCGCCAATCACAGCTTTGCCGCGCTTCGAGCCGCACGGGAATGCGTGATCGCCATTCCGGCACGGAAATTAGCGTCCAAGGTGGTTAATGTCGGTAATTGTTCGGGTCGCGATATCGACAAGTTCGCGGCGTTCGGTCTGGTCGCGATGCCGGCCGCGCGTGTAGCGCCCCCTCTTGTTGCCGACTGCTTCGCCAATCTCGAATGCAAGGTGACCGACACCCGCTTCATGAACAAGTACAACATGTTCATTCTCGAAGTGCTCAAGGCCTGGATCGATCCGGCGCAGAAGAACCCAAAGACCATTCATCATCGCGGCTACGGCAACTTCGTCGTCGACGGCAAAACGATCACATTGAAGTCTCGGATGCGCTGATCCGTCCTCGATACCGGCGGCTGGCCGGCCGATGCGTTTTGATCTGGCTCAATACGGTCGCACGCCGCATGGCGCAAGCTATCGACTGAAATCATTCGTCATCTTGAAATTGGACCAATGGCCGACATAGCCCCACTCATCGACACATCCGCCGCGAAACTCCAGCCTTTGCAGGCGGAGCCGGAAGCGGAAATCAACCCGACGACGCCCGCCGCGAACGCATTGCCGGATCTCGACCGCACCTTGCATGCCGCCATCGCAGGGCTCACCGGAGGTTTGGCGCCCAGCGCGCTGGCTGGCGCCTACCTCGACTGGATGACCCATCTGGTGGTTGCTCCGGGCAAGCGGATGCAGCTCGCCGGCCAGGCGGCAATGGGCTTTCTCGAAAATCTCGCCTTTGCGTCGCGTTGCGCCTTTGGGGCCGAACAGGACCCGTGCCAACGCGCGCTGCCCCAGGACAATCGATTCCGCGCAACCGAGTGGGCCGCGTTTCCGTTCAACGTCTATGCCCATGGGTTCCTGTCGGCCGAGCGCTGGTGGCAGGCGGCAACGACCGACGTCCGCGGTGTCAGCCGCCGGCACCAAGACGTCGTGGCCTTCACGGCCAGGCAGCTTCTCGACATGGTCGCGCCGTCCAACTTTATTTGGACAAATCCCGAGGTGCTCGCGCGCACGCGGTCGCAAGCCGGCATGAATCTCGTGCGCGGAACGTTGAACCTGGCCGATGATCTGATGCGGGCCGGCACCGGCCGAGGTCTTGCCGGATCGGAAGCCTTCGTCGTCGGCAAGACCGTGGCGGCAACACCGGGCAAGGTCGTTTACCGCACGCCGCTCGCCGAGATCATTCAATATGCCGCGGCCACCGAAAAGGTCAGGCCGGAACCGATTGTCATCGTTCCCGCTTGGATCATGAAATACTACATCCTCGATCTTTCGCCGGCGAATTCGTTGGTGAAGTTTTTGACCGAGCAGGGCTTCACGGTCTTCATGATCTCATGGAAAAATCCCGACAGTGGCGACCGCAATATCGGATTTGACGATTACCGCACACTCGGCGTGCTTCCCGCCATCGAGGCGGCGACCGCGATCACCGGCGCTGAGCGCGTGCACGCCGCCGGCTATTGCCTCGGCGGCACCTTGCTGGCGATCACCGCGGCCGCCATGGAACGCGACCGCGACACGCGTTTGGCAAGCCTTGAGCTTCCTCGCTTCGGAGGTCGACTTCAGCGACGCCGGAGAATTGATGCTGTTCATCAACGAGAGCCAAGTGGCTTTTCTCGAAGACATGATGTGGGATCGCGGCTATCTGGATTCCAAGCAGATGGCCGGCGCGTTCCAGCTGCTGCGACCCAACGATCTGATCTGGTCGCGCATGGTGCATGATTACATGATGGGAGAGCGATCGACGCCGATCGACATCATGGCATGGAACGCCGACGCGACCCGGATGCCCTATCGGATGCATTCCGAATATCTGCGCTCGCTGTTTCTCGACAACGATCTGGCGGAAGGCCGCTTCAAGGTGGATGGCCGGCCGATCGCGCTGCACGACATTCGCGCTCCGGTGTTTGCGGTCGCCACCGAACAGGATCACGTGGCGCCCTGGCGCTCGGTGTTCAAATTTCAGCTTCTGCTCGGCGCCGACATCACCTTCGCGCTAACCAACGGCGGTCACAACGCCGGCATCCTGTCCGAGCCCGGTCATCCGCAGCGGCATTTCCGGCTGGGATCACACCGGGCCGACGCTCACTACGTCGATCCCGATACCTGGATGAATACCACTGCGCCGCAACCGGGCTCCTGGTGGCCGGCCTGGGCCGCGTGGCTTGCCGAAGAATCCGGTCCGCCGGTGCCGCCACCCTCGGTCGGCCGTGATGGCACCAAGTTCGCGGCGGAAGAAGACGCGCCGGGCCAATATGTCCTGATGAAATGAGTTCGATCTAGCGCTCCGGCCTTCTCTTTGACCTATCTCAATGACGAGCTGCCAAATTCGATACGACACTTGCAACATGGCAAGCAAAGCTCCACCGTTCCTGTCCGTCGCTTTTCTCTGGCCGGCTATGGTCGCAGAGCAAGCGAGCAAGTTCGCGGCGGCAATGGCTCAGGAGTACGCGAAGCTCGCCACTGCCGCAGAGCCGCCGGAGCCGCGTGCCGAACCGCAATGGGCGACGCCCAATAAAGTGACGCTCGAATTGGCGACGGTGCGGCTGCGGGACTTCTCGACCAGTCCCGATGGCGTTGCGACTTTGGTCTGCGCTCCGTTTGCGCTGCACAGCGCCACGATCGCGGACTTCGCGCCCCGCCATAGTCTCGTCGCCGCCCTGCAAGAGGCGGGCCTGCCACGGGTCTTTGTGACGGACTGGCGTTCGGCGACCGCGACCACGCGGTTTCTCTCGATCGACAATTATCTCGCCGACCTCAATGTTCTCGTCGACCAACTCGGCGCGCCGGTCGATCTCGTTGGGCTCTGCCAGGGCGGCTGGCTGGCCCTGGTGTTTGCCGCGCGCTTCCCGGCCAAGGTCAGAAAATTGGTCCTGGCCGGCGCTCCCATAGATATTGCCGCTGGCGACTGCGCGTTGACCCGATTGGCGCGTGACACGCCGGTCGCGCTGTTTGAGGAATTCGTCGAGCTGGGCGAGGGCCGTGTGCTCGGACGGCATGTCCAGCAATTGTGGGATCCGCGCGCCGAGGAAAGCGAGGCCGTACACCGCGTGCTGCAGATCCCGGACGATGTCGCTTCGTCAAAGGTTCACCGGCTGGAAGCTCATTTTATCGACTGGTACAAATACACCGTCGATCTGCCCGGCACGTATTTTCTGCAGGTGGTCGAGCAAGTGTACAAGGAGAACCGGCTCGCGACGGGCCGCTTCGTCGCGCTCGGCCAACGCGTCGACCTGGGGAAGGTGAATTGCCCGATCTATCTGCTGGCGGCGCGCGATGACGATGTCGTGGCGCCGGGGCAGGTGTTCGCGGCCGCACACCTGGTCGGCACTGCGAGGCAGGACATTCAACAGGCGACGGCACCCTGCCCGCATCTGGCAATGTTCATGGGAAGAGCGACCCTGACCGAAATCTGGCCCGACATTGCGCGTTGGCTTGTTCAGCGGCCGGGCGATGCGTCTCACGCGCCGAACGGATAGGAATCGCGCAGACCTTTGAGTTCGTTGGATAGGGCGCGCTCTAAGCCATTTCGGGCTACGATAGCGGCGCCTGCCCCGGCTTGAAAACTTCCCGCTTGCGCCGGAAAAAATCCGGCAGCGCGAATTGCACCAGCGCCATCAGGATCACACCGAAAACGATCGCCCCAACGCCGAACACCAGCGGCGCGCCGATGCCATGGATCGAGGTCTTGCCCTGGCTCGGGTCGCTGTAATTGATGCAGGCGGCGATGAGCAGCGCCAGCATCATGAGGGCGCCCAGCGCCGGCAGTACGCCGTAGAAGATAAAATTCTTCACGCCTTTCAAATGCTCGTGCCGGTAATAGACCACGCAGGCGAAGCCGGTGAGGCCGTAATAGAAGGCTATGCCGATGGCGGTCGCGGTGACGGAATCCGTGAGCACGTTGTTGTCGGAGATGAACACCAGGCCGAGATACCAGGCGATCGAGACGGCGCCTATGGCCAGCGTGGCGAAACTCGGCGTCAGGTAGCGCGGGTGGATGGTGCCGAATTGTTTTGGCAGCGCGCCCATGCGCGCCATGGAGATCGCGGTGCGCGCCCCCGGCAGGATCGTGGTCTGGGTACAGGCCGCGGCCGAGGTCAGCACCGCGAAGATCAGGAGCTTGCCGATGCCGGAGCCGAGCACGTCGGTCGCCAGCGGGGCGAGAAAGTCGTCGCCGTTGAAGGCCGCGAGCCCGGGCTCGGCGAAGGCCACGGCGGCGACGGAAACAATCACGTAGAGGCCGACCAGCAGCACGGTCGCGAGGATGGCGGCGCGCGCCGGCGCGCGGTGCGGATCCACGGTCTCCTCGTTCACCGTGGCGCCGGTGTCCCAGCCCCAATAGATGAACACCGCGGCCAACATGGCTTGGGTGAAGTCGCCGCGGTTATCGACGGTGAACGGATTGAACCAGCTCAGCGCAATGCGCGTGCCGTCGGCGCGGCCCGAATAGACTTTTTCCAATGCAACCGCGGCGAACACCATGAGAATGAAGACCTCGGCGCCGAGCAGGACCTTTTGCGTGTGCGCGGAGAGCTCGATGCCGAGGTAGCAGATTGCGGTCATCGCCACGATCCAAAGCACACCGATCGCGGTCACCGCGAACACCGACGGCTGGTCGAAGCCGAACAGGTGGCACGAATAGGTGCCGGCGATTTGCGCCAGGCCCGGCATGACCAGAATATCGGTGGCGAGGATGACCCAGCCCGCCATCCAGCCGCTATGCGGGCCGATGGCGCGTGTCGCCCAGGAGAACGAGGTGCCGCAATCGGGATCGGCGTGGTTGAGATGATAGTAGGCCACCGCGATGAACAGCATCGGCACGAAGGCGACGATCAGGATCGCCGGCACGCCGAATTTCGCCGCTGCCACCAGCGCCGGCAGCGCCGCGGCGAGCGAGTACGCGGGCGCGGTCGAGGCGACGCCGATGACCACGTTCGAGGCGAACGATATGGCGTTTTTCTTCAGCGCGTGCGTCATGTCGAAGCGAAAGGTCCCCTCAGCCCTTGGCAAGGGCGGTCGGCACATTATAGTCGGCGAACTTACCGGACTGGCAAGCCGTCACAATAAGCGCAAGCCGGCGCACAACCATCGGGGTGGGGACAATGACCCAAAAACTTTTCACCGCTGCGGCCGCGTGTCTTTCGCTCACAAGTCTTGCGCTCGCAGGTCTTTCGCTCGCATGTCTTGCGCCGACCGCGCCGGCTGAGGCCGCGGATTTCGTCATGAAAATGGGCTGCGCCACCATGAACGAGGGGCAGCATCAGTTCCTCAAGTTCTACAAGGAAGAGGTCGAGAAGGCGTCCGGCGGCCGCATCGAGGTGCAGGTCTATCCGGCGAGCCAGCTCGGCCCGATCCCGCGCGAGATCGAGGGCGTGCAGCTCGGCACCATCCAGGGCTATAGCGGCCCGGTCGATTTCTTCGTCGGCATCGATCCGCGCTTCGGGGTGTTTTCGGCGCCGCTGTTGTTTTCCAGCGACGTCAACGCGGCGGCAACCATCCACGATCCGGCAATCGAAAAGGCGATGCTGGATCTGGTAGCGCCGAAGCGCATGGTCGGCATCGCCACGCTGGGGCTCGGCGCCTCCGATTACGGCGCCAAGAAAGCGATCCTGACGCTCGCCGATTTCACAGGGAAAAAGCTGCGCATCAACGGCACCGAGCTCGAACGGCAGAAGATGGCAAAGCTCGGCGCCACCGGCGTCGGCATGCCGCTGTCCGAAGTCGTGCCCGCGCTCGACCAGGGCACCATCGACGGCACCATCTCCGGGCTTTCGGTGTTCGTCGCCTTCAAGATGAACGATCTGCTCAAGACCATCACGGTCACCAACGACACCTTCATCAACTCGATCGTCGTCGTCAGCAAGGCGTGGCTCGATACCTTGCCGCCGGACCTGCAGAAGATCGTCGTCGATTCCGGCGCGCCGGTGCAGGCCAAGACGCAGGCGTGGGAGTTCGACTTCAACAAGCAATTGGAGCAGCAATGGGCCGCGCTCGGCGGCACCGTGCACAAGCTTTCCGACGCTGACCTCGCCAAGATGAAGACGCTGCTCGGTCCGGTCGCCGACGAGGCCACCAAGGATCAACCGGCAGTGCATGACATGCTGCAAATGGTGCGCGCCGCGGCGGCGAAGAACTAAAAGCGCCCGTGCGTGACATCCTGCGGCGGAGCGCCCTTGCGCTGATGACAGCGCTGCGCGTCGCCGCAGGCGCCATGCTGGTGTTAAGCGTCGCGATCAATTTCGCCAACATCATCGGCCGCTATTTCCTCTCGGTCTCGATCCCCTGGGCCGAGGAGATGATGCTGTTCCTGATGATCGGCGCGGTGTTCCTCGGCATCGGGCCGGTCGGCTGGCTCGGCCGCCATATCCGCATGGACGTCATCGTTTCGCTGTTGCCGCCGCGCGCGCGCAACATTTTCGAGATTTTCTCCGACCTGGTCACCATCGCGACCTGCGTCATGCTGGCGGTCTTTGCCTGGCCGGTTATGACCATGCTGGCCGAACTCGATCAAAGAAGCGAGACGGCGAATTTTCCGATGGTCATTCCGCAGGCCGTCGTGCCGCTCGGGCTTGTGCTGATGGCGCTGCTCATCGGCGTGCGGCTCTTCGTGCACGGCGTGCGCCACGATGACGTGATCTCGAGCCGCGAAGTCGAGCGCTGAAATGTCGGCGGCGTTCGTCTATTTCATCCTGCCGGCGCTGCTGCTGATCTTAGGCCTGCCGATCTTCGTCGTGCTGATCCTGACGTCGACCGCGGCGATCGTCTTCGTCGCCCACGTGCCGACGCAGGCGATCCAGACCTATATGTTCGGCAGCCTCGACAATTTTCCCCTCCTTGCGGTGCCGTTCTTCGTGCTGGCCGGCGAGATCATGGGCCGCGGCGGCATCGCCAACCGCGTCGTCACCTGGGTGGTCTCCATCGTCGGCGGCGTGCGCGGCTCGCTTGCCGTGACCACGGTGGCGTCGTCGGAATTGTTCGGCGCGATGGCGCACACCACCGTCGGCACCGTGGTCGCCATCGGGAGACTTCTTTTTCCGTCGCTGACCAAGCACGGCTATAACGAACGCTTCGCCGTGGCGTTGATCACCTCGTCGGGCGCGGTCGCGGTGATCATTCCGCCGTCGATCTCGATGATCCTTTACGCCATGACGGCGCAGGTCTCGGCGATCAAGCTGTTCACCGCCGGCATTTTGCCGAGCCTTCTGATCGGCGTGGTCGACGCGATCTACGTGCTGATCTACGCGCGCATCAAGATGGTGCCGCTGTCGTCGCCGGCGCGCTGGAAGAATATTTGGGCCTCGACCAAGGAAGCGAGCTGGGCGATCGGCACCATCGTGGTGATCTTCGGCGGCATCTATGGCGGCGTGTTCACGCCGACCGAAGCCGCCGGCGTCGCCGTGGTCTATTCGCTGTTCGTCGCCATGGTGATTTATCGCGAGATCGATCTCGCCGGTCTGTGGCAGGTCATCGTCAGCTCGATCTATCTGATCGCGCAGATTTTGATCATCGTCACCGGCGCCGGCGTCTATTCCTGGCTGATGACCACGAGCGGCATTCCGGAAAAGCTGATCGGCGCCATCACCGCGATGCAGCTGCCGCACTGGCAGACGCTGCTGTTCGTCAATGCCGGCCTGCTCGTCGCCGGCAGCTTCCTCGAGCCGCCGGCCGCGATCCTCATCCTCACGCCGCTTCTCCTCCCCGTCGTCGAAGCCGCCGGCATCAACGCGCTGCACTTCGGCATCATCATGGCGGTGAACCTGAGCATCGGGCTTTATCTGCCGCCGTTCGGCCTCAACCTGTTCGCCGCCCGCGCCATCTTCAACGTGCCGATGGCCATGATCTACCGCGGCGTGCTGCCGTTCGTGGTGGTGAATTTTCTGGCGTTGTTAGTGATCACCTACGTGCCGGCGATCTCGATGGTGCTGATCGGCGCGGCGCGATAACGCGCATCCCAGAGCTTGCGAATTGGTCGGCTGTTACGCCTGCGCCGCGCGCACATCATCCGCGAAGCTGACGATCCGCTCGCGAATAGCCTTGGTCTGGCCCGCCAGTTCGACAGCCGAGTGCCGCAGCCCAACTGTCGCATGGGCGGTTTGATCGGCCATGGCCTCGATGTCGCCGATAGAAGCAGCGACGTTGCCGACACCGATAGCTGCCGCGTCGACATTTTGGGCGATCTCGCGGGTAGCCGAGGCCTGTTGCTCGATCGCCCCTGCGATTTGCGCGGACAGCAAGTCCAACTCGCGAACCATGGTCAAGATCGCCTCGATGGCCGCCGCTGAACGTTCCGTCGTGCTTTGAATTCCCGCTGTCTTCTTGGCGATATCCTCGGTCGCCCTTGCGGTCTCCGCCGCCAGCGCCTTCACTTCCTGGGCCACGATGGCAAATCCCCTGCCGGCCGCTCCGGCGCGCGCCGCTTCGATGGTCGCATTCAAGGCGAGAAGATTGGTCTGGGCTGCAATGCGGTTGATCAGCCCCGTCATGTCGCCGATTTCGCTTGCCGCGGTCGTCAGCTCGGCAATTGTTTGATGCGCGATATCGGCGCGGCCGACCGTGTCGCTGGCAAGACGCGAGGATTGTGTCACGGTCGCACTGATCTCGGAAATGGTCTTGGCCAATTCCTTGCCGGCTTCTGTGACGGTCGTGACCTTGGCCGTCGTCTCCCCCGAGGCCGACGAAGCTGTTGCGACCTGAGTCTTGGCGCGATCGGCGGTGGCGCCGAGCGAATCGGCACTTTGCTCGAGCTCAAAGGCCGCTTCGTTGAGAACATTGATCGAATGCGCCATTTCGGCTTTGAAGGTCTCCAGAAGCTTGCCCATCACGTCGGCGCGTCTGTTGGTCGCAACGAGGTCGTCGTGGCGCTGGCCGCCGATACGTTCGAGTTCGGCAGCCGCCTCTTCGGCGCGTTGCCGTGCCTGTGCCGCCGTTGCGAAAGCCTCCCGGATCGTATGGCCGATGAATATCAACATCGCCACCTCGATCACGACAACGACGGCATGAACGCTGACCCGCCATGGGTTGTCGCCGCCGGGATAGATGGCATCCGGCAAAATGAAGTTCAGACTCAAGTGATGCAGGCTCACAAGGCCTGCCGCCAGCGCTAGAACGCGCCAGTCACAGAACCCCGACAGCATCGCCAGGACCGCGAAGTAGTAGAAGTGCATTTCGACCTGCCACGGATGCCCGCTGAATGCGAGCACCAACAGCGAGGTCTGGCCAACCAACGTAATGGCAATGCCAAAGGCTATCGTCGTGATCGACCGTCCGGCGTAAGTCAGCGCAATGGGGATGACCGCGAGAGCAGCGCAGGCAATCGCATTCGTCGCGACGTTCCGCCCGAGCACAGCGCAGATCGCGGCCAGCACCGGCACGTGCACAATACCGAGCCACGTCAATACCTTTGCGACTGTCAGTTGGAACGATCGCAGATCGCTCATAGCGCATCAGCCTTTTTCAGAAACGAGGCGGGCAGACAGCCCGCAAGAACTTGGGGGTCGACCGCAAGGAGCGCGGAGCCGGCGAGCACGTTTTCAACGTAGTCAGGCTGCTCCGGCATGACGATCGCGATAAAATCAAATCCGCCAAACCGCACGAATCGTGCGCCGGCGCTGACCGCGCGGATCATTGTCTGATCTGCCGTCGTCCATGGCGCATAGATGACTGCGACTCCGGCGCCAGGGTTGGCCGGCAGCAGACCAATGCGCAAAATTGCGCCGAAACTCCCAAGTGCCAAGATTGCGATCAGCCATAGGTCGAGCCAACGAAATGCAACCAACGTCGGTAAACGACGAAGCGCGACTTTCATATGCAGGTCGTTTCTGGAGCCGTCCCGACTGAACAATACGGAGTACTACCAATAAATTCTTAATGATCTTTCTTACTCATACTCTTGATTGCGCTTGCGCGAAACTGTACGGGAAGCGCGAAATTTCGGCGGTGCCGACCGGCGCCGCGATTTCAATAGCCGGTTTCCACTTGCCGGACGTTCGCCGACGCTTGGAGATTTATGAGTTCACGCGCTAATTGCTGGAGGCGATATTCGGCCGCACTTGCAGCTTGTCGATCACCGGGATCAATGCATTGAGGAACAGGTCGGCGCCCTTGACGTAGCCGGCCGGCGTGAAATGCACGTGGTCCGGCGTCATCAGCGGCGGCGAAGCGTTGACCAGCTGCTGCGCGGCGCACTGGTTGGGATTGATCGTCGCCCAGTTCCAATAGACGAAACCGTGGCGCTCGGCGATCTTGCGTTCGATGTCGCGCACCAGATCGAGGTGCGCGATGGTGTGCCAGTCGCAATCCGTCGGCTCCGTCCACAACGAGCCGTTGCTCGGCGGCGCCGGATGGCAGGCGGCGTCGGCCGGGCCTTTTCCAGCGCAATGCGGCGGCCGCTCGGCGCCGTCGGGCGGCCCGACCAGCACGATTTGGGCGTTCGGCAGCGCCGCCCTGATCCGCGCGATCGCCTTCTCGTAATTGCGCTCGTAGCGCGCCGCGTCGAGATTGGGTTTCGACGCCTCATTGGTGCCGAACACCAGCACGACGATCTGCGGATCGAGGCGGCGCAAGCCGTCCGCCATCAGTTTCTCGTCGAACTTGTTGACCAGATCGATGGTGGCGCCGGGATAGCCGATATTGTTGTACGAGACGCCCGACTGCTTCTGGTAGATGCCGATGCTGGCGACGCTGACGACGCCGGCGCCGCGGGTGCGGATTTCGATCTGGCGGACGCGGTCGCTCGGCGCGCCGTCCGGCCGCAGCCGCAACACCACCGGCTCGACGGCAGTGCCGTTGAGATCGGCGCTGCTCTTGACCGCGCCGTCGAGGCTGATGTCGATCGAACCGCCGCCCGGCTGGCGCAGCGCTTCGATCTCGATCGAGTCGAACGGCACCGGCGTGTCGGACGCAAACGTCATCGCCTCGCCCGACGCGGACGTCACCGCATTGAAGCCCGACAGCCAGAACTCGCCGATATTGTCGGAGCGCTGGATCGAATGATAGGTCCAGCCCGGCGACGCCGTGATTTTCATGGCGCCGGAGCGCACGCCGATATGCGGCTTGCCGGCGTCGAGATAGCCGACGCCGCCGTTGCCGTAACGCGCTTGCAGTTTCTGCCGCAGTTCGCCGGTGAAGTAATCCGCAGCGGTGTGGCTGTCGCCGATCTGCAAAATGACGAGGCCGCGCTGGCCTTGGGTTTTCGTTGTGGAATTTCCCGGCCCGCTGGTGCTCGACTTCAGCGGCAGCGTGCTGACTTCCACGACAGGCTGCGAGGGCGTTGCCGCCGCGGGCGCAGTAGCGCCGCTATCGGCGGCCGGCGGCGGCGCGCTGGCAACGCGCGCCGGCGGCGCAGGCTCGGCCGCCGACGGAATGCGCGCATCGTCGCGGCTGTCCTGCGGCGGATGGGTCGTTTCCGGCGCCACCGGCTCGACCACCGTGATCAGGCCGCGCGGCCGCGGCACCGCCGGCGAGCGCAGCACCGAGATCAGCACGCCGGCGACCAAGACGACGCAGCCGCCGCCAACCAGCACGGCGGCGAACGACAGGCGGTCCCGTTGCGTACGAGCCATCAATCCGATCCAAAAAAATTACGGCCGATAAATTTGCGGCCGTGCTCTCACGCGATCACAATACTAAACGCCGTCGCGGCACTTGCCGCTACGCTAATTCTGACTCCGGGTCCACACCAGCGGATCCGACGGCGCGCCGGGAACGTGGATTTCCATGACCAGGCGATGGTCGACGCGGTCCTGCGCCGGCCGCGGCACGAGCGATGCCGTCGCGAGATTGGCGTCGGCCGGTTTTGCGGCGTCCTTCGGTTTTTGCGGCGCGCTGGCGACGGCCGTGGTCGACGTGCCGCCCGCACTGTCGATCATCGCCCACATATAGCGGTAGCCCTTTGCGGTGAGATGCACGCCATCGGGCTCTTGGAATTTTCCCGAACAGATGGTCGCATCCCGCGTGCCGATATATTTGACGGAAGCTTTGGCGAGATGGTTGCGCAGTATTTGATCCAGCTCGCTGGCCTGTTTGTCCCAGGCTTTACGCACGCAATGCGGCCCGACCCAGATCACCGTGAGCTGACGTTGCGCGGCAGCGTCCAGAATATCGTCGATGCTCTTGTCGATATTTTTCAGGCTGCCCTCGGCGTCGTTGGTGCCGAGGAAGATGTAGGCGGTCGAGCCGGGCGGCGTGCGTGCGATCTGCGCCAGCGCCTTGGGGCCGCGGATATGGATGCCGATCTGGGCCAGATTGTTGAAGCCCATGGTGGTGGCGAGGCCATCGCCGATGCTGTCGCCGAGCACATAAGTGCCCCCGGCAAACGACGTCGCCACCGGCGGCAGCACCGCCAGCGCAAAGAGCCCACCCAACACCCATTTCGAACGCAACATTCGTCCCGCTTCCACTCCGACCCCGCCGCTAATCTCTTGATCAATATGGTCAAAGAACGATTAAACCACGGTCATTTTCCGTAATTTCCGCCTAGGAATGGGCGCAAAATAAGGCCTAATCGGGCTCGGCGCCGGAAATCGCGATGAAAATGTCCCTTCCACGCTGGTACACGGTCGCAACGCCGACCCGCTGCGACAGGTTCCGCAAAAGCTCCGCGCCGCGCAAGGCCGTCTCCTCGACTCGGTTGCCATTCATGTCGGCGAGCCAGTTCACCACGCTCTGCGGGATGGTGAGCGCAAGCAGCGCGAGCGTCGCATAGATGACGATCGCCGCGGTGCGCAGATTGCCCGCGGGGCGCGGCCGCTCGAACTCGATTGGGTTGGCGTGCTTCATGGCGACAGTCCTCAGAACTGGAAGTAGATGAATGGCGCAATGCCGGCCGGCGCCGCGACGGAGATCAGGAAGATGACAACGAACGGCACCAGCACTTTCACCAATAGCGGCGCTTCGTCGTAGCGCTTTTCCAGCGTCGCGAACCACCGCGGCGGCAGGATGTGCGACAGCGCGCCGAGCACGAAGATGAAGGCGACGAACGGCGTCACGCTGGTGGACCAGCTTTGGCCTTTGAACATCGTCGCGAAATAGCCGAGCCAGGCGTCGGTCGAAGGCGCGCGGAAGAACACCCAGGCGAGGCAGACGAACTGCGTCGTCACCAGCCAGCCGAGTGCGGTGGCAAACGCTGCCGCGCTTGGCGTCGGCATGATCGCCGGTAACGCCGAGCATGCGCTCGATCACCAGCGCCGCGCCGTGCAGGCAGCCCCAGATCAAAAACGCCCAGCTGGCGCCATGCCACAACCCGCCGAGCGCCATGGTGATCATGATGTTGCGATAGGTCGCGAACGTGCCGAACTTGCTGCCGCCGAGCGGGATATAGAGATAATCGCGCAGCCAGCTCGACAGCGACATGTGCCAGCGCCGCCAGAAATCCTGCACCGAGATCGCGCGATACGGATAATTGAAGTTCTGCGGAAACTCGTAGCCGAGCAGATTGGCGACACCGATGGCGATGTCGGTATAGGCGCTGAAGTCGCAATAGATCACCAGCGCGTAGCCATACATGCCGAAAATCAGATCGAGGCTCGAATTCGCCGTCGGATCGCGGAACACGCCGTCGACGAATCCGGTCGACAGGTAATTGGCGATGATCACCTTCTTGAACAGCCCGCCGAGGATGAGGAACACGCTTTGCCCCAGCCGGATATTGGCCGGGTCGCGCGGGCCGACAGTCTGCGCCAGAAATTTGTTGGCGCGCACGATTGGCCCGGCGATCAGATGCGGGAAGAAGCCGATGTAAAACATAATGTCGATGAGCGACGTGGTCGGCTTGAGCACGCGCCGATAGACGTCGATGATGTAGGACAACGCGTGGAAGGTGAGGAAGGAGATCGCGATCGGCAGCGCCACTTCGATAAAGCCGATATCGACCTTCACGCCGATCGCGTCGAAGGCGTTCATCAGGGAAGCGGCGAAGAAATTGTAATATTTGAAATAGCCGAGCAGGCCGAGGTTGGCAGCGACCGCGATCCACAGCACGGTCAGGCGCTGGGCGCGATACTTGAAATGGTCGATCAGCAGTGCCGCGCCATAATTGAACACCGAGCTGACCAGCAACAGCAGCGTGAATTCCGGGCGCCATGCCGCGTAGAAGTAATAGCTCGCCGCCACCAGGAAGACTTTCTTCCAGGTGTTGTGTGCGTTGAGAAGCCACGTGATCGGAAAGACGACGGCGAAGAAGACCGCAAATTCGATGGTGGGAAACAGCATCTGCTTCTGCGGTACGCTGCGATTCGCGGTGGATCAGGATGATACCACTACTGCTCGTCCTTCGACTGTTTGGTCATGTTAGTCAGGCATTGGTCGAGATTCTTCCCCGCCGCATCGAGCGCTTCGACGATCTTGGGGAATAGATAGCTGGCGGCCATATCCTCGCCGGCGACGGTGAAGTGCTGGCCGTCCGGGGTGCGGATCTGGACCAGCCGGCCGCTCTTGTCCGGGCCGTAGGAGGCGAAGGTCTCGGCGCCCGAAGCGTGCAGCCGCCACGGCTCGACGTAGTGCAGGTTGGGATCGCCGAGCGCGGCGACGGCTTCGGCGAACATGGCGTTCTTGCCGTCGATGTCGGCGTTGTCGATCGCCTCGCGCATCGCCGGCATGCCGACCATGAGCACGACCGCCTTGGTGGCGACGGCGGCTTTGAGGAATTCGAGGACCTCGTGGCGGTATTTGTCGGTCCAGTCCGGCGCGCCCCAGGCGGTGCGGGCGCCGTTGCCGTCGACGATGAATTGCCGGTCGTTGAGCCCGATCGAGACGACCGACAAGGTCGGCCTGAAGACGTCGCCGATGCGCCGGATCTCGCGCGGCCAGTAGACCCTGTCGCCGCGGGTCAGGCCGGTGCCGTTCCTGGCAAAGCGGCCGAGCTCGACGGTATTTTTCAGGCACGGATTGCCGTCGACGATGCGTTCGATGCCGGACCAGTAATTGTCGACGATGGAATCGCCGGCGAACGCGATCCTGATCTTGCCGGGTGCATCGGCGCCCGCGCGGCGGCAGCCCGGCACGGCGTCGAAAAGAGCGGCAATAGCAGGCTCAAAACCAGGCAGACGGCGCCCAGCGCCGATGCCGCGCCGAGCGCGCGGCGCGGCCGGTCGCCGATCCCCGATCCCGACCGGACCGAAATACCATCGGACAGCCCCTGTTACGTCGTGCGGCCTACATACAAAGTCATGGCCGCCGTCGCCTCAGCCCCCCGGCCGGCATCAGCGCAATCAATTCGGTAGCGAAACCGGGTCGCGCTGGTCAAGCGGTTTGCTATTTAAGCGTTAGTGCGCGCAAGACCCTGTTGAATTTGCCCCATTTGTGCGACCTCTTAAGCACGAATCCGCACCAAGGCCGGCATGAGTCAATCCACTGCAAATCGCGCGCCACTAGCCCTGGTGTCTGGGGTGACGGCGACCGCGATCGTCATCGCCGACATGGTCGGCATCGGCGTCTTTACCAGCCTCGGATTTCAGGTCGGCGACATTACATCCGGCTTCGCGCTGTTGCTGCTGTGGATCGTCGGCGGCGCGGTGGCGCTGTGCGGCGCGCTTTGTTACGCCGAATTGGCCACCATGCTGCCGCGCTCCAGCGGCGAGTACAATTTCCTGCGCCGCATCTATCATCCCGCCTTCGGCTTCGTCGCCGGCTGGCTGTCGGCGACCGTCGGCTTTGCCGCGCCGATCGCGCTCGCCGCCATGGCGTTCGGGGTTTATTTCAAGGCCATTGCTGCCGAACGCGCCGCCGCTCCTGCTCGGGCTCGGCCTGACCTGGCTCTTGGCGCTGGTGCATCTGTGCGGCGTGAAATTCGCCGGCGCCTTCCATAACGCCTGGACCATTTTCAAGCTTGCGCTGATCGTCGTCTTCATCGTCGCCGGCTTCGCCTTCGGCGATGCGCAGCCGATCTCGTTTGCGCCGCATTCGGGCGACCTGCCCGCGGTCATGAGCGCGCCGTTCGCCATCAGCCTCGTCTTCGTGATGTATTCCTATTCCGGCTGGAACGCCGCCACCTATATCGCCGGCGAAGTGCAAAACCCGGCGCGCAACCTGCCGCGCGCGCTGCTCATCGGCACAGCCGTCGTCATCGTGCTCTATGTCGGGCTCAACGCCGTCATGCTGGCGACGACGCCGCTGTCGGAACTCAACGGCCAGCTCGACGTCGCCATGGTGTCGGGCCGGCACATCTTCGGCCCGCTCGGGGCGCGTTTCGTCGGCGGTCTGATCAGCCTCGGCCTCGTCTCCTCCATCAGCGCCATGATGTGGATCGGCCCGCGGGTGACCATGACCATGGGCGAGGACATGCCGGCGCTGCGCCTGTTCGCCCGCAAGTCGAAGACCGGCGTGCCGGCGACCGCAATCGCCTTTCAGCTCGTGGTCGCGGACCTCTTGCTCCTGACCCAGAGTTTTGAGGCGGTGCTCGATTTCGTCCAGTTCAGCCTGACGTTCTGCTCGTTTTTCACGGTGTTGGGCCTGATCAAGATGCGCATCACCCACCCCGAACTGGTGCGGCCTTACCGCGCCTGGGGTTACCCGATCACGCCTCTGGTTTTCCTCTCTTTGACCTTGTTCATGATGTACTATCTTGTCGTGAATCGGCCGCTGCAGTCGCTTGGCGGCCTGGGGCTGATGGCGGCGGGGCTTGTGATCTACTATGCGTCTAATCTCATCTCGAATGTGCCGCCGTCCGATTCCGATAATACGATACCCCTCAAGGCCGATGCCCTCGATCGCGTCTAGGCTCTTCGCCGCCGCGCTGTTCGCCGTCGTCTTCGCCGGTTTCCTGGCGCTGGCCATCGCGCCGGCGCGCAGCGCCGAGACCGCGACACCGGACGATACCGCGCGCTTCCTCGCCGGCTTGCCGCCGGCGCCGGGCTCGCCGTTGGCGGCGCTGGCCAAAGATCCGGGCTGGGCGCAGCACGCGCGCTTCTTCGATTCGATCTTCGCCCGCGAGGACGCCAGCACGCTGGCGAAAGTGCGCGCCTTCGCCAAGGAGAACCTGCCGCAACACCACGACACCATGCTGTACATGTTCAGCGGCCCGGATTTCCTCTACGCCACCTCGTTTTTCCCGTCGGCCTCGACCTATGTGCTCAGCGGCCTCGAGCCGGTCGGCGACGTGCCGCAATTGACCAGTCTTCCGCGCGGCTCCGTCGATGCGAGCCTGCGCAATATGGAGGGCTCGCTGGCCACGATCCTCAACTTGAGCTTCTTCATCACCAAGAACATGAAGACGCAGCTGACCACCGGGCCGGTCTACGGCACGCTGCCGATCCTGTATGTGTTCCTGGCGCGCACCGGCAAGACCGTCCACGAAGTCGAGCTTCGTCAGCCTCGACAAGGACGGCAATTTCATCGTCGCGGACGACTCCGGCAGGCGCGCCGGCCGGGCGACGACGCAAAGCGCCGCCAAGGGCGTCAAGATCGTTTTTTCCGACGGCAACGGACCGAACCAGACGCTCTATTACTTCAGCACAGATCTGTCCGACGGCGGCGTGAAGATTTCCGGCTTTCTGGAATTCTGCGCAAAACTCGGTGCCGCCGACAGCTTCCTCAAAAGCGCCTCCTATCTGATGCACGCCGGCAATTTCACCCGGGTGCGCAGCTTCCTGGTCGATCACAGCGCCACCGTGCTGGAGGACGACAGCGGCATTCCGCTCGGCTATTTCGACCCGAAGAAATGGCGCCTGCAGGCGTTCGGCCATTATCTGCCGCCGCTGGGAATTTTCCCCAACACCTATCAGCCGCGCATGGCGGAGCTGTTCCGCAATGCCGCCCCGCTCGACTTCGGCATCGGCTATCGGTGGCGCAAGAACGAATCGAACCTGCTGCTGGCGACCCGGCTGCCGCCCGGCGCCGGCGAAGCCGAATTTAACCCTTCGTTAACCATAGGGTCGGACAGTCCCCCAACCGTGGTCGAAGGGCCGAAACCGCACCGGAAACGGCCCCCGACCGCGCCAAACCCGCGCCGGTCCGACGGATTGCGCGGATTCTTCGGCGTTTTCGGCTTTGACGACACCGCCGCCCGGCCGAGGCCGCCCAAATAGGGCCAAAGTCCTCGCCGACAGTCGGGCCGTCGGGTGGGGATACCTTGGCAGAACGGGGTCGAAGTCCATTAGCGCAGGCTGTCCGCCGGCCGGTTACCGGCGCGGGCGGCGCGCATATTGCGCGCCACGCTCCTCTCGATTCGGAGCTGCGGCGGCGCGTCGAGCCGGTCAGCCCGCGCAAGGCCCCACCGCGCCGCGTCCCAATCACACGCAAACCAGTCTCGCGCGCCAACGCATGGCGGACGCTGCTCGAGCAGAATCTGCTTTTGATTTCTTCGTCGCTGTTGCTGGTCACCGTCACCGGCTGGGGCCTTGCGCTCTACAGCGAATTCCGCACCTCCGGCCTGATCGGCGCAAGCTCGATCTACGCGGAGACCGCGCGGCCCGATATATCCGTCGCCAAAGGCGATCCGTTCGCGGCGTCGACCTATGCGCCGAGCGCGCCGCTGCCGCGGCCCGATACGACCGTCGCCAAAAACGATCCCTTCGCCATGTCGAGCTATGCGCCGAGCGCGGCGGCACCGCGGCCGGCCGCCGTCGCCCCCGCGGTCCGCGAGTTCGGCCGCAAGCGTCATCGCGCGGGATTGGAGTTATTTTGAACCCAAGCGAACCGCCGACGTGCCGCGCGTGCCGGCAACGCCGGCGAAGGCTCGCGTCGCTGCCGCGCCCGCCCCCGCTCCGACTACGCACCGCTTCCATTGACCCGGTCCACACCGCTTCCATTGAAAAGCCCGCGCCGCAGATGATGCTCGCGTCTGCGCCCAACCCGGTAACGGCGGCACCGCACGTTCCGCTCGGCAACATCGAGGCCAAGACCAGCCTCGTCGACTTCGAGACCGCGCCGTTCCCCTATCACGGCGCGGTGCCCGGCGCGAACAAGCCGTTCCTCGATGCTGGCGAGCCCGGCCAACGCGGGCACGTCAATTTCCGCGGCCGCATGTTCCTGGAATCGAAAACGTTCGGCGACGACCGCGTGCTGCTGCACATTCCGCAGGGATTCGATCCCAACCGCCCCGCCGTCATGGTGGTGTTCTTCCACGGCCATGGCGCGACGCTGGAACGCGATGTGCGCGACCGCCAGCGCCTGCCGGAGCAGATTTCCGCCGCCGGCCTCAACGCTGTGCTGGTGGCGCCGCAATTCGCCTTCGACGCCGCCAATTCCAGCGCCGGAAAATTCTGGGACCCCGATGGCTTCAAGCGCTTCCTCGACGAGACGGCAAAGAAGCTCGCCACGCTCTACGGCGACCAGCGCAGCGCCTCGGCCTTCGCCAATATGCCGATCGTGCTGGTCTCCTATAGCGGCGGCTTCGGCCCGACGCTGTCGGTGCTGGCGCGCGGCGGCGCGCAATCGCGCATCCGCGGCCTGGTGCTGCTCGACTCGCTCTACGCCGGCATCGACCAGTTCGCCGACTGGATCGCCGACAACCGCTCGACCTTCTTCGTCAGCTCCTACACGCCGCATACCGCGCATCACAACGCCGATCTCGAGCACGCGCTCGCCGAGCGCTCGGTGCCTTACGGCTCGGAGCTGCGCCGCAATCATCTGCAGGGCATGGTGACGTTCCTGCCCGCCGGCGATATCTCACACCGCGATTTCGTCACCCATGCCTGGACCGACAATCCGGTCGAGGACATCTTGCTGCGCATGACCGACGTGGTGCCGAGGATCGATACGACGACGCTGACGGCCAGGGGCAACTGAGCGTTCGTCCCGCCCCGCGCAGCGGAAAAATCCTAGCGTCGAGGCGATTTTCCATTGCGGGTTTTCGCGCGGCCCTGCTTCGAGGCATCGGCGGCTTGTGCGCTCTTGCGCAATGCCGCGCGCAAGTCGACGGGGCGGCCGTGCTTTTTCAGGACATCGGCGAAGGCTTCATCCGCCAGTTCCTGAAACGTCATCATGCGGTCCCGCGCCAATAGCTTCAGCGCGGCCCAGCTTTCCTCGTCCAACTGCACGCGCTTGCCCGGCATCTTGCTGCACCCGGGATTGATCGCGGCTATTTCTTCTTCTTGGGCACCTTCTTGCCCTCCTTGCGCGCTTTCGACAGGCCGATCGCAATCGCCTGCTTGCGGCTTTTCACCTTGCCGCCTTTGCCGCCCTTGCCGCTTTTGGCGGTGCCGCGCTTATAGCGGCGCATTTCCAGTTCGACGTCGCGTCCGGCGCTGGGCGAATATTTTCGTTTGCTTTTGGCCACGGCATTTCCTCCAAACTATTGTTCTCAGAACCGCGCCGTGCCCTGCGATGCTTAGCAGGCCACGCGCCGCCTACATTCTAACCCCTGCAATAACCCTTGTGATCGCAATCGGTTGCCTGGACGGCACCAAAAAATTGCATCCCCGCGATCGCTGTTCCGAACAATTTTCCCGGCCGCGGTGATCCGGGACCTTCCGCCGAGCGTAGCCGATCCGGCGTTGCCAAATTGCCGGGGAGAGCGATCGATGACCTATGTCATTGCCTATGTGGCCGTCCTGATCGTATTCGGCGCGATCGACGCGATGTGGCTGACCACTATGGGGGCGTTGCTGTACCGGCCGGCGCTTGGCGATATTTTGGCGCAAAACCTGCGCGTGGTGCCGGCGATCGCGTTTTATCTCTCGTTTCCGATCGGCATCGTGGTGTTCGCCGTGCTGCCGGGACTGCGCGCGCAATCGCCGCTTGCCGCGGCGGCGCTCGCCTTGCTGTTCGGCGCGCTCGCCTACGCGACCTACGACCTGACCAACTACGCGACGTTACGCAATTGGACGCTGCAAATCACCGTGGTCGATATCGGCTACGGCGCGCTGGCATCCGGCATCGCCGCCACAGTCGCGTTTTTCGCGGTGCGGATGCTGGTGCGCTGACCGCGATCACCGCGCCGGCGTCAGCCGGTAGTGGCTGACGCCCCATTCCTCGCCGCCGGCGTGGCCGAACAGCCCCATGGTCGCCAGGAAAAACAGCCGCCAGCGCCGCTGCCACAGCTTTGCATCGCATCCGTAGACGCGCTTGAGCACTGCGAGCACCGCGTCGGCGTTGCGGTCGAAATTCTCCAGCCAATGTTGCGCCGTGCGCTGATAGTGACGGCCGTTCCACCACCATTCGGCATCCACCGCAAAACAATCGGGAAACTGCCGGATCAGGTTGCGGCTCGGCATGATGCCGCCGGTGAAATAATGCTGCGCGATCCAGTCTTCCTTGTCGTCGGCGGCGAAGCGGTACGAGGCGTGCCTATTGGCGAAGACGTGCATGAACATGCGGCCGTCGGGCTCCAGACAATCGCGCAGGCGCTGCAACAGCGGCCGCCAATTGGCCATGTGCTCGAACATCTCCACCGACACCACGCGGTCGAAGCGACTGGCAGGCTGGAACGCGTTCATGTCGGCGGTGATGACGGTGAGATTGGCAAGGCCTTCCGCCTTGGCCTTGCCGGCGATGAATTCACGCTGCGAATGCGAGTTGGACACCGCGGTGATCCGCGCCATCGGATAGTGCCGCGCCATCCACAGCGACAGCGAGCCCCAGCCGCAGCCGAGTTCGAGTATGCGCTGGCCGTCGGCAAGCGCGGCGTGTTCGGCGCTGATTTGCAGCGCGCACTCTTCCGCGGCGGCGAGCGTGTCGACTCCATCATCGTAAAGACACGACGAGTATTTGCGCTGCGGCCCGAGCACGAGATTGAAAAACTCCGCCGGGATCTCGTAGTGCTGCGCATTGGCCTCGGCAGTGTTGACCGCAATCGGAAACGGCGCCATGTCGCGGGCAAAGCACCGGTCGGCGTCGCTTTCGGCCCGGGACAGCTGCCGCTGCGTGCGGCCGACCAACAGCTTGATCGCCGCTCGCGTCACCACGTCGGGCAGCGGCACGGTTTCGCCCAACCCGGTCATCGTCTGCACGAAGCTCATGGGCAGCTCCTCAAATGGTCCGCGGCGGTGCCGGGAAGAACGCATTGGTGCGCGCCTGGTAGGCGCGGAATTCGTCGCGCCGGCGCTCCAGCATGTGCGCCTCCAGCGGCGGAATGCCGGAGACGTGCACCAACAGCCAATACATGCAGGCCGGCCCGACGAGCGCGGCCCAGCCCCACGGGTAGGCGCCGCTGAGATCGATGGCGAGCAACGGATAAGCGAGCCAGCCGAGCCATTCGAAGAAATAATTCGGATGCCGCGACCAGCCCCACAGGCCAATATCGCAAATCCGGTTGCGGTTGGCCGGATCGGCGCGGAAGCGCCGCAGCTGCGCGTCCGATAACCCTTCGCCGGCGATGGCGACTATCAGGACCAGCACGCCGAGCCAATCTTGCAGGCGCAAACCCGGCCACGGATTCCACGCCGCAAGCACCATCGACAGCGCCAGCGGAATGCTGACCAGCGCCTGCTTCTGCGCCAGGAAGAACATTTGCCGCGACGCATCAGCGCCCCATTCGGCGATCACCTTGCCGTAGCGCGGATCGTCCAAGATGCCGATGGTGCGCCGCGCGATGTGCAGCCCGAGGCGGAGCGACCACACCGCGACCAGGACCGCCACGAGCATCTGCCGGGTCGTCACGCCTCCGGTCAGCAAAGATGGCGTGAACGCGCCGGCGCAGCCGACCGCGCCGAGCCCGAAAGTCCACGTCGTGTCGATCCAGCCGGAATTGCGCGTGCCGCGCCAGGCCAGCCAGGCGCCGGTCATGATCGCCGCCAGGCTGACGCTGACGGCAACGACGATCGCCAGGAATATGAGCGCGGTCATGGCGCGGCCTCGCCGGCCTGCGCGCGCGACTTCAGCACCTTGGCGATGAAGGCGTCGGTATCGCGCAGAATCGGAACCAGCGACCGGATGATGGGCGCGATCGCGGCGACGATGATGTAGTGCCCGGTGCGCGGATAGATCACCGCCGTCGCCTCGTTGCCCGCGGCGCGCAGGCGTTCGGCAAGACGCGTGGAATTGCCGGCGCCGACCACGTTGTCCTTACCGCCGGTCAACAGCAGCGCCGGCGGCGCGCCCGGCGTGACGTGGGAGATCGGCTGCGTTTCCGGCCGGTCGCGCGCCGAAAATGATCTTGAGATATTTCGTCCTTGAGCGGCAGGAAATCGTACGGACCGGAGATGCCGATCAGGCCCGCGATATCGCGGCCGGGCGTGAGCCCGACCTTTTGCAGCCATGTGGCGTCGATCGCCAGCATGGCGGCGATATGGGCGCCGGCCGAATGGCCCATCAGGAAGATTTTTTGCGGATCGCCGCCGAAGCGCTTGGCGTTGTCCTTCACCCAGCCCACCGCCTGCGCGCCGTCGTCGAGAAAATCTGGATAGCGCGCCTGCGGATAGATGCGATAGTCCGGCAGCACCGTGACATAGCCGCGCCGCGCCAGTGCCTTGGCCACATAGCGGTAGGTCCGCTTGCTGCCGCTGCGCCAGCCGCCGCCATAGAAGAAGACGATGACCGGCGCCGCGGTCGCGGATTTCGGCCGGCACACATCGAGCGTATGCCGCGCGCCTTTGGCGTAAGCGATCGACGTCGTCAACGCGATACGAGGCAGGCGCCGGCTTTCGTTGAACGCAAAACTTTCGTCGCGCAATTTTACATCGGCCGCGATCGTCATGGCGCGCCCGCTCAGATGCGCACGAACGGTTGGATAAGGCGCCCCAGCCAACCTTGCAGCTCGATATGGCCTTGCAGCGCCACCAGACACACGCAGCCGTGCTCGGCGTCCACCACCGGATCGTGCTCGACGCTCTCATCGGCCTCGTCGAAGTCGCCCGAGCCGTAGCGGCCGAGAGCGTGGGTGAATGCGCCTTCGAACACGCAGGTCCATTCCGTGCCGGTGTGGCGGTGCCGCGGCAATTTCGTTCCGGGCGCGGCCTTCAACATAAAGACGCGTACGCCCGTCGTCCGACGCCATCTCGACCGGCCGCCATTGCACGCCGCGCCCGATCCAGCGCCACGGTCCCACCGCATAGCGCGACAGCGGCGCCGGCAGATCGCCCGCTGCGCCTTCGTGGATCGCGGGCTTAACGATGTCGAGCGGTCCGAGCGCCGCCATGGCGCGCTGCAAGGCGCCGGCCGATAGCGCCGCCGGTTCGACGTCGTCCAGCAAGACGCCGCCGGCCTCTTCAAAGGCATGCACGGCGTTGCGGCATTGCGCGCAGAGCGACAGATGGGCAGCGACCACGATGCCGCGGCCCTCGTCGAGAGTGCCGGAGGCGAAAGCCGCCAAAGTGGCGTCGCTTGGATGATGAATGATGGTCATTGCAGGTCACCTAACAGATTGCGCAAGCGCGCCATGGCGAGGCGGACGCGCGACTTGACCGTGCCCAGCGGCAGATCGAGCAGCGTGGCGATATCGCCATGGGCGCGGCCTTCGAAGAACGAAAGCTGCACGACGCGGACTTGTTCCTGCGACAGCTCCTTGAGCGCTGCGCGCACGCGCGCGTCGCGCTCCGCGGCGTTGAGCGCGCTGTCGGGATTTTCCGGCCCTTCGGGCTCGACCATGTCGTAGGGCGCGTAAAGCTTTGCCCGGTTGTCGCCGCGCAGCCGGTCGATGCGCAGATTGCGGGCGATGGTAAAAATCCAGGCCGAGGCGCTGGCGCGATCGGGGTCGAAATAAGCCGCCTTGCGCCACACCGTGAGCAAGGTCTCCTGCGCCAAATCTTCGGCCGTATCGGCCGCCGCGCCGCGCCGCGTCAGCATCGCCTTGATGCGCGGCGCGTAGAACTCGAACAGCGACGCGAACGCGGCGCGGTCCTGACGCTCGGCAATCGCCCTGATCCAGTCCGCCGCATCGCCTCCGGCCGCGGCGCGCCCATCACGCAGCATGGCGGCTCCGCGCCGGACCGATCCGGGAAAGGCCGAAGGAAATCTGGGCCAAAGGGCTGCGCTTTCGACATGCATGCCCGCGGGTACGACCGGCACACGCCTTTGGATCAGTCGCCGGCAAACCGATTGCGCCCAGCGCCGGTGATCTAACGCCCCCGACCAAGCGTAACCGCGCCGTGCGGTGAGGTGAGGAACAACGGGCATGGCCGGCGGAGCCGGCCGAGGGGCGAGCGATGCACGGCAATTTTGCCATCCAGAAGAACATAGCGGTCATCGGCACCGGCATTGCCGGCATGTCGGCGGCCTGGCTGCTCAGCCAAAAGCACAAGGTGACGGTCTATGAAAGCGACCGCCGCATCGGCGGCCATTCTAACACCGTTATGGTCGAAGGCGCGAAAGGCGCCATCCCGGTCGACACCGGCTTCATCGTCTACAACGAGGCGACCTATCCCAACCTCACCGCGCTGTTCGAGCACCTCAAAGTGCCGACGCAACTGTCCGACATGTCGTTTGCGGTGTCGCTCGCCAATGGCGACCTGGAATATTCCGGCACCAATCTGGCCGGGCTTTTCGCCGAAAAGCGCAACCTGTTCCGGCCGCGCTTCTGGTCGATGCTGCGCGACCTGCAACGGTTTTATCGCGAGGCGCCGCGCGACCTGGCGCTGCTCGAGGAA
The DNA here is from genome assembly GCA_963798095.1 of uncultured Alphaproteobacteria bacterium. Taxonomy (GTDB): domain Bacteria; phylum Pseudomonadota; class Alphaproteobacteria; order Rhizobiales; family Xanthobacteraceae; genus BOG-931. Next base: position 22,564 of record CAWCSD010000007.1, on the reverse strand, counting down.
TTCCACACCACGCTCGGCGACTATCTCGATGCCGGCGCCTATGGCGCGGCGTTCCGGCGCGATCATCTGTTGCCGATGGCGGCGTCGATCTGGTCGGCACCGGCGGCGACGATCCTCAATTATCCGGCCGCGGCCTTCATCCGTTTCCAGGACAGCCACGGCCTCCTGCGCCTGCGCAACCGGCCGCCGTGGCGCACCGTGCTCGGCGGCAGCCGCGCCTATGTCGAGCGCCTGACGCAAGCTTACGCCGACCGCATCCGTCTTGCGGCGGGCGTCACCGCCGTGCACAGGGGTGAGGATTTCGTCGAAATCCGCGATTGCCACGGCGATGTCGAAACCTTCGACGACGTCGTCATCGCCGCCCATGCCGACCAGGCCTTGGCGATGCTCGATGATCCGACGCCCGAAGAGCGGCGCGTGCTTGGCGCCTTCCGCTACAGCCGCAACACCGCCGTGCTGCACTCCGACCACCGGCTGATGCCGCGGCGGCGCGCGGTATGGTCGAGCTGGAATCACATCGGCGGCGGCGATAGCGACGAAAATTGCCCGACGGTGACCTATTGGATGAACTCGCTGCAATGCATCCCGCACGACACATTGCTGTTCGTCACGCTCAATCCGCAACGCGAGCCGCGCCACGCCTGGCACCGCGAGATCTACGACCATCCGTTGTTCGATTCCGCGGCGATCACGGCGCAACGGCAGCTGTGGTCGCTGCAAGGCCGCCGCAACACCTGGTTCTGCGGCGCCTATTTCGGCGCCGGCTTCCACGAAGACGGCCTGCAGGCCGGCCTCGCCGTCGCCGAAGCCTTGGGCGGCGTACGGCGGCCGTGGCGCGTCGCCAACGAATCCGGCCGCATCGGGCTCGACCGCGCTACGCCGCCCACCGCGCGGGAGTTCGCCGCATGAGCCTGCGCTCCACGTTATACGCCGGCATCGTGACCCACCGCAGGGTGCGGCCGCGGCCGCACCGGCTGCGCTACCGGGTGTTCTGGATGCTGCTCGATCTCGACGAGATCGGCCGGCTGCCGCGAAGCCTGCGCCTGTTCTCGCACAATCGCTTCAATGCCTTGAGCTTCTTCGACGCCGACCACGGCGATGGCAGCGGCCGGCCGCTGCGCGACCAGGTTGAGGACCATTTGCGGGCCGCGGGGCTAGTGCCCGATGGCGGCGCCATCCGGCTGTTCTGCATGCCGCGGGTTTTCGGCTTTGGCTTCAATCCCTTAAGCGTCTATTTCTGTTATCAACGTGACGGCTCGCTTGCCGCCATCCTTTACGAAGTTCACAATACCTTCCGCGAGCGCCACTCCTATTTGATTCCCGTCGAGCGTGACGCGGGGGTGGCGGATGCACCGGGGGCGGTGATCGAACAGCATTGCCGCAAGAGCTTCTATGTCTCGCCGTTCATGGACATGGACATGAACTATACGTTCCGTGTGGCAGTGCCAGACCAGCGCGTCATGGTCGCGATCCGCGCCGCCGACAAAGACGGCCTGCTGCTGGCCGCGGCGCTGACCGGGGAGCGGATCGCGCTCACCGACTTACGCGCTGCTGCGCGCGCTTGCCAGCCATCCGCTGCTCACCTTGAAGGTGATCGGCGCGATTCACTGGCATGCGCTGCGGCTATTGCTCAAAGGGCTGAAGCTGCGGCCGCGGCCCCGGCCGCCCGCCGCGCCAGTAACCGTCGTGAATACCGAAGGCTAGCCGCCGTGACGTCCGCCGGCCCATCGTTTTCGACCGAACCCCGCGACGCAACGGGCAGCCGCCGGGGAATGCTCTGCCGGCTCATCGACCGCGCGATCCCGGCAATGCCGGCCGGGCGATTGCACCTCACGCTTGCCGAACGGTGAAGTCATCGAACGCCACGGCACTCTTCCGGGGCCGGATGCGATCATGACGGCGCATCGCTGGCGCGGTTTGCGCCGCATGCTGCTCGACGGCGATCACGGCTTTGCCGACGGTTATCTCGACGGCGACTGGTCGACGCCCGAGCTCGGCCAGGTGCTGGAATTCTACATGCAGAACGAATCCGCTCTGACCGCGACGGCGGCCGTCGGCCGGCTCGGCCTCATGCGCAATCGACTGGCGCACTGGCTACGCCACAACACGCGGCGCGGCAGCCAGCGCAATATCGCGGCGCACTACGATCTCGGCAACGAATTCTTCCGCCCCTGGCTCGACGAGGCGATGAATTATTCGTCGGCGCTTTACGACAACTGCGACACGCTCGAGCGGGCGCAACAGGCCAAGCTCGACCGCGCCGCGGCGTTGCTCGAGCTGAGCGGCGGCGAGCGCGTGCTGGAGATCGGCTGCGGCTGGGGCGCGCTCGCCGAGCAGCTGATTCGGCATTACGGCGCCAGCGTCTTCGGCATCACGCTGTCGGCCGAGCAGCTCGCTTATGCGCAAACGCGGCTCGCGGCCGACGTCGAACGTGGCCTCGCCGAGCTGCGCCTCCAGGACTATCGTGACGTCACTGGCCGGTTCGATCGCATCGCCTCGATCGAAATGATCGAGGCGGTCGGCGAGCGCTATTGGCCGAATTATTTCGGCAAGATCCGCGACTGCCTCGCCAACGGCGGCGTGGCGCTGCTGCAGGCCATCACCATCGACGAGCGCCGCTTTGCCGCCTACCGCAAATGCCCGGATTTCATCCAGCGCTACATTTTCCCGGGCGGCGTGCTGCCGACATTCTCCATCATCGAGCAAGAGGCGGCGCGGGCCGGCCTGAAACTCGTGCACCACGAATCGTTCGGCGACAGCTATGTGAGAACCTTGCGCGAATGGCGCAGCCGGTTCCTGCGCGCCTGGCCGAAGATCGAACCGCTCGGCTTCAACGACCGCTTCCGCCGCATGTGGGAATATTATCTCGCCTACTGCGAAGTCGGCTTCCGCACCGGCTCGATCGATGTCGGCTTTTTCAAGCTGGCGGGCTGACCGAAGCAACTCTGCCGACGCGCAGGCAAGTCGGGCGGCCAAGTGGGGCGGCCGGAGCCGCCCCATATTCTGCCGATGCTCGCCTAAGCTACTGACTGCTGAACAGGTTCTGCGGGACGCCCGCAGCGGAGAACACATAGTCGCGCGAGGCCGTGAGCTGCTGACGCAGCCTATCCAGATCGACGTCGAGCAACTGCCCCTTCCACTTGCGCACCTTGCCGGCGACGATCACGGTCTCGACATTGGTGCGGTCCATCAAGGAGACGACAGCGCCCGGCACCTGATTGAGCGGCGCCACGTTGAGCTTGGTGGCGTCGAGGATGATGATGTCGGCCTCCTTGCCCGGCGTCAGCGAGCCGACCTTGCTGTCCAGCCGCAGCGCTTTCGCGCCGTTCATGGTGGCGAAGCGCAGCACGTCCCGCGTTGTCAGCGGAGCCGGCAGACCGGCCGGCGGCGTCGGCCACGGATTGGCTGCTGCTGACGGCGGCAGCCCCCAATTGTTCGATACGGCCAGTTCGAGGGTGTCCGGCGGCGTATTCTGATCGAGGATCATCTGGTTCACCATCGCGCGCTGCATATTCATGCAGACCCGCATCTGGGTGAAGAAGTCCGCCGTCATCGTGCATTCCACGTCCACCGAGAGCGACGGCTCCATGCCCAGGTTCTGCATCTTGAGGATCGGCGGCATGCCGTGCCGCATGTTCATCTCGATCGGGAAGGCGATCGAGACCTGCGCGCCTTTGTCCTTCACCGCCTGCCAGCCCGCATCCGACATGCCGGTCATGTGGATGAACAGGTTGTCCGGCCCGATGCCGATGTGGCCGTTGCCGCCCGTTCCGGCGGCGAGCGAGTCCAAAATCGGGCGGATGCCGAACGGCGAGAGGATATGCGCCGCAATCTGCAGACCGAGACTCCGCCCGATCGTCCACGACTTGTCGGTGGTCGGATTGCCGAGATAGACCTCGCCGCCCATGATCATGTGGACGAGCCCGTTGCGCGACAGGTTGCCCGGCGAGAACCACTGCTTGAAGATGCGCGGCGCGTCTTGCGGATATTGGTTGCCCGGCACGCCCGCGCCGAAATTGCCCGCGCTCTCGAAGTAGCCGAAGGCGGCGCGACGCCCGGTATCGATCAGCGCCTGGATGGCGGCGTCCGAGTGCGCCGGCGAGTGACTGATCTGCGAGACGTCGTGCACCGTAGTGACGCCGTCGTCGAGCTGGCTGAGCCCGCCGAACAGCTCATTGATGTAGACGTCCTGCGGACGGTACACCGGGGCGAATTTGTTCAAGATGAACTCGTAGTAAGTCGTGCTGCCGCTCGGCGTACCGGAGGAATCGTTGATCAGAACTCCGTCCGCGAGGTAGCTGCGCAGCGCCGTTTCGAACTGATGGTGATGCGTATCGATGAAGCCGGGCATCACGATGCGCCCGGTGGCATCGATGACGTCCGCGGTGCCCGCCGCAATATGCGGCCCGACGGCAAGGATCTTATTGCCCTCGACCAGGACATCGGCCTGGGCGAAGTCGCCGACATTCGGATAGTCCATCGACATCACCGAGCCGCCGCGAATGACGTAGCGCCGGAACGGCTTGCCGCTGTCCTGAGGCGGATCGCCCGCGGCCTGCAGCTGCGCCGAAGCGGGACGCGGTGCGAAGAGATTGAGACCTGCCGCGGCAACTCCGGTTGCCGCAGCGCCTTTGAGAAAATTGCGCCGCGAGCCGAATTGGTTTCGCAGCATTCGTTGATAGCAAAGTTTGCACATGCTTGCGTCTCCCCGCTTGAGCCATTCGGAATGATGGCTCTGCAAGCATCCTGACGACGATCGACGTAAGCTGTATACTTTTATCGACAACTTTCACGGAGCTATCGCGAGAAAATGCCAAGCGCTGCGCGTAGGCACGCTCCCATCAAAACATCCCATCGTCAGCGCGTCTGATTTGTTGGGACTACGCCCTTGGATAATCGTAGCCAGCCATCAGACTATCGACGATCCCGGTGAACGACGCCCAGTCGGTCTCGCGGTAAGAATGATTGCGGATGATGAACGGCGCGCCGGCGTAGAATTTCTCGTATTGCTGATGGCGGCCGGCGAATTCCGAGCCGACCATCTCCCAGGCGAGCTTGAACAGCTTCATCCGCGTGACCGCGTCGCATTGCGGCGTCTGCCAGAAGGTCTGGAACTGCTTCGCCAGTTCGGCGTCCTGCATCACCGAAATGTCGGCCGGCATCTGGAACACGCCGCCGCCGCACAATTCGCGCAAATCGTCGATGAAGCGTGAGTAGTTCTGCGTGCACCAATCGAGCGCGCCGTACATCATGCGGCGGTTGAAGCAGACGTAGCCCTCGGGGCCGCCCGGCCAGGATTCGAAGGCGTTGATCTGGCCGTTGACCATGCCGGCGATCATCGCCTCCTGGGCGGAGATGCGGCCCAGCGTTTCCTTGACCGCGGGCACCTGGTCGGCGCCGGTCGCATTGGCGATCCGGGCGCACAAGCCGACGATCAGGCGCATCTTCGACCAGTAGCGCACGTTCGACTGATGATTGCCGAAGCAATGGCTCGGCGTCTTGATGTAGATCTCGCGCGCCAGGATGGCGTCGTCGTGGACGAAGACGCGCTCCCACGGCACCTTGACCTCGTCGCACAGCAGCATGCTGTCGCTTTCGTCGTAGCGATAGGACAACGGCGAATCGAACTCCGAGGTGCAGCCGGTCTCCATCGGCTTGCGCGACCACAGCCGCAAGCCCGGCGCGTTGCAGGCAATGGCGCAGGTGATCGATTCCTTCTTCTGCTCCGGCGCCAGCGGAATGACGTTGCCGATCCAGATGTCGTTGGCGAACACCGCGCCGGTGGCGAGCATCTTCATGCCGGAGATGACGACGCCGTCATCCTCCTCGCGCACCACGCGCAATGTCGGCACCGGCAGATTCTGCTTGAGGTAGAAATTCGGATCGCGCGCGGCCTGCGGCGGCAGCACGGCGTAGGCGACGTAGAGATCGTTGTCGCGGGCGTGCTTGTAGTAGCGCAGCACGTTGTCGGGATGGGCGTTAGGCGCGGGCAGCGCGCCCAAGTTCATCGCCATGCCGGTGATGAAGGAGGCGACGTGGTCCGGCGAGCGGCCGAACAGGCCATAGGTGAAATCGGCGATGCGGCGGTGGCCGATCATGCGCCGCTGCAAATCCTCGCGCGAGCGCGCCCGCAGGAAATAGATCGAATGGCGGCCGCCATCCTCCTCGTAGGTCATTTCCGCGCGAAGCGCCGGATCGGCCTTCATGTCGTAGAGCGCCACCACCGTTTGCGCGGCATTGCGGAACGCCGGGTGCGTGGTGACGTCGTCGACCTTCTCGTTGCCGATATAGACCACGCGGCCGTCGCGCAGCGATTCGAGATGCTCTTTACCGCTGCGAAGCATGGCCGCCGTCTCCGTGTACGATAGGCCAATCCAGCGCGCAGCGGGCGCGGCTGTCAATAAGCCGGAAAAGCCGCTCTCATGATCGGGCGGCGGCCTTGATCGCCCGGCTGGCAAAACCGGCTAGATCGGTGGCTAAAGACCCAGAACGGACAAATATGCCCTCACGTTTTATGAGACAACTTTTATTGTGGTGGAATAGACTGTCGCTGCCTGAGTGTGGCGCAGGCACATTTCGAGAATGACATTATGGCTTTGGAGAATGGTGAGCCGACGAGCGGCAGGGAGCCGCTCAAGGCCAGAATTTTCATTTCATATTCGCGCAAGGACCTGACGTTCGCCGACCGACTTGAGGCGGGACTGAAGACGCGCGGCTTCGATACCGCAATCGACCGCAGCGACATCTATGCGCTGGAAGACTGGTGGAAGCGCATCGAGACGCTGATCGCGCAGGCCGATAACATCGTGTTCGTGCTCAGCCCGGACGCTGTTGCTTCCGACGTTTGCCAGAAAGAGGTCGCATTCGCTGCTTCGCTCAACAAGCGGTTAGCCCCGGTCGTGCACCGGCGCGTGGACGATCGAGCGGTGCCGGAGGCGCTGGCGCGCCTCAACTTCATCTTCTTCGACGACGAGACGCGCTTCGACGCCCGCCTGAACCAACTCGCCGAGGCGCTTGCGACCGACATCCACTGGGTGCGCAAGCACACCGAATTCGGCGAGCACGCGCGGCGCTGGGCGGCAGCAGGGCGGCCGGGCCCACGCGGGCTGCTGCTGCGCTCACCGATGCTGGAAGAGGCGGAGCGGTGGATCGCCTCGCGGCCTGAAGGCGCCCCCCCGCCGACCGAAGCGGCACAGGCTTTTATTACAGAGAGCCGTAAAGCTGCGTCGCAGCGCCGTAATATTCTTAGCGGCGGCCTTGGCGCCGGGTTGCTAGTGGCGCTCGGGCTTGCGGGTCTCGCATACTGGCAGCGCGGAATTGCGATTGAACAAGAAAAGATTGCGGTCGAGCAGCGCGACAAGGCGCTGCTGACGCAATCCCGTTTTCTCGCTGACCTCGCGAAACAGCAGACCGCGATCGGTGGTGCCACTACCGCGATTCTGTTTGCAATCGAGGCACTTCCTGACGTCGCGGCTGGCGCGCTCCGCCCCTACGCTCCTGAGGCTGAGTTTGCGCTCGATGAGGCCTGGCATGCCGTACGCGAACGGATGATTCTTGCAAGCCAAGCAACTTTGTGGAGTGCGGCGTTCAGTCCGGACGGCAATCACATTGTCACTGCGTCAGAGGATGGAACGGCGCGGATATGGGACGCCGCAACCGGTGAGCCAATTGGCGCAGTGCTCAAGGGTCATAAGGGCGACGTGTTCAGCGCGGCGTTTAGCCCGGACGGCAATCGTATTGTCACCGCGTCCGGAGACGGAACGGCGCGGATATGGGACGCCGCAACCGGTGAGCCTATCGGTGCGCCGCTTACGGGTCATGAAAAAGAGGTCAATAGCGCGGCGTTCAGCCGTGATGGCAAACGCATCGTCACTGCCTCCATGGACGGAACGGCGCGGATATGGGACGCGGAAACCGGGCAACCGATCGGCGAGCCGCTAAATGTGCGTGGCATTGCGAATGGTTTGGCACCTGACACTCGCCGCCGCATCATTATTGATTACGCCGTAGTAAGCGCGGCATTTAGCCCCGACGGCAAGCGTATCGTCACAGCGTCCGACGACAATACGGCGCGGCTGTGGGACGCTGCAACCGGCGAGGCAATCGGCGCGCCGTTTATCGGTCACGATGAGCGCGTCCTTAGCGCGGCGTTCAGCCCCGACGGTAAACGCATCGTCACTGCCTCCCTGGACGGAACGGCGCGGATATGGGACGCCGAAACCGGCCAACAGGTCGGCGCACCGCTCACAACTTCTGAGGAAGCTGCGAGCCGCACAAATGATAGCCATAACCGCGGCAACATCAGCGTCAACCACGGTATGCTGAGCGCTGCGTTCAGCCCCGACGGTAAACGCATTGTCACCGCGTCCGCGGACAAAACGGCGCGGCTGTGGGACGCCGAAACTGGCGAGCAAATTGGCACACCGTTGAAAGGCCACGACGATGCCGTCAACAGCGCGGCGTTCAGCCCTGATGGCAAACGCATTGTCACATCCTCCCGTGACGGAACGGTACGGCTTTGGAATACTGATATCGACAGGCCAATCAGCCTGCCGCTCACGGGCCACGAAGATGCCGTGAATAGCGCGGCGTTTAGCTCTGACGGCAAGCAAATCGTTACCGCGTCAGATGACGAAACGGCGCGAATTTGGGATGCGATAACTGGCGAACCCATCGGGACGCCGCTCAGAGGTCACTTTCTTGGTGTGAACAGCGCCGCTTTCAGCCTCGACAGTAAACGCGTCGTCACTGCGTCGGAGGACGAAACGGCGCGGATATGGGACGCCGTAACCGACAAACCGATCGGTGCTCCGCTCATAGGTCATGAGGGCAAAGTGTTCAGCGCGGCGTTCAGCCCCGACGGTAAACGCATCGTCACCGCGTCCGGAGACGGAACAGCACGAATATGGGACGCGGCAACCGGCGCGCTCATCCATCTGCTGGCCGGTCACAAAGGTGAGGTGCATAGTGCGGTGTTCAGCCCCGACGGCAAGCGCATCGTTACGGCATCCGCTGATAAGACGCTGCGGCTGTGGGACTCGGACACCGGCAAGCCCATCGATCAACCGCTCATCGGCCATACTTCTGTCGTGACAAGCGCTGTGTTCAGTCCAGACGGTAGGCGCATCGTCAGTACGTCCTTCGACATGACGGCACGACAGTGGGACGCAGAATCCGGCAAGCCCATCGGACCGCCGCTAATAGGTCACGATAGATTTGTGTCCGGCGCCGCGTTCAGCCCTGACGGTAAGCGCATCGCGACTGTGTCCGAGGATGACACGGTGCGGCTATGGGACTCCGCGACCGGTATCCCCATCAGCGCGCCCTTCAAGATTGATGCCGTCAGGTTGCTCGGCGTGGCATATAGCCCCAATGGCAAGCGCATCGTCGTCGCATCTACAGAGAACACGGTGCGGATATGGAACGTAAGCAGGAATACCCAAGACCTGCTGACGGCAGCGAAGGCTTATGTCCCTCGCTGCCTCACGCGCGTCCAGCGGGCGGCCGCATTCCTCGACCCCGAGCCGCCCATATGGTGCATCGAGACGGGCAAGTGGCCTTATGAGACTGACGATTGGAAAGCGTGGCTCAAATACAAACGTGGAGGCCTGAGGCCGCCACTGCCCGACACAACAGAGTGGCAGCCTTGGGTCGCCGCTCGCAAAGCTGAGTGAATTAATTGAGCGGTCAGAAGTCAGCAGTTGGCCCATAGCGTCACTTCGCGGCAGTGCAACAAGTCGGTCCCTTTCAGAGCGAAGCGGACACTGAGCCGAATTTATGGGTACACGGCCTAAGAGATCGCTGCCGAAGTCGACTCGGCTGAAGGTGCCGTCAGGGCGCGCCGACTTGTCCCACACCGGAATGTGCGGTGTGATCTTGCGATCCACCAGCCACTTAAGCAGCTTGCGGGACTGCCTGACACCTATCCCGTCGGCGTGTGAGCGCCGCCATGCCCGCTTGCAGGGGCATTAGCTATGTTCTCGACAAGCTGAACTGGATGCGCGGAGCGCATATGCGCCGCGCGTTACCAGTTCCGAGCGTCTGCCATCAACCAAATCTTCTTGTTCGCGCATTCCATTGGTCGCCCACCTTGACGTAGGTTCGCTTTACCGCGGCCCAGGCGATCCGATGCGCGGCTTCTTCCTGCCGAGGATCGCCGGCATGGGTGGCGAAGGCGTGATTGAAAGCTTCGCGATAGATATCCTGCGCATGGTCGGGGAGATGAGACCGAACCGAAATCGGCAAATCAACGTTCGCTTGATATGGCATGACGCTACCGGAAGTCTTGCTCGCAGGAAGTGATCGTCATCCCATGAGATGCTTCTCTATATCCGCGATAGGATGCTTGGTCAGATCTTTGTCGATCTCGGCGGTAATGCGGCTTTTCACGTCAGCATGAAACGCATGGCGTAAATCGGCAAGCGTACGCGGCGGAGCAACAATGATAACCGTCTTCACGTCATCCGTACGGACCAGTCGCTCCATGGCAGATGCAACATGTTCGGCAAAACGATGCTTCTCCAGTTTGTGCCAATCGGTTTCTTCCATGCTGCTGCGACGGTTTGTGGCGGCACGCTTAAAACCGCGCCCCGGACGGTCGGTGCCTTGCTCGTGAGTGGGCGGGTTTTGATCGGTAAACACACGCTCGACCGTCAGATTTGGAAATTTCGCATCGCCTGCATTACGCAGGAATAAAGCCCTTTGCCCATCGCCGACGAAAACCAACGCATTATGGGGAATGTTCAACCTATCCATACGAGCCTCCAGAACAATCCTGCCCCAATAGGGCCAAGAAGAAATTAGACACCATAAACATAATAAAGCATTCCTCGACGGGTGTTGATGTAGATCAAAGTTCGAATGCCTCGCCTAGCGACGGCGTCTCGACCTGCGTGTTGGTCAGCTTGGCTGCAAATGATTGCATGACCACTTCATCGCCGTGAACGAGGAATGTGCGCCCGGCGCCGGTGTGTTGATGCCATGCGAGCAATTCGGCCTGGTCGGCATGGGCGGAAAATCCATTGATCGTGTAGATGCGGGCGTGGACCGGGATAGTCCTCGCCGAAGATACTGACCTCTTTCGCGCCGTCGATAATGCGGCGGGCAAGCGTGCCTGCGGCGGCATAGCCGACGAACACGATGCTTGACTGCGGTCGCGAAAGATTATGCTTGAGATGATGCGTGACCCGCCCGCCGGTGCACATTCCCGACCCGGCCATGATGACCGCCCTGCTTGATATATTGTTCAAAGCGATGGACTGCGATGATTCGCGCACGAAGTGCAGCCCGGGAAAATTGAACGGGTCGGCGCCGTCTCGAAGCGCCGCGGCGACCTTCGGTTCGAGACTTTCGAGGTGGTGCTCGAAGATTTCGGTCGCCGAGATCGCCATCGGCGAATCCAGGAACACCTGCATTGAATTCGGCAAGCGGCTTTGTTCCAGGCCTTGGCGCAGGAAATAGAGCAGCTCTTGCGCCCGTTCCAATGCAAAAGTCGGAATAATCACATTGCCGCCGCGCGCGAACGTGTCGTTGATCGCCTGGTAGAGCTCATCGATCGAGGGCTGAAGCTGCTTGTGCCGGCGGTCGCCATAGGTCGTTTCCATCACGACGACGTCGGCCTTGGGCGGAATTGCCGGGCTTCGCAGCACCGGATGGTCGGCATTGCCGATATCGCCGGAAAACAGCACCCGGCATTGGCGGCCGCTTTCCGTAAGCTGCAGGAAGATGCTGGCCGAGCCGAGGATGTGGCCGGCATCGCTGAATGTCGCCTGGATGCCGGGGGCAACCGCGAAAGATTGGCCATAGACCGCGGTCCTGCCGAAGAATTCGAAACTGTTGAGAGCGTCGACCACCGAGAACAGCGGCTGCAGCGCCGGTCCACCGGCGCCGTGACGCGCGGTCCTGCGGCTGCGGTAGCGCGCCTCTTCTTCCTGGAGGTGGGCCGCATCGAGCAATACCAGCCGGGCCAGTTCGCGCGTCGCGGCGGTCGTTATGATTTCGCCGCGAAAACCTCGTTTCGCCAGCAGCGGCAAGCGTCCGCAATGATCGAGATGGGCATGCGTCAACAGCACATAATCGATTGCCGCGGGATCGAAGCCGAAGGGACCGGCGTTTTCCTCCGCAAGTTCGCGGCCACCCTGGTACAGGCCGCAATCGATCAGGATACGGCGGCCGTCGCTTTCGATCAGGTGACATGAGCCTGTGACATCGCGATCGGCGCCATGAAAGGACAGCTTCAAGAAAATCTCCGAAGTTGCGATTGCCGGGAGGATCGCGATTGCATGTAAAGACGGCGCGTCAACGCATCGACGACAGCGGTTCTCCGCAACGCTCATACCAGTGCAGGATGCCGTCCCAGATTTGCTGCGCGGTTTCCGCAAACCAGAACAGCTCGCGATCCTCCGGATCGATCACGCCTTCATCGACCATGTAATCGATGTCGACGGCGCGCCGCCAGAAACTTTCGCCGACCAGGACGACCGGAATCGGTTTTATTTTGCGGGTCTGCACCAACGTCAGGACCTCGAACAGCTCGTCCACCGTTCCGTAACCGCCCGGAAAGGCAACCAGCGCACGGGCCCGCTGCAAGAGGTGCAGTTTGCGCAATGCGAAATAATGCAGGCGGAAGCAGAGATCGGTCGTGATGTAGGGATTAGGATATTGTTCGAGCGGCAGGCTGATGTTGAGACCGACGGATTTGGCGCCAACGTCGAAAGCGCCGCGATTGGCGCCCTCCATGATGCCGGGGCCGCCGCCCGTCATGATGACCGCTTGCGCCGTCGCCTCCCCGCTATTGGCTGCGCCGACCAGCCGGCCGAACTCGCGCGCAACCTCGTAGAAATGGCTTTTGGCCAGGACCCGTTCGGCGATGGCGAGTTGCCGTTGCAAGGTTTCATCGGCGGCATTCGCCGTCAATTTCTGCCGCAGCGCCTCGACCTTGCGGCGTGCCGCCGCCGGCTCGCAGATCCGCGTGCTGCCGTAGACGACGATAGTGTTGCGAATGCCATGCTCGGCCAGCAGCAATTCCGGCTTGAGATAGTCGAGCAGAAGGCGCTCGCCGCGAACATCGTTGCGCGCAAGAAAATCGAGGTCTTGCTCCGCCAGCCGATAGCTCGGGCTGTTCAAGATCGCCTCGACGCGCCGCAGCGCGTCGGGATCTTCCTCAACTGGTTTGGCGGCCTGCCAGGGCAGCGGTTCACGCCGCTGAAGCGGGTGAGCAGGCTCGGGTACCTCGGATTTCTGATCGCCAATCAATTGATCGTGGTTCTTGGTCATTCGATCACCATGCCAGGCGCCGGGCATTTACACGTTAGGTCGCGTCATTATGCCCGCCACTGGGGACTGCCGCCAGGACAATCCCTTCCAGCTCCGCCTATCGCCTGTACTGCAGGTGCTTCGCTCACGACGGCGGCAATATCGAGTAGTAAGTCACAATCTGCTCGGTCTCCCTGTCTGTCAGGTTGCGGGCGACTGTTTTCATGGTGGGATGCTTGCGTGCCCCGCTCCAGAACGCATGAGCAGATTGTAAAGGCCGATGCCGATATGCGTTCGATACGGCGAAAATGGGCAGTGCGACCGACACCACAAAAAACGCGACATCGGGTGCTACCGCCGGGGTGACGGGTCAGAACGTTTATCTGTACTGCGCCTCTGCAGGTCTCGCGACCGTTTTCCGTGAGAGCGTGCCCGAGTCGCTGGCGAAAGCTCTAAAACTTCCGCCCGGACAGATTATCCAGTTTGCGCAGACAGTCGGCTATCCGAAAGCTTGAAGATGCGGCATCGGATGAGCGCATGCAGATGTGGCGAACGACGTGGAACGCTGGCCGCTTCTGCGCGTTGGAGTATGGGTATCCTGGCAGGAACTTGTGGAAATGGACTTGTGGAAATGGATAAGCACGCCCAGAAACTTTTGGACAAGCAACTGCGGGGGATCATTCCTCCACGGCGCGACGGCGTAATAATTTTAGCGATCGTCACGGTATTTTTCGCCGGAATAGCCCTCGGGGACGTTCTGTTCGCGCACGAAAGCAAGCCGATGCAAATCGCGTCGTATCCCCTCGTGAATGCCGCCCCACCAACAGCGCAACAATAGAGGCCTCCTAAGACCCAACAGAGGCCCCTAAGACCAATGTCTCGTGTTGCCCTTCTCGGCCGCGCAGGTGGCTCCACCATCGTGTCCGTGATTTTTGCGCTTTTGCTGTCTATTTCTTAGCGTTGGGGGCGGCATTCACCTTCATTTGCGTCAGTTCGCCGGTGAGCTTCTCCATTGTAGATTTGAGCGCGGCGATCTCAGCCCGGGCAGCGGCAAGATCGCGATCCGACGCGGCAATCTTCTCCTGAGTTTCGCGGGCCAGTTTGATCAGCGCTTGCTGAAGAAACTCGACATTTGCCTGCAGGCATCCGGTTCGACGCTCCATCTGCTTCTCGGCCGTGCAAACTTCGATCCCGCGAATGTCCTGTGCGGCTGCAGGCGACAGCGATGTCGCGAGCAGTAGCACCGCAGGGCGTAAAAATTGCGCCGCTTTGGGCCAAGGTTGCCAAAACTCCGGCTGTTGGCGTTTCATATGATCATTTGACCATTGGCCGCGGTGCGGCTCGTTTTGTGGGATGATGTTTTCGCTGACGTCGTTCAAACAAATTATGGCAGGAATAGATAGCCGGAAGTGTGGCATTCGCCTATCCCGCATTGCACGACGACGGAAAGGAAATTGATCGCGCAAATACAGATGACGTAGATGACGAGCCCCTGAGCCAGGCGGTGCATCGGTGCGCTGTCCGCCTCTGGCGCGCAGCGCGCGCCGCCGAAGAGCGCAAGCCTGACTGCGAAACCGAACAGCAACGCTATGGCAATGAAAACAGACCAAACCGGCATGTGGATGCCGAATATCGCGCTGCCGATATACTCGTGACCGGGGCGGGGAAAGAGATCCAGCAGGGTCTGGCGAACGGAGATCACTAGCAGCAGGATAGAAAAGATGAGGCCGATTCCGGTACCGCGCTCTGAGGTGCCGGAACGCAGTTGCCGGACGATGCCGAAGCAGCACCCGAACATTGCAAACCGTTGCAACAGACAGAGCGGGCATGGAATTTCTCCGAAGGCGTATTGCATGACCATCGCCGCCGTCAGGATGCCGGCAAGGATCAGCAGCATGAGGCAGAGGATCAGACGGTCCAACGCGGTGGCAATCGGAGGCGTCTGCGCGCTCGGTTCCGCTCATGGCTCAGCTGCTTCGAAGCGGCGCAAAGACTGGGGCTTGGTCAACTTGGAGCCAAGGCATGCGGAAGCCGTAGTCTGGGCTGTAGATCTCCCACAGGAAGAGCCAGGCGCACAGGACTAGAGAAAGGAGGAGGAATGAAACAGCAAGGCGCCCAAGCCTTGAAAAATCGAGGATGAACGCAATCAATAAGGTAGCATAGACGGCGGCCATCATCGGTCTGACAGTCCTTTGCTGACCAGTTTATTGGCGATAATTTCGGACAATTGACGCAGTGCGAAAGGTTTACTCGATCACCTCGTCGGCGCGAAGGAGCGTGGGCTATGCTTGCGCCTGCGGCAGCAACATAAGAAATATGACCCGTATTTGCCCCCGAATTGGCCGTGAGTGACCGAAGGCCCTCAGCCCCGGCCGTTTCGAATCATGCAATTTGTGAAGTCCTGGTTTGTCTGTCCTCCGGAATTCGTGCTGCGTCCGCGCGCGGAATAAAACCTATACCAATGGCCGGGGCCCGCGACACCGCCGCCATTGTTCAGCATACATGCGCACATGAGCTTATCGCGGGCTCCAGCGCATTGAGGCGGGATTTTTTCCGCGGCGGCGACAGTCGGTAAGATACACATTACGCTGAGCATCGCCGCTCGTGCGATTGTCGAAAGCATCGCAAGCCCCCAACTCAACTCCACATCTACTATAGCGAGTTTTTCACAGCCTACCAAGTCTGCAAAGGCAAGTCTGCGAAGGCGGCACTACGAACCGCGACGAAAAAGGCCGCCTCAGTTGGCGGCCTCTCTTATTTCTGAGATTGGCCCAAAGCGTCACTTAGTGCGTCACAACGACGTGGTCGCTGTCCGGGGAGAAGCGGAAGTCGGAACCTGTGCCCGAAATGACGCGATTGACCCCGAAGCGGCGCTTTGCGACGTCCAATTGCCGCCGCTCCCCATTTTTCTCGTCGTCATTCGCTGTTTTGATGGCCTAATCTGAATGCGACAATTGGCGTAGCCCCGAGCCATGGAGGCAAGTTTCATGAGCGATGCAACTTCACAGACCGTCTATTTCTATAATCGTCATCCCATCTCATGCGAAATCATCCTTACGAAGCTACGCGCAAGCCGTGGCCATCTCGACGGCTTACGTCCTGAAGAGCTATTTCCCCACGACCAAGATCATTATGGCGGCCTCGCCGCTACAGATGAATTGGCGCGAGGAGCGCAGATTAGCAATGGATCGCGCGTAGCCGATTTCTGTGCGGGACTTGGCGGCACGGTGCGTTATCTGGCTCACAAATATGGAGCTAACGTCACTGGTATCGAATTGACGCCAGCGCGCGTCATGGGTGCACAGGAGTTGACCGGACGCGTTGGCCTTCAGGGTACTGCGAGGATTGTCGAGGGCAACGTGATGGACGTTCCGCTTCCTGACGCGAGCATCGACGCTGTCGTCAGCCAAGAAGCATTTTGCCACGTTCCTGATGTGAAGAGAGCGGTTGCCGAAGCCTTTCGTATTCTGAGGACAGATGGTCGATTGGCATTCACAGATTGGATAGCTAATCAGCCGCTTACCGCTGCTGATGCGGATTTGATGTGGGAAGGAATGGCTATTCAGCCTCTTCGGTCGATCCCCGAATATCGGAGTCTGGTCGAAAGCGTTGGCCTTAGAGTGATTTCGTCAAAAGATTTGACGGAAGAATGGGGACCAATTCTGAAGGAACGGCTGGCAATGTATCAACGGCTGCGTGAAGAAGCCCGACAGGCTGGCACTCCAATGGGGCACGATGCATTCCACAAGTCCTACATTCGATTTGTTGAACTCATTCAAGAGCGCAAGATGGGCGGCGTCAGGATGGTGGCTACGAAGTAGCAATCGCGTGATTGAGGAACGCCGCGCGGTACCGACGCTGCTTGCCCGCGCCGACGAGGTGATCGAATAGTCACCATTTTTGCTGCAGTGCGTGAGGCCGCTTTGGCCCATATCGACCGTTTGCCTTGAGGCATCGGTGCGATGCAGCAAGGGCAGCGTGCAGCTATCCCGATCATTTACTCAATCACCTCGTCGGCGTTTGCGCGCACCCTCACCCGCCACCCAGCCGCTGCGCCATCAGCACGATGGTCTTGCGGTAGACCTCGGAGTGATTCCACTCACGCATCGCCACCTCGAAATTCGGCGTGCCCGCGGTAAACGGCGCGCCGGCCCGCCAGCCATTGGTCTTGAGCAGATTGGCGGTCGAGGCCAGCACATCTGGAACGGAATGGCGCAGATCGATATGGCCGTTGCCGTCGTAGTCGACGCCGTACTTGATGTACGACGAAGGCAGAAACTGTGTCTGGCCGATCTCGCCGGCATAGGCGCCGATGAGATCGCGCAACGGCAGATCGCCGCGCTGGACGATCTGCAGGGCGGCGATAAGCTCGCGCTGGAACAGCTCGGTGCGGCGGCAGTCATGCGCCAGCGTCGCCACCGTGCGGATCACCGGCAGCTTGCCCATGTCGCCGGTGCCGTTGTCGCTTTCCAACGTCCAGACCGCCACAATCACCGACGCGGGCACGCCAAATTGCTGCTCGATGCGCCCGAGCAGCGCGGCGTGCACCTGCATCAGTTTCCTGGCGCGGCTGATGCGGGCCGGGATGACCCGGGTGGCGGCGTATTCCTCGAAGCTCTTGGCGTGGAACATGCCGCGCTGGCGGCGGTCGAAGGCGAGGACGGAGGGGTCGGGCGTCAGGCCGGCGAAGGCCTGGTCGATGACCCCGCGCGAGACGCCCTGGCCCTGCGCGTCGCGCGCGATCGCGGCCAGGAAAGCGTTGAAGTCGCCGCCGCATGGCGCGGCGCGCGCGGGGGCGGCGAGGAGCAGCAGGACGAGGGCAAGGAGGAGGCGGCAGGACTTCCCCATCCGCGTATCCTATCCCGTAAAGACCCAACCCGTCACATCATATAGTTCCGGCATTTGCTACGCTCGCACTACAAGTAATAGCCGAGGCCGGAAAACAGTGTCCTGGGAAACCGCTGGCCCACGCTGACAGCTTCGAGCCAGTGGTCTTCGTAGCGGTCTCCTTGCAGGATGACGTCTGTTCGCCCGTCCCCGTCCACATCCGCGAGATCGATCGGAGACCACTGCGTCATCGCGGGCACATCCATGTTCGTCTTCCGGAATGGCACCTTTCGCAGCACGCGCACATGCGAGCTTTGGTCGATAATGACGATGACTTGGCAGAGTTCCACATCGGAACCAACTGGGCGCTGGTAATCCGCCGCAGCCAGGGACCAGCCGGACGCGGTCGATTTCCAGATCGTAAAATAGGTCTGGCCGTCGGCGTTGGCGGGTAGTCCCAGCCGTCGCAATTCGGCGATGAGAAGCCTGCGGAAAGAGGCGGGCGGCTCTCCCTGCTGCTTGCACTCCATCGCTCGTTTAGCGTCGCTCCAGTCGCAACCGAAGTCCGTCACGACATCGACGCCAGGGCGGGGTCCTTTTGGGCTCTTGATTTGACAGCTGTCTTTCGGACCATTCCCGTATGGCGACTCGCCGCAGTAATTTGCCTTCAGAAACGACATGATCTTCCGACATCGAGCATCGACACAGGCGGGGCGGTGCGGATCTGTTCCGGCTGCTGCCGTCAGCTGTACACCTGCGACCAGCGCTAACGCGAGTGCCGTTATGGCAATGCGCTTGGGATATCTCGATTGACACATGAGAGCCTCTACGACGACGAAGACCGGCGGCACGCCGAGCATGGCATGAAGCAACAGCCATTGCAGCTCCGTTTTGTTGCGCGGTAAATTGGGCGCTATTGGCACTTAGCGTTCGTCCGCCAAGTCGCTATCGGGGTCGCTAACGGGGGAAGAACGGACATTGGCCAGCGCGCCAAAAATCGACGCGATTGACCCAACTGCGACATCAACCGCCCTATTTCGCTGCGATGCACAACCATGTTCGCCGAAACGATGTGCTAGGGTGACTCACCCGAAACCCATCGTCTTTCTGGCACAACGCCGCAGCAAGGAGGGTTCGTTTAACGTATCGCAGAAATGACCAGTTGGTCTCTCAATTCAGATTGGACCAGACGCATGGACTCCGACACATGCAATGAAATTCTGGCCCGCTTTCCGGGACCGGTGACGCTTTATCCGTCGCGCCGCAAGTGGCTGCTTCTGATGGTGGGCTGCCTGCTGTTCGCGGTGGGAGGCGCCGGGGAAGCGTACAACGGAGATGCGAAAGAATGGCTCGGCGTTGCGTTCTTTGGGCTTGGCGCGATCGTGCCAGGCCTCATGCTGTTGCACGGCGCCGCCTCACTCAGGCTCGATGCAGACGGCTTCAAAATGACCAACCTGTTTCGCCACACCAGATTTCGCTGGCAAGACGCCTCGGGCTTCGAGGCGCAATTTCCGCCCGTTCTTCGCGCCTCTGCGATACAGCCTCCCTCCTGGAACAAGTTCGTAGCCTTCGACAACGCCAAAATGCGAAACTCGACCTGGACGCGCGTCAGCGCGCTGATCATGAAGCACAATGCGCAGTTGGGCGACACCTATGGCTTCAGCGCCGATGATCTGGCGAAGCTGATGACGCAATGGCGCGACTTGGCAATCGCAGCGCATTCTCGCTAATTTCGAAGGACATGAGACAAATGCCGGACGGCCACGAGACATTTGTCCCTCGACCCGGACGATTGCGCCTTGTCCTGCTCTGGGTGGTCCTTGTCTTCACCGCGGCTATGTTCATGGTCAGACGCTCAATATGTGAACGATGAAGTTGTTGGGTCCGCCCGTATATGAGATTTGAAGCTCATTCAAAGATAACTAGGAGGGGATACCGATGAAAAATAGAACAATGCTGCTCATGTGTTCGTTGGTTTACTTTCCGTCGGTCGCTGGGACAGCCCACGCTGGTTCAATTCCACTCCGTGAGATGCTTCTACCACCTTCGCTGCGCCTCACCATCGCCTGTACCTCGGAGCAGACGCTCCGATGTTTGAATGAAAGTACGGGGGAGTGCGAGTCGATTTGGCCACCCCTCAACCAAATGACCATGAACGAATGTCTGTCAGAACATATTCAGGCCTGCCGGCGCCGTTGCGGTGATGATCCCAAGCCCGCGACCGATCCTCGGTCCGATACCCGAAAGCCATCGGTTGACTAGGCCAGTCCGCAGATGAAGGAACTTTAGGCCTCGCCAAAACGTTGTGCTTAGTAGCTTTTCTGCTCATGCAAGGAGATATCCAATGGCTGATAAATTGAAAGGGATGGACAAAGTTAAAAATCCCGAAACTCACTTCGATAAGCCGAAGAAAGTTGTTCAAGATAAAGCTCTGTCCCACGATGAAAAAAAGAAGGCACTTAACACTTGGGAGCAGGACGAGCGACAGCTATTGACAGCCAGCAACGAAGGAATGCCTGGAAGCGATGAAGGTCTCCAGTCGGAGGACGCTAATCGCCTCGGTGAGGTTGTCAGCGCTAAAGCAAAAATCGGCGAAAAACCCAAGCACAAACCATCTCAGTAGTACACCGAGCAAGGTATCCTATACGTGCAAATGATGTTCCTTCCGCCATCGCATCTCCTGGCATGGCATCTCCTGGGAAAAACCTCGGCAAACAGGCCGATCGTCTGGATGGCGAGGATCGGCCACGCCGCTCGCGGGCTGGCTTAACGTGACGCAGCAGCGCGACGCTTGGTGCAAAAATCAAGGTCATTGCAAACGTATTGATTGTCGGCGATGCAGTAGTCACCCGCTAATCATATCGCCGCTCCTGCCATTCCAATACCGAGCTCGGAGTTGCGGCGCGATAAACCATGCCATGGGAATTGACACGGCTGCCGAAACAATGACGACCCATGGCATCAGCGCCATCGCGTGATCCTTCAATGGCGTCGCTAGAACCGCAACGGCGCCGATGCCGAAGCTCACTGCCTGAACCATCATATAAATGAGCGCTGCAATTTGCATTCGTACCGACATGATCTCTCCCGAGATTTGTCTATGGCTTTATACACTGCGCCTGGTGAAACCAGCGGACTGTATCAAAGTGCTCACTCGCGCTGCCTTCTCGTATTTTCCCTCGTTCAATTGAAATTGACCCACTACAGGCGTTCCACGACCCGGCGGTCTTCTGCCCCGGCTGGTCGCGGCGAGGTAATCGGCTGTTTGCATGCGGTGCATGGGTCCGTTCTTGTGAGGGTTTCGGATGCCGGCCGTTGGCAGCGGTGCGGCATGCACCGGCGGCCGGCGTCCGAAAGCCTCCACGGAGGAAACCGCGATGGGGGAAGGTGCGGTGGTGTCGCGGGCGCTATGGGGATTTGAACGTCGCGGCTGGTGTATTTGATTGGGTCTGATGCGATCGAGCGCGATGACTGGCGGCGTTTAATCGCCTGAGTGGCTTGCTTTGGTAGTCGTTGATCGGAACAGACTGTGGCGATCGATGATGAATCTGATGCGCTGGCGGCATGTTCGGACGAGCGTCATGGTGGCCGGTCGAGGATCGGCGGCACAGATCATGATCTTTTCTGCGCTGTGATTGGGCGATCACGCTCATGAAGTGTCGATCCTGATTGCGATGATTGGAGCTGTCCGGTCGATATCGTGGCGTCGAGCCGCGGCTGAAGATCTCGATGATGACCATGCGTCCGCCGCAGCATGGACAAGGGCGCGAGAGGGTGGGCGTCTCGTTGCCATCATTATTATCGGCATCGGATCGCTTTGGGACTTTTGGCTACCGAGCAGTTGGCGGGCGCGTTCGATGTTGTCGGCGCAGGCGGCCTTGGCGAACAGACCGTAGTGGCGGATGCGGTGCAAGCCCTTGGGCAGGACGTGGATGAGGAAACGGCGGATGAACTCGTCTGTTGCGAGCGTCATCACCTTGTAGCGATCGGAGCCTTCGAGGCGATAGTCCTTGTATTTGAAGCTGACAGTGTTTTTGTCGAACGCGATCAGCCGGCTGTTGGCGATGGCGACGCGATGGGTGTAGCGGGACAGATAAGCCAATACCGCCTCGGGTCCGGCCAAGGGCCGTTTGCCGTAGACGTACCATCTGGTCTTGCGCAGCGGCGTCAGGAAGGCGGTGAAGGCAGCGCGCTTGGCGAGATGACTATGCTGGCCGAAGAACTGCAATTGACCGGCGGCATGTGCAGCGACGAGCTTTTCCAGCATCAGCCGGCGGAATAGTTTTGCCAGCACGCGCCATGGCAGAAAGAACCGGGAGCGGCACGACAGCCACCGTGAGCCGTCGAGCGCGATGCCGCCGCCCGGCACGATCATGTGGACATGGGGATGATGGGTGAGCGTCGAGCCCCAGGTATGCAGGACAGATGTTATGCCGATGCGGGCGCCCAGGTGCTTGGGATCACCGGCAATCGTCAGCATGGT
>CAWCSD010000006.1:0-116538 GCA_963798095.1 uncultured Alphaproteobacteria bacterium | reverse complement strand
AACGTCGCGCGCGAAAAAATGCGCGCTTCCTCAACGATGCCATGATGGCGACCGTGCTCGGCGACGTGATCTCCGACGGTCTCGACGACGGCCGCATCGTCAGCGGCGTCGGCGGACAATATAATTTCATCGCCCAGAGTTTTGCCTTGGAGGACGCGCGCTCGGCGATCGTGCTGCGTGCGACGCGCAGTGCAAAGGGCAGGGACCGCTCCAACATCCTCTGGCGCTACGGCCACACCACCATCCCGCGCCACCTGCGCGACATGATCATCACCGAATACGGCATCGCCGACATCCGCGGCAAAAGCGACCGCGAGGTGATCGCCGCCATGCTGGCGATCACCGACTCGCGCTTTCAGGACGAGCTGCTGCGCCAGGCCAAGGACGCCGGCAAGATCGAACGCGAATTCGAGCTGCCGAAGTCGGCGCGCGACAACACGCCGGAAACGATCGCGCGCGCGTTGAAACCGGCGGCCGATGCCGGCCTGCTGCCGTTGTTTCCATTCGGCACCGATTTCACCGCGATCGAACAGCGGCTGATCCCGGCGCTGCAAGTCCTGAAGTCCGCGTCGCTCCCGCAACTTGCGGCCTTGCTCATGCGCGGGCTCGGCGCACGCGCCGAGGACGTGGATTGCCTTGATCGGCTTGGCTTGGCGCGCCCGAAGAGCGTGACGGAGTGGTTTTATGCCGGGCTGGTGCGCGGTGCGTTGCATGCTACATCATAGCGGCGGAAACGTCGGCGGTTAGCGGATTACGCCCGCCCGCCAGGCGCTCTGCTGCTCCTTGGCCTGGGCGATCGACGCCTTGGCCAGGGCTTCGGCCTGCTTGGCCTTGGCGACGGCGGCATCGAAGTCGCCGGCGGCTGCAGCCTTCTTGGCTGCGGCCAGGGCCTGCTCGGTCGGGATCCATTGGTTTTTCAGCGCGCCGGCGTCCTGCTCGGCGGTTTCGGCGGCGGCCAGCGCGGTTTTGAAATCGGTCTCGGTGCTCGCCGCCTGCGCCGCACCGGCGCGCAGCAGACCAACACGTCACCGCAAGACATATCCAGCTGCGCATGTTGTCTGCTCCGCCGTTACGGCCGCGTGCCCGGCCCGGAGACCGGCAGGCCGTTCGCCATATAGGACAGATAATATTCGACGTCGCGATAAAGCTCGTCCTGCGGCTTGAGCGGCACGCCGCGCACCTGGCTGTTGCAGGTGACGAAGCGGCGGCTGATCGTTCCCATGCCGCCCCATTCCGAGCGGTAGATCGGCATGGCGGCGAGAATGCCGAGCGCCGGCGCCAGCACTTCGGTACGGATGTGCTCGCCGGCGCTTTGCACGTGGCAGCTGGCGCAGGAGAAATTGAGCTGGCCGCGCCGCGAATAAAAATATTCCGCGCCCTTTTCGTAGGCCGCAAGCGCGCGCGGGTCGTTCGGGATCTTGATGTCGAACGGTTTTCCGCGCGACGTAAATGCCATGTAAGCGGTCAACGATGCCATCTCGTCCTTGACGTAGGAATAAGGCTCCTCGCCATTGGCTTCGCGGCAGCGATTAAGCGCCAGCTCGAGCGTGATCACCTCGCCGGTCTTGTCGTCGAAATACGGATAATTCTGGCGGATGCCGATGCCCTTGTCGGGAAAGCAATCGCCGTAGGTCTTGCCGTTCTTGAACGGGGTGGCGAACATCTGCTTGCCGCGGTCGATGGCAAAATCGTACGGCGGGAAATCGTCGATCGCCTCCCACTGTTTGCGCAACTCGGCATCCATCGAATAGGGCCCGTTGACGAAATCGTTCAGCGGCACGTTGGGAAAGCGCTTGGTGAAATAGTCGCGGAACGCCTTGAAATCGGCGTCGGGATGCGATGGTGTCGGCCGCGGCGGCAGGCTGCGCGCCGGCAACGGCGAGCGCTGCGATCATGATCGTCACGACAACACTGGCTATGGCGCGAGAAATCCTCACATCCTTCTCCGGCTCGCTTAGCGCGTATAGAGAAAATCGACGATCGCTTCGATTTCCCCGTCGGTGAGAATCAAATTGCGCCCGAACGGCGGCATCACGGTCTGCGGATTGCGCTTGGTCTCGTCGAATACGATCGCCGCCAATTCCTTGCGGTCGGGAAACCGGGTCTTCATGTCGGCAAGCGGCGGCCCGACATTGCCCGGTGCATCGCCGCCCTTGATGTCGTGGCAGGTCAGGCAATTGCCCTTGCTGCGGTCGAAGGCCAGCGCCTGGCCCGGCAGCGCCCTGCGCCGATGCGCGCGCGCCGGCGAACAGCACGACGGCAAGGACCGCTGCGACAAAAAGCGCCGTGCCGTGAGCGGCTCTGCCTCGCATCGCCATTTCCTCCGCTATGGCCGCGCAACGAGCAATGTCCGCCGCATATTGTCGAGCATAGGGGATTTTACCCTCGCGGCGCGATTGTCGTCAGTGCGAATGCCGCGCGCGTCCGGCGGCCGGCCGCAGCCGATTCATGTCACGGAATTAATCTGTCGAAGAATTAATACGCCCGTCAGGTTGGCGTAACGCCGCGTCCCCCATGTGTACGGGAGTAGGGCGGCTGGGCCGCTCTCCTCGATGGAGAACCAATGATGCTTCCGTACAATGGACCTAAATTGCTCACGGCCCGGCGCCTCGTGCTGTTGGCCTCGGTCGCCGGTGTCGGCGCGGCGCTGCTGGTGGGCGGCCCTGGCGGCTATCACGCCGGCCTGCCGGCGTGGACGGCGGCCGCGAGCGCTGCCGATGCGACCATGCAACATCCGACAGGCTTTGCCGACATCGTCGCCAAGGTGAAACCCGCCGTCATTTCGGTGCGGGTGAAGATTCCCGCCTCCGCCGAGCCGGCATCGATGCAGCAGCAGGGCGACGACGACCAGGACGCCATCCCGTCGGTGCCGGGCTCGCCGATGGACAAGTTCTTCCAGCAGTTCGGCGATCAATTCGGCCATCAGGGCCGCCAAGGCCAACGCGGCCACAGCCCGCAAAGCCATCAGACCATCACCGGCGAAGGCTCCGGCTTCTTCATCACCGCTGACGGCTATGCGGTGACCAACAACCACGTGGTCGATCACGCCAAGTCGGTGCAAGTCACCGCCGACGACGGTGCGATCTATACCGCCAAGGTGGTCGGCACCGATCAGAAAACCGATCTCGCGCTGATCAAGGTCGACGGCAAGAGCGACTTCCCGTTCGTGAAGTTTGCCGAGCGGGCGCCTGCAGTCGGCGACTGGGTGGTCGCGGTCGGCAATCCGTTCGGTCTCGGCGGCACCGTCACCGCGGGCATCGTCTCGGCGCGCGGCCGCGACATCGGCGCCGGGCCGTATGACGATTACGTGCAGATCGACGCGCCGATCAACAAAGGCAATTCCGGCGGACCGGCATTCGACGTCGAGGGTAACGTGATCGGCGTCAACACCGCGATCTACTCGCCGTCCGGCGGTTCGGTCGGCATCGGCTTCGATATTCCGGCCGATACGGTGAAGACGGTGGTGGCGCAGCTCAAGAGCTCGGGCCACGTCACCCGCGGCTGGCTCGGCGTGCAGATCCAGCCGGTGACCGCCAGCATCGCCGACTCGCTCGGCATGAAGAAGGCCGAAGGGGCGCTGGTCGCCGAGCCGCAAGACGGCAGCCCGGCGGCCAAGGCCGGCATCCTGTCCGGCGACGTCATCACCGCCGTCAACGGCACGCCGGTGAAGGACGCCCGCGAGCTTGCCCGCACCATCGGCACGATCGCGCCGAACGCGACGGTGAAGCTCGATCTCATCCGCAACGGCCAGGCCAAGACCATCTCGCTGACGCTCGGCGAAATGCCGGACCAGCAGCAGGCCAAAGCCGACACCGATAGCGCACAGCCGACCGGCGGCGTGCCGCATCTCGGCCTGGCGGTGGCTCCGGCCAGCGAAATGTCCGGCGCCGGCGCCCAGGGCGTCGTCGTCACCGCGGTCGATCCCGACAGCCCCGCCGCCGAACAGGGCTTTCAGACCGGCACCGTCATCCTCGACGTCGGCGGCAAAGCGGTCGCCAATGTCGGCGACGTGCGCAAGGCGCTGGTCGACGCCAAGGCGCAAGGCAAGCATCAGGTGCTGATGCGCGTGAAGATGGGCGACGCCATGCGCTTCGTGGCGCTGCCGCTCGGCGATGCGTAAGTGAGACGTTCTGCGACGCGTGAGTGACGCGTAAGGTCGACCCCGCCGGCGCTGTTCGTCCCCCGTCAGCGCCGGCGGACTGACCCACCTAGAGCGCCAACATTGTTGGCGCTCTAGGATTTTAGTGGAGCATGATCTTTCGGAAAACCGGTTCCCACTTTTCCGGATCATGCTCATGGACGGGTGTTTCGCCCGTCCCCGTTTTTCGTTTGTATGCGGCAACGGCGAGCGTTGTGGCATCCCTGCCTACTCATACAAATCCCGCGGCATGCATTGCCGCGCTGCGCGCTCTGGCGCGCCGATATTGCGCGGCGTGGCCGCGAGGATGTCCTGCCGCGCCTGCCACTGCAGCGGATGCGGCACGCGATCAAGTGCGCGGCGCAGGCAGCCAGCCGCGTCGCCGCAGCAGCGGCGCTGCCGGCGGCATGCCCTGTGCGAACAGGTCCGCCACAAGGCGAACGCATCGCAATAGCGGAGCTGCTGCAGCGCCTTCTCGACCGCGAGGCGGCGCGCGTACTCGATGGGGCTCAGCTTCGGCTTGGGTTTCATGCCCGCCTTGAGCATGGCGGACAGTACGGCAAAGTTTTGATCGTTCTTTGGTTTGGCGCCTTTCATGGCCAGACTCCCCCGTCTCGCGGCGCGTTCTTGCGCTCGCGTTCTGTCGCGCGCACGATCGCGAGGGGATCGCGCGTTCGCAAAAAATGTGGTCACGTCAAGCGCGAAACCGGTTCGGTCCAAGGAAAGGGCAGGGGTGGGCCTGCTTTTCGTTCGTCCGTTACGCGAGCTTCGCCGATCAAAACTTCAAGTCATAAATGAAGGAAGCGGAACGCCGGCAAACGCTGGGTAGCAACCGCCGCATCTTGCGATGCGGCGCGCGCCCTTTTGGAGCGCGCACGCTTGACGGCGTTCCACCACGGCTCTCATCTCGAGGGAGTATTTCATCCCCAAGGTCAGCTTCAGGCCAGGCTTCCTGGGACGTGGTCTGAACGGGCGTTACCCGCCTTCGCCTGTCCCAGTCCAGGGATGCACCTCCCGCCCCGGTCATCGTGCCGGGGGACTGATACCCAAGCCGCCCGGGAGCAGGCTGCAAACCCGCCCGCGGGCACCGCCCTCGCTCCCATGACACGGTGTGCCTCCGCGCCACGTCCTTCACCGGAGCGAGGATTGTGACGTAACTGTAACAGAGACGAATGTCAATATGTCGTCGCATAAAAAGTTACGACGCGGTCCGACGTCCTGCCCTTGTCCAAACCCACATTTGACCTGAATCAAAGCGGGGTTCGCTCGATGCAAGTACGTGGATAAGCCTCTTTAATGGCGCGGAGCTTTCCATGATGAAAACCAGCATGCTTGCGGGCGCAGGAACTCCTCGCCCTTAGTTGCGCCTCGGCATTGGCTCAGCAGGTCACAGGTGTCCCGGGCTCGCCCAGTGCCACCACGACTCTCGACGGAAAACAACTTCCGCCGCCCGAACCGAAATTCGGCGGGGTGATCAAGGATAGAGCCTCAGAATCTACCTCTTGGTGGCCGCCGCGTGTCGTGCCGCCAAAAGGCGCGCCTAACGTGCTGCTCATTATGACGGATGACCAGGGCTTCGGTGCGCCAAGCACCTTTGGCGGCGTCATACCCACTCCCGCCATGGACCGCATCGCACAGCAGGGGCTGCGCTACACCAATTTCCACTCCACGGCGCTCTGCTCACCGTCGCGTGCGGCGCTTATCACGGGACGCAACCATCACTCGGTGGGCTACGGCGTGGTTGGCGAAGTCGCCACGGGATTTCCGGGTTACGACTCGATCATCCCGATCGACAAGGGCACCGTCGGTACGATCCTGAAAGGGAACGGCTACGCAACGGCGTGGTTCGGCAAGGACCACAACACGCCTTCTTATCAGTCGAGTCAGGCCGGACCGTTCAATCAATGGCCCAACGGCATGGGCTTCGAGTATTTCTATGGCTTTGTCGGTGGCGACGCGAGCCAATGGGAACCGAACCTGTTTCGCAATACGACCGCGATCTATCCCTTCCAGGGCAATCCCGGCTGGAACCTGGAGACTGCGATGGCCGACGACGCCATCCAGCACATCAAGGAGCTCAAGGAGCTCGCGCCCGACAAGCCTTGGTTCGTCTATTACGTTCCGGGCGCGACCCACGCGCCTCATCATCCGACACCGGAGTGGATCGAGAAGATCAGCGCCATGCACCTCTTCGATGAGGGCTGGAATAAAGTGCGCGAGACCATCTTCGCCAACCAAAGGCGCTTGGGCATCATGCCCGAAAACGCCAAGTTGACGCCGTGGCCGAAGGAATTACCGGCGTGGGATTCGCTGAGTTTCGAGGAGAAAAAGCTCTTCATCAAGCAAGCGGATGTCTACGGGGCCTATCTTGCCTACGCCGACCATGAGATCGGCCGTGTCATCCAGGAGGTCGAAGATCTTGGCGAACTCGACAACACCCTGATCATCTACATCGGTGGTGACAATGGCGCGAGCGCCGAAGGCATGCTCAACGGCACGCCGAACGAGTTCACCACGTTCAATGGCATTGCCGTGCCGGTGAAGGACCAGTTTCTCTGGTACCCGTTCTGGGGATCGGAACGGACGTTCCCGCACTATGCCGCGGAATGGGCATGGGCGATGGACACTCCGTTCAAGTGGGTCAAGCAGGTGGCGTCGCATTACGGTGGGACGGCCCAGGGGATGGCAATGTCTTGGCCCGGTCACATCAAGGACACGGGCGGCATTCGCCGCCAGTTCTCCCACCTCATCGACATCGTGCCGACCGTCCTCGAAACGACCGGCATCCCGGCGCCCGATATGATTGACGGCATCAAGCAGAAGCCCATCGAGGGCGTGAGCATGGCGTACACCTGGGACAAAGCGAACGCCAACGCGCCCAGCCGACACACGACGCAATACTTCGAGATGCTCGGCAATCGCGCGATCTATAGCAACGGATGGCTGGCCGCTACGACGCCGGCGACGCTGCCATGGGAACTGAGTACCGCCCCACCTCCCGACGTTATCACCGGCTACAAGTGGGAGCTTTATAACGTCCAAGAAGACCCGACCGAGTACAACGACCTGGCCACCAAGATGCCGGACAAGCTCAAGGAGATGCAGAACCTCTTCTATTCCGAGGCGAAGAAGTACGACGTGTTACCGCTCGACAACTCGTCGCTCGCGCGCTGGAATACGCCGCGCCCAAGCCTCACGGCGGGACAAACGGTCTTCACTTATTCGGGCGAGCTGAGCGGCGTACCAGCCAGTGCTGCCCCGAGCATCCTTGGCAAATCCTACACCATCACCGCCGAGGTCGAGATTCCAGAAGGCGGCGCGGAAGGCATGATCGTCACCCAAGGCGGGCGCTTCGGCGGCTACGGCCTGTTCTTGAGCAAAGGCGAGCTTGGCTTGGACCGGGGCAAGGTGGTGTTCCTCTATAACCTGCTCGATCTCAAACGCACGATGTGGGAAGGCCCGGAGCTGAAAACTGGCAAGCACACTATCGTCTTCGACTTCAAGTCCGATGGTCCGGAGTTGGGCAAGGGAGGGACCGGGGTGCTGTCCGTGGACGGCAAGGATGTGGCCACGAATTCCATGGAGCACACGGTCCCGATCACGTTCCCGGAGGATGAAACCTTCGACGTGGGTCAAGACACCCGCACCGGGGTAGCGCTGGTGGAATATCGCTACGACGTGCCATTCAAGTTTACTGGCAAGATCGACAAGCTGACATTCAAACTCGAACCGGAGAAGGACACGAACGCGAAGCGCTGACAGTCGCGCAAGCGTGAAACACCGCGTGAAAATCGTGGCAATGAAAAAGGTGTTGATGTTCGCCGCTCTCGGCGAATCCGCCACCGGAATGGCGTTGCTGATTGTTCCCTCGCTTGTCGGGCAGTTGTTGTTGGGTGAGGAATTCAGCGGCGTCGCTATACCGGTTGCACGCGTGGCCGGCATTGCCCTGATTGCCTTAGGGGTCGCCTGCTGGCCGGGGCCACCGCGCATCGGCATGTTGACCTACAGCACATTGGCCACGCTGTATCTCGCTTATCTCGGTTTCGCAGGTGGCTTGAGCGGCATCTTGCTGTGGCCGGCGGTCGTCCTTCATGTGATGCTGACAGCGCTTTTGACTTATGACATCGCGCAAACGCCAGGCGACTTGCGCCA
Organism: uncultured Alphaproteobacteria bacterium; assembly: GCA_963798095.1. GTDB lineage: Bacteria > Pseudomonadota > Alphaproteobacteria > Rhizobiales > Xanthobacteraceae > BOG-931. The sequence goes on along the minus strand of CAWCSD010000006.1, from coordinate 108,248 downwards.
ATGAGCCGATCATGAAGCGCGCCTCGCGAATGCCTCCCTCTGCCCGGCGATTGGGCGGGAGACGCAGCCGAATTGTCCGGACGCTTCGAAGAATGAAAGCGTGGGCACGGCGTTTTGCGCCTCTGCCCTCCCTACGCTCGCTGAGGTACTGGCCGACTCACTAAGACTCGGACAATCAAGCAAAAAGCGGCGAAATTTCTGCGATGGCGTTGCGTCCCGCCATCGGCGGCTCAAGTTCGAAGGCAGAGCGCTTTCTACACCCTCACGCTCGCCGACCGTGGCGGCGACTTATTGGTTCGTCACATCAAACGCCTGCGGCACACTTTTCCGGAAAGCCATCATTCGTTGACCCACCTGTTGCCGCTATGCTCCGCATAGAAATCTTCCGCGACGCGCTTTTCGACAGGCATACGAGTTCGGCGAACGGCGCATGCGGGCGGCAGGATCGGCATGACAGCGCGGGGATAAGAGCCGTCACGGCCGCGCCGACCCAAACGGCGAGTTCATCCGGACTATGACAAGGTTGAGAATGGCCGCAAAAGCCACCCAAAGCAGATACGGCAGAAGCAACAAACTTGCGAGCGACGACACCGGTGCCAAGCCGACCATCAGTGCCACGATCGAAAGCCATAGGAACACCACCTCGATCAATGCCCAATCCGGTCGGCGGAGATTGAAGAAGAGTGGGCTCCATAGCATGTACAATATTATATTTACGCCGAATAAGACGGCGATACGCAGATGCATTCCGGTATCGGATGAATTGACCCACGCCAGCACCCCGGAGCAAGCAGCGAGGCTGAGTATGACTGTCCAGGCTGGCCCAAAAACCCAATCTGGCGGATTCCATGCGGGCTTGCGGAGGTTGCGATACCAAGCCCCGATAGTCGTCATGGTGGCGCCGACCCCGAGCATCAAGACTACAACAAGGGCCGCAACGATAATTGGGACCGCCATCTCTGCGCTTTCCGATCTACCGATCATGTTACGGCGATCGGCGCGCTAGGGCCAGACTTGCCGATTGGTGCGTGATATTCTTCCGAAATTGCAACGGGCATGGTCGCGTTGGACGTAACGGAGGCGTCGCGTGAAGCGAAGTGATCACCGGATTATCACGACACACGTCGGCAGCCTGCCGCGGCCGGACGACTTGATGGCGCTTTACCGGGAAAACGCATCGGACGAGAGCCTGCAGCCGCAGCTACGCTCCGCGGTAAGCGACATTGTGCGGCGCCAATCGGCCAACGGCATCGACGTGGTCAATGATGGCGAGTTCGGCAAGGCTATGCGGAACGCGATGGATTTCGGGGCGTGGTGGTCCTACATCTATCCCCGATTAGCCGGCTACGAGCTGCGCGAGGAGCAGGCGAAGAAGGGTCGTGCCGCTTGGACCTTCGGCAGCAAGGAACGCAAGGAATTTGCTGAGTTCTACGCCGCCGAGGCCAGCGCCGCCGCAACCGCGTCGCAGGGCGGCACCAGCACAGCGCGGCTCTACGGTCTCACCTGCACCGGTCCGGTCAAATACGTTGGCCACGACGCGATCAAGCGTGACATCGAAAACCTCGCCGCCGCCGTGCGCGCCACCCGTGTCGAGGACGCGTTCATGACAGCGGTGTCGCCAGCGACGCTCCAAATCCTGCCTAACGCCTATTACAAAAGTGCCGAGGATTACACCTTCGCCTTGGCCGAGGCGATTGGCGAGGAATACAAGGCCATCGTCGATGCCGGCTTCATCCTGCAGATCGACGATCCGGCGCTGGTCGACATCTACGACTGGTGGTTCTCGATGAACGACGACATCGCTGGCTTCCGCAAATGGGCGGCGTTTCAGGTCGAGGCTGTCAACCACGCGCTTCGAGGCATCCCGGAGGATCGAGTCCGCTTCCATATCTGCTGGGGGAGTTGGCACGGCCCGCACAAGGGCGACGTGCCGCTGAAGGAGGTGGTCGACCTGCTTCTCAAGGTGAGAGCGCAGGGCTATTCGGTCGAGGCCGGCAACGTACGTCATGAGCATGAGTGGAAGGTGTGGCAAAACACCAAGCTGCCGGCCGGCAAGGTGCTCATTCCGGGCTTGGTCAGTCACGCCACTAACGTGCTGGAGCACCCAGAACTCGTCGCCGATCGAATTGTCCGTTTCGCCCAAACGGTAGGCCGCGAGAATGTCATCGCTTCGACCGACTGTGGGCTAGGCGGCCGCGTGCATCCGCAGATTGCCTGGGCGAAACTCCAGGCTCTCGCAGAAGGCGCGCGGCTTGCTACGAAGCAGTTATGGTCTTCATGAGTGAATCCGACGCAGCGTGTGGCGAGATCACAACTGTTTCCAATCTCTTGCGGCGTAGGTGATAAAGAACGCGACTGCTTGGTTGAACGCGTGGCCACGGCGTTGCGCGCCTTTGCCCGCCTTACGCTTGCTGGTCGGTGGTCCCGTCTCCACCGGGTGGAGTTCAACTCCTACCGGGCAGGCCAATTCATGGTAAGATCGCCGGATGCTGCGTGACCTGATCGCCGCATTGAAGATATTGCGCGACAACGCCGTTCGCGATCCGGTCAACTACGCCGTGCTCCCAATGTTCGGCTTGGCTGGGCTGTTCGCGCTTTGGTACTACGGCTGGCTGTCGTTGGACGCCATCCACTACGTCATCTGCCACGATCTTTGCTAGCAACAACTGCGCGTAGCTCAGCCAGCAAGCGCAGGGTGCGCAACGGCGCCAACGGGTCCGCGCAAAACGCGGCCCGATGACAAGCTCCGCGCCGTGACCGCCAAACTGTTTCGGGACGCTCTGATGTCCCCGCTATCGGCGGCTCAAGATCGAAGGTGGAGAGCTTTTCTTCACGCTTGCTCTCGCCGGCCGAGGCAGCGACTTGTTGGTCCGCTTCGGTGAATGAACGCGTGGGCACGGCGCTTTGAGCCTTTGGCCGCCCTACGCTTGCTTTCGAGTCCGCTTCTCCCCGGAAGCGGACATTGCGCTGCGCCGAACTATCCGTCGCTTTGGGCCAGAAGCGGACCCAAGGCCTATACTTGGTGCCATGGAGCTTGGCATAGCGAATGACGGCGAATGCGCCGGCTACGAACAGGCTGCGCAGATATCGGTCTCCTTGTTTGCTGATACTACCGAGCCTGGCCCGACCTCCGCTCGAGTGCTGTCTGGGTACCAGGCCGATCCAGGCCGAGAAGTTGCGACCTGATCGGAAGGCCTTAGGGTCGGCAACGTTTGCGACCAGCGCGGTGGCCAGCAGCGGACCGACGCCGGGAATGCAATTGAGGCGCTTGCTCGTCGGATTGGAGCGGTGCCATGCCAGGATCATTCGATCAAAATCTAAGATCTGCTTTTTGAGGCTGAGCAATTGGCTGCCCAGCGCGGCAAGGCATGCACGCACAATATCGGGCACCCGTTTGTCGCTCGGATCGGCGATGACACGCAGCAGTTCCTCGACGCCTTTGCGCCCAACCGGTGCGATAACGCCAAACTCGGCAAGGTGAGCGCGGATCGCATTGATCACAGAGGTCTGCTGGCGAATGAACAGGTGGCGCGTGCGATGGAGCACCAGCCCGCTTTGCTGCTCGGGCGTCTTGGTCGGCACGAACCGCATATTGGCCCTTGTGACCGCTTCGCAAATTGCCTCAGCGTCGGCCATATCGTTCTTCTGCCGCTTGACGTAAGGCTTCACGTAGGCCGGCGGCATCAGCCGCACGCTATGGCCGAGGGCCTGCAGTTCGCGCGACCAGTGGTGTGACGAGGCACAGGCCTCGATGCCGACCAGGCAGGACGGCAGCTTCTCAAAGAACGCCAGCACGTAGCGTCGCTTGAGCTGCCGGCAGATGACAACATTGCCCTCCGCGTCGACGCCATGAACCTGGAAAACAGACTTCGCGATGTCCAGACCGATTGTAGTAATCGCTTGCATGGGTAGCTCCTCCGAATCGTGGGAGCCTTATACAGCGCCCACATCTTTGGCACTCGCGTGCCGGTGGAGGAGCCGTCCACAGCATCACTTGCGGACTCGTGCGCTGCACAAAACTTCGCCGACAGGAGGCACACCTAGACCGTTCGAATCATCTGTGAAGTCGGTAAAAGACCTGCCGATTCGAGGGTAATGTCATTCATCACATTGCTGCGGGCATGATCCCGCCGTGGACGCGTCAAATGGCAATTGAAATTGCAAGGTGGGAGTTCATATCTGCGCTGGCAAATCATGATGTAACGGAATGCCCTCGTCTGCGTGCGTCAGCAATCGGCCCGAGGGATCGTGTATCGGGGTGTACCGGCCGTGCGGCTCAATAATATCGGACGCAAGACCGAGCATTTTTAGGAGACGAATGATCAGATAGCTGACATCCACTTCCCACCAGCGATGGCCAAAGTTCGCCGAACGCGGATCGGCATGGTGGTTATTGTGCCATCCCTCGCCGGCTGAGATGATGGAGATGAGAATGCTGTTCCGGCTACCTTCGCCGGTCTCGTAGTTGCGGTACCCGAAGCGGTGGGTGACGGAATTGATGGACCAGGAAACGTGCCAGGCGACAACCGTTCGAACGAATACGCCCCACACTAGCAGGCTCAATCCAAACTGCACCGCGTTCATGAAGCTACCGCCGAGCATAAGTTCGGCCAAGAATCCGAAAAGATAGAACCCGATCCAGGAGGCGAGCATGATCCAGCCGATATGGCGTTCGAGTTGCACATAGAAGCGATCCCGCAGGATGTCCTTGGCATAGCGCTCGTAGATGCCGTAGCGCGTCAGATCCGGATGATCGACCAGGAGCCAGCCGATGTGGCTCCAGAAGAAACTCGTCGCCGGCGTGTGAGGATCGAGTTCTTCGTCGGCATGCTCATGGTGGCGGCGATGAACCGCGACCCAACGGGCCGGAGCGTCCTGCATGCTGAGTAGGCCCAGGACGGCAAGCGTGTGTTCCACCCGCTTGGGACACGTGAAGCTGCGGTGGGTGAGCAGGCGGTGGTAGCAGATCGTGACGCCGAGAACGCCGAAGACCATTAGCCCACCGGCGACCAAAGCCACTCCGGTCCAGCTAAAAAGCCAGGGAATGAACGCCAGTGCTGACAGTAGATGAAACCCGATTACCACCGAGGCATAGCGCCAGGAAATCTTGTGCCGGCCTCGCACAGGCGGGGACGCAACCACACTCCGCTGACGCTGGCGATTACGCTCTGCAGGTACGCCTTTCGTACTCATTTCGTACTCATGAATTGGCAACCGATTTTCTGATTTATGGCCCGCGCGTCATCGTAATTAGAAAGGCGCCCCACGCGGAGAATTGCAATGTTTGCCACGGTTGAGTCGTGGATTGCATAATTGAAAGTCGCTGAGTGTGGCAGAATTGCAACAAACAGTGTGCCGAGAGGTGAGCGCGTGAGCCATGCGCTAATCAGCGGCATGTCCGTGCTGAGTCATTAACTGCCGCGCGCACCACGGGCTGGCGTGACCGGTCTTCCCCCAACGAACGAAACCGCTCGCGCGGTAGAGCGCTGCGCGCAAGGCGGTGGCTGGGGCTGACGGGAGGGCGGTAACGGGACGGGTCGTCCTGTCTGAAGATCAGGGGGTCAACAACCTCGGTTCAGACAGGAGTATCCCATGACCGATGAGTGCATTAGCCCGTTGCGCCGGCGCATGATCGAAGACATGACGGTTCGCAATTTCGCGGCGAAGACCCAGGACAACTACATTCGCGCCGTTGCAAAGCTGGCAAAGTTTCTCGGCCGATCACCCGACACGGCGACAACCGAAGAGCTGCGGCTTTTCCAGTTGCATCTCACCGCGAACCGCGTCGGCGCGCCGACCATCAACGGTACGGTTACGGCGCTGCGGTTCTTCTTCACCGTTACGCTCGATCGGAGCGACGTCATCAAGCACCTGACGTTCGTCCCGGAGCCGCGCAAGATTCCCGTCATTCTCAGCCCCGAGGAGGTGGCGCGCTTTCTGGAGGCGGCGCCCGGCGTCAAGTACAAGGCCGCGTTCAGCGTCGCCTATGGGGCGGGCCTGCGCGTATCGGAGGTGGCGTCGCTGAAGGTGTCCGACATCGACAGCGAGCGCATGCTGTTGCGCGTCGAGCAGGGCAAAGGCCGCAAGGATCGATACGCGATGCTGTCGCCTGTGCTGCTGGAGCTTCTGCGCGACTGGTGGCGCATCGCACAGCCAAAGGCCTGGCTGTTCACGGGCCAGGATCCGTTGCAGCCGATATCGACGCGCCAGCTCAACCGCGCCTGCCATGCGGCGGCACACCTGGCCGAGATCACCAAGCGGGTGTCGCCGCACACGCTGCGGCATAGTTTTGCAACCCACCTTTTGGAGCAGAACATCGATATCAGAGTGATCCAGGTTCTCCTCGGACATGCCAAGGTCGACACCACGGCGCTCTATACCCGCATCGCCACCAACACCATCCGGGCGGTCATGAGCCCGTTGGAGCGCCTCAGCCTGAAGCCCAAAAAGGACGAACCGCCCGCCTAGCGCGGAGGTCTCGTGCCCCGTCCGGCGCTGGAGGTCGCGGACATTTTCCGCGACCATGGGGCGGCTTGGCGTCAAGCCAATGCCGGCCATGTGAGCCTCGGCCAACTCAAGGTGATGTCGGCGATCGAGAGCTGCCGCACCGCGGCGCTCGGCGGCCATGTCGCGCGCTGTGAGGACTGCGCCTATACGACGATCGCCTACAACTCCTGCCGCAATCGGCACTGCCCAAAATGCCAGGGTGCAGCGGCCAAGCAATGGCTCGCCGAACGCCAGGCCGACCTGTTGGCGGTGCCGTATTATCACATCGTGTTCACGATGCCGGCGGCGATCGCCGACATCGCCTACCAGAACAAGGCCGTGGTCTATGATCTCTTGTTCAAGGCTTCGGCCGAGACCATGCTGACGATTGCCGGTGATCCCAAGCACCTGGGCGCCCGCATCGGCATCACATCTGTCCTGCACACCTGGGGCTCGACGCTCACCCACCATCCCCATGTCCACATGATCGTGCCGGGCGGCGGCATCGCGCTCGACGGCTCACGGTGGGTGTCGTGCCGCTCCCGGTTCTTTCTGCCATGGCGCGTGCTGGCAAAACTATTCCGCCGGCTGATGCTGGAAAAGCTCGTCGCTGCACATGCCGCCGGTCAATTGCAGTTCTTCGGCCAGCATAGTCATCTCGCCAAGCGCGCTGCCTTCACCGCCTTCCTGACGCCGCTGCGCAAGACCAGATGGTACGTCTACGGCAAACGGCCCTTCGCCGGACCCGAGGCGGTATTGGCTTATCTGTCCCGCTACACCCATCGCGTCGCCATCGCCAACAGCCGGCTGATCGCGTTCGACAAAAACACTGTCAGCTTCAAATACAAGGACTATCGGCTCGAAGGCCCCGATCGCTACAAGGTGATGACGCTCGCAACAGACGAGTTCATCCGCCGCTTCCTCATCCACGTCCTGCCCAAGGGCTTGCACCGCATCCGCCACTACGGCCTGTTCGCCAAGGCCGCCTGCGCCGACAACATCGAACGCGCCCGCCAACTGCTCGGTAGCCAAAAGTCCCAACGCGAGGCTGCCGATACCGATAATCATGATGGCAACGAGACGCCCACCCTCTCGCGCCCTTGTCCATGCTGCGGCGGTCGCATGATCATCATCGAGATCTTCGAGCGCGGCGCAACGCCACGGCATCGGCCGTCAGCTCCAATCATCGCAATCAGGATCGATACCTCATGAGCGCAATCGCCCAAGCACAGCGCAGAAAAGATCATGATCTGTGCCGCCGATCCTCGACCGGCCACCATGAGGCTCGTCCGAACATGCCGCCAGTGCATCAAATTCATCATCGATCGCCACAGTCTGTTCCGATCAACGACTACCAAAGCAAGCCACTCAGGCGATTAAACGCCACCAATCATCGCGCTCGATCGCATCAGACCCAATCAAATACACCAGCCGCGGCGTTCAAATCCCCATAGCGCCCGCGGCACCGCCGCACCTTCCCCCATCGCGGTTTCCTTCCTTGGAGGCTTTCGGACGCCGGCCGCCGGTGCACGCCGCACCGCTGCCAATGGCCGGCATCCGAAACCCTTCACATCAACCGCCGCGCCGGTCACTGGCTGGCGCGGCAGCTATGCCCCTCATAACGGACGCGAAGGCGGACGATTGGCGCGGCGGTTCCGGGCCATTAACGACATTATGCACCGCCGAAAAGCGGCGAACCTTTCGCCGATCGCCAAGTTGCCAAGCCTGCACGATTTACTCGGTTCCTTGCAAAAGCCACGATCACACCACAGGCTATAAGTTGTCGTGGGATATCGGGGGATTTGTCTAAGCCAGCTAAAAATGAAAATGCGGTGCCAGTGGCGCCGCAAACTAGGTGCGGCCAGACTCTGGGGAAAGAGCCGGCCGCGGAAGAGGCTAACCCGGTCGGGTACCTGTCGGGGGACACGGGGATCGGGTTAGCTCCTTTTTCTTATAGGCGCTCCATGACACGCTGTCTGCAAACCGGGTGCCGGCTCACGATTATTTGCTTAATTTGCCCCGCCGCTTCCCTCCGCACCGGCCGAGACAAACCTTTTGGCAACTTATCTCGTGCTGGAACAATGGAAGGCGGGTGCGCGTTGCCTGGCTAAGAGATGGTCTCTCGGTAGATTGCCCACATTCAAGGGCTTATTTTGAGACCCCAACCAAATGAATGAAAAACTGCCTGCGCCCTGCGAGGGCTGCAGTGGCTCGGGATTGCGGCATGGCGCCGTTTGTAGCGAGTGCCGAGGAAAGGGTTACCGCTTGATCGTCAACGGTCGCCAGATCCCGGCGCAACAGCAAAGTCCGCGGCGATGGCAACGCACGCGCCCAGCGCAAAACCCTAGGCATCCCCGCTGAGGGATGGCCGCTTCCGCCGCCCTGGTCGCCGTTCACTCGTTGACCCACCTGTTGGCGCTGTATTCCGATGCCCCGCCGGTTCCCGCCGCCCTGGTCGATCGAGGAAAGCACGGCGTGCTTCATCGTGCGGACCCGCGACAAGCAGGCGAAGCGTACGGTTATTTCGAGGGTTAGCCTGGGCGGCGATCGGCGGCGAAGTTGCTCACACGCGATGAGGCAGGAGTGGGTCGTTTCCACGGAATAATAGCTTCGATAATAATCTTTATGCCGGCTAATGCACTTTCGATTTCTCGTTGAACGCGGCCAGTCTCAGATTTTAAGAACTCGTCCAGCTTATGGAGTTCAGAAGCCAATCCTTCAAGTTCTTCGATTGAACTTGAACTTAACCGAGCGATAGATGATCTAATTCTTTCAGCGTCAAGCTCCATCCTCTGTTTGGTTGTTTTCTCGGACTGAGCGGGCAGCAGCCTATGTTGCTCGACGGCGTTGCTAGTGCCCGAAGCCCCATCGGATCGCACAGCATTTTCCGCCGTTGGCTCAGGTGTTAGTGCGTTCATCGTGTTCCCCCTTCATGTGGCGGTTCGTCAGTTGGCTTTTTTCTCGCCTCTCAACAAATCTCGGGGAGATCTGCCCCAATCACTGATTTCTCGGAGGAGAGCGCGTAAATGAACAGATGAGGTCCCAACTCGACTGAGGTCCCAACTCGACCACGTGAACAGACCATCACCCGCCGCTTAACGGTGCCCTAAAAAGACGTGGCCGCTTTTTGGCCTTTGTGAGTTCTTCTGAGGCCCACGGAACCCGAGGTTCTCGGCAACAGCATGTCGGCTGCGAACCTGCTAGCGGATAATTTCGGCGGAATCGCGAGCTGGAACGCCAAGTCCAGCGACAGCGTCGTGCGCGTGGGCCTCGACTGCAAATTCAGCAACTGAGCTCCGGGAATCAGAGCGACATTTTTCGAACCACCAACTTCACTATTTGGTACGAGTTAGCGGAAAGTCATTGTTTTCCCGTTATTTAGCTCCAAATCCACATGCAAGCAAAAGTGTGAACCTGGTGGTTTGGCACACGGGCCGCCATTGTTTTACTGAATGTTCAGCCTATTGCCGTAGCCTTGCCATTCAGCGGGGATCGTCTTTTGGCGTCCTGTCGAGTGCAGTGAGCAACATATTCGTGTGCTTATTTCGCGCCGGAAATATCGATGGCAATCGATAGATCTATGCCGGTTCTTGTGGTCGACGACTACGGAGCGATGATTAATGTCATCCGTGGTCAATTGCGACAATTGGGATTTGTTGATGTCGATGAAGCCAACAGTGGGGCCGAAGCTCTCACCAAGATGTGCGCCCGACGATACGGATTGATTTTTTCGGACTGGCACATGGAGCCGATCACTGGCTTGGACTTGCTCAGAGCAGTCCGAGGCGACGCTGGTCTCAAGCATACTCCCTTTATTATGGTGACTGGAGAATCTCGGTCGGAGAACGTGATAGCGGCGAAAAAAGCCGGCGTGAACGGTTACATCGTCAAGCCGTTTACTCCGCAAATGCTCAAGGCCAAGATCGAATCAGTGTTCGCGACGAGGGCCGCGGCCCTTCCAGATCGGCATGCGATTCGCTTGCCTCAATCCCCGCGATCTGGCAATTCTTCAGACACAACGCCTGCCTCCGACACCATTCAGCTAAAATTTCCTGGACGTTTCACTAGCGACTCATAAGTATAATGCACGCAAGCAATAGCCATTGCTTCGCATCAGAATATCGATGAGTGCACGGTTATGAGTCCTTCGCCGGGCTAAGCGGGGATGTGCCTATTACAGGCTTCCACCCAATATTCTACCGCTTGTTTTGCCCGCCTGACCTCTTCAGCGAATTTGTCATTCTTATAGTAGTGCTGCCAGTGTCCGCTACGATAAATTTCGACAAGATCGCGCAGCTTACTGCGCGCTCGGGAAAGCTCTCGTTCGGCAATTATGTGCTCGATGCTGGTCATCGACAATTTTCTCACGATGCACGAGCACGTACCCAAGATTTGTAAAAACTCAGTCAAGGCAATAGCAAAAATCCTCAGACTAACTTTTTCGGTCATGCTGCTCAGCGGGACCGACGAATTAAACCAATGGGGCGCGTGATGTCTGCCGCTAGACACAAGCGGACCTTGCTCAATAAGATCGCAGATGCCTGCTCCACGCCTAAAAACCGACATTTCTCGGCGCCCCTTAGACACCGGTCAAGAAGCCATTAGGCATTCCGGGACCATGTGCGCAAACCTCAGCCGGTACTGTCATTAACTTTTTTTGCCATCAGCCATTTTCAGTTTGGAAATATCTCAATCGCACATTGACGGATATGCAGGAGCGGAGACGAGTTCCCCGCACTCCCGTGCGAATGGTCGGCAAAGTCATGCTGGGACCATCGCACACCTACGATTGTCTTGTCCGGGATATCTCCACGCTCGGCGCCCGCCTTGAATTTACAACCACGGCGTCACTCCCGGATCGGTTCGAGTTGGCATTTGAACAGGCACGAACTTTGCGCGTTTGCCGGGTCGCTTGGCGAACGAACACTCAAGTCGGGGTTGAGTTTCAAGGAACGTCGATTGGTCGTGCTGCCTGAGCCTGATTGCCACGCCTAGGCACCATTCTCCCTCCATCCGTCTCCATCCCGTACATGCCGTTCAGTCGTACCGTCGGGAAAATCGATGACGAACGAATATGCTTGGAGCTGATCCGCCGTACTGCGGGCGCTGATAAGTGCTTCGCTATGCGTGGCAAAACCGCCATTCGCGATCGTGAGAATTGCGGGCTGGCCGCCCGGAGTTGGTGGCTCGGAAAAATACCCCACTGTTAAGATCATGCCAGCGAGGATAAGCCATCCTGAGGCTAGCGCAACCGGGCACCTTTGCCTCCCGCCAAGGAGCATTTTCGTTCTCGCGCACGTCCCAGACTTGAAGGGGCTTCACGTCGAGCACAACAAATTCCTTTCGGGAGAGTCCCGTGTCGAACCCACTGAAAAAGTCCCGCAAATGGCGGGACTTTAATCGACATTTTCAATCGTGGCTTGTGACGGCAAACCTACGCGAAATTTCAGGCTCGTGTGTCGAGTGATAATCCGATACTGAATGCTTTTTGCCGCGTCGCGCCTTCGGTTCGCTTCAAGGTCCGGGCGATGCTGGCTGCCCGTCTTTTCTTTTTCGCATGCGCCTTCAAGGTACGGACATCGTCTTTTGTCCATGCGCGGCGCTTTGATCTTTTGGCCATCTTACAAACCTCCCTTATATTGGCGATTGCTTGTAGCCGTTGGCTCGAGCAAAGGAAAGACCGCACGAGTAGCAACAAAGAGGGCAAATACTGAATTTGCCGTCAATAAATATCACAATCTCAGCGCTGCGGCCCGCAGAGGCTAAGTTCACGCTCGGCGCGGAAGACGTTGCTATAAAGGTTTGCAATCCATTGTCGGCCGCTCGACGTCACATTAAGATAGCGAATCGCTGTCTGGATATGTGACGAAACGCTATTCCAATAAAACTGCGGATATAAAGCAGTCAGATCGGCCGGCGAAGCGTAGCCAAGCTGCTTATTCATCCCCACCTCTTCAAATTCCTGGTATAGCGCATTGGCTTTACGCAGGTAATGCGGATCGCCGAGCTGGCCGATGAGATCTGCAGCCCGCACAAGTAGGCCTTCTTCGCCGTCCTTTTCGTCCGGCTGGTAGGACGATGGGAAGCGCGTATATTCTATTGCGCGGACGATCCTAGCGGCATCCAGCAGCTTACTCATTCCCATGCGGTCCATCACAAATATCTTCGATCTATCGACGTGATAGGGCAGAAGCGCTGCATCGGATGACCCGCGCGGTAGTTTGGTTTTGTCTCCCTTGGCATTGATCACATAACCTTCGAGGCCGTCGCCTTGTAGAATGCCCCGCACATACCCGATATCGTGGAAGAGGCAGGCGGCAATAACGTGAGCGAAGTCGCTGGGAAGGGTCGGCATAAGAAGCGCTCGTCCCCTCATGATGTCGTGGCCTACGAGCGTCACTAGCATCGTATGCTCGACGTTGTGATAAAGCGCGTCGCTATTGCCGATACAGTCGAGTGCAAGCCTCGCCGCGGACGGGATGAGTTCGGTCAGGCTGGCCTCTGTCGACCCGAACCTGCGGCTCAAATGCTCGGCGAGATAGGACCCCAAGGCCTCCGCCGCCAATTCAGGAACAGTAATCAATGAATGCCCCTGCTCAAACCCGACGTATGATTCTAGCAAATTCGGGGGCGCCTGTCGCAGTTGTTTCGAAGAGGACCTATGACCTGTAAATTCTTGCGCAGGTCACGTCGGCCACTGAGCAGTGCACCGCTTCGGGTAAAGTGCGACCGAGCGAAACCGTCAACGTCGAGCCCGTCCTAAGCCAATTTGAAAAACAAGGACTTAGGCCCATTAATCACAATCTCGTTCATTAACGAGATTTCATTTTCGCGAAGTGAGGAAGACTATAAAATCGGGGCCGCTCTCGTCCCCACGATGAAGAGCGCGGCCCCGATCGCTGTCCCCGTCCCCCGACGTGAACCCCCGTGATCGGGGCCGACATTATCCCAAGGGAATTGTGGCCATCAGTAGGCGTAAACCGGCGGCGAACCTGAAATTCTACCGTGTTGCGCTTACAATCGCTTCGCCACACGGGTGAGACCAAGTTACCCAGTGCAAACCGCGACCTTATCGACAGAGGCGCTGTGTCCGCTTCGCTCCCCGACGGCACGCGCACGCACGTAGAGCAGCCATTCGTCGTAGCCGCTTGCCTCGAATCGGAAGGTTCTGCCTTTATTTGCCAGTGACCGCTGGAGGATTCCAGTGACGCGGTTGATGTTCAAATGTCCAAAAACTAAAAGACTGGTCCCCACGCACGTCGATATCGATCTGGCAGAGATCGATAAGCTGCCAGATAGGGTTACATTTTCCCAATGTCCTTTTTGCAGCACCGTGCACGGCTGGGCGCCAAAGGACACTTGGGTTTCCGAAGGCATGCAGGCAGGACGCCCGAAGTCATAACGGCGTTTGTTTGGTTATGATCATGAGCCTGTCAGGAAAACCCTGGCGTGATCAAACTTCTATAACGTTTGCAGATTATCCTCCGTGGCGACGGCTGTCGTTTGACGCCTCAGCGACCTGGAATTCTTGGTCATGCTTGCTCGATCGCGGGATAGTCGGAGAAGCACGCGACATTGGATGCGCCGCGACGCGCAAGTAATATTTGAGGGGCACGAGCAATTCATCGGCTGTGTCGTCCAGGACATTTCAAATGGCGGCGCGCGCCTTAGCTTCACCGCTCCATTGGCTGTCTACCCCCGCACTTTCACATTGGTGCTGTTCAAAGACAGCGTTCGGCGCGATTGCGAATTGGTATGGAGCGGTCGTGGTGTCGTAGGTGTCAAATTCGTTTCTCGGTGGTTCGGCACAAAATCATCCGAGTGCAGGTCTACCTTCAAAAATCCACACGTAAGGGGGCCGCGTGAGCCAAAGTCCATTGCCTAAGACCCAATCCGCGCAGGGCGCAAAACCAGCGCATGCGCACAAATCAGGCGCTAGCCAAAAGCGCAGGCGACTTGCGAAGATGTCGCTAGGTGTTATTTCTGTAGGCGCCTTGATAGCCGTCGTGGCTGTGTTCGCAGTGGATTTTAGCACAGCTCCCGCTCCAGTCGCAGAGAATGGGGCACTTCATACCGACCCGAACAGCGTCGCAACTATCGTTCTGCACTCTAGAACGAGCGGCTGCCAGCAGAGATCATTCAACAATCAGACTGGCCAAATTTCAGGCCAAACAACGCCGTGTCACGACGATGTAGTCCTTGATGCCAAAGGGCTACCCATGCCGACAGGAACAATTCACACCCTCAATTCAATCAGCAAATCGTTCAAATGACCATGATGCACGCTCGACCGGAATTGTCGCCTCGCACAGGTACTCTGCGGTCGACGTAACTCGATCCGCCTTCCTCCACCAAGCTAAAAATGCTCCGACAACGAAAGCCTGATTGGTCTACGTAATCGGCCGGTCAGCGCTGCCCCAGGCGCTTATTGTTGCAAAGGCGACGGTCTTGATCACTTGACCGGACGCGCATCCAAACCGTGCTGAACGGCCGCTCGGCGCAGCTTGGGCACGTAATGTTTACCAATTTGAACCATCGGGCGCGGCTGGACGAAAATGGAAGCGAGACGGTCGCGCAACGCGCCAGGTGAAGTCGGCTTGCATAGGAACTCGTGAACACCCAGCTGGACCGCTTCAGTCACGCGCAAGCGATCAGCACCGGCTGTGAGCAGGATTATTGGCAGGTCGGGCTTCGGAAACACACCTGGCGATCGAACAATTCGTATGAGATCCCGGCCACTCACCAATGGCATGTCCCAATCCACGATCGCGACGTCAGGATTGGCAGTGCGAAAGACGTCGAGCGCTGCAACACCGTCTGCGGCCTCAACCAACTGATTATCGGCCCTTTTTGATAGCTTAACATAACGATTTAACTCTTTCTTCTGTTGTAGCGGGCATTATTGCACGTCGGGGTGGGCGCCTTTTTCAAAGAAGTTGCGTGCGCTGACGGTATTGGCCCCAGCACGGGGTTGTTGCCCAGGAAGGGCACCATGAATGCTGAGCACTCGCTTATCGCCGAGTTAGAAGACGCGATCGAAAGCGGCTCCAAAGACAAGCGCGTCGACACGCTGCGACGTATTACTGATCTTTTCGTCTCGGATGCGAATCGGCTGAATGATCAGCAGATTGAAGTATTCGATGACGTCTTAGGACACCTCATCAAGCGAATCGAGGGAAAGGCGCTTGCGGAACTGAGCCGGCGGCTTGGACCGATCAATAACGCGCCAACCGAAATCGTGCGCCGTCTTGCTCAAGATGACGACATCACGGTGGCGGAACCAATATTGACGCAATCGGCGCGCCTTAACGACAAAGACCTTATCGCGATTGCCACGACCAAGACTCCGGCGCATCTGCTGGCAATTTCGGGGCGTTCTCAAATCGGTGCAAACGTAACCGATGTCCTTTTGCAACGGGGAGATCGCAAGGTTTACCACAGGCTTGCAGGGAATGCTGGCGCCAATTTCTCCGAAGGCGGCTTTGCGACACTTGTAAAACATTCGGAACGTGACGGAGAACTGGCCGAGAAGGTTGGCCTTCGGCTCGATGTTCCGCTGCGTTTATTTCGCGAATTGCTGCTGCGCGCTACGGAAGCGGTGCGTGCACGCCTTCTCGCGTTAGCCGGCCCGGAAAATCGCGATCAAATACAACGTGTCCTCGCAGCCATTTCTGAAGATGCGGGCCACGAGGCTGGTTTTCAGAATGAGCATGATTTCGCGGCAGCGCGAACGCGCATCCTTGAGATGCGCACCAGAGGCGAGCTCAACGAAGCCGCGATCTTCGAGTTTGCTAAAGCGGGCCGCCTCGCGGATATCGTTGCATCGCTTTCGTTGCTTTGCGAGGCGCCGCTGGCGTTGGTCGAGAATCTTCTGCAAAGCGAGCATCGCGAGGCACTTCTTGTGCCCTGCAAGGCCGCAGCGTTCGACTGGCCAACGGTTCGCGTGATTCTCAATTGCCGGTCTGTTGGTCACACGATGTCGGATCAAGACGTCGATACGGCGCGGGCTGAATATTTCAAGTTGTCCCAAACCAATGCCAAGAGAGTCCTCCGATTTTGGCAGGTCCGACAGACAGCCACCAATAACGCCGCTACGCCTGCCGCATCCTCGCCACCCGCGTTGCAGAGGTCGAATTAGTGGAATTCGGCAGGCAGATGCGCATTTCGCAGCGCTCGGATGATAGAACCGCCCAGTTTTGATCGGGACGACTGATGCAACCGGAACATCGAAAGAGCACGCGTCGATTTGTGCGGCACGGCGCAAGAATTGTGGGCGCCGATGGGACTTCCTTGGGACCATGCGTGATGCTCGATCTTTCCGGCACCGGCGCGCGCCTTGAAACCGACGCAGCCGAAGTACTTCCAGACGAGTTCATTTTATTGCTCTCGCACGATGGGCGGCTGCATCGTCAATGCTCGGTGGCATGGCGATCTGGAAAGTCTATCGGCGTTCAATTTCTTCCTCGACGTCAGATCAATCGAAAGTAAGAGTTGTCGCTGCCCGGCGTTTTGGGAGCGTTTCAATACATCTTTCGTGACCGCCGGCCGGCCTAACGGCGTTTCTGTACGAAATAACGCCGATTTACGCCTCGTTAGGGATAATAGATTACTATCAGCGTACAGCCGATCCTGTTGATCGACCAATTGTACGTAACGCATAGCAATTGCGACCACGCGTATAGCCAGAAGGTACGAGTACCATGTCCAACATCACTTTGAGCGCCGGCATTCGGCAGAACCTGCTTTCGCTGCAGGATACCGCCGCCAACTTGACCACGACCCAAGAGCATCTGTCGACCGGCAAGAAGGTCAACACTGCCTTCGACAATCCGACCTCCTATTTCACCTCGCAATCGCTGAATAACCGCGCCAACGATTTGAGCGCCCTGCTCGACCAGATCGGCCAGGGTCAGCAAACGCTCGATGCGGCCAATAACGGCCTCACCAGCTTGACCAGCCTGCTCGAACAGGCCTTGTCGACTGTGCAGCAGGCGCAGCAGACCACACCGACGGCGCCGGCGGCGACGACCGGTTCGGTCGCGCTGACCACCCTCAACGCGGCTGCGGCAACCTGCTGATCAACGTCGGTGCCACCAGCTACACGGTCGCGATCACGGCGAGCGAATCGCTGTCCTCGATCGAAGGCGCGATCAACGGCACCTCCGGTCTCGGCGCCAACGGCGCGGTGACCGCGAGCGACGACGGCAGCGGCCATCTGGTGCTGACCGGCAACACCAACACCACCGCGTTCACCGTCTCGGCCAATGCGGAGTCTGCGGCGCTCGGCGTCACCACCAGCGCCACGGTCGACAACGCCGTCGCACCGGTCTCGGCCACGCGCACCACGCTGCAGGGCAACTACAACGACATCTGCTGACGCAGATCGACCAGCTCGCAGGCGACTCGTCCTACAACGGCGTCAACCTGCTCAACGGCGATAACCTGAAGGTGCTGTTCAACGAGAATGGTACCAGCTCGCTGACCATCGCTGGCGTGAAGTTCGACTCCAAGGGTCTCGGCCTGTCGGCGACATCCGGCACTGGGTTCCTGGATAACGCCAATATCACGGCGTCGGAAACGGCGATCAATGCCGCGATCACCGCGGTGCGTGCCCAGACCGAGACGTTCGGCACCAACGCCTCGACGATCCAAACCCGTCAGACGTTCGAGAAAAACATGATCAATACGCTGCAGACGGGTGCCAGCAACCTCGTGCTGGCCGATCAGAACCAGGAGAGCGCCAACTTGCTGACGTTGCAGACCCGGCAGCAATTGGAAATCTCGGCGCTGTCCATCGCCAACCAGGCGAACCAGTCGGTCCTGAAGTTGTTCCCGTAATACCTTCTGAAGCAGGCCTACGGTGATAGTGGCGGGGCAAAAACCCCGCCACTATCATTATTGTCCGTCGCGGGTCACGAACT
The DNA here is from genome assembly GCA_963798095.1 of uncultured Alphaproteobacteria bacterium. Taxonomy (GTDB): domain Bacteria; phylum Pseudomonadota; class Alphaproteobacteria; order Rhizobiales; family Xanthobacteraceae; genus BOG-931. The sequence goes on along the minus strand of CAWCSD010000006.1, from coordinate 89,841 downwards.
GCCTCGCCTACAATGAATAGGCTCCCCGGCTAGACATCCAGCAGCGCATACGGTGGCGAACTATTCACGCCACCTCGGACCCTCGAAAATAGGCCCAAATTTAGCTCGAAATGCTGAATGTCGATTGGCGCTTTCGCAACATTCGCATGGATAGCTTGGCTTAATGATTGATGGGGCTCAATATGACCTTTCATATGCGTCAGGGCAGTCGCAGCAAAGTTGATCGGATAGCTTGGATCAGCGCTGGTAAAGGTCTGCCGTTACGAAATTGCACACTGATCGACATATCCGACAGCGGTGCAAAATTGGCGCTCGAAGAAGTTGATAACATACCTGACGTATTCAGCCTTTGGCTGTCGCGTCACGGACATCCACGCTACTCGTGCCAGGTTGTCTGGAGCCGGCAAAATAAGATCGGAGTTCAATTTTTATCGGCGGACGCGAACACGCGAGTATAATTTGCGGAAGAGAACCACAGGTCAGCTGAGCAAGTGACCGTCTCAAAGCGGGCAATAGTTCGCGGACGCCGGTTCAAGATCCGACGTTGATCGAACTTATATCGCTACCACGTCAACGAGCGCGGCGGAATCACCGACAATGCGGTTGTTGCCATACGCGAGCAGCCCCCCGCCACGCACCGCTGAGGTCGCCCCTGTCGTGTTGTTGTCGAGCAACGTCGTATCGAAGAGCGCGGACACTTTTGCACCGTTTGCCTAAATCCCAACCGTCCCGTTCGTTTCGACAAACAAAAAAGCCCCGCCGACGAGAGCAGCGGGGCAAGTGAGGGAGGAAAGGCGAAGCCCCAATAGTCTGCCCCGCCCATCGCCGCGTATCGTGATTCTAGCTCAACGAGCAACGACCAAGGGGGAGCATCGCAGCCGGCTCCATCGACATAGAAAAAACCCGGCGAGCGGTTCGCGCTTACCGGGCCAAGTTGGAGGATGCCCACGGTGGGGCGAATTATTAGTCTCACAAGCGCGCTGACATTGCTGTGACGTAACGCACAAGTGCGAGCACACCCGATCCGTCGCGCAAGTGGAGGCCGGACCCAGCCACGCGCCCCAAGAGTCACGTCAACGATTGTGGCCTCTCAGTTCTCCACTGAACGCACAGGCACAACTCCTGAGAATGTGATCCAAGCGATTTCCACACAATGTGAATGCGAATTTTGTAACTCCTTGATCTTGCGAGATGAGCGATTCATAATTGCTCGCGCAATTGTGGCGACCACAAATTTGCCGCGGGTTCGCCCAAGCAAATTGCCGAAGCTGGCGAGTTTGAGCCTCGGTGTAGCCTTGTCCCTCTCGCACCGTAGCGCCCGTCGGGATTCGTGCGATACAGGGGGACGCGATGTACAAATCGATCATACAAACGGATTTGATACTCGTATTAACCGTAGCGTTTTCGGCTGTGCTGATCGTGGCTGGCGTAATCGCCCGCGCGTTGCGATGGGTCATCACGGCGCACACTGACAAAGCAAACGAACGGCCGCCCTTCGCCAAGTCAACCTAAGTCGGCGGCAGGCAGCACGGCGCTCTATATGTCCACGGCACCGCGCCGTGACGTCTCGATTTGGGGCGTTTGAGGTTCTGGCATTGCCCGACCAGCCGAAGGTCCTAGGCCATGATAATCGCTGTGATCAACGCGATTAGCTTTGTGCTTGGCGCCACACTTGCCTACGTCGCAAATGGCTGTCCGGAATATCTTCCGGCCATGCAGACTGCAGCCGGTGTTCTGGTGTTCGTTGCCTTGGCTTTGTTGGGCTATCTACTTGAAGCCGTTTTTGGCCACCCTTAACACGAACACCGCCAGCGCTAACCGTTCCGTAATCCGCCCGCTGCATAATTGAAATGCCGGCTATGTAGAGTAACGGCCGGCTACAGCGGACGGGGAGGTGTGAGTGCCTCCAAGTAAATAGTCGCCTCCCCGGACGCCCAGCAGCACCACATCATCCCGGACCTAATTGCGACATGCGAAGCGATTGGTTTCCATACATGGCGGCCGTCGCGATAACTGTAGCTATCGCTGCATGTCTTTGGCTATCCATGTCGATTGGCTAATCAGCGTGGTGCGGATCATCAATGATGTGCCCATCCGCTGCCCTCGCGGCAAATCCGCGACAGGCCACAGCGGGAATGGCGCCCCATCACTCTGATCCGCTCAGATATGTGCGTATATCCGCTAGGTTTAGCGGAAACGACTTTTCCTCCACGACTTCCCACCGAAGCTTACTGCAGACATTTCTCAATGCTTTTAGGTCATGATGCCGGAAAATAACGTGGCCTTCAGGCTGGAACGCTACGACGAAGTCTGTGCCATCGCGTTCAACCGACACCCTCCGCCCTCGTCCATATCCAAGAGACTTGCCAATTTTATCGGTGACGACAGACATCACGCACCTCTGGCGGCTGATCGGTGACGCATTGTCGCCGCCGCACAATAGTGCGACGGAACAAGGTTCACGTCAAAGGCGCGCTGAATTATCCGCCGATCTCACTGGCGGAACGGTTTGAGAACGTGAACGCGCGTTCTCTACACACAGCGTGGAAGGCAACGCCTAAGCAATTGCTCTGACATAGGGGCGAGGCGAACGGATGCAGAATGAGTGCAAGTCTGGCCACAAACTCGCCATTAAAAAGAACCCCGGGTCCGCTGCATTTCCTAATGCCGGCTAAGTCGCGACCTAGGGGGACTTTGACATGATTAAGTCCGATCTCGTTTGGCGCATATGGCACCAGAACCCACACCTGCATCGTCAGGAAGTCGAGACAATCGTCCATGCTATTTTCGACGAAATTACCGCTACGCTGGCGCGCGGTGATCGCGTCGAGCTACGCGGATTCGGAGCGTTTTCTGTCAAGGTTCGTGCAGCTCGCACTGGCCGTAATCCTAGGACAGGCGTGGTCGTCCCGATTACAAAAAGGGCTGCGCCTCACTTCAGATCGGGGCTGGAAATGAAGGTGCGGCTCAATCGACCCGAAGAGTGAACCGCGGCTGCGGTCTTTGGTATTCGTTATTTGCGTCTGAGCGCGGAGCGGCCGAGGCAGAGGTAAAAAGCGTACTGTACGAGCTCAGCGTCGACGCCTACGAAAACATCAACGTTCAGGCTTTGAGCCAGGCCCTGTTCACCTACGTGATCAAGGTGATGGCCGAACGGCTGAGCTTTGCGAGCCCAGTTATCGGCGTGTTTAAGCGCTGGCTTAATGGACGGCGTGAAGGTCGCTGCCGAGCGGGAGGCTCGATCCGTTTCCCTCAATTACATCCGCGACATCTGCAATGAGAATCCACAATTGCTCTAAGTAAAGGAGTGCGGCCGCGGTCTCAGCCGAAGCAGTTTGCTCGGCACACCAAGCGCTGATCGCAGCGCGCGCTCTGTACGACGTCAAATTTGATCGTGGAATCATTTCCAACGCTCGCCGCAGAATCGAACGCTATTGCTAACTTTTACAATGGGGCAATGACAACTTCGTATATGTAATGAGGTGAGGACTTTTTGTAATGTGTCGAGAAATGATTTGGAATGCTCCTGTGTGGCGGCCGTCACACAACACCGTTTTTATTTCGCGCCTCCGAAGCGGGTGTCGCCAAGATACTGGTCCGCGTCGGGTCAGAAACGGCCGAATGAGGCCGTCAATTTCGCGTTTGCTTTTCGCCCAACAGCCGACATTCCCTGCACTGCACTAAGCGACCCGAGAGTTCGGCGGGCACCTTTATCGCCACCCCGGTCTCAATCACCGTCAGGTCATGCCCGGATAGCGCGAAGCTAGCCGCGGTTACAATTAAGGCTTTACCGAATATTGGTAAGTTTCGGCCAACATGGAGTTTGGGCCATTCTCGACCTAAAAGCCATCGGCAAGTCCTGTGTAGTAACCATGTCCAGCGACCGCGCGATCCTTTTGATTTCGGATCGTCCAGACCGGAGCCGGGAATTGGCTCATCGGCTCGGCGGTCGTTACGCGTGTCGAATGATCGGGCTGTACGAACAACCGACCACTGCGGCGCCTGCGGCCGCGGTGATCACCGATGTCGGCTTTCGCCATCCCACCGACATTGAGCGGCTTCGTCATCTCTTATCGCGGCCTCGCGCGCTGGCAACGCCTATCGTCGCCCTCCTGCGAGACAAAAGTCACCTGGAGCGGGTTCAAGCGGTTGCCGTTGGCGCAACTTACCTGCTCCCCGCGAATGACTCAGTTTCAGATATTTTGGCCGCACTTGCGCCGATAATTCGATCGACGATCCCTTCGGTCGCTCCGGCCACAAGCTTGACCCCAGCACAGAACATCGAGGAAGCCCGGCTCCAATTCGGAACCATCTTTAATGCGGCCGCGCGTGGCGAAGGTATCAGCAGAGCGAGCGTCGACACCGCAGCAGCGTCCGCCATGGCCGCGATAGCCGAAGGCGGTATCCGGCAATGGCTCGACGTTGTTTGGACGTATGACGAGGCCACCTACCAGCACTGCCTTCTGGTCACCGGCCTCGCCGCGGAGTTCGCCGCTAGCCTGCAGTTTGCGAGGAACGATCAGGAAAACGTCACAAGGGCGGCCCTGCTGCACGATCTTGGCAAGGCGAAAATTCCGCTGGCCATCTTGAACAAGCCCGGAGCCCTGACGGGCGAAGAAATTGCAATCATGCGCACCCATGCCAAAATTGGCTATGAACTCCTGCGCGGGCAAGGCGAATACGAACCCGAGACACTCGAAGTCGTGCTCCGGCATCACGAACTGCTCGATGGAAGCGGTTATCCAGACGGCCTCGCCGGCCCGCAAATCAATGACCTGGTACGCCTGGTGACGATTTGCGATGTCTATGCGGCACTGATCGAACGCAGGCCATACAAGAAGGCCATGGACCCGGCGTCGGCGTTCAAAATCCTCAAAGAAATGGAAGGCAAACTCGAGGGCGCACTTGTGCGAGCGTTCTCCCAAGTTGCCGAGAGGTCGGCGCTCTCGCAGGACTGCTTGGAACCTGCCTGATCTCTCGATAATAGATCCAGCCATCACTAAAGGCCCAATTGCTCGTCGTCCGTGTGACCGGCGTACTCACCGGAGCACGAACCGCTAAAGCGTAATCTTTCATTAACCATTGTATCGGCACTTTACGTACATTGCGCAATTTCGTGACTTGCTGCATATGGCTCTGACTGGCAGGAAGGCGCCGCGCGGCGGCTGGCAGCATCAAGCGGAGCGTCTCGCCTTCACCCACACGGCGGTGATAGCGACTGCGGCTGAACAAGCACGCCACCGAGCCGCCTCGAATCCGGTTTCGTGTCATCTTCGAACTTGCGGAACGGAATTTCAGCATAGGTTCGAAGCAGGCATAACTGAGCTTGCACATGAACCTGACTCGCCAATCACGAAGTTTGTTGAGCGCGAACAGCAGGCAGCAAGAGAGACCGCCGCTGCATGGCTCCTCAATGGGCGCAGGGAAACGCTGGCGGCAAGGGCCTCACGGACCGCGACTGCGGAAAAGCGGGCGACCGACTTGGAGGATGAACTCGCCTTGGCGCGCGAGCGGCTTGTTCTTCAAGAGAACGAGAGCCATTCACTGCAATTGTCACTCGACTTGACCACCAGCGAGAACTCGCACCTCACCAACCAACTCGCGGAATGTGAACGTCAGATCGAGGTACTTGAACAATCGCACTCCAAGCTTATCCAAGAAACGAACACGTTGCTAAAGACCTGTATGAAGCGGGATACGGCTCTAGCCCGTGCAGAGGAGAGACTGGCTTTGCTGGCCGACTTGTTCATCCAACTTGAGGACGCAACCCAACCCACCCGTACGAAAATAGTCGAAAAATTAAATTTACGGCTGCAGCGCGAATTGGAAAATGACAAATGGCTGCTTGCTGAGACCGGGACTTCATAAAAATGCTATCTAAATCAATGGTCGATCACGCAAGTCAGCGCTTCCAGGATTGGACGAAATAAGCTCGGTGCGCCGACGGCTCTCGAAGAACACGCCAACGTTCGTCAGGGTCTGCCAAGCGACGCGGCACTTTCTCAGCGTGCGCGCCTAAGAGTCCGCACCCGAGACACCACCATGTGTGGTTCTCTCCATGCCCGAATTTCTCTTGCGGCTTGCTCGGCGATCGACTGCCGGCCGAACGTTTTGGATCTTCATCCGATTTGTTCCGACAACGGTCGAGGAGTCCTCCGCATTGCCGGATAAATGATGTGAATTTGTCGGAAGTGGATGCGTTTCGAGCCACATCCGGCTCGTCCGATACGAGCGCCGGGCATGGTCGCGACAAAAGCGTGCGATCCGTGAATTTATGAAGGTCAAGATGACCGGCGTGGGTACCCGTTCCGCGCCGGTCGCCGAGGAGCGTGTCGTGTGAAATATGCCCGGCAAGCGTTGGCAGAACGAACCCAAACGGAAGAGGGCCCACCGAGATTGGCAGTACGAAGCCAACAAGAGTGGGCCCTTTTAGGTAAGTCAGACAAAGCCAAGCAGAGATCGCCCGATGACCTTGGTGGAACAAAGCCACGCCGGCGAGGCCGTACTGGAATTTGGCAGAACGAAGCCAAACGGAAAAAGAGCCGCACCGTGATTTGGCGGAACGAAGCCAAACCGCCGGAAATGCGCAAGCAATCCGGAGAATTGGCAGAACGAAGCCAAGCGAGATTAGCCACGTCGAATTGACAGAACGAACCCACCTTTGTTGGAGGATCAAAAAGTCATACAAGATCTTGTAGGGCCGCGTGCCTGGAACATTCCCCGCCGTATTAGAGAGTTTCAACACATCGGAGCAATATTCGTCTTAAGTGTTGAAGCCATTGTAGAACCTCATATTTTTACTGGTGACGCTGCGCAATCTCCGGGACCGCAATCGCAGCCGAATGAGCGGCGGATATTTCACGACGGTTCGTCAGAACGTGAGGCCGCCGAAGTGATCGGTGGATGGCTCACAACGGGTCGATCAGGCGTGACGACGCGGATATGCAGCTCGCGCAATTGCTTCGCCGTGACTTCCGACGGCGCGCCCATCAGCAAATCCTCGGCGCGCTGGTTCATCGGGAACAGCACGACCTCGCGGAGATTTTCTTCCCCGCACAGCAGCATGACGATGCGGTCGATGCCCGGCGCGATGCCGCCGTGCGGCGGCGCGCCGAGCGACAGCGCGCGCAACATGCCGCCGAATTTCTGCTCCAGCACGCTCTCGTCATAGCCGGCGATGGCGAAGGCCTTCTTCATCACGTCGGGGCGATGATTGCGGATGGCGCCCGACGACAATTCCACGCCGTTGCAGACGATGTCGTATTGGATGGCCTTGAGCGAAAGAATCTTTTCGCGGTCTGCCGCATCGAGCGCCAAAAATTCATCGACCGGCGCGTTCGGCATCGAGAACGGATTGTGCGAGAAATCGATCTTCTTGTCCTCCTCGCTCCACTCGTACATCGGGAAATCGACGATCCAGCACAGCTCGAAGCGGTCCTTCTGCACCAGGCCGAGGTCTTCGCCGACCTTGGTGCGCGCCGGCCCGGCGAATTTGACGAAGGTCGCCGGCTCGCCGGCGACGAAAAACACCGCGTCGCCGTCCTTCAGGCCGAGCTGCGCGCGCAGCGCTTCGGTCTTTTCCGCGCCGAGATTGTTGGCGACCGGGCCGCGGCCGACCACCGCGCCGTTGTCGAGCGCGAAAAAGATATAGCCGAGCCCCGGCTGCCCCTCGCCCTGCGCCCACGAATTCATGCGATCGCAGAACGCGCGCGAGCCGCCGGTCGGCGCCGGAATGGCCCACACCGCGCCTTTGGCGCTCGTCTCCAGAATGCGGGCGAAAATCTTGAAGCCCGAGCCGCGGAAAATTTCCGACACGTCCTGCATGACGATCGGGTTGCGCAAATCCGGCTTGTCGGTGCCGTATTTGCTCAGCGCCTCGGCGTAAGGAATGAGCGGGAATTTCTTCGTCACTTCCTTGCCGCCGGAAAATTCCTCGAACACGCCGCGGATCACCGGCTCGACGGCGTCGAACACGTCCTGCTGGGTGACGAAGCTCATTTCGAGATCGAGCTGGTAGAACTCGCCGGGCGAGCGGTCGGCGCGCGCATCTTCGTCGCGGAAGCACGGCGCGATCTGGAAATAGCGATCGAAGCCCGACACCATGATGAGCTGCTTGAACTGCTGCGGCGCCTGCGGCAGCGCGTAGAATTTTCCCGGATGGATGCGCGACGGCACCAGATAATCGCGCGCGCCTTCGGGCGACGACGCGGTCAGGATCGGCGTCTGGAACTCGAAAAAACCCTGCTCCTTCATGCGGCGCCGGATCGAATCGATGACGGCGCCGCGCTTCATGATGTTTTGGTGCAAGTGCTCGCGACGCAGGTCGAGGAAACGGTACTTGAGCCTTGTTTCCTCGGGATATTCCTGCTCGCCGAACACCGGCATCGGCAATTCGCCGGCCGGCCCCAAAACCTCGATCTCGCGGATATAGACCTCGACGGCGCCGGTCGGCAGATCGGGATTCTCGGTGCCGCCCGGCCGCCGCCGCACCTTGCCGTCGATCGCGCACCACCCATTCCGAGCGCAGCGTCTCGGCCACCTTGAAAGCCGGGCTGTCGGGATCGGCCACCACCTGCGTGAGTCCGTAATGGTCGCGCAGATCGATGAACAGCACGCCGCCATGGTCGCGAATGCGGTGGCACCAGCCCGACAGCCGGGCCTCGATGCCGATGTCGCTCTCGCGGAGCGCGCCGCAGGTATGGGTGCGGTAGCGGTGCATGCTCATTCCAATGGGTGAAAAGGTGGCGCACAACCACCCGCTACGCGCCGATTTGTCAAGCACCAAGCGCCTCGACAGAACCGCGCCGATCTGCACACTCGCCGCCGAACCAGGAGCAGGAATGCCGAAGCAACGTAAAAAGCCGGCCGGCCAAGCGGCAGCGGCCACAACCATGACGGCGGCCGAAGCGGTGATCGCGACGCTGATCGGCCACGGCCTCGACACCATCTATGCCCTGCCCGGCGTGCAGAACGATTTCCTGTTCGAGGCTTTGTTCGGGGCGCAGGACCGGCTGCGCACGGTGCACACCCGCCACGAGCAGGGCGCCGCCTATATGGCGCTCGGCGCGGCGCTTGCCACCGGCAAGCCGGCGGCCTTCGCCGTGGTGCCGGGACCCGGGCTGCTCAATGCCGGCGCCGCGCTGCTCACCGCCTATGGCATGAATGCGCCGGTGCTCGGCCTGATCGGGCAAATTCCCGACGCCGATATCGGCCGCGGTCTCGGCCAGTTGCACGAGATCCGCGACCAGGGCGGCATCATCAAGCGGCTGGTCGATCATTCGACGCTGATCCGCAAGCCGGAGCAGGCGTCGCGGGCGACGGCGCTGGCCATCCGTGCGATGCAGACCGGCCGGCCGGGACCGGCGGTGCTCGAATGCGCCATCGACGTGTGGGGCAAATCCGGGCCGGTGACGTTGCAAGCGCCGCTGCCCGTTCCGGCAGCCAAGATCGACCACGGCGCGATCCGCAAGGCGGCAAAGCTCCTCGGCGCGGCGAAGCGGCCGCTGATCATCTGCGGCGGCGGCGCGCAAGGTGCTTCGGAAGAAGTCACTGCGCTCTCCGCCATGCTGCAGGCGCCGGTGCTCGGCTTTCGCCGCGGCCGCGGCGTGCTCGACGACCGCGATCCGCTCAGCGTCACGCTGCCGCTGGCGCACGATCTGTGGGCCGAGACCGATGTGGTGCTGGCGGTCGGCACACGTTTGCTCATTCAGCTGCGGCAATGGGGCATCGACCGCGCGCTCAAGATCATCCGCGTCGATGCCGATCCTGAGGAACATGGCCGCCTGCACAAGCCGGCGGTGGCGCTCACCGGCGACGCCGCGCCAATCCTGCAAAGCCTGCTGGCGGAATTGCCGGCGCACAACGCCAAACGCGCCTCGCGCCGGGCCGAGATGCAGGAGCGGCAAGCGGCGTGGCGCAAGCGCCTGGAAAAAATCGCACCGCAGATCGCGTTCCTCGAAGCGATCCGCGCCGAACTGCCCGAGGACGGAATTTTCGTCGACGAAGTCACGCAAATGGGTTTTGCGGCGCGGATTGCCTTTCCGGTCTATAAGCCGCGCACCTTCCTCTCGCCCGGCTATCAGGACCCGCTCGGCTGGGGCTTTGCCACCGCGCTCGGCGCGCAGCACGCCCGGCCCGATGTGCCGGTCGTGGCGATCTCCGGCGACGGCGGCTTCATGTTCACCGCGACCGAGATGGCGACCGCGATACGGCATCGCATCCCGCTCGTGACCATCGTGTTCAACGACGGCGCGTTCGGCAACGTCCGGCGCATCCAGCAGGAGCGCTTCGGCAACCGCCTGATCGGCAGCGATCTGGCCAATCCGGATTTCGTCGCCTTCGGCAAGAGTTTTGGCGCCGAGGCGGTCCGCGTAAAGGGCCCCGACGAATTGCGTCAGGCGTTACGCCACGCCTTCGCGCACCGCGACGGGCCGACGCTGATCGAAGTCCCCGTGGGCGCCTTTCCGAGCCCGTGGGAATTCATCCACATGCCCAAGGTCCGCGGGTAATAGTTCCGCCGCAACAGGCCTAGTCTTAGCGCAGACCGGCCTTGCCACACGCCTCATATCTGAACGAGACTACCCTAATGCCGATGTCGAGTGCCGCCGCAGTCTCATATTCCACGCACCCGATCACCACGACGTCGGAGCTGGCCGCCGCGTGCAAGCGGATGGCCGCCTATCCCTTCGTCACCATCGACACCGAGTTCCTGCGCGAGACCACCTACTACCCGCTGCTGTGCGTGGCGCAGATGGCCTCGCCCGACGAGGCCGTCGTCGTCGATGCGCTCGCGCCCGGCATCGATCTCGCGCCGTTCTACGCGCTGATGGCCGACGAAAAGGTCATGAAGGTGTTTCATGCCGCGCGGCAGGACATCGAAATCATCTGGCACGGCGCAAAACTCATTCCGCATCCGATCTTCGACACCCAGGTCGCCGCCATGGTGCTCGGCTATGGCGATTCCATCTCCTACGACCAGTTGGTGCAGCGCATCACCGGCGACACCCTCGACAAATCGAACCGTTTCACCGACTGGACGCGCCGGCCTTTGTCCGAGGCGCAACTCACTTACGCCATTTCCGACGTCACCCATCTGCGCGACGTCTATCACGCGCTGGTCGAAGATCTCGGCCGCCGCGGCCGCGCCGACTGGGTCGAGGACGAGATGCAGGTGCTGACCTCGCCCGAGACCTACCGCATGGATCCGCAGAGCGCGTGGCAGCGGCTCAAGACCCGCGTGCGCAAGCCCAAGGAGCTCGCGGTGCTGATCGAGGTTGCGGCCTGGCGCGAGCGCGAGGCGCAATCCCGCGACGTGCCGCGCTCGCGCGTGCTCAAGGACGACGCGATCGCCGACATTGCCGTGCAGGCGCCGACCAGCATCGAGAAGCTCAAGCATCTGCGCTCCCTGCCCAAGGGCTTCGAGCGCTCGCGCTGGGGCGAGGCGATCGTCGCCGCGGTCGAGCGTGGGCTGGCGCGCGATCCAAAAACCTTGCCGCATCACGTGCGCACGCAACCCGCGGCCAATGCCTCCGCGGTGATCGAACTCCTCAAGGTGCTGCTGCGCATGATCTCGGAGCGCCACCACGTCGCCGCCAAGGTGATCGCCACGGTCGACGATCTCGAGCGCATCGCGTCCGACGACGCGGCGGATGTTCCGGCACTGAAGAGCTGGCGGCGCGAGCTGTTCGGCGAGAAAGCGCTGGCGCTCAAGCACGGCCAGCTGGCGCTTGCCATCGAAAAGGGCCGCGTTGCGACGGTCGAGCGCGGCTGAGCGCAGCGCCGGTCATTTCAAGCTTTATCAATCCACCCAGTGCAAACCGAGAGACCAGGAATGGAATCGAGCGAATATACGCGTTGGCAAAGCCGTTACAGCGCGCCCGAATATCTGTTCGGCAAAGCGCCGAACTACTTCTTGGCATCCTGCAAGGCGTTACTGCCGAAGTCAGGCAAGGCTTTGGCTGTTGCCGACGGCGAAGCCCGCAACGGAGTGTGGCTCGCCGAACAGGGCCTCGACGTCGTCTCGATCGATTTCTCGGAAGCCGCACAAGCCAAAGCCGCGGCGCTGGCAAAAGAACGCGGCGTGAAAATCGCATTGCTGCACACCGACGTGCACGCCTGGGACTATCCGCCGGATGCGTTCGACGTCGTCGTGGAAATCTTCACCCAATTCAGCACGCCGGCCGAGCGCGCGCGGAAATGGGCCGGCATGCGGCGGACGCTGAAACCCGGCGGGCTGTTGATCATCCAGGGCTACACGCCCAAGCAGCTGCAATACGGCACCGGCGGGCCGAAGGAGATCGAGAATCTCTACACCCGCGCCATGCTGGAGCAGGCCTTTGGCGATTACCGCGACATCAAGATCGTCGAAGAAGAACGCGAGATGCACGAAGGCGCCGCGCACGGCGGCATGTCGGCGATGATCGGACTGACCGCGCGAAAGTAGGCTTGCTACGCCGCCGCCGTGACCTTGAAGCGCGGTGCAAGCACGGTCGTCCGCAGCGTGGCCGCGAGCGCCGCCATCTCCTCGCGCGTCAGCGCCGAATACGGCGGATAAGGCTCGCCGACCGGAATCCCGATCAGGTTCAGCGCCGCTTTCATCGCCGGCGCGAGCCCGCGATGCATCCATTTCGACGGGAACAGCGCGAACTGCAGCTGAATCTCGGCCGCCCGCTCGTAGTCCTTGGCGACGAAGGCTTCGATGACGTGGCGGGCGATTTCGCAGCCGGGCGGCGGCATGGTCGCACCGGAGCCGCCGAGTTGCAGCGTGGCGAGCAGCATCTGCATGGTCGTGAAATAGCGGGCATGGCCGGCGCGATCGATCTCCACGATCAGGCGCGACACGCGGGCGAGGTCGCGCGAGCTTTCCTTGATCAGCTGCACGTTCGGCAACTTCGCCAGCGCAATCGTGTCGGCGACGGAGACATCGGCGCCGGGGCCGGGATTGAGATAGAGCGTGATCGGCAGCCGGCTCTCGCGGCCTATGGCCTCGAAATAGGCGATGAGGTCGGCCTGTGTCGGCGGACCGGCAAACGGCCGCAACGGCGCCAACAGCTGAACCGCCGCCGCGCCGTGCCGTTCGGCGTCATGGGCCAGTTCGATCGCGGTCTTGAACGACGGGTGCGAAATGCCGACCATGACCGGCACGCGGCCGTCGACGAATTCGATGGTGCGGTGGATCAGCGCCTTGCGCTGTTCGAAGCTGAGATAGGTATATTCCTGGGTTTCGACGCCGGCGGCGACCACCATGGTGGCGCGACAGTCGTCGACCACGTAGTCGATCTGCCGCCGCAATGCGGCTTCGTCGACGGTCAGATCGGCGGTGAACGGCGTCAGTGGGGCGACGATGAGGCCCGGCGTCGGCATGGTGCTCTCCCTGTCGGCGCTCGCTGCGCCGCGGGGATATTGAGCATGATCCCGAAAAGTGGCTACCGGTTTTCGGAAAAGATCATGCTCCACCAAGATGCTAGAGCACCAATCGCTTCAATATGAAGCGATTGGCGCTCTAGCCCATCAGCATCACCGGTTCACGGCCGATCAGGCGGGCCAGCGAGCGCAGCCGGTTCAAGACGCGTTCGCCGGCCAGCGTCGCGTATGAGTTCGGCAGGTGCAGAGCGAGCCGGTGCCGCTCGACGGCGAGCTTGGTCTTGGGCAGGACGCCCGGCATCGCCGCGGACACCACATAGGCGAGGCGGAGCGCCGCGCCGAGCACGCGGGCGCGATCGAGCATGCGGGTGGAGACCAGTTCGCGCAGCCGCGGCGACAATTCGTCGTCCATCACCAGGCCGACGTGGCGGAAGAACACGGCGAGCGCCAGATAGGCGCGGCCCGGATGATCGATGCCGCTGAAACCGCCATGGGCGATGATATTGAGCGATTGCTCGCCGCGATAATCGGGATGCGCGCGCCAGCCGATGTCGCCGAGCAGGCACGCCGCATGGCGCAGCCGGCGTTCCTCGCTGGTTTCATCGAGCCCTGAGGACACCATGAAACGGTCGGTCCATGCGATCAGCTCCTCGCCATGGCGCGGCGAGCGCGAGCGCAACTGGTTGAGATGGCGCGCCGCCTCGATCAGCGCGTCCTTCTCCTGCTCATTGCGCTTGAGCATCGAATAGAGCAGTCCCTCGCGCACGCCGAGTGCGGAGAACACCACCTGCCGCGGCTTGCCGACGCGCAGGATGTATTCGAGCACGAGCGCCGCGTAAGGCAACAGCGGCCGCCGCGCATTGTTCACCACTTCGATATTCGACAGCGTTTCGACATCGACCCGATGCACCAATCTGGCGAACTCGAGCGCTTCGTCGGCGGCAATGGCATAGCCGTGCATCACGTGCAGCGGATAGCCGGTCTGCCACATGTGCAGCCGCGCCAGCGAGCGCCAGGTGCCGCCGACGGCATAGAAGGTGCGGTTCTCGCAGGCCTTCAGCATCGCCAGCCCGCCGAGCGTTTTCTTGACGAATTTTTCCGCTTTTTTCAGCGACTTCGACGATATGTCGGCGAGCGCCAAACCGCCCAGTGGGCGCGTGAGCCCATGCCGCGCGCGCGTGCCACGGACATCGACCAGTTCCAGCGACCCGCCGCCGAGATCGCCGACGACACCGTCGGCGCGATGCACGCCGGAGATGACGCCGAGCGCGGTGAGTTCGGCCTCGCGCGCGCCGGAGAGGATATCGATCTCGGTCTTCAGACGTGCGCTCGGCGGAGCGAATGAACGCCCGGCCGTTCTTGGCGTCGCGGCACGCCGCCGTGGCGATGGCGAGCGTTTCCTTCACCCCCATCCGCTCGCACAGCGCGCGGTAGCGCTTGAGCGTCGACAGCGCGTGCTCGACCGCGTCCGCGGCAAGAAGACCGGTGGACTGCACCTCGCGGCCCAGGCCGCACAGCGCCTTTTCGTTGAATATTTCCGTCGGACTGCGGGTGAGCCCTTCGTAAACCACAAGCCGCACGGAATTCGAGCCGATGTCGATGACGGCGACCGGCGGGCCGTGATCGAGGCGTCCTTGGGCGTCGAGTTTGGCGCGCTTCATTGGCAAAAATTAGCGTCGGTTTGCCGTTGGCGGATTTTTTTGGAACCGCTCATGGCCGATCGTGTGGTGGCCGAATTTCGCGAATTTGCTAAAGTCCCGGTGCGGCTTTCAATGCCACGCCCACCGTAAGCATGATTCGCGCGCCATTCACACCCGCTCTGGCCGATGCCGCAATCGGGGAATCGATTCTTTCTGCGATTTACCGCGTCCCGACAGGCTCGGATTGGTCATGAAGTAGGTGTGAATGTTGAAGCCTTCCTCGCCGGGTGCGGGCTTGATGCGGCGCGACGTGCCGTCGGACAGCAATTGCCAGCTCTGCTCGTTGTCCTTCAGATTAGCCACCATGATCTGATCGAGCACCTGCTCGTGCACGGTCGGATTGAGGATCGGGCACAGCGCCTCGACGCGGCGGTCGAGATTGCGCGGCATCATGTCGGCGGACGAAATGTACACCGCCGCTTTCGCATGCGGCAGCGCGTGGCCCGAGCCGAAGCAATAGATACGGCCGTGCTCGAGGAAGCGGCCGACGATGGATTTGACGCGGATATTGTCGGACAGCCCCGGCACGCCAGGCCGCAGGCAGCAAATGCCGCGCACCACGAGCTCGATCGGCACGCCGGCGCCGGATGCCTCGTAGAGCGCGTCGATGATGTCGGGATCGACCAGGGAATTCATTTTCATCCAGATGCCCGAAGGCCGCCCGGCCTTGGCATTGGCGATCTCCTCGTCGATATGGCTGTGGATGCATTTGCGCAGCGTCAACGGCGACACCGCCATGCGCTTGAGCTCGGCGGGCTCCGCATAGCCGGTGACGAAGTTGAAGATTTGCGCCACGTCATGCGCGATCACCGGGTCGGAGGTGAAGAACGACAGGTCGGTATAGAGGCGCGCCGTCACCGGATGATAGTTGCCGGTGCCGACATGGACGTAGGAGGCAAGCTCGGTGCCCTCGCGGCGGATGACGAGCGAAAGCTTGGCGTGGGTCTTCAGCTCGATGAAGCCGTAGACGACCTGCACGCCGGCGCGTTCCAGGTCGCGCGCCCAGCGGATATTGGCCTCCTCGTCGAAACGCGCCTTGAGCTCGACCACCGCGGTGACCGATTTGCCGGCTTCGGCGGCTTCGGCGAGCTCTCTGATGATCGGGGAATCGGCCGAGGTGCGGTAGAGCGTCTGCTTGATGGCGACGACGTCCGGATCGCGCCCCGCCTGCTGCAGGAAATTCACCACCACGTCGAAGGATTCGTAGGGGTGGTGGATGACGAAGTCCTTCTGCCGGATCGCGGCAAAGCAATCGCCGCCGTGATCGCGCACCCGCTCCGGATAGCGCGGTGCATAGGGAACGAATTCCAGATCGGGCCGGTCGAGCTTGGCGAGTTGCGCCATCTCGTCGAGCGCCAGCACGCCATCGACCTTGAACACGCTCTCGTCGGTGGCGCCGAGCGCGCGTTGCACGAAGCGTTGCAATTCCGGCGGCATCATCGCCTCGATGTCGAGGCGGATGACGATGCCGCGGCGGCGGCGCTTGAGCGCGGTCTCGAACAGCCGCACCAGATCTTCGGCCTCTTCGAGGATTTCCACTTCGGAATCGCGGATGACGCGGAATGCGCCCACGCCCTTCACCGCATAACCGGGGAACAGCTTGCCGATGAAAAGGCTGGTGACGGCTTCGAGCGAGATCAGCCGCACCTGCCCGCCCTCGCCGGCTTGCGGCAGCCGCGCGAAACGCTCGATGCGGTTGGGCATGCGGATCAGCGCGTTCATCGCCTTGCCGTCCTTGGCGCGGGCAAGCTGCAAGGCGATCGAAAATCCGAGATTGGGAATGAACGGGAACGGATGCGCCGGATCCACCGCAAGCGGCGTCAACAGCGGAAAGACGTGGGCGAGAAAGTAGTCTTCGAGCCAGGCCTTCTCGGCCTTGGTGACATCGGCTGCCGTCGACCAGCACGATGCCGGCCTGGCCTAGCGCCGCGCGCAACTCGCGCCACTGCGCCTGCTGATCCTGGACCAGGAGCAACACGGCTTCGCCAATGCGGGCGAGCTGCTCGGCGGGGGTCAACCCCTCGGGGCTCTTCTCGACGATGCCGGCGCGCAGCGCGGCGCCGAGACCGGCAACGCGCACCATGAAGAATTCGTCGAGGTTGGCGGCGGAGATCGAGAGGAACTTGATCCGCTCCAGCAGCGGGTGGCCGCGATTGGCGGATTCCTCCAACACCCGGCGGTTGAAGTTCAGCCAGGACAGCTCACGATTGATGAAGCGGTCCGGGCTCGACGCCAGGTCGGACACCCGCGCCGGCTCCTCCGGCCGCCGCGAGGAGCCGGATTCTAAAGCAACGACAGTGGCTTGGCCACGGTCGGCCATGGCGCTTTGGTGCTCCTCGAGGGCTATGATCGCCATGCTTCGTTACAATTCGATGACGTTGGTTGCCCGTGAGATAAGGCGTCGGGGCTGCGTCCCGTCAAGCCTCCCCCTTTGGAGGCCGATTGCGCTGCAATCATGAACGCCGCCGGCGTCGGGCTCGGGCCTGGGCCCGGCTTGAACGGCCGGCTTTACGCCGTGTCGCGGAACATTTCCGCGGCCAGCGCCCGCGTCGGCGGCCGGCCGCGCCGCAGCGCCTCGTTGTCGAGCGCGATCACCGCCGACCGCGCCGCCGCGAACGACCGCTCGATATGGGTCGAGAGATAGCTCACCACGCTTTCATCGAGCGCGAGCTGGCGATCGGCGGCGAGCTTGACGATGACCGCACGCAGCATCGCATCGTCCGGCGCCTCAAGGTTCACGACCGGCATTGCCCGCAGTCGCGAGACCACGTCGGGGATGGCGATGGGCCAAGTGGCCGGCGCCGTGCGCGCCGTGAACAGCAGATAGGCGTTCTCCCCGCGCGCCAGATTGATGAGATGAAACAGGGCACGCTCGTCCGACATCGCCGCCGCATCCTCGACGACCAACGCGCCGGTGGCGAGCGCGGGGCGCAGCCCGGTCTCGTCAAGCGCGTGGGCGGAAACGACGCGCGCCCCGGCCGCAGCCGCCCAGATCGTCGCCAGATGGGTTTTGCCCGAGCCCTCGGGCCCGACGAGAGCGATGGCATTCGCCGGCCAATCCGGCCAGGAGTCGATCAGCTTCAGCGCGCCCTCGTTGCCGGGTCCGGAGAGAAAATCCTCGCGCGCGTAGCTTTCCGCGTGGTCGAGCGCAAGCGCGAGTTGCCGCGGAATGGGGGACATTGAACTTGACGTCATGGTGTTAAACCGGCCGGCTGCCGGTGTAGAGCGGGCTTTCGCGGTAACGCCGCACGGCAAAGCGTATCAGCACGCCGGTCGCGGCCGCGAGCGGCACCGCCAGCAGCAATCCGACGAAGCCGAACAGATAGCCGAACGCAAACAGCGCGAACATCAGCCACACCGGATGCAGGCCGACGCTGTGTCCGACGAGATACGGCGCCAGCACGTTGCCTTCGAGGAACTGGCCGACCAGCACGACGCCGGCGACAATGACGATCGGCGTCCAATCCGGGAAGAATTGCGCCACCGCGACCGCGAGCGAGAGCACGAGCGCCGTCAGCGATCCCACATAGGGGATGAAACTGATCAGTCCTGAAACGACGCCGATGAGCAGGCCGAAGCTCAATCCCGCAAGCGTCAACCCGACGCGCATAGTAGGAACCGAGGATCAGGCACACGCCGGATTGTCCGCGCACATAAGCCGAAATGGTCGCATCGATGTCGTGGCCGAGGCTGCGCACGGTGTCGCGCTGCGGCAGCGGGATCAGGCTGTCGACCGCGCTCACCATGCGGTCCCAGTCGCAGATCAGAGTAGAACGCCACCACCGGCGTGATGATCAGCAGCGAAAAGATCGAAATCAGCGCCTGCCCCTTGGTCCACAGCGAGCCGAGCAGGTTGGTCAAATAACCCATCGCCTGATTCATCAGGTCGCCGACGGACTTGTCGCCACCGCCGAGATTGTCGCCGACGATACGCTTGAGCCACGGGTGGTTCGGGTCGCTGACCAGACTTTGCAGGCGCTGCGCGTAGCCCGGTGCATTGTCGATGAAACCCGCAAGCTGCTTCGCCAGCACCGGCGCGATGAGCAGGAGCAAAAGCGCGAGCGCGAGCACGAAGCCGCCGAGAATGATCGAGGCCGCGACCATGCGGCTCAAGCCGCGCTTGGCCAGCCGATTGGCCAACGGATCGAGCACATAGGCCAGCGCCATGCCCAGCACGAACGGCAACAGGATCGGGCTCAACAGCCACAACAGTCCGGCGAAGGCAGCGAGAGCGGCGATCCAGAATACGATGTGCCGCTCGATTTGCATGGCGCCCTTCAAGCAGTGCCGATCAGTGCCCGGCGCCGAACGAGTTCATATGGCGCACCCATTCGGCGAGATAGAAGGCGATCGAGAGCAAGGTCAAGACAGCGACCAGCGCCATCATCAGCTTCGACGCCAGGTCGGCATCAAAACCGAAACCCTGCTCGGCCAACACCAGAATGGCGAGCAGGATCTGCGCCAAGGTGTTGGCCTTCGAGACCGCCAGCGGCCGCACCGGCATCGGCTTGCCGACCAGCCAAGACAGCATGAAGGCTGAGATGATCATGATGTCGCGCGAGACGACGAGGATAACGAGGAAGATCGGCAGCGCGCCGGCGATGCCGAGCGAAATATAGATCGAGACGATCAGCGCCTTGTCGGCCAAGGGATCGAGATAGGCGCCGAGCTCGCTCGCCATGTGGAAGCGCTTGGCGAGGAAGCCGTCGACGCCGTCGCTGATGCCGGCCGCCAGAAACAGGAAAAAGGCGAAACGCATCCCGCCCGAGGTGATCGCCCAGACCACGATCGGCACCAGCAGGATACGTCCCAAGGTAATGAGGTTTGGGATACTCAAACGCGGCCCCGGCTCAGGCAGCTTTTCTCCGTGCTGTCCTGCAGCCACCCAATATACCGGCGCCCGCGCGCTTGCGCACCCGGCGATTCCGACGTAGGAGGCGCCGAGCGGTCCCCGCCCCGCATGGGCGGCAATCATCTGTCCGATTTGGTGGCATTCGTGGATGAGGCGCGCTACGCGGCGGCCGGTGTCGATATCGACGCCGGCAACCGCATGGTGGAATTGATCAAGCCCTTGGTGCGCGCCACCGCGCGCGCCGGGGCCGATGCCGAGATCGGCGGCTTTGGCGGCCTGTTCGATCTCAAGGCCGCAGGTTTTGTCGATCCGATCCTGGTCGCCGCCAATGACGGTGTCGGCACCAAAGTCAAAATCGCCATCGAGACCTCCCGCCACGACACGATCGGCATCGATCTGGTCGCCATGTCGGTCAACGATCTCGTGGTGCAAGGCGCCGAACCGTTGTTCTTTCTCGACTATTTCGCCTGCGGCAAGCTCGATCCGGCGGTCGGCGCGCAGGTGGTGACAGGCATCGCGGCGGCTTGCCGCGAGGCCGGCTGCGCTCTCATCGGCGGCGAGACCGCGGAAATGCCGGGGCTCTATGCGCCCGGCGATTACGACCTTGCCGGCTTTGCCGTCGGCGCCGTGGGGCGGGCGGACTTGTTGCCGCGCGCCGACATCGCAGCCGGCGACGTGGTGATCGGCCTTGCCTCGACCGGCGTCCACTCGAACGGATTTTCCCTGGTACGCCGCATCGCGGCCGCGTCTGGACTGACTTGGAATAATCCCGCCCCGTTCGACCCGTCGCGAACACTTGGCGAAGCCTTGCTCACCCCGACCCGGCTCTACGTGCGTTCGTGCCTTGCCGCGATCCGCGACACCAAGGCGGTCAAGGCGCTCGCCCACATCACCGGCGGCGGCTTTGTCGACAATATTCCGCGGGTGTTGCCGAAAGGTCTTGGCGTTTCCTTGGATCTCGGCCGCGTGCCGGTTCTGCCCGTGTTCAAATGGCTTGCAGCGAGCGGCAACGTCAGCGAAGCCGAAATGCTGCGGACCTTCAACTGCGGCATCGGCATGGTGGCAGTGCTCGATCCGACCGCGGCCAAGGCGGCGAGCGAACGCTTCTCGGCACACGGTGAAACCGTCGTTACGCTCGGCGAGGTCGTCGCGGCGAAAGACGGCGTCCGTGTCGGCTTCCGCGGGCACCTCGATCTGGCTTGGCCAAGCGCATGACCAGGAAGCGCGTTGCCGTACTGATCTCCGGCCGCGGCTCGAACATGACGGCGTTGATCGAGGCGGCCGAGGCGCCGGACTATCCGGCGCAAATCGTGCTCGTCTTGTCCAACGAGCCCGGAGCCGCGGGGCTCGGCCATGCGCAGCAAGCAGGCATCGCCACCGCGGTCGTCGATCACAGGCCGTTCGGCAAAGATCGCGAGGCGTTCGAACGCGCGCTCGACGACACCCTGCACGCGCACCGCATCGATCTGGTCTGCCTTGCCGGCTTCATGCGGCTGCTGACGCCGTGGTTCGTCACGCGCTGGAGCGGCCGCATGCTGAACATTCATCCGGCGCTGTTGCCGCAGTTCAAGGGCCTGCACACTCACCGCCGCGCGCTGGAAGCCGGCGTGCAGCGGCACGGCGCCACCGTCCACTTCGTTGTGCCGGAAATGGATTCAGGGCCGATCGTGCTGCAGGATTCGGTGCCGGTGCGCGACGGCGACACCGAAGAAACGCTCGCCGCGCGGGTGCTGGAGGTCGAGCACCGGATTTATCCACAGGCGCTGCGCCTCGTTGCCGAAGGCCGCGTCACACTTGCGGCCGCGACTGCAACGACGCGCGGGTAAAGGCGCAAAATCTTTTCCGCTACCTGCAAATAAAAAACCCCCGGGTGCGACGCCGGGGGCTACGAGTGGACCGGAATGTCCGGACCACGATCAATCACGCGACTTTGAGATTTTCCGCCGATGTCCTGCCGCGGTTGGTCACGAGTTCGTACTCGACGGTCTGACCCTCATTGAGCGAGCGCAAGCCGGCGCGCTCGACGGCCGAGATATGGACGAAGACGTCCTTGTCGCCGCTTGCCGGTTTGATGAACCCGTAGCCCTTGGTTGGATTGAACCATTTGACGGTGCCCTTCTGCATCGTCTGCCTCCTCCGTCATTCCCGATGCCAGCGAAGACGCAAACCAACAGCCGCTGCACCGCCGTGCAGATGCTGCGATCCGCGCCACAAGCAAGATTTTGGGGAAAGTCCGAAACAGCGGAAGTCAGAAACGATCATGTCGCCCACGACAGCACCGGCCGGATGGCCAAAATCCGATTGCCGGTAAAATTGGGCGGATAAATACGGCGCAAGCATGGCTGCAAAACGTCAGTCAGCGGCGCGGGAACAGCCGATGTTTTGAACATCGTGACGACGATCTTGCACGCAATCGGTTCGATTGCGCAGTCACGTCAACGAAATATCCACGATGTCACAATCGACGCGGCGAATCGCGAAGCCTAACTACCGCCTGCTTCCTCGGTAGCGGACACGGCGTGCGCCCTGGCTGCGGACAATTGTCGCCACAGCCCGCCAACGCCGATCACCAGTAGCGCTCCGGCGCCGGCGGCGGCAAATTCGACTTGCCGTGCGAAGGTTTCGCCAAGCGCCGCCGACATACGGCCGAATATCGCGGGATCGGTGGCGACGACATCGCCGGCAATCCAACCAAGCAGCGCGGCGCCAGCCCAGATGAAGATCGGAAAGCGGTTGAGCATCACCATGATCAGAGCCGCGCCGGCGACGATGATCGGAATCGAGGCGATCAAACCGAACGCAAGCAACACCAGGCTACCCTGCGCAATGGCGGCGACGGCGATGACGTTGTCGAGGCTCATGACGATGTCGGCGACCACGACGATCCGCACCGCGCGCCATAGCTGCGCGACGGCCTCGACTTTATTCTTGTCGGCGCGCTCGGGGACCAGCAGCTTGGCGGCGACATAGACCAGCGCCAATCCGCCGATCAACTTGAGATACGGCAGCAGCATGAGCTGCCCGACGACGCCGGTGAAAACCAGGCGCAGCAGCACCGCGGCGCCGGCGCCGATCACCAGACCCCAGAAGCGCTGGCGCTGCGGCAGATCCCGGCACGCCATCGCAATGACGACGGCGTTGTCGCCCGACAGCAGCATGTTGATGAAAACGATCTGCAGCACCGCGGCCCAGAACGCCGCGCGCCCCATGTCGTTGACGCTGGCGTGGAGCATGTCGCCCCACAGCGAAGGATGCAGATATTGCAGGACCGAACCCACCGCCGCTCCTCAAGCGCACTGGCGACGCGGCGGGCGCACCGGCTTCAGCCGACGATTTCGTTGCCGGAAAAGAACTGCGCGATTTCCTTCGCCGCAGTGTCGGCGGCGTCGGAGCCATGCACCGAGTTCTCGCCGATCGACTTGGCGAGTTCCTTGCGGATGGTGCCGGGCGCGGCCTTGGCCGGATCGGTGGCGCCCATCAGATCGCGATAGGCCGCCACGGCATTCTCGCCTTCGAGCACCTGCACGACGACCGGCCCGGAGATCATGAAATCGACGAGCTCGCCGAAGAACGGCCGCTGGCGATGCACCGCGTAAAATGTCTCGGCCTGATCGCGGCTCATGCGCAGGCGCTTCTGCGCCACGATGCGCAAGCCAGCTTTCTCGATCATCGCATTGATGGCGCCGGTGACATTGCGCGCCGTCGCGTCGGGTTTGATGATCGAAAACGTACGCTCGAGCGCCATCGGATCGTCCTTTGTCGTGTTGCGGAAGAGTTGAGGCTTACGAAAGCGCTGCGGAAGCCGCGTGAAAACGTGCCGGCTTATAGCCTTCGATCACTGTCCCAGCAAGCGCGCGAAAAGCGCGCCGCAAGGTGTGACAAAGATCACGTCCTTGTCGAATCCGGGCGGATAATTCATCAATGAATTCAATCGTTAAGGCGTTTCCCGCGCGTTTTCCCGACTCTGCCGCATGAACCGAAAAGGGGGGCGTCGTTACCCACCTATGACTGCGTGATGAACACGCACAAAGCAAAGGAGACGTCCCATGTTGCGCAAGACGATTTTCGCTCTCTCGACCGCGGCCGCGCTCAGCGCCGCGACCTTGGCCCCGACCTCTGCATTCGCGGGCGGCGGCGGTGGCGGCGGCTGGCACGGTGGTGGCTTTCACGGCGGCGGCTTCGGCTTCGGTACCGCGATCGGCCTCGGAATTCTCGCCGGCGCGGCCTACGACAGCACCTGCATGGCGCAACGGGTGTTCCAGACACCGAACGGACCGGTGGTGCGCTGGGTCAACGTCTGCTACTGAGCCGTTCTTCTTCGCACGTTCGAAACGGCAACCCCGGCCTCGTCAGAGGCCGGGGTGTTTTTATACAGGGACGATCAATTCGCCGACGACGGCCCCGCCAAGCGATACCGCGCCGATCACGAGAACCGGCATTCGGGCGCCAAATATCGCGATAGCGGTCGAACGGCAAAATAATCCGCCGCACCCATCATGATAATCCCCGCGATCATAAAGGGTTGCCTGCATACCACCAAATCAAAGGCCGCATACTTGCGACCGTTGACAATACCTCCATTTAGCAGTTGAAACTGCCATGAATGTCGTCATCCCGCGCGTGGGCACGGCCTGCCGCATTCGGTCATGCGCTTGGCGAAGCTCCCGGTGAGCACGATATTAGCCCGTACACGCAAAAATTGATCATGCCCGCATAGCTGGAAGCGGCAGAAGAGCGGGCATCTCAATACCGAGGCGAAGGGCAGTTTCGCATCAGGAAAAAACAAAACACGGTCGGAGAGCAAAGATGGACGCCAAGACTGATGACAAGAACGCGGGCAAATGCCCGGTCATGCACACGAGCCATACCAATCGCGACTGGTGGCCCGACCAGCTGAGCCTTCAGGCTCTTCACGGTTCCGATCCGATGGGCGAGGCGTTCGACTACGCCAAGGAATTCAAGAGCCTCGACCTCAATGCCGTGATCAAGGATCTCCATGCCTTGATGACGGACTCGCAAGCGTGGTGGCCGGCGGACTTCGGCCACTATGGTGGACTATTCATCCGCATGGCGTGGCACAGCGCGGGCACCTACCGCATCGCCGACGGCCGCGGCGGCGCTGGAGCCGGCCAGCAGCGTTTCGCGCCGCTGAACAGCTGGCCGGACAATGCGAACCTCGACAAGGCGCGCCGGTTGCTGTGGCCGATCAAGCAGAAGTACGGCCGGAAAATCTCCTGGGCCGACCTGATGGTGCTCGCCGGCAACGTCGCCCTCAACTCCATGGGCTTCAAGACGTTCGGTTTCGGCGGCGGCCGCGCCGATGTCTGGGAACCCGAAGAGCTCTACTGGGGTCCCGAAGGGACATGGCTGGGCGACGAACGCTATAGCGGCGAACGTCAGCTGCAGAATCCGCTGGGCGCAGTGCAGATGGGCCTGATCTACGTCAATCCGGAAGGGCCGAACGGCAAGCCGGACCCGGTCGCGGCGGCCAAGGACATCCGCGAAACATTCCTCCGCATGGCGATGAACGACGAGGAGACCGTCGCGCTGATCGCCGGCGGCCACACCTTCGGCAAAACCCACGGCGCCGGCGATCCGTCACTGCTCGGCCCGGTACCGGAGGGCGGAGCCATCGAGGACCAGGGCCTTGGCTGGAAGAGCAAGCATGGCACCGGCTTCGGGGCCGACGCCATCACCGGTGGCCCGGAAGTCACCTGGTCCCAGACGCCGACAAAGTGGAGCAACCACTTCTTCGACAACCTGTTCAACAACGAATGGGAACTGACCAAGAGCCCGGCCGGTGCGCAGCAGTGGAAGGCAAAGGGCGGCGCAGCCACGATCCCGGACGCCTTTGACAAGTCGAAGAAGCATGTACCGACCATGCTGACCACGGACCTCTCGCTGCGGCTCGATCCAGCCTACGAAAAGATCTCAAGGCGCTTCTACGAGCATCCGGACCAGTTCGCCGACGCGTTTGCCCGCGCCTGGTTCAAGCTCACGCACCGCGACATGGGCCCGATCGTGCGCTACCTCGGCCCGCTCGTCCCGAAGGAAGAGCTGATCTGGCAAGACCCGATCCCCGCGGTGAACCATCCGCTGATCGGAGAGCAGGACATCGCGGCTCTCAAAGCCAAGATTCTCGCCTCCGGCCTGTCGGTGTCGCAACTGGTCTCGACCGCCTGGGCGTCGGCGTCGACGTTCCGCGGCTCCGACAAGCGCGGCGGCGCGAACGGCGCGCGCATTCGGCTGGCGCCGCAGAAGGATTGGGACGTCAATCAGCCGGCTCAGTTGAAAACGGTTCTGCAGAAGCTCGAAGCGATCCAGAAGGAGTTCGGCAAGAAGGTCTCGCTTGCCGACGTGATCGTTCTCGGCGGCTGCGCGGCAATCGAGAAAGCCGCGAAGGCCGCCGGGCACGACGTGAAGGTTCCCTTCACGCCGGGGCGCATGGACGCGTCGCAAGAGCAGACCGACGTCGACTCCTTCGCCCCGCTCGAACCGGTCGCTGACGGTTTCCGCAACTATTCCCGCGGCAAGCAGTGGATGGCCCCGGAAGAGGCGTTGATCGATCGGGCGCAATTGCTGACACTGACGGCGCCCGAGATGACGGTTCTCGTCGGCGGCCTGCGCGTTCTGGGCGCAAATGCCGGGCAGTCCAAGCACGGCGTCTTCACCAAACAGACCGAGACGCTGACCAACGACTTCTTCGTCAATCTGCTCGACATGAGCACGCAATGGCAGCCTGCCGGCTCCGATGGCGTGTACGAGGGCCGCGACCGCAAGACGAATGCGGTCAAGTGGACCGGCACCCGCGTCGACCTGATCTTCGGTTCGCACTCGCAGCTGCGGGCGCTTGCGGAAGTCTATGCGTGCGCCGAACTCGAAGGAGAAGTTTGTGAAAGACTTCGTGGCGGCCTGGAACAAGGTGATGAACCTCGATCGCTTCGACCTCGCCTGATCGCGCGGCCAGATCGAGGCTGCGCAAATCCTACTCGAAGCCGCTCCAGGCCGCGTGATTGGCGGCCGGCGGCTTCTTGGTTTTCGCCGGCTTTTTCTTTGCCGGCGGTGGCTCCGCCACCTCGACGCGATCCATCTGCATGAGCCGGCCGCGCTCGAAGTGATAGACGCCGGGCCGCGGGCCGCTTTGATAGCTCAAGACTGCGGTGCGATCGCCGTTGGGATTCCTGCCGAGTTGGACGCTGTTCGGCGGGCCGGCGCGGGTGACCACTTCGCATTCGGTCATGCCGAGACCGACGCCCTCGCCAAGCGCCGGCGCGCCTGCGCCAGGGACACCGGGACCGCCGGCTGGGCCACCAGCGGCCGCTGGCGGCGCCGCCGCGGCCGGGCAGCTGCCGCTGGCATCGACCAGATCGCTATCGGTGACCGGACGGCCCTGTCTCAACTCTTGCAGGTCGGAATAGGTGTAGCCGCTGTTGCGGCCGGCCACGTCGATGGGCTTTCTGAACAAGGTTGCCGAATCCCAACCGACATCGCCGCAGCCGCCGAGCACGCCGGCCATCGCCAGCGCCGCCAACAGGCCGGAACGGACTGATCCAAGGTACACCCGAACGTCCCCTTAAAAAACTTCAAGCCGCCGCCAATGCAGGATGCGCCAGTTTGTGTTGCGATCATGGCGCACGGTCCTACACTGTGCTAGCGACCATGCTAGTGGATCAAACCTGACATTTGAATCCCCGAGGGGATTCCCGGCGGACTCGATACGTGCGAGTCTGACGCATGCGAACCGGAATTTCCATCACTCTCAAACCCGCTGATCGCCGCCGCTTGGTCACTCTCGCGCGAGATCGCAATGCACCGCATAAGCATGTCTGGCGAGCTGAGATTGTCCTATTGAGTGCTGTCGGCGTCGGCACCAATGAGATCATGCGCCAGACCGGCAAGTCGAAAACCTGTGTGTGGCGCTGGCAGGAACGCTTCATGCAGGCCGGTTACGACGGCCTGCTGCGCGATAAGACGCGGCCGTCGCGCATCCCGCCACTTGGGTCGGATATCGCTGAGCGTGTCGTGACGCTCACCCACACCGATCCGCCCGCCGAGGCGACCCATTGGACCGCTACCATGATGGCGAAAGCAGTCGGTATCAGCGCAAGTTCCGTCCAACGCATCTGGCGCGCGCATGGTCTGCAGCCGCACCGGGTCCAGCAGTTCAAGCTCTCCAACGACCCTAAGTTCATCGACAAGCTGCGCGATGTTGTCGGGCTCTATGTCGATCCGCCCGCCCATGCCATCGTGCTCTCGGTCGATGAAAAGTCGCAAATCCAGGCCCTCGACCGCACCCAGCCCGGCCTGCCGATGAAGAAAGGCCGCGCCGGCACGATGACCCATGACTACAAGCGCCACGGAACAACGACGCTGTTCGCTGCTCTCGACGTGCTCGAAGGAAAGGTCATTGGCCGATGTATGCAGCGCCATCGTCACCAGGAGTTCATTCGCTTCCTGAATGCTATTGAGGCTCAGGTGCCGGCCAGAAAGTTTGTGCACGTGATCCTCGACAACTACGCCGTCCACAAGCATCCGAAGGTGCGTCAATGGCTCAACCGGCACCCGCGCTTCGCATTCCACTTCACGCCCACCTCGTGCTCGTGGCTCAACGCAGTCGAGGGGTTCTTCGCCAAACTCGCCAAGCAGCGCCTCAAGCGCGGTGTCTTCCGATGTGTGGTCGATCTCCAAGCCACCATCAACCGCTTCGTCGCGCAGACCAACCATGATCCCAAACCCTTCACCTGGACCGCAGATCCAGACAAAATCATCGCCGCTGTCAGGCGTGGGCACCAAGTGTTAGATTCCATCCACTAGCGGCTTCCGCGGCATTACCACAAGCCGTCGAATGAACGCAGCAAAGGTAAAAAATCGATGACGAGACAGGGGGTTGGGGGAGCATTCGGATTTCCCGGTCAGAGCCTCGCTTTGTGATGCTCATCACGGATTTCTGTCCGTCTTGACGCGACACTGCGAGCGGTGGCCGCGGATCGGCGTCCCGGGACAGACTTGGAATTAACGAATCTGGAATTACTGTCTCGCACTTCTTGGGGACATTTCATGCACCTGCAATTCGTCGGCTGCGGTGATGCCTTCGGCTCCGGCGGACGATTCAACACCTGCTTCCACCTCGTCGGCAAAGAGATCAACGCGCTGATCGATTGCGGCGCGACATCGCTTGTCGCCATGAACAAGCTTGCGATCAACCGCAACGACATCGAAGTCGTTTTCATCTCGCATTTTCATGCCGATCATATCTCCGGCCTGCCGTTCTTCATCCTCGAGGCCAATTACGTGACCAAGCGGACGCGGCCGCTGACCATCGTCGGGCCGCCCGGACTGAAGACGCGCTTTCCCGAAGTCATGGAAGGCGGTTTCCCCGGCACCGGAACGATGGAGCTGAACTTTCCGCTGCATTTCGTCGAGCTGGAAATCGGCAAACGCCGCGAGATCGGCGCCGTGGGCGTGACGGCGTTCCATGTCGTGCATGACGATCGCGCCGGGCCTTGCCTCGGCTTCCGCTTCGAAATCGAAGGCAAGGTGATCGCATTTTCCGGCGATACGGAATGGACCGAGGTGCTGATCGAGGTCGGACGCGAAGCCGACCTCTTCATCTGCGAGGCCTATACGCGCGACAAGCCGATTCAGACCCACATGGCGCTGTCGCTTTTGGAGAAGCACCTCGACCAGATCCGGCCGAAACGCCTCATACTCACCCATATGAGCAACGACATGCTGGCGCGCCGCGCCGAGGTGCCATACGAAACCGCCGAAGACGGCATGATCGTCAAATTGTGAGTTAAATGAAGCTCACGGCGTAAATCGGCGGCAGATGCGCGTTGACCAGCTCCCAGCGCTCGCCGCCGTCATCGCTGGTCCACAGCGCGCCCGTTGTCGAGCCCATGGCCAGCCGCGAGCCGGAATCGTCGACGTCAAAGCCGTGCCGGTAGATGAGATCGTAGGCGTCGCGCTGCGGCAGTCCCTCGCGCATGATCTGCCAGGTCTTGCCGCCGTCGTTGGTCCGGCTCACGCATAGTGCGCCGTCGCGCGGCATGCGGATCTCGTCCTTGATCGCCGGCACGAACCACGCGGTTTGCGCATCGCGCGGATGGGCGGCGACCGCAAAGCCGAAATCGTCGCAGGGCAACGACAGCCGCGTCCAATGCGCGCCGGCGTCCGCCGAGCGATAGATGCCGGCATGATGCTGCATCCACATGACGTCCGGCGCCGCGGCGCAGCGCGTGACCCGATGCGGATCCTGGATCGCGCTGTCCTCGGCCTGTTCCGGCGGCACATAGGGCGCAAAGAGCCCTTTGCCGAGCACGGTCCAGGTGGCGCCGTCGTCGCGGGTCTCCCACACGCCGCCGCAGGAAATGGCGACGAACGTGCGATGCCGGATCGCGCGGGTCGGGCGATATGCTGTGAATGCCGGCGTCGTCATAGCCGCCGCCGAACCAGCGCGCGCGTTCCGGCACGTTCCACAGCGCGGTCATGAGCTGCCAGCTTTCGCCGCGATCGTCGGAGCGGAACAGGCCGGCGGGAATGGCGCCGATCCACAAGCGGTTCGGGTGATGCGGCCCGCCGCCTTCGAGCGACCAGATCTGGAACAGCGACGGCTCGCCCGGCGTGTCGGCGGCAAAGGCCGGCGCCGCGATTTCGCGCCAGGTGCGGCCGTCGTCGTCGGAGCGATGCAGTTTCGGCCCGAAGTGCCCGAGCTTGAGGGCTGCGAAGATGACGCCGTCATCCTGGCGCAACGCATTGGTCACCGGATTTCCGACGAAGCCGATCAGGTCTGCCGTCCAGCCGGCGCGCTTGCGCTCGAGCCTGAACAAACCTTTCCGCGTCGCCACCAACAACCGATCGCTCATGAGCACTCCTGTTCGCTACGCTCAACCGCCCGAAAGCGCCTGCATGACATAAAGCTTGGTGTCGGGGCCGATGCGGCGCGACAGCGCACTATCGTGCGCGAGCCGCTCGCCGTCGGCAAAGATGCAAACGTGCTTGCGCAGCCGGCCCTGGTCGTCGAGCACATAGCCGCGCACATGCGGCTGCGCGGCGACCAGGTTTTCCAGCGCTTCGCCAACCGTCACGCCGGACGCCGACAGTGGCCCGTCGGGCACGAGATTGCGCAGGTGACTGGTGAAATGGATTTCGGCCATCGCCGTATCCTCTCTCACGCAAATGCGGCAATCATCCGCCGAGTGCCGCTTCGATCGCCGCCAGCGCGGCATCCGCCTTCGATGCGTCGGGACCGCCGGCCTGCGCCATGTCGGGCCGGCCGCCGCCGCCTTTGCCGCCGAGCGCCTCGGCGCCCTTGCGCACCAGGTCGACGGCATTGAAGCGCTTGACCAGATCGTCGGTGACGCCGACCACGATGCCGGCCTTGCCGTCGTCAGTGACGCCGACGATGGCGACGACGCCGGAGCCGACCTTTTTCTTGCCCTCGTCGGCAAGACTGCGCAGGTCCTTCAGGTCGATGCCTTCGCACCGACGCGCGCCATCAGCTTCACGTCGCCCACGGTGCGAACGCCATCGGCGCCATCACTCGCGCCGCCGCCCATGGCGAGTTTCTTCTTGGCGTCCGAGAGCTCGCGCTCAAGACGCTTGCGCTCGTCGAGCAGCGTGACGACGCGGCTTTGCACGTCCTCGATCGGCACGCGCAAATCGGAAGCCGTCGCCTTGGTGAGTCGTGCCAGATTGTTCAAATTGGCCCGCGCCGTATTCGCCGTCAGCGCCTCGATGCGGCGCACGCCGCCGGCGACGCCGCTTTCCCCGACAACCGAGATAAGGCCGATATCGCCGGTGCGCTTGACGTGAGTGCCGCCGCACAGCTCGACCGACCAGCCCATGGTGTTGCCGCCGCCCTCGCCCATGGCGACGACGCGAACCTCGTCGCCGTATTTTTCGCCGAACAGGGCGCGCGCGCCTGAGGCCCGCGCATCGTCGAGCGCCATCACGCGGGTAACGACCGGTGCATTCTGCAGCACGAATTCGTTGGCGATGTCTTCGACGCGCTCGATCTCCTCGGCGCTCATCGGCTTCGGATGCGAGAAGTCGAAGCGCAGCCGGTCGGGCGCGACCAGCGAGCCCTTCTGCGCCACGTGATCGCCGAGCACCTGGCGCAACGCTTCGTGCAGAAGATGCGTCGCCGAGTGATTTTTCCGGATCGTGCCGCGGCGTTGGTGATCGACTTCGAGTGCGAGCGCCGCGCCGACCTTCAACGTGCCTTCCTCGACGACACCGATGTGCACGAACACATCGCCGAGATGTTTTTGGGTGTCGGTGACCTTGAAGCGCACGCCGTCGGCCGTCATCACGCCGGTATCGCCGACCTGGCCGCCGGATTCGCCGTAGAACGGCGTCTGGTTGAGCACGACGGCGCCGCTCTCGCCTTTTTTCAGCGCATCGACTTCCTTGCCGTCCCGCACCAGAGCAGAGACCACGCCTTCGGCGCTTTCGGTCTCATAGCCGAGGAATTCGGTGCCGCCGACTTTCTCGCGGATGCCGAACCACACCGCCTCGTCGGCGGCCTCGCCCGAGCCCGCCCACGACGCGCGCGCCTTCTTGCGCTGCTCCTCCATGGCGTCGGTGAAGGCCGCGATATCGACGCCGATGCCGCGCGGCCGCAGCGCGTCCTGGGTGAGATCGAGCGGAAAGCCGTAGGTGTCGTACAGCGTGAACGCGGTCACGCCGTCGAACATGTCGCCCTTCTTGAGCGACTTGCTCGCCTCGTCGAGGATCGCCAGGCCGCGTTCCAGCGTGCTGCGGAAGCGGGTCTCTTCGAGCTTCAGCGTCTCGGTGATCAGCGCGTCGGCGCGATGCAATTCCGGATAGGCCTGTCCCATCTCGCGCACCAGCACCGGCACGAGGCGCCACATCAACGGGTCCTTGGCGCCGAGCAACTCGGCGTGGCGCATGCCGCGGCGCATGATGCGGCGGAGCACGTAGCCGCGGCCTTCATTGGACGGCAGCACGCCGTCGGCGATCAGGAACGCCGACGCGCGCAAATGGTCGGCGATGACGCGGTGCGAGGCCTTCTGCTCGCCATCGGGATCGACGCCGGTGAGATCGGCAACCGCCTCGATCAGCGCGCCGAACAGATCGATCTTGTAATTGTCGTGAGTGCCTTGCAGCACCGCGGCGATGCGCTCGAGCCCCATGCCGGTGTCGATCGACGGCCGCGGCAGGTCGACCCGCTTGTCGGCGGTGAGCTGCTCGTACTGCATGAAGACGAGATTCCAGATCTCGACGAAACGGTCGCCGTCGGCCTCCGGTGTACCCGGCGGGCCGCCCCAAATGTGCTCGCCGTGATCGTAGAAGATTTCCGAACAAGGCCCGCACGGCCCGGTCTCGCCCATAGCCCAGAAATTGTCGGCGCCGGCGATGCGGACGATCTTCTTCTCGGGCAGCCCGGCGATCTTTTTCCAAAGATTGAAGGCCTCATCGTCATCGATATAGACCGTGACCATCAGCTTCTCGGCCGGCACGCCGTATTCCTTGGTCACCAGCCGCCAGGCCAGCTCGATGGCGCGCTCCTTGAAGTAATCGCCGAACGAGAAATTGCCGAGCATCTCGAAGAAGGTGTGGTGCCGCGCGGTATAGCCGACATTGTCGAGGTCGTTGTGCTTGCCGCCGGCGCGGACGCATTTCTGCGACGAGACCGCCCTTACGTAAGGGCGCTTTTCGAGGCCGGTGAAGACGTTCTTGAACTGCACCATGCCGGCATTGGTGAACATCAATGTCGGATCGTTGCGCGGCACGAGCGGCGAGGACGGCACCACTTCGTGCCCCTCGCGCGCAAAAAAGTCGAGAAAGCTCGACCGGATGTCGTTGACGCCGCTCATTTGCCGCAACTCTCTAGCGGGACAGGCGATTCCTGTCCAGGAACGGCGCAATTGCAGTGCGCCAGCAAAGCATATATGCGCTCTCTCTTCGCCTTGCTCCCCACCGAGACGTGACGATGAACGACCAAGCAAGCCCCGGCCTGAGCACGTTCGAGGAGCGGCTCAAGGCCGGCCGGTTCGTCATGACCGCGGAAATCGCCCCGCCGGTGTCGGCCGACGCGCAGGACCTGCGCAGCAAGGCGGCGCCGCTGAAGGGCCTCGCCGACGCGGTGAACGTCACCGACGGCGCCGGCGCCCGCGCCCATATGGCGGCGCTTGGCGGCGGCCTCCATCCTCATCGGCATGGAGATCGAGCCGATCCTGCAAATCACCTGCCGCGACAAGAACCGCATCGCGCTGCAGAGCGAGATGATGGGCGCCGCCGCGCTCGGCGTCCGCAACCTCCTCCTCCTCACCGGCGACGACCCGAAAGCCGGCGACCAGCCCGACACCAAGCCGGTGTTCGACGTCAATTCATCGACGCTGATCGAGACCGCGCGCCGCCTGCGCGACGACGGCACGCTGCCGACCGGACGCAAGGTTTCCGGCCACGCCGCGTTCTTCATCGGCGCCGCCGACATGCCGATCGATCCGCCGGCCGGCTGGCAGCCGAATGCGCTCCTCGGCAAGATCAAATCCGGCGCGCAATTCGCCCAGACCCAGTTCTGCATGGATGCCGCGATCGTGCGCCGCTATGTCGGCGCGCTGGAACAGGCCGGCGTCACCAAACAGCTTGCCATCCTCATCGGCGTCAATCCGCTGCGCTCGGCAAAATCGGCGCAATGGATGAAGAGCCACCTGTTCGGCACCATCATCGCCGACCCGCTGATCGCGCGGATGGAACAGGCCGCCGACCCGGCGCGCGAGGGCATCGCCATCTGCGCCGAACTGATCGAGGACTATTCGACCATTCCCGGCGTCGCCGGCGTCCACATCATGGCGCCGGGCAACGACGCGGCGATTCCGGACGTGATCGCCGCGGTCGAGGGCGAAGGTTCGACGCGCGGCAGTCTGATGGCTTAGGCTCAAGCTGCGCCGCGCACGCGGTCGATCAATGCATCGGCGTTGTCGGGCGCCTCATCTGCGCGCCAGGCCACGTGGCCGTCGGGCCGCACCAGCACCAGGCGCCGCTCGTAGAGGGACGCGGCCTCCGGCTCGTTGAGATCGACAATCGCCAGCGGGACATTGCGCGCGGCAGCCGCTTCCCTCAGCGCAGTCGTGTCGGCATCGCCAAAGCGCAGCAGCACAAAACCGCGGCCGAACAGATCGAGCGTGGAGCGGCCGTCGCCAAGCCAGGCATGCGGCGCGCGGCTGCCGGGGCGCGCCGAAGCCACAAACGTTTCCGGATCGTCGGCAACCGGCGGCGTGCCGTCGGCGACGCAGATCGGCGATGACTCGTAGCGATAGCCGAGCTGCAGGCCAGCGGTCCGAAACATGCGGCCGACATCGCGTGCGAGGCTGTCGCCGAGACGGCGCCGCAACGTTCGCCCGGCTTCATTATCGTCCTCGATCGCCGCCATGCCGCCGGCAAATTCGCCGTGCGCGAGATAAAACTCCGTCGCCATGCCGACGTTGCGAACGCCGATCGGCCGCCGCTCGCTGTCGTATGACGCAAGCAGGTTGGGCCCGCCCCAGCCCGCCAGCACCGCCGCAAGCTTCCAGCCGAGATCGACCGCGTCGCCGATGCCGGTGTTCATGCCGAGCGCGCCGGTGGGCGAAAGCTGATGCACGGCGTCGCCGGCAAGAAAGACGCGCCCGTGCGAATAGCGCTCGGCAACGACGCTGCGCCGCTTCCAGACGCTGACGCCCCGCCATTCCACATCGATCGGCCGGCCGACCGCGCGCTGCAGCAATGCGGCGCGATCGACGCTGTCCGGCGTCTGCCTGCCGTCGCTCTCCAGCGCCATCAGGCGCCACAAGCCATTGGCCGGATCGATAACGCGGATATTGGCCCACAGCCCACCGCGGTCGATGGCGAGGAAAAACACGCCGGGCTCGCGGCCGCAGCGCGCCAGCAAGATCCGGCGCGCGAAAGAACAGATGCAGCGGGTGGCCGAGCACGCCTTCGCCGCCGAGCCCAATTCCCAAAGCATCGCGGATCGCGCTGGTGGCACCGTCGCAGCCGACAAGATAATCCGCGCGGATCGTCTCGCGCTTGCCGCCGTCAAGGTCGCGCAGTTCGGCCGTCACGCCGTCGGCGGATTCGGCAAAGGACTCAAGCCGCGTGCGATGGCGCAGCGTGACGCTCGGCTGCGCCTGCGCGAACGCGCGCAGGATCGGATCGAACCAGATCTGCGAGCAGATTTGCGGCCGCACCGGGCTGTGTCGGTCGGCTTGCTGTTGCGCCCGCGGCGGCCGCCGCATGCGCGCCAATTCGTGGCCGGCAAGGCTGGTGACGAAGACGACGTCGAGCGGATGATCGTCGGGAAACGGACAATGGCGCACGGCATCGGCGACGCCCCAGCGCCGGCAGAATTCCATGGTGCGGGTATTGACCTCGTTCATTTTCGGCGTGGTGATCGCGCCGTCGCCCTGCTCGACGAGCTCGCAGCGAATTCCGCGCCAGCCAAGCTCGGCGGCAAGCGCCAATCCGACCGGCCCGCCGCCGACGATCAACACCGGAACGCTTCGCGTCGCGCGCGCTGCGGCTTTTGCCGGTCGGGCATAGTCTCGTTTGCGTTCATCGGCCGTCGCTAATCAATGTGCAGGTTCGCCGCTTTTGCGACCTCGGCCCATCTTCGATATTGGGCGGCGATGAAAGCCGCGAACTGCGCGGGCGTACTCGGTTTCGTCTCGCTGCCGACATTGGCGATGAGCCGCTCGATCTCCGCCGTCTGCAGGCCTTCGGCCATCGCCGCATGAATCCGATCGACGATCGGAGCCGGCGTGCCGGCGGGCGCAACCAGCCCGAAGAAGGAGTGCGCCTCGCAATCCGGAACGCCGGCTTCGGCCATGGTCGGCACGTCAGGGAGCAGCGGCGAGCGCACATCGGTCTGCGCCGCCAGCGCCCGCAATTTGCCGGCGCGAATGAGCGGCGCCAGCGAGGCGCCGGTCTCGAAGGTCAAATCGATGACGTGGCCCAGAATGGCGGTGGCCGACTGGTTGCCGCCGCGATACGCGACGCCGGTCATCTTCGTGCCGGTGCGCAGCATGAAGAGCTGCGCCGCCAAATCGGGCAGCCCGCCGGTGCCGGTGTTGCCGTAGTTGAGCTTGCCCGGATTGGCTTTGGCGTAGGCGACGAGATCGGCGACCGTGTGCCAAGGCGATGACGGATCGACCACCAGGATCTGGAAGCCGCGCACCATCTCCACGATCGGCGTGAAATCCTTCACCGGATCGTACCCGGCATTGGTCGAAACGGCGGGAATGGCGGCGAGCGTAGAGGAATTGCCGATGAAGAGCGTATAGCCGTCGGGCGCCGCGGCCGCGGCGGCGCGGGCGCCGATCGCGCCGGCGGCGCCGGGGCGATATTCGATCACGATCGGCTGGCCGAGGCGGCCCGGCAGGATTTGCGAGGCAAGCCGCGCCGGGAAATCACTCGGGCTGCCGGCGGCGGCCGGCACGATGATGGTGATGGGCCGGGTCGGATAGTCTTCCGCCAAAAGCGCAGCCGGCGCGGCCAAAGCCGCCACCGCGATCACGGCGAGCAAAAGCCTGGCGCGACTTTCGGTCATCCACCCTCCCCTGTCGCGCTCATGTAACCCGGCCGCGTCCCTATTGGGAATGGCCGGCCGGCGCTTCCACCGTGCGAATATCGACTTCCGATTTCAAGCGTGCGGTGCACCGGGCACTTGTCGGCGATTTCCATAAGCCGCGCGCGCTGTTCCGCGGTCAGATCGCCTTCAAACGTGATCGCGCGCTCGATATGGTCGATCTTGCCCTCTTTGGTTTCGCATTCGGCGCAATCTTTTGCATAGATTTTTTCGTGGCGCAGGCGGACTTGCGTGCGCTTGAGCGGAATTTGCTTGCGATCGGCATAGAGCCGCACCGTCATCGAGGTGCAGGCGCCGAGCGCGGCGAGCAGAAGATCGTAGGGGCCCGGACCAGTGTCGAGGCCGCCGTCCTTGACCGGCTCGTCGGCCAGCAGACGATGCCTGCCGAGCATGACCTCCTGCTGAAACTTGCCGCGCCGCGTTTCGCGCACCGCAACGGTGCCGGGCGGCGTGTCTTGCGTCGGCTCCGCATCGACCGCCATGTCGAGATAGCGATCGACCCAGGCCGCGATGACGCGCGCCGCATAGACGGCGTCGCTGGCGCGGCTGAGGAGGTGGTCGGCGCCGGCGAGCGAGATGAAACTTTTGGGATGCTTCGCCGCGAGAAAGATCTGGCTGGCATTGTCGATGCCGACGGTGTCGTCGGTCGGCGAATGAAGTATCAGCAGCGCCTTGTGCAGTTCGGCGATGAGGGGTTTGAGATTCTGCTGCGCGATATCGTCGAGCAAGCTGCGGCGGATGCGAAACGGCCGGCCGGCCAGCGTCACCTCGACCTCGTCCTTATTGTCGAGCTCGGCAATGCGTTCGCCGAACAGCCCAACGACATGCGCCGGATCGAACGGCGCCGCGATCGTCACCACGGCGCGCGCCTCGGCGATGCGATGCGCGGCGGCGAGCACCGCGGCGCCGCCGAGGCTGTGGCCGATCAGGATCGCGGGCGCCATGAAGCGTCGTGCCGCAAATGATCGGCGGCGGCGACCAGATCGTCGACATTCGACGAGAACGTGGTGTTGGCGAACTCGCCCTCGCTGGCGCCGAGCCCGGTAAAATCGAAGCGCAGCACCGCGATGCCGTGCAGCTTCAACCCATCGGCAATATGCCGCGCCGCCCGATTGCTCTTGCCGCAGGTGAAGCAATGCGCAAACAGCGCCACCGCGCGGATCGGGCCATCCGGCCGGTCGAGCAACGCGGCGAGCGTGTGGCCCTGGGCGTTGCGGAAGTCGAATTTCTCGGCGGGCATGGTCCCCTCGTTTCTGTGACTTGTCGCGCTACTTTTTCTGCGTCATGCGCGGGCTCGACCCGCGCATCCATGCTGAGCTGCGACGATCGAGATCAGCGCGGCAGTGCGCGCAAGCACCGATGCAGCATGGATTGCCGGGTCAAGCCCGGCAATGACGCTCAAGAAAAGCCGGATCAAGACAGCGCGAGCCTATTGTGAAAGCAAAGCCAACGCTTCGCCGTCCCTGCTGTTTAGCGGGCGCGGGGCCGCCCGTTCCCTTTTTCCGTTCCAAAAAGCGAATGGAGCGCCGGGAGGCGCCAGGGGCTTGCGAGACCCCTTGCCGGAGCTTGCGAGGCTCCGGGATCGCGCGCCTGACGAACGGGGT
The DNA here is from genome assembly GCA_963798095.1 of uncultured Alphaproteobacteria bacterium. Taxonomy (GTDB): domain Bacteria; phylum Pseudomonadota; class Alphaproteobacteria; order Rhizobiales; family Xanthobacteraceae; genus BOG-931. Next base: position 50,730 of record CAWCSD010000006.1, on the reverse strand, counting down.
TGCGACGCCCGCTCGCGAGGCGCGGCGTCCGATCCAACGGGTTTGCGAAGCCCGCTGAACGGGCGCTGCGCCTCCCGGCGCTCCACCTGGCCGGCGATTAAAGGCCGGCCGTGAAAGCGGCGGCCGAAATGCGGCACCACCTTCGTAAGCTCCCCCACGACGCGTCATGATCGCGCCGAGCACCACCAGTTAGGAATTAATACACAGAAGTCAAGGTCGCCGGCGGCCGCCTTGGAGCGACGGAAAGAAGAAGGGCCGCCCTCGCGAGCAGCCCTTCCATTGTCAGGCCGTGGCCCGGTTGCGCGAGGCGATGATCTGCCTCACGCGCATGAGCCGGTGACGGATTTAAGCCACCTGGCGGGACCCTCGGCTGAGGCGAAGATCCAGTTCATGAATGCCGGCGACCACGGCGATTAGACAATGAGACACTGGATCACCTCCTTTCGGTTGTTAGCGATGGCGGCAATATAGGGCATGCGCCGAGATTCGGAAGATGCGTTCGGCCGGCACCGGCTAAGCCTGCAATCAAGGAGCCGGCACGAAGGTAGATTGTCTACCTCCCCAACTCCCGCATCGCCCCGTCCAGCCCCTCGATCGTCAGCGGATACATCCGGCCGCCCAGTAGCTGGCGCATCAGGCGGATCGAGGCGGTGGTTTCCCATTCGCGCTCGGCGACGGGGTTGAGCCAGACGCAGGACGGATAGGTCGCGAGCACGCGCTGCATCCACACTTGCCCGGCTTCCTCGTTGAAGTGCTCGACGGAACCGCCGGGCGCGACGATCTCGTAAGGCGACATCGCCGCGTCGCCGACGAAGATCACCTTGTAGTCGTGCGGATAGGTGTGCAGCACGTCCCAGGTCGGCGTCGTCTCGGTCCAGCGCCGCGCGTTCTGTTTCCACACCCGCTCGTACAGGCAATTGTGGAAGTACAGATGCACCATGTGCTTGAACTCGGTGCGCGCCGCCGAGAACAATTCCTCCGTCGCCTTGACGTGCCAGTCCATCGAGCCGCCGATGTCGAAGAACAACAGCACCTTGATGGTGTTGTGCCGTTCCGGCCGCATCAGAATATCGAGATAGCCCTTGTGCGCGGTGCCCTTGATGGTGCCGTCGAGATCGAGCTCTTCCGGCGCACCGGTGCGGGCGAATTTGCGCAACCGCCGCAGCGCGATCTTGATGTTGCGGGTGCCGAGCTCGACGTCGCCGTCGAGATCGCGAAACTCGCGCTTGTCCCACACTTTGACGGCGCGGAAATTGCGGTTGGTATCCTGGCCGATGCGCACGCCTTCGGGATTGTAGCCGTAGGCACCAAAGGGAGAGGTGCCTGCCGTGCCGATCCATTTCTTGCCGCCCTGGTGGCGGCCTTTTTGTTCGGCGAGACGCTGGCGCAAGCGTTTCGAGAAGCTTTTCCAGGCCGCCCAGCGCCTCGATCTGCTTCTTCTCTTCCTCGGTGAGATATTTCTCGGTGAGTTTCTTCAGCCACTCGATGGGAATTTCCGCCGTGAGCGCGTCTTCGACCAGGTCGAGGCCTTTGAAGACGTGGCCGAACACGCGGTCGAACTTGTCGAGATTGCGCTCGTCCTTCACCAAAGCGGCGCGCGACAGATAGTAGAACGACTCGACCCGGCGGTCGGCCAAATCCTTCTCCATCGCCTCGATCAGCGTGAGATATTCGCGCAGCGTCACCGGCAGGCCGGCGGCTTTGAGCTCATGGAAGAAGGTCGCGAACATTGGTTTCCCAACTCATGCTCTATTTCCGGGGTGACCGATGCACACTACAGTAGCGCAAATAGGGAAACACAACATGCGTACAATGTTAGTGGTTCGATTCGGGATGGTCTTTGCATCGTTGGTATCGCTTGCATTTTCTGCACCTGGCCATGCCCAAACGTCAACCACCGTGAGCATCAAGTGGGAGGTTAAAAGCCGCTTTCGCTTGTTCAAAAACGAAGACGATTTCAATTACATGGCGGACAATCACGGCCGCGACGGCGTCCTTGCCGATGAGACGGCGCTCGCCACGGCGACGAACGGCAACGGTTGGGCACGACGGATGGCGAGTCAGCTTTGCCTCGACGACGACGGGCAGTTGCTGGAATTTTGCACCCGCGATTATTCGGGCCATGACGCATCCGATCGCGAAAGCATCCGCGAGGATTACCTGGCCCCTTCCGAGCATCGGATCGGAGTCAAGGCCGACGGCGCGCCAGCCGGGGCGCTATGTACTTGGAAATTCCTGACCGACGGCAATGATGCAACGGCCGTCGTCAAGAAGGATCGACCCTGCGGCGACGAGGTCTTCGATCGTGCGGCATACGGCAAAACCACGAGCGTTCAGCTGTTTGTCGCCACACCGGAAAACGGCGCTCCGACGGCGACGACGGACATCAAGGTCCGCGACATTCTGTTGGTTGGTCTCGGCGATTCAACGGCGGCTGGCGAAGGCAATCCCGACCGCCCGGTCGGACTCGCCGACAATGGGTTTTGCTTCGGCCGTTTCTTTACCGGCGATGCCCACGCATATTACCGGCCGAACCGCGCCGGATATACCGGCAACCGTTCATGCGCGGATCCAAATAATCCCGACGATGCAACGAATTGGGCAAAGGGCCGGGCGCACTGGACGAACGCTGCATGCCATCGCTCCCTGTACAGCTATCAGCTTCGGGTCGCGCTGGCGCTCGCAATCGAGAACCCGCAGATCGCGGTAACCTTCATACCGCTCGCATGCACCGGCGCAACGATCAAATCAGGAATACTGGACCGGCAGGTCGCCCGAGAGCGGTACTGCGACTTCGGCCCTGGCCGCCCACCTTGCTCACGATGGGTGCCCGGGCAGATGGACACGCTGAACACGATCCTCGGCAAGGCGCATCAGCGCGACAAGAATCGCAATCCGGATTTGCTGCTTTTGTCGATAGGGGCCAACGACATCGATTTTTCCGGCTTGGTCGCCAATGTGATGATCGATCACAAGACGGAAGAATTTGGAATATTCAAAAAAGCCGGTCTCGTAACCGACGTGAACACCGCCGCACAAAAGCTCAATATGACACTGCCGGGCGACTTCGCCGATCTGCGCACGGCTCTCAAGCGCCTTTTAGGCAACAAGCTGGAACGCGTGGTCTTTGTCAGTTACGGACATCCCGCTTTGTCCGACGACGGGAAGTCCTGCCCGGCGAGCCGTCAAGGATTTGACGTGCACCCGGCTTTCATAATTGACGGCGATCTGCTCGAAGCGACCTCCAAATTCGTCAAGACGAAATTCTTTCCCCGCCTGAAAGCTTTCGCGACTTGCGGCCAAGACGGTGGCTGCCGATCGCCCGATCAGGATCGCATGACATTCGTCGATGACCATCAGGCGCAATTCGAGAGTCATGGATTTTGCGCGCAAGCCGAGAGCGATCCGGCCTTTGACCGCGAGTGCTTCAAGGCCGACGGTGGCAGCTTCAGGACTGACCCCAATGCTGCGCAAGCCGATCCCATGGCCTGCCGTCGGGCAGCGAGTTCATTCCGTGCCTACCTGTCGCGGCAACGCTGGATACGCACCGCGAACGACAGCTACTTCGCGGCGATGACTTATCCAACCGAACTCCCAGTGACACCGCCGGATATTCACGATCCGATTTGGGGTGCCACAAGCGCGGTCTATGGGGGAGCAATGCATCCGACAGCGCAAGGGTACGCGGCCATGGCCGATGCTGCGCTCCCAGCAGCGCGTCGTCTGCTGGGCCTGCCGACGCCGCAATAATTTATGGTTTGACCTGCGGCCGCCCGCGGGTTCCTGCTCAATCTCAGCAGGCCACGCGCACATTTTCCTGGGTTATCACTCTGATATTGTTTATCTTTTCAATAAACGTGTGATATCTAAAGATATATCTTGTGCTACATCTCATAATGATCTATCTAAAGATATATCTTTAATCTGGAGAACCAAGAATATGCATAGACACTGTGAATCTCACGAAGGCCGCTGGGCCGCGGGCCGGCATCATCGCCGCGGCCGCCATGGCGGCTTCGGTTTCGGCGGCCGCCACGGCGGCGGCATGAACCCGGACGATATGCGCGCCGGCCGCATGCTGGCGCAGGGCGACCTCCGGCTGATCGCGCTCGCCCTGATCGCCGAGGAGCCGCGCCACGGCTACGAGATCATCAAGCTGGTCGAGGAGAAGACCTCGGACTGGTACTCGCCGAGCCCGGGCATCGTTTATCCGACGCTGACCTATCTCGAGGAAGCCGGCTACGTCACCGCTTCGACCGAAGGCGCCAAGAAGCTCTATGCCATCACGCCGGAAGGCCGCGTCTATCTCGAGGCCAATCGCGACGTGGTCGACGCCGTGCTCGACCGGCTGACCGCGCTGGGCGAGCGCATCAGCCGCTGGCGCCGCAGCGAGCGTGGCGAGCGCGGCAATCGCCGCACGCTTCCTCCCCTCGTCGAGGCCACGCTCGATCATCTGCGCGAAACGGTCGGCAAGCGCCTTGAAGGCGACGCGGACGACGAATCGCGTTTGGTCGAAATCCTCGCCCGCGCCGCAGCAGAGCTGCAGCGCCGCTAACCTACGTGCCCGGCGCCGCCTCAGGCGTGTGAATGTGCTCGGGGCGGATGCCGAGGCCGAGCAGGCGCGCCGGGATGCGCTGCAGCACCGGGAAAATCTTCAGCAGCTTGAACATGAGCGGCGGCTTCGGCCGCTGCTCGCTGGTCAGCACGCGACTGACGACCTGCTTCTGCGCCGTCAGCTGCAGCCATTGGGTGAAGCGCACCGCGAGCGTGCGGCGTTCCTGGATGGCGTTGAGATCGGCATCGCTCACCTGCCCGCTCCGCAGCGGCGCGGCGAGCCGGTTGGCGGCGGCCACCGCATCCTGGACCGCGACGTTCACGCCGACGCCGCCGATCGGCGACATCGCATGCGCGGAATCGCCGATGCAGATCAATCCCGGCCGCCACCATTTACGCAGCCGATCGACCGTTACGGTGAGGAGCTTGACGTCGTCAAAACTTTTCAACTCGCCGATGCGGTCGGCAAGAAACGGCGACATCCAGACGACGTCGCGACGAAACGCTTCGAGCCCCCTCGCCTTCACCTGCTCGATACCGCCCTTGGGAATGACGAAGGCGCACTGCCAGTATTCGCCGCGGTCGAGCATGACCATCATCTTGCCGGCCTCGATGTGGCCGAAGGTTTCGCGGTCGTCGGTCGCCTTGCGCGACACGCGAAACCACAACACGTCCATCGGCGCGCCGTAATCGTCGCTGACGAAGCCGGCCTTGTCGCGCACGGTCGAATGCCGGCCGTCGCAGCCGACCACGAGCGCGGCGCGGATCGTGAGCGTGCCGTCAGGCGTTTTTGCGCGCAGGCCAACGACGCGCCCGCCTTCCTCGATCAGGTCGGTGGCCTCGGTATTCATGTGCAGATGGAAGCTTTTGTAGCGCTTGCCGCGCTCGGCCAGGAAATTGAGAAAATCCCATTGCGGCATCAGCGCCACGAATTTGCAGTGGGTCGGCAGGTGGGTGAAATCGGCCATCTGCACGCGCTCGGCGCCGATCTGCGCGCTGAGCCTTTCGATTTTCTGGTGCGGCACCTTGAGGAATGCGTCGAGCAGGCCGAGCTCGTACATCAATTCCAGCGTCGAGGGATGCACGGTGTCGCCGCGGAAGTCGCGAAAAAAATCCGCGTGCTTTTCCAGCACGACGACATCGACGCCGGCGCGCGCCAGCAAAAAGCCGAGCATCATGCCGGCCGGCCCGCCGCCGGCGATGCAACATGTCGTAGTAATCGATAAATCCGCCATGGCGAGTATGTTTACACGCCGGTGCCTTGTGGCAAAAGGCGGGAAGGTTCAATGTGAGCTAGTCGCGCGCCGCAACGGCGGAGGCAGGAATGTTTTCCAAGATCAACCACGTCGCCATCGTCAGCGAGAACTATGCGAAGTCGGCGCTGTTCTATCAGGCCGTCTTCGGCATGCGCACATCGGACAAGACGCAGACCAGCCGCGCGCAGACCGTCGGCGACGGCTATGTCGGGCTCAACATCAATCCGCGGCGCGCCGGGCGTTCGGCCGGCCTCGATCATTTCGGCATCGAGGTCGAGGACGCCGAAACCGCGTTCGAGCGCATGCGCCGCAAATACCCGACCGTGAAGTGGCTGCAGCGCCCTTCCAACCGCCCGTTCGCCGGCGTCTCGACCCACGATCCGGACGGCAACATGTTCGACATTTCGCAAAAGACCATGACCAACCGCACCTCGGTCTATCGCGACCAGGAAGGCGATGGCGAGGTCAACGCCCGCCACATCAATCACGTGGCGCTGCGCACCATGCGGCCGGACGAGATGGCCGAATTCTATCGCGACGTGTTCGAGCTTGCGCCGTCGAACAAGGGTCGCCGGCGGCCGCAACCATTACCTGACCGACGGGCACATGACGCTGGTCATCATGCCTTGGGACATCGCCGACTACGATGGCACCGGCATCATCACCGCCGGCATGGACCATATCGGCTTCAAGGTCGAAAGCGTCGACAAGCTCAAGGAAGACGTCGAGCGCATCGCCGCCAACAACCCGCTGCTGGCGCCTGCCCCGGTCGGCACCGGCGCCGAAGGCAAGAAATTGCTCGAATTGTTTCGCCGCTCCTGCCCGCTCGGCCAGCACCATTTGGCCGATTGCGACGGGGTCTTGATCGACATAGCCGCGGATTAAGACCTGGCCGCGGATTAAGACATGGCCGCGGATTAATACCAGCGCTTTGGCCGCCCTCACATTTCTGCCGCAAGGCGGGTGCTAGAAGGTTGCAGTGCGCCGCCGCCCAAGGACCATGCGTCTTCTCATCCTCCTGGCCGTTCTGATTTCGCTTGCGCCCGACGATGTGGCGTTCGCCCAGCTTTCGGGCACCGGCAACTTTCACATCGCCTGGGAGGTCAAGAACCGTTTCCGCCTGTTCCGGCGCGAAGCCGACTTTCTGCGCCAGGTCGCGGCGAGCCGCGGCGACGGCGTGCTCGCCGCCGAGCAGCGGCTGGAGCGCGACACCGAGGGGCTGGGTTGGGCCAAAGACGTGGTCGGCAATCTCTGCGTCGACAAGTTCGGCGACCTGATGCAGACCTGCGACCGCGACGGCGAAAAAGAGAATTACCTCTCACCGCGCGATCACCGCATCGGCGTCGTCCTGTCCGGCGACACGCCTCAAGGCGCGGTCTGTTCCTGGACCTTCGATGATGGCCAGGGCCAACTGCGCCAGAACGAGGCGCCGTGCGAAGGCGAGATCATCCTGCGCGTGCCATACGGACGCATCACGGTCGCCACGGTCGACATCCCACTCGGCGACGGCACCGCGCAACGCGTGGTCGCCGAGATCGCCGTGCGCGACGTGCTCATCGCGGGCTTAGGCGATTCCATCGCCGCGGGCGAAGGCAATCCCGACAAGGCTGTGGAGCTGGGTGGCACTTTTTGCTTCAAGCGCTTCCTGCACGGCAACTCCGGCGGCCAGTATTTCCGGCCGGGCCGCGCCGGCTACGGCGACGATCGCTCCTGCGAAAGCGGGCCTTCGACTCCGGTCGCGGCGAAAGATTGGGCGCGCCACGGCGCGCGCTGGATGAGCCCGGGCTGTCATCGCTCGCTCTACAGTTATCAGCTGCGCACCGCGCTGGCGCTGGCCGTCGAGCAGCCGCACCTTGCGGTGACCTTCTTGCCGCTGGCCTGCACCGGGGCGAGCATTGGGGCCGGCATGTTCGGCAGTCAGGCCGCCGACGATTGTCCCTGGGTGCTCGGCGTCGAAAATTGCTCGGGGAGCTCGCCGGCGCAATTCGGCGAACTCAAGGATCTGTTGGCCGCGGCGCGCAAGCAGAATGCGCTGCGCTCGCTCGATATGGTCTTGCTCACGGTCGGCGCCAACGACGTGAATTTTGCCGGCCTGGTCGCCAATGTCATCGTCGACGGCACCACCGAGCGGGTGTTGCTCCGCCAGGGCGGCTCCATCGCCAGCGCGCAGGACACGCAAAAGCTTCTCGACGGCGACTTGCCCGACGCATTCGCGCAATTGCGCACCACGCTCAAGCCGCTGGTCGGCGGCAATCTGGCGCGCGTCGTGTTCGTCTCTTATGGCAATCCGGCGATGCAGGCGGTGAACCAGCCTTGCCCGGGCGGCCGCGACGGCCTCGACGTGCACCCGGCCTTTGGCGCCGATGCGGAGCGGCTGCGCGCCGCGGCCACTTTCGTCGACACAAAGTTTTTGCCGAAGATCAAAATGCTGGCGACCTGCGACGGCGACAAGAATTGCCGCGATCCGCTGACCGACCGCATGACCTTTACCGACGCGCATCAGGCGGCTTTCGCCCAGCACGGCATGTGCGTGCACGCGTCGAGCGATCCGGACTTCGATCGCGCCTGCTTTTCGCCGGCCGGCAACAGTTTTGAAGCCGATCTCGCCAAGGCGGCCGACGATCCGATGACGTGCGGGCGGCCGGCCAGCGACTACCGGCCCTATGCATCGCGGGCGCGCTGGATCAGGACCGCCAACGACAGCTATTTCACCGCCATGACCTATCCCGAAGGCATGCCGGCGATGTTGAAGCCGAGCGACATCCACGACGCGATCTGGGGCGTGCTCAGCGCCGTCTATGGCGGCGCCGTACATCCGACCGCCGAAGGCTATGCCGCGATGGCGGATGCGGCGCTGCCCGCCGCGCGCGGTGTGCTGGGCTTGGCGGCGCCGCCGGCGGTGCGCAGCGAGCCGTTGCCGCCGCCGACAACGCCGCGCCGGCAGCACCGAACTCGCCGGCGCAGAATGCACCGGCACCGTCGCGGACGCCGTAAATATGCCGATCAGCGCGGCGTCGGCACGACGCCGAGCTTTTTCTGCAGGCTCGACGACGACGTGGTGTACTGAAACACCAGCCGCTTATCCGGATAGATGTAGTGATACGCCTTCTGCGCCATCAGCGCGCCTTCATGGAATCCGGACAGGATCAGCTTGAGCTTGCCGGGATACCAGTTGATGTCGCCGATGGCGAAAATGCCCGGCATGCTGGTTTCGAAGGCTTCGGTATCGACCGGAATATATTCGTTGTTCTTAAGCTCGAATCCCCAATTTGAGACGGGGCCGAGCTTCATGGTCAGTCCGAAGAACGGCAGCATCACATCGCAATCGACGTCGGCCATGGAACCGTCGGTCTTCTTGACGATGGCTTTTTCGATCTTGCCGTCGGCGCCAACGAGCGACGTCACCTGGCCGAGCACCAGGTCGATTTTGCCTTCATCGACCAGCGCCATCATCTTGTTGACGGAGTCCGGCGCGGCGCGGAATTCGGCGCGCCGGTGACACAGCGTCAGCTTGCTCGCCAGCGGCGCCAGATTGAGAGTCCAGTCGAGCGCGCTGTCGCCGCCGCCGACGACCATGATGCGCTTGTCGCGAAAATTCTCCATCTTGCGCACCGCGTAGTGCACGGTGTTGCCTTCATATGGCTCGATGCCGGGGATCGGCGGGCGCTTCGGCTGGAACGAGCCGCCGCCGGCGGCGATGACGACGACCTTGCTCTCGAACACCTTGCCCTGGTCGGTCGTTACGCGGAACAGCGGATCGCCGATCTTCTCGACCTTCTCGACCATCTCGCTCAGGTGGAATTGCGCGTTGAAGTTTTTGATCTGCAACAGCAGCGCGTCGACCAGACCCTGCGCGCTGGTATAGGGGACGCCGGGAATGTCGTAGATCGGCTTCTCGGGATAAAGCTCCGCGCACTGGCCGCCGATCTTGTCGAGAATGTCGATGAGGTGGCACTTCATGTCGAGCAGGCCAAGCTCGAAGACGGCGAAGAGGCCGACCGGCCCCGCGCCGATAATGACAACGTCGGTTTTGATAGGTTCGCTCATGTCGTATGCGTGCTCGTCTCTAATGGCTGTGTTTGCTGATGCGGGGAGTGTCTAGCGTGCTGACGACGGCAGGGAAAGAGGATGGAAATGTCGTTGTTGCGGAGCTTTGCCGGATTTCGTTCTAGCGCGGCGCGGATTTGTGCCAACTATGCATTTTGTGAAGGCTAGGCTTGCCGCTCCGGCGTTCGCACGGTCAGCCCGTCGAGTTCCTCACTCACCTTGATCTGGCACGACAGGCGCGAGCTCGGCTGCACCTCGTAGGCGAAATCGAGCATGTCCTCTTCCATGGGCGACGGCTCGCCGACCTTCTCCCGCCAGGCGTCGTCGATATAGACGTGGCAGGTCGAGCAGGCGCAGGCGCCGCCGCATTCCGCCTCGATGCCGGGAACGCCGTTCTTGATCGCCGTCTCCATGACGGTCGAGCCGACCTCGCCTTCGACGGTGCGCGCCGTGCCGGCAGTATCGATGAATGTGATCTTGACCATGGCGGAATGACGAACCGAAGGCGGGAAGCAGCAACTTGGAAACGGCACGGATAAGGAGTGGCCGTCGGGCCGCCCCTATCTATTGGTTTGCGCCGACCGGCGCCAGTGCGGGGAATGAGTGGCGTCAGACTTCGCTGAGGTCAATGGCCGCGCAAGACATCGCCCAGACGGGCAGCGATCGCCGCGCTCGCCTCGACGGTCGCGCTTTTAAGTTCCTCGACTGCCTCGTCCAGCGCCGCTGCGCCGGATTTGCCGTTGGCAACGCGTTCCAAGTGTTCTGCGGCCCGCGCCACCCGCCAGGCGCCGATCCCGCGCGCCGAGCCGGTCAGCGTGTGGGCGGCCGCCGCGGCCAGCGCCGGCTCGGCGCCTGCGATGCGCTCAAGCATGATCACGGTCTGGCGCACAAAGATCTCGAGGACTTCCCGTTCGAGCCGGCGGTCGCCCAGCGTCATGCGGCTGAGGTGGTCCTCATCGATGACGGCGTGCTGCCGGTCCGAACCGGCCGCGCTCAAAGCGCTTGATGCGGTCATGGCGGTCATAACGGCCTCCCCGTGGGCCCGATCTTTTCTCATTGCGCGCGATTTGGCACGCGAACCACAAAAACGGGGTGAATCTGGGCGCGCGTTTCACGCCGCTGGTAAGCAATGTGTTACCTGGCCGGCATCAAGCCGCGGGCGCCGGGCAAGAGACCACGGGCTCAACCAAAGGCCCGGATTTGGGTGAATTGCCGCGCTATTGGCCGCAAGCTTGCCCCAATGTTGGCACCAGAATGCCAAGTCTGATCGGCGCGGGCGGCAAACTGCGGGCATGGTGATCAAAGCGTTAACGATGATTAAAGGGACGTTACCGCTCCCCGTTTTATTCGATCCGCCAGACCGATAGGATGGGCAATGGCACTATGACTTGAGGGCTGGGAAGGCCCAGAGTGCCCGATGAGGATCGAAAAGATCACGCGCTCGTGGCGCGGCCCGCGGTTTTCGGGCCGTCCTAGTCCAGCGTAACACGCGAGGCGACGACCGATGGCCAATTACCCGAAAAAGTTGATGGATCCGACGGAAGCAGCCCTGTCGGCGATCCAGGAAGCCCTCAACATCAGGGACGAAGAGGTGCAGCAAACGGCGCCGCCGGACGACAGCGAGATTCCGCTGGCGCATTCCGCCGACGCCATGCCGCAGAGCGAGCCGGCGACGCCCGCCTTCGACGAGGCCATCGATCTCGACGACATCGGCCCCCGCATTGCCGAGCCGCAGCCGTTTCGTGCTGCCAATGACGACCAGCAGTCGATCGGCCGCATCCTCCGCGCGCTGCAAGACCGTCCGGCCCGGACCTCTTATTTCGTCGCCGCCTTGTTCTCCGCTGCCTGGGTTGTCGGCTGTCTAGCCTTGTCGTGGGCCTATCTGGCCGACTTCAACGCGGCGCTTGGCCCCGGCCATTCGCCGGCCGCCGCCATGATTGGCCTTGGCGCCGCGGCGCTGTTGCCCATCATCTTCTTCTTCGGCATCGCGCACATGGCCTGGCGCTCCCAGGAATTGCGCCTGATCACGCAATCGATGGCGCAGGTCGCCCTGCGGCTCGCCGAGCCCGAGAGCGTGGCGCGGGATTCCATCGTCACCGTCGGCCAGGCGATCCGCCGCGAGGTCGCCGCCATGGGCGACGGCGTCGAGCGGGCGCTGGCGCGCGCCGGCGAGCTCGAAACCCTGGTGCAGAACGAAGTCGCGGCGCTCGAGCGCACCTACAGCGACAACGAAGTCCGCATCCGCGGCTTGCTCCAGGAACTCGCCAACCAGCGCGACACGCTGGTCGGGCAGGCCGAGCAGGTGCGTTCGGCCATCAATAACGTCCATATCGACCTGACCCAGGATCTTTCCACCATCAGCGATCTGGTCGGCCAACAGGTCAACGAGGCCGCCCAGCGCATCACCCATTCGCTCGCCGAGAAGGGCGAGCACATCACCTTGGCGTTGGGTCAGGTGAGCGACAATATGATCCAGCAGCTCAGCGTGCGCGGCGAAGATCTCCTGGTGCGGCTGGAAAACGCCAGTGAGGAAACCTCGCGCGCGATTTCGACGGCGAGCGATCAGCTCACCTCGAACTTGAACTTCAAGACCGACCACGTCGGCGAGGATTTCGCCGAGATCGTGACCGGGCTTGAAGACATGATGACGGCACGGCTCGGTCAGGTCACAGAAGGTTTCTCGGAGAAATCGCTGGCCATCATCGACCTGATGATCGGCCGCTCTCAGGAGGTCGCCGATCTCGTTGCCGGACGCGCGCAAGAGCTCAGCGACGCCATCATCGATACGTCGAGCCAGCTGGCCGAGACGATCGCGACCCGCGCCGACGAGGTCAACTCGACGCTCAAGGCGTCCGGCGAGTCGCTCATCCTCGACCTCAGCCTGCGCGGCGGCGACGTCGCCAAAAAACTCGAAGAGACCGGCGAGCGCATCACCGAGACGCTGACGTCGCGCAGCGCCACCGTGACCGACACGCTGCGCGAGAGCGTCGAGCAATTCGTCGACACCGTCGCCACGCGCGGCGACGCCATGAAGGACATGCTGTCGACGCGGCTCGCCGCGTTCGAGGAGGTGTTCGGCCATTCCGGCGCCGAGCTTGGCGAGAAGATCTCGCGCGACTCCGCCACGCTGGGCAACCTCATCACCCGGCACCTCGCCGAGTTCGACCGCACCGTGAAGACCTACGGCTCCGAGCTCGTCGAACGGCTCGGCGCGCGCACGCAGGACGTCTCCGAGTCGATGCGCGGCTACGTCGAGAGCTTCGACGATCGCGTCACCACCAAAGCCAACGAGGTCACCACCGCGCTCGACCAACGGCTGGTGCGCTTCCAGGAAGCGCTCGACGGCCGCACCCAGACCCTGACCGACGCGCTGTCCGGCCGCGTCATGGACATCGCCAAGACCCTTGCCGAGGGCGGCAAGGAGGTCGTCACCGCGCTCGACCGGCGCATCACCGACGTCACCACGCTGATCGATACGCGCGCAGCTAACCTGTCCGATGCGGTCGGCACGCGCATTGCCAATATCGACAAGACTTTGGGCTCCCGCGCCGTCGAGGTCGCCAATACGCTCGACGGCCGCATCGGCCAGCTCGAGCATCTGCTCATCGGCCGCGCCGAGGCGGTCACGCAACAGCTGGAAGTGCGCAGCCGCGCAGCCGGCGATCTGCTCAGCACCCGCGTCAAGGAGCTGTCCGAAGCGATCAAGGTCAACACCGGCAACGCCGAACGCGCCCTGGTCCAACTTTCTACCAATACCACCGACGCGCTCGGCAAGAGCACGGCGGCAAGTCTCACTGCGGTGGAAAGCTTGAATCGCAGCGCCGTCATTCTCAGCGACACGATCGGCAAGAGTGCGGCGGCGGCCAACGAAACGCTCGGCAAGAGCACGGCAACGGCGAGCGACGCCATCACCAAGAGCACCGCGGCGGTCAGTGCTACCATCATCAGCAGCACGACTGCGGCCAGCGACGAGCTGACCCGGAAGGCCGCGGCTGTCAGCGCCGCCATCAGCAGCAGCACGACCACGGCCGGCGACGAACTCACCAAGAAGGCCGCGGCAGTGACTGCGGCTATCAGCGGCAGCACGACTGCGGCCAGCGACGAACTCACCAAGAAGGCCGCGGCAGTGACTGCGGCTATCAGCGGCAGCACGACTGCGGCCAGTGACGAACTCGGCAAGAAGGCCGCGGCGGCTAGCGATGCGCTCAGCAGGAGTGCTGCGGCGGCCGGCGACGCGATCAGCAGGAGCGCCGCGGCGGCCAGTACCGCAATCGCCAAGAGCACCACGGCAGCCGACGATGCCATCGGCAGGACCGCCGCGACCGCCAGCGAGACAATCGGCAAGACCACTGCGGCCGCCGACGAAGCCATCGGCAGGACCGCCGCGACCGCCGGCGAGACAATCGGCAAGACCACTGCGGCCGCCGACGAAGCCATCGGTCGGACCGCCGCAACCGTCAGCGACACAATCAGCAAGACCACCGCGGCAGCGACCGATCTCATCGCCCAGACCGCCGCCACCACGACCGAGTCGATCGGCCGCAGCGCCAGCGAAGCCGAGCGCCTCCTGGTCGGAGCCAGCACCGTGGTTTCGCGCGACATCCTCGGCAAGGCCGATGAGTTCAACACCGCAGCCGCCCAACGGCTCGGCGAAATGACCCACCTGCTCGACGAGAAGTCGAACGGACTGATCACGGCGCTGACCGGCAAGGGCCAGGAATTCGCCGGCGAAGTCAGCCGCGTCACCGACCATGCGGTGAAGTCGATCGAAGCCAAGAGCTTCGTCTTCACGCAGACGATGATGGACAACAGCGAGGAGATCGCCCGCCTCATCAACGAAGCGAGCCAGAACGCCACCTCGGCGATGACGCGCACGCTCGGCCAGCTGCAGGAGGGCGCCGAAGGCGTCACCGAAGGCGCCAAGACCTCGATTGCGCGCACGCTTGCCGATCTGCACAGCGCCACCCGCGCCGCGGTCGAAGAATCCAAGCAGACGGCGGCGGCGACGGTAGCCGACATGCTGGAAACCCACGGCATGTTGCGCTCCGATTCCACCGCGCTGTTCGAGCGCCTGCGCGAGGCCAATATCCTGCTGCAGGAAGTCTTGAGCGGCGCCCACGAGAACATGAACTCGATCGAGCACACCATGGCGTCGCGGGT
This sequence comes from uncultured Alphaproteobacteria bacterium, assembly GCA_963798095.1. Taxonomy (GTDB): domain Bacteria; phylum Pseudomonadota; class Alphaproteobacteria; order Rhizobiales; family Xanthobacteraceae; genus BOG-931. The sequence goes on along the minus strand of CAWCSD010000006.1, from coordinate 35,713 downwards.
GTCCGAATTCGTCTCCGCCATGAACGACCTGAGCAACAAGAGCGGCGCGACCACGTCCAAGGTGGAACAGCATCTCGGCACCTTCAACACCGTCACGGCGAAGGTGCTGCGCGATCTCAGCGAGCTGTCGACGCAGTTCGCCACCCAGGGGCGCTCGCTTGCCGAAGCGGTCCAGCTTCTGGAAATGAGCAATCGCCGCTCGGAGGAGACGGTCGGCAGCCGCCAAGCCACCATCGAGACGCTGGTCACGACGCTGGACGCGCGGTCCGACGATTTCGAGCAACGGCTGCAGCGTTTCTCCGGCCTGCTCGACGAATCGCTCGACGCCGCGACGACCCGCACCCGCGAGATCGCGAGCCTCATCGCCGAGACCAGCAACGACAGCGTGCGCACGATCGAGCAGCAATACGACCTCGTGCGCAGCCAAGCCGAAGAAGAGCGCAAGCGCACCAGCGAGACCTTCAACGCGATTTACGAAGAGACGTCCACCGAGGCGCAGGCCATGTTCAGCCAGTCCGCCGAGCGCTTCACCACCATCATGCAGGGCATGAAGCAGATGGCCGCGGAAATGCAGCAGGAGCTCGAGACCACGCGCACCGAATTGCGCCGCGGCGTCCTCGAACTGCCGCAGGAGACCGCCGAGAGCGCGTCGCAAATGCGCCGCGTCATCGTCGATCAGATCGAAGCCTTGGCCGAGCTCAACCGCATTGTCGCCCGCCACGGCCGCGCGCTCGATGCCGCCGAACCGGTGCGGCGCGAGGCCGAAGCGGCCTACGCCACCGGCGGCGGCCGCGCCCAGGTGCGGCCGATCCGGCCGGACATCAGCCCGCCGCCGCAGCCACCGCAGCAGCCTCCAGCCGGATTGCGCGACATCACCGGCGCGCCGGCGCGCCGGCCGGACCGGGCTGAACGGCCCGCGCCACGCCCGCAGAACCCGGCGCCGAGCAACAACGGCCGCAACAATGGCGGCTGGCTTTCCGACCTGCTCACGCGCGCGTCCGGCGACGACGAGGCCGCAGCAGCGGGGAGCCCGCCGCCGCCACGCGAGCCGGCGCGGAGCGAAGAGCGCACCACCCGCGATGCGGTGGATTCGCTCGACACGCTCTCGGTCGACATCGCGCGCATGATCGACCACGAAGCGGCCGCCGAATTGTGGGAGCGCTACCGGCGCGGCGAACGCGGCATCTTCACGCGGCGCCTCTACACGCTGCAAGGCCAGAAGGCGTTCGACGAAATCCGCAACAAATATCGCACCGATCCGGAGTTCCGGCAGACCGTGGAGCACTATATCCACGAGTTCGAACGGCTGCTCGACGACGCCTCGCGCGGCGATCGCGGGCCCGCCATGGTGCGCAACTACCTGACGTCGGACACCGGCAAGGTCTACACCATGCTGGCGCACGCCGCCGGACGGTTCGATCAGTAACGGGGCAGAGCCTGCGCACAACTGTGCGCAAGCTCCCCCGGGACTGCCGGAACTTCGCCGACGCCCTTGCTCGTGACGCAATCACGGCGTTACCGTTGACTTATGGACGCTCCGGTATCTTTGCCTACCGCGGCCGACGTCGATGACGCGGCCCGCCGGCTTGCCGGCGTGGCCTTGCACACGCCGCTTTTGACCTCGGCCGCGCTCGACGCCATGACCGGTGGGCGGGTTTTTCTCAAAGCCGAGACACTGCAACGCACCGGCTCGTTCAAGTTTCGCGGCGCCTATAACAAGCTCGCGGCGATCCCGCCGGAGCAGCGCGCAGGCGGCGTCGTGGCGTTCTCCTCCGGCAATCACGCCCAGGGCGTCGCCGCGGCGGCGCGGCTTCTCGGCATGCCGTGCGTGATCGTCATGCCGCACGACGCGCCGCGGGCAAAGCGCGAGCGCACCGCGGCGCTCGGCGCCGAGGTCGTGCTCTATGATCGCGCCCGCGACGATCGTGAAGCCATTGCCGCCGACATTGCGGCACGCCGCGGCGCCGTCCTGGTGCCGCCTTACGACGACGCTTTGATCATCGCCGGCCAAGGCACCGCCGGCCGCGAGATCGTCGAAGATTTGGGCGCGCTCGGCCTCGTTCCCGATGTCGTCGTGGTTACCGCTTCGGGCGGCGGGCTCACCGCGGGAATTGCGCTCGCGGTCAAGGCGCGCGTGCCGAAGGCTGCGGTCTACACCGCCGAGCCGCAAGATTTTGACGACCATGCGCGCTCGTTCCGCAGCGGCCAGCGCGAGCAGAATGCGGCTTTGACCGGCACCATCTGCGACGCGCTGATGGCGCGCACGCCCGGCAAGCTGACATTCGCGATCAATCGCGCGCTGGTCGACGCCGGCGTCGTGGCAAGCGACCAGGAAGTCGCCGCCGCCGTTGCCTTTGCGTTCGCCGAATTGAAGCTCGTGGTCGAACCGGGCGGCGCGGTGGCGCTTGCAGCCCTGATGACCGGCAAGATCGACGTGCGCAACAAAGTCGCCGTCGCCGTCCTGTCCGGCGGCAACGTCGACCCGGACCTGTTCTCCCGGCTGGTGGCGTAGCCGTCGATTCTCACACGCGCGGAAGCCGGAGCCGATTCTGCGTAAATCAGAATCGGGCCCCTGCTTGTTGTTTGAGCAAGCCTACGCGCCCGAGCCCGGTATGAAGCAACGGATCTGGGTCACGCCATTGTTGTCCTGATACGGCCACACCACGGCCAGGCCCGAACTTGTTGGGCTCAGTCACCACCGCCGCATCGGGCACGACGACCCACTGTCCGTTGATGCGCACGCGATAGCTTGCGCCCTGGGTGTCCCAATCGACGTCCTCGACGCTGACGCCGTCGGCGAACGAGCAACACAGGCCCTTGCCGCTGGCGAGCTTGTCGAACCAGGCTTTCAGCGGCGAATTGGCGTAGCGGCCGTCGTCGCGCGCAGCCAGGTTTTTCGGAACGAACACAAGCACGCACAACGCTACTGCAGCCAGAATCCGACCGGTAAGTGTGTGCATCGTGGCCTCCAAAAGATCATTTTGAGCGGACCACTAACGAAAAGGTTCCCGCAGACCTCGAGAGAGCAAGCACACGCAGCGTCGTTGTTGATCCGCTTCACCTCGTTAAGGAAAGCAACTTCCGTGCCGTTTACCGAATCATCGTATTGAGGACGCGTTTGGTTAATAAAAGGTTAACAACGCCGACACAGAGCGCGATTTTTGACCGCGCGCGAGGCTAGCTGAACAGCGCGATCAGCTCTTCCGCGCTCAAGTCGCGCACCGCGGCCAGCGGATCGTTGCCCGGCGGGCGCGGAATTGCCCGCGCCGGCGGCGGCGGGACGGCGAGCGGTGGCTCCGCGGGCGGCTCTGCCGGCACGGGTAAATCCGCCGTGACCGGCGCTGCCGCTTCGACTGAGGTCGCGGCTGACTTGGGAAGAACCGGCGGCGGCTCGAACAGGTCGGCGGGATCTTCTTGCGGACCCGGCACGGGATCGGTCGAAAAGTTCTGCGCCGGCAACACGGCCTCGCTCGGTGGCTCCTCGCTCAATGCTTGATCGCCTCGAGTCTCTTCGCGTGCCGGCGTTTCGCTTGAAAAATTCGGGCCCGAAAAATAGTCATCCGAAAATGCTTGGCTCAACACCGCTTCGCTCAGCGACACGTCGGTCGATGCCAGTTGCGGCGGCGCGGTGTCGTTGTCCGGATTTCCGGTTTCCACCGCCGTCTGCTGCACCTCATCGGCGGGCAACAAAACATCGTCGCTTGGCGCAATCTCCGCTGCGAGCAGCTGCGCGCCCTGCCCGCTTTCCGGCTCCGGCTCCGCCCCTGCCTCGACAGGATCGCTTGGCGCATCGCTAAGTGTCGGCAACGATGCCGCGAGTTCTGCGACGGCTTGGTCGAAAGTCTCGCCGTCGTTTGTCGCCAGCTCGAAAAACCCGGCACCGGACGTGGATTCAACATTTTCTCCGGCAGTCCGATTCGCGGCATGCACGGCGCCAGAAAGCGAAATCATCTCACGTACGCGGCTCGCGAGCGCGCGCACCAGCTCGGCCGCTTTGCGGTTGTCCTCCGCCGCCGATCCCGAACGCATGTCGGCGTCGGAGATTTCGCGAATGGCGGCGTCGAGCCCGTCGCACAGCGTCGCTTCGACCGGGCGCTCGTGCAGGATGAAGGCGATGTCCAAAAGGCGCTCGATCGCGGCGGAGATATCGGGCGCGGGCGTCGCGCCGGCGGCGAGCGCACCTTGGATACGATCCATCGCCGCGGCAATCTCCATGAGGTCGCCCGTGGCGTCGGCACGCGGCGGACCTTCACCGCGGAGCATCGCTTCGATGCGCGCGATGGCACTCACGATTGCGGTCGTGTCGGCGTGGCGATTGCGATCGGCGTATTCGGTCAGAAAGCGGCGGCCGCGTTCCGTCGCCATGAGCGCGGCATGGACGGCATCGAAATCTGCCTCGTCCGGCAGCCCGGACAATATCTGCGCCAATGGGTCGATGGGCATGGTTCTACCAAACGAAGCCGACTCAACAGCACAACCGCAAACGGCGCAATCCGACGGTCAGGGAGCGCCCTGAAGATACCCACAGGCACGGCGCGTCCGGCTCAATCGATCCGGGCGCCGGCAAGTTTCACGATCGAGGCCCATTTCTGCGTCTGATCGGCCAGGAAGCTTTTGAAATCCTCCGGCGTGCCGATCTTGGCGATGGCGGAGAATTTCGCCAGATTTTGCTGCGCTGCCGGCGATTTGAGGCCGTCATTCACCGCCGCATTGAGCTGATCGACGATCGGCCGCGGCGTGCCGGCGGGGGCGACGACGCCGGTCCAGGCGTCGATGACAAAATCCGGGTAGCCGCTTTCAACGAGCGTCGGCACGTTGGGCAGCGCCGGCCAGCGCTCGCCGCGCGCGATGGCGAGCGCCCGCAGCTTGCCGGCCGCGATCAGCGGGTAGAGCGTCACCAAGCCGTCGATGGTGAATTGGGTCTGGCCGCCGAGCAGATCGTTCACCGATTGCGCCGAGCCGGTATAGGGCACGTAGACCACGTCGATCTTGGCTTCGGTCTTGAACAAGGTAGAGAGCAGATGCGGCGGCGTGCCGAGCCCCGCGCCATAATTGATCTTGCCGGGATTGGCCTTGGCATAAGCGACGAATTCGCCGATCGACTTTGCCGGCACGTCGTTATTGACGACGAAAACGTGCGGCAACAGCGCCACCGTCGCGATCGGAACAAACGCCTTGAGCGGATCGACGCCGAGGCTCGAATAAAGCGCCGGCGCCACGGCGAGCGAGCCCGACGAGCCGAACATCAGCGTGTAGCCGTCAGGGGCCGAAGCGGCGACGTCCTTGGTGCCGATGGTCGAGCCGCCGCCGGCACGATTCTCCACGACGACCTGGCCGACGCGGCTGGTCAGTTCCTGCGCCGTCATCCGCGCCATGGTGTCGATCGGGCCGCCCGGCGGAAACGGCACGATCAGCTTGATCGGCCGGTCGGGATATTTCTGCTGCGCGGCGACGCGACCGATGGCCGGTAATCCGATTGCGGCGCCTGCAATAGCTGAAAGAACGTTGCGCCTCGTCGCCATGACAATCCTCCCGGAAGTTTATATACGCCGTCGCCCAGCCGAAACTTACACCAACCGGCCGCGGGCCTTAGCCCCAAAGCGCCGCACCCGCAGGATAGGCCAGGCTGCCGTCGTAGCGCAGACCGTCGGCACGATCCTTGGCGAGGAGCAGCGGGCCGTCGAGATCGACCACGCGGGCGCGTTGCGCGACCAGCATGGCCGGCGCCATCGCCAGCGAGGTTGCCACCATGCAGCCGACCATGATGGTGAAGCCGCGCTGCTCCGCTGCCGCGGCGAGCGCCAGGGCCTCGGTCAGGCCGCCGGTCTTATCGAGCTTGATGTTGACGGCATCGTATTTGCCGATGAGCGCCTCGAGCGAGGCGCGATCATGCACGCTCTCGTCGGCGCAGACTGGGATCGCGCGCTTGATGTGCGCCAGCGCCGCGTCTTTTCCTTCAGGCAGTGGCTGCTCGATCAAGGTGACGCCGGCATCGGCGCAGGCGGCGAGGTTTTGCGCAAGATTATCGGCGGTCCAGCCCTCGTTGGCATCGACGATCAGTTCCGCCCGCGGCGCCGCGCGGCGGACCGCCGCTATCCGCATACCGTCGTCGTCTGAGCCGAGCTTGACCTTGAGCAGGGGCCGGTCTGCCGCGCGCTCCGCCGCTTCGGCCATGGCCGCGGGCGCGGCGAGCGAGATCGTATAGGCCGTAATCCGTGGCTGCGGCGCCACAAGGCCGGCTAATTCATGCACCGGGCGCGCGGCAGCCTTCGCGTTAACGTCCCAGTAAGCACAATCGAGTGCATTACGGGCAGCGCCTGCGGGCATCGCGCTTTGCAGGTCGGCGCGGGTGAGCCCGCGCCTTAGCGCCGGACGCAAAACTTCGATCGCCGCAACCACACCGTCCGGGGTTTCGCCGTAGCGTGCGTAGGGGACGGATTCACCGCGGCCGCGGTGGGTCCCATCGCTCAATTCAGCCACCACCACGACGGCTTCGGTCTTGGTGCCGCGGCTGATGGTGAAGGCGCCGGCCAGCGGCCAGCGCTCGATCCGGACGGAGAGCTCCATGCAGGGAGCGAGTATGACCGCAGCCGGGCTCAGCGCTCAAGGGACTTCCGCGTCCCTCGTCGCGACGTTCAATGGCAAAGGCGTGGGTCTGGTCGCAACCGGCGCCTGGATCGCCGAGCGCGCCGCGGAACTTGAGAAAATCGTCGACGACGCGGCCGGGCGTTACCAGACGGCGCGCAGCATCGACATCGATCTCGCCCGGCTCGACCGGCTCGACACGTTCGGCGCCTGGCTCATCGAGCGGCTCAACCGTGCCTTCACGGCGCGCGGCGCCTCGACCCGTATCATCGGTCTCTCCGACAGCGATCGCGGTTTGATGGACGAGGTGCGGCTGGTGAACCGGACCGCCGGCCGAGATGCCGCCGCACCAAACATCATCCTGACCGCGCTCGATGCCATCGGCCGCGCGGTGGCCGAGATCGGCGCGTCGCTGGTGCTACTGGCGCATCTCCTCGGCGTGCTGACCATGGTGGTGCTCGGCACGATCGCACATCCGGCGCGGTTGCGGCTGACCTCGCTGGTGCATCACCTCGAAAAGGTCGGCTGGCGCGCGGTGCCGATCGTGGCGCTGAGCACCTTCCTGATCGGCGCCATTATCGCGCAGCAGGGCATCTTCCATTTCCGCACCTTCGGCGCCGAAGTCTACGTCGTCGACATGGTCGGCATTCTGGTGCTGCGCGAAATCGGCGTGCTGATCGTCTGCGTGATGGTCGCCGGCCGTTCCGGCAGCGCCTACACAGCCGAGCTCGGCTCGATGAAAATGCGCGAGGAGATCGACGCGCTGCGCACCATGGGTTTTGATCCGGTCGAGGTGCTGGTCCTGCCGCGCATCGTCGCGCTCGTCGTCGCAGTGCCGCTCCTCACATTCATCGGCTCGATGGCGGCGCTCTACGGCGCTGGCCTCGTGTGCTGGCTCTACGGCGGCATGACGCCCGACATTTTCCTTGCCCGGTTGCGCGACGCGATTTGGCTGCCGACCTTTGCCGTCGGCATGATCAAGGCGCCGTTCATGGCGCTGGTGATCGGGCTCGTCGCCTGCGTCGAAGGCTTTGAAGTCGACGGCAGCGCCGCCTCGCTCGGGCTCAAGACCACCTCGTCGGTGGTCAAATCGATCTTCCTCGTCATCGTGCTCGACGGCTTCTTCGCCATGTTCTTCGCCGCGATCGGGATGTGAGCATGGCCAGCAACACCGCCGTGATCAGCGTGCGCGATCTCACCGTCGGCTTCGGCGAAACACCGGTGCTCGATCGCGCCACCCTCGACGTGTTCGAAGGCGAGATCCTCGGCTTTGTCGGCGGCTCGGGCGCCGGCAAGTCGGTGCTGATGCGCACCATCATCGGGCTTTTGCCCAAGCGCAACGGCAGCATCGAAGTGTTCGGCACTGACCTTGCCGCCGTCAACGACGACGAGCGGCGCGCGATCGAGCGGCGCTGGGGCGTGCTGTTCCAGCAGGGCGCGCTGTTCTCCTCGCTCACCGCGCTGCAAAACGTGCAGTTCCCGATCCGCGAATATCTCAACCTGTCGCCGCGGCTGATCGAGGAGATCGCGCTGGCGAAACTGGAAATGGTCGGCCTCAACGCAAATGTGCGCGGCAAATATCCGTCCGAACTGTCCGGCGGCATGGTCAAGCGCGTCGCGCTGGCGCGCGCGCTGGCGCTCGATCCCGACATCGTCTTCCTCGACGAGCCGACCTCGGGCCTCGATCCGATCGGCGCCGCCGAATTCGACGCACTGATCCGCACCTTGCAGCGCACGCTGGGCTTAAGCGTCTTCATGGTGACCCACGATCTCGACAGCCTGCACACGGTCTGCGACCGCATCGCGGTGCTGTCCGAAGGCCGCATCATCGCCACCGGCACGATCGAAACGATGCTCGCGTCCGAACATCCCTGGCTGAAATCGTACTTCCGCGGCAAACGTGGCCGGCTCGTTCACCACTAAAAGAGTGCAGAGGGTTTCATGGAGACCAAGGCCAACTACATCGCGACCGGCGTGTTCACGCTTGCCGTCATCGTCGGCGCATTCGGCTTCATCTTCTGGTTCCAGAACACCGGCCGCAGCACCGCGCAAGCAACTTACCGCGTCGTGTTCGACGGCTCGGTGTCGGGGCTGCGCACCGGCGCCGCGGTGCTGTTCAACGGCATCCGCGTCGGCGAGGTCGCCGAGCTTGCGCTCGATGCCGCCGACCCGCACAAGGTCGTCGCGGTGATCGCGCTCGGCCGCACCGTGCCGGTGCGCGCCGACACCAAAGTGGGCCTGCAGTTCCAGGGCCTCACCGGGCTTGCCGAGGTGTCGCTCGCCGGCGGCTCGGTCGACGCGGCGCCGCTCACCGCCGACGCCGGCACACCGCCGACACTTTACGCCGATGCCAGCGCGACCGCCGACGTGACGCAGCAGGCGCGCGACGTGCTCGCCCGCATCGACGGCATGGTCGCCGCGAACGAAAGCGCGCTGCATCTGTCGCTGCGCAATATCGAGACCGTGACCTCGACCTTGGCCGACAACTCGGCGCGCCTCGACAAGGTGATGGAGGGCCTGCAAAACCTCGCCGGCGGCACCGACGGCAACGGCCAGATCGGCCGCGCCGCGGATTTCGATCCGGCGTCTTGCCGATGACCTCGACAAGAACACCAACGACATTTCCGTCGGGCTATCGCAGTTTTCCAATTCCGGGCTGAAGGAATTCCAGGCCTTCGCCGTCGACGGCCGCCGCACCTTGGCCGAGCTGAACAAGGCGATCAAGAATATCGATCAGCACCCAAGTCGGCTGATTTTTGGGCATTGATAGGTTTTTGGTTACGCCGCGATTTCGGCGTCATCGTCGAACGGCACGACGCCCGAATCCGGCAACGGCCGCGATGCGCCTTCGTGATCGGACCAATTGATGATCTCGAACCGGCCGTCCTCGTGCTCGACCAGCGCGGTGCAGCTTTCGACCCAATCGCCGCAATTCATGTAGCGGATGCCGAAATCGTCGTGCATCACGGCGTGATGGATGTGGCCGCAGATCACGCCGTCGACCTTGTGGCGGTGCGCCTCGGCGGACAGCGTCTGCTCGAAGGCGCCGATGTAATTCACCGCGTTCTTGACCTTGTGCTTGGCCCATTGCGACAGCGACCAGTAGCGAAAGCCGAGGCGGCGGCGCACGGCGTTGAAATAGCGGTTGACCAGGATGGCGAAGTCGTAGGCCGTATCGCCGAGCAGCGCCAGCCAGCGCGCGTGCTTGACCACCATGTCGAACACGTCGCCGTGCACGACGAGATAGCGGCGGCCATCGGCGGCTTCGTGGATCGCGGTCTCGACCACTTCGATGCCGCCGAAATGAGTGCCGTAGTAATCGCGCAAGAATTCGTCGTGGTTGCCGGGCACGTAGACGACGCGCGCGCCTTTGCGCGCCTTGCGCAACAGCTTCTGCACCACGTCGTTGTGATGCTGCGGCCAATACCAGCCGGATTTGAGCTGCCAGCCGTCGACGATATCGCCGACCAGATAAATCGTATCGGCGTCGTGATAGCGCAGGAAATCGAGGAGGCGGTCGGCCTGGCAGCCGCGCGCGCCGAGATGAACGTCGGAGATGAAGAGCGTACGGAACCCAATTGTGCCGGGCTCAAACGTCACGAATCACTGTCTCGCGCCTGTTCAATCTGCCGCACTCTTTAAGTTTTTTGCATTGCAGGACGATGACAACGGACGACAGCAAAAGTTAACGCGCGCTTCTCCTAGTATCTGGAGCTTCGAGTCACGGCGCTGTCACGGCATTGAGCTAAAAGTCGGCGCAATGACAGCGCCGATTCTCGCCCTTGCGACCTTCTGCATCATCGCCACCGTTGTCCATATCGCGAGCATCGCGATCGCGATTTTCCGCCTGCGGCGGAACTCGCTCGGCGAGGCGCCGTTCCAGCAAGAACTTCCGCCCGTCAGCCTGGTGCGCCCGCTATGCGGACTGGACAATTATGCAGCCGATACGCTGCGTTCGACATTCGATCTCGATTATCCGCACTACGAAATCCTGTTCTGCGTCGCCGCCGCAAACGATCCCGTCGTGCCGCTCGTCGAGAATTTGATCGCCGAGTACCCGAGCGCAAACGCGAGGCTCCTGATCGGCGACGACCGGGTGAGCGGCAATCCGAAGCTCAACAATGTGGTCAAGGGCTGGCGCGCGGCGCGTCATGATTGGATCGTGCTCGCCGACAGCAACGTGCTGATGCCGCGCGACTACATACGGCAATTGTTCGCCAGCTGGCGCGCCGATACCGGGCTTGTCGCTTCGCCGCCGGTCGGCTGCTGCCCGCAGGGCATCTGGGCCGAGCTCGAATGCGCGTTTCTCAACACCTATCAGGCGCGCTGGCAATTTGTCATCGACAGCTTTGGCCGCGGTTTCGCGCAAGGCAAAACCATGCTGTGGCGCCGCGCCGATCTCGAGAGCGCCGGCGGCATCGCGGCGCTCGGCAAGGAAGTCGCCGAAGACGCCGCAGCAACCAAGATCGTGCGCGGCTCTGGTCTCAAGGTCCGGCTGGTCGATCGCCCGTTCGTGCAGCCGCTGGGCTGGCGTGGCGCGGCGGAAGTCTGGAATCGTCAGGTGCGCTGGGCGCGGCTGCGGCGCGCGAGTTTCCTGCCTTACTTCCTGCCGGAAGCTCTTGCCGGCGGCGTGCTGCCGATGATCGCGGCAGCTATCGTGGCGAGCGCGGCCGGGCTGTCGCCGGCGCTGGGCGCGGGTGCGCTCGGCACGCTCTGGTATGGCAGCGAAATGTTGCTGGCGGCGGCGGCCGAATGGCATCTGCCGTTCCTTTCTCCGGTTTATGGATTGATTCGCGATTGTCTTTTGCCGGTGCTCTTCTTCAAGGCGCTCGGCGGCAGCGAGTTTGTCTGGCGCGGCAACGAAATGCAGGTCGAGCGCATGCGCCCGCGCCGTATGATGGCTCGCGTCCGGCCGCGCCTGCAGGAGGTCGCCGCGGGCAGCCGGCGACGGCTGCGCGCGCTGCGGGCTCGCGAATCTTAAAGCAAAGAGCCGGATGCTAGCGTTTGCCGCGCCGCGCGATCGGCGATGGCGTCGATGGCCGCGCGATCTTCGGGAAAATCCGCGTCGATCCAGGCCTGTTCCGCGGTGCGCAACGCGGCGCCCATTTCCGGCCCTTTCGGCACGCCGCGGCTGGAGAAATCTGCGCCCTTGAGTGGAAACCTCGGCGCGGTCCAGCGCTGCGGCAAAGTCGCGAGTTCGCGCCAGGCGCGGTCGGCCGCGCCGGCGTCCGAGCGCGACCAGGCGACCAGCACACGATCGGTGAACGATGCCGGCCCGAGCTGATAGAGCCATACGCGCGCGGCGTGTTCGCCGGCCGCAGGCCGCACGCGCCACCAATATTCCAGCGCCATCAACCTCTCGAATTCGATATTGGACAGCCGCAGCCGCTGCGACAGCCGCTCCGCGTCCTCCATGACGTGCACGCCGAGCGCGCCGAGCCGCCGCGCCGCATCTGGCGCAGCGCCGATCGCGGCTTCAGCCTTCGCCGCATTCTCGAAGCTCGCGAGCAGCGGCACGCCGCCGAGCACGGCGCCGAGGAGGCCGGCTTCGGCCATCACCGCGAGCGTCGGCGTGGCGTGCGGCGCCAGCATGAGCTTGAGCAATTCCATCCGCACCCGCTCGCGCGACAAAGTATCGAGGCCCGAGCGCGCAGCGATGCAGGCGTGCAATCCGGCCGCATCCGGCGCGCCTTTGCCGTAGCAGGCGTGAAAGCGAAAAAATCGCAGGATGCGCAGATAGTCTTCGGCAATCCGCTGCCTTGGATCGCCGATAAAGCGCACCCGATGCGCGGCGATGTCGTCGAGCCCGCCGACATAATCGTAGATTTTTCCGTCAGCCGACACCGACAATGCGTTGATGGTGAAGTCGCGCCGCCCGGCGTCCGCTTTCCAGTCGCGGCCGAACACCACCTTTGCTTTGCGGCCGAACGTTTCGACGTCCTCGCGCAGCGTCGTCACCTCGAACGGCTGGCCGTCGATAATGACAGTGATCGTGCCATGCTCGATGCCGGTCGGTTTCGCCTTGAAACCCGCCGCCTCGGCACGGCGCACGATTTCTTCCGGCACCGCCGTCGTCGCCACGTCGATCTCGCCAACCGGCAGTTCCATCATTGCATTGCGCACCGCGCCGCCGACGACACGGGCTTCCTCGCCGTCGCGATCGAGCAGCGCGAGCAGGCGGGCGATCTCGGCGTCCTTGAGCCAGGCGGCGTTGTTGAGATGCGCGCCGTCCGTCATCGCGTCGTTCCCGGCACGAACTTGCCGCCGTCGACATGGGCCGGCACATAGGTCGAGCCCGGCGGCGCGCCGGAGAACTGCGCCAGCAGCACGAAGCTGCCGACCACGAGGATGAGAGAGACAATGACCAGGCTGGCGATTCGCCGCAGCGTCCACGACACTGGGTCAAGTACGCCGGCGCGCGTCGCTACCAGGAACGCCGCATAGATCACGAACGGGGTGAGGAACAGCCCGATCTCGGTGAAGAATGGCCTGATCATGCGCCGTAAATCCGATCGTACAGATTCCGCAGGATACCCGCGGTGATGCCCCAAATGTAGCGCTCGCCGAACGGTATCGCGTAATAATCGCGCGGAATTCCCTTCCAGTCGCGCGTCTTGCGCTGGTGATTGTCCGGCGTCATCAGAAATTCGAGCGGCACCTCGAACGTCTCCTTCACCTCCCACGGATTGAGCGTGAGTGAAAAATCCGGCTTGACCCGCGCCACCGTCGGCAGAATGCGAAAACCGGAAAAGGTCAGATAGAGATCGAGATAGCCGATCGGCTCGATCAGCACCGGCGCCAACCCGATCTCCTCTTTCGCTTCGCGCAGCGCCGCCGCGACCGGGCTCTCATCGCCCGGATCGATCTTGCCGCCGGGAAAGGCGACCTGCCCGGCATGGCTGGCAAGCTCCGCGGTGCGCAAGGTCAACAGCACGGTCGGCTCGGCGCGGTCGATGATCGGGATCAGCACCGCGGCCGGCTTGGTGGCGCTGACGCCGGCACGCTCCCACAGCACCGGATCGAGATCGAGATCGCCGCGGCGCACGCCTCGCGCCGCCGGATCGGTCAGCGCTGCCGGCACGTCGAGATCGAGACGCGCCCGTGCACGCTCGAAAAAATCCGGGGTGGCCGGACGGGCTAGCGATACCGGTTGATCGTTCACGCAAAATCCCTCACCTGGTCGGCCGGTGCCATGGCAAAGAACGCGCCCATCGAGGTGACGCCGAACATCGCTTTGCCGTCGACCTCGCGCTCCTCGCCGATCTCGACAAGATCGAAGAACAGCGTGCGCGTCACCTTCGCCCACAGGTCACGGCGCACATGGAGATACGGCTTCAGTCCGCCGGTGCCGGCTTCCGGCTCGAAGCGCAGCGCGTGTTGCGGTCCGCACGACACCCAATCGTCGACATTGGTGCGAAAGTGCAGCACGCGGCCTTCGGCGCCATTTTCGACGTTGAGCTCGACGGCCAGGAACGGCGCGTCGTCGACCGTGATGCCGCACTTCTCCACCGGCGTAACCAGGAAGTAACTGTCGCCCTCGCGCTTGAGCACGGAAGCGAACAATTTTACCAATGCCGGCCGGCCGATCGGCGTCTTCATATAGAACCAAGTGCCGTCGGCGGCGATGCGCATGTCGAGATCGCCGCAGAACGGCGGGTTCCATCGCTCGACCGGCGGCGGCCCCTTGGCTGCCGGCGCGCGCTAGCGCGCCTGTGATCGCCTCGAGGCCGGATTGCCCTTCCTTCGCCATGGTTTGCCTGGAACCTACCATCCGGACATGTGTCCGGGGGCGAGATTATTCGAGGTATTGCGATCGCCAATCTGCATCCGGCCGCTGTTTTCCAAGTTGTGATCCCTGTGGATGAAGAATCAGCGCAAGCTCTGCGTTGGCGCGGGCTGGCGTGTATATTGCATGATGTGTGCCCAATAGCAGTGCAATGTTGGCTGCCCTGGATTCGTGCATAAGGCGCGAATCTCCTCCGGTGCAAGAATACGGCCCAAAGACAAGGAGTTAGCCATGCCCGTTGCTGGCGGAGATGGTCTCGAAAAGCTCGAAGACATGATCGTCCGGACCGCCGAATCGACCGCGGCGCATGTGACCGCGGCCAAGGCCGCGATCGGCACGGTGATCTTCGGCCAGGACAAGGTGATCGAGCAGGCGCTCGTCACCATCCTGTCCGGCGGCCATGCGCTGCTCCTCGGCGTGCCCGGCCTCGCCAAGACCAAGCTGGTCGAAACCTTGGGGATCGTCCTTGGCCTCGACGCACGGCGCATCCAGTTCACGCCCGACCTGATGCCGTCGGACATTCTCGGCACCGAAGTGCTGGAGGAAAGCCAGACCGGCAAGCGCAGCTTCCGCTTCCTGCCCGGTCCGGTGTTCGCGCAGCTCCTGATGGCCGACGAGATCAACCGCGCCAGCCCGCGCACGCAATCGGCGCTGCTGCAGGCGATGCAGGAACAGCACGTCACCATCGCCGGCACGCGGCACGATCTGCCGAAGCCGTTCCACGTGCTCGCCACGCAAAATCCGCTGGAGCAGGAAGGCACCTATCCGCTGCCCGAAGCACAGCTCGACCGCTTCCTGATGGAGATCGACGTCGGCTATCCCGATCGCGAGGCCGAGCGGAAAATCCTGTTCGAAACGACGGGCTCGGAAGAAACCCGCGCCAAGCCGGCGATGACGGCCGAAGAACTGATGGCGGCGCAACGGCTGGTGCGGCGGCTGCCGGTCGGCGAATCCGTGGTCGAAGCCATTCTCGCGCTGGTGCGCTCGGCGCGGCCGGGATCCGAAGGCGGTGAAGCCGCCAAGCTGATCGCCTGGGGACCGAGCCCGCGCGCCAGCCAGGCGCTGATGCTCGCGGTGCGGGCGCGAGCGCTGCTCGACGGCCGCCTCGCGCCCTCGATCGACGACGTGCTGGATCTTGCTGAGCCTGTGCTCAAGCACCGCATGGCACTGACCTTCACCGCACGTGCCGAGGGGGAGAGCATCGAAGCCGTCGTCGGCCGCCTGAAGTCGCGGATCGGATAGCGGATGGCGGTGGAGCCCAAGCGCACCTACCAGGACAGCGCGGCGGTTGGACGAGCGGTCGGCGCCGGCCGGACATTGGCCGCCAGCATGCCGCGGCTCATCCTGGAAGCGCGGCGGGTGGCAGCCACCGTCAATCACGGCCTGCACGGCCGCCGCCGCGCCGGACCCGGCGAGAATTTCTGGCAATACCGCCGCTTCATGTCCGGCGAGCCGGCGTCACGGGTCGATTGGCGGCGCTCGGCGCGCGACGATCATCTCTATGTGCGCGAGCTGGAATGGGAGGCCGCGCACACGGTGTGGATCTGGCCCGACCGCTCGCCGTCGATGAATTTTGCCTCGCCGCTGGTTCGCGACTCGAAACTTTTCCGCGCGCTGGTCATCGCGCTGGCGCTCGCCGAGGTTCTGGTCGAGGCCGGCGAGCGTGTCGGCATTCCCGGCCTGACGCGGCCGACCGGCAGCCGCAATGTCGTCGACCAGATGGCGCAGGCGATCGCGCACGATCGCGCCGAGCGGGCAAGCCTGCCGCCGAGTTTCGCGCCCTCCCCGCTCGCCGAAGTCGTGCTGCTCTCCGATCTGTGGAGCGAGATCGCCGACGTGCGGCGCACCATCACCCAACTCTCCGGCAGCGGCGCCCGCGGCCACGTGGTGCAGATCGTCGATCCGGCCGAGGAGACTTTTCCGTATTGGGGCCGCGTCGAATTCGTCGAGCCGGAAGGCGGCGGCCGCATCACGGCGGGCCGCGCCGAAACCTGGCGCGCCGACTACACCGCACGCGTTGCGCGCCACCGCGCCGAAATCCGCGCCGAGACCGACCGCCTCGGCTGGAGCTTTACCATCCATCGCACCGACCGGCCGGCGAGCGAACTTCTGCTGGCGCTGCACGCCCGCATCGGCGCCGCTGCGGCTGATAGCGAAATCCGGCCGCGGCCGGCGGCTCAGGCGACGGTGACGGCATGATCGCCGGATTGCCCATCGGCTTTGCCGAACCGCTCGTGCTGATCGGCCTGTTGACGCTGCCGGTGCTGTGGTGGCTGCTGCGCTTGATCCCGCCGCGGCCGCGCCGCATCGATTTTCCGCCGACGCGGCTGCTGCTCGAAATCGCGCCCAAAGAGGAAACGCCCGCCCGCACGCCGTGGTGGCTCACCCTGATGCGGCTCGCGCTCGCCGCGCTGGTGATCATCGCCGCCGCCGGCCCGCTGTGGCATCCGCCGCTTGCGGCGTCGACCTCGCGCGGCCCGATCGCAATCATGATCGACGACGGCTGGGCGGCTGCCGCCACCTGGGACGCCCGCGTGCGCACCGCCAACGACATC
Organism: uncultured Alphaproteobacteria bacterium; assembly: GCA_963798095.1. GTDB lineage: Bacteria > Pseudomonadota > Alphaproteobacteria > Rhizobiales > Xanthobacteraceae > BOG-931. The sequence goes on along the minus strand of CAWCSD010000006.1, from coordinate 18,787 downwards.
ATCGCCCGCGCCGAGGACGATCGCCGCGCCGTGGCGCTCATTCCGTTGTCGGAAGGCACGCGCGACATTTCGCTCGAACCCGCGGGCTCGGCGCGCGTTCGCCTGCACCAGATGAAGCCGAAGCCGCACACGGTCGATCGCTCGGAAGCGCTGCCGGCGATTGCCCAGTTCCTCGCCGCCGTGCACGACGTCGATCTGGTGTGGCTGTCCGACGGCACCGATCTCGGCCGCGGCAACGATTTCATCAAGGCGCTGGCGCAGACCCTCGACAACCGCCCGATCACCATCATCGACGGCGGCATCGCCGGCGCCCACGCGCTGGCCGCAGCCGACAATGCCGCAGGCGCGCTCGAGCGTGAAAGTGTTGCGCGCCTCGACGGCGGCCGCGGACACCGGCACGGCGCGCGCGCTCGATCTGAAAGGCCTGCCGCTCGGCGAAGCGGCCTTTACGTTCAAGGGCGTCGGATCGCGAGACCGAGGCGCAATTCGCGCTGCCGGTCGAGATCCGCAACGACATCTCCCGGATCGAGATTTCCGGCGAGCGTTCCGCCGGCGCCGTGCAATTGCTCGACAAGCGCTGGCGCCGCCGCACCGTCGGCATCGTCTCCGGCGCCAGCGTCGAGCTGGCGGAGCCGCTGTTGTCGTCGAGCTACTACATCGCCCGCGCGCTCAATCCATTCGCCGACGTGCGGCTCGCCCAAGGCGAAGCGCCGGCGGACGCAGTGGCGCATTTCCTCGATCAGAACCTGCCCATGCTGATCCTCGCCGACGTCGGCAATGTCACCGGAGACGCCCATGATCGCCTGGCGCGTTGGATCGAGGACGGCGGCGTGCTGGTGCGTTTCGCCGGCCCCCGGCTTGCCGCCTCCGATGACGATCTCGTGCCGGTGAAGCTGCGGCGCGGCGGCCGCATCCTCGGCGGCAGCCTGAGCTGGGACAAGCCGCAGCCGCTGGCCGCATTTTCCCGCGACAGCCCCTTCAACGGCATGACGGTGCCGGGCGACGTCACCGTCACGCGCCAGGTCTTGGCGGAACCCGACGCCACTTTGAGTGATAACACCTGGGCCACTCTGGCCGATGGCACGCCGCTCGTCACCGCCGCGCACCGCGGCAAAGGTTTGATCGTGCTGTTCCACGTCACCGGCGACACGCGCTGGTCCGATCTGCCGCTGTCGGGCACCTTCGTCGAAATGCTCCGGCGCATCGTGGCGCTCGCCGGCACCACCAGCGTTACCGACGCCGCCAAGTCAGAGACCAAAAGCGTGCGCGAAGTCGTGCCGCCGAGCCGCGTGCTCGACGGTTTCGGCAATTTCATCGCGCCGCCGCCGACCGCGCGGCCGGTGCCGTCGGACTTCTCCGCGAGCGCCACGGCCGATCATCCGCCGGGCTTTTACGGCACGGCCGAGGGTCTCATCGCCGTGAATACGCTGGCTCCCGCCGATCGCCTGGCGCCGCTCGATTTCACGCCGCTCGCCAATGCGCGCCATGAAATCTACCGCATCAGCGAACCGCAGGATTTGCGCGGGCCGATCCTGCTCGCCGCGCTGGCGCTGTTCCTGCTCGATACTGTGGTGGTGCTGTTCCTCGGCGGCGGCATTCAACGGCTCATGCCGCGCTTCTCCCGCGCCACGGCCGGCATTGCAATTCTCTTTGCGGTTCTCGCGCTGACGTTGCACCAGGCGCGCGCCGAGGACATCCGGGTCGGCAATGTTCCGGCGTCGGCACTCGAGACCAAGCTTGCTTATGTGGTCACCGGCAATGCCGAGGTCGACAATATCAGCAAAGCCGGCCTCGCTGGACTGACGCTTTTCCTGGCGCAGCGCACCGCGCTCGAGCCCGGCGACCCGATCGGCCTCGACATCGCGCACGACGAGCTGGCGTTTTATCCGCTGATCTATTGGCCAATCGCGCCCGGCGCGGCGCGGCCGTCGGAAGCGACCCTCAAGCGCATCGACACCTACATGAAGGACGGCGGCACGGTGCTGTTCGACACCCGCGATGCCGTGGTCGCGCCGCCCGGTCCGGGCGGCGAGACGCGCAGTCCGGGAATGCTGGAGCTGCGCAAAATCCTGTCCTCGCTCGATCTGCCCGAGCTCGAGCCGGTGCCGCGCGATCACGTCTTGACCAAGACGTTCTATCTGCTGCGCGACTTCCCCGGCCGCTTCAATACCGGCCAGCTCTGGGTCGAGGCACTGCCGAACGTGGACGAAGACCGCTCCGGACGGCCTGCGCGCGGCGGCGACGGCGTGTCCTCGATCATCATCACCTCGAACGATCTCGCCGGCGCCTGGGCGACGCGGTCCGACGGCCAATCCATGCTGCCGATGGTGGAAGGCGAGCCACGCCAGCGCGAGCTTGCGTTCCGCGCCGGCGTCAACATCGTCATGTACACGCTGACCGGCAATTACAAAGCCGATCAGGTGCACGTGCCGGCGCTGCTCGAGCGTTTGGGGCAATAGGAGAGAGATTTTGAATCTCGGTATTGCGTTCGCCCCGCTCGTCGCCGAACCCGTATTGTGGGCGGCCATTGCCGCGGCCGTCGTGCTGGCGCTGTTGCTGTTCGTGTCGCGCAGCCGCGGCGCCACGATCCGCGCGCTGGCGCTGGCGCTGGTCGTGCTGGCGCTCGCCAATCCGTCGCTCACCCGCGAGGATCGCGATCCGCTCTCTTCGGTCGCCGTGGTGGTGGTCGACAAGAGCCCGAGCCAAAGTTTCGGCGACCGCACGCAGCAGACCGAAGCGGCGCGCGCCGCGGTCGTCGAACGGCTGAGCCATATTCCCGGCCTCGACGTGCGCGTCGTCGAAGCCGGCCAGGCCGATGGCGAGACCGACGGCACGCGGCTGTTCACCGCGCTCGGCACCACGCTCGCCGACGTGCCGACCGACCGCGTCGCCGGCGTCATCATGATCACCGACGGCCGGGTCCACGACGTGCCGCAGGATGCCGGCGCGCTCGGCTTCGCGGCGCCCATTCATGCGCTCATCACCGGCACCAAGGACGAGCGCGATCGCCGCGTCGCCTTGATCGCCGCGCCGCGCTTCGGCATCGTCGGCCAGTCGCAGACCATCACCTATAAGGTCGAGGACCAGGGCACCAAGGAAACCAGCGCCGCGGTGACCGTGCGCCGTGACGGCGACGTCATCGAAACCCGCACGGTTCCGGTCGGCATACCGCAGAATGTCGATATTGCGATCCCGCACGGTGGCCAGAACATCGTCGAGATCGAGGCGGCGCCGGTGCCCGGCGAACTCACCACGGTCAATAATCGCGCCGTCGTCACGATCGACGGCGTGCGCGACAAGCTGCGCGTGCTCTTGGTCTCCGGCGAGCCGCATGCCGGCGAGCGGACCTGGCGCAATCTGCTCAAGTCCGACGCTTCCGTCGATCTCGTGCATTTCACCATTCTGCGCCCGCCGGAAAAGCAGGACGGCACGCCGATCAACGAATTGTCGCTGATCGCGTTTCCGACCCGCGAACTGTTCCAGCAGAAGATCGGCGAGTTTCAGCTCATCATCTTCGACCGCTATGCGCGGCAAGGCGTGCTGCCGATCATCTATTTCGACAACATCACCCGCTATGTCCGCGACGGCGGCGCCGTGCTGGTCGCAGCCGGGCCCGATTACGCGAGCCAGACCAGCCTCTGGCGCACGCCGCTCGATGCCATCCTGCCGGCAGAACCAGATGGAAATGTCACCGACCAGGCGTTCCGGCCGAGCCTCACCGAGCTTGGCCGGCGCCATCCGGTGACGCGCGGCCTCGACGGCGCCGACTCTAATCCGCCGAACTGGAGCGAGTGGTTCCGTATCGTCGATACCAGAAACGCTACAGGCACGACGGTGATGCAGGGCCCGGACTCGAAGCCGCTCCTGGTGCTGTCGCGCGAAGGCGAAGGCCGCGTGGCGCTTCTGCTCTCCGATCACATCTGGCTGTGGGCGCGCGGTTTTGAAGGCGGCGGCCCGCATCTCGATTTGCTGCGCCGGCTGTCGCACTGGCTGATGAAGGAACCTGATCTTGAAGAAGAGGCGCTGCGGCTCAAAATGAGCGGCCGCAATCTCGTGGTGCAGCGGCAGACCATGGCCGACAGCGTCGGCGACGTGACGCTGACCTCGCCATCGGGAGCGAGCAGCGTGCTCAAGCTCGAGACGACGGAACCGGGCGTCTGGGAAAAGAGCATCGTCGCCGACGAGCTTGGACTGTGGCGCGCAACCGACGGCAAGCTCAACGCGCTGGTCAATATCGGCCCGGCCAATCCGCGCGAATTCGCCGAAGTCACCTCGACAACCGACGTGATGGCGCCGATCGCCAATGCGACCGGCGGCTCGGCGCGCCGGCTCGACGACGGCAACGGCCTTGATGTGCCGCGCATCGTCGCCGTGCGGTCCGGCGGCACTTATAGCGGCGACAACTGGATCGGCCTGAAGATGCGCGACGCCAGCGTGGTGCGCGGCATCGGCGTGCTGCCGGTCTTTGCCGGCCTGCTCGGCCTCTTGCTGTTGATCGGCAGCCTCGCCGGCACCTGGGCGCGCGAAGGCCGATAATCTGTACAATGCCGGTATGCGCCAAACCTTGTTGCACCAAGCCTTGTTGCGCCAAGCCTTGCGACTTCATCCGGACTCGCTTTGCGTCGCAGCAACAAAGATCGAAGCTGAAATCGCGCGTCCACGCCCCGGCAGTTTGATCCTGTCCTATGTCGTCAGCGGCAGGATAAGCGACTTGCGTTTGCCGCCCGTCATGGCGGCTGCGCGGACCGATGAGCTTTGGCGGCACACCTGCTTCGAGGCGTTCGTCCGTAGCTCGTCCGGTCCCGGCTATTACGAATTCAACTTTTCACCCTCGACACAATGGGCGGCCTATCAATTCAGCGGCTACCGAAGCGGAATGCGGGTTGCGACCGAGATCGGCGCGCCCCGGATCGAGGTGCGATCGAGTGCTGAAACTTACACCTTGCAAGCCGCACTGGAGTTCGATGGATTATCGTCGCCCCTTCATCTCGGTCTTTCGGCGGTGCTCGAAGAAACCAACGGCCGTAAATCCTATTGGGCGCTGGCGCATCCGCCCGGTAAGGCAGACTTTCATCATGCCGATTGCTTTGCGCTTGAATTGTCCTAAACCCTGGCAACCATGAAATTCGGCATCGATCGCCTTATCGCCGAACCTGCTTTGCGGGCGCCGCTTCACGGCAGGCGCGTCGCCTTGCTCGCGCATCCCGCCTCGGTCACGGCAGACCTGACGCACTCGCTCGATGCGCTGGCCGCATGCGGCGACATCAAGATCGCCGCCGCCTTCGGTCCGCAACATGGCCTGCGCGGCGACAAGCAAGACAACATGGTCGAGTCGCAAAACTTCAACGATCCGGTGCATGGCATCCCGGTCTTCAGCCTGTACGGCGAAGTGCGCAAGCCGACGGAAGCGATGCTGGATACATGCGACGTCATCCTCGTCGATCTGCAGGATCTGGGTTGCCGCATTTATACGTTCATCACGACGCTGCGTTATATGCTCGAAGCGGCGGCGCAACACGGCAAAGCGGTGTGGGTGCTGGATCGGCCCAATCCGATCGGGCGGCCGGTCGAAGGCCTGACGCTGCGCGCCGGCTGGCAAAGCTTTGTCGGCGCCGGCCCATTGCCGATGCGCCACGGGCTTACGCTCGGCGAACTGGGTTCGTGGTTTGTCAGAACGCTCAAGCTCGATGTCGCGTATCGTGTTATCGAGATGGACAGTTGGCAGCCCGACGCCGCGCCGGGATTCGGCTGGCCGCTTGGCACGCGCCCGTGGATCAATCCTAGCCCCAACGCGCCGAATGTGTGGATGGCGCGCGCCTATGCCGGCACGGTCATGGTCGAGGGCACGACGCTCTCGGAAGGGCGCGGCACCACGCGGCCGCTCGAAGTGTTCGGCGCTCCCGATATCGATGCGCGCAAGGTCATAAAGGAAATGCACGCGCTGGCGCCGCATTGGCTGCGCGGTTGCATCTTGCGCGATTGCTGGTTCGAACCGACGTTCCACAAGCACGTCGGCAAGCTTTGCCACGGCGTGCAGATCCACACCGAAGGTCCTGCTTACGATCACCACGCCTTCAAGCCCTGGCGCATCCAGGCGCTCGCCTTCAAGGCGATCCGCCGTTTGTATCCGGACTATCCGCTATGGCGCGATTTTGCTTACGAGTACGAGCACGGCAAGCTCGCCATCGACGTCATCAACGGCGGCCCGTTGCTGCGGGAATGGGTGGACGATGCGCGCGCGATGCCGCAAGACTTGGACGCGCTGGCTATTGCGGATGAGCAGGCTTGGTTGAGCGAGCGGCAGGAACTGCTGCGCTACTGACGATCAGGTTTCCCACTCCGGCCGCACCGGACCCGACACGCCCTCAAAGGCGCCATCGACGAGCTCGGCGACCAGAAGCCGCGCCGGATCGACCGGGCCGGGCATGATGGCGCGTCCCGGCGGCACGCGCTTGAAGCCGGATTTGCCGTAATACGGCTCATCGCCGACCAGGATGACGAGCTTGTGGCCCTTCGCCGCGGCTTCCTTGAGCGCGTGCTCGATCAAGGCCTGGCCGACACCCTGCTCGCGGAACGCCGGCTCGACCGTCAGCGGGCCGAGCAAGCAGCGCCTTGGTGTCGCCGATGCGAATGGGCGACAGCCGCACCGAACCGACCAAGAGCGTGCCGGTGCGCGCCGTGAACGACACGTCGAGGCGATGCGCCACCTGCTCGCGCAGGCGGTAGGCGGTTTTGGCGTAGCGGCCGGGGCCGAAGGTGCGCTCGTTCAGGCGGTCGATCGCCGGCGCGTCGTCCGTGGTCTCGGGCAGGATGGTGAGCGCGACATCGTTCATCGCGCCGCGCCTAGCATCTCGATTGTCCGAGGTCCAGCCGGCGCGCAATCGCCATGGCAATGCGCTGCCCTATCGCCGGGCGGCGGAATGATTAAATTGGGTTTTGGATCAGCGGAGATCATTATGGGCCTGCTCGTCGACGGCGTCTGGCAAGAGGATGTTACGCGCACCACCAACGGCCGCTTTGTCCGGCCGAATACCGCCTACCACAATTTCGTGACGCCCGACGGCAGTCCGGGTCCGAACGGCAAAGGCGGGTTTGCCGCCGAAGCCGGCCGCTATCATCTCTATATCTCGCTGGCCTGCCCGTGGGCGCACCGCACGCTGATCTTCCGCAGCCTCAAGCAGCTCGACAACGTCATTTCGGTTTCGCTGGCCGATCCGCTCTACGGCAAGACCGGCTGGGAATTCGGCGGCGAGCGCGGCGGCACGCCCGACAGCGCCAACGGCAAGAAGACGCTCGCCGAGGTCTATCTCCTCGCCGATCCGCATTATACCGGCCGCGTGTCGGTGCCGGCGCTGTGGGACAAGAAGCAGCGCACCATCGTCAACAATGAATCGTCCGAAATCATACGTATGTTGAATTCGGCGTTCGAAGCCTTCACCAACGTGCACACCGACTATTACCCGGCCGAGCTGCGCGGCGAGATCGACCGCATCAACGACATCGTCTATCCGACCGTCAACAACGGCGTCTATCGCGCCGGCTTTGCCACCAGCCAGGACGCCTACGAAGAAGCGGCGCGCGGCATTTTTGCCACCTTCGATCAGCTGGAAGAGCGGCTATCGCGCCAGCGCTATCTCGCCGGCAAGCAGATCACCGAAGCGGACTGGCGGCTGTTCACCACGCTGGTGCGATTCGACGCGGTCTATTACAGCCATTTCAAATGCAATCTGCGGCGCGTCGCCGATTATCCCAACCTGTCGAACTATCTGCGCGACCTCTATCAGGTGCCGGGAATAGCCGAGACCGTGAGTCTCGAGCAGATCAAGCGGCACTATTACGGCAGCCAGCGTAAGGTCAATCCGACCGGCATCGTGCCGATCGGTCCGCTGCTCGATTTCACGCTGCCGCACGACCGCGGGCGGTTCGCGTGAAGAACTACCAAAGTTCCGCCGGCTTGCGGCCGTTGAGCACTTCGGCGATGCGTTCTCGCGTCGCGCGCGTCGTTTCGGGCGGCAGCGCGTCGGGCGCGAAGAAGCCGTGTGCCACGATCTCGTAGTTCGGCTGCGGCGGCGCGGGCTGGCGGAACGAGCGCACGACGTAGAGCGCGACGTGATCGCGCCGCGAGATACGGCGATTGAAATAGACGGCGAACAGCGTCGGTTGCTCGACCAATTCGATATTGCCCTCTTCGCGCAATTCGCGCGCCAGTGCCACGGCAGCCGTTTCCCCGATCTCGACGCCGCCGCCCGGCAAATGCCAGCCGGGGACGTAGCTATGCACGATCAGAAACACCTTGCCGCTGTCGTCGATGACGACCGCGCGCACGCCGAGCGTCAGCCCGCGCGAAAAGCGCCAATAGAAATGCAGCACCCGCCGGGTAATCGGCTCGAAGCGGCGGCGAATCGCATCGAAATTCATGGCCAAATCCGCGCTGGGCAGAAGATTAGAGGCATTCTAATATCAATAATTGCCGGCTGCGGCCGCCAGGCGGACCGAAAGCATGAGGTGTAGCCCGTGAAACGCTTTGCCGAACTGAGCGAGCAGGAAGTGCTGGCGCTCGCCGTCTCGAACGAAGACGAAGACAGCCGCATCTACCGCTCCTTCGCCGACGCGCTGCGCCAATCCTATCCCGACACGGCGGCAATGTACGACAAGATGGCGCAAGAGGAGATCGGCCATCACGACATGCTGCTCGATCTCTACCGCAAGAAATTCGGCGATTTTCTGCCGCTGATCCGCCGCCAGAACGTCAAAGGCTTTGTCGAGCGCCGGCCGATCTGGCTCAATCGCCCGCTGGCGATCGATGCCACGCGCAAATTCGCCGAGGAGATGGAGCTCGAGACGGCGCGGTTCTACCGGCGCGCCGCGGAAACGACGAAAGACGCCGCCGTGCGCGAGCTCTTGACCAAGCTCGCCGCCGAGGAGGACAAGCACGAAGAGCTGGCGCAGGAGCTCGGCAACAAAATTTCGCCGAAAGCGCGCGCCACCGAGGACCAGACCGCCAAGCGCCTGTTCATGCTGCAATACATCCAGCCGGGTTTGGCCGGGCTGATGGATGGTTCCGTCTCCACCTTGGCGCCGCTGTTCGCCGCGGCGTTTGCCACCCACAATACCTGGTCGACGTTCCTGGTCGGGCTTGCGGCCGCGATCGGCGCCGGCATCTCGATGGCCTTCGCGGAAGCGCTCTCCGACGACGGCTCGCTCACCGGCCGCGGCGCGCCGGTGGTGCGCGGCGCGGTGACCGGCTCGATGACGGCGATCGGCGGGCTCGGCCATGCGCTGCCTTATCTCATTCCCAATTTCTTTGTCGCCACCTCGCTCGCCTTCGTCGTCGTCGCCATCGAACTGGCGGTGATCTCCTGGATTCGCATGCGCTATATGGATACGCCGTTCCTGCAAGCGGCCTTCCAGGTCGTGGTCGGCGGTGTGCTGGTGTTTGCCGCCGGCATCCTGATCGGCAGCTCGTGACGGTGCGGCTGCACGCTTTCTCAAGATTTCGCGTAGCATGATGCGGCCATGTTCACGCTCGCCCATCTGTCCGATTGGCACCTTGCGTCGCGGCCCGGATTGTCCGATCTCATCGGCAAGCGCGGGCTGGGCTATATCAATTGGCATCGCGGCCGCAAGAAAATCCATCGCCCGGAAATTCTCGACGCCACGATCCACGACCTGAAGGCGTCCGCGGCGGACCACATCGCCGTGACCGGCGATCTGGTCAATCTGTCGCTGCCGGACGAATACAATCGCGCCCGCGGCTGGCTGCAAACGCTCGGCTCCCCCCGCGACGTCACCTTGGTTCCCGGCAATCACGACATCTACGTCCGCAGCGTCCAGCAAGCGCCGGCAAAGTACTGGGCGGATTACATGCGCGGCGACGACGGCCTCGACCGCTTTCCGTTCGTGCGCCGCCGCGGCAATGTCGCCTTGATCGGGCTGTCGACGGCGCTGCCGACGGCGCCGTTGCTGGCGACCGGCCGGCTCGGCAAACGGCAGCTGGCGCGGCTGCTGGAAATCCTCGATCAGACACGCGGCTCGTTCCGCATCGTGCTCATCCATCATCCGCCGCTGACGCAACGCTATCTGCGGCGCCTGGTCGATGCCGCGGACTTGCGCGGCGTGCTCGCCGATCAAGGGCGCCGAGCTTTTGCTGCACGGCCACGATCATCGCCGCGCGGTGGTCTGGCTCGACGGGCCGCAGAAAAAAATTCCCGCGGTCGGCGTGCCGTCGGCGTCGGCGTGCCGCAAGCACGGCGATGAAAACGCCGCCGGCTACAATTTATTCCGTATCGACGGCACGTTGGGCAAGTGGAGCTGCGAAATGATCGCCCGCGAGCGCGATGCCGATGGCATCATGCGCGAGGTCGAGCGGCAGACGCTCGCCTAAGATTTGGTCGCGAAAATCAGAACGACTGCGATCAGCGTCACGATCCCGAGCAGGAAACCGATCACCAGCGTGCCAAAAATCCGCCAGCGCCGGCGGCGCAGCGCGCGGCCGGCTTCGCCGCGGGTGACCCGCGTGATGAATTCCGGATCCTCGTCGAGCGCGCGCTGGCGTTCCACCAGGCGGCGCGCGACGTAAGAGGTCACCGCCTGGACGATGTCCGGGATTTCGTGCGACTCGGCGAGCACGCGGCGGCCGATGCGGGTGTCGTGCAGGAAGCGGTAGGCGCGCTTGTCGCGCCCCATGGCGATATGGGCGACCGAGTCGATCCACAGCCGCGGCGTGTCGCCACGGCTGACGCCGCGGTCGAACAGCTCGACCTCGGGCGGAAGTTCGGCAAACAGCGGATCGAGCGCCTCGTTCAAAAGCTCAAGGCGAGCGACTTCGGCATCGCGCAGATCGACCACGACGCTGGTGCGCTCGGCCGCCTCGACGCGCGCCTGATGCATCGCCTGCGTCAGCGGCGAAGGCGGCGCGGCGGCAGCGGCCGGCGCCTCGGATTTGCGCTTTCTACCCCACATCAAAAATCCGTCCGTTCCCTTGAGCGGATCATACACCAGCGGCTAGGCTCGCCGGAAGCTGCGGCGCGACCGAGGCGGTTGCCCAAAAGGGAAATTATGGCCGATTCGGCGGGGAACGGCACGGAACACGGCCCGCTTACGGTCGCGAATCAGCCGCTGCTCGTCGCCGACCAAGTCACGCTGCAATACAAGACGCAAAACCATCTGGTCACCGCGACCTGGAAGGTTTCCTTCGAGGTCCATCCGGGCGACCGCTACGTGCTGCTCGGCCCGTCGGGCTGCGGCAAATCCTCGCTGCTGAAATCGATCGCCGGCTTTTTGCCGCCGGTGTCGGGCTCGTTCCATCTTAACGGCAAGCCGATCGAGCGGCCGGGTTCCGACCGCATGATGGTGTTTCAGGAATTCGACCAGCTGTTGCCGTGGAAGACCGTGCTCGGCAACGTCATGTTTCCGCTGCTGGTCAACCGCCGCATGTCGCGCGCCGCGGCGCGCGAGCAGGCCCGAAAAGTCATCGCCAAGGTCAATCTCGGCGCCTTCGAGGACGTCTATCCGCACATGCTGTCCGGCGGCATGAAGCAGCGCGTCGCCATCGCGCGTGCGCTCGCCATGGAGCCGGCGGTGCTGTTGATGGACGAGCCGTTCGCCGCGCTCGATGCGCTGACCCGGCGCAAGATGCAGGAAGAGCTGGTCGCGCTGTGGGACGATGTCGGCTTCACGGTGATCTTCGTCACCCATTCGATCGACGAGGCGCTGTTGATCGGCAACCGCATCCTGGTGATGTCGCCGCATCCGGGCCAGGTGAAAGCCGAGCTCAATGCCGGGCATCTCGGTTTTGCCGATCTCGGCACGCAACCGTTCGAGCTGCTCAGCCGCCGCATTCATGGATTGCTGTTCTCCGATCGGATCGAAACCGCGCTAACCAACGAGGCGCATCATGGATGACCGCACGGCTCGCCCTTTGCCGCCGCTGCGTCCGGAGCGGCAGTTCGCGCCGGAAACGACCGGAACAATCGGCGACGTCGCCCGCCCGCTGACATTCATCGAGCGGCTCACCAACATGACGCTGGTGCGGCGTCTGGCGGTGATTCTCGTGCTCGCCGCCGCCTGGGAAATTTACGCCCGCATCCTCGACAATCCCCTGCTGTTTCCCTCGCTGAGCGACACGCTCGCCGCGTTCTGGGATTCCGCCGCGCAACGGCGTGCTGATCGACCGCACGCTGACATCGCTGCGCGTGCTCGGCATGGGCTATGCGATCGGGCTTGTCGCCGCCGGCGTGTTCACCACGCTTGCGGTCTCGACCCGCGTCGGCACCGATTTTCTGTCGACCTTGACCGCGATGTTCAATCCGCTGCCGGCGATCGCGCTGTTGCCGCTGGCGCTGCTGTGGTTCGGGCTCGGCGCCTTCAGCATCGTGTTCGTCATCGTGCATTCGGTGCTGTGGGCGGTCGCGCTCAACACCCATTCCGGATTTCTCTCCGTCAGTCCGACCTTGCGCATGGCCGGACAGAATTGCGGGCTGACCGGCCTGTCCTATGTCACGCGTCTCCTCGTGCCCGCCGCGTTTCCCTCGATCCTCACCGGCCTGAAAATCGGCTGGGCATTTGCCTGGCGCACCTTGATCGCCGCCGAGCTGGTATTCGGCGCCAGCTCGCGTTCCGGCGGCCTCGGCTGGTTCATCTTCGAGAACCGCAATCAACTGGAAACCGCGAACGTGTTTGCCGGCCTGCTCACCGTCATCCTCATCGGCCTCTTCGTCGAGAGCGTGATCTTCCGCGCCATCGAGAATGCGACGGTGCGGAGGTGGGGGATGCAAAGTTAGCAATCCGTCATCCTGAGGTGCGAGCGAAGCGAGCCTCGAAGGATGCACGGCCCGGGCCGTCGCCCTTCGAGGGCCGCTTCGCGGCCACCTCAGGGTGACGGAAAATATTTACACACACCGGCCGCCATCAACTTCAACAATATTACCCGTCAAAAATTCCGCATCCTTCGACGCCAGAAACAGCGCCGCGTTGGCGATGTCCTGCACCAGCGCCAGGCGGCCGAGCGGAACGCTAGCGACGAATTTCTCGCGCTGGCCCGGCTTTGGGCCCAAGAAACTCGGCAGCAGCGGTGTCTCGGTCGCGACCGGCGCGATGGCGCAGACGCGGATTTTGTCTTCGGCCAGTTCGCCGGCGAGCCCCTTGGTGATGGTGTGCACGGCGCCTTTGGTGCCGGCATAGGCCGACGTGCCGGGCCGCGGCCGGATCGCCGCCGTCGAGCCGATATTGATGATGACGCCGCCGCCGGCTTTGCGGAACACCGGCACCACCGCCTGGCAGCCGAGAAACACGCCTTTGACGTTGACGGCAAAAGTCCGGTCGAACTCCTCCTCGCCGATCTCCATCATCGGCTTGTTGATGTGCGTCGTGCCGGCATTGTTGACCAGGATGTCGAGGCCGCCGAACGCCGACAGCGTCTCGGCCACGGCGGCGGCGAAATCGGCTTTTTTGGTCACGTCGCAACGCATGGCAATGGCGTTGTTGCCGATGGCGCGCGCCGCTGCCTTCGCCGCATCGACATTGATGTCGGCGAGCGCCACGCGCGCGCCCTCGCGTGCAAATGTTTCCGCGATGCATTTGCCGATGCCGGATCCGGCGCCGGTGACCAAAGCGGTTTTGCCTTCCAGACGCATTTTTTAGCTCCCTTTCGGCACGACGCCGTATTTTTTTGCCCAGCCGAGCCCGTCCTCGGTGCGCGTGCGTGGCTTGTATTCGCAGCCGATCCAGCCGGCGTAGCCGGAACGGTCGATGGCATCGAACACGGCGGGATAATTAATCTCGCCCTCGTCGGGCTCGCCGCGGGTCGGCACCGCGGCGACCTGTACGTGGCCGATGACTGGAAAGAATTTTTCGAAGCGCTTGAGCAGATCGCCGGACACGATCTGCACGTGATAGAAATCGAACTGGATGCGCACGTTCGGCGCGCCGACTTTGGCGATGACATCGGCGGCGTGCTCGACGCGGCTGAGGAAATAGTTTGGCCGGTCGCGCTGATTGATCGGCTCGATGAGCAGCGTGATGTTCGCCTTGGCCGCGTCGGCCGCGGCGCGCTCGAGGTTTTTGATGAAAACCGTTTCCGCCGCCGGTCGTTGCTCCGGCGGCACGATGCCGGTCATGCAATGGATGGCGCTGCCGCCGATCGCCGCGACGTAATCGAGCGCGCGCTTGAAGGCTGCGTCCCAATCGCGCTCGCGTCCCGGCAGCGCGGCAAGACCGAATTCCGGGCATTGCGGCGTGTTGACGCCGAGCTGCGTGAGGCTATGCCGCTTCAGCTCGGCCGTCACCGCCGACGGCGCGACGTCATAAGGAAATTGCAGCTCGACCGCGGCAAAACCCGCGGCGGCAGCAGCGCCGAAGCGCTCGATCAGCGGGCGCTCGGTGAACAGATGGCCGAGATTGGCGGCAAAGCGGGGCATGGCGTTTCCTGGTTGTTGGACGAACGTAGCTCGAATTGTCCGACCAAAACAGACGCTCGCGACTCCCTCTCCCCGCGTGCGGGGAGAGGGTGGGGTGAGGGGGCCTCTCCGCTGGGCGCAGAATTGGTGAACTGTCTGAAACGCAGCGCTTCATCCGCAACGCTCAGAATCGCGGAGAGGCCCCCTCACCCTCGTTCGCTTCGCTCACTCGACCTCTCCCCGCACGCGGGGAGAGGTGGAATGAGCGATCCTGTTCTCACAACGCGATCCGCGTCGGAGCTTGATCAATGGCGAGGTGCGAATTGGGAAAGTCCGCTTCGCTATCCACCACTCACCACTTGCTTTTTTCTTCCCTCTCAAAGAGGGGAGGCAGAACGCCGACAGACGCAGACACCAACCGCCGCACTTGCGATGCGGCGCGCGCTCATCGGAGCGCGCACGCCTGTCGGCGTTCCACCGCGGCTCTCACCTAAGGGAATATCTCATCCCAAAGGCTCGGCTTCAGGCCAGGCTTCCTGGGACTTGGTCTGAACGGGCGTTAGGCGACGCGACACCGGGCTTAGAGGCGCTGCCAGCCCTGGCCCCGTAGGGAGAGTCTGCCCACTTGAATGTGGGCTATTACCCACTATCTTGCCCACTACAAGGGTGGGCCAATTTGTGGTTGACCCTCCCCTCGCCTCTTGGTTCGCTTGAGGCTGGCCAGCCGCGCATAACAACAAGGCCAAAAACACTGGCGCGGCGCTCGACGGGAAACGTCAGGGACGCGTGCCATGAACGCACAACAGCTGCTTACGGAAATCTCCGATTATTGCCGCCGCACCGGCTTGGCCGAATTCACCTTCGGCCGCCGCGCGGTCAACGACGGCAAGCTCGCGGCGCGGCTGCGCAACGGCGGCCGCATCACCACCGACACCCTCGACCGCATCCACGGTTTTATGCAATCGAACCCGGCTCAGGAACAGGGCGCGGCGGGGCGTCCGGCGATCATCGAGCGCACCCACGCGCCGCGCCCGGCCGCAGCGGCGCCGTCGGTGCCTGCCGCGCCGCATAGCCCCGACGACCCGCAGCGCAATTTCCGCTTCTTCGACAACCGGCAAAAATATCTGCTGTTCGTCAACACCTGCAGCGAGAAGTGGGAGGTGGCGCACCGCGTTTCCGAGGAGCTGGTCCACATCCATCCGCGGCCGCCGGCGGTGCGGGTGTTCGACGCCGGCGTCGGCGACGGCTCGGTGCTGACGCGGGTGATGCGCGCCATGCACGACCGCTTTCCGACCATGCCGTTCTACACCGTCGGCAAGGAGATCAGCCTCGAAGACGTGCGGCTGACGTTGCAGAAAATGTCGGACCGCTTCTTCGAGCATCCGGCATCGGTGCTGGTATTGACCAATCTCGCTTATGCCGACGCGCCGTGGCTGCACGTCAAATCGCTCAATGCGGCGTCGAGCCTGGTGTGGCACGAGCTGCCGCTGATCGGCAATTCGGCGCACCGCTTCGAGCAGCAAATCATCGATCTGGAGCCGTTCCTGGCGCAGAACTGGAAAGCCGGCGTCAGCGCCCGCACCGGCAATCCGGTCTACGAGCGCCCGGTGGTGCTGGTGATCTATCGCGAGGACCACCGCTTCCTGCTCGACCCGATCATTCCGAAAGCCGGCGGCACCACCGCCAATTACGATCTGGTCATCGCCTCGCAGCCGTATCGCGCCCGCGCCTCGCTCGACTTCAAGGCCAAGCGCGTGATCGGCCCGCTGGCCAAGGCGCTCGGCCCAGGCGGCCGGCTGATCGCCATCCATTCCCACGGCCACGATCCGGGCATGGAAATCATCCGCCGCGTCTGGCCGGACGACAATCCGTTCGTCCATGACCGCCATCAAATCTTGAAAGCAGTGAAGCACGAGCTCGGCGCCGCCGGCCGCGATCTCAACTTCAACGCCTATGCGGATAACCGCTCGCTGTTCCGCTACGAGATGCACACGCTGCCCTCGGAAATCTCAGAATCCATCGGCACCTCGACGCTGTTCGCGGCATGGAACGCGGCGATTTATGTGGCGCAGGTGGAAGATGATCGTCTTGGCGAAGTGGTCGCCGACGGCCGCTATATCGACGCCACGCGTGCCGTGCTGCGGGAGCGCGGCGGCCTTTGGTTCTTCGACGAATCCTACGTGATCTCGCGCCGCCGCGCGTGAGCCACGAACATGGCCGCCCTCGCACCCGTACCGGCCGCAAATCTCAGCCCCGCGGTGCAACGCATCGCGGGCTTCATGCAAGATTTTTCCGTCGAGGCGACGCGGCCTTCTGATGCCGACATCGCGGCGCTTGCCGTGCTGCCGCGCGGCGCTTGCGTCTATATCAGCGCCGTGCCGCACCGGGCGGCGGAAGAATCCGTTACCGCCGCGATGCGGCTGCGCTCAGCCGGCCTCGAGCCGGTGCCCCACGTCGCGGTGCGCAATTTTGCAAGCGCCGACGCGCTCGATGATTTTCTCGCGCGCTTGAACGGCGAGGCCGAGGTGCGCCGCGTCCTCGTCATCGCCGGCGACCGCTCCGAACACGGTCCGTTCCGCAGCGCCGCCGACGCCATCGATTCCGGCCTGTTCCGCCGCCGCGGCATTCGCGCGCTCGGCATCGCCGGCTATCCGGACGGTCACCCGAAGATCGGCAACGATGCACTGTTCAAGGCGCTTGCGGAAAAGATCGCGGCGGCCGAGGCGACCGGGCTTGCGGTCGAGATCGTGACGCAATTCTGTTTCGATGCGCGCGCGATCCTCGATTATGTGGCGCGGCTGCGCGGTTTCGGTTTCGAGCAGCCGCTGCGCATCGGGCTGGTCGGCCCGACCAGCCTGTCGGCGCTGCTGCGCTATGCCGCCCGCTGCGGCGTGCGTGCTTCGGCGCAGGCGCTCGCGCGGCGTTCCGGGATGTTGCGCCAGATGTTCGCGCTGACCGTTCCTGACGATCTCATCCGCGCGCTGGCGGAAGCCGCGCCCTCGCACGTGAGCGCCCATTTCTTCTCGTTCGGCGGCCTGCCGGCCACCGCGCGCTGGGCGCAGGCCGTCGCCGACGGCCGCATCGCGCTGCGAAGGAGCCGGCGGATTCACGGTCGCGCCGCCGCCGCGGGAAGGCTAATATCGCCCCATAACAGTGGAGGCGAGGATGCCGGTAGAGAACATTCGCGGCGTGAATATCGTTTACGAGATCGTGGGCGACCGTGGCCCCTGGGTGGTGCTGATCACGGGCGGCCGGCGCGCGCACGATGAATTCGTGCCGCTGGCGAAGAAGATCGCGGCCGGCGGCTTTCGCGTGCTGCTGCACGACCGGCGCAATACCGGCGCCTCCGACATCCGGATCGACGGCACCGAGGCCGAAGAAGAGATCTGGACCGACGATCTGCACGAGCTGCTGTCGCGCAAGGGTGCGCTGCCGGTGTTCATCGGCGGCTCGTCGTCCGGCTCACGCACCTCGATCCTGTTCGCGCTGCGCCATCCGCAAGCCGTGCGGGGCTTGCTGCTGTTCCGCGTCACCGGCGGCGCTTTCGCCGCGGGCCGTTTGCCGGAACAATATTACGGCCAATATATCCGCGCCGCGCAGCAAGGCGGCATGGCTGCGGTCTGCGACACCGAGCAATATCGCGAGCGCATCGCCGCCAATCCGAAGAACCGCGACGTGCTGATGGCCATGGACCCGAAGCGCTACATCGCGGTGATGGAGCATTGGCACAAGCTGTTCCTTGCCGGCGCCAATTTCACCATCATGGGCGTGACCGACGACCAGCTGCGTTCGATCAAGGCGCCGACCATCGTCATCCCCGGCAACGACAACACCCACAATTCGGCGAGCGGCCGCGCCGCGCAAAAGCTCATCCCCGGCAGCAAGCTGCATCAGCTGCCGATCGAGGATAAGGACGTGCCGCTGATTTCGTTCGAGGAATGGGCGCCGTACGAGGCGGAGATCGCCAAAACCTTCGTCGATTTTATGCGGGGCGTCGCGGGATCGATGGCGGCCTGAAGAACATTGGAGCGACGCATGCTGTTCGTGGTCCACGCGCTCGACAAGAAGGATTTTTTGCCGACGCGGGCCAAGCATTATCGCGACCACCGCATCCATCTCGACAAATCCGGCGATCACGGCGTCGACGTCGTGACCGCCGGCACGCTGCTTGCCGACGACGGCGAGACGCCGGTCGGCAGCATTTTCGTCATCGACGCCACAGACCGCGCCGCGGTCGACGCCTTCACCCGCAGCGACCCCTATCACGTCAACGGCGTGTGGGAGCGCGTCGACATCCACCGCTACAACAAGAAGCGCGGCACCGCGATCGCGGGCTGACGCTAATTCCCCTCCCCCTTGTGGGGGAGGGAAAAGCTTTTGGTGGCGGAGTT
>CAWCSD010000005.1:0-13106 GCA_963798095.1 uncultured Alphaproteobacteria bacterium | reverse complement strand
TCTTTGACCTGTATCGGCCGTGGCTCGGCCTGCACGGGCACGAGGACACCGCCCAGCGCCAATCGATCGCGCGCGGCGAGGAGGTGTTCAACGATACCAACATCAACATCATCGGAGTTTCTGGCCTCAACGACGATCTCGGCGTCGCGAGCATTCCGGGATCTGCGGCACCTGCCACGACACGCCCAATGTGGGCAACCACTCGGTCAAGGCGCCGCTCGACATCGGCGTTCCTGACGCCGGTGCCAACAAGCCGCCGGTCCTCGACATTTCGGGATTGCCGGTGTTTACGCTGACGTGCACGCTCGAAGGTCCGCTGTATGGCCGGATCTACAAAGTCACGGACGCCGGCAAGGCCATGATCAGCGGCCAGTGCAAGGACATCGGCCGGTTCAAAGGACCCATTCTGCGTGGGCTGGCGTCGCGCGCGCCGTACTTCCACAACGGCTCGGCTGCGACTTTACAGGACGTCGTGAACTTCTATGATCAGCGCTTCGCGATCGGCTTCACCGACCAGCAGAAAACCGATCTGGTCAATTTCCTGAATAGCCTGTGACACCTTAATGTGCTGCATCGATGCGGGGCGAGTGCGCAATGCGCTCGCCCCGGACCGTTGACCGCGCAACTGGAACACCGCCTCCGCAATATCGAGACCGATCCCACTACTTCAGTTGGTCGGCGACCCGCGCTACGCCGGCCATGGCGCAGGCCTCGTCGCCGCCCGAGGTCGAGCCGCTGACGCCGACGGCGCCGATGGTGTCGTCGCCGACCTTGATCGGCACGCCGCCCCTCAACGCGATGACATGTTCGAGCTGGCGTTGGCCGGCGAGTTCCGAGCCCGGCTCGGTGCGCGAAGCCCAATCGGCCGAGGTGCGGCCGAAGGTGCGCGCCGTATAGGCCTTGCGCTGCGCCAGCTCGATATTGTGCGGCGCCGCCTTGTCGCCCTGCAGGAAAACGCGCAGCCGTCCGGCGCGATCGACCACCGCCACCGAGACGCTGTTGCCGGCTTTTTCGCATTCGGCGACCGCAGTCTCGGCGATGGTCAGCGCCATTTCGAGCGACACGTCGCGCTGCATGAGCACCTGCGCGACACCCGCCTTGGACGGCAGCAGCGCCATCGTCAGCGCGGCCAATCCGGCGAGCCGGAGCGCATACCGCATGAGTTCCCTCCCGTCGCCGCCCGTGTTCCGATGCAATCCGGCCGAGGCGGTCGCAGACGCGATGTTGGCGCCTTTCACCGGCCCGAACAAGGCTGGACGCTCTGGCGCCGGCCGCAATCCGATAGCCGGCACAGGGACTTATCTTTCGGCATCGGCGCGACTTCGACTCCGGCCGCCGCCGTTGAACTTGCCGGCATCCTTCGCTATACGGGGCATTCGCGTCCTGAAGGGGCCCGGCACGGTCGGGCTTGCATGCGCCGGGCCGGGGCCGGCGTCCATCCTTGCCGTGACCGAAAAGAGCAGGTCTGATGTCCACCACGTTTGATAAAGTGGCTGAAATCATTGCGGAAACTTGCGACATTCCGCGTGAGAACATTAAGCCCGAAGTCACGCCATCAACGATCTCGAGATCGACAGCCTCGATTTCCTCGACATCGCCTTTGCCATCGACAAGGCGTTCGGCATCAAGCTGCCGCTCGAACAGTGGACGCAGGAAGTCAACGACGGCAAGGCGACGACCGATCAGTACTTCGTGCTGAAGAACCTGAGCGACCGCATCGACGAATTGATCGCCGCCAAGGGCGCCTGAGGCGCCATCATGCGCCTTGAATATTTTCAGATGCTCGACCGCATCGTCGACGTCGATGTCGGCGAACGACGTCATCCGCACGGCCTGCACAATTCCTAAGGCGAATGAGAGCCCGGTCTTCGAAGGCCACTTCCCGGGCTATCCGCTGATGCCCGGCGTGCTGTTGATCGAATGCATGGCGCAGACGACCGGATGGCTTGCCAGCGCGCTGGCGAATTTCGACATCATGCCGATCCTCGCCGGCGTGAAAGAAGCCAAAATGCGTGCCGCGGTGTTTCCCGGCGATGAGCTCGAGTTCGAAGGCAAGGTGATCCACGAGGGCTCCGGTTTCACCGTCGCCGAAGTCAAAGGCCGCCGCCAGGGCAAGGCCGTGTGCGACGCCCAGATCACCTACCGCATGCTGCCCTACCCGAACCCGCAATTCCGCCAGGCGATCCGCGACTGGGCCGAGCGCCTGCAGTTCCCGTTCAAGGAGCCGGTGAAGTGAGCGCACGCCGCGAGGTGTGGATCACCGGCGTCGGCCTACTCACGTGTCTCGGCGAGGGCATGGAGGCGAATTGGCAGCGCCTCGAGCGCGGCGATCCGCCGCCCTATGACGACAAGACCTTCGCGCCCTACATCGTGCATCCGCTGCCGGCGATGAGTTTCGACAAGCAGATCCCGAAAAAGGCCGATCAACGCCAGATGGAGCTGTGGCAGCGCGCCGGCACCTATGCGGCGGGTTTGGCGCTCAGCGATGCCGGCATTGCCGGCAAGCCCGAACTGCTCGATCGCACCGACATGATCGTCGCCGCTGGCGGCGGCGAGCGCGATGTCGCGGCCGACAATGCGATCCTCGCCGGCGTGCGCAAGGCCAATCGGCCGGACGTTTTTCTCAACGAACGCCTGATGAGCGATCTGCGCCCGACGCTGTTTTTGGCGCAACTGCCCAATCTCCTCGCCGGCAATATCTCGCTGGTGCACGGTGTCGTCGGCTCCTCGCGCACCTTCATGGGGGAAGAGGCCGCGGGCGTCGACAGCGTTCGCGTCGCCCAGGCCCGCGTCGCCTCCGGGCAAAGCGAGCTGACCTTGGTCGGCGGCGCCTATAACGGCGCGCGCTGGGACGTGTTGCTCGCCTTCGAGCTCGGCCACGAGCTGCTGCGCGACAAATTTGCGCCGGTTTGGGATCGCGGGCCGAACGGCGGCATCGCCTTTGCGACCATGGGGGCGTTTTTGGTGCTGGAAAGCCCCGATCACGCGCAAGCGCGCGGCGCAAAACCGCGGGCGCGGCTTTCCGAAATCCATTCTGATCGCAATTTGCGGCAAGCCGGCGGGACCGAGACGGCGCTGCGCCGGCAGTGGCAGACGATCGCCGGCAAGGTTGACCGGGCGCACGCCGGCGTCATTTCCGGCGCCAGCGGCATCGAACCCGCGGCCTCGGCGGAACGGGCCGCACTCAAGGAAATTGGCCTTCCCGTCCGCAATACCGGTACGTATATCGGGCATGGGGTCGAGACCCAGTTCCCGGCCAATCTGGGGATCGCCTGCGCCGCGCTCGAGCACGGCAAGCTGTTCGCGCCGGCCGGCAGCGGCGATACCGGCGATAGTCCGTCCGGCCTGTCGCAGGTGATCGTCACCAGCGTCGGCAATTGGCGCGGCGAAGGTTTGGCTTTGGTCGAGCGGATCGGTTGAAGGGCAACATCATGGGCAAGCGTGACAAAGCCGGGCGTCCCATCGTCGCCGTCACCGGCATCGGGGTTGTCAGTGCGCTCGGCGTCGGCAAAGAGGACAACTGGGCGAAACTGACCGCCGGCCAGTCCGGCATTCGCGCCATCACGCGTTTCCCGACCGAAGGACTGCGCACCACGATCGCCGGCGCCGTCGACCACGTTTATAAGGACTATATGTCGCCCGCGGAACTGACGGAGCGCATCGCCATCCTCGCTGGCGAAGAGGCCATCGCGCAGGCCGGCGTCGGCAGCAAGGCACACTTTCCCGGTCCGCTGTTCTTCGCCGCGCCGCCGCTCGAAATCGAATGGCATTACCGCATCGCCATGGCCAATGGCGCAGGGCTGAAGGACGATGCCGGCTATGCCGAGCTGACCGCCGTGGCGCGCAGACCTGAGTTCGCGCAATTCCACGAGTTGATGAAGTACGGCATCCTCGGCGAACGCCTCGCCACGCATTTTGGCACCGAAGGATCGCCGATCTTGCTCAACACCGCTTGCGCCTCCGGCGGCAGCGCCATCCAGCTCGGCGTCGAGGCGCTGCGCCGCGGCGAGTGCCAGGTTGCGCTCGCGGTCGGCGCCGACGGCTCGTTGACGCCGGAATCCCTGGTACGCTTTTCACTACTCTCGGCGCTGTCGACCCAGAACGATCCGCCCGGGCAGGCGTCAAAACCGTTCTCGAAAAACCGCGACGGATTCGTGCTGGCCGAAGGCGCGGCCGCATTGGTGCTGGAGGACCTCGAATACGCGCAGGCGCGCGGCGCCCGCATCCTCGGCATCCTCGAAGGCTGCGGCGAAAAATCGGATTCGTTCCACCGCACCCGATCGAGCCCCGACGGCAAGCCGATCATCGCCTGCATGAGGAACGCGCTGGCCGACGCGGGCATCGGCCCCGAGGACGTCGACTACATCAATGCCCACGGCACATCGACGCCCGAGAACGACAAGATGGAATGTCTCGGCGTCTCCACCGTGTTCGGCGAGCACATCCGTAACATCCCGATCTCGTCGAACAAATCGATGATCGGCCACGCGCTGACCGCGGCGGGCGCTGTCGAGGCTGCGTTCAGCCTGCTGACGCTCGAGCACCAGCGCATTCCGCCGACCATCAATTACAACGTGCCCGACCCGGCGATCGCGCTCGACGTGGTGCCGAACAAGGCGCGCGACGCAAAAGTGCGGCGCGCCATCTCCAACTCGTTCGGTTTCGGCGGCCAGAACGTTTGCCTGGTCATGACCCGGGAGCCGGCGTGAGCGGGGTTGCGGAAACGATCGTGAGCGACCGCGCGGCGACGGCGCCGGGCAAAACCATGCGCGCGCTGACACTGGTCAGCGACCGCAAGATCGAGCTGCTCGATGTCGCCGCGCCGCCTGCTCCAT
Organism: uncultured Alphaproteobacteria bacterium; assembly: GCA_963798095.1. Classification (GTDB taxonomy): domain Bacteria; phylum Pseudomonadota; class Alphaproteobacteria; order Rhizobiales; family Xanthobacteraceae; genus BOG-931. Next base: position 8,271 of record CAWCSD010000005.1, on the reverse strand, counting down.
CGGCCGGCGAAGTGCAGCTCCGCGTCAAGGCGATCGGCCTCAACCACATCGACGTCTGGGGCTGGCGCGGCATGGCGTTCGCCAAGCGCAAGCTGCCGCTCATCGTCGGCGTCGAAGCTGCCGGCGAGATCGTCGCGGTCGGTGGCGATGTCACCACGAGCCAAGTCGGCGATCGCGTAGTGGCCTATGGCGCACTGACCTGCGGCCACTGCAAGGCCTGCCGCGAGGGCCGCGATAATCTGTGCGAGAACGTCGCCGGCATCATGGGCTTTCATGTCGACGGCTTTGCCCGCGATCTGATCAACATGCCGGCGCGGCTCGTGGTGCCGATCCCGGACAACGTGAGCTTCCGCGATGCCGCCTGCGCGCCGGTGGCGTTCGGCACCGTGCAGCACATGCTGTTCGACAACGCCAAGCTCGAGCCGGGCGAGACCATCCTGGTGCAAGCCGGCGGCTCCGGCATCGGCACCACCGCCATCAAGATGGCCAAGGCCATCGGCTGCACCGTGATCACCACGGTCGGCGACGACGACAAGGCGGAAAAGGCCAAGGCGCTCGGCGCCGATCACGTCATCAACTACCGCACCGAGCGCTTCGAAACCTTGGTGCGCAAGCTCACCGGAAAAAAAGGCGTCGATGTCGCCTTCGAGCATGTCGGGCCGGACACCTTCAACGGCTCGCTGCTCTGCCTCAAGCGCGGCGGCCGGCTCGTCACCTGCGGCTCGACCTCGGGCCAGTCGATCACCATGAACCTGTTCCAGCTCTACTTGCAGCAGTACCGCATCACCGGCTCGTTCGGCTGCTCGCTGCGCAACATCCGCGACAGCCTGGCCAAGATGGCGGCGGGCTCACTGCCGGTGATCGACACCGAAGTGGCGCTTGCCGATTTCGAACATGGCCTTGCCCGGCTCGAAAGCCGGCAGGTGTTCGGCAAGATCATCGTCAACTTCTAGGACGCATCCGCTTGAAGCCCGTGATCGATCCGGCCCTCGGCGCGCTCGCGGTCGGGCTGTTGCGCGCGGTGCATTGGATGGATCGCCGGCGCTCGGCGAATTTCGCCGGCGCCTTCATGCGCAAGGCCGGGCCGCTGCTCAAGGAACACCGGCTCGGCCGCGAAAATCTGCGCGCCGCATACCCGGAAAAATCCGCCGCCGAGATCGAAAAAATCCTCGCGCGGCGTGTGGGACAATCTCGGCCGCATCGCCATCGAGTTCGCCCATCTCGACGATTTTTCCATCGCCGGCTTCGGTACGCAGACCCGCGACGTCGTCGCCTACGCGCCGGAGACGGCGGAGCGCTTCGAGCGCATCAGAAATAGCGGCCAAGCGATAATCGGCTTCGGCGCCCATCTCGCCAACTGGGAAATCCCCGCTGTCGGCGCAACCAAGCTCGGCGTCAAATCCGCCGTGCTGTACCGGCGCCCGAGCATTCCGGCGATCAACGATCTGATCGTAAAACTGCGCGCGCCGCTGATGGGCGAGCTGGTACCGACCACATTGGAAGCGCCGGTGCGGCTTGCCCGCTTGCTGCAGTCCGGCGTCAGCGTCGGCATGGCGGCCGACCAGCATTATACCCGCGGCGTCGCAGGTGACGTTCTTCGGCCGCCCTTGCCTCGCCAATCCGCTGATCGCGATGCTGGCCCGGCAAACCGGCGCGCCGATCCACGGCCTGCGTGTGGTGCGCAATCCCGACGGCAACAGCTTTTGGGGCGAGATCAGCGACGAGGTAAAGCCCGTGCGCGACGCCGAGGGCAATTTCGACGTTGCCGGCACCATGCAGGCGGTGACTTCGGTGATCGAAGGCTGGGTGCGCGAATATCCCGAGCAATGGCTATGGCTGCACCGGCGCTGGCGGTGACGGCGACCAAATAAACCGCCCCGGATACTGTCCGGGGCGATTGTCTTAGTTGCGTACGATCTTTTGCGTCAGCGCCAACCCTTCATCGGCCATTCGAGCTTGCTGGTGGCGCGAGCCGCCGGCCAGACCGAGACATATTCCTTGCCCTTGAGCTGGATCAGGAAAGTGGATGCCAAGATATTCTGGCCGGTGTCGTCGAATTTCACGCCGTTGTAGCCGATCATGAGCTGATCGGGTTTCAGATTGGTCGCCTTGAGCGCCGCCTGGATCTTGCCGGGCTCGGTCGAGCCGGCGCGGTTGATGGCGTCGGCCAGCACGAGGAAGCCTTGTACCCAGCGCGCGCTGGTGTCGTCGAGGTCGCGGCCGTATTTGGCCTTGAACATCTGGTCGACGATGTAGCTGTTGTCGCCCGGCTTGCCGATATCGAAAGCGCTGCGGTTGACCGCGCCTTGGGCGAGATCGCCGACGTTCGGAATGAAGCTCGGATCGGAGAAGCCGGCATCGTCGCCGATGATCATCGGCGGCAGGTAATCGAGATTCTTCATGGTCTTGAAATACAGGATGATGTCCTGGGTATAGCTGATGAAGATCACCACGTCGGGCTGCAAGCTCTTGAGCTGCAGCACCTGCGCGGAGACGTCCGAGCTATTGGCGTTGTAGGCGATCTGCGCCGCCACCTTGATGTTGGCGGTTTTCGCTGCTTCAAGCACGCTGGCAGAGACCGAAGTGCCGTAATCGGTGTTCTCGTTCACGACGGCGATCGAGTCGATCTTCTTGCCCGATTTCTTCAGCTCGTTGAGGAAATCGGAATAAGCCTTGGCGAAATCCGGCGCGAACGGCGTGGTGCGGAACGTCCACTTGAAGCCGCGCCCGGTGATGTTGGCCGCGACCGAATCGGCGACGAGGTAAGGCACGCCCTGGCGCTCGGCGACCGCGGTCGCCACGAGCGTCACCGAGGAATGATATGAGCCGAGCATGGCGGCGACGTGGTCCTGGGTGATCAGGCGCACGGTCTGTTGCTGGCCGACCTGGGGATTGCCCTGGTGATCGGCCTCGTCGAGCTCGATCTTGGCGCCGCCGAGATTGGGCAGGCCAGCGGTGGCGCCGAGCGGCAGGTTTTTCAGCTCGGGATGCGCGGTGTTGACGATGTCGGCGGCGAGGTTGACGGCATCCTTGGCCGACTGGCCGGCGCTCGCCGCGTTGCCGGTCAAGGGATAGATGACGCCGATCTTCACGTTATCGGCCGCCTGTGCCGCGCCGCCGATGGCGACCGCAAGCACTGCAGCGGCGATGATCCCTGCCCTCATTGTTCTCTCCCTGATATCAAGCTTTGTCGCGCTTAAGCCTGACAGTATATCGCGTCTATTACGCACAGTATCGGATAAATTCGGCGGCGATATTTAGATCAATTGGTCGATTGCCAAAACCAAATTGTGAAGACCTCTCGGCCAATTTCCGTATCTCTTGCACTGCCGAAGCAACGAGAAGCTTCCCTGCCAGGCACGGTGCGAAACACGGAGGTTACAACGATGAAATCACTCAGTACCAAGCTCATCTTGACTGCCCTCGGCGTTGCGCTGCTTTCGGGCTCCGCCGTTGCGCAGCAGCCGGCCGATCAGTATCCGGCCGATCAGTACAAAGTGATCGTTCGCGGCCAAATCGTGGGCGCCGATCCCGATGCACAAATTCGCACCCAGTTGGGCCGCGGGTGGGACTTTCGGTACGGCGAATAAACGGTTGCAGACGGCCAAGGGTATGCCTCGGGAGCCCCGGACATGGTCCGGGGCTCTTCGCATTTGGAGCAGGTCGCAGGCGCCAGTGAAATACGTCGCACACCGCCATTTTGAGCCGTGATATCGTTTCCATCTTGCAGCGAGCGTGATCTCATTGGCGTCGCGGCAGAAGCGGCCTCCCAGGGACCGCAGCAACGGAGGAAACGCGTGCCGGATTCAGAAGCCTTCGACTTCATCATCGTGGGAGCGGGCAGCGCCGGCTGCGTTCTCGCCGATCGGCTCACCGCGTCGGGGCGCCATCGCGTGCTGCTGTTGGAAGCGGGCCCCGGCAACCTGCATCCGTGGCTGCATATTCCGCTCGGCTTCGGCAAACTGTTCAGCGATCCCCGCTACAATTGGTGCTACGAGACCATCCCGCAGCCCGAATGCCACAACCGCAATGTCATCGCGCCGCGCGGAAAGGTTCTCGGCGGCTCGAGCTCGATCAACGGCCTGATCTATATCCGCGGCCAGGCGGAGGACTTTAATTTCTGGCGGCAGCTCGGCAACGCCGGCTGGAGCTTTGACGACGTGCTCCCCTATTTCCGCAAGGCGGAAAACAACGAGCGCGGCGCCGACGAATTCCACGGCGCCGGCGGGCCGCTTGGGGTTTCGGACCTGCGCGACCGGCATCCGCTTGCCGTGGCCTATGTGGAAGCGGCGGTACAATGCGGCTATCCGCGCAACGACGATTTCAACGGCCCGGTGCAGGAAGGCGCGGGTTATTACCAGACCACCATGCAAAATGGCGTGCGCTCCTCGGCCGCGCACGGCTATCTCAAGGCGGCGCGGCGGCGCGCCAATCTCAAGGTGGTTTCCAAGGCGCTCGCCACCCGCATTCTGTTCGATGGCCGGCGCGCCACCGGTGTCGAGTATCTTGTCGGCAACGACAAACGCAGTGCGCGTGCTAATGTCGAGGTGATCGTCGCGTCGGGCGCTTTCAATTCGCCACAGCTCTTACAGCTTTCGGGGGTCGGACCGGAGTCGCTCCTGCAATCGCTGGGCATCCCGGTGATCGCCGATGCGCCGGGCGTCGGCGACGATCTCAACGACCATATTTCCGGCCGCATCATATTGCGCTGCAAGGACCCGATCACGCTCAACGACGCGGTGCGCAACTGGAGCGGCAAGCTCACCCACGGCTTGCACTACGTCCTCACCCGCCGCGGCTATCTCGCCATCCCGGCGGTGTCTTCGGCGGTTTTCTTGCGCGCGCTTCCCACATCGGCAACGCCCGACTCGCAATGCTCGATTTCGCTGTTCTCGGCCGGCACCATCGGCGGCGAACTGTCGCCGTACCCTGGCGTGACCGGCAATTGCGTGCTGCTGCGGCCGGAGAGCCGCGGCTATGTGAAAATCAAATCCGCCGATCCGCACGAGGCGCCGGCCATCCACCCGAACTATCTGGCGACGCCGAAGGACCGCGAGACCATCGTGGCCGGCGTCAGCGCGATGCGGCGCATTTTTCAGGCGCCCGCCATGGCGCGCTATATCGCCGAGGAGATCGAGCCGGGCGCGCAATGCGACAACGACGACGAATTGCTCGATTTCATCCGCCACCGCGGCTCCACCACCTATCATCCGGTGGGCACCTGCCGCATGGGCCAGGACCCCAAGGCCGTGGTCGACGAGCGGCTGCGCGTGCGCGGTTTCACGGGCCTGCGCGTGATCGACGCCTCGATCATGCCGGCGGTCGTTTCCGGCAACACCAATGCGGCGACGATCATGATCGGCGAGAAGGGTGCGGATATGATCCTGGAGGACACCAAGGCCGCATTAGCGGCCGCTGCCTGACGGCGAAGCGTGCAGCGCGGTTACAGGCGGACGTGAGGCGACTGCCAGTTGCGCCGCATAAGCGTCCTGCCAAGATGCTTGCCTTCGTCGCTGACGAAGTAGCCGCCGCGCGCGTCGCGAAACACCTCGATATTGTCGGCGCCCGGCGGCGGCACGCCCTTGTCGCGCAGCGCGCGGGCCGCCATCAGCAGGCGGCGCCGCGTGCGCGTGATCATCAGATCCGACGCCGCGAGATGCTCGAAGCTGTGATCCAGGATCGCGCCCATGCTTTCGGTCACGGCCTGGTCCTGCAAATGGATGCTCTCGATGCCGCTGTAGATCGTGTTGTCGTGCTGCGCGGCGCGGTCCATGCCCCAGTCGTTGCTCGCGTTCGCCGCGAGCCTGCAAGCGGCCGAGCCAATCGGTCGCTGTTGGGCAGAAAATCGTTGCCGCGTCCCATGCCGCCGACCGGCGTGCCGTCCTTGAACGCCGGCGCTCCTTGCGTCATCGCCGATACGCCGCGCTTCCACCACAGCACGCAGTACATGGTGTGCTCATCGTCGAGCGGCACCCAGCCGCGCACCTGCAGATGACTGGCGAACTCGCCGTTCGGCACCTGCGCCCAGAACGGAAACAGGAAATTGCCGAAGCGCCAGGAGGTGCGGCCCGGGCCGGCGGTGCGATAGCCCGCATAGGTCGTGCCCCAGGCGGTGTCGGCGATGTGATAGTCCGGCGTGCGGATCGCGACCGTGTGGAGGATCGGATCGTCGTCGGCAAGATCGTCGGCATCGACATGGCCGGCGTGCAGGAAGCCGAAATGCGAGGTGTCGATGTCGCCCTCCAGCGCCTGCAGATAATTGCAGTGGCGCTGGATGAAGATGACCCCGACCTCGTCGTCGGGAACGTCGAGCACCTCGAAACCCGGCAGCGGCGGCGCCTCGGCGCGCGACGCCCATATAGACCCAGACCACGCCGGCGCGTTCGACCGCGCGGTACGCCTTGGCGCTGACCTTGTGCTTGAAGTCCTGCTGCGGCGGCACGTTCGGCATATCGATGCAGCGTGCCGGCGACGTCGAATTTCCAGCCGTGATAGATGCAGCGCAGCCCGTTCCCCTCGTTGCGGCCGAGAAACAGCGACGCGCAGCGGTGCGGGCAGCGATGGTCCATCACGCCGACCCGACCTTCGCTGTCGCGAAACGCGATCAGCTTCTCGCCGAGCAGCATCAGCCGAAGCGGCGCACCGCCGCGGGCGACTTCGGACGACATCAGCGCGGGAATCCAGTATTCCCGCATCAATTGGCCCATGACGGTGCCGGGGCCGACGCGCGTCAACTCAACGCTATCGCTCGCCGTTGTCATGCCGTCCTCCCGATGCTTGTGGCAGCCATGCGGCTGCCAGCGCGCAACGCTGCGGCGATGCTACATCGGTCTTGGCGGCGCGGGGAAGGCGGACGCCTTGGCCTTGGCGCCGGATGGAGCTAGCCTGCAAAAAGCGTGTGGGGGTTTTACAGGGCTGCGCGTAATCGACGCCTCGATCTTGCCGGCGGTCGTTTCCGGCAATACGAACGCGGCAAGGATCATGATCGGCGAGAAGTGTGCGGATATAATCCTTGAGGATGCCAAGGTCGTACTATCGGCGGCCGCCTGATCGCCGTTTTAGAGCACAATCAATATGACAAGCTTATACGGTAGGTTATTTCATGCGAGTTCTGCTCACCGTGAACGTCTGGAAGATTTTCTTACCGAAGCTCTGGGCGATCTGCTGAATAGGGTTTCAAAATCCCAGTTGCGCGAATTCTGTTCGGAGTTCCTACTGAATGGATGCGGCTCCGAACTCAAAGCTCAATGGCTAAAGCTATTTGACCGCCGCAGCACCGTTACTTGGGAAACGCAACAGCGGATTTCCGTGGACGGAACGGCAAAGCGGCCGGATATGATCCTATACCAAAACTTAGATGAGAAGCACGGTCGCAATTCTGAAAATGATCGCGTGCCACTCCTTGCTGTTGAATGTAAAGTCGGAGCGCCTTTCTCCGCTCGACAATTGCACCATTATGGACACTGGTTAGCAGAGGCAGGCGGCCCAACGACGGCCCTTGTTGTCCTTACGCACCTCACGGAAATACCAAGTGATTTTCAATCAAGTTCAGAATACTGCGTCAAAATTCGAGCTAAGCGCAAATGGTCCGAATTATGCAAATGGCTTCGCGATGAACGTAACGCTGGTTCATGGTGCTCAGCGGCCAATGTGCTTGTTCTAGCAAACGAACTGGTGGAATTTATGGAGGAGAAAAAACTGATGACCGAGGAACCGACGTGGCAGGATCTGGCGGCGGCACGAATGTTTCTTATTAGTGGAGCACACGCGCGTCTGAGGAATTTCATGACATCTGTTCGCGCTGCCGTGCAAACAAAGTTCAAAAACCTGAAGGGTTTTCCGGAGAAGCCGCCGGAAATCGGTGGAGATGCGGATAGGGAGTGTGGTCAAATCGAAGATTGGTGTAATTTTCATAATGGTATTTGGGTTTATTGGGGGATTTATCTCGGAGCGGATTTTTGGTCACCGAATATCGAACCACCGATAAAGCGGTCGGATGCAGGATTTCTGCATATCGAATTTAAGAAACGAGTAAGTCGACCAGCCGACAAGGAATTCGCTGAATGGCACTTCCCCTCTATGGCAGAGGTCGATGATTTCTCCGTAGCGAAGATGGTTGACCTTGACCAAATCGGACCCGACAGCGTCACGGCGGGCTATTCACAATGGTTGATAGTAAGCCTTGAAGAAGCCAAGAGAATTATCGAGCTTGCGGACTGAAGCGGTAACAGGGAGTAGGCAGGAGCTGTGGGCTCCCATCAGGACTTATCC
>CAWCSD010000004.1:0-11210 GCA_963798095.1 uncultured Alphaproteobacteria bacterium | reverse complement strand
ACATCATGCCGATCCTCGCCGGCGTGAAAGAAGCCAAAATGCGTGCCGCGGTGTTTCCCGGCGATGAGCTCGAGTTCGAAGGCAAGGTGATCCACGAGGGCTCCGGTTTCACCGTCGCCGAAGTCAAAGGCCGCCGCCAGGGCAAGGCCGTGTGCGACGCCCAGATCACCTATCGCATGCTGCCCTACCCGAACCCGCAATTCCGCCAGGCGATCCGCGACTGGGCCGAGCGCCTGCAGTTTCCGTTCAAGGAGCCGGTAAAGTGAGCGCACGCCGCGAGGTGTGGATCACCGGTGTCGGCCTACTCACGTGTTTCGGCGAGGGCATGGAGGCGAATTGGCAGCGCCTCGAGCGCGGCGATCCGCCGCCCTATGACGACAAGACCTTCGCGCCCTACATCGTGCATCCGCTGCCGGCGATGAGTTTCGACAAGCAGATCCCGAAAAAGGCCGATCAACGCCAGATGGAGCTGTGGCAGCGCGCCGGCACCTATGCGGCGGGTTCGGCGCTCAGCGATGCCGGCATTGCCGGCAAGCCCGAACTGCTCGATCGCACCGACATGATCGTCGCCGCTGGCGGCGGCGAGCGCGATGTCGCGGCCGACAATGCGATCCTCGCCGGCGTGCGCAAGGCCAATCGGCCGGACGTTTTTCTCAACGAACGCCTGATGAGCGATCTGCGCCCGACGCTGTTTTTGGCGCAGTTGCCCAATCTCCTCGCCGGCAATATCTCGCTGGTGCACGGTGTCGTCGGCTCCTCGCGCACCTTCATGGGGGAAGAGGCCGCGGGCGTCGACAGCGTTCGCGTCGCCCAGGCCCGCGTCGCCTCCGGGCAAAGCGAGCTGACCTTGGTCGGCGGCGCCTATAACGGCGCGCGCTGGGACGTGTTGCTCGCCTTCGAGCTCGGCCACGAGCTGCTGCGCGACAAATTTGCGCCGGTTTGGGATCGCGGGCCGAACGGCGGCATCGCCTTTGCGACCATGGGGGCGTTTTTGGTGCTGGAAAGCCCCGATCACGCGCAAGCGCGCGGCGCCAAACCGCGGGCGCGGCTTTCCGAAATCCATTCTGATCGCAATTTGCGGCAAGCCGGCGGGACCGAGACGGCGCTGCGCCGGCAGTGGCAGACGATCGCCGGCAAGGTTGACCGGGCGCACGCCGGCGTCATTTCCGGCGCCAGCGGCATCGAACCCGCGGCCTCGGCGGAACGGGCCGCACTCAAGGAAATTGGCCTTCCCGTCCGCAATACCGGTACGTATATCGGGCATGGGGTCGAGACCCAGTTCCCGGCCAATCTGGGGATCGCCTGCGCCGCGCTCGAGCACGGCAAGCTGTTCGCGCCGGCCGGCAGCGGCGATACCGGCGATAGTCCGTCCGGCCTGTCGCAGGTGATCGTCACCAGCGTCGGCAATTGGCGCGGCGAAGGTTTGGCTTTGGTCGAGCGGATCTGTTGAAGGGCAACATCATGGGCAAGCGTGACAAAGCCGGGCGTCCCATCGTCGCCGTCACCGGCATCGGGGTCGTCAGTGCGCTCGGCGTCGGCAAAGAGGACAACTGGGCGAAACTGACCGCCGGCCAGTCCGGCATTCGCGCCATCACGCGTTTCCCGACCGAAGGACTGCGCACCTCGATCGCCGGCGCCGTCGACCACGTTTATAAGGACTATATGTCGCCCGCGGAACTGACGGAGCGCATCGCCATCCTCGCTGGCGAAGAGGCTATCGCGCAGGCCGGCGTCGGCAGCAAGGCACACTTTCCCGGTCCGCTGTTCTTCGCCGCGCCGCCGCTCGAAATCGAATGGCATTACCGCATCGCCATGGCCAACGGCGCAGGGCTGAAGGACGACGCCGGCTATGCCGAGCTGACCGCCGTGGCGCGCAGACCTGAGTTCGCGCAATTCCACGAGTCGATGAAGTACGGCATCCTCGGCGAACGCCTCGCCACGCATTTTGGCACCGAAGGATCGCCGATCTTGCTCAACACCGCTTGCGCCTCCGGCGGCAGCGCCATCCAGCTCGGCGTCGAGGCGCTGCGCCGCGGCGAGTGCCAGGTTGCGCTCGCGGTCGGCGCCGACGGCTCGTTGACGCCGGAATCACTGGTGCGATTTTCACTGCTCTCGGCGCTGTCGACCCAGAACGATCCGCCCGGGCAGGCGTCAAAACCGTTCTCGAAAAACCGCGACGGATTCGTGCTGGCCGAAGGCGCGGCCGCACTGGTGCTGGAGGACCTCGAATACGCGCAGGCGCGCGGCGCCCGTATCCTCGGCATCCTCGAAGGCTGCGGCGAAAAATCGGATTCGTTCCACCGCACCCGATCGAGCCCCGACGGCAAGCCGATCATCGCCTGCATGCGCAACGCGCTGGCCGACGCGGGCATCGGCCCCGAGGACGTCGACTACATCAATGCCCACGGCACTTCGACGCCCGAGAACGACAAGATGGAATGTCTCGGCGTCTCCACCGTGTTCGGCGAGCACATCCGCAACATCCCGATCTCTTCCAACAAGTCGATGATCGGCCACGCGCTGACCGCGGCTGGCGCTGTCGAGGCTGCGTTCAGCCTGCTGACGCTCGAGCACCAGCGCATTCCGCCGACCATCAATTACAACGTGCCCGACCCGGCGATCGCGCTCGACGTGGTGCCGAACAAGGCGCGCGACACAAAGGTACGGCGCGCCATCTCCAACTCATTCGGTTTCGGCGGGCAAAATGTTTGCCTGGTCATGACCCGGGAGCCGGCGTGAGCGGGGTTGCGGAAACGATCGTGAGCGACCGCGCGGCGACGGCGCCGGGCAAAACCATGCGCGCGCTGACACTGGTCAGCGACCGCAAGATCGAGCTGCTCGATGTCGCCGCGCCGCCTGCTCCGTCGGCCGGCGAAGTGCAGCTCCGCGTCAAGGCGATCGGCCTCAACCATATCGACGTCTGGGGCTGGCGCGGTATGGCGTTTGCCAAGCGCAAGCTGCCGCTCATCGTCGGCGTCGAAGCTGCCGGCGAAATCGTCGCGATCGGTGGCGATGTCACCACGAGCCAAAGTCGGCGACCGCGTCGTCGCTTACGGCGCACTCACGTGCGGCCACTGCAAGGCCTGCCGCGAGGGCCGCGACAATCTGTGCGAAAACGTTGCCGGCATCATGGGCTTTCACGTCGACGGCTTTGCCCGCGATATGATCAACATGCCGGCGCGGCTGGTAGTGCCGATCCCGGACAACGTGAGTTTCCGCGATGCCGCCTGCGCGCCGGTGGCGTTCGGCACCGTGCAGCACATGCTGTTCGACAACGCCAAGCTCGAGCCGGGCGAGACCATCCTGGTGCAAGCCGGCGGTTCGGGCATCGGCACCACCGCTATCAAAATGGCCAAGGCCATCGGCTGCACCGTGATCACCACGGTCGGCGACGATGACAAAGCGGCAAAGGCCAAAGCGCTCGGCGCCGATCACGTCATCAACTACCGCACCGAGCGCTTCGAAACCTTGGTGCGCAAGCTCACCGGAAAAAAAGGCGTCGATGTCGCCTTCGAGCATGTCGGGCCGGACACGTTCAACGGTTCGCTGCTCTGCCTCAAACGCGGCGGCCGGCTCGTCACCTGCGGCTCGACTTCGGGCCAGTCGATCACCATGAACCTGTTCCAGCTCTATTTGCAGCAGTACCGCATCACCGGCTCGTTCGGCTGCTCGCTGCGTAACATCCGCGACAGCCTGGCCAAGATGGCGGCGGGTCTCCTGCCGGTGATCGATACCGAAGTTGCGCTTGCCGATTTCGAACATGGCCTTGCCCGGCTCGAAAGCCGGCAGGTGTTCGGCAAGATCATCGTCAATTTCTAGGACGCATCCGCTTGAAGCCCGTGATCGATCCGGCCCTCGGCGCGCTCGCGGTCGGGCTGTTGCGCGCGGTGCACTGGATGGATCGCCGGCGCTCGGCGAATTTCGCCGGCGCCTTCATGCGCAAGGTCGGGCCGCTGCTCAAGGAACACCGGCTCGGCCGCGAAAATCTGCGCGCCGCATACCCAGAAAAATCCGCCGCCGAGATCGAAAAAATCCTCGCCGGGGTGTGGGACAATCTCGGCCGCATCGCCATCGAGTTCGCCCATCTCGACGATTTTTCCATCGCCGGCTTCGACACGCCGACCCGCGACGTCGTCGCCTACGCGCCGGAGACGGCGGAGCGCTTCGAGCTCATCAGAAATAGCGGCCAAGCGATAATCGGCTTCGGCGCCCATCTCGCCAACTGGGAAATCCCCGCTGTCGGCGCAACCAAGCTCGGCGTCAAATCCGCCGTGCTGTACCGGCGCCCGAGCATTCCGGCGATCAACGATCTGATCGTAAAACTGCGCGCGCCGCTGATGGGCGAGCTGGTACCGACCACATTGGAAGCGCCGGTGCGGCTTGCCCGCTTGCTGCAGTCCGGCGTCAGCGTCGGCATGGCGGCCGACCAGCATTATACCCGCGGCGCGCAGGTGACGTTCTTCGGCCGCCCTTGCCTTGCCAATCCGCTCATCGCGATGCTGGCCCGGCAAACCGGCGCGCCGATCCACGGCCTGCGTGTGGTGCGCAATCCCGACGGCAACAGCTTTTGGGGCGAGATCAGCGACGAGGTGAAGCCCGCACGCGACGCCAAAGGCAATTTCGACGTTGCCGGCACCATGCAAGCGGTGACTTCAGTGATCGAAGGCTGGGTGCGCGAATATCCCGAGCAATGGCTGTGGCTGCACCGGCGCTGGCGGTGATGGTGACCAAATAATCCGCCCCGGATACTGTCCGGGGCGGTTGTCTTAGTTGCGTATGATTTTTGCTTCAGCGCCAACCCTTCATCGGCCATTCGAGCTTGCTGGTGGCGCGAGCCGCCGGCCAGACCGAGACGTATTCCTTGCCCTTGAGCTGGATCAGGAAAGTGGACGCCAAGATATTCTGGCCGGTGTCGTCGAATTTCACGCCGTTGTAGCCGATCATGAGCTGATCGGGTTTCAGATTGGTCGCCTTGAGCGCCGCCTGGATCTTGCCGGGCTCGGTCGAGCCGGCGCGGTTGATGGCGTCGGCCAGCACGAGGAAGCCTTGTACCCAGCGCGCGCTGGTGTCGTCGAGGTCGCGGCCGTATTTGGCCTTGAACATCTGGTCGACGATGTAGCTGTTGTCGCCCGGCTTGCCGATATCGAAAGCGCTGCGGTTGACCGCGCCTTGGGCGAGATCGCCGACGTTCGGAATGAAGCTCGGATCGGAGAAGCCGGCATCGTCGCCGATGATCATCGGCGGCAGGTAATCGAGATTCTTCATGGTCTTGAAATAGAGGATGATGTCCTGGGTATAGCTGATGAAGATCACCACGTCGGGCTGCAAGCTCTTGAGCTGCAGCACCTGCGCGGAGACGTCCGAGCTATTGGCGTTGTAGGCGATCTGCGCCGCCACCTTGATGTTGGCGGTTTTCGCTGCTTCAAGCACGCTGGCAGAGACCGAAGTGCCGTAATCGGTGTTCTCGTTCACGACGGCGATCGAGTCGATCTTCTTGCCCGATTTCTTCAGCTCGTTGAGGAAATCGGAATAAGCCTTGGCGAAATCCGGCGCGAACGGCGTGGTGCGGAACGTCCACTTGAAGCCGCGCCCGGTGATGTTGGCCGCGACCGAATTGGCGACGAGGTAAGGCACGCCCTGGCGCTCGGCGACCGCGGTCGCGACCAACGTCACCGAGGAATGATATGAGCCGAGCATGGCGGCGACGTGGTCCTGGGTGATCAGGCGCACGGTCTGTTGCTGGCCGACCTGCGGATTGCCCTGGTGATCGGCCTCGTCGAGCTCGATCTTGGCGCCGCCGAGATTGGGCAGGCCGGCGGTGGCGCCGAGCGGCAGGTTTTTCAGCTCGGGATGCGCGGTGTTGACGATGTCGGCGGCGAGGTTGACGGCATCCTTGGCCGACTGGCCGGCGCTCGCCGCGTTGCCGGTCAAGGGATAGATGACGCCGATCTTCACGTTATCGGCCGCCTGTGCCGCGCCGCCGATGGCGACCGCAAGCACTGCAGCGGCGATGATCCCTGCCCTCATTGTTCTCTCCCTGATATCAGGCTTTGTCGCGCTCAAGCCTGACAGTATATCGCGTCTATTACGCACAGTATCGGATAAATTCGGCGGCGATATTTAGATCAATTGGCCGATTGCCAAAACCAAATTGTGAAGACCTCTCGGCCAATTTCCGTATCTCTTGCACTGCCGAAGCAACGAGAAGCTTCCCTGCCAGGCACGGTGCGAAACACGGAGGATACAACGATGAAATCACTCAGTACCAAGCTCATCTTGACTGCCCTCGGCGTTGCGCTGCTTTCGGGCTCCGCCGTTGCGCAGCAGCCGGCCGATCAGTATCCGGCCGATCAGTACAAAGTGATCGTTCGCGGCCAAATCGTGGGCGCCGATCCCGATGCACAAATTCGCACCCAGTTGGGCCGCGGGTGGGACTTTCGGTACGGCGAATAAACGGTTGCAGACGGCCAAGGGTACGCCTCGGGAGCCCCGGACATGGTCCCATAGGCGCTAAGATAAGGCTTGCGTAGTGGAATCGTTTTGTGATTCCAGCATGGGATGACTCACGAATCGCTGCTCAATGACGACTGGGGTTGGATGGTTGAGCGGCTCGGCGGTGCCGAGACGCTAACCGAGAGTGCCCGTGCGACTAAGGCATTTGTTCGTGCGCGCGGGGTTCGTTCGGCGGTGGACCTGTTGCGGCTTACATTGGCTTATTGCCTGAGCCACACGGGATTGCGGGGGACGGCGGGTTGGGCTGCGGCGGTCGGATTGGCAAAGCTTTCCGACGTGGCGCTGCTTCTTCGCTTACGGAACACAAGCGATTGGCTTTTGCATTTGATCGCCCGGCTTTTGGGAAGCGGTCGCCCAGCGGCGGCAGAGGGACGACTGATCCGTATCCTTGACGCTACGACAGTGCTCAAGGCGGGGCAGCAAGCGAAGCGGAGCAACGGCCTCTGGCGGGTGCACAGCGCGTTCGAACTTCCTGCCGAGCGTTTCGGCTTTCTGGCATTGACGGATGAACGTGGCGGCGAGCGCCTCGACCGCGTGCCGGTTGTACCGGGTGAGATTCGCATTGCCGATGGTGCCTATCTTCAGCCGGATCAAATGTCCGAAGTCATTTCGCAGGGCGCCGACGTGCTGCTGCGCGCAGGCTGGCACAATGCACGCTGGCTCGATCAAGAAGGTGTTCCGCTCGATCTTGTCGCCGCGCTGTCGACGAAAGGCCAAAACGGGCTGCTCGACCGGCCAGTATGGATTGGCCGCAAAGGTGGGACACCGCTGGCATTGCGTCTCGTCGCGTTGCGCAAATCGCCTGCGGCCGCGATCGAAGCGCGACGCAGGGCGCGCCTTCAAGCCCGCAAAGAAGGTCGCCAGGTTTCGGCAGGGACACTCGCCGCCGCGGAATGGATCATCCTGGTGACCTCACTCTCGGCTGACGACTTTGTCGCCGCAGACATTCTCAAGCTCTACCGTATGCGCTGGCGCATCGAGCTTGCTTTCAAACGACTGAAGAGCCTTATTGGTCTGCGCTCCCCGCCTGCCCAGGACCCACGGCTCGCGAGGCCGTGGGTCTTGTCGCATCTGATTATGATCTTACTCACCGAGCCGCTCATCGACGAACTCGGCGTCTCTCCCTCTTGAGCACTGGCCGATCGCCGCTCTGGCGTGTCACCCGACAGCTTGTCGCCACCCTCATCGCCGCAATCCTTCCGCAGCCCGATCTCGCTGCACTCAGGACCAATGCCGCAGCCGTCTCTCGACGCTTGCGCGATCCGCCGCGTCACCGCAAGCTACAGGCAATGCCAATCTTATCTTAGCGCCTATGGGACATGGTCCGGGGCTCTTCGCATTTGGAGCAGGTCGCAGGCGCCAGTGAAATACGTCGCACACCGCCATTTTGAGCCGTGATATCGTTTCCATCTTGCAGCGAGCGTGATCTCATTGGCGTCGCGGCAGAAGCGGCCTCCCAGGGACCGCAGCAACGGAGGAAACGCGTGCCGGATTCAGAAGCCTTCGACTTCATCATCGTGGGGGCCGGCAGCGCCGGCTGCGTTCTGGCCGATCGGCTCACCGCGTCGGGCCGCCACCGCGTGCTGCTGTTGGAAGCGGGCCCCGGCAACCTGCATCCGTGGCTGCATATCCCGCTCGGCTTCGGCAAGCTGTTCAGCGATCGCCGCTACAATTGGTGCTACGAGACCATCCCGCAGCCCGAATGCCACAACCGCAATGTCATCGCGCCGCGCGGAAAGGTTCTCGGCGGCTCGAGCTCGATCAACGGCCTGATCTATATCCGCGGCCAGGCGGAGGACTTTAATTTCTGGCGGCAGCTCGGCAACGCCGGCTGGAGCTTTGACGACGTGCTCCCCTATTTCCGCAAGGCGGAAAACAACGAGCGCGGCGCCGACGAATTCCACGGCGCCGGCGGGCCGCTTGGGGTTTCCGACCTGCGCGACCGGCATCCGCTTGCCGTGGCCTATGTCGAAGCGGCGGTGCAATGCGGCTATCCGCGCAACGACGATTTCAACGGCCCGGTGCAGGAAGGCGCGGGCTATTACCAGACCACCATGCAAAATGGCGTGCGCTCCTCGGCCGCGCACGGCTATCTCAAGGCGGCGCGGCGGCGCGCCAATCTCAAGGTGGTTTCCAAGGCGCTCGCCACCCGCATCGTCTTCGATGGCCGGCGCGCCACCGGCGTCGAGTATCTTGTCGGCAACGACAAACGCAGTGCCCGCGCCAATGTCGAGGTGATCGTCGCGTCGGGCGCGTTCAATTCGCCGCAACTCTTGCAGCTTTCGGGGGTCGGACCGGCGTCGCTCCTGCAATCGCTGGGCATCCCGGTGATCGCCGATGCGCCGGGCGTCGGCGACGATCTCAACGATCATATTTCCGGCCGCATCATCTTGCGCTGCAAGGACCCGATCACGCTCAACGACGCGGTGCGCAACTGGAGCGGCAAGCTCACCCACGGCTTGCACTACATCCTCACCCGCCGCGGCTATCTCGCCATCCCGGCGGTGTCCTCCGCAGTTTTCTTGCGCGCGCTGCCGTCATCGGCAACGCCCAACTCGCAATGCTCGATTTCGCTGTTCTCGGCCGGCACCATCGGCGGCGAGCTGTCGCCATACCCTGGCGTGACCGGCAATTGCGTGCTGCTGCGGCCGGAGAGCCGCGGCTACGTGAAAATCAAATCCGCCGATCCGCACGAGGCGCCGGCCATTCACCCGAACTATCTGGCGACGCAGAAGGACCGCGAGACCATCGTGGCCGGCGTCGGCGCGATGCGGCGCATTTTTCAGGCGCCCGCCATGGCGCGCTATATCGCCGAGGAGATCGAGCCGGGCGCGCAATGCGACAACGACGACGAATTGCTCGATTTCATCCGCCACCGCGGCTCCACCACCTATCATCCCGTGGGCACCTGCCGCATGGGCCAGGACCCCAAGGCCGTGGTCGACGAACGGCTGCGCGTGCGCGGTTTTACGGGGCTGCGCGTGATCGACGCCTCGATCATGCCGGCGGTCGTTTCCGGCAACACCAACGCGGCGACGATCATGATCGGCGAGAAGGGTGCGGATATGATCCTTGAGGATACCAAGACCGCATTAGCGGCCGCTGCCTGACGGCGAAGCGTGCAGCGCGGTTACAGGCGGACGTGAGGCGACTGCCAGTTGCGCCGCATAAGCGTCCTGCCAAGATCTTGCCTCGTCGCTGACGAAGTGGCCGCCGCGCGCGTCGCGGAAAACTTCGACATTGTCGGCGCCCGGCGGCGGCACGCCCTTGTCGCGCAGCGCGCGGGCGGCCAGCAGCAGGCGGCGGCGCGTCCGCGCGACCATCAGGTCCGACGCGGCGAGATGCTCAAAACTGTGATCGAGGATCGCGCCCATGCTCTCGGTCACGGCCTGGTCCTGCAAATGGATGCTCTCGATGCCGCTGTAGATCGTGTTGTCGTGCTTGCGCGGCGCGGTCCATGCCCCAGTCGTTGCTCGCATTCGCCGCGAGCCTGAAGCGGCCGAGCCAATCGGTGCTGTTGGGCAGAAAATCGTTGCCGCCGCCCCATGCCGCCGACCGGCGTGCCGTCCTTGAAGGCCGGCGCTCCTTGCGTCATCGCCGACAGGCCGCGCTTCCACCACAGCACGCAGTACATGGTGTGCTCGTCGTCGAGCGGCACCCAGCCGCGCACTTGCAGATGACTGGCGAACTCGCCGTTCGGCACCTGCGCCCAGAACGGAAACAGGAAGTTGCCGAAGCGCCAGGAGGTGCGGCCGGGGCCGGCGGTGCGATAGCCCGCATAGGTCGTGCCCCAGGCGGTGTCGGCGATATGATAGTCCGGCGTGCGGATCGCGACGGTGTGGAGGATCGGATCGTCGGCGGCGAGGTTTTCGGCATCGACGTGGCCGGCATGCAGGAAGCCGAAATGCGAGGTGTCGATATCGCCCTCCAGCGCCTGCAGATAATTGCAGTGGCGCTGGATGAAGATCACCCCGACCTCGTCGTCGGGAACGCCGAGCACCTCGAACGCCGGCAGCGGCGGCGCCTCGGCGCGCGACCCCATATAGACCCACACCACGCCGGCGCGTTCGACCGTGCGGTACGCCTTGGCGCCGACCCTGTGCTTGAAGTCCTGCTGCGGCGCCACGTTCGGCATATCGATGCATCGGCCGGCGACGTCGAATTTCCAGCCGTGATAGATGCAGCGCAGCCCGTCCGCCTCGTTGCGGCCGAGAAACAGCGACGCGCAGCGGTGCGGGCAGCGATGGTCCATCACGCCGACCCGGCCGTCGCCGTCGCGAAACGCGATCAGCTTCTCGCCGAGCAGCATCAGCCGAAGCGGCGCACCGCCGCGGGCGACCTCGGACGACATCAGCGCGGGAATCCAATATTCCCGCATCAATTGGCCCATGACGGTGCCAGGGCCGACGCGCGTCAACTCAACGCTATCGCTCGCCGTTGTCATGCCGTCCTCCCGATGCTTGTGGCGGCCATGCGGCTGCCCGCGCGCAGCGCTGCGGCGATGCTACATCGGTCTTGGCGGCGCCGGGAGGGCCGCATGGGCCAGGACCCCAAGGCCGTGGTCGACGAACGGCTGCGCATGCGCGGTTTTACGGGGCGGCGCGTGATCGATACCTCGATCATGCCCGCGGTCGTTTCCGGCAATACCAACGCGGCGACGATCGTGATCGACGAGAAGGGTGCGGACATGATCCTTG
>CAWCSD010000003.1:0-14770 GCA_963798095.1 uncultured Alphaproteobacteria bacterium | reverse complement strand
GCCAGCGTGCCGAGCATCATCAGCCAGTTCACGAACGGCACGTAGATCTGGCCGTACTGTTCCGACGACGTCTGACTGATATGCATCCCTGGCAGCCAGCCGAGCTGCATCGCCTGCCGGGTCAGCGAGAACGAGCCGGTGATGATGGCCTGGCTGGCAATGACGGTCGCCAGCGTGGAGAGAACGATCATCGGATAGAGCAGCCAATCGGGCGCCAGCACGAAGAACGGATTGGCGTCGCCGCCGGAGTTTTGCAGCACAACGGCGGTTTGGCCGGCATAGTTGAGAAGCAGCGCCGGCAAGACGATGGCCGTCCAGGCGATCCGGATCGGCTCGCGGCCGAGATGGCCCATGTCGGCGTACATGGCTTCAGCGCCGGTCACGCAAAGAAACACCGCACCGAGGATGGCGAAACTCGCGACGCCATGGTGGATCAGGAACGCCGCCGCATAAAGTGGATTGACCGCGACGATGACGTGGGGCGCCTTGGCGATGCCGATCCCGCCCAGGATCGCGATTGTCAAAAACCACAGCAGCATCACCGGCCCGAAGGCGCGGCCGACGGCGGAGGTGCCGTAGTGCTGGACCACGAACAGCAGCAACAGGATGATCGCGGCGATCGGCATCGTGTAGCGGGCGAAATCCTGGCTCGTGAGCTTGAGCCCCTCGACGGCGCTCAACACCGAGATCGCCGGCGTGATCATGCCGTCGCCATAGAGCAAAGCGGCACCGATCAAGCCGCAAGCGACGAGGTAGCGGTTGCGGCCGCGCCATTTCGCCCTGGTCAGCGACATCAGCGCCAAAATGCCGCCCTCGCCGCGATTGTCGGCGCGCATCACCACCAGCGCATATTTCAGCGAAACGACGATGATCAGCGTCCAGAAAATCAACGATAGGCTGCCGAGCGCGCTGAGTTCGTCGAAATGGCCGTGGTTAGTTTTGGCGATGGCTTGAAAGACGTAGAGCGGGCTGGTGCCGATATCGCCATAAACGATGCCGAGTGCCGCAATCAGCGCAACGGGTTTGAGCCGGTCGAGGCTTCGCGGCCGGCCCTGCTCTGGGTCACCTGACACGCTCAACTTAAGCTCCAGCCCGAAAAAGCGAGGTGGCGCAAGGGACTTCCGTAGCGCCTCATCAAAATACACTGATACAAACCGGGTTCGGGCAGCGAAGTTCCCGGAGCGCGCCAAGACCTATCCGGCCGGCCAACCTGGATCGCTCGCAGGCGATGGGATAAATTACCGACCAATTGCTTCTCGCCGGCGCCGCGCGCCGACAACAACCGTCTGGAAACGCCATGAAGCTATCGCCGGGGCAGCTGAAAGAGTTCGACGAGCTGGGCTATCTGTTCTTCCCGAACTGCTTCAGCGAGGAAGAGATCGCGCTGTTGCGCGACGATGCCGAAGCGATCCTGAAACTCGATCGCCAGGAGGTGTGGCGCGAGAAAACCGGCGCGCCGCGCACCGCCTTTGCCGCGCACACCTTCAACGAGACGTTCCGCCTGCTCGCCAGCCATCCGCGGGTGGTCGAGCCGTTGCGCCAATTGTTCGGTGAGGATGTCTATGTGCATCAGTTCAAGCTCAACGCCAAAGCCGCCTTCGAGGGCGACGTCTGGCAATGGCATCAGGACTACGGCACCTGGGCGCGCGACGACGGCATGCCGCAGGCGCGCGCCATGAACATCGCGGTGTTCCTCGACGAGGTGATGCCGATCAACGGCCCGCTGCTGCTGATCCCGAAGAGCCACAAGCAGGGCGTGCTCAATGCCGGCCACGACACGCTGACCACGTCCTATCCGCTGTGGACCCTCGACAAGGAGACGGTGACGCGGCTCGCCGCCGAGGGCGGCATCGTGGCGCCGACCGGCAAGCCGGGCTCGGTGCTGATGTTCCACGGCAATCTGGTGCACGCCTCGCCGCCCAACATCACGCCCTATCCGCGCAAGATCGTCTATCTGACGCTGTGCGCCTGCTCCAACCACATCACCAAATTCACCCGGCCGGAATGGATCGCGCATCGCGATTTCGCGCCGATCGTGCCGGTCGCCGACGACGCGCTGTTGGCCTATGCGCGCGCGCACAAGGTCGCGGCGGAGTAGTAACAAGGGTGCCGTTTCTCAGATCGCTTCTACTGTTGCTCGCGCTTGTTGCACCGGCCTTCAGTCAGGACGGCCCGCGCGACGCGGCCACCGCGCAGAACGCCGCGCCAAGCGTTCGGGATTTATCTCGACGGCGTCTTGAAATCCGGCGGCGAGCCAAACTTTACCAAGCCGCCCGCCGCCGACCTGTTTCGCCACATCTTCGACGTCGCGGCGCTGAAAGCGCTGCCGCCTGCCAAAGCGGACGACATCCGTTGGCTGCTGCAGTGGGGCGCGGCCGTGGACCAAAGCTATAAGCGCATCATCTTGTTTGGGCTGCAGCCGGGCCAGCCCGTCGATCAGCTGGTGATGCGGCGCAATATGAGCGAATACCAGGACCAGTACGCGATAGCGATGAGTTTTTTGATCCGCTTCGAGGCACGCCAGGCGACGACGCTGACCTTGTTCCTGGAGCAGCTGCCGGCGGAGCAGCGCACGCCGACGCGCGCCGCCGGGCTGCAGCAGGCCCGCAGCGGCGCGGCGCAAACCATCACTGGCGCAATCACGGCGATGACGGAAGGCATGAAACCCGGTAACGCCCGGCTGATTGCCGTTGCATTGCGCGACACGCGCGACGTCTGGGCAGGCTATATCATGCCGGACGACCGCAGCCGCATCGCCAAGCTGATCGCGGACACGCCGGCGACGGTGAAGGATCGCGAGACGCAGAAAAATCTCGCCGCCTTTGCCGGCGCGCTGGCCGCGGCGAAAGAGCCTACGGAGATCAAGCCATGAACCTGCAAGCCATGCTCGCAGCGCGCGTCGAGGCCGGCAAGCCGGTCCGCGTCGGGCTGATCGGCGCCGGAAAATTCGGCTCGATGTTCCTGGCGCAAGTGCCGTCGATCGCCGGCATCGAAGTCGCGGTGATCGCCGATCTTGATCCCGAGCGCGCCAAGGCGGCGTGCCGCAACGTCGGCTGGGACGAGGCCCACATCGCGCGCACGCGTTTCGCCGAGCGCGGCCGCGACGCCATCAACGACGAGCGTGTCGAAGTGGCGATCGAAGCGACCGGCAATCCGATAGCCGGCATCGCGCATGCGATCGAGGCGATCGACGCGAAGAAACACATCGTCATGGTCAATGTCGAAGCCGACGCACTCGCCGGCGCGTGGCTCGCGCAAAAGGCGCGCGCGGCAGGCGTGATCTATTCCATGGCCTACGGCGATCAGCCGGCACTGATCGCCGAAATGGTCGACTGGGCGCGTTCGGCGGGCTTTACCATCGCCGCCGCCGGCAAAGGAACCAAATATCTGCCGGCCTATCACACCGTGACGCCGGACGGCGTGTGGCAGCATTACGGTCTCACCGCCGAGGAGGCCAAGCGCGCCGGCATGAATTCGCAGATGTTCAATTCGTTTCTCGACGGCACCAAATCCGCAATCGAGATGGCCGCGGTCGCCAACGCCTGCGAACTCGACGTGCCGCACGATGGTCTGATCTTTCCGCCTTGCGGGGCCGACGAGCTCGCCGGCGTGCTGCGGCCGAAAACTTTGGGCGGCGTTTTGGCCGGCGACGGCATGGTCGAAGTGGTGTCGTCGCTCAAGCGCAACGGCGAGCCGGTCGAGCGCGATCTGCGCTGGGGCGTCTATGTGGTGTTCAAGGCGCAGAGCGACTACGCCGCGGCCTGCTTCAAGCAATACGGCTTGCCGACCGATGCGACCGGCCGTTACGCGGCGATGTACAAGCCCTTTCATCTGATCGGGCTTGAACTGTCGATCTCGGTGCTCAACGTCGCGCTGCGCGGCGAGCCGACCGGAAGCTGCCGCGCCTGGCGCGGCGACGCGGTGACAGTCGCCAAGCGCAACCTGACAGCCGGCGAAATGCTCGACGGCGAAGGCGGCTATTGCGTCTACGCCAAGCTCGTTCCGGCGGCGCGCAGCCTGAAACTCAACGCCTTGCCGATCGGGCTGGCGCATCACGTCAAGCTTGTGCGCAATGTCGCCGCGGGCGAGTTCGTCACCGCGGCCGACGTGGCGCTCGACGATAATTCGCAAGCCGTCCGCATCCGACGCGAGATGGAACGGCAGGCGCAGCAGACAAACACGGCCGTAGCAGCGGAGTAAACGTTCAAGCGCGATGCGGCGGCCGAGGCATTTTCGGATCGCCGAAATCCCAGAACAATCCGGCCATCAGGCCCAAGCCCTCGCGGGCGATAGGCGCCAGCAGGTGCTCGTTCGGCGCATGTTGCGAGCAGCCGGCGTAGGAGTGCGGCACCCAGATCGTTTTGAGCCGCAACACATCGGCGAAAATATCGTTCGGCAGCGAGCCGCCGAGATTGGGCAGGATGGTCGGCAATTTGCCGGCGGTGCGCTCCAGCGACAGTTTCGCCCAGGTCACCCACGGATCGGCGGGATCGAGCCGGCTGGCGTTGAAGAAGCTGCCGCGGCCGGGTTGCACCTCGACGTTATGGAAACCGTGGCGGTCGAGATGGCGCCGCAGCGCCGGAATGACGTCGTCGACGTCGGTGCCCACGACATAGCGCAGCTGACAATGGGCGCGGGCGCTGCCGGGGATGGCGTTGACCGGACGCTCCGGCGTGCCGGTGATGAAGGCCAAAATCTCAAAACTGTTCCAGCCGAACACGCGTTCGGCCGGCGACAGGTCCGGCTCGCCCCAGTCACGGTCGACGCGCGGTCCGTCTTCGCCGCCATCGACCTCGACGCCGGCCAGCACCTGCCGCGCCGCTTGCGGCAGCGGCGGCCGCCATTCCGGAATTTTGATCGTGCCGCGCGCATCGGTGATGGTGGCGAGCGCCTGCGCCAGCACGATGCCGGCATTGGCGAGCAACCCGCCCCAATTGCCGGAATGATGCGCGCCTTCGCGCAATTCGACGATGAGATCGATCGGATAGCCGCCGCGCGCGCCGAGGAAAATCGTCGGCTCGTCCGGCGCGATGCGCGGGCCGTCGGAGCCGATCAGCACGTCGGCCTTGAGCAGGTCGTCGCGGTGCAGCGTGCACAGTTCGCGCAGGCCCACCGAGCCAACTTCCTCGGCCATCTCGATCAGCACTTTGCAGTTGAAGCCGAGCGCGCCGCGTTCCTGCAGCACCGCGGCAAGGGCGGCAATGTTGACGCTGTGCTGGCCTTTGTTGTCGGCGGTGCCGCGGCCATAGATGCGCTGGCCCTCGACCACGACCCGCCAAGGCTCAAGCCCGGCCCGCCACAGCTCGTCCTGGCCGGCAATAGTATCGCCATGGCCGTAGACCAGCACGGTGACGAAGTGCGGATTCTCGATGCGCTCGGCGACCAGCGCCGGCGGCCCATGCGGATTGTCGAGGACGCGGCAGGCAAAGCCGAGCGGCGTCAGCGCCGGCGCGATTTCATCGTCCAGATAGGCGCGCAGCGCGCCGGCGCGCGCTGCTTCCTGGCTGGTGCTTGGGAACGCGACCCGCCGGCCGAGGTCGGCGAGAAAACTGCCCGCGTCAAAATAGGCGTGCGCGCGGGCGATCGCGCCGGCGCGGCTCATCACCCGACACCCGTCATGCGATCCCGGCCTCGGGCGCGCACCGCGCGGCGGCTATTTCGCGTCGCCGTCGCAAGACGAATGGTCGACCACACACGCCGCGGCACGGCCCGGGCCTGCAGTGTTTTCACACTTGCCCAGAGCTTGGCGTTCGGCCGACATCAAATCATTCGCCACCGCCCAGCCGACCCCCGGCGTTCCGGCCGCCGGATCCATGGCGACCGCGACGCACTTGTTGCTGTAGTCCGCGATCACCTTGCACAGCGACCGCAAATTCGTGTCCTTTATCGCGTCCTTGGTCGAGCGGCAGGCGTCCAGCGCTTTGAACTCGGCGTGATTGGCGTCCGCGTTGTTGTTGGAATAGCCGTAGGTAAAGCCACCCTTGGCCACGTCTTGCGGCAAGCCGATGGCGAGCGCGCCGGCAGCCATGCTCTGGCTCGGACCTAGAGCGCCGCCACAGAACAGCGACAGCACGAGAAACGCGCCGGCCGCACAAAGCCGGTTCGACTGATTAGAACGCATACGCCCCTCCGATGGTGTGTGGATTGATTATGGTAATGCGAAAACCGGCGCGGCGCCACGGGTCGGGAGCGTCGGTGCCACGGATGATCGCTCGGGTGCGGTTCATCACGTGATGCTCGTCATGCGATCGCGGCCTTGGGCACGCACCGTGCGGCGGCTACCTCGCGTTTCCGTCGCAGGCCGAATGGTCAATCACGCACGCCGCGCGGCGGCCCGGGCCCGCAGTCTCTTGACATTGGCCGAGAGCTTGGCGTTCGGCCGACCTCAAATCATTCGCCACCGCCCAGCCGACACCCGGCGTTCCCGCCGCCGGATCCATGGCGACCGCGATGCACTGGTTGCTGTAGTTCAGGACCACCTTGCACAGTGATCGCAAATTCACGTCGTTCGATGCGTCCTTGGTCGTGCGGCAGGCGTTGAGTGCGGCTGCCTGGGCGTGAGCGGCATCGGCGTTATTGTTGGAATAGCCGTAGGAAAATCCGCTCTTGGCGACGTCGGCAGGCAACGCGACCGCGAGCGCACCGGCCGTTGCAGCCGTAGCGGGTGGTGCCGGCGGCGGCGCGCTCGGAGCGGATGGCGGCGGTGCGCTCGGGACGGCTCGCGCCGGTGCGCTCGGGGCGGGCGAAGCCGGCGCGGCAGGCGGTTGCGCCGGCGGCGGCGGCGGCGAGGGTACGCTCGTCGTCACTGAAGTCGATGATGGCCGCTGCGAAAATTTCACGGCGGCAAAGGCGACGACCGAGGCGACGACCACGGCAAGGCCGGCGATCATTGCCCAACGCGTCGCCGGCCGCTCTATGAAAGGCACCGCCGGCTTGGTGGCGGGCGTGGCCGCGGCCATGACGAAAGCCGGAGCCGCCGCATCGCCCGGCAATCCTGGAGCCGCTTTCGCCTGATCGCCCGCTGGAGGTTCGTCCAGGATGGCGGCGATTAGTTCCACCAATTCCGAGATCGATTTTTCCCAGTCCTCGAACAGGTCGATCCACTGCCGGGTCGCGAATTCATAGGCAAAGGCTTCGTTGGGGGCCACATCCTCGATTCGAACCGGAATGACGACAAGGTTGTTTTGGCTGGCGAGCGCGAGCTCCTTCTTGATCTCGTTGGAGTTGTTGGCGTTGGAGGTGAAGACCAGGACCATGACCCTGGCGGCGCGGATCGCCCTGACGATCTGTTCCTGGTAATTCTGGCCCGGCTTGACGTTGCGCGCGGAAATCCAGCAAACGAGTCCGCGATTTTCCAGCGCCGTACAGATGGTCCGGGCGACCTTCTGATCCTTCGACGAATAGGTGATGAATATCTTCGGGTCCACGACTGCCTCTTATGACCGCGCTGTTGGATCTTCGCAAGGAACCCCGCGCGGCCGGCCCCGACCAGCCTTCAACAGGGCTGGACGCCGTGGCGCTGCCCCGTTTGTCCTTAGCAAATCCATCCCTTGCAAATCCATCCTTAGCAAACCCATGAGCTTCCCGAAAGGAAGCAGTGGCGCGTTACGGAAACAGCGGCGAAGCGTGAGCCGGCGGCCCGCAGCGTCCACCAATCGCGTCGTCCGTCGCACGAGCTTTACTTCGCGTTTCCGTCACATGACGAGTGATCGACCGCGCAGTTTGCACGGCGGCCCGGGCCAGCGGTTTCTTCACATTTGCCGAGCGCTTGGCGTTCCGCCGCTATCACATCATCCGCCACCCCCCAACCGACGCCAGGCGTTCCGGCCTTAGGATCCATGGCGACGGCGACGCATTGGTTTTTGAAGTCCTGAATAACGGTGCAAAGCGGCCGGACGCCGGCGATGGTGGTGTCGCGGCATTTCTTCAGCGCCTGCGCATCCGCCTTGTCGGGGTCGGGATAGTCGGTGACATAGCCGTAGGCAAAGCCTTGCTTGACGATGTCAGGCGGCAAGGCGACGGCGAGTGCGCCATCGGCCAACGCGGAGGTCGGGCGCATGGCGCCGGCGGCAACGACAAGCGAGACGATGGACATGAGGCCGGCGTAACGCCGCCAGCTTGACCGCCACCAGTTTGACCGATGTGACTGCATTCGACCCCTCCAGGAATAATCCCGCAAAGTAGGACGAAAGCGCGCTACGCGCCACACCCAAGCGGAGGCTATACTCTACCGTAAGGGGGGAAGCCATTCCATGCTGGAAGACCTTCTACAGCGTCGGCCGTACAACGCCGTAACGGACCTCATCGATGTCCAGGTCGCGCGCGGGCTTGGCGACAAAATCGCATTCACCGATTCCGATCGTTCGCTCAGCTACGGCGAACTGCAAGCGCGCACCTGCCGGTTTGCCAGCGCGCTGCAAAGGCTCGGGTTGCGGCCGGAAGAGCGGCTCGGCCTCCTGCTCTACGACACCGTCGATTTCCCGGTTGCATTCTGGGGCGGGGTGCGCGCCGGCATCGTCGTGCTGCCGCTCAATACGCTGCTTAATGCCGAGCAGTACGGCTACATTCTCGGCGATAGCCGCACCTCGGCGATCGTTGCTTCGGCGTCGTTGGCCAAAACGCTCGTGCCGGTGCTTGACCGCCTGCCGCACTTGCGCACCATTATCCTGGTCGGCGCCAGCGCCGACGACAAGGCGGCGTTCCGCGGCCGCGACGTATACGATTTCACCGATCTCCTGGCGCGCGGCGAGCCCGATCTGTTCGTGACGCCGACGCTGTCCGACGAAGTCGCGTTCTGGATGTACACGTCCGGTTCGACCGGCGATCCCAAAGGGGTCAAACACATTCACACCACGCCGATGGCGGCGGCGCGGCTGATGGGACAGCGCGTGATCGGTATCCGCGAGAACGACATCGTGTTCTCCGCGGCGAAATTGTTTT
The DNA here is from genome assembly GCA_963798095.1 of uncultured Alphaproteobacteria bacterium. Lineage (GTDB taxonomy): Bacteria > Pseudomonadota > Alphaproteobacteria > Rhizobiales > Xanthobacteraceae > BOG-931. The sequence continues at coordinate 5,830 of CAWCSD010000003.1, read as the reverse complement.
TCTCCTACGGCATGGGCAACGCCATGGCGTTCCCGCTGTCGGTCGGCGCCACCACCGTGCTGCTGCCGCAGCGGCCGACGCCCGAGGCGGTGTTCGACATCATGCGCCGGCATCGGCCGACGATTTTTTACGGCGTGCCGACGCTCTATGCCTCGCTGCTGGCGCACAGGACATGACGCACGGCGCCGGCTCCGACCGTTTGCGGCTGTGCGTTTCCGCCGGCGAAGCGCTGCCCGGCCATCTCGGCAAGCGCTGGCGCGACGCGGCGGGCGTCGACGTGCTCGACGGCATCGGCTCGACCGAGATGTTCCAGACCTTCCTGTCGAACCAGCCAGGCGACGTGCGTTACGGCACCACCGGAAAGCCGGTGCCCGGCTACGACCTGAAAATCGTCGATGAGGACGGTCGCGAGGTTGCCGATGGCGAGATCGGCGAGCTCGTGGTGCGCGGACCGACCGCCGGCGAAGGCTACTGGAACCAGCGCGCCAAGAGCCGGCGCACCTTTGCCGGCGAATGGACCTTCACCGGCGACAAATATGTGCGCGAAACGGGCGGCTATTACCATTACTGCGGCCGCACCGACGACATGTTCAAGGTGAGCGGCATGTGGGTGTCGCCGTTCGAGGTCGAGGCGGCGCTCGCCTCGCACGAGGCGGTGCTCGAAGCCGCCGTGATCGGCAAGGAGGATGCCGACGGCCTGATCAAGCCGAAGGCTTTTATTGTCCTGCGCTCCGGCTTCGCCGCCGACGAGCGCCTGATCGAGACGCTGCGCGTGCACGTCAAGGAATGCGCCGGCCCGTGGAAATATCCGCGCTGGATCGACGTGCGGCCCGATCTGCCGCGCACTGCGACGGGGAAGATTCAGCGGTTTAAGCTACGGGAGTTGGAATCGTAGGACGAACCAGCTTGCGCCCGCCTCACGCAACAGCCGCACGCCACGCGAATTCAAATCAAGCCGATAGCCGCCAATCCAAGGAACAAGGTGAGAGTGACGAGGATCATCGCCAGCAAAAACGCGATCGAGACGGCGATGATGTTCCAGGCGGATTGAAACTCGTAGTCTTGCGAATCCGCAATCGCCTGCTTCGACATTTGAAAACTCTCCGCCAGCGAACGCGCGCCGAGCGAATAGCCGATGGGAATCACATAATCCGGCCAGGTCGTCGGCAGCAAGGGCGCGAACCCAATCATCATGATGATGAAGATCGAGCCCCAGATCAGGATTTGCCGCATGCCGTGGGGGTTTTCGAGAACCTGGAAGTTCTTCCACAAAAGGTAAACCATCGCCATCGGCCCGCCGAGCAACGAACCGGCCAAAACTTGGTTCGGCGAATAGATTTTTTGCTTTGCCAATTTCAGTCCGCGAACAATCGCTGTACCAGCCGGCGCGCCAGCACGCCGGCGACACGGCGGCGGTAATGGCCGGGCGTGAACGTCGTTTTCATCGCCATGATCTGATCGCGCACCAGCGCGTCGAGCCCGGCGAGCACGCGGTCGTCGAGCGCGCCGCCGCACAAGGCCGCGGTGCCGGCAAGCCGCACCGGCCGCGGATTGGTGCCGGTGAAGGCGACGCGCAAATCCGCGAGCTTGTCGCCGTCGCGCCGCAACGCCACGGCCACGCCGGTGACCGGATATTCGATCGAGCGGCGGATGCGGATCTTGTCGTAGGCGGAACGCAGGCCAGGCGTATTCTTCGCCCGCACCGCGGCGATGAATTCGCCGGCGCGCAGCGCCAGGAAATATTTGCCGTCGCCGCGGGTTTCGGTGACCGGCTCGTCCTGGCGCGCATAACCGATATAGAGATCGGCAAGCGGCATGGTGCGGCGGCCCGAAGGCCCTGCGATGTCGATCTCGGCATCGAGCGTCAGCAGTGCCGGCGCCAAATCGCCGCTGAAGGTGGCGAAGCACACGCCGCGGCTTTTCGGCGCGACGTGGCAGATGTCGCCGGTGGTTTTCAGGCAATGGTGATTGGCGTCGCGCCACCATTCGCTCTGATTGTAGAAAATGCAGCGCGTGTCGAGCGCCAGATTGCCGCCGACGGTGCCCATATTGCGGTGGGTCGGGCCGGCGATATGAGCCGCGGCCTGCGCCACGACCGGATAATGCTTTGCCACATCGGGATGGGCGGCGACTTCGGTCAGCGTGGCGGCGGCGCCGATCTCGAGCCCATGGGCGTCGGCCCTGATGCCGCGCAACTCGGCGACGCCGTTGATGTCGATCAGCACCGGCGGCGCGACGATGCCGCGCCGGATGTTGACCATGAGATCGGTGCCGCCGCCAAGCAGTTGGCTGTTGCGATGCGTGGCGCGAGCGGCAACCAACTCAGGAAGCGTCCGCGGCCGGAGCAGGTCGAATTGCGGCAGCGCGTCCATTACGCACCGCCGTTTTGCTTGTTGCCCTTCGTCCGCGCGCGCTTTTCCAGCGCCGCAAACACGCGATCCGGCGTCACCGGCAGGTCGTTGAAGCGCAAGCCCACGGCGTCGGCGATGGCATTGGTGAGCGCCGGCAGGAATGCCGCCAGCGAGCCCTCGCCGGCTTCCTTGGCGCCGAACGGGCCGTGCGGATCGATGCTCTCGACGATGCCGACTTCGATCGGCGGCGAATCCTGGATGGTCGGCACGCGGTAATCGAGCATGTTGGCGGTAAGCAGGAGGCCTTCGTGATAGGCCGTCTCCTCGCTCATTGCCTGGCCCATGCCCATCCACACCGAGCCCTGCACCTGGCCCTCGACCGTGAGCCGGTTGAGCGCCTTGCCGCAATCGTGCGCGACCCAGACCTTGTCGACGGTGACGACGCCGGTCTCGTCGTCGACGCTGACCTCGACCACTTGCGCCGAATAGCTGTAGCCCATGGTGCCGCCGATGGCCGAGCCGCGATATTTCTTGCCGCCGTGGGATTCCGGAATGGTCGAGTAATTGCCGGTGACGGTGATGGTGCCGGTGTCTTTGAGCGCCTCGGTGACGACCTCGTTGAAACTGAGACCCTTGTCCTGGGCGCCGGCGCGATAGAGCTCGCCGAGGCATTCGATCTCGCCCGGCTTGGCTTCGAGCTTTCGCGCGGCGGCGGCGATCAGCACGGCTTTGAGATTTTGCGCGGCGTCGATGGCGGCATTGCCGACCATGAAGGTGACGCGCGACGAATAGGAGCCGTTGTCCTTCGGCACCACTTCGCTGTCGCCGGTGACGACACGGACGCGCGAAAGATCGAGCCCAAGCACTTCGGCGACCGATTGCGCGAGGATCGTGGTCGAGCCCTGGCCGATATCGGCGGCGCCGGACAGCACGACGATCGAGCCGTCGAAATCGAGCTTGATCTTGACTGTGGCGTGCGGCTCGCCGGTCCAATTCACCGGCTTTGACGCGCCGCTGATGTAATGCGAGCAGGCCATCCCGAGGCCTTTGCGGACACCGTTGCCCTTTGCCAACTTGCCTCTGCGCTCGTGCCAACCACTTTCGCGCTCGACCCAGTCGAGGCATTCCGGCAGGCCGTAGCTGTTCACCATCAGATCGTTTTGCGTGAACGTCGGCGCGCTAAGAAGATTGGCGCGGCGGACGGCAAACGGATCGAGGCCGAGCGCGCGTGCCATCTCGTCGAGCAGGCTCTCAAAGGCGAAGCGGATATCGACGGTGCCGTGGCCGCGGAACGCGCCACACGGCGGCGTATTGGTCAGCACCCGCTTGCCCAAATATTTGACGTTGTTGAGATCGTAGATCGCGTACAGCATCGAGCCGGCATAGAGGATGGTCACCACGCCGTAGCCCGAATGGGCGCCGCCGCGTTGGATGCACTCGCATTCGACGCCGGTGATGGCGCCGTCCTTGCGCATGCCGATCTTGAGCTTGATATCGGTCTCCGGCCGGCCGCGATGAGTGATGAAGGTCTCCTCGCGGTTGACCATGATGCGCACGCAGCCGCCGACTTTTCGGGCGAGGAGCGCGGCGATCAATTCGACATTGAGCGTCTCGGTGCGGCAGCCGAATCCGCCGCCGACATGGGGCTTGACCACGCGGATGCGGGACATGTCCATGGCGAGGATTTGCGACAGCATCAGGTGCACGTAGTAAGGCACTTGGGTCGAGGCGTGCACGGTGATGCGATCTCGCACCACGTCGTAATCGGCGACCGCAGCGTGCATCTCCATCTGGTTCTGGCACACCTCGGCGCAATTGTAGGTGCCTTCGCGGACCAGGTCCGACGACGCAAAGGCCGCCGCGACATCGCCGAGCTCGAACAACACGTCGCGCTCGAGATTTTGCGGTTTGCGGTCATGGATGGCGATGGCGTCGGGCGCCATTGCCTCGGCGACGTGTGATAAGCCGGAAGCTCGCGCACCTTCAGCTTGATGCGCCGCAGCGCTTCCTTCGCGGTGGCGTCGTCGATCGCGGCCACGGCGGCGACCGGCTCGCCGCGGTAGCGCACGCGATCGCGCGCCAGCGGATGCTCGCTACGGGCGATCGGCAGCACGCCAAAAGTCTTGTCGCAATCGGCGCCGGTAACGATGGCTTTCACGCCCGGCAGCTTTGCCGCCTCCGACACGTCGACTTCAAGAATCTCAGCATGCGAATAGGGACTGCGAAAAATTCGCCCGGCCAGCATTCCCGGCGCGATGAGATCGGCGGTGTATTTGGCGCGGCCGGAAACCTTCTCCGGGCCGTCGATCATCGGCACGTAGTCGCCGATGTTATGGGCCGGCACGATCTCGTTCATTGCCGCTCCCACGACACTCCGGCCGCATGCAGCGCGGCGGCGTGCTGCACCGCTTCGATGATTTTGACGTAGCCGGTGCAGCGGCAAATGTTGCTGCCGAGCGCGTCGCGGATTTCGTCGTCGGTCGGCCGCGGATTACGCCGCAGCAGTCCGGCCGACGCCATGATGAATCCCGGTGTGCAATAGCCGCATTGCGAGCCAAGCTTCTCATGGAAGCCGCGTTGCACAGCCGAGAGATGGCCGTCGATCGCCAGCGATTCGATGGTGTCGACGCGGCAGCCGTCGACCATTGCCGCGAGCGTCAGGCAAGACAGGCGTGGCTGGTCGTCGACCAGCACGGTGCAGGCGCCGCACTCGCCGCCGTCGCAACCCGTTTTCGTTCCGGTGAATCCGACCTGTTCCCGCAAATAATCCAGCAGCAAAACGTTGTCGGGAACCGCGTCGGTGCGGGCGCGGCCGTTGAGCGTGAGCTGCAGAATGCGCGCCATGCGATGCTTCAATGGCTTTTTTTGTTGCGCCAACTCAATAGCAATAACCGCCGTTGCGTTCAAACCCGGCCGCGCGTCTACGCAAAGCGCGCGGTGACTTCGGGCGGTATCGGCTGCGATTTGATCTTCGACGGATCGACGGCGTCGCGCGCCGCCCAGACGCGTGTCTCCTTGCCCTCGACCGCGAGCGCACCGTGCACCGAGAGCTGATGCTCGACGTCGAAACTCGAACGGCGGAACTCGCTCACCCGCGACGTGAGCTCGACGACGTCGCCGAACCGCGCCGGGGCGAGAAAGCGCGCGCCGGCATCGACCAAGGGTATGCCCATGATGCCGTAGGTCGGCCCGAGCTCGTGCGGCTTCACGCCGAGCGCCGCCTCGAACAGGGTCCAGGTGCCCCAATCGAAGAATTCGAAGAACCGGCTGTTGAAGACGATGCCGGCCGGGTCGCAATGGCCCCATTCGATCATGAACTGCCGTCGGTTGACGAAACTGGTCATCGGGGTCGCTTGGCGCCGTGCTGTTTATGGCGGCCGGATCGAAGCCCGGCTCCAAGGTTGATGTCAAACGCCCGCTGAAGGCCGGTGGGTGGGCGTAAACAGGCATAACCCACCATAGAAAATTTGCCTACGAAA
>CAWCSD010000002.1:0-17037 GCA_963798095.1 uncultured Alphaproteobacteria bacterium | reverse complement strand
CGCCGCGCCGAACCAGCAGGCCATTCCCGCCGTCGACTACCTGATGAGCAAGGACGGCGGCTCGGTGAAGCGCTGGGTGCTGGAAGGCACCGACTACGTCTATCCGCGCACCACCAACAAGATCCTCGAAGCCTACCTCAAGCTCAAAGGGGTGAAGGACGAGGACATCATGATCAACTACACGCCGTTCGGCTTCTCCGACTGGCAGACCGAAGTCTCCAAGATCAAGGCGTTCGGCTCGGCCGGCAAGAAGACGGCGGTGGTCTCCACCATCAACGGCGATGCCAACGTGCCGTTCTACAAGGAGCTCGGCAACCAGGGCATCAAGGCGACCGACATTCCGGTGGTGGCGTTCTCGGTCGGCGAAGAAGAGCTCGCCGGTCTCGACACCAAGCCGCTGGTCGGCCATCTCGCCGCCTGGAACTATTTCGAGATCGATCAAGACGCCGGCCAACGCCGCCTTCATCAAGGAGTGGCACGACTTCATCAAGAATCCGAAGCGCACCACCAACGACCCGATGGAAGCGCACTACATCGGCTTCAACATGTGGGTGAAGGCGGTCGAGAAGGTCGAAACCACCGACGCCGACAAGGTGATCGAAGCGCTGCCCGGCACGCAGGCGCCGAACCTCACCGGCGGCGTCTCGACCTTGCTGCCGAACCATCACATCACCAAGCCGGTCTATATCGGCGAGATCAGGCCCGACGGCCAGTTCAACGTGGTGTGGAAGACCAAGGACCTGATTCCCGGCGCCGCCTGGTCGCCTTACCTGCCCGGCTCGAAGGATCTCGAAGCCGACTGGGTGAAGCTCAAGTGCGGCAACTACAACAAGGTGACGCAGAAGTGCGGCGGCGCGTCGTAACGGCGGCACGCTGACGTTCAAGTTTGCGGGAAGGCGGCGAAAAATCCGCCTTCCCGCGTCATCTCCCCGGGATTTTTTCGCAATGCGTCTTTGCCGAGCTTGTCTCGCCGCGCTGCTGCTGGCCTTCGGCCTCGTCCTGGCCTGCACAAGCGCGCATGCCGCGAGCCTCGACGACGCGCTGGCGAAATTCACCACCGACGATTTCGACGACACCAATGACGGCATCGGCGCCGTCGCCGCGAGCGGCAGTCCGCGGGCGGAAGCCATCATCCGCGCCTTGCAGGACGGCCATCTCATGTTCAGCGCCGAGCGCAAGGCGGTCTACATCCAGGACGACGACGGCAAGCTGACCGATCCCGCAACCGGGCAGCCGGTCGCCGGCGATCCGCCGGCCGATATCGACAATGTCCGCATCAACAATCGGCTGCGCGGCAGCATCGACGCCGCGCTCGGCGCGCTGACGCTGATGTCGCCCGATCCGGCCAAGCGGCTGGACGCGGCCGAGGCGGTGTTCAAATCGCGCGACCAAAGCGCGCTGCCGACGCTCGAGAGCGCCATCGAGAAAGAGCAGGATGCGCGGATCAAGCGGGTGCTGATGCAGGCGCGCGCCGCGATCATCCTCACCAGCGACGACGCCAAGGACGAGGACAAGCTCGCGGCCGTCGCGGTGATCCAGCAGCGCGGCGATCAGGACGCGCTCGGGCTTCTGCAAAGCCTGCCCAGCGGCACCGCGGCGCCGATCGTGAAAGCCGCCGCCAGCGCCGCTGCCGCCATCCGCAACCGCCTCGTCGTCTGGAACGCGGTGCAGAACGCCTGGTACGGCATTTCGCTCGGCTCGGTGCTGCTGCTCGCGGCCATTGGGCTAGCCATCACCTTCGGCGTGATGGGCGTCATCAACATGGCGCACGGCGAAATGGTGATGATCGGCGCCTATGTGACCTTCGTCGTGCAGGATGCGATCCGCACCAGCCATCCGGCGCTGTTCGACTACTCGCTCGCCATCGCCATTCCGCTGGCGTTCCTGGTCGCCGGCTGCATCGGCATCCTGATCGAGCGCTGCATCATCCGCTTTCTCTACGGCCGGCCGCTGGAGACGCTGCTGGCGACCTGGGGGCTTTCGCTGATCCTGCAGCAGGCGGTGCGCACGACGTTCGGCCCGAACAATCGCGAGGTCGGCAATCCGTCGTTCATGAGCGGCGCCTTCGATCTCGGCGGCATCACCATCACCTATAACCGGCTGTGGATCATCTGCTTTGCGCTCGCGGTCTTCGTCGCGCTGCTCGGGCTTTTGCGCTTCACCCGCTTCGGCCTCGAGATGCGCGCGGTGACGCAGAACCGCGCCATGGCGGCGTCGATGGGCATCCGCACCAGCCGGGTCGATGCGCTGACCTTCGGCCTGGGCTCGGGCATCGCCGGCATGGCCGGCGTGGCGCTGTCGCAGATCGACAATGTCAGCCCCAATCTCGGCCAGGGCTACATCATCGACAGCTTCATGGTCGTGGTGTTCGGCGGCGTCGGCAATCTGTGGGGCACGCTGGTCGGCTCGTTCGTGCTCGGCATCGCCAACAAGTTCCTCGAACCCGTCGCCGGCGCGGTGCTCGGCAAGATCGCCATCCTGGTGCTCATCATCCTCTTCATCCAGAAACGTCCGCGCGGCATGTTCGCGCTCAAGGGCCGGGCGGTCGAGGCATGACCTCGCATATCCTCATTCGCTCGCTCGACCGCAGCGCGATGATTTTCCTGATCGTCGTCGCGGCGATCGCGGTCGTGGTGCCGATCCTCAATCTGGCGGTGCCGCAATCGTCGGCGTTGCATATGCCGACCTATCTGGTGGCGCTGTTCGGCAAATATATCTGCTACGCGCTGCTGGCGCTGTCGATCGACCTGATCTGGGGCTATTGCGGCATTCTCTCGCTCGGCCACGGCGCGTTCTTCGCGCTCGGCGGCTATGCCATGGGCATGTATCTGATGCGCCAGATCGGCACCCGCGGCGTCTATGCCGATCCGATCCTGCCCGACTTCATGGTGTTCCTGAACTGGAAGGAGCTGCCGCTCTTTTGGTACGGCTTCCAGCATTTCCCCTACGCGTTGCTGATGATCGTCGCGGTGCCGGGCGCGCTCGCCTTCGTGTTCGGCTGGTTCGCATTTCGCAGCCGCGTCACCGGCGTCTATCTGTCGATCATCACCCAGGCGCTGACCTACGCGCTGATGCTCGGCTTCTTCCGCAACAATTTCGGCTTTGGCGGCAACAACGGCCTGACCGACTTCAAGGACATCCTCGGCTTCAACGTGCAGGCCGAGTTCGACGCGCAACGTTCTGTTCTCGATCTCCTGCGTGGCGCTGATGCGCGGGCTTCCTGGTCTGCCGCGCCGTCGTCACCTCGAAATTCGGCAAGGTGCTGATCGCCATCCGCGACGCCGAGGCGCGCACCCGCTTCCTCGGCTATCGGGTGGAATCCTACAAGCTGTTCGTGTTCACCTTGTCGGCCTGCATGGCCGGCATTGCCGGCGCGCTTTACGTGCCGCAGGTCGGCATCATCAATCCGGGCGAATTCGCGCCCGGCAATTCCATCGAGGCGGTGATCTGGGTCGCGGTCGGCGGCCGCGGCACGCTCACCGGCGCGGCGCTCGGCGCCGTGCTGGTCAACTACGGCAAGACCTATTTCACCTCGGGCGTGCTGGCGCCGTACTGGCTGTTCATGCTCGGCAGCCTGTTCATCGGCGTGACCTTGCTGTTGCCGCGCGGCGTCGTCGGCACCTTGCATCACTGGACGGCGCTGCGCCGCGCCCGCGTCTCGGCCGCCGCCGAAGACGGCGTCAGGGAGCCGCTGCCGGCGGAATGAGGATGGAAGCACTCACCAAAGCGCTCCTCTATCTCGACGGCGTCAACGTGTCGTTCGATGGCTTCAAGGCGCTCAACAATCTGTCCTTCACCATCGAGCCCGGCGAGATGCGCGCCATCATCGGCCCGAACGGCGCCGGCAAGACCACGATGATGGACGTGGTCACCGGCAAGACCCGGCCGGACAGCGGCGACGTCATGTTCAACGGCGTCTACAATCTCACCAAGCTCGACGAGACCGAGATCGCCAATCTCGGCATCGGCCGCAAATTCCAGAAGCCGACCGTGTTCGACAGCCATACCGTGTTCGACAATCTCGAGCTGGCGCTCAAGGGCGATCACCGCGCACAGACGACGCTGTGGTGGCGGCAGACGCCGGCCGAGCATCGCCGCATCGACGAGATTCTGGAGACCACTCGCCTCACTGCGGTGCGCAACCGCCTCGCCGGCAGCCTGTCGCACGGCCAGAAGCAATGGCTCGAAATCGGCATGCTGCTGGCGCAGGATCCGAAGCTCCTGCTGGTCGACGAGCCGGTCGCCGGCATGACCGATGTGGAAACGCGGCAGACCGCGGAGCTGCTCAAGGAGATCAACAAGGAACACACCGTCGTCGTGGTCGAGCACGACATGACCTTCGTGCGCGACCTCGGCGTCAAGGTGACCTGTTTGCACGAAGGCTCGGTGCTGGCCGAAGGCTCGATCGACCAGGTGTCGCAGAACGAGCGCGTGGTCGAAGTGTATTTGGGGCGCTGAATCATGCTCGATGCGCAATCCATCGATCTGCACTACGGCGCCGCGCAGGCGCTGCGCGCGGTGTCGCTCAAGGCGGAGCCGGGCAAGGTCACCTGCGTGCTCGGCCGCAACGGCGTCGGCAAGACGAGCCTGCTCGATGCGCTGGCCGGCCAGCAGCCGGTGAGCCGCGGCACCATCACCTGGGAAGGCAGCGACATCACCGCGCTGAAGCCGCCGGAGCGGGCGCGGCGCGGCATCGCCTATGTGCCGCAGGGCCGCGAAATCTTTCCGCTGCTCACGGTCGAGGAAAATCTGCGCACCGGCTTTGCGCCGCTGCCGCGCGACGAGCGCAGCGTGCCCGACGACGTGTTCTCGCTGTTCCCGGTGCTCGAAACCATGCTGCGGCGGCGCGGCGGCGACCTCTCGGGCGGCCAGCAGCAGCAGCTCGCCATCGGCCGCGCGCTGGTGATGCGGCCGCGGCTTCTCCTGCTCGACGAGCCGACCGAAGGCATCCAGCCGTCGATCATCAAGGATATCGGCCGCGCCATCACCTATCTGCGCTCGCTCGGCAAGATCGCCATCGTGCTGGTCGAGCAATATCTCGACTTTGCCCGCGAACTCGGCGACCATTTCGCCGTCATGGACCGCGGCGCCGTCGTCTATTCCTGCAACCGCGACGATCTCGACGAGGGCGCGCTGAAGCGCGCCATGGCGATTTGATGCGCGATATTTGATGGCCGATCCGATGCTGGGGAGCGCGCCGCTACGCAACGAAATCTTCGCCGGCAATCGCGCCGTCGGCAGGATCGCGTTCACCGTTGCGGCGGGACTTGGCGGCAGCCGGCGCGGCCGCGTCCACGAAGTCGGCTCGCTGCGGGTGCGCTTTCCCGAACGGCAACAGCCAAGCCGCGCTCGACGCCGTCATCGTCAATACCGGCGGCGGCATGACCGGCGGCGACCGCTTCGACGTCGACATCAAAGTCGGCGCCGGCGCGCGGCTGACCGTCACCACCGCGGCGGCGGAGAAAATCTACCGCTCGCTCGGGCCGGACACGGACATTGGCGTAAAACTCGACGTCGGTCCCGGCGGCGCATTGGCCTGGCTGCCGCAGGAAACGATCGTGTTCGATCAGGCGCGGCTGCGGCGCAAGATCGACATCGAACTGGCGCGCGACGCCAATCTGCTGTTGGCGGAAGCCGCGGTGTTCGGCCGTTCCGCCATGGGCGAAACGGTGGTCCAGGGACATTTTTTCGACCGCTGGCGGCTGCGCGTCGGCGGCGCGCTGGTGTTCGCCGAGACACTGCGTCTCGACGGCGACATTGCGCAACGCCTGGCGCAACGCGCCATCGCGGGCGGCGGCGTGGCCGTGGCAAGCGTCATCAAATATCCCGGCAACGACGCCGATGCCGCCGCGGTCCGCGCCATGCAGGACCATTTTGCCGGCGAAGTCGGCGTATCCGCCTGGAACGGGCTCGTCGTCGCGCGGCTGGTTGCGGCCGACGGTGCCGCGCTGCGCCGCGATCTCGTTGCCGTGCTCACCGCGCTCGACGCCGCGCCGTTGCCGCGGCTGTGGTTGAACTGAAAGGGCGCCATGCAGCTCACCCCGCGCGAGAAAGACAAGCTGTTGATCGCCATGGCGGCGATGGTGGCGCGGCGGCGGCTCGAGCGCGGCGTCAAGCTCAACCATCCCGAAGCGGTCGCGCTGATCTCCGATTTCATCGTCGAAGGCGCGCGCGACGGCCGCAGCGTCGCCGAACTGATGGAGGCCGGCGCCCACGTCATCAGCCGCGCGCAGGTGATGGACGGCATCGCCGAAATGATCCCCGAAATCCAGGTCGAGGCGACGTTTCCCGACGGCACCAAGCTCGTCACCGTGCACGAGCCGATCCGATGAGGCGCAGATGATCCCCGGTGAATATTTCATAAAACCCGGCGAAATCGAGCTCAACAAGGGCCGCAAGACGCTGACGCTCAAAGTCTCGAACAGCGGCGACCGGCCGATCCAGGTCGGCTCGCATTATCATTTCTTCGAGACCAATCCGGCGCTGCAATTCGACCGCGCCAAAGCGCGCGGCATGCGCCTCGACATCGCGGCGGGAACGGCGGTGCGCTTCGAGCCCGGCCAGAGCCGCGAGGTGACGCTGGTCGCGGTTGCGGGCGCGCGCACCGTCTATGGTTTCCGCCAGGCAGTCATGGGAAAGCTGAAGAAATGACGCGGCGGCGCAACGCGACCGCAAGAATCATGACGGGCGAGCTCGCGCCCGCCCGTCACGTTCACAGCGCTGCTATCCGCTGCTGGGAACCAGGATCAAATCTACCACGTGGTGCGCTGCTGATAGCCGCCTCGCACCCAGGCCGACCCGACCTTGGCGATCGTCACATCCGGCAGAACCAAACGCGAGCGATCTGACGTGGAGGATAACGCAGCGATCCCGAGTGGCAAGTTAAAGCGTGCCTGCAAACAACCGGAAGACGATTGGGGATAACTTTGGGGATTGATCACATGCGGGTCCATCACATGCGGAGAGTGTCATGCCGTCGACCATGAGCCGCGCCGTTTATGCCGACATGTTCGGCCCGACGACCGGCGACCGCGTGCGGCTTGCCGACACCGATCTGATCATCGAGGTCGAGAAGGATTTTTGCACCTACGGCGAAGAGGTGAAGTTCGGCGGCGGCAAGGTGATCCGCGACGGCATGGGCCAATCGCAAATCACCAACCGGGCAGGGCGCGGTCGACACCGTCATCACCAATGCGCTGATCCTCGACCATTGGGGCATCGTCAAAGCCGACGTCGGCCTCAAGGACGGCAAGATCTTCGCCATCGGCAAGGCCGGCAATCCGGACATCCAGCCCGGCGTCACCATCATCATCGGGCCCGGCACCGAGGTGATCGCCGGCGAAGGCAAGATCCTCACCGCCGGCGGCTTCGACACCCACATCCATTTCATCTGCCCGCAGCAGGTCGACGAAGCGCTGATGTCGGGCGTCACCTCGATGCTCGGCGGCGGCACCGGCCCGGCGCACGGCACGTTCGCCACCACCTGCACGCCCGGCCCGTTCCACCTCGCGCGCATGATCCAGGCGGCGGACGATTTTCCCGTCAATCTCGGCTTCGCCGGCAAGGGCAATGCGTCGCGCCCGGCGGCGCTCGAGGAAATGATCAAGGCCGGCGCCTGCGCGCTGAAGCTGCACGAGGACTGGGGCACGACGCCGGCGGCGATCGACTGCTGCCTGTCGGTCGCCGACGACTACGACATCCAGGTGATGATCCACACCGACACGCTCAACGAATCCGGCTTCGTCGAGGACACCATCAAGGCGTTCAAGGGCCGCACCATTCACGCCTTCCACACCGAAGGCGCCGGCGGCGGCCACGCGCCCGACATCATCAAGGTCGCCGGACTGAAGAACGTGCTGCCGTCGTCGACCAATCCGACGCGGCCTTATACGCAAGAACACCATCGACGAGCATCTCGACATGCTGATGGTGTGCCATCACCTCGATCCGTCGATCGCCGAGGATCTGGCGTTCGCCGAAAGCCGCATCCGCAAGGAGACCATCGCGGCGGAAGATATCCTTCACGACATCGGCGCGCTGTCGATGATGTCGTCGGACTCCCAAGCCATGGGCCGGGTCGGCGAAGTCATCATCCGCACCTGGCAGACCGCCGACAAGATGAAAAAGCAGCGCGGCCGCCTGCCGCAGGAGAAAGGCGACAACGACAATATGCGGGTCAAGCGCTACGTCGCCAAATACACCATCAATCCGGCCATCGCGCACGGCGTGTCGAAGCTGATCGGCTCGGTGGAGAAGGGCAAGCTCGCCGATCTGGTGCTGTGGTCGCCGGCGTTCTTCGGCGTCAAGCCCGATTGCATCATCAAGGGCGGTTCCATCGTCGCCGCGCCGATGGGCGATCCCAACGCCTCGATCCCGACGCCGCAGCCGGTGCATTACCGGCCGATGTTCGGCGCCTTCGGCCGCGCCCGCACCGCGTCGTCGGTGGTGTTCGCGTCGAAGGCCGCGGTGCAGGCGGGCTTGCGCAAAAAACTCGGCATCCAGAAGGAACTTTTCGCGGTGCAAAATACCCGCGGCAAGATTTCCAAGAAAAGCATGATCCACAACGACGCCACGCCCGACATCGAGGTCGATCCGGAAACCTACGAGGTGCGCGCCGACGGCGAGCTCTTGACCTGCGCGCCGGCGGAAGTTTTGCCGATGGCGCAGCGCTATTTCCTGTTTTGAGCCCGTCATGCCGGATTGCCGCGAAGTCGGCGGCATCCAGTGAACTCCGAGCGTCAACGCCGATCGATCGACGCCAGCGGATACTGGGTCGTCCGCGCTGCGCGCGGCACCGGAATGACGCGAGACGGTCCTTGACGCTTCGCTGCGCGAATCTCCAAGCTTAACCCATGGCGGATTTTTCGACGTCGGTGCTTGCGGTCCGAGGCTGCCGCATCCGGCTGATGCGTGGCGGTGCCGGCAGCCCGCTCGTTGTTTTGCATGGCGCGTCGGGCGCAAATGTCCTGCCGTTCATGCAGCAGCTGGCGCAAAAATTCGACGTCATCGCGCCGGAACATCCGGGCTTTGGCGAATCCGACACGCCGGACTGGCTCGATAACATCCACGACCTCGCCTATTTCTATCTCGACGTGCTCGACGAGCTGAAGCTCAAGGACGTGAACCTGGTCGGGCTGTCGTTCGGCGGCTGGATCGCCGCGGAACTCGCCGTGCGCAACACGCAACGCCTGGCGTCGCTGACGCTCTGCGGCGCCGCCGGGCTTTATCTCGCCGGCGTCGAGCAGCTCGATCCGTTCCTGCGCAGCGACGAGCAGCGGCTGCGCGACTTCTTCTACGATCAGAAAAAAGCCGACGACATCATCGCCCGCGCGCTGCGGCCGGAACTGGAAGACGTCACGCTGAAAAACCGCACCACGGTCGCCAAGATCGCCTGGCAGCCGCGCGGCCACGACCCGCATCTTGCCAAATGGCTGCACCGCATCGACGTGCCGACCTTGCTGATCTGGGGCGACCACGACCGCATGTTCCCGAAGGAGCACGCGCTCGCCTATCAGAAGGCGATCCCCGGCGCCAAAGTGGTGATCGTGCCGGAATGCGGCCACGTTCCGCAGATCGAGAAGCCGGACGCCTTCGTCGCCGCGCTGGAAACTTTCCTCGGCGCGCGCAAGAAGGCCGCATAGGATCGCACCATGAAGTTCTTCAACTTCCATCTGATGCCGTATGCGCACGTCGATCTCGACGCCATCGCCAAGAACGGCTCGGCCTGGGTGACGTTCTCCAACAGCCATTACGATCCGGAGAAAGGCGCCGAGCTCTATCACGACTATCTCGACCAGATGGAGTTCGCCGACCAGCTCGGCTTCGACGGCGTCTGCCTCAACGAGCATCATCAGACCGCCTACGGCATGATGCCGATCCCCGGCGTGCTGGCCGGCGCGCTGGCGCGCAGCGTCAAGCACGCCAAGATCGCCATTCTGGGCCGCGCGCTGCCGCTGCAGAACAATCCGCTGAACATCGCCGAAGAATACGCGATGCTCGACAATCTCACGCGCGGCCGCATCATCGCCGGCTTCGTGCGCGGCATCGGCGCCGAATATCACGCCACCGGCATCAATCCGGCCAATTCGCAGGAGCGCTTCGCCGAGGCGCACGACCTGATCGTGCGGGCCTGGACCGAGCCCGGGCCGTTTTCCTATTCGGGCAAGCATTATCAGTTCCGCTACGTCAATCCGTGGCCGCGGCCCTATCAGACGCCGCATCCGCCGATCTGGATTCCGTCGCAAGGCTCCGGCTCGACCATCCGCTGGGCGGCGAAGATGCGTTACACCTATTGCCAGACGCTCGAGTCCGATCGCCGCGGTGGCGAAATTCTTCCAGCTCTATCGCGACGAGGCCGACAAGGCCGGCTACCAGGCTTCGCCCGACCAGCTCGCCTGGTCGAACACGATCTATGTCGGCGAGACCGACAAGAAGGCGGTGAAAGAGGCCAAGCCGCATCTCGAAGCGCTGGTGAATTATCTTCTGAAAATGCCGACCGAGATGCTGCTGCCGCCGGGCTACACCGACACCGCCTCGATGAAGCGCGTGCGCGCCGTCAAGGTCACCGGCAAGACGGCTTCGATCGAAGACCTGATCGCGTCCGGCGTGGTGATCATCGGCAGCCCGGAAACGGTGCGCGAAAAGCTCGCCGAATATCAGGACCTCGCCGGCTTCAACACCTCGCTGACCAAGACCCAGTTCGGCACCATGCCGAACGAAATGGCGCGCGCCAACATGACGGCGATCGCCGAGGAAATCCTGCCGCACTTCCGCGAGCGCCTGCCGCAACGCGCGGCGAAGGCCGCGGCGGAATGATGCCGACTGTCGTTGCTCACCACCTGCGTCATGGCCGGACTTGTTCCGGCCATCCACGTTCTTGGCGGAGCGCACCAAGTCGTGGATGCCCGCGACGAGTGCGGGCATGACGTGATGGATCAGGCGCTGCCGGTATAAGCGCGTTCCGCGATGAGCCTTGCGATCACCTTCAAAGACTTCATGGGCGCGCTTGCCGTCGCCATCACGCTGGTCGCCTACGGCATCTATGTCTGGCAGACGCTGCGCGGCGAGGCGCGGCCGCATCCGTTGTCGTGGCTGATCTTCGGCATCCTCACCGGCACCGCTTATCTGGTGCAGCGCGACGAAGCCGCCGGCGCCGGCAGCTGGGTCATGGGCGTCACCGCGGTCGTTTGTTTGCTGCTGTGCCTGATGAGCTTCTGGCGCGGCGAGCGGGTGTTTCCGTGGTACGAATGGGCGTTCCTCGCTCGCCGCCGCCATCATCTTCATATTCTATCTGTTGTCGCGGCAGCCGACGATCGCGGCGGTGCTCGCGGCCACCGTCAACGTGCTCGGCTTCGGCCCGACGCTGACCAAAGCCTGGCGGCGCCCGCACTCCGACAGCGTCACCACGTTCGCGCTCAACAGCATCGAAATTCATGCCGTCGTTCTTCGCCATGGACAGCGCTCACCGTCGCCACCTGCGTCATGCCGGCGGCGCTGGTCGTCGCGCAACGCCGCGGTCGCGCTGATCATTTACGCGCGGCGGCGCTCATCACCAAGTACCGTCATCCTGAGGTGCGAGCGAAGCGAGCCTCGAAGGATGCCGGCCGAGGCGCATGCGTTCACCTGCCCTTGCGCCGCGCCTCCGCCGCGATGCGACGCAATTCGGCGGCCACCTCCGCTTTGTTGCCGGCCGGGGCGCCGTCGAGGCCGGGAGTCCAATGATCGTCCGGCAATCGCGCGCAACAATCGAGCGCGCTTGCCTCGTCGCCCACGTGCGCGTAACTGTCCGCCTGGTAGAGCAGCGGGATCGCATGGGCCTCCCATTCTTTCGGATCGATGGCTTCGCCGCGACGAAAATCCGCTAAGGCATTCGCGTGCTCGCCGAGCTCTCGATAGACCCTCCCGCGACAGCAAAATGCCGCTTGTGTTGGAGCAAGCTCGATGACCTTATCCATATCAGCAAGCGCCCGCCGCGGCTGACCCAGGTCGCTCCACACGAAATGCCGTGAGACATAGGGGCGGAAGTTATTCGGGTTCTCCTGCAGCCATTCATCGATAACCTCGAGGAAGCGCTGCGGATCGGCGCGGCGGAGCTCATGGAGTTCCAATATTTCCTCGGGTGAGCGTTCTTCCTTCATCATGGCGTGTTCCCGTTCGATCAATGATCAGATGTGCGGCCCATAATACGTTCGCCGATGTCGTACCCTTTTCGCGAATATAATTCCGTCCTAACAGGCCGTCTCCCCACAATTCCAAACAGTCTTGCTTCTGCACAGTGTCGGACACGCTCTTCTGTTCTCGCGGCGCGTTTTGTTTGCGTCCGAGTTTTGCCAAAAGCCACGCTCACGAAATCACTCCTGAAAAGAGGAGTGGAGCGCCGGGAGGCGCCGGGGTCGTGGGCCACGCCACGCGGACGGATGTTGCCACCCGCCCACGCTTCGGGCGTGGCGCGCGCCACAGAACGATCCGCTTGCGCGAACCGCCTGCTTCGGGCGCGCTGCGCCTCCCGGCGCTCCACCACCATCGCGGTTCTCCGCCGCGGCTGTCGACCGCCGCCGCGCGAGCTCCGCTCCCGCTCCGCGGGCGGCCGGCATCGTCAGCCGGCGTCCTCACGGTGAGCGGGACGATTTCGCTTTCTTACTCAGGAATATTAGCCTGCTGTCAAGTATAAATTCCTATCGCATTGAAACGCCGACGCGTTTGAACCTCCGCCCGCGCCGGCTGTCAGACCAATAGGTCCACGGTTCGGACACCAGCGAATGCCGCAGGAGAGTGTCATGAAATGCGCCAACCCCACCTGCAATCACAGCATCGGCCTCGTCTCCCACCGGCGCGGCTTGTTCGGCAAGCGGCCCTATTGCTCGAAGCAATGCCGCGACCATTTCTCGGTCGCGCCGGCGCCGAAGTGCGAACGCGCCACCACTTATTTCGAATGGCTGTTCATGCAGCCGGTGACTCTGCAGCCGAGAATGGCGGTCGCGGCGGTTCGCGTTAGGACGCGCTAAGGCAATGAGCGTAGCCCGGATTGAGCAACGCGAAATCCGGGGACTGACGGGGAGGCTTACCCCGGATTTCGTTGCACTCCATCCACTACGCTTGCTCATCAAGAGTCAGGCGAACCGCAGGCGCACCGAGCGCCCAGTCAACAATTAATGGTTGTGGTCTGATGCATTCAAAGTTAGCATAAGAATACTCTGAAAGCTGTCCTGGGAAGATGACGATGAGTGCAGACACGATAGGTACAGACTGCGAGATGAGCGACGATGAGGCGAGAGCACTCATCGAAGCTCAATTCCGGATAATTGATTTACAGCGGGAAAAGCTTCGCAACGCGATCAAAGGTGAAGAAAGTCAATTTTTGCCTTGGTTATATATTGCGTGCGTTCTGATCGTTGCAGCTGCTCTTATCGTCGTACTCGTATTCCCTGGCCAATTTAAGTTTTTTTCGGCATGGCCGCAGGCCACTTTGCTCCATCAAATGCTGCCGGCGGCGAGCGTATTTGTGGCGTTTTTGACCGTCCAGGCGTTTAGCGAATTGCTCGATACGATTGTGCGAAAGAGAAGGGACGAGGTTGCACTCCATGACATCGAGAAACTCCGGGACGTAGCGGAAAATTTGGTTAAGGAGGCCCGGTACCGTGGCTAAAGCCCAATTGGAGGCTGCTTTAGACGTTGTCAAGGATGAATTCGGCATTCAGTCAGCCGCATTCAGCAAACGTTCAATTATCGTGCCAGCCTTCTTAAAGGCGTTGAGTGCCAACACGAAGCCATTCCCAGCCGCCAATTCCATCATCCAGCCAAATAGATTCGCGGGTCCACGGCCGGAAGTGTTTGACACCAGCTCTCCCCCATGACCTTCGGCAACCGCACGAATTGTTCGCTGTATTTCCTCGGCGGACATTGAAGGAGAAATTATGGCCTTCCGTACAACGCCGCGTTTTGGCGACAACCCCAACTCGTCAAGCTTGTTCCTCGCGGCTTCGAAGTCACAATGAAGAATTTTGTTTCGGAGCACTCGCGAAGTGGAAAGTGTCTTTTTGTCTTCGTCGGAGAGTAAATCGCCGAAATGCTCGATAATCTGGTCTTCGATGTCTCCGAAGTTTCTCAAATGCGTAAAAGTGCGTAATTCAGGCACTTTATCGGCAAGCATGCGCATCGACAATTCTACCCCTGCCGCCTCTCCGGCCGCAGCTTTGAACTGTAATCTGACAATTTCAACCGGATGCATAAAAACTCCGTATGCCCTAGACAAGCGACATCCCGAATGTCACGCCGCTCATTCGGGTTATAGATATGCAATTGTACATCCGTTTTGAGTGCGTCATGATAAATGCGTAGAGCACGAGCTGCACGATGGATAACCTAACGTTCTGGGCGAAGATTGCTGAAATACTGGGATCAATGGCCTGGCCTGCGTTAGTCGCAGCAGTTCTAGTTGCCTATCGCGGCCATGTGGCTGGACTTTTCGATCGGATAACCGAACTTACTTTGCCCGGAGGAACCAAAGCTGTCTTTAAAAAGGAACTAGAGAATGCGGGCGAGAAGGCGGCAGAAATCGAATCAGAAGCGGGAATGGTAGCACCGACTCCACTGCGACCTGACGACCTGTTTACTCACTTAGCTAAAAACTTTCCACAAGCGGCAATTATCGAAGAATTCAAAGAGATTGAAGAAATAGCACTGGAGGTGGGTGAAGCGCTTGGTTTAGCCCCTCGCGCTGGTCGTATTGATATTCCAGTCCAGCGCCTACTTGATTTGCGATTGATTGATGACAACGCGTACGACCTTTTTATAAGCCTTCGGCGAGCCCGGAATGCCGCTGCTCATTCACGTCTCACAAGTGGAATCAAGTCAGTTGATGCGCTCGAATATCGGCAGAATGCGGAGCTGATGAAACAGATTTTGGAGCGGGCTCTCGGTAAGCTCCGCGAAACAAACCTACGGACTTAAGAACTTGAACATCGTGCTGCGCGTCAGCGTCACGTTGCTGGTAATCCCCACGGGGCCGCCCTTGGCGAGATGGAACGCCGCGTATTGTTCGTGATAGACGGTCCTCGCCCGCCGAGCAGTCGACCGGGACGATGACCTTGTAGCCGCGCTGCACCGCTTCCTGCGACGTGCCGACGGTGGCGCCCTGGAACGAGTTGCCGCAGATGATCACGGTCTTGATGCCGGCCTGCTTGAGCACCGGCTCGAGCGTCGAGCCCAAGAACTTGTCCGGCCCGGGTTGGCGGTACCATTCGCCGTCGCGCGGTTTTATCGCGGCATCCATGACATCGTCGGGCGTCGCCTTGCCGTTTGAGCCGACCAGACTGTACCAGACCACCATGTCGTGGGCGCGCGCTTCGTCGTGCATGCGCTTGATGGTCGGCATCGCGGCGACGCAGCGCGGGCGCGCGGTGCAGCCGGCTTTCATGATGTCGAGCAACAACAGCGCCGTGGTCGCCGGCTCGACCGTCGCTTCCTTGAGCTCCGGCGGCGGCGGCGCGACCGCCGTGCTCCAGTCTGAAATAACATCGGCAACTGACGGCGACACGAGGAAAGCGGCAATGATCGCGCCGCCGACGGCGGCGAAGCGTGACGGCGTCATGATGTGCTCCCGGTGGCTGTGGCAGGAGCAGCAAAGATAGAACAGGCGCTCCGTTCGGGCTACGGCCCGTTACCAGCCATCCGGGTGCGTGCGGCAGGGCGGGCCGACCGGCTGACAGGCGTCACTGATGATCGCCGGCGCGGCGCTATAGGTCGCCGCATGTCCGTGCGCGCGATGGTCGGTCGCGGCCGACGCCGTCATTGTGGTGCTGAGAACAATTGCGGCGGAAAGCGCAAGTTTTGTCATGCTCGACATCTTGGTTTCTCCTGCTTGAGCCGTGTGGCAAGCCCGGCCGTCCCTTGCCAACAGATAGGGAAGGGGGTCGAAGACGCCAAGAGCCCGCAGCAGGCAGCCCGCGGGCGTCATGATTTCAGCAGTTGCGCTTGCTATGAACGACAGCGGCTATATTTAGGGTTTAGAACGCGCATTGGCACGGCCGCTTGGCCGCCTCACGAGGACCCGCCATGGCATATGGCTTTCTCGATATCGCCTCGACCGCGAGCGTGAAGGAAGCGCAGCGGGAAAACGGCAGCGCCGACTATTGGACTTGCTTCCACGGCGAGCGCACCTTCGACCGCTTCACCGAAATCGAAGTGGCGTTCATCGCCGCGCGCGACAGCTTCTACATGGCGACGGTTTCGGAAAGCGGCTGGCCCTATGTGCAGCATCGCGGCGGGCCGCCCGGCTTCATCCGCATGCTCGACGACAAGACCTTGGCGATCGCGGATTATCGCGGCAACCGGCAATACATCACCGTCGGCAATGTTGCGGCCGGCGGCCGCGCCTCGCTGATCCTGATGGATTATCCGAACCGCCGGCGGCTGAAAATTTTCGCGCACGTCGAGGTCAAGAACCTGGCCGACAATCCGGAGCTCGCCGCGGCGGTGGCGACGCCCGGCTACAAGGCGAAGCCGGAACGCGTGCTCAAGTTCCACCTCGACGCCTTCGACTGGAATTGCCCGCAACACATCACGCCGCGTTTCACCGAAGCCGAGATCGACGCGGCGCTGGCGCCGGTGCGCGAGCGCCTCGCGCAGCTCGAAGCGGAGAACAAGGCGCTGCGGGAAAAACTCGAACCGTGGGAAGGCGTTGCGCGGGGGGAGCGTGCTCGCGCGCCCGCGATAGCGGGGGAGGGGGACCACTGGAGCTCGCGAAGCGAGCGAACCGTGGTGGAGGGGGCGCCGGAACTCGTCGCTTCCCCGCCGTTGCAGAACGGGCTCGCATGCTGCGAGCAAATCTTATGACGCTTGCGTTGCGTTGAGGCTCGACGCCTCCACCACCCTGCTTCGCAGGGTGGTCCCCCTCCCCGCTATCGCGGTGGCGGAAAGTTATTTTCGCGGCGGCTTGGCTGCGAACTCCGAGCCGCGCACGCAGAGCCGGCCGCGCGGATCCTGCCAGAGCTTTTCGGTAGCGTGCAGATGGCCGATGGCGCGGGCGATGGTGACAAA
>CAWCSD010000001.1:30000-227257 GCA_963798095.1 uncultured Alphaproteobacteria bacterium | reverse complement strand
CGCGCCCGACTGCTGTCCGAGCGCGTGTTCCAGATCGAGCGCGCCGGCCAATGGACGAAAGGCAACGGCTGCGAAACCTTGGCCCGCTCGGCCCGTGGCTCGTCACCAAAGACGAGATTCGGACCCCGCAGAAGCTAGCCACGTGATCGACGTCAACGGCGAGAAACGCCAGCGCGGCAACACCTCGACGATGACTTCAACTACCGCCACATCGTATGGTGCTGCTCGCAATATTTCCTCACCCAGCCAGGCGACGCCATCATCAACGGGACGCCGCCGGGCGTCGGGCTCGGCATGAAGCCGCCGACGTTTTTAAAGCCGGCGACGTGGTGACGCTCGGTATTGATGGGCCGTTGCTCAAATTAGGTGTAGAACCAAGCACCGGCGCATATGCTAAACGCAACCGGAATCAGGGAAAGAACGGCAACTCCTGGGCGTGTCAGCGACCACCGCCCGCGGTCGGCTGAAATTGTCGTTTTGCACGCGATTAGTCCGAGGAAACCTGCGACATAAACCGATGCGCGGTCCGGATCAGAAGCCACCCACGATCCGAATTTCCAAGAATGTTGGCTAAGCTCCCAAAGAAACGTTTGGCTGCTCGCCAACGCCAGGCAAGTTCCAATGCCTACTAGGGCTGGAACATCAGTGACAGCTATCACATCTTCCAGAAATCGCCCGTTACGATCACGGTGGCACGCAAACGGCTAAACACAAGTGACTGCGATACGATAACCAAGACCGCTGCAGCGACTATCACCCCCGAAACCGCTCGCGGAAACCGGTTGAGCGATTCCTGCAAAAAACCGCTGTCTCTCTGCAAGAGTCGAGGCTCAGGCGACGCGTCAACAAATAGCATTTGCAGCAGGATTTCAGCGATCGTCGCGGCGAAGAACCCCTGCAATATAAATAGTACCTGATCGGCGCGAAACACGGCCGAACTCTCGGTAAGGGCCGACTGCCTAACACTCCAGGTTGGGTGATCACTGAATAATGTTTCAAGGCAGCGATTCAGCCGCCCCCTTCCCCCTTCTTGAGTCGTTTCAGAACGTCGGCATTCGGGCCGACCAACAATGCGGCAACCGCATCCCGCGTGAAACTCTCTCAGGCGCACCGCGGATCGAGCTTCAAGGAATAAAAATATCACTAGCGTCCCCATCGACGCCAGATAGCAAACACTGGTATCCCGAATTCCCCTACCTATCATCCCGAGCCTTTTCACGATTGGATACGCGGCCACGTTGCCTGGCGAACGGGATATGATTGTAGACTCGCTTTCTAGCGCTGCACACAGATTGAGAAGGACCCGACCATCTCGTGGGGTTACTTGCGAAGAAACGCGTTCGAGCCGCTTAAAACGGTATTGCGTCGCTTTAAAGGGGCTGCACTCGGGGCTGGTGTAACGACGATGATAACTATCTTCCACACCTGGATTCAGGGCCTGGGAGTAGAATGGCTAAATGCGTTATGGCGCGCATTTTGGTCATCTATGTAAGGGCTAGTCGGCGTGATCCACAGTCCGACGTGGGCTAATGCCGAGCCCAATACTCTTGTACGCGCGTAAGTTCCTCGGCCCAGACAATTTCCTCGTCTAAGAAGTTGCGCTCGCGCTGTCTTGCGAGTTCAAAAAACCCTGCACCAGGAATTTTTGGGTCTTCTTGAAGTACAACAACAGCACTGAGCAATCCGCGTCCCTCTACATCTTCCTCGGTCGCTATTTGACCTAAAAGCTCGTGGAAATCGTGACCGTGGGGGTCAAACCTGATGCTTCCGACACGAGTTCGTGAGCGCGCTATAGGTGACGGTCCCTGCGCGGCCGCGACGCCTCGCTACCTCGATCATGACCGTTCCGAGCTTCTGCTTTCGCTGCATCCCACTCCGATTGAGGGTGCCCCCAAGTCGCCATCCTTCCCTCCTGGCTAGCCAAAGAATGTACTTTCACCCAGTCTCGCGAATAACTCTAGCTGCAACGCCATGGCGATCCAGTTCAACGTTGTATCTTTTTCAGAGACCAGCTCTTGACACTCGTCCCTATTCCAGTTACATCACAATCCTCGCTCCATTGAAGGACATGGCGCGGAGGCACACCGCGTCATGGGAGCGAGGGCGGTGCCCGCGGGCGGGTTTGCAGCCTGCTCCCGGGCGGCTTGGGTATCAGTCTCCCGGCATTATGACCGGGGCGGGAGGTGCATCCCTGGACTGGGACAGGCGAAGGCGGGTAACGCCCGTTCAGACCGCGTCCCAGGAAGCCTGGCCTGAAGCTGACCTTGGGGATGAAATACTCCCCGAGATGAGAGCCGTGGTGGAACGCCGTCAAGCGTGCGCGCTCCAAAAGGGCGCGCGCCGCATCGCAAGATGCGGCGGTTGCTACCCAGCGTTTGCCGGCGTTCCGCTTCCTTCATTTTATTTCTTGAAGTTTTGATCGGGCGAAACTACGTAACGGACGACCGAAAAGCAGGCCCCACCCCTGCCCTTTCCTTGGACCGGACCGGTTTCGCGCTTCACGTGACCGTATTTTTGCAGGCGCGCGAAACATTCTCTATCGCGCGCAGAAGAAAACTCGGGCGCCGAGACGCGCCGCGAGAACGGAGGCGCTTGCCATGAAAGTCCGCAGAAGCTGGCACAGAGAACTCCCTCTCCCCAGAGGGGAGAGGGTTGGGGTGAGGGGGTTCGGACGTTTCAGAATTATACTCCAAGTCCGAACCCCCTCATCCTGTCCTTCTCCCCTCTGGGGAGAAGGGACGCAGCGTGCCGGCCGCGACACTCCTCTGTCGGCGAGGCGACTATCCCGCGCGCGCCACAAGCGCCGCGAGACGGAGAGCCTGCAGCCCCGATGGAGCGATGCGCATGCTTCACTTTTTCGGCCGGCCGCTGCATATGATCGCAGCGCATCGGGTCGCAACACGTGGGCAATGACATCGTACCGGTTCTGGTGGTCGGCGGCGGGCCGGTCGGGCTGGCGCTTGCCGGCGATCTCGGCTGGCGCGGCATTGCCTGCACGCTGGTCGAGCAGAGCGACGGCTCGATCTATCAGCCGCGCATGGATCTGGTCGGCGTCCGCACCATGGAATTCTGCCGGCGCTGGGGCCTTGTGCCGGCGGTCGAAGGCTCGCCCTATCCGCGCGACTACGCGCAGGACAATATCTATCTGACCAGCCTCACCGGCTACGAGCTCGGACGCGAGCGCTTTCCCGGCATCGGCCAGGCGCCGCCGCCGAAGGAAAGCCCGCAGCGGCGCGAGCGCTGCCCGCAAAACATGTTCGATCCGATTTTGCGCGCCTTCGCGGCTTCGCAGAACAATGTCGCGCTGCGCTACCGCACGCGGCTCGTCGTCGTTCACGCAAAACGCCGATCTGGTCACGGCGGTGGTCGAGAATGCCGAGACCGGCGCGCGCGAGGAGATTCTGGCGCGCTACATCGTCGGCTGCGACGGCGCGCGCAGCCTGGTGCGCGAGACGCTCGGCATCGCGATGCAGGGCAATCCGGTGCTGACCTACACCACCAACGTGATCTTCCGCTGCCCGCACCTGTTGTCGCTGCACGACAAGGGCAAGGCCTACCGCCACATCTTCATCGGGCCGGAAGGCACCTGGGCGACCATCGTCGCCATCAACGGCCGCGACGAGTGGCGCTTTTCCATCATCGGCGGCGCCGAGCAGCGCGACTACACCACCGACGACATCAAGGCGGCGATCCGCCGCGCCGTCGGCCGCGATTTCGAGTTCGAGATTTTGAGCGTGCTGCCGTGGGTGCGCCGCGAGCTGGTCGCCGAGCGCTATCGGCGACGGCCGCGGTTTCATCGCCGGCGACGCCGCGCACGTCATGTCGCCGACCGGCGGCTTCGGCATGAATACCGGCATCCAGGACGTGGTCGATCTGTCGTGGAAGCTCGCCGCCGTGATCGAAGGCTGGGGCGGCGATCGCCTGCTCGATTCCTACGGCATCGAGCGCCAGCCGGTCGGAACGCGCAACGTCACCGAGGCGAGCGGCAATCTGCGCCGCATGCTGTCGGTCCCGCCTCACCCCGATCTCCTCGACGACACGCCGCAGGGCGCGGCGACGCGCGAAAAAGTCGGGCGCGAATTTTCCGAGACCATGCGCCGCGAATGGTTCACGCTCGGCGCCCATCTCGGCTACCGCTACGAAAACTCGCCGATCTGCTGGCCCGACGGCACCGCGGCGCCGCCCGACGATCCGCGAGCCTATGTGCCGACCGCGCGGCCCGGCCACCGCGCGCCGCATGCCTTCCTCGCCGACGGCCGCTCGACCCTCGATCTGTTCGGGCGCGGTTTTGCGCTGCTCGGCTTCGGCGCGGACGCGGCCGAGGCGGCGCCGCTCCTGGAGGCGGCGCGACAGCGCAATCTGCCGCTGACCTTCACCGCGATTGCCGAGCCGCATATTGCCGCCCTTTACGAGCGCAAATTCGTCCTGGTGCGCCCCGACGGCCATGTCGCCTGGCGCGACGACCGCATGCCGGAAGACGCGCTATGCGTTATCGACGTGGTGCGCGGCGCCGCCGATCGCGGTAAGATGAATTGAACCATTCCCAGAGCCGACCCAAAGAGCCGAGGCATCCGATGAAGGTCCCCTCCCGCGAAGAACTCGCCCAATCCGGCACGCTCGAAGAGCTTTACGGCAAGCTCGGCCAGATCGGCATCGCGCCGGGCTGGGCCAAGAAGGTCGCCTCGCTGTGGCCGGAGCCGAAGAAGAACTTCGCGCCGGCGCACTGGAAATACGAGCAGGCGCGCGGCGCGCTCGATGCCGCCGGCCGGCTGATCAACACCGAGCTCGCCGAGCGGCGCAATCTCATCCTCTATAATCCGGTGTCGGACGCGAGCTACGGCACCGTGCGCACCATGGTGGCGGCCTATCAGATGATCATGCCGGGCGAATGGGCGCGCTCGCATCGCCATACGCCGAACGCGCTGCGGCTCATCCTCGATTCCGAGGCCGGCACCTATACCGAGGTCGACGGCGTCAAGATCGCCATGGAGCCGGGCGACGTGCTGCTCACGCCGAACTGGTCGAGCCACGGCCACGGCAACGACAGCCGCGCCTGCGCCTATTGGCTCGATTTCCTCGACGTGCCGCTGGTGCAACTGCTCGAGCCGATGTTCTTCGAACCGAACGAGGAGGAAGGCGAGAGCCACGCGGCGTCCAACAGCACGCCGCCGACCAAGGATTCGCCGTTCGTGTTTCCGTTGAGCGAAACGCTGAAGCGCCTCGACGCCGCGGCGCCGACGCCGGCGGGCCGGTTCGGCACCCAGGTCGAGCTCGGCAATCCGGCCATGGACACGATCGGGCTGCACATGATGCGGCTCGCGCCGAAGGTCAAAACCGCGCCGTACCGCACCACCGCCAACAATATGTATGCGGCGGTCAAAGGCATCAGGCGCGACCACGATCGACGGCGAGCGCTTCGAATGGCGCCGCGGCGACGTCATCGCCGCGCCGGCCTGGCGGCCGCACTTCCACGAGGCCGCCGAAGACGCGCTGTTGCTGCGCGTCACCGACGAGCCGGTGATGCAGCGGCTCGGCTTTCATCGCGTCGAAGGCGAAACGCAGGCCGCGCATTAGCATCGCATCATGAACGCAGGCATCGGACAAACGGTACGCCGCAAGGAAGACGCACGCCTCGTCACCGGCCGCGGCAATTACAGCGACGACGTCAATCTGCCGGGCCAGGCCTATGGCGCCGCGGTGCGCTCGCCGCATGCGCACGCGCTGATCCGCGCGATCGACGTCGCCGCGGCGCGCGCCATGCCCGGCGTGCTCGCGGTGCTGACCGGCCAGGACGCGCTGGCCGACGGCCTCACGCGCATTCCGCACCTCGCCGCCGCCGGCACGCCGCCCGACATCGTGCTGACCAATCGCGACGGCTCGCCGGTGCCGGTGGCGCCGCATCACGTGCTGGCGACCGACCGCGTCCGCCACGTCGGCGCCGCGGTCGCCTTCGTCATCGCCGAGACGGTTGCCCAGGCCAAAGACGCCGCCGAGAAAGTGGTCGTCGACTACGAGCCGCTGCCGGCGGTGACCGACGCGACGGCGGCGGTCGAGAAAAACGCGCCGCGGCTCTACGACGACTTGCCCAACATCATGATCGACGCCGAGGTCGGCGACGCCAAGGCGACCGATGCGGCGTTCGCGCGCGCCGCCCACGTGACGCGGCTCGATACCTGGGTCAATCGCGTCACCGGCGTGCCGATGGAGCCGCGCGCCGCGGTCGGCGTCTACGACCCGGCGACCGAACGCTACACGCTCTACGCCGGCTCCGGCGGCATCGTGCGCCAGAAGAAAGAGATCGCGGCGATCTTGAGCGTGCCGTTCGAATCGGTGCGCGTCGTCGCCCACGAGATCGGCGGCAATTTCGGCACGCGCAACAGCTTCTTTCCCGAATTCGCGCTGGTGGTCTGGGGCTCGCGCAAGGTCGGGCGGCCGGTGAAATGGACCGCCGAGCGCCACGAAGCCTTCGTCACCGACTATATGGGCCGCGATCTCACGGTGTCCGCCGAGCTGGCGCTCGACGCCGACGGCCGCTTCCTGGCGCTGCGGACCAACAATCTCAGCAATGTCGGGGCGCACAGCGGCTCCTATGTGCCGCTGGTCAAGGGCGTCGGCCTCGCGACGTCGGGCTATCGCATTCCCGTCTCGCACATTTCGCGCGCGCGCGGTGCTTTCGACCACCATGTGCACCACGCCGTACCGCAGCGCCGGCCGGCCGGAAGTCATCTACGTCATCGAGCGGCTGATCGACAAAGCCGCGCAGGAGCACGGCTTCGATCGCGTCGCGCTGCGCAAGCGCAATCTCATTCCGCCGTCGGCGTTTCCCTACAAGAACCCGCAAGGCATCACCTACGACAACGGCACCTATCGCGTGGTGATGGATCGCGCCATGGAGCTCGGCGACTGGGCGGGTTTCAAGCGCCGCCGCGCCGAAGCGCGCAAGCGCAAGCGGCTGCGCGGCATCGGGCTGTGCTGCTATCTCGAAACCACCGGCGGCTATCCGCGCGAGCGCGCCGATATCACCGTGCATCCGCAGGGCCGGGTCGACGTCGTGGTCGGCACGCTCTCGAGCGGGCAAAGCCACGAGACCACGTTTGCGCAATGCGTGGCGGAGTGGCTCGGCGTGCCGTTCGACGACGTCTATGTCGACGAGAGCGACACCGACATCGTCAAGGAAGGCGGCGGCTCGCATTCGGCGCGCTCGATGCGGCTCGCCGGCATCGTCATGGGCAATGCCTCCGACCTGGTCATCGAGAAGGGCAAGAAGATCGCCGCCCACATGCTGGAAACCGCCGAGGACGACATCGCCTTTGCCGGCGGCCGCTTCACCGTCAAAGGCACCGACCGCTCGGTCGGCATTTTCGACGTCGCGGCCGCGGCGGCGGACGGCAAAGACCGTGCCGGAGGATTTGCGCGGGCCGCTGGCCGCGACCGCCGACGAGACCATCAAGCAGCTCGGCTTTCCCTATGGCGCCCACGTCTGCGAGGTCGAGATCGATCCGCAAACCGGCAACCTCGACCTGGTGCGCTACACCGCGGTCGACGACGTCGGCCGCGCCATCAACCCGATGGTGGTCGACGGCCAGACCCACGGCGGCGCCGCGCAAGGCATCGGCCAGGCGCTGTGGGAGTGCTGCACCTACGACGCGCAGGGCCAGCTGCTCTCGGCGTCGTTCATGGACTACGCCATGCCGCGCGCCGATCTGTTGCCGTCGTTCACCACCGATATCAGTCAGGTCTTGTCGCCGACCAACCGGCTCGGCGTGCGCGGCGCCGGCGAAGGCGGCACCACCGGCGCGCTCGGCGCCGTGGTCAATGCCGTGGTCGACGCGCTCGCCGAATTCGGCGTGACGCACATCGAAATGCCGGTGACGCCGGAACGCATCTGGCGCGCCATCCAACGTCAGACGAGCGAAGGCGTGACGCGCAAGGAGAACCCATGCCCGACATTCTGACTCAGCAAGACGGAGCGATCCTGCGCATCACCTTGAACCAGCCGGGGCGCGGCAACGCCGTGTCCGACGAGATGGTCGCGGAACTGACCGGCATCATCGAAGGCGCCGAGAAAACCTCGAGCGTCGTCGTGCTGCGCGGGGCCGGTGCGGATTTCTGCGTCGGCCGCGCCGTGATGGGCTCGAACCCGAAGCAGGATCCCGACGCGCTCGAGCGCCGCAATTTCAGCGACGTGGTGTTCAACTGCTATGGCGCCATGCGCAACGCCAAGATCCCGATCGTCGCCGCGGTGCACGGCCGCGCGCTCGGCTTCGGCTGCGCCATCGCCGCGGCCTGCGACATCACGCTGGCGAGCGATAAGGCGGTGTTTCAGGTCCCGGAAATGGCGCACAACATCCTGCCGACCATGGTGATGTCGTCGTTCGTCGATCGCGTGCCGCGCAAGGCGATGAGCTATCTGGTTTATTCGCAGGCCGAGATCGGCCCGGAGCGCGCGCTCAGCTTCGGCATCGTCAGCGACGTGGTGCCGGCGGCAAAACTCGATGAAGCGGTGGCGACGCTGTGTGCGGCGATTTTGAAAGCGCCGCGGCCGGCGATCCTCGGCGTCAAGGAATACGTCAAGACCGCGCCCGACATGGCGGTGTTCGGCGCCGTCGAATTCGCCCGCAACCTGCACGCCACCGTCAATTCATCGAGCGAAATGCGAAAGAAGCACTAAGGCGCGGACCATTGGACGAATGCTGCCCAAGCCGCGCCGCTATGCCGGCGCAACGGACGTATTGGCGCTCTCGGTCTCGAACTGCCTGAAAGCCTCGAGCGCGTGACTGGCATACATGACGGAAGGCCCGGCGCCCATATAGATGGCCATGCCGAGCACATCGGCAACTTCCTCGCGAGACGCGCCTTGCCGCATCGCCGCCTTGACGTGAAAGCCGATGCAATCGTCACAGCGCACCGCGACCGCGATGCCGAGCGCGATCAGCTCCTTGGTTTTCACGTCGAGCGCCTTCGGTGCCAAGGCGGCCTGCGCGATGCCCGCGAACGCCTTCATCACCTCCGGCGCGCCGCCGCGTAAATTCTTGAGCAGCGCCGAAAGCTCTCTGGTTTGTTCCGGCCAATCGTTCATCACACTCTCCATCCGAGCAGCACGTTTCCTTGAAAGCTTGCTCAGCGGCTCGAAAAGCCGAACACGCTATAGGCCGGACAGTTGCCGACAAAGGCCGTCAGGATCGGGACAACGCCGATCCATCCGATCCAATTCCATCCGGTGGCCGGAAACCCGATCGGAATGGCAAATGCGATCAGCACCAGCCCGATGACGATGCGGATGGCACGATCGATCGTACCGACGTTCTGCGACATGATGCGCTCCTCAATCCATTGGAGCGCATTATGGCCAGCCGCCGCGGCTTGCCGCCTTGATGTAGATCAACGGCCGGGCATGTTGTGTTCTGCGGGAAAACTTATAGTCTGCCGCGCCGTGACGGCACTCCTTTCAACCTGTACAGGCGTTCTTCAATCGCGCCACCCCGGGACGCGGCGATGATCACTGTTGCCATCGACATCGGCGGCACGTTTACCGACCTCGTCGGCTTCGACGACAAGGCGGGAAAATTCGTCGAGGCCAAAAGCCTGACGACGCCGCACGAGCTGACGCAAGGCATCCTCGACTGCATCCGCAAGAGCGGGCTCGCGGCCGCCGCGATCGAGGAGCTGATCCACGGCTCGACCATCGCCATCAACACGCTGATCGAGCGCAAGGGCGCCAAGACCGGACTGATCGTCACCCGCGGCACCCGCGACGTCTACATCATCGGCCGCGGCAACCGCCCGGAAGCCTACAATCTGTTCTTTCATCGCCACCGGCCGCTGGTGCCGCGGCACCTGACGCGCGAGATCGACGAGCGCGTCATGAGCTCGGGCGAGGTGCACCATCCGCTCAACAAAGCGAGCGTCACCGAGGCCTGCCGCGCGCTCGCCGCCGAAGGCGTCGAAGCGGTCGCGGTGTGTCTGTTGCACGCCTACGCCAATCCCGACCATGAGCGCATCGCCGGCACGATGGTGCGCGAAGCGCTGCCCGGCGCGTATCTGTCGCTGTCGCACGACATCCTGCGCGAATATCGCGAGTTCGAGCGCATGTCGACGACGGTGGTCAACGCCTATATCGGCCCGAAGGTCGGCGGCTATGTGAAGAGCCTGGGCCATGACCTCGGCGGCGTCGGCTTCCGCGGCAATCTCTCGATCATGCGCTCGAATGGCGGAGTCATGACGCCGGAGGTCGCGACCGAGCGGCCGGTGGCGATGATGGAGTCCGGGCCGGTCGGCGGCATCATCGCCTCGGCGCGAGTCGGCCAGGCGCTCGGCTTCGCCAATGTGATCTCCTTCGACATGGGCGGCACCACGGCGAAGACCAGCCTGGTGCGCGACGGCGAGCCGACCTTGGCGCCCGGCTATTACGTCGGCGGCTATGCCAGCGGCGATCCGGTGATGTTGCCGATGATCGACGTGGTCGAGGTCGGCGCCGGCGGCGGCAGCATCGCCTGGACCGACGACGTCGGCGCGCTGAAAGTCGGCCCGCAAAGCGCGGGCGCCGATCCCGGGCCGATCTGCTATCGCGGCGGCGGCACCGAGCCGACCATCACCGACGCCAATGTGGTGCTCGGCCGGCTCGACCCGCACAATTTTCTCGGCGGCCAGATGGTGCTCGATGCCGACGGCGCGCGCGCCGGCATCGAGCAGAAAGTCGCCAAGCCTCTCAAGATGGGCACCGTCGAGGCGGCGCAGGCGATCGTCGAGATCGCCATCTCCAAAATGTCGCTGGCGGTGCGCGAAGTC
Organism: uncultured Alphaproteobacteria bacterium; assembly: GCA_963798095.1. Lineage (GTDB taxonomy): Bacteria > Pseudomonadota > Alphaproteobacteria > Rhizobiales > Xanthobacteraceae > BOG-931. The sequence continues at coordinate 216,469 of CAWCSD010000001.1, read as the reverse complement.
TCGGTCGAGAAAGGCTACGATCCGCGCGAATTTGCGCTGGTGGCTTCCGGCGGCGCCGGTCCCGCTGCACGTCTGCGCCATCGCGCGCGAACTGCACATCCCGAAAGTGATCGTGCCGCTGTTTCCCTCGCACTTCTCCGCCCTCGGCATGCTGCTCGCCGACGAACGCCACGACTTCACCCGCACTTTCTATTGCGATCTCGCGAGCCTCGATTTCGCTGCGCTTGCCAAGGTGCACGACGAGATGGCCGGCGAGGCGAAGAAGAGCCTGCGCCATGCCGCCAAGGCGGAATTCCAGACCGAGCTCGATCTGCGCTATGTCGGCCAGGAGTTCACGCTCTCGGTGCCGGTGTCGCGCGACGCCATCAAGCGCGGCGACCGGCAGAAAATCCGCGCCGCGTTCGATGCGCTTTACGAGCATCGCTATTCGCACCATTCGCCCGACGAGCCGGTCGAGATGGTCAATATCCGCCTCGCGGCAATCGGCAAGCGCGCGAAACTGAAATTTCCCAAGCTTTCCGCAAAAGGCGCGGCCAAGGCGAAACGCCGCGACGTCTATCTCGGCGATCCGAAAAAGCCGGTGTCCTGCCCGATCTACCAGCGCCCCGATCTCGGCGCCGGCGCGCGCATCGCCGGCCCGGCGCTGATCGAGGAGCACGGCACCACCACGGTGCTGTTCAAAGGCGATAGCTGCCGGGTGGCGCGCTCCGGCGAATTGATCATCGACGTCGGAGGCGTGTGATGGCCAAATCCCGCAAGCAACCGTCCCGCGCGAAGCGAAAGCCGCAGCGCCGCAAAGCCCTCGACGCGGTCACGCTTGAAGTCATCCGCAACGCGCTGCCGGCGATCGCCAACGAAATGGCGGCCGACCTGCAGCGCACCTCCTACAATATGATGATCTACGAGGTGCGCGATTTCTGCACCTCGCTCGTCAACACCAAGGGCGAGCTGATCTCGCAGAACGTCGGCGGCGTGTCGCATTTCGTCGCCGATCTCGGCGTCATCATCACCGACGCCATGGCGCGCTTCGGCGCCAAGGGTTTTCACCCCGGCGACGTGGTCATCACCAATCATCAGGCCGTCGCCGGCCAGCACCTCAACAACATCGTCATCTACACGCCGTACTTCTACAAAGGCGAGCTTCTCATGTTCGCCATGGTGCGCGCCCATTGGATCGACATCGGCGGCATGTCGACCGGTTTTGGCGCCGGCCCGACTGTCGCCGATCCATGGCAGGAAGGGCTGCAGCTCGATCAATTGAAGATCTACGAGCGCGGCAAGCTCAACGAGACGCTCTACCGGGTGCTCAAGGACAACATCCGATTCCCGGAATCCTCGCTCGGCGACATGAAATCGCAGATGGCGGCCTGTCACTTGGCGGTGCGCCGCATGACCGAGCTGTTCGACAAATACGGCAAGGACACCATTCTCGACGCCATCGCGCAGATTTTCGACGAGACCGAGCGCAAGTGCCGCAATGTCGTGGAAAAGCTCGCCGACGGCGTCTACGAGGCCGGCTCCTTCATCGACGATGATGGTGTGAAGCGCGGCGAGCGGGTGCCGATCCACGCCAAGGTCACGGTCGATCATGGCCGCATGACCATCGACCTCTCCGCCACCTCGGGCGAGCGCAAGGCGGCGATCAATTCGCGCACCTATGCGGGCGCCCGCGTCGCCTACAAGGCGCTGACCGGCCCGCTCGAGCCGGTCAACGAAGGCTCGTTCCGCGCGCTCAAGGTCATCATCCCCGAAGGCAACATCATGATGGCGAAGTTTCCGGCGCCGATGGCGGGCTGGAGCATCATCGTGCCGACGGTGGTCGACACCATCATCAGGGCGCTCGCCAAGGCCATGCCGGACCGGGTGCCGGCCGGCCATCACGGCCTGCTCGGCGGCTCCATCGTGTTCTTCGGCGTGCATCCGAAGACGCAACGCCGCTTCGTCGTGCAGAGCATCGAGGGCGGCGGCTGGGGCGGGCGACCGTCCGAGGACGGCGTGTCGGGCACGGTTTCGGTCTGCCAGGGCGACGTGCGCAACGCCTCGATCGAGGGCATCGAGCTGAAATGCCCGGTGCTGGTGGAAGGGCGCGCGCTGCGCACGGATTCTGCCGGCGCCGGCAAGCACCGCGGCGGGCTGGGCATCGACACCAGCGTGCGCAATCTGGTCGAGGGGCGCTGGAATTTCGATCATCCCAAGCGCGCGGAATGTCCGCCCTGGGGGCTGTGGGGCGGCACGGCCGGCGCGACCGCCGATTTTCTGCTGCGCAAGCCCGGCGAGAACGATTTTCGCTCCATGGATGCGATCCATTATCCGGTGCCGGTCGATTCCGAGGTGATCGTGCGCACCGGCGGCGGCGGCGGCTGGGGCAATCCGCTGGAGCGCGACGCGGCGGCGGTGCGCTCGGACGTGATCGAGGAATTCGTTTCACGCCGCTTCGCCGAGGAGACCTACGGCGTCGTGCTCAGGGACGATTTGACGCTTGATGAGGCCGCAGACCGAGCGGCGGCGAAATGCGCTAAGATCGGGCCGGGGATAACAAGTCATGCCCGGACGATCGGGTCCAGGGGCCTCGAACTGATGATGCCGGGTCGGCGGCTGACGTTCGTCGCAGCGGCGCGTGCGATCTGGCGCTGAGTGACGGCTGTCTCGACGCGTCTCGGCCGCCGAGCTCGTCCGTATCGGCAATGCCGGGCGCGAGTCGTTCTCGTTCACGCCGGCCAATATCGGCAAAGAAGTCGGCATCTTCGCCAAGCACGGTCTGGATCTCGACATCGCCGGCTTCGGCGGCGACGCCAAATTGCAGCAGGCCATGGCGGCGAACGCGGTCGATATCGGGCTCGGCTCCGGACCCGGCCTTGCCTTCATCGCCAAAGGCTCGCCGGTCAAAGGCATTGCCGCCATGGCGGGGCCGCCGCTGATCTTTGCCATGGTGGTGCGCGCCGACGGCTCGGTGAAAACGATCGACGATCTCAAGGGCCGCAAGGTCGCCATCTCCACCGTCGGCTCGGCGACCAATTGGCTGATGAACGAGGTGTCGCGCCAGCACGGCTGGGGCTTTGACGGTTTTACCCAGGTGCCGATCGGCGAAAATTCGGCGCGCATCGCCGCGCTGAAATCCGGCGCGGTCGATGCCTGCGTGGTCGATATCGGCTCGGCGCTCAATTTCGTCCAACGCGGCGACGGCCGCATCCTGATGCGGTTCGGCGACGTGGCAAAGAATTTCATCATGCACGTCATCTTCGCGACAGACACCGCGATTGCGCAAAAGCCCGCGGCGCTGACCGCATTCCTGCAGGGCTGGTTCGAGACAATCGCCTTCATGCGGGCGAACAAGGCGAAGTCGGTCGCCATCGCCATGACGGTGATGGGCACCGACGAGGCGACCACGAGCGGCATCTACGACGAGCTGATGCCGATGTTCACCAATGACGGCCGCTTCGATCCGGCGGCGCTCAAAGTGCTGAGCCGCTCCTTCGTCGAGATGAAAACGCTTCCCGACGAGCCCGACATGAGCAAGCTTTACACCGAAGCGTTCCTGCCGAAGCACTGATGTAAAAATGGGCAACCGCATAGTCACGTTGCTTGCCGCCGCACTTACGGGCGCGCTCATTGCCGTACCGGCTCAGGCCGCCGGACCGCTGCGTGTCGCCAAGGCCGTGCCCGAAGCGTTCTCGTTCACGCCGCTCGATATCGGCATCCGCAAAGGCTTCTTCGCGAAGAACGGCGTCGAGGTCGAGGCCAGCGCATTCGCCGGCGATGCCAAATTGCAGCAGGCGATGACGGCGAACTCGATCGACATGGGAATCGGCTCCGGCCCGGGCATGGCCTTCATCGTCAAAGGCTCGACGGTCAAGGCGGTGGCCGCCATGGCCGGCCCGCCGCTCCTCCTTGCCATCGTGGTGCGGCCCGACGGCGCCAAGAGCGTGGCCGAGTTGAAGGCCAAGAAGATCAGCGTCTCCACCGCAGGCTCGCTGACCTATTGGCTGGTCAGCGAAACTTCGCGCCGCCAGGGTTGGGGGCCGCAAGGCATCGACATTCAGCCGATGGGCGCCATGAGCGGGCAGATCGCGGCGCTCAAGCGCGGCGACATCGACGGCATTGTCATGGATCTCAGCACGGCATTCGATCTGGAAAACAGGGGCGAAGGCCGCATCCTGGTGCGTTTCGGCGACCTGCAGGATTTCATCGTTCACGTCATCTACGCGACCGACGCACTGATCGCGAGCCGGCCCGACGCCATCCGCGGCTTCCTCAAGGGCTGGTTCGAAACCATCGCCTTCATGCGCAAGAACAAAGCCGAGACCGTCGCCATCGCCAAGGACGCGATCGGCAAGGACGCGGCGATCGTCGGCCGCACCTATGACGAGGTGATGCCGATGTTTTCCGACGACGGCCGGTTCAAGCCGAGCGCGCTCAAGGTGCTGGCGAAATCCTTCGTCGAGCTCAACACGCTGCCGGCCGAGCCCGACATGAGCAAGCTTTACACCGAGGCATTCCTGCCGGCGAAATAACGTAACGTGGAGTAGCGTTGATGGTGATGCAGCGATCGTTAAGGGCGGCGGGTGTAATCGCTGTCGCGTTGATTTTTGCCGGCGGCGCGGCGTCGGCGCAAACCACCATCCACCTTGGCAAGGCACAGGCCAATCAATTCGCCTTCGTGCCGGCCGACGTCGGCGTCGATACCGGCATTTTCAAGAAGCACGGCATCGATCTCGAGATCAGCTCCTTTAGCGGCGACGCCAAGGAAATGCAGGCGCTGACCGCTGGCTCACTCGACATCGCGCTCGGCGGCGGCCCGGCCTTTGCCACCATCGTCAAGGGCGTGCCAATGAAAGCGGTGGCGGCCGAAGCCAATGCGCCGAACACCATCATGCTGGTGGTGCTCAAGGACGGCCCGATCAAGTCGGTCGACGACCTCAAGGGCAAGAACGTCAGCGTCTCGACCGCGGGCTCGCTGACCTACTGGCTGACCCAGCAATTGTCGCGCGCCCAGGGCTGGGGCGACGACGGCATCAAGATTTCGCCGCTCGGTTCGTCGGAGACGCAGATCGCCGCGCTAAAGACCCATCAGATCGACGGCGTCACCACCGACAGCGTCACGGTCTACAAGTTCGTCGAGACCGGCGACGGCCGCATCCTGGTCAAATACGGCGACCGCATCAAGGATTTCCACGTCCATGTCATCTATGCGAGCGATAAGCTGATCGCGGGCAATCCCGCGGCGCTGAAAGCCTTCCTCGCCGGCTGGTTCGAGACCATCGCCTATATGCGCGATCACCGGCAGGAGACCATCGACATCGCCGTCAAGCACACCGGCGTGTCGCCCGCCGTCGCGGCCTTGAGCTATGACGACACCCTGCCGATCCTGAGCCTCGACGGCCGGTTCAGCGCCAAGGCGCTCGATGTGCTGGCGACGTCGTTCGTCGATACCAAGGCATTGCCGTCGAAACCCGATATGACGACGCTCTATACTGAAGCATTCTTGCCGGCGAAATGATGCGGAGGATGTCGATGTTGACGATGCCTTGGATAGTGCGGCTTGCCGGCGCATGCGCCGTCGTGGCGCTCGCCAGCTTGATTTTGACGAATGCGGCTTGCGCGCAGACGAAGTTGCGCCTTGGCAAGGCGCAAGCCAATCAATTCGCCTTCATCCCGGCCGACATCGGCGTCGAAACCGGCATTTTCAAGAAGCATGGCATCGACCTCGACATCAGCGCCTTTGCGGGCGACGTCAAAATGGTGCAGGCGCTGACCGCCAACTCACTCGACATCGCGCTCGGCGGCAGCCCGTCGTTCTCGGCCATCGTCAAAGGCGCGCCGATGAAGGCGGTGGCGGTGTTCTCGGGCGCGCCGAACATCATCATGCTGACCGTGCTCAAGGATGGGCCGCTCAAGACCGTCGACGATATCAAGGGCCACACGGTGAGCGTCTCCGGCGCCGGCTCGCTGACATTCTGGCTGACGCAGCAATTGTCGCGCCGCCTGGGCTGGGGCGATGACGGCATTAAGATCCTCCCGCTCGGCGCGTCCGAGGCGCAGATCGCGGCGCTGCTGACCCATCAGATCGACGGCACCACGACCGACAGCGTCACGGTGGAGAAATTCGTCGAATCCGGCAATGGCCGCATCCTGGTGAAATTCGGCGATTACTTTCCGGATTTCACCACGAGCTGTATCTATGCGAGCAGCGCGCTGATCGAGAGCAATCCCGCCGCGCTCAAAGCCTTCCTCGCCGGCTGGTTCGAAACCATCGCCTATATGCGCGATCACCGCCAAGCCGTCCTCGACACCACCATAAAACTGATCGGCATGTCGCCCGGCGTCGCCAGCGCCATCTATGACGACACCATGCCGACCATGAGTCTGGACGGGCACTTCAACCCGAAGGCGCTCGACCTGTTGGCGGACTCCTTCGTTGCCATGAAACTCCTGCCGTCGAAGCCCGACATGGCGGCGCTGCTCACCGAAGCGTATCTGCCGAAATGACGACGCGCGACGCCGCGGTCCGCATCAAGGGCGTCTCGCACCAGTTCGGCGAGGCGGGCGAGACGCAATATGTCCGCGCGCTGTCCGACACGTCGCTCGACATCGCCCGCGGCGAACTGCTCTGCCTGATCGGGCCGAGCGGCTGCGGCAAGTCCACGCTGCTCAATGTCATCGGCGGCCTGATGACGCCGACCGGCGGTGCCGTCGAAGTCGCCGGCAAGCCGGTGCGCGGGCCGATGCCGCAAGACATCGCCTTCGTGTTCCAGGAGAACGCGCTGTTTCCCTGGAACACCGTGCTCGAAAATGTCCGTCTCGGCATGCTGTTCCAGGGCGTGCCGAAATCCGAGCATGAGGCGCGGGCGAAGCTTTCGCTCGAGGCCGTCGGGCTTGCCGAGTTCGCCCACCATTATCCCAGCCAGCTCTCCGGCGGCATGCGGCAGCGCGCGGCGCTGGCGCGAGCGCTTTCGCTGAAGACCGATATCCTGTTGATGGACGAGCCGTTCGGCGCGCTCGACGAGCAGACCCGCATGATCCTCGGCGAGGATCTTTCCGTGCTGCTGTCGCACACCGAGAAGACCATCGTCTTCGTCACCCACAGCCTCGGCGAGGCGGTGTTCTTGGCCGACCGGGTCGCGGTGTTTTCGGCGCGGCCGGGCACCATCAAGAAAATCATCCGCGTCGACGAGCCGCATCCGCGCAAGCCGGAATTCGTCACCTCGGAAAAATTCGCCGCGCTGCGCAACGAACTTTATGCGCTGCTGCACGATGAAATCCGCAAGACCGTCGCCGAATCGGCGCGCAGCCCGGAGAGGTTCCTGATGGCGCGGCGAAACGAGCGCGCCGCGCGGATCGGCAGCCGGGCCGTGCAGATCGGGTTCCTGCTCGGCATCCTCGCTCTCTGGTACCTTGCGACCAACCGCTGGGGCGTCAATCGCCTGCTGCTGCCGAATCCGATCGCGGTGTGGCAACAGCTCCTCGATGTTCTGAAATCCGGCGAATATCTGCCCGATCTGCGCATCACCTTGAGCGAGCTCGCAGCGGCGTTTGCGCTGTCGATGACCAGCGGCACTATCGTCGGCTTTTTCGTCAGCCGCACGCGCTATACCATCCGCGTGTTCGATCCGCTGTTCGCCGGCATCTATTCGATCCCGATCATTCTGTTTTTGCCGCTCTATATACTGTTCTTCGGCCTCGGACCGGCGTCGAAGATCGCGCTCGGCGCCACCATCAGCTTCTTCCCGATCGTGCTCTCGACCATCGCCGGCTTCGGCAATGTCGACCGCACCCTGGTCACTGCGGCCAAATCGATGGGCGCGTCCGACTATCAGCTGTTCCGTTACGTGCTCGTTCCCGCCGCGCTGCCGGTGATCCTGTCCGGGCTGCGCATGGGATTCACGATTGCGCTTCTCGCCATCATCGGCAGCGAGGTCATCGCTTCGCTGGCCGGCCTCGGCCACCACATCGTCCAACTGGCCGAGGGCATGGATATGGCGCGCATGTTCGCCTACATCGCCTTCGTCGTGGTGATCGCGGGCCTGCTCAACGGCGTCGTCTCGTTCCTCGAAGCACGCGGCAGGCGCAGGATATGAACTCCGAGCTTCGCCAGTTCCTGCTGCGGCATGCGGGCGTGGTCCGGCTCGGCGTCGTTGGGCTGATCCTGATCGCCTGGGAAATCGCCGCGCGCTGGTTCATCGATCCGCTGTTCATCAGCCCGCCGTCGCGCGTGCTGCTTTCGCTCGGCACGGTGTGGCACACCAGCGGCGTCCCGGCGGCGCTGCGGCTGACCCTTTTCGAGCTGGCCGTCGCGTTCGCCATCGCGGTCGTGATCGGCCTCACCGTTGGCCTAGCGGTGGGTCTGCAACCGTTCGCGCGCCGCAGCCTGATGCCGATCATCCTTTTGCTCTACGGCCTGCCGCAGATCACCATCCTGCCGCTGTTCATCCTCTATTTCGGCATCGGCGCGGCCTCGAAGATCGCCTTCGGCGTGACCCACGGCATGTTCCCGATCACGATCGCCATTGTCGCCGGCGTGCAAAACCTCAAGCCAATTCTGCTCGTGAGCGCACGCTCCATGGGGGCGAGCCGCTGGCAAATTTTGCGCTGGGTCATCTTCCCGCACATGATCCCGAGCCTCTTTGCCGGCATGCGGCTCGGCATGAGCGGCGCGCTGCTCGGCGTGCTGCTGGCCGAGCTTTATGTCTCGACCGCCGGCATCGGCCACTTCACCACCATGTTCACCGAGAATTTCGATCCGACCAAACTGTTCGGCCTGATCGCGATGCTCGCCACCATGGCCATCATGCTCAACGAGATCGTGCGCCGCGCCGAGACCAGGTTCAGCCGCTGGCGCTAGGAGGAATTTTGTAATGGCGAAGCTGAGACTGACCGTCGCCTGCGGCGACTACGAGATCGTGCGCGCGCTCAGCGACGGCACCGTGCAGGCCGACGGCATCGAGCTCGTCATGCTGACCGGCATGGGCTCGCGCGAGCGCCACTGGCGCATGGCGCGCAAGACCGAGTTCGACGTCTGCGAGATCAATATCGGCGGCTATTACATGGCGCGCGACCGCGGCGAGGCGCTGGCCGCGATCCCGGTGTTTCTGCACCGGCGCTTCCGCCACGGCTTTGTCTTCGTCAACGCCAAGTCCGGCATCCGCGAGCCGAAAGACCTGATCGGCAAGAAGATCGGCGGCACCAATTTCCAGCCGGCCTCCAACATCTGGATGCGCGGCATTCTCGAAGAATATTACGGCGTGCCGCACCGCCAGTGCACCTGGGTCGTCGAACGCGAGCGAGGATTTCGAGTTCACGCCGCCAAAAGACCTCCGCATCGAAATGGCGCCGCCGGAAAAACGGCTCGACGTCATGCTGGCGGAGGGCGAAATCCCGGCCATGCTGTCGCCCGATCTGCCGCCACTGTTTCGCGACGGCGACAAGCGCATCGTGCGGCTGTTCCCGAACTACAAGGACATCGAAATCGCATTCTTTCGCGAGACCGGAATCTTTCCGATCATGCACGTCAACGTCGTGCGCCAGGAGATCATCGACAAATATCCCTGGGTCGCGACCAATCTGGTCAAGGCGTTCGACGAGGCCAAAGCGCTTGGCCTATCGCCATGTCGCCAACCCGCGCAACGTTCCGCTGGCCTGGGTCAGGACCGCATGGGAAGAGCAGCTCGACGTCTTGGGCGCCGACCCCTGGGCCTACGGCCTCGGCGACGCCAATCGCAAAAATGTCCAAACGGTGCTGCGGTATTGCCATCAACAAGGCTTGATCGGCCGCATGATGCCGCTTGGGGAGTTATTCGCCGACACTGATCTGGGCGACGCCGGCGGCGGGGCGGAAAATATCTGATTGCAGAATTCGTGAGGTGTAGCGCGGACCGGTTCGGCCCGACCCGTCGCCATGCCCGGTTCCCCTGTGACTTCACAGCAAGCTGTTGCGTACCGTGTGAGGGGTAAGCCATGCTAGACGAGGAAACCAACGCCAATCCCGCCATTGAGGACACTGATCCCGCCGTGGCCAAAAAAGACGATCCCGCCTTCCTCTACTTCCCGACCAACTATCGCTGGTCGATGGGCCTTTTGATCTGCCTCTCGCGGCGCGCCGTGGACCGGCGTCGAGATCGACGAGGTCAACCGGGTCGGCCGCGCGCTCACCGACAAGGTCGGCGACGACGACGCGTGGTTCGAGGAATGGGCCCGCATGGGCGACAAGATCGCAGCGCGCGGCCGCGACGCCATGCGCGCCGGCCACAAGCTCACCGCGGCGTCGTGCTTCATGCGCGCCTGCCGCTATTACCAGACCGGCGAGCGCTTCATTCATCCGCGCTCACAGCGCAGCATGGACGTCTATGCGCAGTCGGTCGCCCTGTTCAAGGAAGCGGCCAGCCATCATCCGCCGCCCGCGCATCGAGCCGGTCGAGGTGCCGTACGAGAACACGAGCCTGCCGGCGCTCCTGGTGCATCCGGACCCGGAGGCGACGCGCGGCCGCCCTGCGCCCGCCATGGTGTTCTTCGACGGCTTCGACGTCACCAAGGAGCTGCAATACGGCTACGGCGTGCCCGATCTCGCCGCGCGCGGCATCGGCTGCCTGATCGTCGACGGGCCGGGCAACGGCGAGAGCGTGCGCTTTCGCAATCTGCCGCTGATCGCCGAGACCGAGCGCTACGCCACGCCGGTCTACGAGTATCTCGCCGGCCGCAAGGAATTCGACCCCAAGCGCATCGGCGTGATGGCGCTCAGCCTCGGCGGCTATTACGCGCCGCGCGCGGCGTCGCTGGAGCAGCGCTTCGCCTGCTGCGTCGCCTGGGGCGCGCAATGGGACTATCACGAGATCTGGGCGCGGCGGCTCGATCTGCTCGATTCCGGCAGGGTGCTGTCGCTGTCGGTGCCGCCGGAGCATTTGCAATGGGTGCTCGGCGTCAACGACCGCGCCTCGGCGCTCAAAAAGCTCGAAGACTTCCAGCTCGACGGCATCGTGCAGAAGATGACCTGCCCGTTCCTGTTGCTGCACGGCGCCGGCGACGAGCAAATCCCGATCGAGATCGCGGAAAAACTTTACGAGGCGGTCGGCTCCAAGCAGAAGGCGCTCAAAGTGTTCACCCGCGAGGAAGGCGGCTTCCATCATTGCCAGGTCGACGACGCCACCATCGGCGTTCATTATATGTGGGATTGGATCGCCGACATTCTCCACGGCGGCGAGTGAGAGATGAGCCCATAGAGATGGGCCCAAAGAGATGAGCCAATGACGACACATCGGCTGGATGCCGCCCCCGACACGGTGCATTGGGGTTACTTCGATGCGAAACTCAAGCCGCTGATCACGGTCGATCCGGGCGACACCGTCGTCATTTCGACAGTGTCGGGCGGGCTCGGCCAACTGCCCGACGCGGCTTCGGGGCTTAACGTGCCGGCGGCGCTGCGGGAGATTCACGCAAAGGTGCAGCCGAAGCTCGGCGGACCTCACATCCTCACCGGACCGGTCGCCGTGCGCGGCGCCAAGGCCGGACAGGTGCTCGAAGTTCGCATCAAGGCGATCGAGCTGCATTACGACTGGGGCTACAACATGATCCGGCCGCTGGCCGGCGCGCTGCCGGACGATTTCAAAGAGATGCGCCTCATTCACATTCCGCTCGACCGCGCGCGCATGGTCGGACGGCTGCCGTGGGGCCTTGAGCTGCCGTTGAAACCGTTCTTCGGCATCATGGCGACATCCCCGCCTGCCGCCTGGGGCCCGGTTGCCTCGCCGCCGCCGCGGCGCAACGGCGGCAACATGGACAACAAGGAACTGGTTGCCGGCACCACGCTCTATCTGCCGATCCATGTCGACGGCGCGCTGTTCTCGACCGGCGACGGCCACGGCGTGCAGGGCGACGGCGAGGTCTGCATCACCGCGATCGAGACCGGCCTGATCGGCACCTTCGAATTGCACCTGCGCGATGACATGACGCTGGAATGGCCGCTGGCCGAAACGCCGACCCACATGATCACCATGGCGTTCGATCCCGACCTCGACGACGCGGTGGTGATCGCGCTGCGCGACATGATCAAGCTGATTTGCGCGCGCACCGGGATTTCGCGGGAAGACGCCTACACGCTGTGCAGCCTCGCCGCCGACCTGCGCGTAACGCAGGTGGTCAACGGCGCCAAGGGCATCCACGTGATGTTGGAGAAGGCGCTGCTGCAGCGCGCGCGCTAGGCCGCGAGCAGCTTTTGCACTTCGTTGACCAGTTCGCGAAGATGGATCGGCTTCGACAGCACCTTGGCGTGCTTGGGCGCGCTCGAATCGGAATTGAGCGCCACCGCGGCGAAGCCGGTGATGAACATGATCTTGATATCCGGGTCGAGCTCGGCGGCGCGGCGGGCGAGCTCGATGCCGTCCATCTCCGGCATGACGATGTCGGTCAGGAGCAGCTCGAACGGTTCTTCCCGCAGCCGCTGGTAGGCGGATAGGCCGTTGTCGTAGGACACGACGTCAAAGCCGGCATTCTGCAGCGCCTTGACCAGGAAACGGCGCATGTCGACGTCGTCTTCCGCAAGCAAAATTTTGGACATGGCAACCCGAACCCGGCTTCCGCCGGCCCCCTGCCGCTCCATAAGCCGCATGGCCGGTAAAGATGAAGTGAAAACCGGCTCATGTAACCGCCCTTAAACCACCCTTGGCAAGGCGCGACTCCTATGGACAATGGCCGTTGGCGCACGCTACGGATCGGTACCGGGTCCTTTAGTCCCCAAAAGCCCCAGGCCTCATGTTGGAAATCCAGGACGAATTTGATCCCCCGTTCGAGGCGGTAGAGCCTGAGCAATGCCGCGGCCCGGTCCTGTTCAACTCGCCGCATAGCGGGCGGATCTATCCGCGCGCCTTCCTGCTGACGTCGCGGCTCGATCTGGCGACGCTGCGCCGCTCCGAGGACAGCTTCGTCGACGACCTGATCGCCGGCATCGCCGCGCGCGGCCATCCGATCATGAAGGCGCATTTCCCGCGCTGCTATGTCGACGTCAACCGCGAGCCCTACGAGCTCGACCCGCGCATGTTCGACGGCCGCCTGCCCTCGTTCGCCAATACCCGCTCGATGCGGGTCGCCGGCGGGCTCGGCACCGTGGCGCGCGTGGTCGGCGACGCCCAGGAAATCTACGATCAGCGCATTGCGGTGGCCGAAGCGCTGCGCCGCATCGACGGCCTCTACAAGCCCTATCACCGCGCCTTGCGGCGCCTGTTCACGCGGCTGCATCGCGATTTCGGCGCCGCCATGCTGATCGATTGCCACTCCATGCCGTCGACCACCGGCGCCAGAGACGAGCGCCCGCGCGCCGATCTCGTGCTCGGCGACCGCTACGGCACCAGCTGCGTTCCGATCGTCGCCGAGACCATCGAAGAGACCATGCGCGGCTTCGGCTATGCGGTCAGCCGCAACAAGCCCTATGCCGGCGGCTTCATCACCGAGCACTACGGCAACCCGACAACCGGCCTGCACGCGATCCAGCTTGAGATCAACCGGGCGCTCTATATGGACGAGCGCCGCTACGAGCGCTCGGCCTCGTTCGCGCGCTTGGCGAGCGAATTCGAGCTGCTTTCCGACCGCCTTGCCACGATCCCGCTGGAGGAGTTGCGGCCCTACCGGGCGGCGGCCGAATAGTTCCCGGCGGCGAACCGCCGGCGCGCAGTGACGCCGAAGCAAAAGAAAGGGGCCGCTCACCTTGCGGGAGCGGCCCAAGTCTAGGGAGGAAACGCCCAAGGAGGGCGACGGTAGCGCGAGGAAGCCTCTCGCTACCGCACTGCAATAAGATACACCGCGTCGCACAAAACGCAAGTCCTGCTGACCTATTTGTCGGGAACTTTCCCCCCGGATTCTGCAGGGCAGTGTCGCGGACTCATTGAAGCTAATGCCACGCCAGAAATAGCTTATTGATCTCAGTCTTTTAGGGATGAGAACCGCGTTGCCCAAAAATACGCCAGGCGGCACCGGCTACCTCCGTTTCCAGTTCCCTTAAGCATTTCGCCCCGAAGCGTTGCGGATCGGCCACATGCCGATTGCCGTCGCCGGAACTCTCCGCTACCTCGGAGTACGAGGCCATTCATGACCGCAATCGACTTTGCCGCCTTCGTCGACGAGCTCGCCGCCGTCTCCGGCGAGACCATAAGGCCATTTTTTCGCAGCGCGCTCGGCGTCGAGAACAAGAGCCGGTCCGGCGGCTTCGATCCGGTGACGGCGGCCGACCGCGCCGCCGAAGCGGCCATGCGCGCGCTGATCAAGCGGACCTTTCCCGAGCACGGTGTCGTCGGCGAAGAGCTCGGCGCCGACCGTCCCGACGCCGAATATGTCTGGGTGCTCGACCCGATCGACGGCACCAAATCCTTCATCTGCGGCCTGCCGGTCTGGGGCACGCTGATCGCGCTGACGCGGCGCGGCGTGCCGATCTACGGCATGATGCACCAGCCGTTCACGCGGGAGCATTTTTCCGGCGACGGCCGCGGCGCGCGCTATCGCGGGCCGGCCGGCGACCGCGCGCTGCAAGTGCGCCCCTGTGCTGAGCTCAGCGACGCCATCATGCTCACCACCAGCCCGCTATTGATGAACGAGGCCGACCGGCAAGCGTTCCGCCGCGTCGAGAAGGTGGTGCGGCTGTCGCGCTACGGCGGCGATTGTTACGCCTATTGCGTGCTCGCCGCCGGCCACGTCGATCTGTTGATCGAGACCGAGCTCAAGCCGCACGACGTGCTGGCGCTGATCCCGATCATCGAGGGCGCCGGCGGCATCATAACCACCTGGGACAACGGCCGCCCGCACAACGGCGGCCGCATCATCGCCGCCGGCGACAAGCGCGTGCATGAACAGGCGATGGCATTGTTGAACGATTGAAGTTGGACGCCAGATAGCCGAACGGGCGCGCCTTACGCGGCGCGCCCGCCATTCGCGGTTTTGTCTGTTTATTGCCCTTCGTGGCTCTTCATCATCGCCTCGATCTTCTCTTTGACCTGGGCGAGGTTGAAGGACGCGGCCTGCTGCATCGGCGGATAGTCGATGAACGACTGTGCCGCCGCTGCCACGGTCTGCTGCACTTGCACGAAGCGCCAGAACTCGCGCGCCATGAAGTCGTTCATGTAGCCGCCGCCCTGGTCGTTGAGCGACTGGCCGCGGATCGACGGCGTGCGCTCGAACGGATCCTGGCGCAGGTTGACGATCGTCGGCATGTCGGTCGTCACCTTCTCGCCCGGCCAGCCCCAGGGCTGCTGGTAGAACTGGAACTTGAAGTCGTCGATGCGGATGGCGCCGAGCTGCAACTCGCCGAAGTAGAAGATCTCGTGCCGCGCCGACGGTCCTTTGCCGGTGATCAGATCCATCTGGTTATAGCCGTCCAGGTGGTTCTTGTAGGTCTGGCCGCCGATCTGCAAGCCTGGCAGCAGTTGCGCCACGATGTTCGGATTGCCCGCCGCCGCGACCAGCGTCGGCAGCCAATCCAATCCGGAGAAGATGCCGTTCTCCACCGTGCCCGGCTTGATCTTGCCCGGCCAGCGCGCGAGGCACGGCACGCGGAAACCGCCCTCGTACACCGTGCCTTTGGTGGCGCGGAACGGCGTCATGCCGCCGTCCGGCCAGGTGAAGACTTCGGCGCCGTTGTCGGTGGTGAAGATCACGATGGTGTTGTCGGTGACGCCGATGTCATCGAGGTGCTTGAGCAGATCGCCGATGTCGT
This sequence comes from uncultured Alphaproteobacteria bacterium, assembly GCA_963798095.1. Lineage (GTDB taxonomy): Bacteria > Pseudomonadota > Alphaproteobacteria > Rhizobiales > Xanthobacteraceae > BOG-931. Next base: position 200,784 of record CAWCSD010000001.1, on the reverse strand, counting down.
CGTCCATCTGCGCCATGCCGGCTTCTTCCAGGCCGTAATTGCTCTCGTAGTTCATCTTCGCCTGGTACTTCTGTTGCAGATAGGTGAAGACGTGCATGCGCGTGGTGTTGTGCCAGATGAAGAACGGCTTGTTGGCCTGCTTGGCACGATCCATGAAGCCCTTGGTCTGCTCGACCAGAACTTCGTCGAAGGTCTCCATGTCGTATTTGGCGTCGCGGCCCTTCTGCCAATACTGGTGATCCGCGGTCATATCCTTGAACGGCTTGAGCGGACCTTCGTCGACGATGCGCTGCTTGCCGACCTTGCCCCAGCGCGGCATCACCGTCTGATCGTCGGTATCGGTCGCGTAGGAATGCACAAGATTGCGCGGGCCGTATTTGTCGATCCAGTCCTGCGGATAGTCGAACCAGTACGGATCGGACATCGCGTCGAGGTGGTAGAGGTAACCGAAGAATTCGTCGAAGCCGTGCAGCGTCGGCAGATACTTGTTCAAGTCGCCGAGATGGTTCTTGCCGAACTGCCCGGTGGCGTAGCCCATCGATTTGAGCAGAAGCGCCGTCGTCACCGACTGCTCCGGCATGCCGACGTCGGCGCCAGCCTGGCCGACCGTGGTGAGGCCGGTGCGCAGCGGAATTTGCCCGGTGATGAAGTTGGCGCGGCCGGCGGTGCAGCTCGCTTCGGCGTAGTAGTCGGTGAAGCGCATGCCCTCGGCGGCAAGCTTGTCGAGGTTCGGCGTCTTGCCGGACATGATGCCCTGGTGATAGGCGCCGATATTGAACCAGCCGACATCGTCGCCCATGATGACGAGAATGTTCGGCTTCTGGCCTGCGGGCGCGGCCTGCTGCGCTTGCGCGACGGCCTTTTGCACGCTCGCGGCTGTGCCCAGCGCCGATGCCGCGGCCAGCGTGGTGCCGGCCAGCAACATGTTGCGGCGATTGAGTTCGCTCTTTTTAGGTTCGACTTATCTTCGTCATTACCGTTGGACATTTCTTTCTCCCAGCTTTGATGACACAATGAGGAAGACAATCGCGCCAAGCGCCGTCCGAAAACGAGGCGGGAGTGCCGTAATGAAAGATTTTTCAGGCAGCGCTTAGAACGAAACGCGTAGCCTTGCAGGAGCTTGTTCTTCACGTCGGGCTCGCCAGCCGCTGCAACCAACGTTGTCGCCCAGTCCTCGGCAGAGAACAGATCGTTAATTTCAACTCGCGGCGGCACCACACCGGGCCAGCGGATCATCGCCGGAACGCGATAGCCGCCTTCCCAGTTGGTGTTCTTCTCGCCGCGGAACGGCGTAGTGCCGCCATCGGGCCATGAGAAAGTCTCGGCGCCGTTATCGGTCGTGTAGATGACGATGGTGCTGTTCGTGATGCCGAGATCGTCGAGCTTTTTCAGGAGCTGACCGACCTGCCCGTCATGTTCCACCATGCCGTCGGGATAAATGCCGAGCCCCGTCACGCCCTGCGATTCAGACTTGAGCCGGGTCCAGATGTGCATACGGCTCGGATTGAACCATACGAAGAACGGTTTCTTGTCGCGGTTGGCACGATCGATGAAGTCCACCGACGCCTTCAGAAATTCCTCGTCGATCGTTTCCATGCGTTTCTTGGTCAGCTGGCCGGTGTCTTCGCATTTCTGTTTGCCCTAAGGGCCAAAGCGAGAATCGTCGCCAGGCGTGTCGGTGCTCGTCGCAACACATTTCATGACTTCGCGCGGACCAAACTGCGCCAAGAATGCCGGGTTCTTGGGATAGTCCGGATGTTCCGGCTCTCCTCGGCATTCAAATGGTAGAGATTGCCGAAGAACTCGTCGAAGCCGTGGACCGTTGGCAGGAATTCATTGCGGTCGCCGAGATAATTCTTGCCGAATTGGCCGGTCGCGTAGCCTTGCGGCTTGAGCAGTTCGGCGATGGTCGGGTCTTTATCCGACAATCCTTCCTTGCGCCGCCGCCAGCCCGACTTTCAGGAGTCCTGTCCGCAACGGACTCTGGCCGGTGATGAACGCGGCGCGGCCGGCGGTGCACGATTGCTGGCCGTAGTAGTCGGTGAATATCGCGCCTTCGTTGGCGATACGGTCGATGTTGGGCGTGTGGTAGCCCATCATGCCGCGGTTGTAGGCACTGATGTTCCAGTAGCCGATGTCATCGGCCATGATGACGAGGATGTTGGGCTTTTGTTGTGCTGCGCATCAGCCGGCGCGCTAGCTGCTGTCGTAGTGACAGCCAGTGCAAGCACCCCGAACCAGATTTTTATTCGAATCCGATGTCTCATCATGAATTCTCTTTGTTTAGTCTGATCGCCTGAAAAGCACGGACTGTATTATGCAATGCGTGCACGGAGCTTGGCAAAACCTAAATAGAAATTTATTTTAATTTTTATACTTAAATATAAGCTAGATTGGCTTCAGTCGGATACGGGCGCCCCAGTGTGGGGCGCCCGCTCGGTCATCGATATTTTAGGCTCTGGACTAATCGGAGGCGTGACCGACCGCCCGTTCGTCTTTGATCTGCTGGATGACCTGAATCAGGTTGTAAGACTTCGGGGCTCTGCAGCGGCGGGAACTGGTTGTACGTCTCGAGCTCCTTCAGCCACAGCTGCTGACCGATCGGCAGCATGTTCCAGTCGTAGATATACGCAGTGACTGGACCAGCCAGTGCGCCGCCCATGCCAAGCATGGTGCCTTGCGTCTCGCGCCGGTCGCCATTTCGAAAGGATCGCGCTTGATGTTGTCGACCAGACTCCAGTGAAAAGTCTGGGCTCCTACCAAGGCGTCGCCTGGATTGGCTGTAGGCACCATCGTGTAGTAGAACTTCCAGTTCTTGTAGCGCACGGCCGATGGCTGGGAGCCGGTGTAGTAGAAGAAAGTGTCGCGCGCCGACTTTCCGACTTGCCTTCGAGATAGTCGCGCTGATCGACACCGTCGAGCGTCGTCTTGACGATGCCGGGATATTGGCCGGCTTCGATCTGTTTCTTCAGCCCGTCGCCTTTGGGGCCGCCGGCGATGTCGACAAACGTCGGCACCCAGTCGAGTGAGGCGAATATGTCGTCCTTGATCGTACCAGGCTTGATGTGGCCCGGCCAGCGCACGACCAGCGGAGCGCGCATGCCGCCTTCCCACGTCGTCAGCTTGCCGCCTCTAAAGGGCGTTATGCCGCCGTCCGGATAGGTGATGTTCTCGGCGCCGTTGTCGGTCGTGAAGACGATAATCGTGTTGTCGAGCTGGCCCATGTCCTCGAGCTTCTTGAGGACGTAGCCGATGTTGTCGTCCATCTGCTTCATGCCGGCTTCGTTGACGCCCCAGTCCTTGCCGCCGGGCTCACCCACCATGGCCATGTACTTGTCCGACAACACGGTCGTGATGTGCATGCGCGCCGGGTTGTACCAGACGAAGAACGGCTTGTTGGTCTTCTTGGGATCGTTGCGATCGAGGAAGTCGATGACGTGGGAAGAGATTTCCTCGTCCACCGTCTTCGAGCGCTCTAGAGTGAGCGGTCCTTGATCCTGGCAGGTCTGGTTGCCGACGTGCCGTCGGAGGATTTACACAAGAGGACATTGCGCGGTGGTGTCAGACATGTCGTGGTCTTGGGATCGACTGCTCCGGGAACCTCCGGAATGCCTGGGATTGGCGTGTTCTTGCATGGCGGAACAAGCCCATGAAAGATTTTTCTGGCTGCGCAGCGGCGGCAATAGTTCGGGGCGCAGAGGTGCGAGCCGCCCTTGAGCACCTTGCGCGGAATTTTGACGTTCGGCTGGCGAGGATCGTAGCTCGCGACCTCGGGTCCGCCGCGCGGATTGTCCGGAATGCAGCACGCCTTCGGCGCGTCGCCCTCGTGCTTCGCCGAATACCAGTCGCTGGTCCACTCCCAGACAGCCGATCATGTCGTGCAGCCCGTAGCCGTTCGGCGGAAACGCCGTCACCGGCGACGTGCGCTCAAAACCGTCGCTGCCGCAAAAATTCTGGCGCGGAAAATCGCCCTGCCAGGTATTGGCCATGTGCTTGCCGCCGAGCGTGAACTCGTCGCCCCAGGCAAACTCGGCGCCGTCGAGACCGCCGCGCGCGGCGAATTCCCATTCGGCCTCGGTCGGAATGTCTTTGCCGGCCCACTTGGCGTAGGCCAGCGCGTCGGCGATATGCCACGTGCACGACCGGATGATTGTCCAGATTATTGATGTTGCTCTTCGGGCCGTAGGGATGGCGCCAGTCGGCACCCTTGAGAAATGTCCACCACTGACTCCAGTCGCGCAGATCGACCGGGCGCGACGGCGGCGAGAACACCAGCGAGCCGGTATAGAGCAAGTGCGGCAGCGCGCCCGGATAGTCCTTCGGGTCGGGCGGAATTTCGGCGAATGTGACGTGGCCGGTCGCTTTGACGAATTCCTTGAATTGCCGGTTCGTGACCGGCGTGCGGTCGATCCAGAACTCGTCCACAGTGACGCGATGGACCGGCGCTTCTTCCGGATAATGCTGGTCCGAGCCCATGCGATAGGTGCCGCCGGGCACGAATATCATCGTGGTTGAGCTTTTGCGATCCACCGGCCGCCTCCGCAATTCCCACGCTGCGCCTACGACGATGCTCTCTTGCAGAAGCACGCTTTCGTGCAAGCGCGCCGCCGCCTGGATCTGCGCGCGATTGCGATTGCGGCAGAGTTTTTATCGAGAAAGGCGAATACGCCTATTGGACCGTGGTCCAATATCGATCAGCCCTCGGCAATATTGGCCGCATTTGGCAAGGGTGGTAGGATATTGCCTGCGGTAGCAGTCGGTGCGAGCGACTTATGAGGGCGTACGATCGCGCACAACCGCCGGGCCTGCGCTGTTCGTGTCACAGCGCCTATTTTTATTTTATTTTCGCGATCGTCCTCTGCATTGCTTCGTGGCCCGCCTCAGGCGGTGAGCATCGACGCCGCATCTATTTTCTGGAAAGCCTGGCGCCCACGCAGTTGGCCGCCATACGCACCATCGACGCCTTCCAAAAGCGGATGAGCGAAAAGACCAGCGAGAGCTTCGACATTTTCATCGACTATATGGAGCTGGAGCGCTTTCCAAGTCAGGCGCACATCGACAGCACGGTAGGCTATCTGTCGCAGAAATATTCGGAAGCGCCACCGGACGTGCTGATACCGCTCGGCCGCGCCGCCATACCGTTCATGGTCAAGTATCGCGACGTCATCGCGCCTGGCGTGCCGATGATCATTGCCGACGTGCCGGCGCGAGCGGTGGCTGACGGCAAGGCGCTCGACAATACCGTATGGGTGGCGACCGAGTACAATTTCGCCAAAACGCTGGAGCTTGCTCAGCGCCTCCAGCCGGCGGCGCGCAATCTGGCCATCGTCGCCGGCGCTTCTCCGTACGACCTGTCGTGGGTCAACGATGCCGTTCGCGAGCTGGAACCGTATCGAGATCGCTATACGATCAAAACCATCGTCGGCCTGCCTTACGATGAAACTCTGACAGAAGTTTCACAACTGTCACCGGATACGATTGTCCTCATGTCGTTCGTGTTCGTGGACGGCGCCGGATTACCGCGCACGCCGCCTGACGTTGCCGCGGCGGTCGCCAAAGCGGCGGCGGCCCCGGTCTATTCCCCGGTCAGCAGCTTCTTCGGCCGCGGAATTGTCGGCGGCTACACCGACAGCTTCGAGGCGCACGGCACGGCGGCCGCGGACCTCGCCTTCGAGATTTTATCGGGAAAGCCGGTTGCGACGCTCAAGCAACAGACCGAGCCGCTTCATCGCTATCAAGTCGATGCAAGGCAGATCGAGCGATGGAAGCTCTCGGCCGGGGACCTTCCCCCGGATACATCGATATCGTTTCGACAGCCCACGATGTGGGAGGAGCATCGCACGCTCTTGCTCGCAGCCGTCGCCGTTTTTGCGCTGCAAACCGCGCTCCTTGGCGTCTTGCTGATCCAACGGCGGCGACGCAAACAGGCCGAAGCCGAAGCCGCGGAGCAACGGCATGAAGTCGCGCATCTGATGCGCGTTTCCGTTCTCGGCGAGCTCTCCGGCACGATCGCGCACGAGATCAACCAGCCGCTCACCGCGATCCTGTCGAACGCGCAAGCCGCGCTGCATTTGCTGGCGCAGAAATCGCCCGACCTCGACGAGGTGCGCGATGCCATCAACGACATCGTTCACGAGGACAATCGGGCCGGCGACGTCATCGCCAGGGTGCGCAATCTGCTCAGGAAAGGCGAGAGCAAAGTCCGAGCAGGTCGACCTCAACGACCTGGTCATCTCGACCATCGCGCTGCTCAACAGCGAGCTGATCCGCCGCCGCATCGAGGTCGAGACCGATCTGGCCGGCCGCTTGCCGGCGACGTTCGGCGATCCGGTCCAGTTGCAGCAGGTGCTGCTCAATCTGTTCATGAACGCCATGGACGCGATGGCAGTCGACCGCGGAGCCGCAGCGGCGCATCAAGGTCTCTACGCGCGCGGCTCGAGGCCGATGCCGTCGAGGTGCGGATCAGGGATCGCGGCCCCGGCATCGAGCCGCAGTCGCAGGCTCAATTGTTCAAGCCGTTCTATACGTCCAAGGCTCACGGCCTCGGACTGGGGCTGACGATCTGCTCGACCATCGCGCAGGCCCACGGCGGCAAGCTCGGCCTGGTCAATCATCCGGATCGGGGCGCGGTCGCGGTGTTGTCGCTGCCGGTGCAGGAGTTCTTGGCGGCGGCGAAATGACGTGGACGGCATGTTCACGGTCTTCCTGGTCGACGACGACGCCGGCGTATTGAAGGCGCTGTCACGGCTGTTGCGCGCCAAGGGCTATGACGTCCGGCCGTTCGCGTCGGCGGAGGAGTTTCTCGAGGGCCACGACGCGGCAGTTGCCGGCTGCGCCGTCTTCGATGTCGCGATGCCGGGTCTCGACGGCTTGGCGTTGCAGCAAGTCTTCACCGCCGGCGGCAAGCAGCGGCCGGTCATTTTCCTCACCGGCAAGGGCGACATCCAGAAAAGCGTGCGCGCGATGAAAGCCGGGGCCGTCGATTTTTTGACCAAGCCGGTGCGTGACAAGGATTTATTGGACGCCATCGCACGCGCCGAACAGCAGGACGCGGGAACACGCCAAACCAGCGCCGAAGTGGCGGCCATCGAGGCCAAGATCGCCACCTTGACGCCGCGGGAGCGCGAAGTCTTGACCCACGTTATTGCCGGCCGGCTCAACAAGCAGATCGCCGGCGATCTGGGAACGGTGGAAAAGACCATCAAGGTCCACCGCGGACGGATGATGGAGAAGCTCGGCGTGCACACGATCGTCGACCTGGTGCGGCTCGCCGAAAAAGCCGGCATCAAGGCGCACGGCAAATGACGCCTGCCGGCTGGCTATTGGACCATGGCCCAACTCGACGCCCGCCACGACAAGCTCAATATAGCGGCCATGGCGAAAAATCCCCGGTCGATCGCCATCGTCGACGATGACCCATCAGTGCTGAAAGCCTTGGCCCGCCTTTTGGGCACGCGCTCGTATGCGACCAAGACCTACATGTCCGCGCCGCTATTCCTCGCCGCGCTGCCGGAAGGGCTGCCGGATTGCCTGATCGCCGATCTGCAGATGCCGGAAATGACCGGCCTGGAGCTCCAGCTCACTCTGGCGCGCCGTGGCGTGCAAATCCCGACCATCATCATCACCGCGCATGATGAAGCCGGCATGCGCGAGCGCTGCAAGTCGGCAGGCGCGATCGCCTATCTGGCGAAGCCGGTCAGCGACACCTCGCTGTTCGCGGCGATCGAGACGGCGGGCAAAAGAACTCTCGGCTAATACAGCGCCGTGCCCGGCACGAAGGCGTCGAACGCCGCCCAGAACTGGCCGCGGTAGCGGTCCTGCTCCATCAGCAGCTCGTGCTGGGCGCCGACCACGACGAGATGCGAGCCGGCGCGCAGATGCGTGGCAAAATCCTCGATCGCCGCATTCGACACCACGGCATCGCTGCCGGCGGCGATGATCAGGATCGGCTGGCGGATATGCGCCGGGTAGCTGCGCTCGCGCAGCATCCGCATGGTGCGGAACGCGGCGTCGGTCCAGGCCACGGTCGGCGGGCCGACCGCCAGCTCAGGCTCGGCTTCGAGGATCGCCTGATTGCGCGCATAGCGCACCGGATCGGACGTCAGAATATTGCCGACGAAGGGCTTTGCCTCCATGACGCCGACATTGCCTTTCGGCACATACATGCTGCCGAAGCCGGCGATGCGCAGCGCGCGCACCAGAACTTTCGCCGTCGTCGTCGCCGGGAAACCCTGCAGGTCGATCAGCGGCGCGGCGAGCACCATGCGATCGAACCAGCGGCGGCCGCGATAGGCGGCGCGAATGAGCACGGTGGCGCCGGTGGAATGGCCGAGCGCGAACAGCGGCGGCGGACAATCCGGCATGACGATCTCGCGCATGAAGGTCTCGAGATCGCTGTCGTATTCGGCAAAGTCGCGCACATAGCCTTTGTGGCGGTCGCTGAGCATGCGCTCCGACAGGCCCTGGCCGCGCCAATCGAGCGCGGCGACGGCAAAGCCGCGCGAACGCAAATCGCGCACGGTCTCGAAATATTTTTCGATCCATTCGCCGCGGCCCTGCAGAATGACCACGGTGCCCTTGCGTCCGGCCGGCGGCAGCCAGCGGGCAAAGCGTAAGCTCACGCCGTCCGGCGTTTTCAACTCGCCGGTGACGAAATTGTCCGGCACTGGATTGGCGGGAATCGAGACGAGTTTCATGGAGACTGTAAGAGGCTCGCGGCTTGACGCTTATAACAGTCCATCGATGTTGCTCAACCTGACGCCGGCCCGCGACTTCGGCCGGCGCGACTATGCCGCCTCAATACGCCCTTTTGCGGTTTCCGCGGCAAGCCGGATTCGCGAAATTTTTCAATATTTTGCCTCCCTTGCGCGGTCCGCGGCGCCAACCCATATCAATTTCGTGCAGGCCAGTAGACGGCTGCACATCATCGGCCAGGTCCATCCGGACGGGCCATTCGCATGTCGCTCAAGGAGGATATGCCATGCAAACTTTCGACCTAGCTCCCCTTTATCGTTCCACCGTCGGCTTCGACCGGTTGTTCTCGCTGCTCAATCAGGGCATCGAGGGCGCCGCTCCCGGTTACCCGCCCTACAATATCGAGCGGACCGGCGAGAATGCGTACCGCGTATCGGTCGCGGTCGCGGGCTTCAATGAGCCGGAGCTTTCCATCGTAGCCAAAGAGAACACGCTGACCATCCGCGGCGAGAAAAACGCCAAGGACGAAGGCAAGAGCGGCGAGGTGCTCTATCAGGGCATCGCGGCGCGCACCTTCGAGCGCGTGTTCCAGCTCGCCGATTTCGTCCTGGTGAAAGGCGCGAGCCTCGAGAACGGTCTCCTGCACGTCGACCTGGTGCGCGAGATCCCCGAGGCCAAGAAGCCGCGCCAGATCCCGATCGGCAACGGCAAGACTGTCGAAGTCCAGAAGCAGGCTGCGTAAGTAGCGCTGCGAAGCTAAAGGGAGCGCCCCGGTTTTCCGGGGCGCTTTCGATTCTTTCATCCGCCCCCGCGATAGCGGGGGAGGGAGCACCCTGCGAAGCAGGGTGGTGGAGGGGGCGCAGGTGCGCAACGCTGCGCAGGAGTCGAGACAGTACGACGCCTTCAAGTTTGTTCGACGCCTTCCGACAAGTGAGCGAAGCAAATTCATCGCTGTCGTCCTTTTGCACCGATCGGCTTCGAGCCGGCAGTTCTCGCTGCTCTATCATGGGCATCGCTGGCGACGCACTCTGAGCTTCCGCGCTCCGAGATCGAGCGCGACCGGCGGTAGAATCGCGTACCGGTCGCGGACGTCGTCGGGCTTCAAGCCGAGCCCGGCCGCTCCATCGACGCTCTACGTCGCGCACGGCTGTACCGCTCCGCGGCCGCGAATCACCGCCTATGTGACCTATCCGGCTCAACGAGCGGCTGAGGTGCGTCTGATCGCGGTCATCGTCGGCGAGTCACCATCCGACCGTCGAGGTGTGTCCCGCTCGCCGATTTCGTCCTGGCGAAGGCGCGACAGTCTCGACCACGGTCTCCGCACGTCGACCTGCGTGCGCGAGATCCCAGAGGCCGAGCGAGCCGCGCCGGCATCCCAAGTCGGCAACGGCAAGACTATCGAAGTCCAAACAGCAGGCTGCGTGACGTCCAGCAGCTGCCGGACATTCTCAAGGCGCGCGCCAGCCGCACGATCGCGCCAGACTGGCGGCTTGAAATGCCCGGCTGCGGTGGATACGGGCGCGGGCTGTTCGACGGTTAGCGAGCGTAGCCCGGATTGAGCAACGTGAAATCCGGGATTGACGGTGAGATTGCCCGGATTTCGTTTCACTCAATCCGGGCTACGCTGCTTGAATGTGGATGGCGGGCGGGTGCGGTCTCAAGCGCGCCGACATCGCGAACGGGCGTCTTTACGTTCCGATCCACAATGTCAAACAGCGACGCAGCCTCTCGTCACTACCGGAAGCCCGGCGATGACGACGCGGAACGGCATTCCCGCGATGCGGCTAGCATCCGGGTCTTCTTTCACACTTCAAGAAAGCTTGCCTCGAACCAACGGGAGGCGATGTCTTTGCTCCCCAAAGAGGGAGGCGGAGCGCCGAACGGCGCACCAACGGTTGCCGCGCCTCGATGCGCAGGCGCAGCCGCGGCCCGATAAGCGGGACCGCTCGCCTTTCGGCGCTCCTCCGCGGTCATGCGCCGGGAACTCGAACTCGGCCTGGGCCGCGCTTCCTGGAATCACCGGATGCAAACGGGAGGACCCTCTCCGGCACCAGTGCAGCGAGCACCTCGCAGTCCGGCACGCGCCGGACGGGCTGATACCCAAACCGCCCGAAGGCTAAGAGCGACGAACTCCGCCCGCAGGAACCGCACCCGCTCCGTCAGTCGGCGTCACCGGTTGACGTCCCTTACGATGAACGGGATGGACGCCGTTATTCAAATCCGCGCCCGCGCTGTCAAAGGCTTTTCGATTTATGCAGACAAATCGCGGGCTTGCGCGGCGCGATTGCCGCCGTGCCCAAGCCCGGACGCGTTTCACTCCACGCTAAAAATTCGCAAAAGAGAAGTTGCGCCCGTCAAACAAGGCTTTCTATGCTGTTGCGAAATCTTTGCGCGGCTGCGCGGCGGCGTCCGAAGTGCACGGCAGCCGGTAGATTTCCGCTCGTCCCTGCGAATGCGGGGACCCAGTCTGGATTCCCGCGTGCGCGGGAAATGGGCAAGCGTAGCCCGGATTGCGCAACGCGAAATCCGGGATTGACGGCAAGGCTACAAATAAAAGGCAAGCGGAACGGACCTGCGCATCGCCGCCTTCAGGGGCGTCCCACAACGCGGCGAGGCCGGCGCTGGATTTCACTCGGCTCATCCTCGCCACGCTTGCTGTAATCGGATTTCAACCGTTGCCCCTGCGACGAGCGAGAGACAACGTGACCTTCAATCAACGCCTAAGTTCTTTAAAGCCGATCACCGCAGGGGGATTGTTCACGCATTTGACAATCGACTTCGCCCTCTCGATCGCCGCGTCAGGAACGATAATCCGGCGCGCCATCTCGATAATTCGCTTTTCGCCGATGCCCGGAAAGACGTATATATCATCAGCAAGGCGCTTACCTGACGACGGCGGAAATTCGCGCCCAAAGAATTCTGGATCGATTTCAAGTAGGCGCTTAACAAATTCTATTCTTGGCCGGCGCATAAGTTCCTCGCCCCGGACAGCAATATTCCCACGATCCTCCATTCGCGCTGTCGATAATACGCAAGTGTTTTACTGCGTTCAATGTCATCGGCTGGATAGAAAAAACTAAGAAGCGCCGTCAGAGAATTCTCCAACATATCCGGCGGCGTCAGCGAATAAGTAAACGCCTGAATGAATTTTCGTGCCTCTGCTATGTCGAGATTGAACGTTTGCAGCTTTGTTTCCGTGAAACCGAACGTGCATGGAAATTCACCAGTCGCGAACGGCGCATTATCCAAATTCTTCTTCACGCCAGCAAGGCGCATCGCGAGAATCATGGCGTCGATAATTTGTATCACTAAAATCGACCCTAGTGCGGTGACCTCGCCCCCACCGCCATTTTTTCGCGGAATGTAGAAAACCGGGATCGCGCCCAAGCCTTTCAAAACATCAATTTCAAACTCTAGTGCAAAATGTCCGAATTCATCCGCATGATGCGGCAATTCCGCCGGGGAAAGCTCAGTAAAGCAAACTCGCTTCTTTGAACCTCCATTTTTCGCGGCGGCGCCCCGTCTGCGTGCGGGTATTCCCATTTTACGACTCCAGGCGTGAGGACCAAACCATTACACATCAACGCAAGCATTTTGCAGCCAATTTCCACTTCGCGACTGGTCCCCCGGCCACGGCGTGGGAAGCTATGATAGAAAAATCGCTCGTGTTCCTCTTGCACTGGAGGCACCATGCGTGATCGCAGTTTTGCGAAAAAGCCGCACAAGGGGCCGCTAATGAATTCTTTCAAGATCGCTGCGTTCCTTTTCGCCACCGCCGGACTGGCAAGTGCGATCGTGGCGGCCATTTATTGGCTACATGCCAGCCGCGAGTATCCTTCCCAACTGGCGCAGTCGATTGGCGACGCGCCCGCGCTTCACATTCTCAACGTACAAGTGTCGATAGGCAAGGCTGGCGCGCTCAATGCAAAAGCCGCCATTTGGACGGGCGCGGCAGCGGTTCTGAGCGCGACCAGTTCAATCATTGCACTACTTTGAAATCTACCCTTCCCATTGTCCGGATAGCGGGAACGAGGGCTTGATCAATTCGCTCGATGGCTTGGCATACTATGTGCGTCGCATCTCGCTGAAACGATGCCACGCCGCAAAGTCGAGTTTACACATGCTCATAGGAACCGTCACTTGTCTGATTGAGATACATGCGCCATAGCCCGCCTCCGCTCACGCGGTGACAGCTTGCCGCGCTCGTCACCAGGTGTCGTGCCCTGGCTTGCACGGAGGACCGGACGGCAGACAAGCGGTGCTGCAAGATGGGCCACCGGACGGCGGGCAATAGCCGGTGGTGATGGTGCCACCTGCATTACCGGTGGCGATGGTGCCCCCCGTATTATAGGTCGCCGGATCGGCATGGCCGGCGCGACGATGCACGGTCGCGGCCGATGCCGTGATGGCGGTGCCGAGAACGATTGCGGCGGCCAGCGCGATTGTTGTCCTGCTCGACATTTTCGTATCTCCGGGTTGAGCTGTCGCGGCTTAACGCCCAACCGGCTGGCGACCGCGGCCCTGTCGTGCTGCAAGAAATGGGGATGGGGACCGATGACGCCCAGCGCGTCAGGATGGGTCGTGCAAGGCGAAACCCATCAAATTCCCGCGAGCAGGATGTGGATTTCGCGAGGGCTTAACCCATTCTGCCGCGCTTCACTCGCCTACGTTTCCCGGATGCGGTGCAGCGCGAAGCGGTGCACCGCTGATCCGGGATCGCTCTGGACTCGGCGTCTGTTACGATCCCGGGTCTGCAGCGCACCACTTCGCGCTAGCGCTTCGTGCTGCGCTGCGCCCGGGAAACGAGTCTCCTAAGCCACCTTCTCCCCAACGAAATCCGTCAGCTCCTTGCGCGTCATATCCGGCGCGAACCAGATGAACAGCGGCGCCAGCATCAGGAATGACAGCGCCAGCAAGGGCAGTCCGGCGGCGATCGAATACGCGGTCGCGATCCAGCCCATGATCATCGGCGCCAGCGATGCGGCCGCCAGCCCGAAGGTGAACGAGGCGCCGACCGCGGTGCCGCGGATTTGGGTCGGGAACAGCTCGGCGGTGTAGCCCAGGCCGGTGCCGAAGCTGCCGGTGATCAGGAAGTTCGTGGCGAGGCCGACCCAGAACAGGCTCGACGGGCTCGTCGAGGTGGCCCATCGTCACCAGCAGCACGGCGGCCGGCACCGCGAAGGCCGGGATCACCCAGCGCCGGCCGTAGAGATCGCACAACTAGCCGCAGATCCAGTAGGCGAAGATGGCGCAGAACATCCAGGCCGAGAGGTATTTGCTCATGGTCGGGAAGCCGAGATGCTTTTCGTTGGCGAGATAGAACGGCATCCAGGCCGACCAGCCGATCCAGGTGAACAGATAGAAGAAGTAGACCAGCGAGGCGATCAGCATTTCGCGCGGGTATTTTCGGACCGGCGCGAAGATATCGAGCTGCTTCTTCAAGCCCTCCTTGAGCATCGCCGCGGTGACGCGCTCGTAGCGCGGGCTTTCCTTGATGCCGATGCGGATCCACAGCACCAGCAGCGCCGGCAAAATGCCGAGGAAGTAGAGCGAGCGCCAGCCCCACAGCGGCACCACGACCAGCGCGGCGAGCGAGCACAGCATGTAGCCGAGCGGATAGCCGCCGACGAGGCCGCCAAGCGCGGTGGCGCGCCATTTGGTCGGCGCGGTCTCGGTCACCATCAGCATGCCGACCGGGTTTTCGCCGGCCAGGCCGATGCGGGTGAGCGAGCTCCAGATCAGACAGCGTGACCCAGCCGGTCGAGAAGCCGGTGAAGCCGGTGAACACCGCATAGACCAGGATCGACCAGATCAGCGCCGGGCGGCGGCCATAAAGATCGGCCAGCACCGGAAAGAGGAAGGTGCCGATGAGCCCGATCCAGCGCGACAGCGTGGTCACGGTGCCCATGGTCGCCGGCGTGATGCCCCATTCCTTGATGAGGATCGGCGTCACCAGCTGCATGATGGTGGCTTCGTAGATGTCGAACGCCCAGCCCAGAATGCAGATGGCGAGAACGAGGGCGCTGTAGCTGGTCCATCGCTCGCTTGACGTGAGGGCCGGCCCAAGAGCGGGCGACGCAGCGGCCGACGCAATCGTGGTCGTAGCCATGTCCTGTCTCCCTTCCCTAGAATTCCGCTCTACGGCGGATGCTTAAAGTTGCGCTTGCGGCGGGGATGAGGTCAAGGCGTTCGCGCTACAATTGTTTCCCGGGCGCAGCGCAGCATGGAGCGAAGCGTAATGATGCGCTGCAGACCCGGGATCGTTACGACGCTGAGTCCGCGGCGATCCCGGATCAGCAGTGCACCGCTACGCTTCGCTGCGCGCTGCACCGCATCCGGGAAACCAAATCAGCCGGCGAGAAACCCCGACAGCACCTTGAGCACCGCGTCCGGCTGCTCGAGCTGCGGCAAGTGGCCGGCGCGCGCGATCATCTCGACCCGCGCGCCCGGAATCTTCTTCGCAAACTCCCGCGCATAGACCGGCGCGATGATGCGGTCGGCGTCGCCCCAGACAATCAACGTCGGCGCCGCGATGCGGTGGCTGCGCTGGGCAAAGCCGCGGTCGGCGATCGGCCAGACGAATTTGCCGGTGCAGGCTTGCGACCAGATGAATTGCGCCTGGGTCTCGACGCGCTTCGGCGGCGTCGGCCGGCACATCGAAGAAGCGCTTCGCCACCTCGCTATCGGGATCGGCGAACAGCGACGCCCGGCGCGTTTTTGCGGAAAGGATCATCCAGTTCTGCACCGGATGATCGTCAAGCCACAGGCCGACCGGATCGATCAGCGCCAGGCGGCCGACTGACTTTGGCGCGGCGGCGGCGATTTCGGCGGCGAGCAAGCCGCCGAAGGAGTGGCCGACGACCGCGGGCGCTGCGAGCTTGAGCGCGTCGAACAGCTCGCCGTAATAGACGACCAGGTCGAGCCAGCTGTCGAGCGCGTGCGCCGCTTCGGTATCGCCGCGGCTGGTGCCGGGAAATTTCGGCGCATAGACCGTGTTTCTGCGCGGCGAGCCGCGCGACGAAGGCGCGGTCGGGCGCCAGGCCCCAAGGGCCGTGCAGATAAACCAGCGGCGGCCCGTTGCCGGCGATCTCGACCTCGGTCTCGATGCGGCCCTGCCAGAGTTTCAGCCTGCGTGTTTCCACCGTCGCCATGCCAATTCTCCGCGCGTCAGGATGCGGCGGCCATGGCGGGGGCGGCGGCGCGCTTCTTCCTCAAGCGCTCGGGCCACCAGCGGTCTTCGTATTTGTCGTCCCACTGATCGGCGAGATAGGGCAGCACCTCGCGGGCGAACAGATCGATGTTGCGCTTGCACAATGCGGTCGGCATCGAGCCGAAATGCAGCAGCGCCAGCAAATGCCCCATGCGCAATTCCTTGATGCCGTCGAGCAATTGCTCGCGCACGGTCTTTGGGCGAGCCGACGACGACATAGCCGCGCTCGTAGAAATCCTTGGCCTTGAGCTCGAGCGGATTGACCGCGGCGCGCGGATTGCTTTTGAGAGTCTGCACCAGCGCGCCGTATTCGAGGCAGCCGGGGATCGCGAGGTAATGGGACGGCGAGTAGAGCAGCTTGTGGAAGAAATACTCGGCGTGCTCGGCGTAAAGATCCTCGGCCTCGGCGTCGGTCTCGGCGACGCCGATGAGCTGCAAAAAACTCAAGCGATACGGATTGTCGTCGCGGCCCTTGCTCACCGCGTGGTCCCAATAGCGGTCGGTCACCGCCTTGGCGTTCTTGGCGCCGAAATAGCTCAAATGACAGAAGCAGTGGTCGTGCTCGACGACATATTCGGCGGTGGAGGAAAAGCCGGAGCCCGGAATCCACACCGGCGGATGCGGCTGCTGGATCGGCCGCGGCCACAGATTGACCATGCCGAGCTGATAATGCTTGCCGTTCCAGGCGAAAATCTCGCGCGCCGACCACGCCTTGAGCACCAGCGCCAGCGCCTCGCGGAAGCGCTCGCGCTGCTCGATCGGCACGATGCCGTTGGAGATCACCGCGTCCGACGGCAGGCCGGTGGGAAATCCGGCCACCAGCCGGCCGCCGCTGATGCAGTCGAGCATGGCGTATTCCTCGGCGATGCGCGTCGGCGGCGTCGTCGACGGCAAGGTCGAGCCGAGCTGGACGATGGCGATGTTCTGGCCGTTGGTCGCCTTCGCCAGCACCGCGCCCATGAGGCTCGGATTGGCCATGAAGCCGTAGACGTTCTGGTGATGCTGGTTGGTGCACACGCCGTGAAAGCCGGCCTTCGCCGCGTACAGCAATTCGTCGAGCGTGGCGTTGTAGTACTCGCCGACTTTTTCGGAGTCGGCGACGTCGAACCACAGCGGATCGATGAAGGCCGAGTCGTAACGCTGCACGAAATCGGAGGGCAAATCCCGATACGGCATCAGGTGGAACATGCACACTTTCACGGCGGCGCCTCCCGGCGAGATTTCTCCGTCATGCTAGGGCGCAACGCGGGCGATGACCAGCGGCGCGGCGCGCCCCAGCCATGCGGGCGCTTTCGACTTCCGGCTATTGCGGCAGGCGCCGCTGGCGCATCACTATGCCGACGTAATCGCAAGAATTCATGTCGCGAGCGGCGGTGTCATGGGCGTACTTATCGACGGCAAATGGACCGACGGCGAGCTGCCGCAGGAAACCAGCCAAACCGGCCAGTTCAAGCGCGTCGACAGCGTGTTCCGCGATCGCATCACCGCGGACGGCTCGTCGGGCTTCAAGGCCGAGCCCGGCCGCTATCATCTTTATGTCGCGCACGGCTGCCCGTGGGCGCATCGCACGCTGATCTATCGCGCGGTCAAGAAGCTCGAGGGACTGGTTTCCGTCGCCTATTCGATCCCCGGCCTCAAGCAGAACGGCTGGACGTTCGAACGCGACCCGCGTTATCCGGACTGCATTCCCGACGAGGTCAACGGCTTCCATTACCTGTACGAAGCCTATGTGGCGAGCAATCCGAGCCTATACCGGCAAGGTCACGGTCCCGACATTGTGGGACAAGAAGACCAAGCGCATCGTCAACGACGAGTTCGTCCGAAATCATCCGGATGTTCAATACCGAGTTCAACGCCATCACCGGCGATCGCACGGATCTCTATCCGCAGGCGTTGCGCGCCGAGATCGACGCCGTCAACGAGCGCGTCTATCACAACGTCAATAACGGCGTGTACCGCGCCGGCTTCGCCAAGACCCAAGCCGCCTACGAGGAAGCCTACGACGGCTTGTTCGCAACGCTGCGACTGGCTTGAAGCGCGGCTGTCGCGCCAGCGCTATCTGGTCGGCGGCCAGATCACCGAAGCCGACTGGCGGCTGTTTCCCACTCTGGTGCGCTTCGACGTCGCCTATTTCTCGCTCTTCAAATGCAACAGGCAGCGCATCGCCGATTATCCGAACCTGTCGAATTACATGCGCGACCTCTACCCAGATGCCCGGCATCGCCGGCACGGTCACGGCGCGCTATTACGTCATCAATTACTATTCGATCGCCAAGGTGAACCCGACGATGATCATTCCCGAAAGGAACGCCGGTCGATTTCGGCCAGCCGCATGATGCGCCAGATTGGCCGCCTGACTGCGGCGGATTCCGGATCGACTCCCGCTGAACCCAACATCCGACGCTGCGGGCGTCCGCCGATGAACCAGATGCGCTCGACGAGATGACGCGCAGCCGCAGGTCGCGCGTCGGATCGGCGAAGTCGCCGGCCCAGCCGAATTCGAGATCGACCGGCCCCTCGTCCATGGCGCGCTTGATGCGGCCCTGGAAATCGTTGCTCGCCATGCACGGCGATATCTCGAACAGTTCGCCCGATCGGAATCTCGCCGTAGCCGGATTTGCGCGCTTCGGTCTGGCTGTAGAAGACGATGGTGCCGTCGCGGTCGAGCAGGATGACGCCGAACGACAGCGTATCGAGCTGGTATTGGCTTAACGTTTCGATTTGTCGCGCCAGGTCCACTGCGTCGAATCGAACCGCGTCCGGCCGCATGGCGCCCCCTCGAGGTTTTATTATTCGGCGGAATTTTTTGCGCGCGTGGATAGTGCGACGCGCCGGCGCGATTCGACAAGCAACTGCCGTTTCAATCAATCGTTCAACGGCTCAACTATGGCGGGAGATTTTTTCGGCGCAGCAGAGCCGGCCGGCGCGGCCGGCGCCGTGGTGCTCGCCTCGGAATTGATCTGCGGCTTGGCGGCGGGCGGAGCGCCCGGCGTCACGCCCTTCGGATCGGCGATCGGCTGCGCTTTGGGATTGGCGTCGGCAAACGGCTTGCGCGACGCCAAAGCTGCCGGCCGCGGGCGCGGCAGCGGCGGAATTTCCGGCAGCGCCGAGCGCGTCACGCCATGCGGCACCATCGGCCGCAACGGCGGCGGCTCCATCTCGGCCGTGCTCGGCACCATGACGGGTTCGGCAAGATCCGCCGGATCGTAGAGCGACGGCGCGCTATAGAACTGGCCGTAGCGCCCCGGGCCGGGCACGATGCGATTGGCATCGCGGATGGCGCCGGTACGGGCGTCGATCACCACGCGCATGAGAATGCCGCGGTAATCGGTGGCGCGCAGCACATAGATCGTGCCTTCGCGCAGCGGCGGCGCCAACGGATCGAAGCCGGCCGAGCGCGCGATCCTGGTGATTTCGTAGGACGACACGAAGCCGGTCACCGGCTGGGTTATGGGCGGCGCGGCGGGCGGCGGCGCTGGAACCTGAGCGCGGCCGGGCGTGGCCGCGAACAGGCACGCTACCAACACGACGCCGAACGCTCTACCCACGCAACGCCTCCCCTGCCCTGCATTCTGCCCGTTCGCGGTCCAAACGTGAATTGAAATTAGGGCGGCGCTTTGGCGCAACTCATAACTTTTTGCATAAATTTACGAAGCGTTCGATTTCCGCCTCCTCCGTGGCAAACGACGTCACCAGACGCACCAAAACCCGGTCGGCGCCAAGATCGAGGTTTTGGCTCGGACGAACGTAATAGTCTGCACCGGCGGCCTTGAGCTTTGAATCGAGCGCGCGCGGCAAAGCGACGAAGATCAGATTGGCCTCGACCGGCCAGACCGGCGCCAGACCGACCGACTTGAGCCCCTGCGCCAGCCGGTCGGCCATGGCGTTGGCGTGGCGCGCCAGGAGAAGCCAGCAGTCGTCGGCGAGATAGGCCGCCATTTGCGCGGCGATAAACCGGTGTTTTGAGAGCAAATGACCGGCGCGCTTGCGCCGTTCGCCGAAAAACGCGGCGCGGGCGGGATCGAACACCACCACGGCCTCCGCCGCCAGCGCGCCGCCCTTGGTGGCGCCGAACGACAGCACGTCGATGCCGGATTGCCAGGTCATCTGCGCCGGCGTGGTGTTGAGCCGGACCAGGGCATTGGCGAAGCGCGCGCCGTCCATGTGCACGGCGAGCGAGCGCGCATGCGCGATCTCGCACAAGCGTCGCGATCTCGTCGGTGCGATAGATGGTGCCGGCCTCGCTCGCCTGCGTGAGCGACAGCGCCGAAGCGACCATCTGGTGCGGGCTGTGATCGCCATAGCCGGCCAGCGCCGCTTGCCAGCGTTTGCGGCGCGATCTTGCCGTCGCCGCCGGCAAGGCCGGCAAGCTTCAGCCCGCCGCCGAAAAACTCCGGCGCGCCGCATTCGTCGGTCGCGATATGGGATTCGGCATGGCAGAACACGACGCCCCAAGGCGGCGTGACTTGCGCCAGCGCCAGCGCATTGGCCGCCGTCCCGGTCGGCACCAGGAACACCGCCACCTCGTGCTCGAAGACGTCCGCCAGCCGCCGCTCGACGCCGGCGGTCCAGTCGTCATTGCCGTAGCCGCGCGCAAAGCCGGTATTGGCCTTGACGATGGCGTCGAGAATGGCAGGCGCCATGGGCGCCGTGTTGTCGCTGGCGAAATTCATTTTGAAGACCGTAACCCGGATTGCGGCGCGCAGCCACGATCGGCCATTGCACCGCCGCCGGTCCCGTGGTCCACTGAAGGTTGCGGACCATGGCAGGAATCCGCGTCGGATCGGTGCAGGAATTGACCTTTTCGTCGCGCGCGCAAGGGCTTCGCCCTTGTGTTGTCGCCGGGAATTTGCCATGTTCGGCATAGGACAGCATTGCTGTCCCAATTGGTGACCCGCATTGCGCGCGGCCATTCCTCCCTCCTCGCCCCCTTAAGCGGGGGAAGGTCAGGAGGGGGAGCGCGGGGGTCAGCCGCCGGTAAGGCAAGGGCGCGTCGAACGGCGGCGAAAAAGCAGCCACAGGCCTTTGAGCGGCACGAAGGTTGCCTCCAGAATGAGTTGATCGCCCGTGCGCGCAGGGGAATGCGAACCTGCGCAGGGTGGATTGCGCCGGCGCCGCTGCCAACGCGCGGGGCCCCGGCCGGGAGTGCGAGGACATGAGCGCGTCTGGTTTCGGCCTGTTTGATCCGGCGCTGGAAAAGGCTTCCTGCGGGGTCGGATTTATTGCCGACATCAAAGGCCGCAAATCGCACAAGATCGTCGAAGACGCGCTGACCATCCTGGTCAATCTCGAGCATCGCGGCGCGGTCGGCGCCGATCCGCGCGCCGGCGACGGCGCCGGCATTCTGGTGCAGACGCCGCACAAGTTCTTCGCCAAGAAGGCGGCCGAGCTCGGCTTCGCGCTGCCGGCGCCCGGCCACTACGCCGTCGGCGCGCTGTTCCTGCCGCACGACGCGGCGTGGCGGCAGGAGATCATGGACACCTATGCGGCCATTGCCGCGCAGGAGGGCATGACGATTCTCGGCTGGCGCGACGTGCCGACCGATAATTCGACGCTCGGCGAATCGGTCAAGCCGACCGAGCCGTTCCACAAGCAGGTGTTCCTCGCCCGCAATCCGAAAGTCACGTCCGAGGACGAGTTCGAGCGCCGGCTCTATATCTTGCGGAAAACCATCTCCAGCACGCTCTACGGCCGGCGCGAGCGCAGCACCTCGCACTATTATCCGGTGTCGATCTCGTGCCGCACCGTGATCTACAAGGGCATGTTCCTCGCCGATCAGCTCGGCACCTATTATCCCGACCTGCACGATCCGGATTTCGAGAGCGCGCTGGCGCTCATTCATCAGCGCTTCTCCACCAACACCTTCCCGGCCTGGTCGCTGGCGCACCCGTACCGCATGATCGCCCATAACGGCGAGATCAACACGCTGCGCGGCAACAACAACTGGATGGCGGCGCGGCAGGCTTCGGTGTCGTCGCCGAAATTCGGCGCCGATATCTCGAAGCTGTGGCCGATCTCCTACGAAGGCCAATCCGACACCGCCTGCTTCGACAACGCGCTCGAATTCCTGACCATGGGCGGCTACTCGCTGGCGCATGCGATGATGATGATGATTCCGGAGGCCTGGGCCGGCAATCAGCTGATGAACGAGGAGCGCCGCTCGTTCTACGAATACAACGCCGCGCTGATGGAGCCGTGGGACGGCCCGGCGGCGATCGCGTTCACCAACGGCCGCCAGATCGGCGCCACGCTCGACCGCAACGGCCTGCGGCCGGCGCGTTACGTCGTCACCCGCGACGACCGCATCATCATGGCGTCGGAAGTCGGCGTGCTGCCGATCCCCGAAGAAGACATCGTCACCAAGTGGCGCTTGCAGCCCGGCAAAATGCTGCTGGTCGATCTCGAAGCGGGCCGGCTCATTCCCGACGAAGAGCTCAAAGCCACGCTGGCGAAGAGCCATCCCTATCGTGAGTGGCTCGATCGCACGCAGATCGTGCTCGAAGATTTGCCTTCCGCTTCGGAAGCGGCGCCGATCTCGAACCTGGCGCTGCTCGATCGCCAGCAGGCCTTCGGCTACACCCAGGAAGATCTGAAAATCCTGATGACGCCGATGGCGACCACCGGCGAGGAAGCGGTCGGCTCCATGGGCAACGACACGCCGATCTCGGCGCTGTCGGAGCGGCCGAAGCAGCTCTTCACCTATTTCAAGCAGAACTTCGCCCAGGTCACCAACCCGCCGATCGATCCGATCCGTGAGGAACTGGTGATGAGTCTGGTCTCCATCATCGGGCCGCGGCCGAACCTGTTCGATCTCGAGGGCATGTCGAACACCAAGCGGCTCGAAGTGCATCAGCCGATCCTGACCAATGCCAATCTGGAAAAGATCCGCTCGATCTCCGAGGTCGCCGAATCGCACTTCAAGTCGTGCACGCTCGACACCACCTGGCCGGCCGAAGCCGGCGCCGCCGGCATGGAAGCCGCCATCGACGCGCTGTGCCGCGAGGCCGACGCCGCGGTGAAGGACGGCATCAACATCATTATTCTCTCGGACCGCCGCGCCGGCGCCGACCGCATCCAGATTCCGTCGCTGCTCGCCTGCGCCGCCGTGCACCATCACCTGATCCGCGAGGGCCTGCGCACCTCGGTCGGCATCGTGGTGGAATTGGGCGAGCCGCGCGAAGTGCATCACTTCGCCTGCCTCGCCGGCTACGGCGCCGAAGCCATCAACCCCTATCTCGCCTTCGAGACGCTGGTGGCGATGAAGGGCGAGCTGCCGCAAAAGCTCGACGACAAGGAAATCCTCAAGCGCTACATCAAGTCGATCGACAAAGGACTGCTCAAGGTGATGTCGAAGATGGGCATCTCCACCTATCAGTCCTATTGCGGCGCGCAGATTTTCGACGCGATCGGCCTGAAGTCCGAGTTCGTCGCCAAATATTTCACCGGCACCGCGACCCGCATCGAGGGCGTCGGGCTAGCCGAAATCGCCGAGGAAGCGGTGCGGCGGCATCGCGACGCGTTTTCCGATTCGCCGGTCTACCGCACCATGCTCGACGTCGGCGGCGAATATGCCTTCCGCGTCCGCGGCGAGGAGCACGTCTGGAACGCGGCGACGGTGTCGGCGCTGCAGCATGCGGTGCGCGGCAATTCCTACGAAAAATACCGGCAATTCGCCCGCATCATCAACGACCAGTCGGCGCACCTTTACACCATCCGCGGCCTGTTCCGCATCAAGTCGGCGGACGAGGATGCGCGCAAGCCGGTGCCGATCGAGGAGGTCGAGCCGGCCAAGAACATCGTGCGGCGGTTCGCCACCGGCGCCATGTCGTTCGGCTCGATCTCGCGCGAGGCGCACACCACGCTCGCCATCGCCATGAACCGCATCGGCGGCAAGTCGAATACCGGCGAAGGCGGCGAGGAAGCCGATCGCTTCAAGCCGCTGCCGAACGGCGATTCGATGCGGTCTGCGATCAAGCAGGTGGCGTCGGGCCGCTTCGGCGTCACCGCCGAGTATCTGGTCAATTCCGACGTGATGCAGATCAAGATCGCCCAAGGCGCCAAGCCCGGCGAAGGCGGCCAGTTGCCCGGCTACAAGGTCGACAAGACCATCGCCAAGGTGCGGCACTCGACGCCGGGCGTCGGCCTGATTTCGCCGCCGCCGCACCACGACATCTATTCGATCGAAGACCTGGCGCAGCTGATCTTCGACTTGAAGAACGTCAATCCCGGACGGCGACGTGTCCGTAAAGCTCGTCTCCGAAGTCGGCGTCGGCACCGTCGCCGCCGGCGTGTCGAAGGCGCGCTCCGATCACGTCACCATCGCCGGCTACGAGGGCGGCACCGGCGCCTCGCCGCTCACCTCGATCAAGCATGCCGGCTCGCCGTGGGAGATCGGGCTTGCCGAGACCCATCAGACCCTGGTCGCCAACCGTTTGCGCGGACGGATTGCCGTTCAAGTCGACGGCGGCATCCGCACCGGCCGCGACGTGGTGGTCGGCGCGCTTCTGGGCGCCGACGAATTCGGCTTTGCCACCGCGCCGTTGATCGCCGCCGGCTGCATCATGATGCGCAAGTGCCATCTCAACACCTGCCCGGTCGGCGTCGCGACGCAAGACCCGGTGCTGCGCAAGCGCTTCACCGGCCAGCCCGAGCACGTCATCAATTACTTCTTCTTCGTCGCCGAAGAGGTGCGCGAGCTGATGGCCGAGATGGGCTACCGCAGCTTCGACGAGATGATCGGCCAGATGCAGATGCTCGACCGGGTCAACGTGCTGGCGCACGCCAAGGCCAACGGGCTCGATTTCTCAAAGCTGTTCACCAAGCCGCCCGTGCCGGCGGAGGTGGCGCTGTTCAATCGCGAGCGGCAGGATCACAAGATCCACGACATCATCGACCGCAAGCTGATCGCGCAATCGCAAGGCGCGCTCGAGAGCCGGCACGCCGGTGCGCATCGAATTGCCGATCCGCAACACCGACCGCACCACCGGCGCCATGCTGTCCGGCGCGATCGCCAAGCGCTACGGCCACGAAGGCCTGCCGCCCGACACCATCGTGGCGAAGTTCAAGGGCACCGCGGGCCAAAGCTTCGGCGCGTTCCTCGCCCGCGGCGTCTCGTTCGAGCTCGACGGCGACGCCAACGACTATGTCGGCAAGGGCCTCTCCGGCGGCCGCATCGTGGTGCGCCCGCCGGCGCAATCCGGCATCGTGCCGGAAGAATCGATCATCATCGGCAACACCGTGCTGTACGGCGCCATCGAGGGCGAGTGCTATTTCCGCGGCGTTGCCGGCGAGCGCTTCGCGGTGCGCAATTCCGGCGCCGTCGCGGTGATCGAAGGCGCCGGCGACCATTGCTGCGAATACATGACCGGCGGCGTCGTGGTGGTGCTCGGCCGCACTGGCCGCAACTTTGCCGCCGGCATGTCGGGCGGCATCGCCTATGTGCTCGACGACGACGGCACCTTTGAATCGCGCTGCAACATGGCCATGGTCGAGCTTGAGCCGATGCCGGACGAGGAAGACATCAACGCCAAAATCTTCCATCATGCCCGCGATCTCGAAACCCACGGCATGGTCGATGTCATGGCGGACATGAGCCGGTTCGACGCGCACCGGCTGCATCATCTGATCGCGCGCCACGCCCGGTTTACCGATTCGCTCATTGCCGCAAAGATCCTGAGCGACTGGAAAACCTGGTGTCCGAAATTCCGCAAAGTGATGCCGGTCGAGTATCGCCGCGCGCTCAACGAGATGAAGGCGGCGCAGATCGCCGCGGAATGAAGCACCGCTAGAGTGCCAAAGTAGAGCGCGACAGTGGGCAAGATCACCGGCTTTCTCGACTACGAACGCGAGGACCGCGACTACGAACCGGTCGCGGAGCGCGTGCGCCATTGGCGCGAATTCGTGCTGCCGCTGCCGGAGGCGGATTACACCAATCAGGCCGCGCGCTGCATGAATTGCGGCGTGCCCTATTGCATGGGCACCGGTGCCGTCGCGCCCGGCTCGCCGGGCTGTCCGGTCAACAATCAGATCCCGGATTGGAACGACCTCGTCTATATGGGCAATTGGGACGAGGCGGCGCGCAACCTGCATTCGACCAACAATTTTCCCGAAGTCACCGGCCGCGTCTGCCCGGCGCCGTGCGAGGCGTCGTGCACGCTCAACATCGACGAGAACCCGGTCACCATCAAATCGATCGAATGCGCCATCGCCGACCGCGCCATCGCGCAAGGCTTGAAGCCGGAGCTGCCGGCGGCGCGCACCGGCAAGAAAGTCGCCGTCGTCGGCTCGGGGCCGGCCGGCATGGCCTGCGCGCAGCAGCTCGCGCGCGCCGGGCACGAGGTCCATGTCTACGAGCGCTGGGCCAAGGCCGGCGGGCTTTTGCGCTACGGCATCCCCGACTTCAAGATGGAAAAAATCCACGTCGACCGCCGCGTCGTGCAGATGGAGGCGGAAGGCGTCGTGTTCCATTACGGCGCCGATGTCGGCGTCAACGTGCCGGCCGACAAGCTGCTCAAGGACCACGATGCCGTGGTGCTGACCGGCGGCGCCGAAGCGCCGCGCGACCTGCCGGTGCCCGGCCGCGAGCTCAAGGGCATCCATTTCGCCATGGATTTTCTGCCGCAGCAGAACCGCAGGGTGAGCGGCGAGAAGGCCGACGACGGCGAGCCGATCCTGGCCACGGGCAAGCACGTCGTCGTCATCGGCGGCGGCGATACCGGCTCCGACTGCATCGGCACTTCGTTCCGGCAAGGAGCGGCGTCGGTGACCAATTTCGAAATCATGCCGCAGCCGCCGCTGCACGAGAACAAGGCGCTGACCTGGCCGAACTGGCCGCTGAAGCTGCGCACCTCGTCAAGCCACGAAGAAGGCGCCGAGCGCGATTTCGCCGTGACCACCACGCACTTTTCCGGCGCGAACGGCGTCGTGCAAAAGCTGCACTGCATGCGGGTCGACGACAAGATCAAGCCGATCCCCGGCAGCGAATTCGAGATTCCCGCCGATCTCGTGCTGCTCGCCATGGGCTTCGTGCATCCGGTGCACGACGGCATGGTCAAAAACCTCGGGCTGAAGCTCGACCAGCGCGGCAACGTCGCCGCCTCGACCGACGATTACCGCACCTCGATCGACAAGGTCTTTACCGCCGGCGACATGCGCCGCGGCCAATCGCTCGTCGTCTGGGCGATCCGCGAAGGCCGCCAGGCCGCGCATGCGGTCGATAAATTTTTGATGGGCTCGACGCTGCTGCCGCGGTGAACTTGATATCCCGGTTGTCGTTCTTCTTGAGGGCCTGCCGATCTAGACCATTTCAGAATGGTCTTGCATCGCTGTATCTTTTTTGATACATCGGACGCCTGGATGACGGAAAAGCTCAAACCCCTCCCGCTCGTATTCTGGAGATCGAGCGCCGGGCGCGAACCAGTGCGCGAGTGGTTGAACGAGTTGCCCCGCGAGGATCAGCGGAAGATCGGCCGCGACATCGCCAAAGTGCAATTCGGCTGGCCGATCGGGCTGCCGGTATGCCGGCCGTTGAGCCAAGGTTTGTGGGAGGTGCGATCATCCCTTCCGAGCAAACGCGAGGCGCGCGTCTTGTTCGGATTTTACAACGGAATGCTGATCGCGCTGCACAGCTTCATCAAGAAGAGGCAGCAGACGCCGCCGGAGGATTTGGCGCTGGCGCGTCAGCGATTGAAGGAGGTGCTATCATGACGAGGAAAAATCCGCATATCGGTTCGACATTCGAGAGTTGGCTTGGTGAAGCCGGCATCCGCGAGGAGGTCACCGCCGCCGCTATCAAATCGGTGATCGCGCGGCAAATCGCCGGCGAGATGAAAAAGCAGCGCATCACCAAGGCGCGCATGGCCGAGTTGATGCGGACGAGCCGCGCCCAGGTTGATCGCCTCCTCGATCCCGAGAACGGCAGCGCCACCCTTGAAACTCTCATACGGGCGGCCCGCATTGTCGGCCGCGAACTGCGGATGGAGCTCGTGTGAATTGGAAGCCGAGCCGCGGAGGCCGCTCACCGCGCATGCTGTCGATAAATATTTGGATGGGCTCGACGCTGCTGCCCGGTGAGTTTTAGAACCCGCGACCGACCGGCGCCGGCGGCCGCGGCGGGCCGCCGTCGAGCGATGCGCTCGGCCGGCGCGCAGGTGCGGCGGGTGCGGCGGGCGCGACCTTGGTCTTGGTGTCGGGCTTGGCCTCGTCGGTCTTTTTCGGATTTGTGGGCGCGCCTTTTGGCGGCGGCGCCGAAGGCGTGACGGCGGCCGGCTCCGGCGCCGCCTCGGCGTTCGCGTCGCTGCCGGGGCGCGGCCAGGAGAAATCGTCGGCGCGGCCGGACGACGCCGGGATCGGATCGCCGTGGGTGAGCACGCGCACCGCCATCGGGTCGGCATTGGCCGGCGCGGTGCGGCCGCCGTCGCCGAGCAGATTGTTGCCGTCGACGCTGGTATCGGCGGTCAACGGCAGCACCGGACCGACGGCCGGCCGCGGCCCGGCGCCCGGCTTGACCGGCGCGCCTTCCTGAGCCGGCAATGCCACCGGCACGACGTGGCTCGACATGACGCGGCGCAAATCCTGCGCGACGTATTGGGCGAGCTTCACCGCGCCGAATTTGGTGAAATGCACGCCGTCGCCGGTGCGCAGCCGCCGGATCTGGCCTTCGAAATCCGGGCCCTGGGTGACGTAGCGGCCGCTTTCGTCGACAAAACCGTCCCAGATATCGACGTAGATGATGCCGGCCCGCTCGGCGCGGGCGCGGAAAATCTCGTCGAGATAGCTCATGTCGCTGGTCGACTTGGTGCCGTAGACCGCCGGCAGGCCGACCCACAGCACCGGCACGCCTTTGCTCTTGAGCGCGGCGATCATGTCGTCGACGCGCTTGCCGTAGAGCTCGGCCCATTTGTCGGTGTGATAGTCGTAACTGCCGGGCGGGCCTTGGCGTGGCGGCTCGCTCGCGGCGACCGGCGGCTGCTCGCCCTCCGGCTTGGCGGCGTCGGGTGGCGCGGTCTTGTCTTGGTTCTGCGATTGGGCTTGCGGCTGCGCCGCTTGCGCGGCCTGCGGCGACGATTTCGGCGGCACCTTGTCGCGGAACGGCAGCCGGTCGTTGAGACCGAGCATGATCACGATGGCGCTCGGCTTCTCGTTGACGAGGGCATCCTTGACGATGCCCGACCATTCGAGCGAATCGTTCTTGGCATCGTAGCGAACGAGGCCCGAGGTCGGCCGGATATTGCGCACCACGCCGACGTCCGGAGTATCGGACAGCACATCCTCGAGCCCGTAAGCGAGCCAATCGGCCATCGTATCGCCGATCACCATGACGGTAGTGGCCGGCGGCGTCTCGAGCTTGCGCGGCGGCGGCGCCTTGAAGGATTCGACCGGCGGCGGCGCCGGCCGGTAGAACGGATTGTATTGGTCGCCACCGCCGGGACTGCCGAAAAGCGGGAACGAGAAGAAGCCGCGTGGCGGCGGCGGGCGGTTCGAGCGCTGGTAATTGTTGTTCGAGCCGAAGAACTGCGCACCGGCCGGAATCGGCAACGCGGCAATGCTGATCGCGAGCGCGATCGCAAGCCGCCCAACCATCTGCCAATTCCGCTTTGCCATAAACCGCTCGTTCAGCCGATCGCGCCCGGGACAGCCGTTAACCAGGCGGTCCGGCGCTCGTTCCCTTCATTCTAGCGGAAAAATGTCGGTTTGAAGATGGTGCCATTTCCAGCGTGGTTACGGCTGACGCAGCCGGTCGAGCACGCTGGAGGAGGCAAAACCGTCCGGAACCAGGCCGACCGAGGCTTGAAAATTACGGATGGCGATGCGGGTGCGCGGGCCAAGGAGCCCGTCGGGGGTGCCGATATCGAAACCGTGGCGGGCGAGCTGCTGCTGCAGCTCATAGCGCTCGTCCATCGTCAGCACCCGCTCGTCGCGCGGCCAATCGTGCACGAACGGCGCGCCGCCGCGCAGCCGGTCGGCGAGATAGCCGATGGCCAGCGCATAAGCTTCCGCTGGATTGTATTTCATGATGACGCGGAAATTCGGCAGCATCAGGAACGCCGGCCCGCGGGCGCCGGCGGGAACGAGCAGGAAGGCGCGATCGTCGCCATGCGGAAACGGCTTTCCTGCCGGCGCGCCGCACGCCGAGATTTTGCCATTCGCGCACCGTCATCTGCTTCGACCGGTCGGCCAGCAGATAATCGAAATTCTGCGGCAGCGTGACTTCGTAACCCCAGGTCTGGCCGCTGACCCAGCCGTCGGTTTTCAGGTTGTTGGCCGTGGACGCGATCACGTCCGGCACCGAGTCGATGACGTCGCGCCGGCCGTCGCCGTCGAAATCGACGGCGTAGCGCTTGAACGTCGTCGGCATGAATTGCGTCGGGCCGAAAGCGCCGGCCCAGGAGCCGACCAGGCGGTCGGGCGCGATATCGCCACGCTGCAGGATGTCGAGCGTCGACAAAAACTCCTCGCGGAAATAATCGCGGCGGCGGCCGACGCAGGCCAAGGTCGCCGTCGAGCGCAGCACCGGGCGGTCGCCGCCCAAGGTGCCGTAGTTCGATTCGACGCCCCAGATCGCCGCGATGATGTAACGGTCGACGCCGTAGGCGCGCTCTTCCGCGGCGAAGGTCGAGGCGTATTGCGTCAACAGCTCGCGGCCGCGCGCGATGCGCTCCTCGCTCACCAGCAAGTCGAGATAGTCCCAGGTCGCCTTGGTGAATTCCGGCTGGGCATCGAGCAGATCCATAATGTGCAGGTCCGGCGTCAGCCCCGCGGTAAAGCGCTGGTAATTTTCGCGGCTGACGCCGCGGCGCGCGGCATCGGGCCACAGGTTGGCAAGGCAATTGTCGAAATCGGCGGCCGCGGCGCGGATGGCGTCCGCCGTCATGCGCGGATCGCCCGAGGCGCCGGCTTGCCCGCTCCAATCCCCCGTTCCGCCGCCGCCCGGCGTTGGAACCGAGCTGCCCGCCGGCGGTTGAAACAGGCGCATCAGCAAGTTGTCCGGCTTGTCCTGCGCGTTGGCCAAGTCGGCGCAGTCCCGAACGGAATGAGCAGCACAGCCGCTGCGAGGCGCCGGATAGGCTTGGAAACGACCATGGCGAAAATTCTCAATTCAGGGCCGCCGCAATGGGCCCTCGCTAAGTTACCGAAACTTTAACGCCGGCTTTGCCCCGGTTCTTGGCCCCGGTCGCCGGCGGCCCGCATTCATAGAGCAGCAACAAGATTTGGCTAAACTTTACCGAGGATTGTGCTCAAAACCGATGCGTCGTCTTTATTTGAACAAGCATTTTGGCAAGAAAGCGGATTGCATGCCTGCCTCGTCTTTCCTGACATCGAACGGCCCCGCATGAAGCCCGTACGCAAGGCGGTTTTTCCCGTGGCCGGCCTCGGCACCCGGTTCCTGCCGGCGACCAAGGCCATGCCGAAAGAGATGCTGCCGGTGGTCGACCGGCCGCTCATCCAGCACGTGGTGGACGAGGCCCGCGAGGCCGGCATCGAACATTTCATCTTCGTCACCGGCCGCAACAAGGGCGTCATCGAAGACCATTTCGACCGCCAGTTCGAGCTGGAAATGACGCTGCTCGAACGGCAGAAGCACGACGCGCTGAAATTCCTCACCGAGGAGTTGCCGATCCCGGGCTCGACGAGCTTTACCCGCCAGCAGGAGCCGCTCGGGCCTCGGCCACGCGGTGTGGTGCGCGCGCGAACTGGTCGGCCGCGAGCCCTTCGCGCTGTTGCTGCCGGACGTTCTGGTCCAGCACGAGCGCAGCTGCCTGGCGCAGATGATGGACGCGGCGCGCGGTCTCTCGTCGGCTGCCAATATCGTCGCCGTCGAGGAAGTGCCGAATGAACGCGTCGATCAGTATGGCGTCGTCGGTGTCGGCGAGCGCATCGGCAAGATGTTCGCCATCACCGATATGGTCGAGAAGCCGCCGCGCGACCGCGCGCCGTCGAACCTCATCCTCACCGGCCGCTATATTCTGCAGCCGGAAATCCTCGATCTGCTCGGCACCCAGGAGCGCGGCACCGGCGGCGAAATCCAGCTCACCGACGCGATGATCCAGTTGGCGCGGACGCAACCCTTCTACGGCCTGGAATTCGAAGGCCGCAGTTTCGACTGCGGCTCGAAAATCGGCTTTCTCGCCGCCAACGTGTCCTATGCGCTGGCGCGGCCGGACATCGCGCCGGGCTTCCGCGCCGAGATCAAGAAGATGCTCGGCGAGCTCAACGGCGGTTCATAACGCGCCTGTTGCCGTTTAGTGAACGTTTTGGGAACGCAATCGAGAATAGCTGTCGGCCGCTCATTCACCGGTCGTCTTTGCAAGCTCGGATTTTTGCTTTCCGGCGACGGTATCCCAAGCCGCAGCCATTTCTAGCAGCTGCTTTTTGTGCTCGGGGTTTTTTGCCGTTGCGGCCAAATCTCGGCACCCGTCCGCGTATTTCCTATATTGCGCAACCGCGTCCACGACTGCCCCCGATCCCGCTTCTTAAGCCTCACGAACTTCGTCCAAGCCGACGTGACGCGCCAAATCCGCCTCGTGAAGTATCCTGTCACGAAGGCGCGTGGGATTGCGTTCGCCCGCCCTCGCCAAGTCAATGATGCGGGACGCAATCACTTCTCTTGCTGAATTATCGTCCCGCAGGTTCAGTATCTCGCACACATCGTCCAGTGCCGTCGACATCGCCGTAATGTCCTTGTGGTCGAACACGCCGTCTTTCACGAAGGGAAGGATGGTTGCCATGATAAGTCCCCTTTCACATCGGCCGTTCGCAACGAAACGACAATTCATAATGGACGCCCAGCGGATCGCTTAGCCAATTTTGCGTCCCTTGAAGTTGTTCACTGAGGGATCGGATAAACCGCATCCCCAAATTTCCATCATTTGAAATGTCAAAATCTTCGGGAAATCCTACGCCGTCATCTTCATATTCAAATAGGAGCGCCGTCAGTCCATCCTCAGCAATAGCTTTGCAAGAGACGGAAATCTTGGCCGGCAGGCCGGTTGGGTGCGCGTATTTCAACGAATTGGAAAACAGTTCCGCAGTTATCAGGCCGAGCGGCATCGCCACGTTGAACGGCACTGTTTGATTAAGCGGACAGGAAACTGAGAATGAGGGTGCGGCCGTTGTTGCAAGCGCGCTTCCCAGCCTCTGGCAGATTTCTTGGAGATATACGCGGAGCTCGATAGCATCCGAATTCGGGTGAGCGATGAGGCGGTGCAGTTTGGCAACGGTGTCGATGCGATCCGCGATTTCCAAAAGAAAAGTCTCGTTCGCATGTCCCTGATCGGCCCCTGCTCTCACGCGAACAAGCCCGCTGATCACCGCCAAACTATTTGCAATGCGATGATCGGCTTCGTTGCTCGATATGAAACCGTCAGATGCTTGACGGCCGTTATGCTGCGCGTTTGACACGGCCTGATCCACAATAACCTCATCTCCACAAGTAACTCCCAGATGAATAGTTTCGTAGTTTCTTCCTCGTGGCTAGGTTTATTTCATGTTCAACTTACGTTGTTTGCGTCGATTGCATTCAATACTGAAAAGGCGCCGGTGAAATACTTGGCTAAAGATACGGAAGCGGCCGTTATGGCTCTACTTGACAATTCCTAGCAAGGACCACATTATGAGTAAGTGCAGTAAGTTTGTTAATTGGCGCAGGAGGTAACTCATGAGCGGGGACCCGCGTGGCGAGCGTCTGCAAATTATGCTGACCAAAGAGGAGCTTACGGCCGTCGATACGTGGCGGTTTGGGCGGCGCATGCCGAGTCGGGCGGCTGCGGTGCGCGAATTATTGCGCCGTGGATTGAGCGCCGAAGGCTTCGCAGTCTCGGATGGCGCTACGAAATCCGGCGACTACGGCGTCATTGGCGATGAAACGCAGAAAGCCCCGAGGGGCGGCAAGGGCGCGGCGGCCAGCAGCGACAACCCGGCCATCCGCAACGGTCGGGGCTGATCAAGACGCTCATGCTGCCGTGAAATCTGCGAGCATCTGAGCGACGAGCCTGCTCAGCGCTGCAGGCGCACGCCAGCGAGCACCGATGTCGCCCAGTAGGACGCGCCGCTGAAATTCGAATTCAGCCGATCCTCCCGCACTTCGGTTCGCAGCCAGATGTCGCGGTTGAGCTTGTAGGTCATGCCGACCGAGGCGAAGTAGCGATTGTCGACGCGCCCTTCGCCGACATAGTCGTCCTGGCCGTAGCCCAATTTCAGCGTGCCGATGAGCCAGCGGCGAAAGGCGTGATCGACCTGAAGGCCGATGTCGCGGCTGAGTTCGCCGGAAACGCCGAACACGGTGGACTCGCTCACCAGCGACGACGCCGACAATTTCGCCGCGGTCAGCGCGGTCGCCTGCCAGATCAACGCGCCGTCGGCGATCAGGCCTGCGACCTTCGGCAGGGTCGGATCCTGATAGGTACGGTCGAGATAGCCGATCGCCATGGCGCCGGTCAGCGAGCCGAACAGATCCACCGTGGCGCCGGCTTTCACGCTGGTGCCGATGGAGCTGCGTTCCTGGCCGAGGGCGTCGAACTGCTGGTCATAGACGCGGGCATCCTGCTGCACTTCCACGAACGGTTTGACGCCGGCGTCGAGATCGAAGCCGACGCGGGCGATGCCGGCATATTGGTTGAGGTCGCGATCGGCATTGCTCTCGGTCTCGCCGTCGGTCAGCCTGGAATTCTGGTACTGCACGCGGTCGACGCTGCCCTTGAGCGACACGATCAATCGGTTGAAGTTCTGCACCACGCCAAGCGTGCCGCCGAGCGTGGTATCGATCGGGAGGCTGGCGAGACCGGCCGGAAGGTTGGGACTGTTGGGATTGTCGGTCGACACCAACAGTCGGTTTTCGAGAACGATCTGGGTGTCGCGGGTGACGTCGATGCGGCCGTTGATCTTCGAATTCAGGTACGGGCGATTGATCGACGGCACGAAGCTGCCATTGGTGTAATCGGTGTAGGAACCGGTGATGCTGGCCGTGAGCGAATGGCGCGACCAGTCGGATTGCACCAGCAATTCCGGCGCCACCACGAAATAGGGCGAACCGCCGCCCTGCGGTATGCCTTGCGGATTGCTGGAATAGGCCGTGTCCAATTCGACCGCCGGGAAGAACATGAACGAGCCGCCGCGGATGCCGAGCGGCGAATACGCATCACCCACCCCGATCGGCAACAGCCGTTGCGCGCGGGTGCCGAGCGGCAAAGTGCTGATCGGCTGCGTTCCGGGCGGCGGCGTCGAGACCGACGCGTCGGCGTCGATCGGCAAAGGCACCGGCACGGTGCCGCCCGCCCGATGCGCCGCGGTCAACGGATAGACTTCGGGCGGCACATTGCCGATCGGCACCGGTAACGCCGGCGGCGGCAGGACGGCGCCGGTCCGGGCCGCGGCCTTGGCCGGATAGATCTGAGGTGCGGGCGGCTGTGCAGCCGCCGGCGCGGCCAACGGCTGCATCGTCGTCGGCGTGGCGGGCGCGCTGAACTGCGTCGTCGACAGCGGATCGAAGGTGGTCTGCGGCACGTTCACGCCCGGCCCGGGCGCGGGCGGCGCTTTGGCCTTCAGCGCCTTCTTTTTGTTCTTCGGCGTGTTGCTGGAATCGAAGCCGGTATCGCCGGCGCCGAACCCCGCCGGACTGCCGTAAACCGGCGTCGCGCCGATGCGCGACGGCGCCGTGAACTGTGCCCGTGGTGGGCGCCTGGTCCTGCGCCACGTCGCCCGGGCGGCGAAACTTCGGCGGCTTCGCCGGATTGCCGAGCGGCGACGGCTGCAGCAGCGCGGCGTTGGGATCGGCAATGGCGGCCGCCAGCATGCCGGTCGTTGGTGTCAGCACGCCGGCATTGGGAGTTTGTTGCTGCTGCCGCGGCGGCGGCGGCGGCGCCTGCGCCCGGCTCGCGACCGGTGCCGAGACGACGGCCGCGACGGCGGCAGCGATCAGGGAGCGGCGCAACACCCTCCCCGCGCCGAAGCGTGCGCCCGCTCGTTCCGTCCGCCGTACCTCGGAAGCTGCCAAACCAACCTACCTCCGGCGCCAGCGCGCCAAACGGCAGCCGCCCGGCCGCCGGGTGGCGGTCGAGGGTTAACGGAGTAAAAACGGATATGGTTAACGGGAGGTTGATCCCTTCACCCTCCCCTGCAGGGGGAGGTGAGGTTGATTGCGAACAGGGCCACCGATGACCGAATTTATCAATAGAAAGCCGACTGGCATTCCGCCTAAGCGATATCAGGATCGATCAGATGGGCTTGAGAATCCGCTTTTGTACGAGGCGGGCCTCTTAAAGGTCGGCTATTCGGTTTCGGCCTGGCCAGATTTGAAATAAACGTCGACCTGCTCGCCGACGACGAGGGGTCCTGGATCGGGCAAATCTACAACGACCTCCAGCACCTCGACATCGCTGAATTTATGCGGATCGCCCGAATTGATCCGGCTTTGACCGACGATGCGGGCGATGGACGATACCTTGCCGTCAAATTCACGGCCGCGAAACGCAGCGGCGCGAACCACCGCACGTTGCCCGACCCGCATTTTTCCAAGGTTTTGCTGGTCTACTTCGGCACGCACGCGCAACGCCGACAGATCTCCCATGATCAGCAGAGCCGGCCCCAACGTCGGCACCGCCAATTCGCCTTTCTTGACTTCGACCTGCAAGATCACGCCGTCGATCGGCGCGCGGATTCGCGTCTTTTCGAGCGTCGCCCGCGCCAGTGTCCAATCGGCCTGCGCCACATTGAGTTCGCCTTCCAGCCGGGTTGGCAACGGCGTGTCCGGGGCCGCCCTGATCTTAGCGAGCGTCGCCTGCTGTTCCCGCAGACGATCCTGCACACGCGCCAAAGCGGTGCGGGCCGCATCGAGATCGGCCTTCTGTGCGGTGCCTGCCCGCCAGTCGGCCGTGATCTTGTCCAGCGCGAATAGGGCATCGGCAGCACTTCGCTCGGAATCCGCGACTGCGTCCTCGGCCTTTCGCCGATCCGCCGAGCCCGCTGGAGTAGCCTGGTCGTTGCGGGCGCGCTTATGCAGTGCAACTTGAGCATCGGCTTCGGCCACGCGTGCCAATGCCTCCTCGTCATCGAGACGAACCAGCAATTGGCCGGCGAACACGTCTTCATTCGCCTTGACCAGAACGTCGGCGATTCGTCCCGGCACCGGCGCCGCGACTTTGATCTCACCCGATCGCGGCTCGACGCGTCCGAGCGTCACCGCTTCCCAGGATTCCTGAACCGGCGAACCGGAAGGAGCCGGGTGCACTCCATCGGCGCGAAATTCCTGCGCGAATACTGAGAGCGTCGAAACGACCGCAAATAGAGCAATCGTACCGAACAGCAATATTTTCCTGTTTTGAGTAAGCATACTATCTCCAATCAGCTCGCATATTTCAGAGCGCGGACGGCGCGAATGTGTCCGCCACCCGGTTGGTCGCTGACGATCCGGCCGTCTTCGATGCGAAGAATTCTGTCTGCAAACGGCATGATGCGTGGATCATGGGTAACGATAAACAACGCACGCGCCGGATCCTTGGCGATTTCCGCCAGTACCGTCATGACTGCGTGACCATTTTCGCTGTCCAGTGCCGCCGTCGGCTCGTCTGCAAGAATGACGGATGCGTCTCCGACGATTGCGCGGGCAATCGCCACACGTTGCTGTTCGCCGCCGCTGAGCTCGCGCGGAAACGCGTGCGCTTTATGGGACAGCCCGACTGTCGCCAGGGCTGCGACCGCCTTAAGTCGCGTGCCGGGCGAGCGGTCGCCGCGCACATCGAGCACTAGTCGAACATTTTCCGCGGCGGTAAGCGTCGGAAACAAATGATACGATTGAAATACAAACCCCACATTGTCCCGCCGCAGTCCGGCCAGTTCTTCCGAGTCGAGGCCAGTCGTCGAGCGGCCGCGAATTTGGACAGTGCCGCTGGTCGGCGACAACATGCATCCGAGCACCGAGAGGAGTGTCGTCTTGCCGCTGCCGGAGGGCCCCATCAGCAGGGTCAACTCGCCGCCGGCAAGCGACAGATTAACGCCTTTGAGCGCTTCGACACGCCCTGCCCCGTCGCCGAGAATTTTCACGATATCGGTTGCCTCGATCATGTTGTTCGTCATTGTGTGAACACCAAGACGGGATCGATGCGTGTCACGACCCTGATCGCGGAAATAGCCGCGATCGAGCACATCGTGACCGTAAGCATGAATAGGCCGAGTGTCAGTGCGGGCGTCATGATGATCGGCAGCGCCGCATCGGCGGTCATCTTCACCAGCACCAAGTCGACCGCGGCGGCTATGGAAAATCCGATAACCGCACTCAGCAGCGCCTGGCTGAGAATGACCTTGAGGATGTATTTATATGAAGAGCCGATGGCGCGAAGCGTTGCAAACTCCTTGAGATGGTCCTTCGTGCTGGAATAAAGAGTCTGCGCGACGATAATCGTGCCGACGATGATGCCGAGTATGGCGCTCCCGAGGAGCGCGGCTCCCGCGCCGGTGTCGGACAGCCAGAACTGACGGGTGCGGTGACGAAACTGTTCGGACGTCAGCACCTCCGCGTTGGACAGGCTGGCGGCAAGCCGGCTGCGAATCACCTCGGCATCTGCGTTCGGCGAGATGCGCACGATGAAGAAGTTGGCCTTATTGGGTGGCGCACCCAAATACGCTCGCGCCCGCTCCAGCGAGGCGAAGACGTGCGGCGTCGTAGTGAACGAACGGATACCCTTGGTGACCGCGACGACGCGTGCTTTGTGATTGTTGATCTCGGCATGCTCGCCGATTTGTGCGATTCCGAGCTGCTCGAAATAAGACCGGTCGATCGCGACGCCGTCGGGCATCGACAAATCGCGCAGACTTCCTTCGATCACGTTCCACGGCTGCAATCCGATAGACGTTTCGGGCGTACCGACGACGAGGACCGGCGTCGACGCCCCTCCATTCGGCTTTCGCCACGACGCATAGCCGACAATCACCGGTACCGCCGCAGTTACACCGTTGATGGACAGTGCTTGGAGACGTTCAGATCCAGTTAGGAACGAGGACTCTTCGAAGCTCTTGGTTTCGTTAGGAACGATCCAGAAATCGGCCTGCGCGTGGTCGATCATCGTCGTAATCATGCGCTCGAAGCTCAGGAAGACGCCGAGTTGAACGGTGACAAGAATAATGGAGAATACGATGCCAACGACTGTGGCGACCAATCGAACCCGGTCATGTAACAGATTGCGAGATGCAAGCGTGAGAACGAGGCTCATCGCGACATAAATCGAGTAAGGATTTTGGAAAATCCGCAGAACGGCATGGCTTTTGACCAATCCCCAATATCGATGCAACGTCGATTAGCTGCAATGACGATGACGACGTCGAATTCAGCGATGAACGGGATTGAGGCCCCAAGCCTAAAGTAGGCAACGTCCCCCTGTTGCAGCACCAACCACATAAAAAATATGGGTAGCCGTTACTAAAGGATTCAAGGGCACAGGTGGAAGCGTTGAACGTAATGCGTGGGTTAATGGGCGAATTCATGATTTCGATAGTTCCATTCATCAGCAATGCGCGTTTTGAGCGGCGCGGAGACGTGGCCCTGCGATTTGCACTGATACCGCGCTTTGATTGCGCGTCCACGTTGAAATCGGCGTCGATTGGCACGACGCAACGATATGTCGCTTACGCGCCATCGCGACATACGGTCCTAAGACGGGTGTCACCGCTTTCGCGGCAAGCGGACTTCCATGAGTCGATCCCCCGGGCGCATTTATGAGTTCACGCCCTCATCGTCACACCCATCCCTTCAACTCGCGCATGGCGAGCTGCCAGATCATCAGCATGCCGGCTTCGCTGTCGTTGAGGCACGGGATGGCGGTGAAATTTTCGCCGCCGTAGCGCTTGAACACATGCGCGTTCTCGACCGCGATCTCTTCCAGCGTCTCCAGGCAATCGGCGGAAAAGCCCGGCGTCAGCACGACCAGATTTTTCACGCCCTTCTTGGCCAGCGCCTTCACGGTCGCGATCGTATAGGGCTCGAGCCAGCGCGCGCGGCCGAAGCGCGACTGGAACGTCATCATCAGCTTCTCTTCATCGAGGCCGAGTTGCGCGCGTAACAGTTCGGTCGTTCGCACGCATTGCGCCTCGTAGGGATCGCCCTTGAGCACGCATTCCTTCGGCATGCCGTGATAGGACAGCAAGATCACGTCGGGCTTGAACGGCAATGCCTTGAGCTCGGCCTTGAGCGACGAGGCGAGCACCTCGATGTAATAGGGATCGTCGTAATAGGCCGGCAGGATGCGCAGCGCCGGCTGCCGGCGCAGCCTCATCAGATAACGGAACACCTCGTCGGCGACCGTCGCCGTGGTCGCCGCCGCGTATTGCGGATAGAGCGGCATGACCAGGATGCGGTCGCAGCCGCGCGCGATCAGCGCTTCGAGCCGCGAGGCGATCGACGGATTGGCGTAGCGCATCGCCCAGTCGACGATGACGTGCTTGCCGAGCGGCTCCAGGATGCCGGCGAGCTTTTCGGCCTGCGACCGCGTGATGGTCTTGAACGGCGATTCGTTCTTGTCGTTGTTCCAGATTCGCTTGTAGTCGCGCGCTTTGCGCCGCGACCGGATCGGCAGGATGACGCCGTTGAGGATGAGCTTCCAGAACAGCCCGCGCTTCTCGATCACGCGCGGATCGGTGAGGAATTGTTTCAGATAGCGGCGCACCGCCGCGGCATCGGGCGCGTCGGGCGTGCCGAGATTGACCAGCAGCACGCCGATCCCGCGTTCCACCTTTTCAGGTGCCGCTTCGGTAATTGGTGCTGCGGCGGCCTCAGGCGTTACGGCGGTATTTGATTTTGGCGTGGAACTTTCGGCAGCGGGCGGCGTTGCATGAGGCGTTTCTGCGCGCGCGGTGGCAGCCGGTTCCTCAGGCGGCAATTGCGGCAGCGAAGGTTTCGCTGTCGTTTCGCCGGCGGTTTCCGGAACGGTCAGCAAGTCTTTCGGTAAGTCGC
The DNA here is from genome assembly GCA_963798095.1 of uncultured Alphaproteobacteria bacterium. Classification (GTDB taxonomy): domain Bacteria; phylum Pseudomonadota; class Alphaproteobacteria; order Rhizobiales; family Xanthobacteraceae; genus BOG-931. The sequence continues at coordinate 159,943 of CAWCSD010000001.1, read as the reverse complement.
TCTGCAAGCCGCTCATAGTACCAGAATACTCCATCGCGGGCCGGCTGGCGAACTCATCGTCTGCCGAGTCTCACTTTGGCTGGCAAGTCTCACTTTGGCCCCATTGCGCTGACGGTAGATAGTGCGCTGTCTTTCGTTTGTCGCCCCAACGAGGAACAAATCATGGTTCGTAGCGTATCGCTTGTCTTTGCCGTTTTGCTCATGTCCGGCGCTGCATTGGCGCAAACCTATCCTCACGAAGACACACCCGAAGATCGCGCCTGCCGCTTCGACGCGCGGCGCTTTTGCAAGGACGACATCCCGGATCAATTCAAAGTCGGCTCGTGTTTGCAGGCGCACAAGGACAAGCTAAATCGCGCCTGCAAAACCGTGATCGAAGGTCACGGCATGTGATTGCCGCGCGCTTAACGCGTTTAGTCCGTTGCTAAAGCATGATCCCGAAAAGTGAAGACCGGTTTTCGGATAAGATCATGCTCAAGCGAAAAATTCGAGATCGCCGGCGCCGTTGAGCCGGTCGAACATCATCAAATTCTCGAAGGCGCGGGCCTTCTTCGCATCGGGGAACTGCGCGCCGAGGCAATCGGCAAACTTGGCCCACAATTCGTCGCGCGACAGCGGCCGCTCGTGGCTGCCCTTGGCGAATTCGACCGGCCCGCTTTTGTGCGTCGCGCCGTCGGTCGTCGTGATCTCGACTGCATCGGCGGGCGCGAAGTTGGAGCCCTCCTTGGTGGCCGCGGTGCCCTCGAGCGACACCCGCGGGAAAATCGCCTGCACCTCGGGCCGCTGCACGAAATCGTCGGTGAGTTCGCGCAAGCCCACATTGCGAGCACACAGCGCCGCCGCCATGGCAAACTGCATGGAGAATTTCGCTTCGAGGCCGGTTTGCGGGCGGCTGTTGCGCAGCATCAGCATCTGCGTCTTGCCGGTCGAGACATGAATGCGCTCGACCTTGCCGGGCGTGAGATCGAAACGCGCCACCAGATCGAGCGCGGCATCGATCGAGCGGTGGGTCGCGTAGCAGATTGGATAGCGCTTGATGCTCAAGCCATGGCCGACGATGTGCCACTCCTTCTGCGCGGCGACGAAGGGACGATCGAGCTCGGCCTTGCCGTCCACCGACAGCGCCATGAGCAAGCCCGCCGGATGTTCGAGCGCATCGAGCGACGCCGTCAGTCCGGCTTGCGCCAGGCGCGCGGCAATGACGCCGGATTGCGCGGCGCGGCCGACCTGAAAGGATTTTGTCATGGTGCCGAAATTGGCCACCAGGCCCGACGACATCGATGCCGCGATCGCCATGGCAGTCGCCGCTTGCGTGGCATCGAGACCGCGCAACTTTGCGCAGGCCGCAGCCGCGGCGATCGGTCCAAGCACGGCCGACGGATGCCAGCCCTTGCGATGCAGCGGCGTCGGCTCGCGCGTCAACAACTCGGCCCACACTTCGAAGCCCGCGACATAGGCCGTCAACATTTCGGCGCCGCTCGATCCGCTCACTTCGCCCTGGGCGAGGATCGCGGGCACCAGGACCGCGCTCGGATGGCCGTCGAGCGATACGTCGTCGTAGTCGAGTACGTGCGCGGCAATGCCGTTGACCAAGGCCGCGGTGTCCGGGCTGCGCCGGGCGCCTGACGGAATGAGCGAAGCGAGCGCCGCGCCGCTATTATGGCCCAGCTCGCGATCGACCAGCGCGACCTCCGGGTCGCGGCTGCCTGCGATCAGAACGCCGAAGCAGTCAGCGATGCCGGTGCGGGCGATGGCACAGCCTTCCGCGGGAATTTGGGGCAGGGTCAATTCGGCGACGAAACGGCCGAGGTCTTGGGTAAGAGAGCTCATCTGCGTCTCCAACGACGGACGTAGCGCCATCAAGAGATAAACTGCGCGCCAGAATGGTGGCTTGGCCGTACCGGCGTCAAGACGATGAAACTGCGCCGCGCGTCGACACGGATCAAAGAGCGGCCTAGCCGTGGTGCCGTTTTCGATGCGCCGGATGTGCCGTTGTCGCGGGCCCGCGCGAGGCGGTGAAATATGGATTGAGGTTGCACGAGCCGCGATTGCCGGCCAGCACATTGGGCACGCATTCCTCGACCGTGCGATAGTAGCAATGCCACGACACCGAGCCGGTGCCGATTTGCAGCACCGCGCACCAGGGTGCGTCGCCATAGTATTGGGCTTGGCTGGTGGAAACTTGCAAACACAGCGCTGCCGCCACGATGACGATCGCGGCTGTCAGTCTGCCTATCGCCTTTGTCGCAATGACTTTTGTCATGACGGTTGTTCCTTCGTGTCACCCACGTCATCCGGGGCGCAATGGAAACAACACCGCCGCGCGACGATTATTGCTCGCGGCTCAATGTTACTCGGCGGCCTTGAGCAGCACCGGCGCGCCGGCGCGGAATTGCTCGAGCAGCGCCGCTTCGTCGGCCTTGGCGGCGGTGAGATGCTGCTGCTTGACGTGGCCAAAGCCGCGGATCTTTTCCGGGATCGCGGCGAGCGCGACCGCGATGGGATGATTGTCCGGCGTCAGACCCGCCAAAACCTCGTCGAGCATCGCCTCGTAGTCGCCGATCAGCTTGCGCTCGGTGCGCCGTTCCAGCGTACGTCCGAACGGATCGAACGGCGTCCCGCGCAGGCCTTTGAACTTCGCCAACAGCCGGAACGCCGGCAGCATCCACGGACCGAAGCTCATCTTGCGCGGCAGGCCGGTGGTCTTGTCGCGGCGCGCCAACAGCGGCGGCGCCAGGTGAAATTCGAAGCGCAGATTGTCGCCGTCGAATTCGGTCTCGACCTGCTTGAGGAACGCGCCGTCGGTGTAAAGCCGCGCCACCTCGTACTCGTCCTTGTAGGCCATCAGCTTGAACAGATAGCGCGCCACCGTCTCGGTCAGCTCGCAGTGGCCCGGCGCGCGCGCGGCCTCGATCGCCTTGACCTCGCCGACCAGGGCCCGATAGCGCGCCGCATAGGCCGCGTTCTGATACGCGGTCAAGAATTTCACCCGCCGCTCGACCGTCTCCTCGAAGGATTCGCGACAGCCGCCGCGCGTCGCTGGCAATAGCGGTCGCGGGCTTGGCCAGATTTTCGACCGTGGCGCGATCGACCGCGGCGCGGCGGCCCCAGTGGAACGCGGCCCGGTTCGTGGCCACCGCTTCGCCGTTGAGCGCGATCGCCTGTTCGATCGCGGCGGCCGACAGCGGGATGGCGCCGAGCTGATAGGCGTAGCCGACCATGAACATATTGGCGCTGATGGACTGGCCGAACAGCGCGGCGGCGATGCCGCTGGCGTTGATGAAATGGGTCTTGTCGGCGCCGGCATCGGCAACGATGGTGCGCTTGAGCCGCTCGCTCGGCAGCGAGAAATCGGCGTTGCGGGTGAATTCGCCGGGCAGGAATTCGGCGGTGTTGACGACCATCTGCGGTCGCGCCGTGCTTCACCGCCGCCAGAATCTTGCGCGTGCCGGCGACCACGATGTCGCCGCCGAGAACCAGATCGGCGCGGCCGGCGGCGACGCGGATGGCGTGGATGGCGTCCGGATTTTCGGCGATGCGCATGTAGCTGAACACCGCGCCGCCCTTCTGCGCCAGGCCCGCCATGTCGAGCACGCCGACGCCGCGGCCCTCCAGATGCGCCGCCATGCCCAGAATGCCGCCGATGGTGACGACGCCGGTGCCGCCGACGCCGGTGACGATGATGTTGTAGGTCTGGTCGATCGCCGGCAGTTTCGGCTCGGGCAGCGCCGGCAGGTCGTGATCGGCGGCGACGCCGACGCCCTTCTTCAGCTTGGCGCCGTGCACCGTGACGAAGGACGGGCAAAAGCCTTTGACGCAGGAAAAATCCTTGTTGCAGCTCGACTGGTCGATGAGGCGCTTGCGGCCCCACTCGGTCTCCAGCGGCTGCACCGAGACGCAGTTCGATTTCACGCCGCAATCGCCGCAGCCTTCGCAGACCAGCTCGTTGATGATGACGCGCTTGTCGGGATCGGGGAAGGTGTGGCGCTTGCGGCGGCGGCGCTTTTCGGCGGCGCAGGTCTGATCGTAGATCAGCACCGTGACGCCGGGGACTTCGGCAAGCTCCTTCTGCACCGCGATCAGGTCGTCGCGGTGATGGATGGTCAGCCCCTTCGGCCATTCGATGCCGGACGAATATTTGTCCGGCTCGTCGGTGACGACGACGACGCGCTTGGCGCCTTCGGCGGCGACCTGGCGCGCCACCTGCGGCACGGTCAGCCCGCCGTCATTGGCCTGGCCGCCGGTCATCGCCACCGCGTCGTTGAACAGAATCTTGTAGGTGATGTTGGTGTTGGAAGCGATGGCGGCGCGGATCGCCATGTAGCCGGAATGGTTATAGGTGCCGTCGCCGAGATTCTGGAAAACGTGGTTGCGGTTGGAGAACGGCGCCTCGCCGACCCAGTTGGCGCCCTCGCCGCCCATGTGCGTGTAGCCCAGCGTCGAGCGGTCCATCCATTGCGCCATGTAATGGCAGCCGATGCCCGCATAGGCGCGCATGCCCTCCGGCACCACGGTCGACGAATTGTGCGGGCAGCCGGAGCAGAAATAGGGAATGCGTTGCGCGACGTCCCGGGTCTCGGCGGCGATGCGCTGGAATTCCTTGAGCCGCGCCACGCGGGCAATGATCTCGTCGTTGCGGTGATATTTCAGGAGCCGCTCGCCGATGCAGATCGCGACCTCGTTGGGATCGAGCGCGCCTTTGACCGGGAACAGCCAATTGCCTTCTTCATCGCGCTTGCCGATGCAGAGCGGCTGGTTCGGCGGTGCCGTAAAGCTCCTCGCGCACCTGCACTTCGAGCAGCGAGCGTTTCTCCTCGACGACGATGATGAGATCGAGTCCTTGCGCAAAATCCTTCAGCTCGCTCCGGCTGAGCGGCCAGGCGCAGCCGGCCTTGAACAGGCGGATGCCGAGCTCGTTGCACCGGACCTCGTCGATGCCGAGCTCGTCGAACGCCTGGCGCACGTCGAGATAGCTCTTGCCGGTGGTGATGATGCCGATCTTCGGATCGCGCCCGCCCGAGGTGACGATGCGGTTGAGCTTGTTGGCGCGCACGAAGGCGAGCATGGCGTCGCGCTTGTAATCGTGCAGGCGCGCTTCCTGGGCCAGGATCGGATCGTTGAGGCGGATGTTGAGGCCGCCCGGAGGCATCTGGAAATCGGTCGGCGTCACGATACTGAAGCGATCCAGGCTGCCGTCGATCGCCGCCGTGGATTCTATCGTCTCGTGCATGGTCTTGAGCGCGACCCAGGTGCCGGTGAAGCGCGACATCGCCCAGCCGTAGAGGCCGTAGTCGAGCACTTCCTGCACCCCGGCCGGGTTGAGGATCGGGACCATCACGTCGATGAAGTGATATTCGGACTGATGCGCGGTGGTCGAGGATTCGGCGGTGTGGTCGTCGCCCATCAGCGCCAAGACGCCGCCGTGCTTGGCGGAGCCGGCGAGATTGGCGTGGCGGAACACGTCGCCGGTGCGGTCGACGCCGGGCCCCTTGCCGTACCACATGCCGAAAACGCCGTCGTACTTGCCCTCGCCGCGCAGTTCCGCCTGCTGCGAGCCCCACACCGCGGTGGCGGCGAGGTCCTCGTTGATGCCGCCCTGGAAGCGGATGTCGCTGGTTTCGAGGAACGATTTGGCGCGGAGGAATTGGCTGTCGAGCCCGCCCAGCGGGGAGCCGCGATAGCCGGTGACGAAGCCCGCGGTATTGAGCCCGTTGCGGCGGTCGAGCTCCTTCTGCATCAGGCAGAGGCGGACCAGGGCCTGGAAGCCGGTCACGAATACGCGGCGCTGGCCGAGGTCGTATTTATCGTCGAGCTTGACGTCGCGCAGCGCCATTCCGGTCTCCAAAGGCGCAGTTTGCCCTCGCGGGGCCGATATTGCCAGAGGGCAGGAGAATACTAATGACATATAGGACGCGGCGGTCGCGCGGCAATGCTAGTGAGTTGAAGCGTCACGGCATTTCCGCGATGCGGACGGGCCGCGTGAAACCCCGGTCGCGCGCGTGGCGCGGCAGCCTACGCGGCGCGGATGCGCGGCTGCAGCTCGCGCAGCATGGTTGGGATTTCCTTGAGCGGCTTCGGCCGGCTGAACAGATAGCCCTGCACCTGGACGCAGCCTTCGGCGCGCAGGACCTCGAGCTGCTGCTCGGTCTCGACGCCCTCGGCCGTGGTGGTCATGCCGAGGCTCGAGCCGAGCCGCGTCACGGCGCGGATGATGGCGACGCAATCGTTTTCCTTGCCGAGCTCGCTGACGAACGAGCGGTCGATCTTGATCTTGTCGAACGGGAAGCTGCGCAGATAGCTCAGCGAGGAATAGCCGGTGCCGAAATCGTCCATGCAGATGCGCACGCCGAGATCGCGGATCTGATGCAATGTGTCGAGGACCGCGCGGTCGTCCTGCAACAGCACGGTCTCGGTGATCTCCAATTCGAGCCGCGACGCCGACAGACCCGACTGGCCGAGCGCGGACACCACCGAGAGCGCCAGCATCGGATTGCGGAATTGCGCGGCGGACAGATTGACAGCGACCGACAGCTTGCTCGGCCAGGCTGCTGCGTCCATGCAGGCCTTTCTGAGCACCCATTCGCCGAGCGGCACGATCAGGCCGATTTCCTCGGCGACCGGAATGAACGCATTGGGCATGACCAAGCCGCGTTCCGGATGGTTCCAGCGGATCAGCGCCTCGAAGCCGCCGACCTCGCCGCTCGCGATCTGGATGATCGGCTGGTAATACAGCTCGAATTCGTTGGCGATGAGCGCCTTGCGCAGGTCGAGCTCCAGGCGCCGGCGCTCCTGCATCTGCGCGTCCATTTCCGGCTGGAAGAAGTGATAGGTGCCGCGGCCTTCCGCCTTGGCGCGATAGAGCGCCATGTCGGCGTTGCGCAACAGCTGGTCGGGCTCGTTGCCGTCGGCCGGCGCCATGGCGATGCCGATGCTGGTGCCGATGATCACCTGATGGCCGTGGACTTCGAACGGCTCGGAGAAGGTCTCGATCAGTTCGGCGGCAAGCTCGCTGGCGTCGGTCGGCCGGGCGCTGCTTTGCACGATGGCGAATTCGTCGCCGCCAAGGCGGGCCACCGTATCGATGCCGCGCACCACGCGCTGCAGCCGCTCGGTCACCGCGCAGAGCAGCGCATCGCCGACCGGATGGCCGAGCGAATCGTTGACGCCCTTGAAGCGGTCGAGGTCGAGGAACATGACCGCGAGCTTCTCGCCGCGGCCGAGCGCCTGCTCCATCTTGTCGCGGAACAGCACGCGGTTCGGCAGATCGGTGAGCGCGTCGTGGCGCGCCATGTGCATGATCTTGGCTTCGGCCTGCCGGCGCTCGGTGACGTCTTCATAGGTCACGACCATGCGGCCGTCGGCGGTCGGGCTGGAGAGGCATGACACCACGCGGCCATCGCCGAACTCGATCATGAGCGGTCCGACGCTATTCTCGCTGAAAATCGGTGCGCGCTCTACCAACAGCTGATCGACGGTCTTGTTCGGATGATTGTTGCAGGCGACGGCGATCTCCAGCACCTCCCTGAAACTGATGCCGGGTTTGATGCGGTCGGGCGGCAGCCCGAAGATTTCCAGATAGCGCCGGTTGAAGACTTCCAGCCGGTTCTGCGCGTCGTAGAGGCACAGGCCCTGGGTCATATTCTCGAGCGCGGCGTCGAGCAGCAGGTTGCTCTCGCGCAGCGACGATTCTTGCGCCTTGAGGCGGCTGATGTCGCTGCACAGCACGATGAAGCCCTGGTCGCGGGTCGGGCTGCGGCTGATGCGCAGCCAGCGCCCGTCCGGCATCGAGACTTCGCTGGTGGCGCTGAGATTGCCGTGGCGCGCCATCAGGACGCGGCCGGCGTCGCCGGTCGCCTGCAAGGCCGGTTGCAGCCGCGCCAGCGGCGTGCCGGGCTTGAGCAGGCTCGGCGAGACGCCGAGGAAATCCGCAGCCTGCGCGTTGGCGAGCACGATGCCGTCGTTGGCATCCACCACCACGACGCCTTCCTGGGAGTTTTCCAGCGCGTCGGCGAGGCGGGCCTGCGCGGAACGGCGCTGCGCGACTTCGCGGTCCATCATCGCCTTGATGTTGTCGCGCATCACGCCCATGGCGGTGAGCAGCGCGCCGAGCTCGTCGCCGTTGCCCTTAGGTATTGCGACGTCGAGCTTGCCGGCGGCGATGCGCTCGGCGACGTTGGAGGCGACCGCGACCGGACCGACGATGCGCCGCGCCAAGGCCCAGGCGACCAGCGCCGAGAGCAACAGCGCCAGCGCGATGCCGGCAATGTTGAGCTGGATGTCGTGGGCGACCGCGGCGCGGGCGCTTTGCCGGTACAGGAAGCCGTCGCCGGCGGTGTAGTTCACCAGCAGATCGATCTGGTCGTCGACCTTGACGGTGTATTGGTCGAGCGTCGCCCAGTTGACGTCGAGCTTGGTGCCGTCGAGCAGCCGCTCGCAAATGCCTTTCCAGGCGTCCACCGCGCGCTTGACGCTCTCGGCGGCGCGGACGGCGCGCACCGATTGCGAGCGTTGCGCGGCGATCGCGAGATCTTCCGACAGCGAGGTGCCGAGCTTGTCGAATTCGTCGTCCAGCGCCGCGCGCATGTCGGAATCGGTGGCGATCCAGCGGCGCGCGAATGCCGCGCGCATGGCGGCGAAATCGGTCGCCGCCGCGCGGGCGTAATTGATCGACATCAGCGATTCGTCGAAGGTCTTGTCGACCAACAGGCCGGCATTGCGGACGCCCATGGTGGCGTAGGCGCCAAGCGCTGCGGTGATCACGCTCATGACCAGGAACGCGACCAGGATGCGGCCGCGGATGGTCATGCAAAGCGCCGCGGCTCGCGACAGGCTTTGACGCCAAGGCGATCCCAAACGGTCGATCAGACGAGCGATCCGGCCACGCATCATGAGGGTACGATTACTGACTTCGGGCCCTACAGACCTATACCGGTGGCCGTTAAGGGCGATGGAGCGCCCGCTCCAATCTTCGCGGCTTCCTTAACGGCGTCTTAACTGCCAGCCGTCACGCTGTCGGAAGGCGATAATAAGCGAGGTTTGCGCCGCCGCTGGACGTTGAACCAGGCCACGAGGCAACCATGAGTTTAGGAAACGCTCTGCGGCACGCGCGCCGCCCGATCGCGGTCACGGTCGCGGCGCTGATGCTGACCGCGATCGGCACGCTGGTGGGAGCGGCGCCGCAATATTCGATCTCGCAGAAGGGGCGCGAATTCCATCCCGGCGACGTCACCATCAAGCGCGGCGAATCCATCCAGATCGTCAACGACGACGCCGACCTGTTGCACCACGCCTATGTCGATTCCGAGAAGTTCTCATTCGACTCCGGCGACCAGAAGCCCGGCAGCATCACGCCGATCACGTTCCCGGTGGCCGGCGATTTCGACGTGCTGTGCGCCATCCATCCGAAGATGCGGCTCGTGGTGCACGTGCAATAGAATTGTCGATCAAGCGTTGTCGGTCAGAGAATCGCGGTGCCGAACAGCTCGGCATGCCCGACGTAATAGACCGCCAGGAACAGCGCCAGCGCCGCGGCATAGCTCAACGGCAATATCCAGGAATCGCGCAGCCGCGCCTGCTTGCCGCCGTCGTCGGCCAGGATGCCGAACAGCGCCACCACGATCAGCGTGTGGCCGATCAGATCGATCTTGCCGAATTCGAACACCGCGCTCACGAACATCGCGGCCAGCATCGCAGCCCCGACGCGCCGCACCAGCGGCGTCCAGATCAACGCGAATGCCAAGGCGAATTCGACCGCGCCGGCCGCCCGCATGAAGAAGTCCGGCGTGAAGCCCATCGACATTTCCGGCTTCGCGATGAACAGCGGGTACGACCATTCCGGATAGGCCCATTTTTCGATCGACGCCCACATCAAGGTGATGCCGGCGGCCCAGCGCAACACGTCGATCGGACGGGCGCCGAAAAAGTCTTTCTGCAGGCCGGTCAGAGCGAGATAGGCGGCGACGCCGAGGAACACCGGATAATCGGCGAGATGAAACACGCCGTAATTCCAAGTGGCGACGGCGTACAGCGCGAAAATCCCCAACGCCGATAACGGCATGGTGCGCCGCGACACCATGCCGGCGGCGATGCCGAGCTGAATGGCGCCGATCAAAGTCGAGTCGGTCTTGAGCTCGGGCGTCAACAGCACGCCGCCGAGGCCCCAGATGGCGATGAAGAAGAACGCGACGCTAGCGCGGAAAATGGTTTCGAGATTGTTGCGGATGAGGGCGGTCGCGCGGTCGAGCGCATGCAGAATCGCCATGCCGACCGGCGTGCCCTCCAACAGCGAGCCCGCCATCAAGGCGAGGATCGACAGGCCGGTGAGAAATTCGAAATCGAGACAGAGGACGTTTTCAAGGCCGTCCGGTTGGCCGGCGACGTTATAGGCGCAGAACCACTTCACGTGTGCGCTTGCCGATCTCACACAACGTCAACATAGAATAGCAAACGAAACCGGTAACGCGGTTGCGAATGGCAACCGTCTCGCCAGCCGACGCATTAGAACCCTCACCGCCACACGAATTCACATGCCAGTTTCGCCGCCGCCCGCAGTTCCCTGGCATGACTAAGCTTTTAACACATTCTTAAGACCTTTTAAAGCCCTACGTTGAGAAATTAAGTTGTTGTTAACCTTAAGGTTGCGACTGATCTCGATGCCTAAAATTGACTCGTTTCGCCTAGCCCACCCGTAGGCATTGGCCGCTAGGGATAGCCGATCCGGACCCTCATGGGGTCTACGGGAGAGTGCCGTGATCGGGATTCTGGGCTTGCTGAGCGTCATGTCGGGCACCACGATTGCCTATCTGGCCAAGCGTTTCCCGGCTCACATTGAGCTTCTGGAGACCGGCGCCGGAGCCCTGCTGCTCGGTGGCCTCGCCCTCGCAAGCTGCGGACTTCCCGTTATTCTCTAAAGAAACCAGCGACTTATAGGGACTTCAGCGCGGCAGCGCCGGGAACGACACCGGCTCGGGCGTGCCATTGAGCGTCGCCAGGAAGGCGATGAGGTCTGCCTTCTCGGCCTCGGTCAGTCCGAGCCGATGGATTTCCTCGGCCCGGCTCGGCCGCTCGATGCCGCCGCGGTCATAAAGGTCGAGCACGGCGTCCAATGTCGGCACCGAGCCGTCGTGCATGTAGGGACCCCGGCGGGCCACGTCGCGCAAAGTCGGGGTCTTGAAGGCGTAGCGCAGCGCCACCGACGTCGGGAACAGCCGGCCGCGGCCCCAATCGTCGCCGCGGGCGCTGCCGATGTCGTGGAACGAGGCATCGGTGAAGGCCCAGCCGCTGTGACAGGCCGCGCAATTGGCTTTGCCGTTGAACAGGTCGAAGCCGCGCTTGGCCGGCTCGCTGATCGCGGTGTCGGCGCCGTCGATCCAGCGGTCGAAGGCCGAATCCTTCGACACGATCGTGCGCTCGAAGGTCGCCAGCGCAAATTCGATTTTCTTCCCTGTGACCTCGCCTTCGCCGAAGGCCGAATCGAATGCATCGACATAGCCCGGGATCGCCGCAAGCCGCTCGACCAAAGTCTTTCTCCGACAGATTCATGTTTCCGGTCGCGGTGATCGGACCCATGGCGACCTCTTCGAGGTTGCGGAAGTGCCCGTCCCAGCCGAGCTTCGGAAGCCAGGCGACATTGAGCAGCGTCGGCGTGCGCAGCGTCAGCGGCAGTTGCTTTTCGCCGATCGCGCGCGCCTGGCCGTCGGCCCACGACAGGCCGGGATTGTGACAGGTGGCGCAGGATCGGACTTCGGATCCGGACAGGATCGGATCGAAGAACAGCGCCCGGCCAAGCTTGAACTTGGCGTCCGAGTAAGGATTGCTCTTCGGGAACGGAATTTCCGCCGGCCGGCGGTATTGCTGCTGCCAAGCGTGCCGGGCGTCCATCGACGTGCTGGACCGCGACGCGCTCGCGCACAGCGCCAGCAGCAGCGCCGCCATGAGGCCTGCGGCCTTGCAAACTGTCATAAATGGACGTGTCGCTCCCATAACAGCAGAGTCGCCGCGAGCCGTTGAGGATGGGTTAATAATGGCCGCAACTTCCGCTTGTCTTGACGCCGCAGGAGGGGGCTGCGCGGCACCGGCGCGGGATGCTAGATTGCGGCTCCCACGCGGAGCCCAAATTCTCACGCGGAGCCAAAGCCATGAACACCCACGTCAAGATCGCGCCCGTTACCCAAGCAGACATCGCGCCGGCAGAATGGCAGGCCCGCGTCGACCTCGCCGCCGCCTACCGGCTGATCGCGCACTACGGCTGGGGCGACGTCATCTACAATCATTCGTCCATGCGGGTGCCCGGCGAGGAGCGCAAATTCCTCATCAAGCAGCATGAGCTGCTCTACACCGAGGTGACGGCGTCGAACCTGGTCAAGGTCTCGATGGACGACGACCTCGACGAATCCTCAGGCGTCAACCGGCCGGGCTTCACCTTGCACGGCGGCGTGCTCGCGGCCCGGCCGGACGTCAATTGCGCCGTCCACGTGCACACCGAAACCGGCATGGCGCTTGCCGGACTGAAGCACGGCCTGCGCATGGTGTCGCAGCCGGCGGTGCGATTCCACAATCGCATCGGCTATCACGACTATGAAGGCATCACCGAAGATTTCGGCGAGCGCGCCCGCATCAACAAGGCGCTGGGCAAGAACCGCGCGCTGATCATGCACAATCACGGGCTGCTCACGCTCGGCAAGACGGTGCGCGAGGCCTTCGTGCTGATGAAGTCGCTGCTCGAGGCGGCGCACATCCAGCTCGCCATGGAAGCGACCGGCGGCGAGTTGATCGAAATTCCGGCGGAGATTTGCGAAAAAACCGCGCATCAATACGAGCATCACGATTCCGGCCGCGGCTCGGCCGATTGGCCGGCCTACCTGCGCATGCTCGACGCGATCGATACGAGCTGGCGGACCTAAGCAAGCTTCGGCAAGGCGTCGGCCGGTTTGCGCTCGAAACGGAGGCGGCGCCATGGCCGGGGCACACGCAACGACGGACGTCTGGGGCCGAACCGCCGAAATCGACGAAAGCGCACTGGCCGTCATGGCGGCGCGGCTTGAGAACCGCGCCAAACATCCGTTCTTTCGCGGCGTTATCGCCGATTACATCGGCGATCTCGAACCGGAGCGAATAGAGCGCGCGCTTGAGATCGGATGCGGCACCGGCGTCGTGTCGCGCACGCTCGCCGCCGCGCCCGGCTTTCACGGCACCATCACGGCGACGGATGTCAGCGCCTATCTGATCGAAGCTGCGCGTCGGCATGCGGCGAGCGAAGGCGTCGACGCGCGTATTGCATTCGAGGTCGACAGCGCCGCGGAGCTGCACGCGCAGGAAGCCGCCTACGATCTCGTCATCGCCCATACGCTGTTTAGTCATGCGTCGGATCCGGTCGCGATCTTGGCCGAGTGTGCGCGCGTCTTGAGCCCGCGCGGGCGGCTTGTCATCTTCGACCGCGACTTCGCATCGTCGGCGCTGTCGCTTCAGGACGATATCGCCGCAAAGATCGACATTGCCGACATCGCCCGCGCCTTCGCGGCGCAGCCTTTCATCATGCGTCAACTGCCGAGGCTGCTTGCCGACGCCGGCTTTGCGATCGAATCGCATCGGTCCTATGTCATTGCCGATGTGGGCCACGCCGAATTCTTCGCCGAGAATCTTTCGACGTGGCGCCGGCTGCTGCCGGTTTCCGGCGTCGTCGCCAAGGACGACGCCGATCAGCTGATGGACGGGCTCGACGCCGCCTCCGCCGCGGGGACGTTATTCTGGGCAAACAACTTCTACACGTTCATCGTCCGCAAGACCGTCTGAGCGGCGCGCGCCGGCGGAATTAAGACATCCTTAACCGGCTTGGCACGACGATTGCATCGCTGTGGCCATGAGCGACGACAGATATTTGACGCTGCTGCTGTGGACGATCTGCGTGCTGACGTTCGCCTGCAGCGTCGTGGCAATCACCGAGCACCCGGAGTGGTTCGGGGCCTGACGGTGTCGTCAGGCCCGCTGTAGCCACAGGGGCGCGGCTATTTCGCCGGCGCGTATTTGCCGCCGGTCTGCTTGGTGTGCACGCCTTCGGCGCCGCTCTGCTTGTGTTGCAGGCGGGTGATGCGCGCCCAGGTGCGCTTTTGATCGTCGCGCACCGTGATGTGCAGCGTGCCGCAGCCTTCGCAGGTGAGCTCGATCTTGTCGCCGTGCATGAACGGATTGAGCCCGCGATGGTTGGTGCCGGTGGCCAGGATGTCGCCGGGCAGCAGCGTGTGGATCGACGTCACCCATTCGATGCAGCGCGGAATCTTGTGCGCCATGTCGTCGGTGTTGAAGTTCTGATACACCGTGCCGTTGTTGGTGAGCTTGATCTGCAGCTTGTGCGGATCCTTGATCTCGTCGGCGGTGACGATATAGGGGCCGATCGGCGCAAAGGTGTCGCGCGACTTCATCTGATAGAACACGTTGGTCGGCGGCACCACGCCGCGCGCCGAGCCGTCGATGAAGTTGGTATAGCCGAACACGTATTTCATCGCGTCGGCGGCCTTGACGTGGGACGCCTTCTTGCCGATCACGACCGCGATCTCGGCCTCGCCCTCGAACACGCTCGCCGCCATGTCGGGCAGCACCATGGTGTCGCCGTCGCCGATGACCGCGCTCGGCGATTTCATGAAGGCGTTGATCGGGGCCGGCTCCGGCAAGGTGCCGTCTTCCATGTAGTTCACCGCCATGCAGATGATGTTCTCAGGTTTCGGCAGCGGCGGGCGCAGCTTGACCTTGGCGAGCGGCTTGCCCTTGCCCTTCTTGGCGGCGGCGGCGAGCTTGCCCTTGTAGCTGCTCCACTTCTCGATCACGCCGCGGATCACGTCCTGCGGGCCGAGCGCTTTGATGCCCTTGGTCACGGCCGAGACGTCGACGATCTTGTCGCCGACCACCACGCCAAGCTTATAATTGTCGAAAAACGCGAGTTTCATGTCTGCTCCTTGGAGTTTCTGAAAACTAGGCGCGAGCGCTATCCCTGTCGGCTCCGGATAACACTAGCCGGTTTGGAATTCTTGCGGAAGGAGACCCCAGCCCCCTATGCATGGCTGGTGCATGGCTGGCGGATTTTCTATATGTGGATGATGGCTGGCCGTCCCTGCAAACCCGATGCGGACTTCAAGCAGCTTTGGCGGCTTCTGCTGCCGGGGACGCGATTTCCCACGTGCGGTACGCCGGAAAGCTCCGATGCCGCCGCAAGCGACAATGTGGGTCTTCCGTCGGACCGGCCGGACAATGCCGACCCGCATACCGAACGCCCGAAAGACAAGCCGCTGGACGCAACGTGACGCGCGACTGACCGGCGTGTGATCGAACCAAAATCACCGGGACGTCTGGCTTCGCAGCGCTGCCACGTCCTTGTCGGTGATGCCGGATCGCGCGCTGCCGAACCGCGCCGTCACATAGTTGCTCACCGCGGCGATCTCGGTGTCGGAGTGCGTGCTGCCGAAGGCCGGCATCGACACGACTCCGGAAGGCGCGTGCCGCGTCGTTCCGGAAATCACGATCTGGGCGACATTGGTGGCGGTGCGATCGTTGACCGCGCGGGCGCCAGCCACGGTCGCGTAGGGGGTGATCGCGCTGACGCCGGTCCAGTCGTGGCAGCTCACGCAGGACTTCTTCGAAAATCTTTTTGCCGAGCGCATCCGGCGTCGTGCCGCCTTGCTTCGGCGAAGCCGGTGCCGGCGGCGCCAGCGTCGCCGGCAGATCGGGCGAGGCGATGGGCGGAACGCTGCGCACATAGCTGACCAGCGCGCGAATATCGGATGGCGCCATCTGGCTGAAACTCTGGTCGACGGCCTCGCCCATGGGACCCGCCGCCGTGCCGCGGCCCAGCGCGTGCCCGGTTGCCAGATAGGCGAACACCTCGTCGTCGCTCCAGCCGCCGATGCCGGAGCCTTTGTCGGAGGTAATGTCGAAGGCGTGCCAGCCCGCCGTCACCGCGCCGGCGAACTTTTTGCCGTTGTCGAGCGCCAAGGCGAGATTCCGCGGCGTGTGGCACTCGCCGCAATGGGCCAGCGCTTCGGCGATATAGGCGCCTCGGTTCCATTCCGCGCTGCGATCGGTATTGGGCGCGAAGCGGGCGTCGGCGTTGAACAGCGTCGACCAGAACAGCCATCGCCCAACGCTGGTTGAACGGAAATGCGAACGTGTTGTCCGGCGCCGTCGCATGCACGGCGGGCAGGCTGAACAGATAGGCCTTGATCGCCAGCCCGTCGGCGTCGGTCATGTAGGTATAGGACGTAAACGGCATCGCCGGATAAAGATGCGCGCCGTCGCGCCGCTTGCCGCGGCGCAAGGCGTCGAGAAACTCCTGATCGCTGTAACTGCCGATGCCGGTGTCTTTGTCGGGCGTGATGTTGGTCGAATAAAGCGTGCCGAACGGCAGCGGAATCGCCAAGCCGCCGGCAAAGTCGGCGCCGCCCGGCGCGGTGTGACAGACCATGCAATCGGCGGCGCGGGCGAGATATTCGCCGCGCTTGACCTGATCGGCATTGGCGAGATTTTTGCGGAACGCCGGTCGGATCGGCCTCGTGGTAATCCGCCAGCGCCACCGTGTGGCCGCCGGCGAACGCCAGCGGTCCCTTGGTGAAGGTCTCCACGACGAACACGGCCGCGGCAACCAGGACGACGGCTCCAACGATGACGGTGCGGGCGCGCATGACACTCACGCCTTGGCCGCAAGCGCGCGGCGGTCGATCGGCAGCCGGCGCAACGCCACACCGGTCGCCGCGTAGATCGCATTGCGCAACGCCGGCGGGCCGGCCGTCACGCCGGTCTCGCCGATGCCGCCCGGATCCTCGCCGCTCTTGATGACGTGCACGTCGATGTTCGGCACCTGATCGATGCGCAGCATGCGGTAGTCGTTGAAATTGGATTGTTGGACGCGGCCCTTGTCGATGGTGACCTCGCCGTAAAGCGCCGCCGTCAGCCCGAAGATCAGCCCGCCCTGCAACTGCGCCGCGATCGTATCGGGATTGACGGCGATGCCGGTGTCGACCGCCGAGGTCACGCGGCGCAGATGGACCTCGCCCTTCTCGTCGACTTCCGCCTCGACGACGGTCGCGATGAAGCTGCCGAACGACGGCTGGACGCTGACGCCGCGGCCGGTGCGCGCCGGCAGCGGCTGGCCCCAGCCGGATTTCTCGCGCGACCAGATCGAGGGCGGCTTTCAGGCGCGGATTTTTGCCGAGCATGCCGCGGCGGAAATCGACCGGGTCCTTGCCGGCTTTGCGCGCGAGCTCGTCGATGAAGCACTCGATGGCGAACACGTTGTTGTTCGGCCCGACGCCGCGCCAAAAGCCGGTGGGCACGGCCGGCGGCTCGGCGCGCACGTATTGCACCTGCAGGTTTGGAATGTCGTAGGGCATGTCGACGGCGCTATCGACGGCGTCGATATCGATGCCGTTCTGGAACGCCGGCGGAAACCAGCGCGCCATCACCGACGAACCGGTGACGCGATATTTCCAGGCGACGATCCTGCCGTTCGCCAGCGCCGCGGATATCGTGTCGCGATAGACCGGACGATAGATGTCGTGCCGGATATCCTCTTCGCGGGTCCAGACGACCTTCACCGGACCGTCGACCTTTTTGCGCGATGCGCACGGCAGCTCACGACCATGTCGGCTTCGAGCCGGCGGCCGAAACCGCCGCCGAGCAGATGATTGTGCACGGTCACCTTGTCGAGCGGCAGACCCGCCGCTTGTGCCGCGTAGGACTGGCAGCGCGTCATGACCTGGGTGCCGGTCCATACTTCGCAGGCATCCGTCGTGACATGCACCGTGCAGTTCAACGGCTCCATGGGCGCGTGCGCCAGGAACGGCAGCTCGTATTCGCCGTCGAGCCGGTCGCCTTGCGTCAAACCCTTGGCGACGTCGCCGACCGATTTGGCGACGGCGCCGTCCTTTTTGCTCGCGGCGCGCAAGTCGTCCCAGATATCGGCCGAACTGACCTTGGCGTTCGGCCCTTCGTCCCAGGTCACGTTCGAGCGCATCGAGGCCTTGCTTGGCCGCCCAGGTGTGATCGCCGACGACCGCGACCAGATCGTCGAGCACGACGATCTGTCGCACGCCGGGGACGGTCTTCGCCGCGCTGTCGTCGACATGGGCGACCTTGCCGCCGAACACCGGACACTGCGTCAGCGTCGCGAACTTCATCCCCGGCAACATGGCGTCGATGCCATAGACGACCTTGCCGTCGGTCTTGTTCGGCGTATCGAGCCGCTTGAGCGGCTTGCCGATCAGCGTGAAATCTTTTGGATCCTTGAGCGGCGGATTCTGCGGCACCGGAACGCCGCTCGCGGCATCGACCAGATCGCCGTAGGCCAGCACGCGCCCGCTCGCGGCGTGCATGACCTTGCCGTTCGACGCCGAGCAGCTCGCCGGATCGACCTGCCATTGGCCGGCGGCGGCCTGCCACCAGCATCGCCCGTGCCGTCGGCGCCGGCCACGCGCAACGGTTTCCAGAACGCGCGGATGGAATTGGAATTGCCGGTGGCCTGAATGCCGAACAGGTCGGATTGCCATAGAGCTTGTCGCTGGGCGGCGCATGCTCGAGCGTCACCGCGGCGAAATCGGCATCGAGCTCGTCGGCGAGGATCATGGCGATGGCGGTATAGACGCCCTGGCCCATCTCCACCTGCGGCATCACCAGCGTGGTCTTGCCGGCATGATCGATACGGATGAAGGCGTTGGGCGCGAACTGGCCGGCCGGATTGTCGGGCGGCTGCTCCGGCTCGTTCGCGGCCTTCACCGGCAGGCGGAATGCGAGCACGAAGCCGCCGGCCAAGGCGCCCGTCATCAGCGCGCGGCGCGACGGCAGCGGACTGAAATTCGAATGCGTGTCGTGCGAATGCTTGTTGTGCGGATTCACGACGGCCTCCTATGCCTGCCCGTCCGCGGCGCGCTTGATCGCCTCGCGGATGCGCACATAGGTGCCGCAGCGGCAGATATTGCCCGCCATCGCCGCATCGATATCGGCATCGTCGGGGTGCGGCGTGCGTTTCGAGCAGCGCCGCCGCGGACATGATCTGACCGGACTGGCAATAGCCGCACTGGATCACTTCCAGATCGAGCCACGCCTTCTGCACCTTCGCCCCGCTCGGCGTGGCGCCGACGCCTTCGATCGTGGTGATGGCGCGGTTGCCGATCGCACCGACCGGCAACAGGCAGGAGCGGACGGGCTTGCCGTCGAGATGCACCGTGCAGGCGCCGCATTGCGCGATGCCGCAACCGAATTTCGTGCCGGTCATGCCTAAGAGGTCGCGAAGAACCCAAAGCAGCGGCATGTCGGGCGGTGCATCGACCGTCTTGCTCTCGCCATTGATTGTCAGCGCAACCATGGGGCCTCCCTACAGTCTGGCTTCCTGTCCAGCTTGCATTCCGGCTCGTGTATTGTGCCATGGTCCGGGACGGTCCGGTTTTCACGGTTGCGCGATCAAATCCATGAAGCTCACATCGCCCAAGTTGTCACATCGCCTAGTCGCCATGTCGATTGAGATCACCGGCATGTCCCGCATCGGACGGCACTCGGCCCCGCATGAATGCCAATGTCTGACAACGCCGTGTGAGCCATGTCCGAACTTGATGCCATCGTCATCGGCGCCGGCCACAACGGGCTGACCTGCGCGGCCTATCTCGGCATGGCGGGCCTGCGCGTGCGCGTCGTGGAGCGGCGCGGTGTCGTCGGCGGCGCCGCGGTGACGGAAGAGTTTCGTCCCGGCTTCCGCAACTCGACCGCGGCCTATGCGGTGAGCCTGCTGCAGCCAAAGATCATCCGCGATCTCAAGCTGCACGAGCACGGCCTGCGCATCGTCGAGCGCCGCGCGCAGAATTTTTTGCCGCTGCCCGATGGCCGCTATCTGCTCACCGGTGAGGGCCGCAGCGAAAACGAGATCGCGAAATTCAGCGCCAAGGACGCCGCCCGCTACGGCGCCTATCAGGCCGAGATCGGCCGCGTCGCCGATGTGCTGCGCGGCCTCGTGCTCGCGGCGCCGCCCAATCTGGCGTTGCGGAATTTTAGCGATAGCGCGCGCCAGCTCGGCAAGCTCGCGGCTATCGGCAAAAGGCTATGGCGAGACGATGCCGTCACGGCGGCGTTCGGCCTCCTGCGCAAATCGGCCGGCGACGTGCTCGACGGCTGGTTCGAGTCCGATCCGATCAAAGCCGTGCTCGGCTTCGATGCGGTGGTCGGCAATCTGGCGAGCCCTTACACGCCGGGCTCCGCCTATGTGCTGCTGCATCACGTCTTCGGCGAAGTGAACGGCAAGCAGGGCGTCTGGGGCCACGCCATCGGCGGCATGGGCGCCATCACGCAGGCGATGGCGAGCGCCGCCGGCGCCCACGGCGTGCGCATCGACGTGCGCGCTGCGGTGCGCGAAGTCATCGTCGAGCGCGACCGCGCCACCGGCGTCGTGCTGGAGGACGGCACGGCGATCCGCGCCCGCGCGGTCATCGCCAACGTCAATCCGCAACACCTGTTCCAAGACCTTGGTGCCGCCGGACGCGGTGCCCGGCGCGATGGCGGCGCGCATGAAGACGTGGAAGACCGGCTCCGGCACCTTCCGCATGAACGTGGCGCTGGCGAAACTGCCGGATTTTTCCGCGCTCCCAGGCGCCGGCGACCATCACACCGCGGGCATCATCATGGCGCCGAGCCTGTCCTACATGGACCAGGCCTATCGCGATTGCGTCCGCCACGGCTGGAGCCGGGCGCCGATCGTCGAGATGGTGATCCCGTCGAGCCTCGACGACACACTCGCGCCGCCCGGGGCGCATGTGGCGAGCCTGTTCTGTCAGCACGTCGCGCCGCAATTCGCCGATGGCTCGTCATGGGACGAACACCGCGAAACGGTCGCCGACCTGATGATCGACACGGTCGAGACCTATGCGCCCGGCTTCAAGGCCAGCGTGATCGGGCGGCAAAGCCTTTCGCCGTTCGACCTGGAGCGCACCTTCGGCCTGCCGAACGGCGACATTTTCCATGGCGCGCTGACGCTGGATCAGCTGTTTTCGCTGCGCCCGATGCGCGGCTATGCGGACTACCGCATGCCGTTGCCCGGACTTTATCTGTGCGGCTCGGGCGCCCATCCCGGCGGCGGCGTCACCGGCGCGCCCGGACACAACGCGGCGCAGGCGGTGATCGCGGATCTGTCGCGACAATGAATGCGCGTCCGCGGTCCGAGATTTTGTGAATTATTCCGCGAACGCCCATGACATTTCAAAAATTTGCGGCTATTCGCAAGCGATGTCTCCTCTCGTCCCTTTCGCGTCGGCCGCTCCAGAACGGGACTCGGCCTGTTCGCGACCAAGCCGATCAAACGCAGGGCCACTATCGCGACCTATCGCGGCCGGCGCATGACGCCCGAAGAGGCCGACCGCCTCGAAGCGCGCGGCTCACGCTATATGTTCCAGGTGAACAAACGCGTGACCATCGACGGTTCGTCGCGATCGGAACGTGGCGCGCTACTTCAATCACTCCTGCCGGCCGAACGCCGAACCGGTGGGCCGCAACGGCGGCATCGTCATCGTGGCGCTGCGCCATATCGAGCCGGGCGAAGAAATCACCTACGACTACGGCAAGGAATATTTGGAATATTTCATCGCGGAGGGCGGCTGCCGCTGCGACCACTGCCGCCGCAAGAGGGCGGCCAAGCGCCGGAAGCAGCGGCAGGCGGCGCGGAAGCGACATTAGAGAAACGATTGCCGCAAAATCGATGCAGGGAAAGCTCCAAAGTAAATTGCCCGCTCACACCCTGTTCCCCGCGCTCCACATCCAGAAATCGCGGCCCTCTTCGCGCATGAATTTTGCCAGCACCATCTTGTGCACCTCGTCGGCGCCGTCGACCAGGCGGGCGGCGCGGGCGGCGCGGTAGACCCATTCGGCGATGGTGTCCTTGGAATAGCCGCGCGCGCCGTTGAGCTGGATGGCGACGTCGGCGGACTGGTGCAGCGTGTTGGCGCAATGCAGCTTCGCCATCGACACTTCCTTGCGGGCGAAATCGCCCTGGTCGAGCTTCCATGCCGCGTGCATGGTCAGCAGCCGGCCGATATGGATGTTGTGGCCGACCTCGCCGAGCTTCATCTGCACGCTCTCGCGGTCGGCGAGCTTGACGCCGAAGCCTTCGCGGCGGTTGACGTACTCCTGCGCGATCTCGACGCAGCGCTTCGACCAGCCGAGCCAGCGCATGCAGTGGGTGAGCCGCGCCGGGCCGAGCCGCACCTGCACCACTTTGAGGCCATTGCCGAGGCCGCCGAACACGTCGTCGTCGTGCACTTCGAGGCCGTCGAATTCGAGCTCGCAATGGCCGCCGTGCTCCTCCGGGCCCATGATCTCGATGCGGCGCAGGATGCGCCAGCCGGGCTGGTCCTTGTGAAACAGGAACGTGGTGATGCCCTTGCGCTTATCGTCGGAGGTGCGCGCCGCCAGGATGAAATGCGCGGCGCCGTCGGCGCCGGTGATGAACCACTTGCGGCCGTAGATTTTCCAGGTGTTGCCGTGCTTCTCGGCGTAGGTCTTCATCATGCTCGGGTCGGAGCCGCCGCCGGGCGCCGGCTCGGTCATGGCGAAGGACGAGCGCACCTTGCCCTCGACGATGGGCTTGCAGCCATTTTTCCTTCTGCGCCGGCGTGCCGAGCTTTTTCAGCACATTCATGTTGCCGTCGTCGGGCGCCATGCAGTTGAGCGCCAGCGGCCCGAACAGCGAGCGCGCCGCTTCCTCGTACATCACCGCCCAGGCCACCATCGGCAGGTCCATGCCGCCGTATTCCTTCGGCGATTGCGGCGCCCACAGCCCGGCCTTCTTCGCCTTTTCGCGAACCGGTTCGAGCCGCTCGTGCGGGATATTTTCGTGATCGGAGAAATTGTGATGATCGGCCTCGAGCGGCAGCACGTGCTCGTCGACGAAGGCGCGGGTGCGGACGCGCAAATCCTCGATCTCGGGCGAAAGGGTGAAATCCATGCCGGCGCCTCTCGTTGCGGTGCAGAGGGGGACGGCATAATCTTTAGCCTATCGCGCGGTCGCGACAAACCCGCGCCCTGTCCTTCGCCACGAGGCACATCATGGCCAATTTCACTCCGGTCTCGGCGGCCATCGGCGGCGCGCTGATCGGGCTTGCCGCGGTGCTGCTGATGCTGTTCACCGGCCGCATTGCCGGCATCAGCGGCATTGCCGGCGGCCTGTTCAACCCGCGCACCGACGATCGGGCTTGGCGCGCTGCCTTCATCGCCGGCCTGATCGTAGCGCCGCTCGCCGCCGCGCTGATCGGCCACGCGGTGCCGATGCCGCAAATGCCGGGCAGCATGATCACCATCGCGGTCGCCGGCCTGTTGGTCGGCTTCGGCACCCGGCTCGGCAGCGGCTGCACCTCCGGCCACGGCATCTGCGGCATCGCGCGGCTGTCGCCGCGCTCGATCGCGGCGACGATCGTGTTCATGGTCGCGGCGATCATCGTTGTCGCGCTGACGCATCACGTCATCGGAGGCTAAAGCCATGCCGGCACTCGCAAGCCTTCTCTGCGGCTTCATCTTCGGCTCGGGCCTGGTGATCTCCCACATGGTGCAGACCACGAAGGTGCTTGGGCTTCCTCGACGTGTTCGGCATTCCGAGCGGCACCTGGGATCCGAGCCTGATCGTGGTGATGGCGGCGGGCCTCCTCGTCACCGGCATCGGCTTTGCGCTGATCCGGCCGCACACGCCGGTCTTTGCGCCGCGAAGGCCTGTGGCCGGCCGCGACCGACATCGACCGGCCGCTGCTCGCCGGCGCGGCGCTGTTCGGCATCGGCTGGGGCCTGGTCGGACTATGTCCGGGACCGGCGATTGCCGACTTGGCGACGCTGTCGCCCGGCGTGTTCGTCTTTGTCGTCGCCATGGCGGTCGGCATGGCGGCGCACGATCTGTGGCAAGCGCGCGAGCGCACGGCCCATCGAGCAAAAACTCGCAACCGCGACCGACGGCTGATTGATGCTCGATCCATCGCCACGCGCGTCACCGCAATTCTCGCTCGACGAGGATCAGATCGCCGTGCGCGACATGGCGCGCAGCTTTGCCGACGAAGTGTTCGCGCCGAACGCGGTGGCCTGGGACGAAGCGCGGCATTTTCCCGTCGCCGAAATGCGTAAAGCCGCCGCGCTCGGCATGGGCGGCGTCTACATCGCCGAAGACGTCGGCGGCTCCGGGCTGTCGCGGCTGACCGCGACCTTGATCTTCGAGGCGCTGGCGACCGGCTGCCCGACGGTCGCCGCCTACATATCGATCCACAATCTCGTCGCCTGGATGATCGATGCCCATGGCTCGGAAGCGCAGCGCCAAGCAATGGCTGCCAAAACTGTGCACCATGGAGCTTTTGGGCAGCTATTGCCTGACCGAGCCGGGCGTCGGCTCCGACGCGGCGGCGCTGGCGACGCGCGCGGTGCGCGACGGCGACCATTATGTGATCAACGGCCAGAAACAATTCATCTCCGGCGCCGGTTCAGGCGACCTCTACGCGGTGATGGCGCGCACCGGCGGCGACGGCGCGGCCGGCATTTCGACCTTGATCGTGCCCGGCGACACGCCGGGCATTTCGTTCGGCGCCAGCGAGCGCAAGATGGGCTGGAACGCGCAGCCGACGCGCGCGGTCACGTTCCAAGACGTGCGCGTGCCGGTCGCCAACCGGCTCGGCGCGGAAGGTATTGGCTTCAAGATCGCCATGGCCGGACTCGACGGCGGCCGGCTCAACATCGCCGCTTGCTCGCTCGGCGGCGCGCAGAAGGCGCTGGAGATGGCGCTCGCCTACATGAAGGAGCGCAAGGCCTTCGGCAAACGGCTCGATGAATTCCAGGCGCTGCAATTCCGCTTGGCCGACATGGCGACCGCGCTCGAAGCCTCGCGCGCGCTGCTGTGGCAGGCCGCCGCCGCGTTCGACCGCAAGGAGCCGAACGCCACCGCGCTCATCGCCATGGCCAAGCGCTTCGTCACCGACAGCTGTTTCGACGTCGCCAACCAGGCGCTGCAACTGCACGGCGGCTACGGCTATTTGGCCGAATTCGGCGTCGAGAAGATCGTGCGCGATCTGCGCGTGCACCAGATCCTCGAAGGCACCAACGAGATCATGCGCCTGATCGTGGCGCGCAGCCTCGTCGGCCGATGAGCGAGAAGGTTCTTCAGGACGGCGACGTCGTCGTCCGCGCCCACGGCGCGCTGCGCCGCATCACGCTCAACCGGCCGCAAGCGCTCAACGCCATCACGCTCGACATGGTCGCCACCATGACGGCGTTGCTGCGCGCCTGGGCGGACGATCCTGCGGTTGGCGCGATCCTGCTCGACGGCGCCGGCGGACGGGCTTTTGCCGCCGGCGGCGATATCCGCGCGCTCTACGACGCGGCGAAGTCGGGCGGCGACTTGCCGGAAAAATTCTGGGCGACCGAATACCGTTTGAATGTTTTGATCGCGCGCTATCCAAAGCCCGTGATCGCGCTGATGGACGGCGTCGTCATGGGCGGCGGCGTCGGCCTTTCGGCGCACGCGTCGCACCGCATCGTCACCGAGCGCTCTTCTGTCGCCATGCCGGAAGTCGCGATCGGTTATTTTCCCGACGTCGGCGCCTGCTTCCTGCTGGCGCGCGCGCCGGGATTTGCCGGAACCTATCTCGCACTGACCGGCGCGCGCGCGGCTGCGGCGGACGCCATCTATTGCGGCCTTGCCGACCTGCACATTCCGGCAGCGCGGCTGGATGAGCTTCCGGCGGCGCTGGCCGACTGCCCGCGGCATGCACGACGTCAAAGCGAGGCTCGACAAATTCTCGGCGCCTCCCGCGGCCGGCCGCCTCGCCGCGGCGCGACCCTGGATCGATCGCTGCTTTGGCGCGGATACCGTCGAAGAGATCGTCGAGCGGTTGACGCGAAGCGACGAAGCGGACGCGCGCGCGGCGCTGGAAACGATGCGCAAAATGTCGCCGACCTCGCTCAAGATCACATTGCGCAATATCAGGTCGGCGCTGTCATTCGACCAGGTCGAGCAAAGTTTTCAGCAGGACTACCGCGTCTCGCTCGCCTGCGTCGCCGAACATGATTTCATCGACGGCATCCGCGCCGCCATCGTCGACAAGGACCGCAATCCGGTGTGGCGCCCGGATACGCTCGAAGGCGTCACGCCGGACATCGTCGAGCGTCACTTCCGTCCGGTCGGCGCGCTGGAATTGAAATTCGAAAACTGGATGTACCGCGAAAAGTTGTCGGCGAGCGGCGCGCCATCCGGCACGATGATCGGCGAGCCGTCGTAGCGCACGCCGAGCTGCAAACCGATGGATGAGAAGGCCTCGCCGAAAGTGGACAAATGTGCTCCGACCCTGCGCCGGGCGGCCTCGCCCTCGGCATTATCTTCCTCCATTGCGGGCGACGTCGGGATCGTACCGTTGCGCTTAGCCAGCTCGCGCGCCGCTATCGTGTTGCGCACGGCGACGGGTTTGCGTTCGAGTTCATACGAGTTGATTAGGCTGGCACCACCCCATCCGTGCACCATAGCCGCGAGCTTCCATGAGAGATTCGCGGCGTCATCGATGCCGGTGTTCATGCCAAAGCCGCCGGTCGGCGTGAACAGATGCACGGCATCGCCTGCGAGGAGCACGCGGTCTTCGCCGAAGCGCTCTGAGACTAGCGCCACCCCGCCGGTCCACGGCCGATGGCCGAGCATCTCTAACGGGACATTGGCCCCGGCCGCACGTTGCACCATGGTCGCGACGGTCGCGTCATGGGACCCCAGCTCCGGATTTTCCGGCTGGCTGAACGCGAGAAACTCGTCGCGCCCGTTGAGCGACACGAGCATTAACTGGGCTTCCGGCGTCACCGACCAATACTGCCAGGCGTGACGATCGCGCAGCACGCTGGGCACGAGCATGGGCGCGCGGATGTGTGAGGCGATCATGCGGCCGCCCATGTATTGCTGCTGCAGGGCATCGAAGCCGCGATAGTGAGCGCCGAGCATCCGGCGCACGAAACTGTGGCCGCCGTCGCAGCCGACCACGTAGCGGACGCGCCAGGATTCGCGCGCGCCGTCGCCGCTCCTTTCCGCCTCGACTACAGCCCCGTCCGCTTCCATTGCAATTTGGTCGACCTGCCAGCCGAAGCGCAGCGTGATATTGGGCCGCGTGCGTGCATAGTCGAGCAGGAACGCCTCGACATACATCTGGTTCGCCCGCAGTATCGGCTCGGGGACCTGATCGGTCGCTGGCGCGGCGGCGACGGCGCGCATCTTCTCCGCCTCAGACGGCATGCGGATTCGCGCGAGTTCCCACGCGTTGAAGCGGGTGAAGTAGGCGACGTCGGTCGGATGATCGGCCGGCAGGCCCAGACGGCGCACAGGCTCGGAGATGCCGAGGCGCCGGAAATGCTCCAACGTCCGCGCATTCTGCGTGCTGCCCTTGGGGTGCGCCCGCTGGCCCTCCTCGGAATTGAACAGCACCGTGCGCACGCCGTATCGATCGAGAAACAGCGCCAGCACCAGCCCGACCGGGCCGCCTCCGACGATGGCCACTGGAATCGTCGAGCGCTTCGCACCGGAGTCCAAAGGTGCCGTCCCCTGCTCTACTCGACCTTGATCCCCGCCGAAACGATGACCGACCGCCAACGCTCCCGCTCTTGGGCGAAGAAGGCAGCGGTATCGGCAGGCGATGAGCCGATCGGCGTGGCATAGAGACCGCGGAAGCGGTTGGTGACATCCGCTGTCTTGAGAATCCGGGCAATGGCTGCAGACAGCTTCTCGGCGATCCCCGCCGGAGTCCCGGGTGGCGCAACGATGGCGAACCAGGTGACGGAGCGGAATCCCGGAACTGCCTCTGACAGAGACGGCAGATCGGGCAGGAACGCATTGCGCCGCCCGCTGCCGACTGCGATGGCCTTCAGGTTCCCACTCTTGATCAGTGCGGCGGCGCTGCCGAGATTGTCGAACAGCAAGTCGACGTGGCCACCCACCACATCGTTGACGGCCTCCGGCAGGTCTTTGTACGGCACGTGCACGAGCGCAATTCCGGTCATCGACGCCAGCAGCTCCATGCTCAGGTGTTGCACGCTGCCGACGCCTGGGGACGCGTAGGTCAGCTTTCCCGGATTGGCTTTGGCGAAAGCGATCAAACCCTGCACGGTCGCGAACGGCAGCTTGGGGTTAGCGACCAAAACATTGGGCTGATCGGCGAGGACCGTGACAGGTACGAAGGCGGTCAGATTGAACGTCAGCTTCGGGAAAAGACTTGGATTGACTGCAAGCGTCGTCGCCGGCGCGGCGAGCAAGGTGTACCCGTCCGGCTCGGCCCGGGCTGCCGCCTCGGCGCCGATGTTGGTGTTTCCGCCAGGCCGATTCTCGACATAGACGGGAACGCCCCATTGGCCGGCCAGCTTCTCGGCGACGAGGCGCGGCACCAGATCTGCGACGCTGCCGGCCCCCACCGGGGCGATGATCTTGATCGTCCTGTTGGGATAGGCGTCTTGCGCGAGCACCGAGATGGGTACGAGACACATGCATACCGTCAACGCAATCCGCCGCGCTAACCTCGACTGAATGATCACCGTGCTCACAGCCAAGCCCTCCAGCGTTGCTCTTCGGACTGATCTCCTTCGATCGCGCCACAGTGCTGATAGAACGAGTTGATGTCATGATGCCTCAGTCCCAGATGCCCGCCGGGACTGAATTGTCCGTCTAACCATCAACTGGGACTGGGGTCCCACGAATCAAACGCGAGGCCATGCAACCCGTCAAATTATGCTGACTTTGACAATGCCCCCGCCTCGGCCTGTGCCCCCTATCGGCCCATCGCGACATGCGGCCCAGGACGCCTGTTGGTCGCTTTCGGGACAATGCGGACTCTCGTAAGCTGTCCGCCCGGCGCATTTATGAGTTCACGCCCTAAAAAGGAAACGCACATGGCGACCATCGGATTTATCGGCTTGGGCAATATGGGCGGGCCGATGGCGGCCAATCTGGTGAAGTCGGGCCATCATATTTCCGGCTTCGACGTGGTGCCGGCATCGCGCGAAACATCCGCAAAAGACGGCGTCCAGATCGTCGCCAATGCCAGGAGCACGGTGGAAAACGCCGACGTCGTCGTCACCATGTTGCCGGCGGGCGAACATGTCCTATCCGTGTGGAACGACATCGCACCGCACGCGCGGCAGGGCACGCTGTTCATCGATTGCTCGACCATCGACGTGGCGAGCGCGCGCAAGGCGCATGCGCTCGCCGCCGCGCGCGGCATCGCCACCCTCGACGCGCCGGTGTCCGGCGGCGTCGGCGGCGCCAAGGCGGCGACGCTGACCTTCATGGTCGGCGGCTCGACGCACGCGTTCGAGCGCGGCAAGCCGGTGCTCGAACGCATGGGCAAGCGCATCGTGCATTGCGGCGAGGCCGGCAACGGCCAGGTGGCGAAAATCTGCAACAACATGATTCTCGGCGCCTCGATGATCGCGGTCAGCGAGGCCTTCGTGCTCGGCGAAAAGCTGGGCCTGTCGCACCAGGCGATGTTCGACGTGGTCGCGGCCTCGTCGGGCCAATGCTGGTCGCTGACCAGCTATTGCCCGGTGCCCGGGCCGGTGCCGGCGAGCCCGGCCAATAACGGCTACAAGGCAGGCTTCACCGCGGCCTTGATGCTCAAGGATCTCAAGCTTGCCAAGGCGGCGGCGGATTCGGTCAAGGCCGAAACCGCGCTTGGCGCCCACGCCGCACAGAATTTACGAGCAACTGACGCAAGAAGGACACAGTGCCGAGGATTTTTCGACGATCATCAATCTCGTGCGCAAACAATCTCATGGCTGAGAATTGCGAATATTCGCTGCAAATCCTGCGCAAATGCCGATTCCGGGAACCGCGAACGGTCTCATTTTGAACCAGCGGTTTCCGGCCACCGCCGGTCAGAAATCTCGACTCGAACGGCCGGCGGCGTTAAGTTGAGATCAGCCCGCGAGAGCGAGCGGACGATAATACCAGCAACGCGAAGCTGCCGAATCCGGTAGGCGAAATCGTCGAGCAGGTAGCAACTTGAAAGACGGCACTTGGCGCGCATCGTTGAATAAATTTGCGGGTGCATTGGCGCCGGCAGTGTTGCTTGTTGTTTTAAGCCTGCCGGCAAACGCGCAAACCACGTCCGATCTTTTGAATCCGCTGTTCCAGGGCATCCTGGCGCAGCCTTCGAATTTCAACAACGCATTGCAATACGCCACGCTGGCGCCATCGCGCGATATCGAATCCGCAATCAGCACCTACGAGCAGCTGCTGTTCTACAATCCGAACCTCGCCAGCGTGCGCTTCGAGCTCGGCGTGCTGTATTATCGGCTCGGCTCCTACGAAATGGCGCGCAGCTATTTCGATTCGGCGCTGAAGATGAAGGACATCACCCCGGCGCTGCGACAGCGGGCCGAAGACCTCATCGCGGCCATCGACAAGAAGCTGCAGCCCGACCAGTTCAGCGGCTATGTCCAATCGGGCTTCCGCTACCAGACCAACGCCGCCTTGGGCCCGGCGGCGGGGACGACGCTGGCCTCGGGCCGGGTGTTCAACAACACGTTTGCGGCGCGGCCCGATGGGAACTGGTTCGGCGCGTTCGGCCTGAACTACGTCCACGATTTCGAAGACCAGGCCGGCAACACGTTCGAAGCCTCCGCCCTCGGCTACGACGCGCAGCAGTTCAAGCTGCATCAATTCGACATCGGCGTGATGGAGCTGCGCGCCGGCCCGCGCTTCGGCATCGTCTCCGACACCGTGACCGGCTTGTCGATCAAGCCGTATTTCATCGCCACCGGCGCGACGCTGGCGGACGCGGTGTATTACGGCGGCCTCGGCGGCGGCCTGACCGCGCGCATCAAGCTCGGCGACATTTCGCTCGACCCCTACGCCGAGGTCGTGCAGCAGAGCTTTCGCAATCAGACGCTCTATCCGCTGGCGAGCGGCATGAGCGGTACGCTGTCGACCGTCGGATTGCAGGCGTCCGGGCCGGTCTATGCGAGCCTGGGATTCCAGTCGCGCGTCACCTACGCGCACGCCGACGCCAACTTCAACCCGTTCGGCTACAACGCCTATGCGGGCGACATCTGGCTGCCCTGGAATTTCTCGCCAGTGGGCGACGGCCGGACTTGGACCTTGACGCCGACGGCCGGCGTGAGCTGGTGGCAATATAACGCGCCCGATCCGACCATCGATCCGAACACCACGCCGAACATTCTCGAATGGCGCGTCGGTCTCGGTCTCGAAGTGCCGATCTGGAAACTGCTCAATCTCGGGTTCCTGGCGCAATACCGCGCCGATGTGTCCAACGTCCCGGCATTCTCGATGCATGACTTCAGCGTCACCGCCGGCCCGACCATGCGATTTTAAAGGTCAGCAATGCGACCATCGAACCGTTTCATCGTTGCGCTCGCCGTTGCGTCCATTGTTGCGTTCTTAGGCGCGCTGTTCGCCGCAGCGTCGGCCTCCGCGCAACAGGTCGGCACCGCGACGGCGGTCAATCCGCTGTCGGAATCGACGCCGCCCGGCGGCTCGACGGCGCCGCTCGTCGTCGGCGCCCACATCGTCCACAAGGAGCGGGTCCACACCACGCCGGCGGGGACCGTGCAGCTGTTGTTCACCGACAAGTCGACGATGAGCATCGCGCCGAACACCGACATCGTGATCGACGAATATGTTTACGATCCGAACGCCAACAACGGCCACATGCTGGTGTCGCTGACCAAGGGGGCGCTACGCTTTGTCGGCGGCCAATTGAGCCACCAGGGCGAGGCGACGATCACGACGTCGGCGGCCAATATCGGCATCCGCGGCGGCACCGTGACCGTCATCCAGGGCCCGAACGGCACCAAGGTCATCAACGTCGCTGGCATCATCAAGATCGTCAACGGCGCCGGCACATTCCTGCTCACGCGGTCCGACTTCGGAGCGTTGATCCAGGGCTGGAACACACAGATACAGGACCTGGGGCGCATCCCCCCTGCCGAGGTCGCCTTCTATCAGGCGCAAACGACGAGCACGCCGGGACAGAACGGCGGCGTTCCCGGCTTCACTGGGGCGAATATCGGCCATTGCGGCCTCGGCTCGGTGCAAAGCTCGAACTGTCCGCAAACGCCGTGGATGCCGGCCGAAGGCGGCGAGCTCGACGCCTCGCAGATTCTCGGCAATGCAACGAATTTCGGGTCGGGCACGAACGCAGCGCCGCCACCGCCTCCTCCGCCACCGCCGCCACCAAACCCCGGTCGTTGAGAGATTTAACCTTGATCGGCGGCGTCAATCACCACGTCGTCCAGATCAGGCCGAGACCTGAGGCCAGCAGCAGCGCCATGACCACGCGCTGATAGCCGCGGTCGGCGAGCCGCCGGTAGGCGAACCCGCCCGTCCACGCGCCTGCGATCGTCGCCGGCAGCACGATCGCCGCCTCGACCGCGACTTGCCGCGTCAACAGCCCCGAGGCGGCGTGCGAGACCAAGGCAAACGACAAGATCGCCAAATTGAAAAACTGCAGCACGCTGCGGCGCTGCTCTTTGTTCCAGCCGCGCACATCGGTCCAGACCACTGGAAGCACACCGGACAGGCCAGTCAGCCCGCCGAGCACGCCGCCGCCGAAACCCACGACGCCGTCGGCAAATGCTCCGCCCCACGGGCTTGCGATTGGGCGCTTTCGCGCCAGCACATAGGCCGGATAGGCGATCAGGACGAAGCCAAGGCCGAACTTGAACAGGCGCGGATCGATGTGCGGCAACAGCAAGGTCCCGATCGGAACGCCAAGCAGGCCCGGTAAGACAAAAACCAGAACGCGCCGCCACAGGATGGCACGCCAGATCAGGTGCAGCGTCTGCAGTTGCGACACCACCGAACAGATGATCGCCAGCGACGCGGCCGCCGTCGGCGGTATCGCATAGAGCCAGATGCCGAGCGCGGTGATGGCGGTGCCGAAGCCGGTGAGCCCGTTGACGATGCCGCCCGCCAATGCGCCGGCAAGAAGGATGGCGATCTGCTCAGAGCCCATGACCGCCACCTTTGCCGACCTGCAGGAAGAACTGCATTACGGCAAAGTAGCAGGGGGGATTGCCCGACCTCAATGACAGGCAATGCAGAAGTGCGGGCCGGCCTAATTCCGGCGCGCTGCGGCCCCGATCAAAACGCCGACGCCGATGGCGACCGCCAGCGTGATCAGCGGACGGCGCTTGGCTTGATCGGCGATCTGGCCGAGCGCATCGCTGCCCATCCTGGCGCCGCGCTTGACCGCTTCGTTGCCGAAACTCGCCGCCTCGTCGACCGCCACGCGCTGGCCGCGGCGGAAGGAATCGCCGATCTCGTTGAGGATCGGCCAGATCGCCTCGACGATCTGATTGCCGGCGGCCGAAGCGCTCGACGACGCGCGCCGGCCGGCGCTTTTGCCCAGCACACCCAATTCCTTCTCGATGGCGCGCAGGTGACCGGCAATGGCGGCGACACGGGGATCGAACTGCGATGCACGATGTTGAAACATCAATTCTCTCCCGTGGCGGGGCTGTTCTTTTGCGGCGGATCGATGCCCGGCGGGATTTCCGGCAGGCTAGGCTGCGGCTCGGTCATCGGCGGCGGCGGCGGGATTTCAGGCTGTTGTCGCTTCGGTTCGTCCATGTCACGGCCCTCGGTCGCCGGAATTGGCTGCCGGAACAACCCCGCGACGCCATAAACGTTCCGGTTTGCCGAACCTTTTGGGCTGCTGCGGCGTTGTCGCGGGAAGCCTTTTCCCGAGGGAGCACCCCATGCCTGAGACCCGTACCCAGAACTCCGATTTCAACCGCGCTTTCGGCGATGCCAAAAAGCAGGCCGCCAATGTTGCCGGCGAGGTCCAGGACGCCGCTGGGGACATTTATGGCCAGGCGCGCGACAGTGCCTCCAGCGTCGCCGACGCCACAAAAACGGCGGCCCGCAAGACCGCCGGCTCGTTCGAGAAAGCGCTGCGCAACACCGTCGAGACCCAGCCCTATACGGCCGTCGCCATCGCGCTCGGGCTGGGCTGGCTGTTCGGCCGCATGCACCGGCCGCTGTGAATCTCCTGCTACTTGCCGAAGAGCTGCAAAAGCGGAAATAAAGACGCCGGTGGTTCAATTTAATCAGCTTTGTAGGGAATTCAGCCAATGATCAGCAAGCTGTCCGCTCCAGCTGCTCCCGAATTTGATGTGCACGCCGATACCGAGATGCATGCGGAGTACGACTATTCCCTCGCCATCAAAAACAGAGGGCGTCCGCCCAAATCGTGGCGATGGGAGATTTACACGGCCGGCAAGAGCAAACCGGTGCGGCAATCCGATTTTTTTGAAACGATGTCCGAAGCGACCCGTACAGGCAAAGCGGCATTGGCGGGACTTCGGGCCCACCGAGCCGCTTGATTGCCGTTATTGGTCCGTCGCGAAATCTAATCGTGTTTACCGACTACCGGGCGGTGAGGGACCGTTACGGTGACCTTATAACCAGTCACCGACAACTCTTTTGCAATCGTGGCATCGATCTGTCGCGCCAGCGTCTCGACAATTCGAGTACCTAGTCCCGAATGTCGACTGCCCAGGCTGCCGGGAGCTTTGGCGACGGCGGGGCCGTCCCCCGGGTCGGATACGCTAATCGAATAATGATCCGCGTGGTCCTTGAGCATGATATGCACGCTGCCACCTTGACTGACCGGACGCGAATGCTGAATGGCGTTGGTGATCAGTTCGTTCACGATGAGTGCGAGCGGCACTGCCACGTCAGTGCAGATGATGAGTGGATCGGCATCGACCACAAGCGGCCACGTTCGATCCGGGCTGCTGGATACAGCTGTAATCTCCCGGCAAAGATCGCTGAGGTACCGGTCGAGCACCACCGTTCCGACATCGTCATATTTGTGAAGCTGTTGGTGGACGGCGGCGATGGCCGCGACGCGAGCGGCAGCGTTCTGGAACTGGCTTGCCGCGGGCCCCGCCGTTTTCGCTTGCAAATACAGAAGGCTCGAAACGATTTGCAGGCTGTTCTTGACGCGGTGATCGACCTCTTTGAGCAAAATGTCTTTTTGCCGCCCACTTTCCTCAAGTGCACGTTTTGCCTTCTCTAACTCTTGTCGCTCGTTGAGATCACGCAGTGACTCGAGTTCGTCGAATAACCGCGTTCCCATCTCACAATGGCCCGCTTCCGGATCCTCCAAGAGCATTCGCGCCAGTTCTGCATGCTCGTGCAGCAGCTCTTTTACGTCATCTTCAAGCGCGAGCTCCGGGTGCATCAATGTCCAATAATGAGCCGAACGGACAAAGGTCAGAAATGCGACCAGCAACTCGAATTTTTCGCCGCCAAGGGCGATGCGAAGCGCGTGCTTGGCGCGAACGGCCCGCGCCGGCTGAAGAAAAAGCACCGTGGCGGAGGTCAACAGGTCATCGTCGTGCGAGGTTTCGGGTGAGGGCCAATCGATCGGTTCTGCGATGGCTTCCAATCGGGCAAGTGCCGCGTCGGTGCGTTCCGCGTCAGGCAGGGGTCGCTGCAACAATCGAACGACCTGGCCTATCGTCATCGGCTGCGCGTCAGGGTCGCCTGCCGCTCGACCGAGCCCCAACAAGAATCCGCAATGTCGCGTGATGCAATAGCGCACTTCGCAGAAGCGGGAGAGGTAGACGAAAAGCCGTTCCTTAAAGAGCGTCGGGATAGGAGTGTCCAGATAGGCCGACTTCGCGAACGCCCATAATTCGCGGGTGACGTAAGGGGCTTCCGGCGCGGTACGGAAAAAATTCGGCACGAGGCCAAAGCGGGTCGCGACCTCACGTTCGAAGTCCTCTTGGCCGGTTTTTTTCGGGTTCGAAACGCCTGGAAACAACGGAACTATCGGCATAATCACTTCTCCGGCAATTCCGCAGAAGCTTTCGTCGCGGAACTGCACGCGGGATCACATTGCGCTTCGTCGCATACAGCCTAGGCTCCGATCGGACCGAGTCTGTGCAAAATCGCTCACTTTGAAACGACGGTCGCGATGCCGTGGATTGGAAGCCGATTGAGCGGGAATGACAGCTCATGGCCTCGCGACATGCGCTCAGAGACGGTTGTCGGCCATCGCGCTTGGTTTGGCTGGCTGTCCGGTCGGCATGCACCGGCCGCTGTGATCGCGTAGCCCATGACCGGGCGGCCAAAACCAAGCAAGGCCGCTGAATAGAACGACTACCACCTGTAATCGACACCTGCGCGCGCGATCGACATACAGAGCTTATCCTTCGACGTCTCGGTGAACGGTAAGATGACGCCGGTCTCCGTCATGTGCCTGCTGGCAAAATTAACATAAAGATATTCGGACTTGACCGACCAGTTGTTCGACAAGGCGTATTCGATGCCGCCACCCACGACCTCGCCGGCAACTGTGGCGTTGAAGGACCCCGTTTGGCTCGTCGGAGGGATTCCGTTAAAGAACAGTAGGGCTTGATCGCTATAAAAGACCGATTGCGAAAAATTAAAATTGCCAAGCGCGAGGCCGCCGGTCGCAAAAATCAGCCAATGGCCGGCGGCGACACCGAGCCGGGGGCGCAGGGTGAACAGCCAGTTTGAACTTGCCGTCGAGTTTGCCGTGAACGAGGTGAAGAATGGCGAGGCGCTTGATGCCGCGTTGGCCGCTTGAGTCCTGCCAACGCCACTGAGATCGGTTTCGACGCCGAGCACGAATTCGCGAGCCTGCCAATTACAGCCACCCTCACCGCCGGCGATCGCGGTTGTCTTGTTCATGGAGCCCGTCGTGACGGCGGTAAGATTTGTCGCGTCGACGGGAAGCAAAAAGCCCGGGCTTGGCGTACCAGCATAATTGACGTGCTCAATGGCGCCGCCGAGCGTGGCGCCGACGTAACATCCCGCCCAAGTCACCGCCGCGGCCGGAGCGGCTAGTGGCGGAGCTTTGACGGGCATGCGAGCCGTGACGGCCGGGACCGCACTATCGGCGAGCGGTGCACCATCGAGACGATAGTTGACGCCAATCTTGGCCTGCCAGCCGTGCATGCCAACGTTCAAAGGCGTGCCGCCGGACGCGACGAGCGCACGGTTGCTGAAATCGACATAATCGGTTTCGGCCTTGGCCGACCAATTGCCCGTGAGCGCGAACTGGACACCATAGCCGACCGTCCAGCCTGCCCGAACAGCGCTGCCGCTGAAGCCGCTCGATGTCGAGAATAACGAGGTCGGAGCCGGTGGCGCGCACGCCTGACCCGGGAAGCCAAAAATGGTCAGCACCCCGTTCCGTGGGCCATAGTCGCAGGTCGCGATGGACGACTCGCGGGTCACGGCCACGCCGCCCTTGACGTAGAACAGTTCGCGACCCCATGCGTAGCCCAGCCGCGGCGTGACGCTCGCGACCCACGACTGCTCGGCATTGCAGTTCATGAGGAACAACGGACTGGAAGTGGCCAAGGGTCCGCCTACTGCGAGCGGCCCGCAACCGATGCCGCCTTTGGCATCCGTCAAGTCCCATTCGCCTTCGAGGCCGTAAATCCAGGCGCCGTTCTGCCAATTGTAGCCGAGGTCGAACCCGCCGAGGACGCCGGCAATACGGGGATC
Organism: uncultured Alphaproteobacteria bacterium; assembly: GCA_963798095.1. Taxonomy (GTDB): domain Bacteria; phylum Pseudomonadota; class Alphaproteobacteria; order Rhizobiales; family Xanthobacteraceae; genus BOG-931. The sequence continues at coordinate 122,427 of CAWCSD010000001.1, read as the reverse complement.
GACCGACCCCGAACCGTAGCCGAAATGCGCCGTGCCCTGCTCTGCCCCCGCAACGGCGCCGATATAGAGGCCGTCCCAACTGACCGCTTGTTGCACCTGCGGCGGCGCCTTCACCGCCATGGATTTTGGCGCGACCTCACCGGGGGTGAATTGATAGCGGATGCCGCCGGTCCCATCCCAGCCGTTCAGATTGGGACCGCTGCGATAATCGGCACGCACAAAGCCAATCCAGCCCGTATTGGCGATCGAGGCGGCGGCGCCGACAGAGTATTGGCCGTAGGTGCCGACATTGGTGCCGCTGAACGCGTCGGTCAGTGCGGCGGGAATTGGCGGGAATGGCCCAGTAATAGCCGCGCAACCCGGGCATGTCGTGAAATGCGCAGTGGCGTTGCCGGCGAAGTCGTGCCACACGCTCGCGGCTGCGAATGGCTGTACGGTCAGAGCGCCAAAGCCGAAAGACGTCCCAACTCGCAATCCGACCCGCCCGATCGTATTGACGATGTCGTTGAAGGTTTCGGTGCCCGGCACGACACTTGCGAACAGCGAGGGACTCCCCGCTATGTTCAATGGATCGACTTTGACCCTCGAATAGAGCAGGCCCGCCGAGGGCTCGATGAACCAGCCGTTCGCGTTCGGTATCTGATAGTTATATCCGGCGGACCCGCTGACGGAGAGCCCTCGCGCATTCATGTTCTGGTTGAAGAAATCAAGCCCAGGGCTGTTGAGATTCATCTGGTAGGCGTCGGCGCGGATCAGGAGGTCGGAAAAAAAACCACCATGCGTCGCTACCAAGTAAGCGCCGATGAATGGGACTTGGGCCGAGCTGTCGAACGGTACTTGCACAGTCGCGGGTCCATTGGGGGAGACCGCCAGCGGCGCGCCGCCAATGATGTCGTTGTTCAGATAAAGACTGCCGGCGGTCGCCCCGACATGGAAGTTCCAGCCATTAACATTCAGTCGAGCGATATCGGCACCAAACTGAATGCCTTCGAAGCTCGATCTGACTGTCGTGGTGCAAGGTTCGCCGGCGGTGGCAAAGGGTGTCCCGGCGGGTACCTGAAGAACGAGCGCATTGGTCGAGGCGCTCTTGATATCGACCTGGCCGACGACGCCGCGAGTCCAGACGCCGCCACCCTGCTGATCGGGTTGGGGATTGCCCGGAGCGTTAACGAAGGCGCTGCTCTGGGTCAGGAATGCCGTGTTCGCCGTCGCGATGTTCGCCGCGATATTTGCCGCAACGCTCGTGGCGGTACTCGCCACGGTGGCCACGTTGCCGAAGGGAAATGTCGGAACGGTGCAAGTCTCAGCTTGGGCGCGTGACGCCGCCAGCGTCGACACAGCCAGCGCAATGCCAGTAGCGACCCCAATTCGATGGCCGCGCGAGCGCTGACGATCCACCGGCCCCCTCGGTGTTACGCCCGCGAAACGACCGAACATTTGAGCGCCCCAGAGATCGAACAATTCCCCCACGCCAGCATCATAGCTGCCATTCGAAGCGCGAAACCCCCTAACCTCCGCAAAGGTTGTGAACTACCGCATGATTTTCTGTCTGTGTGCCGATTCCGCAACAGCTGCGTCACCCCCTCAGCGCCACCATCTGGCCGCCGTCGGCGACGATGGTCGTGCCGGTGACGAAGCGGCCGGCGTCGGAGACGAGCAGCAGCAGCGGGCCGTCGAGATCGCGCTCCTCGCCGAAGCGGCCGATCGGGATGTCGCGCTTGAGCGCCTGCGCCCTTCTCGCTCATCAGATAATCGCGGTTGAGCTCGGTGACGATCCAGCCCGGCGCGATGGCGTTGACGCGGATGCCTTTGAAGGCGAGCTCGAGCGCCAGCGCTTTTGTCATCTGGATCACGCCGGCCTTGGCGGTGGCATAGGCGATGACGCCCTTGGCGACGCCGAAGCCGAGCACGGAGGCGATATTGACGATGGCGCCGCCGCTGCCGGCCGCGAGCATCCGGCGCGCCGCTTCCTGGGCGCAATAGAACACCGCATCGAGATTGGTCGAGAGGATGCGCCGCCATTCCTCTTCCGGCATGTCGACGGCGCGGCCGGCATGCGCCACGCCGGCATTGTTGACCAGGATGGTGACGGTGCCGAAGTTCTTCTCGGCGGCATCGAAGGCCGCCGCCATCGCCGCGCGGTCGCGCACGTCGGCCTCGACCGCAAGCGCGCGGCCGCCGGATTTTTCGATGCGCGCCTTCAGCGCGGCAAGCCGATCGGCACGGCGCGCCACCAGCACCACCGCGGCGCCGTTCTCGGCGAGGCATTCGGCAAAGCGCACGCCGAGGCCGCTGGAAGCGCCGGTCACCATTGCGACTTTGCCGTGCAGATCGAATATCTCGCTTGCCGTCATGGTCGCTCCCGGCGTCCGGCCCCGACTGGCCCATTGCCAGGTTTGAGAATTGCGGGAATTAATGCGCTTATCAAGCTTGGCGCTGTCCCGCGGCGGCAGATGCGAAAGTGAGTACGGAATGGGCTTTTTGGATATGCGGCAGTGGATGGCGCAGCTCGAACAGCATGGCGAGCTGCGGCGGATCAAGGCCGAAGTCGATTGGGACCGCGAGATCGGTGCGGTGACGCGCCGCGTGCTGGAGAAAAAAGGCCCGGCGGTGCTGTTCGAGAACATCAAAGGCTACGCCAACGGGCGCTGCACAAAACTGTTCGCCAGCGGTCTCGGCGCGCGATCGCGGCTGGCGCTTGCGCTCGGCTTCCCGCACGACGCCACCAATCGCGACCTGGTCCAATACGTGATGAAGAAAAACCGCGAGACCATTGCGCCGGTGATCGTCGACACCGGGCCGGTGAAAGACGTCATCGTCCGCGGCAAGGATATCGACCAGACCGAATTTCCGGTGCCGAAATGGCACTATCTCGAAGGCGGCCGCTACATCCACACCTTCTCCTCGATCGTCACCAAGGATCCCGACACCGGCGTGATGAATGTCGGCATGTATCGCGGCATGATCGGGCAGAAGGACACCGCGCCGTTCCTCCTGGTCAAAGGCGGCCAGCACTGGGGCGCGCATTTCGTCAAATGGGCGGCGCGCGGCCAGCCGATGCCGGTCGCCTGCGTGATCGGCTGGGATCCGATCATGTCTTTTCTCTCAGGCTCGCCGCTGCCGTCGGGCGTCTGCGAATACGACGTGATGGGCGGCTATCGCGGCGAGCCGGCGCAACTGGTGCGCTGCGAGACCGTCGATCTCGAAGTGCCGGCCAGCGCCGAGATCGTCATCGAAGGCACCATCAGCGATGACCCGTCGACCTACGAGATGGAAGGACCGTTCGGCGAATATACCGGCTACGTCTCCGACCTGCCGACGCCGCGGCCGACCATGAAGGTGACCTGCATCACGCACCGGCGCGACCCGATCTTCTGCGGCTCGCTCGAAGGCACCCTGCCCGGCTCCTACAGCGAGAACAGCGTCATGTCCTCGGTGCAGCGCGCCGCCATCGCCTGGAATATTTTGAACGGCGCCGGCATTCCCGGCATCCTCGACGTCTACGCGCCGCCGATCACCAACGGCGTCAATATCCGCATCCAGATCAAGAAGCACTATCAGGGCCAGCCGAAGCAGATCGCGGCGGCGCTGTGGGGCAACGCCGCCGCGCAATATCGCTACAAGCACGTCATCGTGGTCGAAGAGGATATCGATCCGGCCGCCGACGAGCAGGTCGAATGGGCTTACGCGCATCGCGTCAATGCCGGCGAAGGCGGCGTGGTGATATTCCCGGGAATTTTCGGCTCGCCGATCGACCCGTCGACGCCGCTGGAAGACCGCAACGTCGAACAGCTCGGCACCGGACTGTGGAACCGCATGCTGATCGACGCCACGCGGTCGTGGAAACACCCGCGCCAGGCGCGCTGGAACAACGAGCGCTTTCCGCCGACGGTCAAGCCGCACGCCGACGATGCGGCGCGGGTCGATGCGCGCTGGAAGGAATACGGGCTCGACGATCTGTAGGATCACGACCCGTAGAGCTTGTGCGGCAGCCACGTCGCGAGCGCCGGCAAAAACCACAGCGCCACCAGCATCGCGAGCTGGATCAGCACATAGGGAATGATGCCCAGATAAATGTGCCGGGTGGTGACCTCCGGCGGCGCGACGCCGCGCAGGTAGAACAGGGTCGGGCCGAGCGGCGGGTGCATGTAGGAGGTCTGCAGGTTCACCGCCATCATGATGCCGAGCCAGACCGGATCGACGCCCGGCATTTTGAGCAGCACCGGCGCCACGATCGGCACCACGACGAAGATGATCTCGAAGGCGTCCATGACGAAGCCGAGCAGGAACAGCGCCGCCATCACCGCGAGCGTCGCGCCGGCGACGCCGCCCGGCAGGTTGGTGAGCGCGCGCTCCACCATGACGTCGCCGCCGAGGCCGCGGAACACCAGGCTGAACAAGGTCGCGCCGATCAGGATCACAAAGATCATGCTGGTGATCTGCGTCGTGCGCACCATCACCGGCATGAGCAGGCCGGTGACGCCTGATCGCAGCGCGGCCAGCAGGATGGCGCCGACGGCGCCGACCGATGCGGCTTCGGTCGGCGTCGCCACGCCGCCGAGGATGGAGCCGAGCACGGCGAGGATCAGCGCGATCGGCGCGATCAGAACCGCAATCAGCCGGCGCGCCAGCGCAAAACCATGCGGCGCGGCGGGGTCGGGCGCGATCGCCGGCGATTTTTTCGGAAAGAAAATCGCGACGCCGATCAGATAGAACAGATACAGCAGCACCAGGACGAGGCCGGGAATGATGGCGCCGGCGAACAGGTCGGCGACCGACACCGTCTGCGGCGCGAAATTGCCCTGCGCCAATTGCGCGGCCTGGTAGGAATTGCTGAGCTGATCGCCGAGCAGCACCAGCACGGTCGCCGGCGGAAAAATCTGCGCCAGCGTCGCGGTCGCCGCCACCGTGCCCGCCGCGAGCGCCTTGTCGTAGCCGTGCCGCAGCATGGTCGGCAGCACGATCAGCCCCATGGTCACCGTGGTGGCGCCGACGACGCCCTTGGCCGCGGCGAGCAGCACGCCGACGAAGATCACCGAGAAACCGAGGCCGCCCGGCAGCGCGCCGAACAGCCGGGCCATGGTCTCCAGCAAATCCTCGGCGATGCGCGAGCGCTCCAGCATCACGCCCATGAAGATGAACAGCGGGATGGCGAGCAGCACGTCGTTGCTCATGACGCCGAAGATGCGCGCCGGCAGTGCGCCGAGCAGCGCGAGGTTCATCACGTGCGACGCCGCGCCCAGAATGGCGAAGCCGAGCGACACGCCAGCAAGCGTCAGCGCCACGGGATAGCCGACCAGCAGCAGCGCACAGACCGCCACCACCATCGCGACGGCAAGAAATTCGCTCATTGTGCGCGCGGCCCGGCCAATACCAGTGCGGCGCGGATCGCTTGCGCGACGCCTTGCAAGCCGATCAGAAGCGCGAACAGCGGAATGAGCGTCTTGAGCAGATAGACGAACGGCAGGCCGCTGGTCTCGCGCGAGCCTTCAAAGATCGCCCAGGAGCGACCGACGTAAGGTATCGACAGCGCCGCAACCGCGATCGCGAACGGAAACAGAAAGATGACGGCGCCGATGAGGTCGATAGCGGCCCGCCGGCGCGGGCTTGCCTGCGCATAGAAGACGTCGACGCGCACGTGGCCGCCGACCTGCAGCGTCCATGCGGCGGCGAGCATGAACAGGGCGGCGTGGGCGTAGAGCACCGATTCCTGCAGGCGGATCGAGCCCAGGCCGAGCGCATAGCGCATCACCACCACGGCGAACTCGGCCAGCACGATGTAGAGGCAGCACCAGGTCGCGGCGCGGCCGATGGCCGCAATGACGCGATCGATGCTGCCGGCGATGCGTTCGGCCGTATTTCTCATGGCTCCCCCGCATACTATAATGGGCGCCGCGAAGCGCAGGGAAGGAAAGCACGCCATGGCGCAAGATCATGACCACGATCACGACGATCATCACGACCACGGCTCGGAGCTGTCCGAGATGCAGCTTCGCGTGCGCGCGCTCGAGACCGTGCTGGCCGAGAAGGGCTATATCGACCCGGCCGCGCTCGACGTCATCATCGAGGCCTACGAGACCAAGGTCGGCCCGCACAACGGCGCCAGGGTCGTCGCCAAGGCCTGGAGCGATCCGGCGTTCAAGCGCGCGCTGCTCGAGGACGGCAGCAAGGCGGTGGCTTCGCTCGGCCTGATGAACCGGGTCGGCGACCATCTCATCGCGGTCGAGAACACGCCGAAGCAGCACAACATGATCGTCTGCACATTGTGCTCCTGCTATCCGTGGGAAGTGCTCGGCCTGCCGCCGGTCTGGTACAAATCGGCGCCCTATCGCTCGCGCGCGGTCAACGATCCGCGCGGCGTGCTCGCCGATTTCGGCGTGACGCTGCCGGCCGGCACCGACCTCCGGGTCTGGGACTCGACCGCCGAGACGCGCTTCATCGTGCTGCCGATGCGGCCGCCCGGCACCGAGGGCTGGAGCGAGGAAAAACTTGCGGCGCTGGTGACGCGCGATTGCATGATCGGCACCGGCCTGCCGAAAAATCCGAAAGAGGTTGCATAATGGACGGCATCCACGACATGGGCGGCATGCACGGCTTCGGCAAAGTCGAGCCGGAGCCGAACGAGCCGGTGTTTCACGCGCCGTGGGAAGGCCGCACGCTCGCGCTCAACCGCGCCATGGGCTACACTGGCATCTGGACCATCGACCAGACGCGCTACGGCATCGAGAAGCTGCCGCCGGACGTTTATCTGACCAGCTCCTATTACAGAAAATGGGAGATCAGGCTTGAAAACCTGATCGTCGAGCTCGGGTTGGCCGGTGCCGACGAGATCAAGGCCGGCCACGCGCTGCGTCCCGGCAAGCAACTTAAACGCAAATTGACCGCCGCCGACGTGCCGAGCACCTTGTCGCGCGGCTCGTTCAGCCGCCCGGCCAAAACCCCCGCCCGCTTCAAGGCCGGCGACCGCGTGCGCACCAAGAATATCCATCCGCAGACGCATACGCGCCTGCCGCGCTACGCGCGCAACAAAGTCGGCGTCGTCGAAGCGATCCGCGGCTGTCACGTCTTTCCTGATACGGCGGCGCTCGGCAAGGGCGACGATCCGCAGTGGCTCTACACCGTGCTGTTCGACGGCCGCGAATTGTGGGGCGAGAATTCCGATCCCACGCTCAAGGTCTCGATCGACGCGTTCGAGCCGTATCTGGAGCCGGCATGACCGCCGACGCCGCCACGCGCGCGCGACGCAATCGGTCGCCAGCATCCCGCGCAACGACGACGGGCCGGTGTTCCGCGAGCCGTGGGAGGCGGAAGCGTTCGCGCTGGCGCTGTCGCTCAACGAGCGCGGCCTGTTCACCTGGAAGGAATGGGCGGCAACGCTCGGCGACGAGATCAAGAAGGCGCAAGCCGCCGGCGATCCCGACACCGGCGAGACCTATTACCATCACTGGCTCGCCACGCTGGAGCGCATCGTCGCCGAAAAGGGCGTCACCGACGCGCGGCAGCTTGCACGCACGCGCCACGCCTGGGAGCATGCCTGCGAACGCACGCCGCACGGCACGCCGATCGAGCTACGGCCGAGCGACTTCCACGACTGAGCATGATCCCGAAAAGTGGGTACCGGTTTTCGGAAAAGATCATGCTCCAACTAACATTTCTCGACCAGCAATTTCACCAGGTCGCCCGCCGGCATGGCGCGCGAGCGCGCAACCCCCTGCCCGGCCCACAGCGAAATGAAGTCCGGCACGCCTTTAAGTCCGGCGGCATTGCGCATCGGGCGCGTCAGATCGTTCTGCTGCCGGAACGGCAGGATGGCGTGCTCGCTGCCGGCCACCATGGCGATGAACGTATTGGCAATGCCGCGCGCCGGCCGGCCGGAGAATGCGCGGGTGATGACGGTCGTGTCATTCTTGGCTTCGAGCAGCGCGCGCTTGTAAACGGCTGGCGCGCCCGATTCCGGGCAAGGCAAAAAGGCAGTGCCGAGCTGCACGGCGGCGGCGCCGAGCTTCATGGCGGCGGCGATGTCGCGTCCATCCATGAGGCCGCCGGACGCAATGACCGGCAGCGCAACGCTCGCGCAAATGTCGCGCACCAGCGTGGCGACGGGGATCATCGAATCCTCGAACGGCGCGGCAAAACTGCCGCGATGGGCGCCCGCCTCCGCGCCTTGGGCGACAATCGAATCAACACCGGCTTGCGCCAAACGGCGCGCCTCTTCCACGGTCGTCGCCGTGCCGCTGACGGCGATGCCGCGCTTCTTGAGTTCGGCGATCTGTTCGGATGACGGCACGCCGAATGTAAAGCTGAAGACCGGCGGGCGTTCCTCCAGCACGGCCGCGAACTGCTCATCGAATGGATTGGCCGGCACCGGCGGCAGCACCGGCGGCGGCAATCCCAGCCGCTCATGCGCCTGCCGCATGATCTCAAGCATCGGCTGCGGATCGACTTTGCGGTCGCTCTCATAGCCGCCGGCAAACAGATTGATGTTGAACGGCCGCGACGTGAGCTGCCGGATGCGGCGGATCGCGGCGGCAATTTCATCTGGCTTGGCATAGGCGCCGCCCCACGCGCCCAAGCCGCCGGCATTCGATACCGCCGCGGCCAGCTCCGGCGTACCGCCGCTTCCGGCCATGGGCGCGAGCAGGATCGGATGCTCGATACCGAGGCGCTTTGAGAATGCGTTCGCCGTCATCGCCATAGCTCCGCGGGCTGTCCTTGCAAGATAAGATGTGGCCTTGCCGGCACAATGGAAAATTGCCACGCTGTGCCATCGTCATTGGCGAATGCCGGCTTCGACGGGCGCGAAAGTTGGGAGGAAGTGATGTCAGGTCAAACCGTAAAAATCCGCTCGAGCGAAGGCGGCGAATTCGATTGCTATCTGGTCACGCCGAAAGCCGATGCACCGATGCCGGCTATCGTGTTGACGTCCGCGGTCCATGGCGTCGATGCGGACATCCGCGCGATTGCCGACGAATTTGCCGCAAACGGCGTCATCGCCGCGGCGCCCGACCTGTTCTGGCGCACGCTGCCGGGGCCAGTGTCCCATGACGACGGCCGCGCCCAGCAACGCTCGCAGCCGCGGCTCGAGAAGATCAAGACCGGCGAGCGCGATCTCGTCGACATGCTCGCCTATCTGCGCACGCTGCCGCAGTTCAACGGCCAGGCCGCGGTGATGGGTTTCTGCTACGGCGGTCCCTACGCCATCCTCGGGCCGAAGCGGCTCGGCTATGCCGCCGGCATTTCCTGCCACGGCACCCAGTTCCTCGATTACGTGCAGGAGCTCGACGGCGTGCGCGAGCCGGTCTGCATCATCTGGGGCGACCGCGACAGCCGCGCACCGGCCGAGGTACTCGACGCCTATCGCCCCATCCCCGCGCGTATGAAGAACGTCGAGGTGCACATTTTTCCGGGCGTGCAGCACGGCTACATGCTGCGCGGCGCCGGACAGGCGTTCGACGCCAAGACTCGCGAATTCTCCATGGCGCGCGCCAACGCCATCCTCGACGGGCTGCGCGGCGGGCGCGCGCCGTCAAAGCTGCGTCAGGCTTCGTAAAGCGTGTGCAGAAGCTCACGTCTCGTCGTCGTCTTCGCGCGTGGTGATCTCCGCCGCGCGCGGATCGTCCGCGTGCGGTATAGCGTACTCGGCCTCAAAAGCTTCCGCCTTTTCGACCAGTTCGACGCTGATGATCACCAGTTCCTTGCTGGTCACCGGATCGTTGCAGTCGCGCGACATGCGGCTGCACCGCGTGGCCAAGTGACGAAGATATTCAGCGAGGGCAAGGGGCATAAGGCCTCGTCCAATCCCGGTAAAGCCAATTTGGCGCTGTGAATTAAGCCGGAACCGGCATCGATGTTCCGGCGATAAGCCAGGGCCTTACGGGCGCGGTCCCCGGCGCGGAAGCAACTTGCTGTTAAACGGGCTGCAACTGGGAGAATAGATATTCAAAATCAAATAGTTACGGATGGGCCGTTTTTGACGCCACCGTGCCGCACGGCGTTCAGGACCGCCGGGCAAGACCCGCCGCCGCGAGATCGCTGGCCAGCCGGTCGACGATCGCCGGCGAGTAGAAGAACTTCGCCAGCGTGCCGCGGGTGTCGTCGCGCCACGCCGGGTTGAGCGCCACCAGCCGCGCCAGCGCGCGCGTGGCGGCTTCACCGTCACCCTTCGCCGCGGCGGCGAGCGCGCGCGCGATCAGGCCGAGTTGGAAGGAATCGCTGGTGATCTGGTCGGCATGGAAGTTCGCGCTGGTGATGTCGCCGCGCAGATATTCGCCGAGAAAGAGAAAGAACTCCTCGAACGGCGGCCGCACCGTGCCGTCGTCGCCGGCCTGTCGCAGCACGGCCAAACCCTTGTCGATCTCGCCGCTGGAGATCAGGCGCGCGCCGTAGGCGCCCAACAGGCGCATGTCATATCGGTTGAGCGTGATCGCCTTGTTGGCGGCATCGAACGCCGCAGCAAGGTCGCGGCGGGCGAATTGAATGACGAACACCATCTCGTAGGCGCGCGCGGATTCCGGATTCAATTCGACGCCGCGGCGCGCCGCGGTGAGCCCGCGGTCGAGCGGCGGCGCCGCGCCGGGGCGCTGGCCGAAATCGTAGAGATATTCCCGCAAATCGATCGCCGCGAGGTAGCTGAAGCCGAGCGCGAAACCAGGATCGCGCGCTGTGAGCTGATCGAGGCAATCGCGCCCGCGCTCCTGCTGGGCCGGGTCGAACGACCTGAACGAATCGATGACTTCGACCAGGCAGCGGTAGCGCGGATCGGTCAGCGTGCCGCCCAGAACCTTGGCGCGCTGATAGGCATAGATCACGCCGAACGGCTGCAGCAATGTGCCGGCAAGCTCGCGCACGACCCGCTCTTCGGCAGCGGCCTTGTCGTCGCCGCCGAGCACGCGATCGAACACGCGCGACCAGACGATGCTGCCGTCCGAGAGGTCGATCAGCCTGAACAGCAGACGCGCCGCGCCGTCGTCGCCATATTCGACAAAGCCGGAAAATCGATAGTCGGCGTTCGCCTCGCGCGCCGGCGCGGTCTCATTGCCGGCCGCGGCCTGGTGGTCCTTGGATTCCAGCTGAACGTTGACCAGATCGAAATGGGTGAAAGCATTGCTCAGCGTTTCCTGCAGCGAGCGGGCGGCAATGCTGCGCGGCCCCGGCGTGCCGCTGACCTCGAACGGCGGCATCATCAGAACCGGCAGCCCATTGCCGGACGGCAGCGCCGCAGCCGTGGGCTGCGTTGCGCCCGGCGGAGTCGTCGCGACGCCCGGCGCCGGTGCGCGCCGCTGCGATAATGTGACGACAACGGCGATCACGATCAGCGCCACTGCCGCCACCAGCAGCAAACGGATCGACCAGAACCGATCGAGCGTGGACGAACGCGCCGTCACGCCGGGCAAGGCGGGGCGCCGGCTGAAGGTCGGGATATAGCTGCCGCGCGGCAGGTCGATGCGGATCGCGTCGTCGGCGCCGAGCCCGGCGTAGTAGCGATCGATGGTCCGCCGCAGCCGCGTCGCCTCGACGCGAACGATCGGATCGAGCTGCGGATCGAATTTGGCGTCGCGGCGCAGCACGTCGACGCCAATCGTATAGGCCTTGATGCGGTCGCTCGTCCCTTGCAGCACCAACTCGACGACGAAGCGCAAAAACGCGCCGAGCTGCGGCGAGCGAATGAAATCGTCGCTCGCCATCATGCGTTCGAGCTGCGCCCGGACCTCGTCCGGGGCCGGCAGATTGCTGGTCGCTTCGTCCATCGTTCTGGGAATCCCCAGATCAGCCCCATTCGGGGTCATTGATTGGACAATCGTGCCGCGGTCGTAATTTTTGCCAGGGTCGTGGCTGGCTGGTGCCGGCACGATAACACGTCCAAATCCTGTGGTATGCGGCGAATATGGTGCCGCAGGGCCAACCGTCAACCGCCATCCGCGCCGCTTTCGCGCCGCCGGCCGCGCCTTGTCGGCACACGGGAAAATTGCGACGCTTCCCTCGCGACGGCCGCCCATACAGGCGATCGCGCAGCAACGAAAAACGAGAGGGGAGCCATGCTTTTCAGGACATTAAGCTTGATCGCCGTTCTGGCATCGGTCGCGACGGCGAGCCAGGCCAGCGAGATTCATCGCGTCGTCACCACGCTCGACGCCGCCAACAAATCCACCACGCTCGCCGACAGCCAGGTGCCGCTCAACGTCAGCCCGTCCGGCAATGCCGGGGCCGTTCTGTGGCTGACGACGTCGTCGCCGGCCGGCCTCTCGTTCAACGAAGACGCCGTCAAGCCGATCGGGATCAATCCGCCCGACAACGGCACCGTGATCCGCGTCGTCGAGATTCCGCCGCTCAAGCCCGGCGACGAGGCGAAAATGGCGCCCGATCTGATGATGAAGATCGTCGGCGATCACGCGCCGGTCCGCGGCGTGCCGGTAAGTCATCCGCTGATGCACCGCACCCGCACCGTCGATTACGCCATCATCATGTCGGGCGAGATCGACATGATGCTCGACGACAAGACCGTCCACGTCAAAGCCGGCGACGTCGTGGTCCAGCAGGCCACCAACCATGCCTGGCTCAATCACGGCACCGAGCCCTGCCGCATCATCTTCGTGCTGATGGATTCCAAGCAGCCGTAATTCTCGTCATTGCGGGCAATGACGAATCACAGCATCCCGAGCAAATGCGGCAGCCACAGCGAGATGGCCGGGATGTAAGTCACCATGGCGAGGAAGATCAGCATGGTGAGGAGCCACGGCAGCACCGCGATCGTCAGCTCGGTGATGCCCATCTTGGTGATGCCGGAGGCGACATAGAGATTGAGACCGACCGGCGGGTGGCATAGCCCGACTTCCATGTTGACCGCCATCAGGATGCCGAGATGCACCGGATGCACGCCGAGCGCCGCCGCCATGGGAAACAGGATCGGCGCCATGATCAGCGTGATCGCCGCCGGATCCATGAAATTGCCGGCGGCCAATAGCACGACGTTGGTGACGAGGAGGAACGCGACGATGCCAAATCCTTGCGCGGTCATCCATTCGGCCATGGATTGCGGGATTTGCTCCGAGGTCAGCAGCCAGGAGAACACCGCCGCATTGGTGATGATGTAGAGGATCATCGCGCTCATGGCGGCGGCCTTGAGCAGCACCGCCGGCACTTCGGAAAACTTCAGGCCCTTGTAGACGAACACCGCGATGACGAAGGAATAGACCGCGGCGCAAGCGGCGGCTTCGGTCGGCGTGAACAGGCCGGAATAGATGCCGCCGAGCACCAGCAGGATCAGGGCCAGGCCCCAGACGCTTTCCCGAAATGCGTGCCAGCACTCGCGCCAGCTCGAGCGCGGCATGCGCGGATAGTCGTAGCGCCAGGCGCGATAGAAGGTGGTGGCGCCCAGCATGAAGGCGAGGATCAGCCCGGGCACCAGCGCGGCGATGAACAACTGGCCGATCGAGGCGGAATCGACCACCGCGCCGGTCGGCCCGCGCGGCTGCATGCCGCTGGTCGCCACCGCATAGATGACGAGGTTGATCGACGGCGGAAACAGAATGCCGAGCGCGCCGGAAGTCGCGATCACGCCGGCGGAAAAGCGCGGCGGATAGCCCTGCTCCATCAAGGCCGGCAGGATGATCGAGCCGATGCCGACCACGGTCGCCACCGACGAGCCGGAAATCGCCGCGAACAGGGCGCAGGCGACGACGCCGGCCAGCCCTAGGCCGCCATACCAATGGCCGATGATCGAGGTGGCGAAATCGATCATGCGCCGCGCCACGCCGCCGGCGGTGAGGAAATTGCCGGCCAGGATGAAGAACGGGATCGCCATGATCTCGAAGCGGTCGATGCTGGTGAAGAGCTTCAGCCCCACCATCTTCGGATCGACGTCGGACAGAATGAACAGATAGGTCAGCACCGAGAGCCCGAGCGCGATCGAGATCGGCATGCCCGAGGCCATCAGCGCCAGCAGCAGCGCGAACAAAAGCTCGGCGCGCACCGTGTGCGACAGCTCGATGACGTGCAGCCGCGCCGCGAAGCAGACCAGCGCCAGCGCGATCGGGATGATGACGATCAGCGCCGCCGTGAAATTGTCGCCGAACGACGATCGCGGCGACCGCGGCGCGGCGGCCGGCTTGGCGATGGGAGGCGACAGCGTCGTCATCGCGCCGCCTCGCCGAGCGGAACGGTCTCGCCGAGCGGCGCCTTATCGTGCGGCTCCTCGTAGTCGATGCCGTGGCCTTGATGCGGCACATAGCCGGTGCGCAGATAGCGCCACATCACCTGCAGGAAGCGGAAGCACATCAGGTAGGAGCCGAGCGGAATGCACAGATAGATGATCCAGCTCGGCCATTCGAGCTCCGGCGAGATCTGATCCGGATCGAGCTCGTAGACATAGAGCGCGCCGAGCGTGCCGATGACGCCGGTAAACAGCGCGCCGCAAAGCAGCGCGAACACGATCACCGGCTTGCGCGCGGCCGGCGAGAGTTTCTTGACGAAGACATCGACGCCGACATGGATGCCGGTGCGTACGCCCAGCGCTGCGCCGAATTTCGCCATCCACACGAACATGTAGGTGGATAGCTCGTTGGCCCAGGACAGATGGATGGCGGCGAGCTCGGTATAGACCCAGTTCGCCGAGTATTTGAGAAGCAGGAGATTATGCAGGGCCGCCCAGCGGGCGAGATTCGCCGAATTGCTGGTGCCGTAACGGTGCACGACGGCGACGAAGGTGAGCGTCGTCGCCATGGCGATCAGCGAGACGATGATCACCTCTTCGAGCCGGTTGAGGATACGGTCGAGCACCAGATGTCCCCCAAGTGTCCCCTAAGAGCTAAATCCCTTCCCGGACAAGACTTTCTAGCCAAGGGAAGGGATCAAGCGACTTTAGGACTGGGGCGGGACGAAGCCCGACGCCTTGTAGATCTTGTCGATGAAATCCTTGCCGAAGCGCTTTTCCATTTCCTTGTGCACCGGCATCAGCTTGGCGATCCAGGCGGCCTTTTCGGTGTCGGTCTGCTGATGGATCTGCATCTTGCCGGTGGCCTTGATCGTTTCCATCGCGGTGACGTTGTCCTTGGCAGCGGTTTCGTCGAAGAACTGCGTCGTCTCCTTCACCGCGCGGTCGAGGCCGGTACGCACGTCCGGCGGCAGCCCATCCCAGAACTTCTTGTTGGTGATGAGCGAATAGGTCAGCCGGCCGTGATGCGACACGGTGAGATATTTCTGCACGTCATAGAGCTTTTGCGTCGAGATATTGGACGGCACATTGTCCTCGCCGTCGGCGACGCCGGTCTGCAGGGACTGATAAAGCTCGCCGAAGGCGATGATCTGCGGGATAGCGCCGAGCTCGCGCGCCACGGCGTCGAGCACCTTCGAGCCCTGGATGCGCATTTTCAAACCCTTGAAATCGTCGGGCATGATCAGCGGCACGTTGGCGGTATAGACGTGGGCGCCGTTGTCCCAATAGGCCAGCGGCTCGACGCCCTTGTCCTCGAGCTTCTTGTTGAGCTCGGCCATCATCGGGCTCGCCATCATCTGCCGCGCATGGGTGTCGTCGGTCATCAGGAACGGCAGATCGAAGACGTCGAATTCCTTGACGCCAAGCGGACCGAATTTGGAGATCGACGGCGCCAAGATTTGCACCGAGCCGAGTTGCAGGGCTTCGAGCTCTTCCTTGTCCTTGTAGAGCGAGGAGTTCGGATAGACTTCGACGGTCACCTTGCCGTCGGTGTATTTCTCGGCGAGCTGCTTGAACAGCAGGGCCGCCTTGCCCTTGGGCGCGTCCGGCGACACCACGTGGCTGAATTTGATGATGATCGGATCGGCGAGCGCCGGGCCCGCCAGCGCCGAGAAAAGCGCCAGGACAAATGTGGCGGCGAGCGCCAAAGCAAAGCGTTTCATCGAGTTCCTCCCCAACGCGGCCGTTCCGACCGCCAAAAATGTTGCCCATTCCTAGCGCGAATGCAGCGCCGGGCCAATGCCGCACGCCGTTTACCGCGATGTTGGTTACTGGCGGCAAAGTGTAGCAATTCCGCGACCCTTCCTGGCCGTGCCGACGGCGAAAACTTGGGGCTGGTGGACACCGGTTGTAATGTTATATTGTTACATTATGGCGCACCATCATCATGCCGGCACGACCCATCCGTCGCCGGTCCTTTCGCCTTCATTACTGCGGCTTTCGGTATCGAAGCGGCTGGCACTTGCCGGCGCGCTGGCCGCGCTGATCTGGGCCGCGGTGCTGTGGGCCACCCATTGAATTCGCCAACATGACGTCCGACACCGCGCCGGCATTGCAGTTCCGCGACCTCACGCTCGGCTATGACCGGCATCCTGCCGTGCATCATCTCAACGGCGTGGTGGAGACGGGCTCCCTCACGGCCATTGTCGGGCCGAACGGCGCCGGCAAGTCGACGCTGTTCAAGGGCGTCGTCGGGACGCTGAAGCCGCTGGCCGGCAGCATCGAGCGCGACGGCGTCAACCCTCGTGCGATCGCTTATCTGCCCCAGGCAGCAGAGATCGACCGAACGTTTCCGATCAATGTCTACGACATGGTGGCGATGGGGCTGTGGCGGGCGAAAGGTCCGTTCGGCGGCATCGATCGCAAGGATCACGACGCGATCGAGGCCGGCATCGCCGCGGTCGGCCTGACCGGTTTCGAGCAGCGCGCCATCGGCACGCTGTCGGGCGGCCAGATGCAGCGCATGCTGTTCGCCCGGCTCCTGGTCCAGGACGCGCGGACGATCGTGCTCGACGAACCGTTCAGCGCAATCGACAGCAAGACGGTGGCCGACCTGATGCATCTGGTGCGGCAGTGGCACTGGGAACGCCGCACCGTGCTGGCGGCCACCCACGATATCGAACTGGTGCGCGCGTACTTTCCGCAAGTTCTGTTGCTCGCCCGCGAGTCGGTGGCGTGGGGCGCAACGCGCGAGGTGCTGACGCCCGAAAACCTCGATCGAGCGCGCCGCATGTGCGAGGCGTTCGACGAGGCCGCCGCGGCCTGTGTCGGCGAGGCGGCGTGATCGCCATGCTCTACGACACGCTGGTCGCGCCGTTTGCCGAACACGACTTCATGCGCCGGGCGCTGGCCGCGACCTTTGCGCTGTCGTTCAGCGCGGCGCCGATCGGCGTGTTCCTGATGCTGCGCCGCATGAGCCTGATCGGCGACGCGCTGTCCCACGCGATCCTGCCGGGCGTGGCCATCGGCTTCCTGCTCGCCGGCATGAGCGTCCTTGCCATGGCGGGCGGCGGCCTGATCGCCGGGTTTCTCATCACCATCGGCGCCGGCCTGATCGCGCGGGCGACGACGTTGCGGGAGGACGCCTCGCTCGCCGCGTTCTTTCTGATTTCGCTGGCGCTCGGCGTCACCATCGTTTCGCTCAAGGGCAGCAACGAAGATTTGGTGCATTTCCTGTTCGGCTCGGTACTGACGATCCAAAATCCGGCGCTGCTGCTCATCGCCGCCATCGCCTCGGTGTCGCTCCTCGCGCTGGCGCTGATCTGGCGGCCGCTGGTGCTCGAATGCGTCGATCCCGGATTTTTGCGCTCGGTCAGCCGCTCCGGCGGCGCCGCCCATATCGCCTTTCTGGCGTTGATGGTGCTCAACCTGGTCGGCGGCTTCCTGGTGCTCGGCACGCTGCTCGCCGTCGGCATCATGATGCTGCCGGCGTTCATTGCGCGCTTCTGGGCGCGCGACCTCACCGCCATGATCGCTGTTGCGGTCGGGAGCGCCATGCTCTCAGGCTATGCCGGACTTGTCCTGTCCTACCAAGCCGGCCTGCCCGCGGGTCCCGCCATCATCCTGGTCGCGGGCGCACTTTATGTGCTGTCGGTCGCGGCCGGGCCGGTTGGCGGCTTGATCTGGCTGATCCTGCCGCGGCGCCATCTCGAGGCCTGAAGCGGCAATTCACTGCGGCTTGAGTAGCGCCACCAGCGGCGTTTTCTCGGCGACATCGGTCGCGAGATTGCGGGCAAAGCCCGCGGCGTCGGCGAAATAATCCGCCGGCTGGAACGTGTTTTTGACCACGCGCTGGGCGGCATCGCTTTTGATAATGGCGATGCAGGCGCTTTCGAGCTTGCGCGTGACGTCCGCCGGCATGCCGGCCGGGCCGAGCAGGCCGCCGAAGCTTAACGGCGCGACATCATAACCTTGCTCTTTGAATGTCGGCACGTCGGGCAGCGACGGATTGCGCGTCGTCGCGAATATTCCGGGCATCGCAAGCCCGCTGCCGGCCGCAGCAGTCAGCGGCACCGCGGAGAAATCGAGCTGGCCGGAGCGGGTGTTCTGAATTTCCTCGGCCGGCCCTTTGAACGGCACGTCGTTGAATTCGACCTTGGCCTGCTGCGCCAATTGGATCATGGCGAGATGGGGAACGGTGGCGACGCCGGGGATGCCGACATTGAGCGCGCCGGGCTTCTGCTTCGCCGCCTCGATCAGATCCTTCGCCGTCTTCAGCGGCGAATTCGGCGGCACCACGATGACCTGATCGTTCTTGAAGGTCTGGCAGATCGGCGTGAACGACTTCAGGCTATAGCCGGCATCCTTGTCGGTCAGCGGCTGCACGGTGATCGAATAGGTGGCGCCGTGAAACAGAGTGTAACCGTCGGCATTGGCGCGGGCGACATCGGCGGTGCCGAGCACGCCGTTGGCGCCCGGCTTGTTGACGACGATGACCGGCTTGCCGAACTGCGCCGACATGCCGTCGGCCAGCACCCGGCCCAAAATGTCGGCGCTCGATCCGGGCGTCGCCGGCACGATGATCTGGACCACGCGCTCCGGGTAGCTTTGCGCCGCGGCGCCAGTGGCGCTCGCCAGCCCCATGGCAATGCCGGTGGCAATGATCGCGCCCTGCCGCATCGTGTCCTCCCTATCTCGATTGCGAAAACGATAGCCCATAGGAGGCCCGGATCAAGGCGGCGGCCCAGGGTCAAACGTCGCGGGGGGAGCGCCTTCGCGGTGATGCAAGAGCCGGCGGATACCTATATAGAACAGGCCAACGGAGGGCTTAATGACCGACAAGATTCCCGTGACCGTGCTCACCGGCTATCTCGGCGCCGGCAAGACCACCTTGCTCAACCGCATCCTGTCCGAGCCGCACGGCAAGAAATACGCCGTCATCGTCAATGAATTCGGCGAGATCGGCATCGACAACGACCTCGTGGTCGGCGCCGACGAGGAAGTGTTCGAGATGAACAACGGCTGCATCTGCTGCACCGTGCGCGGCGATCTGGTGCGCATCCTCGACGGACTGATGAAACGCAAAGGCAAGTTCGACGCCATCATCGTCGAGACCACCGGCCTCGCCGATCCGGCGCCGGTGGCGCAGACCTTCTTCATCGACGAGAACGTCGGGCGGCGCACCAAGCTCGACGCCGTGGTGACGGTCGCCGACGCCAAGTGGCTGAATGATCGTTTGAAGGACGCGCCCGAGGCGAAAAACCAGATCGCCTTCGCCGACGTCATCCTGATCAACAAGACCGACCTGGTGACGCCCGAAGAGCTGGCCGAGGTCGAGGCGCGCATCCGCGGCATCAATCCTTACGCCCGAGTGCACAAAACCGAGCGCGCCAAGATCGCGCTGAGCGAAGTGCTGGAGCGCAACGCCTTCGACCTCGACCGCATCCTCGATATCGAGCCGGAATTCCTTGAAGGCGATGGTCACGATCACGACCATCATCACGATCATGATCACGGCCATGGCCACGATCATCATCATGACCACGACCATAAGCATGCGCACACCCACGGCGGGCTGAAGCACTATCACGACGAAGACATGCAATCGATTTCGCTGCGCAGCGACAAGCCGCTCAATGCGGACAAGTTCTTTCCGTGGGTGCAGGATCTGGTGCAGAAGGAAGGCCCGAACATCTTGCGCTGCAAAGGCATCCTCGCCTTCAAGGACGACGATCAGCGCTTCGTGCTCCAGGGCGTGCACATGATCCTCGACGGCGATCACCAGCGGCCGTGGAAAGACGGCGAGAAGCGCGACAGCCGCATGGTCTTCATCGGCCGCAATCTGCCGGGCAAGATGATCGCCGAAGGATTCGAGAGCTGCATCGCTTAATCTTCTCCCTCCCCCTTGTGGGGAGGGCGGGGTGGGGGTCGTGAGGTGGTGTGAGCGCGTGGACGAAAATACCGTGATTGCATCAACAACAATGCGTTGCCTCTCGACCCCCACCCCTACCCCTCCCCACAAGGGGGAGGGGTTCATCAGCGTCTTCCGCGCACCATGACCGACACCCGCAACGACACCGCCTCCGTCGTCGAACGCGTCCACGCGGTTGCGGCGAGCGGCCCGGTCATCGCCGCGCATTTTCTCGGCCGCATGGCGGTATTCGTGCTCGGCGAGGAAGCCATGGTGTTGGCTCCGCCGCGCGGCGAGCCTAAGAGCGTCGCGGTCCATGGCGGCGCGATATTGGCGACGGCCGTGGGCGAGTCAGTCGTCGTCTCGGGCGGCGACGACGGCAAGGTCGTGGAAACCGATGTCAGCGGCACAAGCCGCACCATTGCGGCGGACCCGAAACATCGCTGGATCGATCACGTCGCGATCGGACCCGACGGCGCGGTGGCGTGGTCGGCGGGCAAGACGGCCTTCGTGCAAGCGAAAGAGCTGCGCAGCTTCGAGGCGCCGTCCACGGTCGGCGGGCTCGCCTTCCTGCCAAAAGGCTTTCGGCTCGCCATCGCCCATTACAATGGCGCCACGCTATGGTTTCCCAATGCGCCGAAGGCCGATCCGGAAAAGCTGGAATGGAAGGGCTCGCATCTCGGCGTGTCGGTGCACCCGGACGGCCGCTTCCTGGTCACCACCATGCAGGAGCCGATGCTGCACGGCTGGCGGCTCGTTGATCGCCAGCACATGCGCATGTCCGGCTATGCCGCGCGCGTCACCTCGCTTGGCTGGACGGTCGGCGGACGCTGGCTCGCCACCTCCGGCTCGACGCAAATCATCCTGTGGCCGTTCCAGACCAAGGACGGCCCCATGGGCAAGCAACCAAAATTGCTAGCGCCGTCGGAGCATCGCATCGACGCCGTCGCCTGCCATCCCAAGCAGGACATCGTCGCCGCCGGCTACGCCGACGGCATGGTGCTGTTGGTGCGGGTCGAGGATGGCGCCGAGATTTTGGCGAAGCGGCCCGGCGACGCGCCGATCACGGCGCTGGCCTGGAGCGCCGACGGTACGCTGCTCGCCTTCGGGACTGAAAGCGGCGAGGCCGGCATTCTCGACCTGGCCTGAGACTTGGCCTGAGACCTGGCCTGAGCCGGGTTCCAATCGGAGGAACCGCGTCTTCCGCCAATCGTTATCTCTGCAGAACAGGCGATTTGCAGGGAGTGACACCATGAACATGGTTGCGAGAGGGTCATGGAGCGCGCTGCTCATTGCGCTCACCATGACGTCGGCCGTAGGCGCTCGAGCACAAGCCCCCGATCCCAAAGGCTGCACGCCGCAAGAGCGCTCCAGCCAGGCCTTGAATCAAGGCGCCGACAAGAATGCCGGCGTGATTTGCCCGCCGGACATCGATCCGGCGATGAAGGCGCCGACGCCGAACAGCGGCGACAACGCCGTGATTCCACCGCCGGGCAGTCCGGGCGGCAATCCGAACGTGCAGCCGAAATAGCGCGGCAACAACGCAAACAAAAACCCCGGGCCGAGGCCCGGGGTTTGTTCTTCGTGGCGGCGCCGCCGTCAGATCACGTATTGCCGCAGCGGCGGGTAGCCGTTGAAGCCGACCGACGAGTAGGTCGTCGTGTAGGCGCCGGCGGCCTCGATCAGCACCTTGTCGCCGATGGCGAGCGAGACCGGCAGCGGATACGGCGTCTTCTCGTACAGCACGTCGACGGAATCGCAGGTCGGGCCGGCGATGATGCAGGGCGCCGTCTCGTCGCGATCCTTGGACGTGCGGATCGGGTAGCGGATCGAATTCGCCGATGGTCTCGGCCAGGCCGTGGAACTTGCCGATGTCGAGATAGACCCAGCGCACCTCGTCCTCGGGGCTGCGCTTGGCGATCAGCACCACCTCGGCCTCGATGATGCCGGCATTGCCGACGAGACCGCGGCCCGGCTCGACGATGGTGTTCGGCAGGTTGTTGCCAAAGTGCTTGCGCAGCGACTTGAAGATCGCCTTGCCGTAGCTCTCGAGTTTTGGCGTCTTGCGGATGTATTTGGCCGGGAATCCGCCGCCGAGATTGACCATGGCAAGCGTGATGCCGCGCTCGGCGCAGGAGCGGAAGATCGCCGCGGTCGACGCCAGCGCGCGGTCCCAAGCCTCGACATTGTGCTGCTGCGAGCCGACATGGAACGAGACGCCGTGCGGCACCAGCCCGCGCTTGTGCGCGAGCTCCAGGATATCGGCGGCATAGTCCGGTTCGCAGCCGAACTTGCGCGACAGCGGCCACTCGGAGCCCGAGCCGTCGCAATGGATGCGGCAGATCACCCGGCTGCCGGGAGCGGCGCGCGCCACCTTCTCGACCTCGGCCTCGCAGTCGACGGCGAACAGCGTGACGCCGAGCTTGAACGCGGTCGCGATCTCGCTCTCCTTCTTGATGGTATTGCCATAGGAGATGCGGTCGGGCGTGGCGCCGGCCGCGAGCGCATCGTGGGTCTCGCTGACCGAGGCGACGTCGAAGCAGCAGCCGAGCCCGGCCAGGAGCTTGAGGATCTCCGGCGCCGGATTGGCCTTGATGGCGTAGAACACTTTGCTGTCGGGCAGCGCCTTGGCAAAGTTCAGATAGTTCTCGCGCACGACATCGAGGTCGAGCACGAGGCAGGGACCGTCTTCAGTGCGATGCTTGAGAAATTCGCGGATGCGTGTGGTCATTTCGAACCAGCTCCCTAATCCGGCCGACGGCGTAGCCGCCGAGGTGAACCTCCTGCGACGCGCGGCGTTCCGCAGGATTGCGGAAGCGTTGCGTCACTGTGATTGCTGCCTTGGTCCGGATGAGGGAGATCCCGTTCCGCACTGCTGGCAAAGATGGACAAGCCCTTTCGGTGTCCCCGGCATTGGCGCCGGTAGTCAGCCAAAAAAGCCCTTCCGTCGTTGCTTTAAGCCGCGTCGCCAGTGGAGAGCTGGCATCGCCGGTTCGCCTCCGGCTGCCGGTCGCGGGAGCAAGGAAGTAGTAGCGTCTTCCTTAGGCGGCTGTCCGGCCTCTTGTCCGGATGCCCACCGACCGACACACGGCCACAGGCACGTGCGAAATTGGGCAAAGCGGAAATAATCCATTCACGCGGGTGGCGCAACCCTTTTTGTTTTAACGAGATGTAAAAATCCGTGCGCGGCGGTGGAGGAGCCGGCGCGGCGAGCGCGTCACTCGGCGCTGAACGGCTCGACGCGGCGCGCGGCGATGACGAACTGCACCATGACCGCGATGCCGCAGAGCACGAACAGCCCGTCAAGGATGCGCGCGCCGAGTGAGCCGAGCGCGAACAGGCTGGCGATCGCCCAGCTGCCGGCGAAGGCGGCGCCGAACACCTCGGCGCTGATCAGGATCGCCGCGCTGACCACGGTCAGCACGTTGAGCCAGAGGATGCGCCGGGGGCGCTGGATGGGATTGGTGCTATCCATGGGCGGCAGTTAGTCCGAAAGCGAAGGCAGGATCAAGGCGGCCTAAGCCGCGTCGCGCGCGGCCTTTTGTGACAACAGCCCGGCCTCGACCAGAGCTGAGCGGATGCGGTCGATCTCGGCGCGGCCGAGTTTGACCAGCGGCGGCCGCACCACGGCGCGCGGCAGCCGGCCGAGCAGCACCAGCGCCTCCTTCATGCGGTTGTGCATGTCGACCCAGGGGTCGGCATAGAAGACCCGGGCGAGCGGATAGATGCGGTCGTTGATGCGCCGCGCCTCGGCGAGGTCGTTGTTCTGGATCGCCTTGAACAGCGCCGCCTGCAGGTCGGGGATGACGCTGCCCGAACCGGAGAGCAAGCCGTTGCAGCCGAGCACCAGCGAGCTCAAGAGCCAGGCGCTGTGGGTGGTCAGCACGTTGACCGGCCGCGGCAGGTTTTGCAGCTCGCGGATATGCATCTCGTGCTGCGGCACATTGCCGGCCCAGTCCTTGATGGCGCGCAGCGTCGGCACCGCGTCGGCCATCTTCAACAGCGTGTCGCGCGGATAGCCCTGGCCGGTCGCCAGCGGATACTGGAAGGCGATGATCGGCAGGCTCGAAGCGTCGGCGATGCGCCTGAAGTGCTCGACCGCCATGGCCGGCGACTGCTGCAAGGTGAACGGCGCCGGCGGGAACACCAGCAGCGCCGAGGCGCCGCCCTCCTCCGCCATGCGGGCGATGCGCGCGGCCTCGAGGCTGCCGTCGGCCCAGATGCCGTTGACGATCGGCAGCCGGTCGCCGATCTCGTCCTGGGTGATGGCCAGCACGCGGCGCTGCTCTTCGAAGCTGCAGGACGCCACCTCGGTCGAATGGGCATTGATGGTGATCGCCGAAATACCGTCGGTCGCCGCGACGTCGCGCAGATGCTTGCGAAAGCCCTTCTCGTCGATGGCGAGGTCATCGGTGAACGGCAGCAATACCGCCGGAATGACGCCATGGGGCAGGTAATGGGCGTGACGGGGCATTTTGGGCGCTCCTTGACGGCTTTGGTCCAACGCGGTGCGAAGACATATATCATGCCCGCCTAGCCAATGAATAAGGGTACCCGATGACCAGCTCTTGCCGCCAATTCCGCGCAGCCCCCGACACACCCGGCAATCCGCTGCTGGCGGATTGGACCACCCCCGACGAGGCTCCGCCGTTCGACCGCATCAAGCCCGAGCACTTCCGGCAGGCCTATGCCCGCGCGCTCGCCGACCATGAGGCCGAGATCGCGGCCATTACGGCCGATCCGGCGCCGCCGAGCTTCGACAATACCATCGCGGCGCTGGAGCTTGCCGGTCGGGAGCTGGCGCGCGTCGGCGACGTGTTCCATCTCCTGACCGGCGCCCATTCCAACGACGCGCTGCTCGAGATCGAGCGCGAGATTTCGCCGCAGATGGCGCGGCATTGGAACAAGATCAACACCAACGCTGCCCTGTTCGGCCGCGTCGACGCGCTGATGCGCGGCATGGACAAGCTCGGCCTCGATGCCGAGCAAAAGCGCGTGCTGGAGCGCTATCACACCGGCTTTCGCCGCGCCGGCGCCGGCCTCGATGATCCTGCGAAGAAACGCCTTGCCGAAATCACCGAGCGTCTTGCCACCTTGGGCACCACGTTCAGCCAAAACGTGCTCGCCGACGAGCAGGCCTTCACACTCTCGGTCGACGGTGAAGCCGAGCTCGCCGGCCTGCCCGACTTCATGCGCGAGGCGATGAAATCCGAAGCGCAGGAGCGCAAGCTTAACGGCCACGTGGTCACGCTGTCGCGATCCAGCGTCGAGCCGTTCCTGCAATTTTCAAAACGCCGCGACCTGCGCGAAAAGATCTTCCGCGCCTTCGCCATGCGCGGTGACAACGGCGGGGCGACCGACAACAAGGCGATCATCGCCGAGATGGTGCGGCTGCGCGCCGAGCGCGCAAAACTGCTCGGATTTTCCGATTTCGCCCATTACCGGCTCGACGACGCCATGGCGAAAACGCCGGCCGCGGTGCGCGAGCTGCTCGACACGGTATGGGCGCGGGCGCGGCAAAAGGCGCTCGCCGACCGCGACGCCATGCAGAAACTGGTTGCCGAGGACGGCGGCAACTTCAAGCTCGCCGCCTGGGACTGGCGCTATTACGCCGAGAAGCTGCGGCAGCGGCTGTGCGACTTCGACGAGATGACCATCAAGCCGTATCTCAATCTCGATCGCATGATCGAGGCGGCGTTCTATACGGCGCAGCGGCTGTTCGGCCTGAGCTTCACGCCGCGCGTGGACGTGCCGGTGTGGCATCCCGACGTGCGGGTCTGGGAGGTGCGCGATCGCGACGGCAACGAAGTCGGCCTTTTCTTCGGCGACTATTTCGCGCGGTCATCAAAGCGCAGCGGCGCCTGGATGACCTCGCTGCGCGATCAGGAGAAGCTTGCCGGCGACATCCGCCCGCAGATCATCAATGTCTGCAACTTCGTCAAAGCGCCGGACGGCGAGCCGACGCTGCTGAGCTTCGACGACGCGCGGACGCTGTTCCACGAATTCGGCCATGCGCTGCACGGCCTGCTTTCCGACGTCACCTATCCGCGGATTTCCGGCACCGGCGTCGCCACCGATTTCGTCGAGCTGCCGTCGCAGCTCTACGAGCACTGGCTGGAGCAGCCCGAGGTGCTGCGGCGCTTCGCGCTGCATTACGAGACCGGCGAGCCGATGCCGGAGGAATTGCTGCAGCGGCTGCTCGCCGCGCGCAATTTCAACATGGGCTTTGCCACGGTGGAGTACGTCGCCTCCGCGCTGGTCGATCTCGATTTCCATTCGCTGCCGGCGTCCGAGGCGATCGATGCCACTGCGTTCGAGAAAAAATCGCTGTCGCGCATCGGCATGCCCGACGAGATCGTGATGCGCCACCGCCCGCCGCACTTCGGCCACGTGTTCTCCGGCGGCGGCTATGCGGCGGCCTATTACAGCTACATGTGGTCGGAAGTGCTCGACGCCGATGCGTTCGCGGCCTTCGAGGAGAGCGGCGACATTTTCGATGCCGCAACCGCCAAGCGGCTGCACGATGCGATCTACTCAGCCGGCGGCAGGCAGGATCCCGCGGAAGCCTACAAGGCGTTTCGCGGCCGGCTGCCGAGCGCCGACGCGCTCCTGCGCAAGCGTGGCTTTACCGAACCGGCCGCGGCCTGAGCATGGCCGACCTGCACAGCGCCGGCCATCGCCGCGGCGTCGTCTGCGCGCCGCACGCGGCCGCCGTCGAAGCCGGCCGCGCCATCCTCGCCGAAGGCGGCAACGCGCTCGAAGCCATGGTGGCCATGGCGGCGACCATCGTGGCCGTCTATCCGCACATGAATCATCTCGGCGGCGACGGCTTTTGGCTGATCCGCGAGCGGTCCGGCCGGCTGCGCGCCATCATGGCGCCCGGTCCTGCGGGCCGCAACGCGCGGCCAGAGCTTTATCGCGACTACGAAACCATCCCGCCGCGCGGCCCGCTCGCCGCGCTCACCGTGCCGGGCGCCATCGGCGGCTGGATGCTGGCGCTGCAGGCCGCGAAGGCCAACGGCGGCAAGCTGCCGCTCGATGTGCTGCTGAGCAACGCCGCCGGCCACGCCCGCGACGGCTATCGGGTCACGCGCAGCCAAAAGCAGCTCACGGAAAACCATCTGGCCGAGCTCAAGGACGTTCCGGGCTTCGCCGCGACATTTCTCGTCGACGGCAAGGTGCCGGCGGTCGGCACCACGCTGAAGCAGCAGGCGCTCGCCGCGACGCTCGAACAGCTCGCCCATGCCGGTCTCGACGATTTCTACCGCGGCGATATCGGCCGCGAGATCGCCGCCGACCTCGAACGCATCGGCAGCCCGGTCACGCGCGAGGATTTGAACCGCTACGAGGCCAAGATCGCCGAGCCGCTGCGCGCCGAGCTCTCCAGCGGCACGGTCTACAACACCGGCGCGCCGACCCAGGGTATTGCCTCGCTGATGATCCTCGCGCTGTTCGACCGCTTGGGCGTGACCGAGGCAGAAAGCTTCGATCACATCCACGGCCTGGTCGAGGCGACCAAGCGCGCGATCCGCGCCCGCGATCGCGCCGTCACCGATCCGGCCTACCTCGCGCACCCGCTCGGCCGCTATCTCGAGCCGGGCTTCATCGCCGGCGAAGCGATGAAGATCGACCGCCGCAAGGCGGCGCGCTGGCCGCTTGCCGCCGGCGAAGGCGACACGATCTGGATGGGCGCGGCCGACGCGTCGGGCCTCGTCGTGTCCTACATCCAGTCGCTCTATTGGGAATTCGGCTCGGGCTGCGTGCTGCCGGCAACCGGCGTGCTGATGCAAAACCGCGGCGCGAGTTTTTCGCTGCAAAGCGGCGCGCTCAATCCGCTGATGCCGGGCCGGCTGCCGATCCACACGCTCAATCCGGCGCTGGCGGTGCTGAGAGACGGCCGCATCATGGCCTACGGCTGCATGGGCGGCGACGGCCAGCCGCAGACTCAAAGCGCATTGTTCACCCGCTACGTGACGTTCCGCGAACCGCTGGCCGACGCCATCGACCGCCCCCGCTGGGTGCTCGGCCGCACCTGGGGCGCGGCACGCACGGCGCTACGCCTCGAACCGCGGTTTGACGGAAATCTGATCGAGATGCTGGCCAACGCAGGCCACGAGGTCGAAGTTCTGGACGAGCCCTACTCCGACGTCATGGGCCACGCCGGCGCCGTGGTGCTGCACAAGGATGGCAGTTTGGAAGGCGCACACGATCCGCGCGCGGATGGCGGAGCGGCGGGGGTGTGATTTTTGGATAGGTAGAGCGCAGCGAAACGCGCTCTACGGCTCCATCGGTGACAGTCCCAACCGCTCCATCAACTCCCGATCGCGATCCCGCCCCGGATTCGGCGTCGTCAAAAGCTTCGGCCCATAGAAAATCGAATTAGCCCCGGCGAGGAAACACAGCGCCTGCGTCTCCTCGCTCATGTCCTCGCGGCCGGCGGAGAGGCGCACCATCGAGCGCGGCATGGTGATGCGGGCGACCGCGACGGTGCGGACGAATTCGAGCGGCTCGAGCGCCTCCTCGCCGGCGAGCGGCGTGCCGGCGACGCGCACCAGCATGTTGATCGGCACCAATTCCGGATGCGCCGGCAGGCTCGCCAAGGTCGCGATCATGCCGACGCGGTCCTCGCGGGTCTCGCCCATGCCGACGATGCCGCCGCAGCAGACGTGGATGCCGGCGTCGCGCACGTGGTCGAGCGTCTCCAGGCGGTCCCGGTAGGTGCGCGTGGTGATGATCTTTTCGTAGAACTCCGGCGAGGTGTCGAGGTTGTGGTTGTAGAAATCGAGGCCGGACGTCTTTCAGCCGCTGCGCCTGGCCGGCGGTGAGCATGCCGAGCGTGGCGCAGGTCTCGAGCCCGAGCGCCTTGACGCCTTCGACCATGGCGCAGACCGCATCGAGATCGCGATCCTTCGGTTCGCGCCACGCCGCGCCCATGCAGAAGCGGCTGGCGCCGCCGGCTTTCGCCGCGCGCGCTTCGTCGAGCACCGCGTCGAGCGCCATCAGCTTTTCGGCGCGCACGCCGGTGTCGTAGCTCGCGCTCTGCGGACAATAGGCGCAGTCCTCGGGGCAGCCGCCGGTCTTGATCGACAGCAGCGTCGAAATCTGCACCGCGCCGGGCTCGAAATGGGCGCGATGCACGCTTTGCGCGCGGAACATCAGCTCCGGGAACGGCAGGTCGAACAGCGCGCGCACCTCGGCGCGGGTCCAGTCGTGGCGGGGCGGAGCGCCATCCCCCACGGCCCGAGCCCCCTCACCCCAACCCTCTCCCCGCTGGGGAGAGGGAGTTCGCTGCGAATGCTCAAGCTCTGTCACAACCACGCTTCTCCGTGTTGGTCGTGCAACTGTAGCCTGGATCGACCCAAATCAAAATGCGGCATCGGCCCGGGCTGGAACGCGGCGCTTATTCATAAGACAATGCAGGGCCGGACGTTGCGAGGGACACGATGATTTCGAGACGCGCGTTTGCTGTTGCCGTCGCATGCCTGTTCAGCCTTGGCTGCACCATGGGCCCGGCCGCCGCGCAAGACTGGCCGACGCGGCCGGTGACCATGGTGGTGCCGTTTCCGCCCGGCGGCGGCACCGACGTGCTCGGGCGGATCATCGGCCGCCGCCTGTCCGAAATCCTCGGCCAGCAGGTGATCATCGAGAATGTCGGCGGCGCCGGCGGCATGATCGGCTCGAACAAGGTCGCCAAGGCGACGCCGGACGGCTATCGAATTCGTGCTCGGCAGCCGCGCCGACGCCATCAATCAGACGCTCTACAAGCACCCGCTTTACGACCTCAAGCAAGACCTCGCGCCGGTCATCCTGGTGGCCGACCAGCCGATGGCGATGATCGCGCGCCACGATCTGCCGGTCGACGGGCTGGCACGACTTCATCGCCTACGTCAAAAAGAACCAGGCGACCATGCGCACCGGCTCGGCCGGCATCGGTTCCACGGGCTACGTCGATTGCGCGCTGTTCAATCAGGCGATCGGCGTAAAGGTCCAGGACATCCCCTATCGCGGCGGCGGCCCGGCGTTGCAGGATCTGATCGGCGGCCAGTACGATTATTTCATGACCTTGAGCCCGACCGCGGTGCCGCCGATCCAGAGCAACCTGGTCAAGGGCATCGCCGTGTTCCGCCGCGAGCGGCTGCCGTCGCTGCCGAGCCTGCCGACCGCCTACGAGCAGGGCATGAAGGATTTCGACGCGTCGACCTGGTTCGCCTTCTTTTTT
Organism: uncultured Alphaproteobacteria bacterium; assembly: GCA_963798095.1. GTDB lineage: Bacteria > Pseudomonadota > Alphaproteobacteria > Rhizobiales > Xanthobacteraceae > BOG-931. Next base: position 92,148 of record CAWCSD010000001.1, on the reverse strand, counting down.
CCCAAGGGCACGCCGGACGCGATCATCAGGAAGCTGCACGACGCCACCGCCGCGGCGATGGATACGCCGTCGGTGCAGGAGGCGCTCGTCGCCACCGGCACCTTCGTGGTGCCGCCCGAGCATCGCTCGACCGCCTATCTGCAAAGCATCATCGTGTCCCGAGATCGAGAAAAACGGCGCGCCGCTCCGGGCCGCCGGCATGTCGATTGATTGAGTGGAGAGATCATGGCCGACACCCTGCCCGATCGCCTTTCGACCGACCCGCGCAGTCCCTACTACAATGCCGAACTGCTGGAGCGCGAAATCGGCGTGCGCTTCAAGGGCGTCGAGAAAACCAACGTCGCCGAATATTGCGTCAGCGAAGGCTGGATCCGCGTCGAGGCCGGCAAGGGCAAGGACCGCCACGGCAATCCGCTGACCATCAAGCTCACCGGTGCGGTCGAGCCGTATTTCCGAGACGAGAATAAATAACGCCGCGCCAATGCGCGGCGCGATTCACCCACACGCCAGCGCGTAGATGTGCTGCACGCCCGGACGGCAGCGGCGTTTCGCGCCAGCTCTCGCCGCCGTCCTGCGTGCCGAACACTTCGCCATAGCGCGCGGCGATGTAGACCTGCTTGGCGTCGGCGTGATGCAGGCTCACCGACATCAGCGTGCCGTGCGGCTGCACCTTGTCGAAGCGCTGCCAGGTGCGGCCGATATCCTGGCTGCGGTAGAGCGCGCCGTCCTTGGATGACGCCGCGACGCTCAGGCAGGCATAAAGCGTGTTCGGGTCCTGCGGCGACACCTTGATGTCGCGGCCATAGGTGAACGGCGAGAAGCGGTCGACCCGCAAATCCTCCCAGGTCTTGCCCTGGTCTTGGCTCCGGAACAGGCCCATGCGCACCGCGAGCACGACGGCGTCGGGATCGGCTGCGCTCATGCAGATGGCGTGACCGTCGAGCATGCCTTCGGCCTCGGTATCGCTGACGATCTTGCTGCGCAGCCGCGGCTCCTCGACCGACAGGCGGATCAGGTGCTCGCTGCAATCGCTCCAGCTTTCGCCGCCGTCGGTCGATCGCATCACGCCGCCGACCTCGAGCGCGGCATAGATTTCGTCCGGCCGGCTGCGGGTGGCGGGCAAAGCGCATCACCCGGACCGCGAACGGCGCCTTGCCGCGATCCGGCAGCTTTGGATCGGCTTGCCGCGTCCAGCTCTCGCCCGCGTCGGTGCTGCGATAGATCGAAGCCGGCGAACCGCCGGCCAGCAAACGCTTCGGATCGGCGGGATCGGGCAAGAACGACCAGACCTGCACGCCGCTGTCGGGAAAATTGGCGCGCTTGAACGTCGCGCCGCCATCGGTCGAGCGATAAATGCCGTCCTTGGTACCGGCGAGAACGAGGTTCGGATCGCGCGGATGCACGAACACCGTATAGGCCTCGGGCTCGGTCAGAACGTGCTGCCACTCCGCGCTTGCGGCATCGCGGCGGAACACGCCGGCGAGGTTGCCTTGATTGCCGCCGTAATACCCGCCGACGCCGGCGAACACATGCGATGAGGCCATCGATGAGACCATGGCGCTTTCCTCCCAAAGACTATTTTGCCGCATGATATTCGGCGGCGCGCGGCCCGACAATGCGCCTCAATGCAGCGTCGGCCGCTCCGCGACCACGCGCAGATCGATCAGCCCGATCAACGCCTTGCGGTTCGCCTCGGCCGCGGCCAATTCGTCTTCGGCTTCTTTGGCCGTCGAGCCATTCGAGCCCCACGCGACGATGCCGCCGAGCAAGGCGGCCATGGCGAGCATCATGAGCTGCAGATCGAACCGGATCGCGCCGAGCAACAGCGCGACAAGCAAGACGCCGCCGACGCCCGCGGCGATCCGCCCCGCCAGAATGAATTTGCGGCAGTTCTCGATCTTGTCCGAGAGCGCCTCGATCTGCGCCTCCAGGCGCACGATCTCTTCGTGCGGGTCGCCGTCATTCATGCGTGTTCACTGCCGCCGTCGCGCGCAACGCCCAAACTATCCTAGATTTCCTTCGGGCAGGAGACGAGGCGCAGCACACACTGCAGGGAAATTCGGCCCTTCTCAATCTAAGTATGTTTTGCTAGGCTTGCGCAACCCGTCGCGTTCTCCGGGCGCATCGTCGCGACGAGGCCAAGTGGCGAGCTCAGGTCATGGCGGATAGTCTTCGCACCAGGCAAGGTGTCCACAATCTGTCCGATGCCGACATCAGCGCATTCCGCGATGCCTATGGACAGATGCAGACCATCACCGACAACCGGGGCTTTGCCTATTTCGCGGGTCTCCACGGCGTTCCCAATTGGCTTTGCAAACACTCGACGGCAGATGCTCCGGCCTATCTGTTTTTGCCGTGGCACCGGGCGTATCTCTATAATTTCGAGCTTGCGATGCGCAGTCGCGTGCCGAGCATCTCGTTGCCATGGTGGGACTGGACGCTGCGGCCGCCGCGCCAAGCCGGCATCCCGCAAATTTTCGCCGACAGGACGGCGAACGGCAAACCCAATCCGCTGTACAGTTTTCGCATCGACCTGACCAAACCGTCGGTCCACCACACCACCACCCGGCAACCCGGATCGGTCGACGATCTTCCGACGCAGAATAACGTCGACGATGTTTCGGGAACGGGCGACTGGAGCGAATTCACGCTCGCGCTCGAAGACCAACTGCACAATGCGGTTCACGGCTGGGTCGGCGGCGACATGGGCATTGTTGCGGTTGCCGCCTTCGATCCGATATTCTACTCGCATCATTGCATGATCGATCGATTGTGGTGGCTGTGGCAGGTGCGCAACGGAAACGGCAGCATGCCGGATAATATGCTCGATACGGTGCTGGCGCCGTGGACCTTGACCGTCCGCGACGTGCTGAGCGTCAACAGCCTCGGTTACGACTACGCCGCCGCGCAAACCGTTGTCCCGATCTGATGGGAGCTGGATGATGGCGAAAACCTCGAAACCACGCCGCGCCGCGAAACGAGCCGCGTCCGCCAAGCCGACGATTACCTCGCCGATCCGGCCGACAACGCCGGCCAACACCTTTACGTCCAAGCCGGTTTCGATCGAATTCGCCGGCCCCACCCATCGCTTCGAATTGGCCGATCTCCAAATTCTCGACATCGACCACAGCCAAGCCTCGTACGAGGGCCGCGTCTTCTTCAACAATCCCAAGGCCAATGCCGGCACGCCGAAGACCCTCGATCAGGGCTATGCCGGATCGTTCTATATCTTCGGACACGGCGGCTGCTTCGGTGACGTCGGCCATTGCGAAATCAACGAAAAACTCGATTCCTACGATTTTCGCGACTCGCATCCGTTGCAGCCGACGCAAGCACGCATCCCGGTGACCGCGGCGCTGAAGCAACTCGCAAAGACCAACAGCCAGATCAGCATCACCGTCGTTCCGGTAGTCAGCGCGGCCAACGAGCTGTGCGACACCAAGAACGTGTTTCACTTCCGACAGATGCGGTTTTTGACCTACAACGCCTGACCGGTCAGGCGCGGTCCAAATCGTTGGCGAGCCTGCGGGTAGCCCTCAGCGCCCAATAGTCGAAACTTACTCCGCCGCCACCCGCGACGCCGGGTCGATCGCCTCGACCTTCGCCGCGCAGAACTTGAATTCGGGAATTTTTCCGAACGGATCGAGTTTTGGATTGGTCAGCAGGTTCGCCGCCGCCTCGACATAGGCGAACGGGATGAACACCACGCCGTCGGGAATGCCGTCGTCCTGGCGCGAATTGAGCTCGACCACGCCGCGGCGGGTGGTGACGCGGATCATGTCGCCCGGCCTGATGCCGAGCTTGGTCGAGCGTGCCGCGCGATACCGAAGCCACCGCCGACGGCTCGAGCGCGTCGAGCGTGGTGGCGCGGCGCGTCATGGCGCCGGTGTGCCAATGTTCGAGCTGGCGCCCGGTGGTGAGGATGAATGGATAATTCTCGTCCGGCACTTCGTCCGGCGGCTGCAGTTTTGCCGCGACGAGCTTGGCGAAGCCGCCCGGGCGCGGGAAACCCTGATCGAACACCACGTCGCGGCCCGGCACGTCGGGCCCATCGACGGGATAAGTGACGGCGTGTTCGCGGTCGACGCGATCCCAGGAGATGTTGGCGAGCGCCGGCATCATCGACGCCATCTCGGTGAAGACCTCGCTGACATGCTTGTAGGTCCAGCCGCAGCCCATGCGGTTGGCGATCTCCTGAATGATCCAAAGGTCGTGGCGGGTGTCGCCGGGCAGCGGCAGCGCCTGGCGGCCCATCTGCACCTGGCGATTGGTGTTGGTGACGGTGCCGTCCTTCTCCGGCCAGCCGGAGGCCGGCAGCACCACGTCGGCATACATCGCGGTCTCGGTGAGGAACAGGTCCTGCACCACGAGGTGTTCGAGATGCGCCAGCGCCTGACGCGCATGATTGAGGTCGGGATCCGACATCGCCGGATTCTCGCCCTCGATATACATGCCCTTGATCTCGTCCGCGTGCACCGCGTCCATGATCTCGACGACGGTCTTGCCCTTCTTCGGGTCGAGCTTGACGCCCCAGGCCTTCTCGTACTGGGTGCGAATGTCCGGATCTTCCACCGACTTGTAGTCGGGGAAGAACATCGGAATGAGGCCGGCGTCGGAAGCGCCTTGCACGTTATTCTGGCCGCGCAGCGGATGCAGTCCGGTGCCGGGCCGGCCGATCTGGCCGGTGATCAGCGACAGCGCGATCAAACAACGCGCATTGTCGGTGCCGTGGGTGTGCTGCGACACGCCCATGCCCCAGAAGATGATGGCGCTTTCGGCGCGCGCATAAGTGCGCGCCACCTCGCGCAGCGTGTCGGCGGGAATGCCGCAGATCGGCGCCATTTCCTCCGGCGTGAAATCCTTGATGTTTTCCTTCCAGGCGTCGAAACCTTCGACATAGGTCTGGATATATTGCTGGTCGTAGAGCTTTTCCGTGACGATGACGTTGAGCATGGCGTTGAGCGCGGCCACGTCGGAGCCGTTCTTGAACTGCATCATGCGCCAGGCATGGCGCTTCGAGCGCCTGCCCGCGCGGATCCATGACGATGAGTTTTGCGCCGCGCTTGGCCGCCTGCTTGAAGAACGTCGCGGCAACGGGGTGGTTTTCCGTCGGGTTGGCGCCGATGACGATGATGACGTCGGAATTCTTGCACTCGTTGAAGGTCGCGGTCACCGCCGCCGAGCCGACGCCTTCGAGCAGCGCCGCCACCGAGGAGGCGTGGCACAGCCGGGTGCAGTGATCGACATTGTTGGTGCCGAAACCGGTGCGCACCAGTTTCTGGAACAGATAGGCCTCTTCGTTGGAGCCTTTGGCCGAGCCGAAACCGGCCAGCGCCTGCGGCCCGTCGCGGTCGCGGATTTTCTTCAAGCCCGACGCCGCGCGATCGAGCGCCTCGTCCCAGGTCGCCTCGCGGAAATGCGTCCACGGATTCGACGGGTCGATTTCCTCGTGCGGCACTTTCGCCACGCCGTCCTTGCGGATCATCGGCTTGAGCAGGCGCTGCGGATTGTGCACGTAATCGAAGCCGAAGCGGCCTTTGACGCAGAGCCGGTTCTGGTTGGCCGGGCCGTCCTTGCCGGCCACCGCGACGATCTTGTCGTCCTTGATCTGGTAGGTGAGCTGGCAGCCGACGCCGCAATAGGGGCAGACGCTGTCGACGGTGCGGTCGGGCTTGCCCTTATAGACGTTGTTGTCGTCCACCATTGTCGCCGGCATCAGCGCGCCGGTCGGGCAGGCCTGCACGCATTCGCCGCAGGCTACGCAGGTCGAGTTGCCCATCGGATCGTCGAAGTCGAACACGATCTTTTCGCCAAAGCCGCGGCCGGCCATGCCGATGACGTCATTGACCTGGACTTCGCGGCAGGCGCGGACGCAGAGATTGCACTGGATGCAGGCGTCGAGATTGACCGCCATGGCGATGTGGCTGCGATCCGGCGCGGGCGTCGCGCGGCGCGGGAAGCGGCCCTGCTTGAGCTCCATGCGGGTCGCGACTTTCCAGAACTCGGAATCCGGATCGTGGGCGACTTCGCGCGCCGGCTGATCGGTCAGCAACAGCTCCGCCACCATCTTGCGCGCGGTCTTGGCGCGGTCGGTTGCGGTCTTGACCTTCATGCCGGGCGAGGGATTGCGAATGCAGCTTGCCGCCAGCACCCGCTCGCCCTCGATCTCGACCATGCAGACGCGGCAATTGCCGTCCGGGCGGTAGCCGGGCTTCGGCGAATAGCACAGATGCGGCAGCTCGATGCCGAGCCGGCGCGCGGCGTTGAAGATGGTCTCGCCGGGGCGGATATCGACTTCGCGGTCGTCGATCAGGAAGGTGTTGGCGCCGGCTTTTGCGTCGTTCACGTCATTGCATCAGTTAAGCCTTTCGCTTGCCCAATTCCGGCATCAAGTCACCAATGTCCCAGCGGCTTGGTCAGTTCTTCGGGAAAGTATTTTAGCACGGAAAGCAACGGATTCGGCGCCGCCTGGCCCAGGCCGCAGATCGAGGCGTCGCGCATCAGGACGGAGAGCTCGTCCAGAAGGGCCGGGTCCCACGGCCCATTGGCCATCAGGTGGGCGGCCTTCTCGGTGCCGACGCGGCACGGCGTGCATTGGCCGCAGCTCTCGTCCTCGAAGAATTTGATGAGGTTGAGCGCCACCGCTTTCATGTCGTCCTTGTCGGACAGGATCACAACAGCGTGGGAGCCGACGAAGCAGCCGTATTTTTCCAGGGTGCCGAAGTCGAGCGGGATGTCGGCCATGGACGCCGGCAGGATGCCGCCCGAAGCGCCGCCCGGCAGATAGCCCTTGAAGCTGTGGCCGTCGGCCATGCCGCCGCAAAACTCGTCGATCAGCTCGCGCGCGGTGACGCCGGCCGGCGCCAGTTTTACGCCCGGATTCTTGACGCGGCCCGATACCGAGAAACTGCGAAAGCCCTTGCGCTCGTGGCGGCCTTGCGAGGTGAACCAGTTGGCGCCCTTCTCGACGATGTCGCGCACCCAGAACAGCGTCTCGACATTCTGTTCGAGCGTCGGGCGGCCGAACAAGCCGACCTGGGCGACATAAGGCGGCCGATGGCGCGGCAGGCCGCGCTTGCCCTCGATCGATTCGATCATCGCCGATTCTTCGCCGCAGATATAAGCGCCGGCGCCGCGCCGCAGATGAATCTTGGTGTGCTTGGACAGACCCGCCGCTTCGACCTTGGCGATTTCGTCGATGAGGAGCAGCCGCACTTCCGGATATTCGTCGCGCACATAGAGATACGTGTCGGCGGCTTCGACGATCCAGGCGGCGATCAGCATGCCTTCGATGAAGCGGTGCGGATCCTGTTCCAGATAATAGCGGTCCTTGAACGTGCCCGGCTCGCCTTCGTCGGCGTTGACGGCGAACAGACGTGGCGCCGGCTCGGCGCGCACCAGCGACCATTTGCGGCCGGTGGGAAACCCGGCGCCGCCGAGGCCGCGCAAGCCGGCATCGCTGACCGCCTTGATGATATCGTCGCGCGTGCGCTTGCCGCCGAGGCAGGCTTTCAGCAAGTCGTAGCCGCCGCCGCGCACATAAGCGTCGAACGCGTTCGGCGTCGGATAGGTATGCGCGTGCGCGGGCTTCGCCGCAGCGGCAACGACCTTCGCCGTGTCGGCCTGCATCACCTGCACGTGGCCGACGGCGCAAACCGGCGCGCGATCGCAGGCGCCCATGCACGGCGCGCGCACCACGCGCACTTTATCGGAAAGATTTTGCGCGCCGAGCTTTTGCGGCAGTTCGGCAAACAGCCGCTCCGCGCCCTTGAGCGCGCACGACAACGAATCGCACACCCGCACGGTGACCGGCGGCGGCGGCGTCTGCCCTTCCTTCACCACGTCGAAGTGGGCGTAGAAGGTCGCGACCTCATAGACTTCGGTGAGCGCGAGCTTCATCTCCTGCGCCAGAGCGGCGAGATGCGCGGCGGACAGATGGCCGTAATGGTCCTGGATGAGATGCAAATGCTCGATCAACAGATCGCGCCGCCGCGGCCGATCGGTCAGCAGCGCCTGCACTTCTTCGAGCGCCTGCGGATCGACCTGCCGGCCCTTCGGCGTGCGCGCCGGCCGGCGCCGGCCGGTGCCCCCGCGCTGCGCGGGCGGTGAGGTCGGCGGCTGCTCGGTGACGGTCATAATTCCTCGCGAAAAGCAAAAACGGCCCGGTGCTGCTGCAAAACAAGCGCGATTTGCGGATTATCCAATAGAGATTTTCTATTGATATATTGACTGTCCTCGGAATTTTCTATCATCTGCATGCGCGTCAAGATAGGCATTTAGCCTCGATATATCCAAATTTCGCAGACCGCGCACGCCGCGTCACGGTGTCCTTGAGGAGCGATAGGCTGTGATCGATAAGCTCGAATTCCTGCTGGCGCTGGCGCGCGAACAACATTTCGGCCGGGCGGCCGAGGCCTGCGGCGTCACCCAACCGACGCTGTCGGCCGGCGTCAAGCAGCTCGAAGATAGTTTTGGCGTGCTTCTGGTCAACCGCGGCTCGCGGTTTCAGGATTTCACGCCCGAAGGCGAGCGCGTGCTCGACTGGGCGCGCCGCATCGTCGGCGACAGCCGCGCCATGCGCGAGGAGGTTCACGCGCTCAAGCACGGGCTGACCGGCCGGCTGCGCATCGCCGCGATCCCGATGGCGCTGGCCATGATCGAGACGCTGACGACGCTCTATCACGAGCGTCATCCCGGCGTTCAATTCACCGTGCTGTCCTACAACTCGACGGAAATTTTCCGCCTGTTGGAGAATCTCGAGATCGATGCCGGCGTGACCTATCTCGACGGCGAGCCGATCGGCCGGGTCACCGGGGTGCCGCTCTATCGCGAGCGCTATTGCCTGCTGACCTCCACCGATGCGCCGCTCGGCGACCGCGACAAGGTGACGTGGGCGGAGGTGGCGCAAGTCCCGCTCTGCCTGTTGACGCCCGACACCCAGACGCGACGGATCATCGAAGGCCTGCTGCGCGCCGCCGGCGGCGATCCCAAAATCTCGCTCGAATCGGATTCGATGATCGTGCTCTACTCCCACGTCCGCACCGGACGCTGGGCCAGCGTGATGCCGGCGCGGCTCGCTGCGACACTCGGCCTCACCGATGTGCTGCGCGCGATCCCGATCGTGGAACCGGAAGCAAGCCACACCATCGGCCTGGTGGTGCCGGTCCGGCAGCCGATGAAGCCTTTGACGGCAGCGCTGGTTGTCGAAGCCCGGCGCGCCGCACAGCTTTTGGCCGACTGATCCCACCCGTCATCGCGCGATTTGTTTTGCCTATCGGGCGATAGGCAGACGCTCATTGATTCCTTCTATCGCGCTGGTCACTGTCCAAACAACAAATTCGGGACGCAACTGCGTTCTTTCGCGGTCAGCCGAACCCGGATTGCGACAATAAAAGCCGGAGAGGACCGCCCCATGAGCTTTCTCGATCGCGATCACACGATCGCCAAACCAGGATTCAGCCGCTGGATGGTGCCGCCGGCAGCGCTGTGCGTGCACCTGTGCATCGGCCAAGCCTATGCGTTCAGCGTGTTCAACCTGCCGATGACGAAACTCATCGGCATTTCGCAATCGGCGCCGGACGACTGGACTCTTCCCGAGCTGGGCTGGATCTTCTCGATCGCGATTTTCTTTCTCGGCGTCTCCGCGGCGGTATTCGGCCGCTGGGTCGAGGAAGGCGGTCCGCGCCGGGCGATGTTCACCGCGGCGCTGTGCTGGGCCGGCGGGTTCATTGCCTCCGCGATCGGCGTTTACATCCACAATATCTGGCTCGTCTATCTCGGCTACGGCGTGCTCGGCGGCTGCGGGCTCGGCATCGGCTACATCTCGCCGGTATCGACCCTGATCAAATGGTTCCCCGACCGCCCCGGCATGGCGACCGGAATGGCGATCATGGGATTTCGGCGGCGGCGCCTTCATCGCCTCGCCGTTGTCGGTCTGGCTGATGAGCAAGTTCTCCACACCGACCCATGTCGGCGTCGGCGAAACCTTCATCGTGCTCGGCGTCGTCTATTTCTGTCTTCATGATGGTCGGCTCGATCATCGTGCGCGTGCCGGCGCCGGGCTGGAGGCCGGCCGGCTATACGCCGCCGGTGCAATCGGCGCGGCTGATCACCACCAACGACGTCTTCGTGTACGACGCGCTGAAGACGCCGCAGTTCTGGCTGATCTGGTGGATCCTCTGCCTCAACGTCACCGCCGGCATCGGCGTGCTCGGCCAAGCTTCTGCCATGAGCCAGGAAATGTTTCCGGGCAAGATCACCCCGATCGCCGCGGCGGGCTTCGTCGGCCTGATGAGCCTGTTCAACATGGGCGGCCGCTTCTTCTGGGCGTCGACGTCGGACTATATCGGCCGCAAGAACACCTATTTCATCTTCATGGTGCTCGGCTTCCTGCTGTACTGCTCCGTGCCCTATACCGGCTCGATCGGCAGCGTGGTCGCCTTCGTGTGCTGCTTCCTGGTGATCATCAGCATGTACGGCGGCGGCTTCGCCACCGTGCCGGCCTATCTGCGGGACATGTTCGGCACGCGCTATGTCGGCGCCATCCACGGCCTGTTGCTGACCGCATGGTCGATGGCCGGCATCTTCGGGCCGGTGCTGGTGAACTACATCCGCGAGTACAACGTCACCCACGGCGTGCCGAAGGCACAGGCCTACAACGTGCACGATGTACATCATGGCCGGGCTGCTGGTGATCGGCTTCATCTGCAACCTCCTGGTCAAGGCGGTGCATCACCGCTTCCACATGCGGCCCGACCACGAAGCCGAACGGGCGTTGCTCGAAGTCGGCGCCGCCGGCGAACCGGCCGGCGCATAAGGAGGAACAGCGATGGCAAACTCAAATCAGCAAAACGGCACGACCACGCTGCAACTCGTGCTGGCCTGGGGTTTTGTCGGCATCCCGCTGACGCTTGGCGTGTTGCAGACGCTGGTCAACGCGATGAAGCTGTTCCAGTAGCAGCTTCGGCGTCCCAAATGCGAACGGCGCGGCCCCGAAAGGCCGCGCCGTTTTTGTTTGCCGTTTTGCGAACGCAGTGGCTACGCCACCTTTTGCTGCAGATGCGGGAACATCGCGTTGAGCGCTTCGGCGTCCATGTCGGTCTTGAACTTGTGGCGGTCCTTCAAGCCTGAGGCCTTCTGCGCGGCGGGACGGGCGTTGATCTCGTCGACAAGTCTCTTCAGGTTCTTGTACTTGTCCCAGGCGCCCTCGCCGACCACGTTCGGCAACATGCGCGACCAGCCCCAGACGTTCATGTCGACGATCGTATAAGTGTCGCCGAGCATGTATTTGTGCTTGGCGAGACGGGCGTCGAGAATGCCGGCGTGGCGCTGCGCCTCGAAGGTGTAGCGGTTGATGGCGTAGGGAATCTTCTCCGGCGCATAATTGCGGAAATGCACCGACTGGCCGAAATACGGGCCGACGCCGGACGATACGAAGAACATCCATGACAGGAGCTCGCCGCGCGCCTTGTCGGTCTTGGCCGGCAGGAATTTTCCGGTCTTTTCGGCGAGATAGAGCAGGATGGCGCTTGCAGTCGAACACGGTGACGTCGCCGTCGACGATGGCCGGCAGCTTGGCGTTCGGATTGATCTTCAGAAATTCCGCCTTGTGCTGCTCGCCCTTGCGAGTATCGACCGGAATGGCCTCGTAAGGCAGGCCGGTCTCTTCCAGGAATAGCGCCACCTTGGTCGGGTTCGGCGCGCCGCTATAGTAGAACTTCAACATTGAAAACCTCATTACTGGTGATGCCTAACGGTAGGCTCGTTTAGCTGGTTACGCGCTGACTTGCTAGGTCTTGTTGTTCACCTTTGAGAGATGGTCTTCGACCAAAGTTCCGGTTCGCGGACATCCCTAGTTCCGAGCCAATTCGGGCTTGTGCTGAGTGCCGGCCGTAAGGGCTAAGCGCTTATTTCTCTTCATCTCCAATGGTTCTGCCGGTTTTCCGGTTGACAAAGTGAACCGTCGTGCAAGCCGTGCAAATCACCGCTTCATAGCTTGTGCGGTCATTCTCGGATGACGGTTCGTCCGCGAGCCATCCTTGTACTTTCAGGCCCGTGGTGGGGCATCGATAGATAAAAACAGCCATGACGCCGCAGGCTTGGCCGCAGCGCTCGATCGGTCAATTACGGATGTCTACTTAGTATTGAACTGCCAGCCCCGCCTGACCAAGGAGCGCGGCTCATGGCTTCATACAATACGGGAAACTTGGAATATGCGTTACGCCGATCGTATAAATTAGAAATCAAAGCTCTTCGATCGAGGAACGCAGCGCGCGATGTTTTGGCGTTCGATGATCTGCCTGGGCCAGCTTCGGGGAGTTGGACGTTCACACAAAGGCGCTTCCGTCAGGTGATTAAATCGAATCTCCTAGGTGTGGCGCAGTGGCAGGTATGTTGAATGCCCATAACACAATTGCAGTCTGGACAATGCGCTTCTATATATCAAACACGAGTTTTCTAGTTTTAAATATGAAAACTCATGTTTCGTATGAAGCGCGGCATCACAAAAAAATTCGCCACCATTTCTTGTCGCGCATATAATCATAAATTGCAAATCCGCGATACGTCGCAAGCGCCGACGGCATTGGTTGGCGACGCAACTTCTTAAGATCGAATGGGGCGGTGGAAATGTCCAATGAGAGAGCCAGCGATCTCGCGCGCCATTGCACCGAGTTGGTACGCAAGGGAAATGATTTTACGACCGTTTGGTCCACCCTGCTCAAGGGCCATACCCTCGTCGAGGGCATTCCACGGGAAAAGTTTGAAAGTAACCGCAGTCTCTTGCGCATTCCCCTGATCACCGGCGAACAGCTCGTGTTTGATCCGGATGTCAAAGAATTTCGTGTCCAATAAAGCGAACACCGCGCATGGCGCATGGGCGCGATGTTCAAACATAAAAAAATAGGGAGAACATCAATGGAAACGCCGCACAACCGACAAAAGCCGCCTGATGGCCTGGGAGAGCAGCGAACCGCCAACGAGCTCGTCAAGCTGATCCGCAAATTGCGCTGGATGGGCTTGGAGAGGGAAGCCGAAAAGGCGGAGAACCAGTTGATCCTGCGCAAGGATCAAGCCGCCGACAGTGTCATCGCGGCGTCGCGCGAGACCGACTGACGCCCGCGACCACGTGGCGTCGCGACAGGACGGGCACAAGACGCGGCGCATGATGAAGTGAACTTGGGCAATTCGAGGAAGTGCAGCCTGAAAGGAGCATGACATGTCGGGAACTCTCATCGATCTCATCATTCAAATCGTCGCCGGTGTCATTGGCGGCCACGCCGCCGGAGCGGCACTCAAGAATTTCACGCTCGGCGCGATTGGCAACACAATCGCTGGGGCTATTGGCGGAGTTGTCGGCGTTCAGCTTCTTACGCAACTGATACCTGCGTTCGCGAGCACGACCGGTAATGTCGATGTCGGCGCGCTCGTCGGTCAGATCATCGGCGGCGGCGGCGGCGGCGCTATCTTCGCCGTCCTCGCCGGTGTGACGAAATGGATGGTGGTGCCTCCGAAGTCGACCTGACGTTCGCATCGATCATCGCGACAACGGCGACACGACGGCGGGAATCGGCCGCCGGCTTGATGGGACGAGCGGGCCCGCGAAGGCCGGCCGGGCCGCAAGGCGTCCTGCCAAAGGATGTTTGAATCCTGACGGCGAAAACGTTTGGACCGTATCGATGCCCCGACGCCGGTCGGAATAGTGCGGTGAGCGAGACTTTCATGACGACCAGGCAAATCGACAATTTCGATCGAGCCTATCGCGATCGGATACGGGACGCCGTTTGGGACGCGATCCTCAAGGCGTCGCGCGATCCCACGACCAACTTGGTGCCGCTGCGAAATTACGAGATTTACGATGCTTTGCTACAGCTGCAAGCCATCATCCTTGCGAGCTCGAAAGAGGCTGGTTCAGTGGCCGAAATGCGCCTGATCGGCGAGCAGTTTGCAAAGCGGCTTCGACGGTTGGTCGCGGAGTTCAAGAAAACGTACGATCGCGATGGGGCGCCATTCACTGTGCTCCACACCGATGACATGCAATAGTTTATCTCCCCGTGCCGGTATGCACGGCGGACTCTCACACGCGTTCTGCAAACGCGGCCTAAAACAAACCGACGATTTTTCCGTCCGCCGCGACGTCGATGGAATCAGCCGCCGGCACTCTGGGCAGGCCGGGCATGGTCATGATCTCACCGCAGACCGCTACCACGAATTCGGCGCCCGCGGACAGCCGCACCTCGCGCACATTGATAATGTGATCGGTCGGCGCGCCCTTGGCGTCGGGATTGGTCGAGAAGCTGTATTGCGTCTTGGCGACGCAGATCGGGAACTTGCCGTAGCCCATCGCTTCGAAGTTCGCCAGCTGATCGCGCACCGACTTGTCGGCGGAAATGTCCTTGGCGCGATAGATCTCCTTGGCGATGGTGCGGATCTTCTCGTAGAGCGGCATGTCGTCGGGATAGAGGAACTTCAGCTTGCTCTTGCCGCTGTCGCAGATCTTGACCACGGCCTTGGCGACATTGGCCGCGCCCTCGCCGCCCATCGCCCAGTGATCGGCCATCAGGGCCTCGACGCCGAGCGCCTTGCACTTCTCCTCGACCAGCTTGATCTCGGCCTCGGTGTCGGCCGAGAACCGGTTGATCGAGATCACCGGCTCGATGCCGAATTTCCGCACGTTCTCGACGTGGCGCTGCAGATTCGCCATGCCGGCTTCGAGCGCCTTCAGATTCTCCTGCTTGAGGTCTTCCTTCTTGACGCCGCCGTGCATTTTCAGCGCGCGGATGGTGGCAACAAGCACCGCGCAGTCGGGCGCAATGCCGGCCTTGCGGCACTTGATGTCGAGGAATTTCTCGCCGCCGAGATCGGCGCCGAAGCCGGCTTCGGTCACCACGTAATCGGCGAGCTTCAGCGCCGTCGTCGTCGCCAGCACCGAATTGCAGCCGTGCGCGATATTGGCGAACGGGCCGCCGTGGATGAAGGCCGGCGTGCCTTCCAGCGTCTGCACCAGGTTCGGCGCCAGCGCCTCCTTGAGCAGCACGGTCATGGCGCCGTTGGCCTTGAGGTCGCTGGCGCGCACCGGCTTGCGGTCGCGCGTATAGGCGACGACGATGTTGCCGAGGCGCTTTTTCAGATCGTCGAGATCGCGGGCGAGACAGAAGATCGCCATGACTTCGGAGGCGACCGTGATGTCGAAACCGTCCTCGCGCGGGAAGCCGTTGGCGACGCCGCCGAGCGAGCCGACGATGCTGCGCAGCGCGCGGTCGTTCATGTCGAGCACGCGGCGCCAGGCGACGCGGCGCTCGTCGATGCCGAGCGCGTTGCCCCAATAGATGTGATTGTCGAGCATCGCCGCGAGCAGATTGTTCGCCGAGGTGATGGCGTGGAAGTCGCCGGTGAAGTGGAGGTTGATGTCCTCCATCGGCACGACCTGGGCATAGCCGCCGCCGGCGGCGCCGCCCTTCATGCCGAACGACGGCCCGAGCGACGGCTCGCGCAGGCACAGCATCGCCTTCTTGCCGATGTAATTGAGCGCGTCGGTCAGGCCGACCGTGGTCGTGGTCTTGCCCTCGCCGGCCGGCGTCGGCGTGATCGCGGAGACCAGGATCAGCTTGCCGTTCGGCTTGTCTTTGCAGCGACTTGATGTAATCCATCGACACCTTGGCCTTGTAGTGGCCGTAGGGCTCGAGATTTTCCGGCGCCGATGCCGAGCTTTTCCCTGGCGACGTCGAGGATCAGCCGCTTCTTGGCGGCCTGCGAAATTTCGATATCGGACTTCGGCGATTGATGCTGAGAGGCGGGCATTGATGTTGATCCATTCAGTGAATGTGGTGAGCCGGCATTTTGTTTCGTCATGCCCGGCCTTGCGCCGGGCATCCACGTCTTCGCTCGCGGCAAGACGTGGATGGCCGGGACAGGCCCGGCCATGACGGTGAGGTGGTCATGTGAATCTCGCCTTGACGGCGGAGATTGACCGACTTCGCCCACTCGCCGGCTTCGATCTTCTTGCCGTCGGCGGGCTGCACGCGGGTGACCTTGAAGCGCCCGTCGGCGCAGACCACGGTGAAGCCGTCGGCTTCGACCACGGCGATTTCGCCGACCTTGCCGGCGATGCCCTTCGGGTCTTTCGCCGGCAGCGGCTTGGCGTCGAAGATCTTCAGCTGCTTGCCGTCGAGCGTGGTCCAGGCGCCGGGCGCCGGATTGCAGCCGCGGATCAGCCGGTCGATCTGCTCCCACGGCTTGCCCCAGTCGATCCTGGCGTTGTCGGGACCGCAGCGGCCTTCGTAGGTGGCCTTGGCTTCGTCCTGCTTGATGCGCGGCGCCTTGCCGGCCTTCACCAGATCGACCGATTCCAGCATCGCCTCGACGCCCATCGGGAACAGGCGATCGAAATAGACCGTGCCGAGCGTGTCGGTCGGGCCGATCGGCGTTTTCTTCTGCAACAGCACGTCGCCGGTATCGAGGCCGTTGTCGGGCCAGAAGATCGAAAGCCCGGTCTCGGTCTCGCCCTTGATGATCGGCCAGTTGATGGCGCTGGCGCCGCGATAGGCCGGCAACAGCGACGGGTGATACTGGATCGAGCCGTGGGTCGGGATGTTGAGGAATTCCTCCGGCACGAACAGGTGACGAAGGCCATGACCTGCAGGTCGGGCTTGAGCGCTTTGAACTCTTCCCACACTTCCGGCTTCTTGTAGGAGTCCGGCTGATAGACCGGCAGCTTCGCCGCCACCGCCGCTTCCTTCAGCGGATCGGCCTTGGCGCCCGGCTTTTCCGGCGCGACGTAGACGGCGACGACATCCTCGCCGCGCTTGATCAGCGCTTCGAGCACCGCCTTGCCGAACGCCTGCTGGCCGTGAACGACGATACGCATTGTCAAAAACCTCTCTCAGTATCTTCACCTCTCCCCGCGTGCGGGGAGAGGTCGAGTGAGCGAAGCGAACGAGGGTGAGGGGGCCTCTCCGCGAATCGAGCCCTCACGTTCGAGCCCAGCGGTGAGGCCCCCTCACCCCACCCTCTCCCCGCGCAGCGGGGAGAGGGAGGAGTAGACTACGCCGCTTCCGCCTTGCCCGGCTTCTCCGGCGGCGTGATCGCGCCGGAGACCTTGATGTCGGCGACTTCCTTGTCCGAATAGCCGAGCACCTTGCGCAGGATTTCGTCGGTGTGCTCGCCAAGGAGCGGCGAGCGCCGCACGTCGGCGGGCGAGTCCGACAATTTGATCGGGTTGCCCACGGTCAGATATTTGCCGCGGCCCGGATGATCGACCTCGACCACGGTGCCGGTCTCGCGCAGCGACTGCTCCTCGGCGATTTCCTTCATCGACAGGATCGGCCCGACCGGAATGTCGTACTTGTTGCAGATGTCCATGACCTCGAACTTGGTCTTGGTCATGGTCCACTGCTCGATGGTGTCGAAGATGTGCCGCAGCCGCGGCAGCCGCGCCGGCGGCGTGGCGTAATCCGGATCGGTCTTCCACTCCGGCTTGCCGATGAGGTCGCAGATCGGCGCCCACACCGGCGCCTGCGTGATGAAATAGATGTAGGCGTCGGGATCGCTCTCCCAGCCTTTGCATTTGAAGATCCAGCCCGGCTGGCCGCCGCCGGAATCGTTGCCGGCGCGCGGCGTCGCCTTGCCGAACGGCACGCCCTCGCCGTACTGGCTGTATTCGGTGAGCGGGCCGTGGGCGAGGCGCTGCTGGTCGCGCAATTTGACGCGGGCGAGATTGAGCACGCCGTCCTGCATGGCGCAGAGCACCTTCTGGCCGCGGCCGGTGCGCATGCGCTGATAGAGCGCGCTGACGATGCCGAGCGCGAGATGCAAGCCCGGTGCCGCTGTCGCCGATCTGCGCGCCGGTGACGAGCGGCGGGCCGTCGCGGAAGCCGGTGGTCGAAGCGGCGCCGCCGGCGCATTGCGCCACGTTCTCGTAGACCTTGCAGTCCTCGTACGGGCCGGGGCCAAAGCCCTTCACCGAGGCGACGATCATGCGCGGGTTGAGCTTGTGGATGTGCTCCCAGGTCAGTCCCATGCGGTCGAGCGCGCCGGGCGCGAAATTCTCCACCAGCACGTCGCATTCCTTGACCAGCCGGTCGAGGATTTCCTTGCCCTTGGGATGCTTGGAGTCGATCGTGATCGAGCGCTTCGTGCCGTTGAGCATGGTGAAATAGAGGCTGTCCTGCCCTTTCACGTCGCGCAACTGGCCGCGCGTGATGTCGCCGACGCCGGGCCGCTCCACCTTGATGCAATCGGCGCCCATATAGGCGAGCAGCTGCGTGCAGGTCGGCCCCGACTGCACATGGGTGAAGTCGAGGATTTTCACGCCGTCGAGCGCCCTGCCCGCCTGGCCCCACGGCTTTGCCGACGGCCGCGGCAGGCCGTTGCTCGCGGCCGCATGAGCCGCCGGCTTCTTGGCCTTGAGCTTCACGACTTTCTTTGCGGTCTTCTTCGCCGCAGCCTTTTTCACGCGCTTCGCTTTGGATTTCGCCTTGTGCGCTTTCTTCTTCGCGTCGCCATTGTCTCGTCTCCCTAACTCGTCTACTTCTTTTGCAGCGCGCTTTGCGGATTGAGATTGCCGATGCGGCCGCTTTCGCTGCCGGCGCCCGGATCGATCACCGCGTTGATCAGCGTCGGCTTGCCGGAATCCATGGCGGCGTTCACGGCGCGCTTGAGCTCGTCCGGCGAGGTCGCGTTGACGCCGGTGCCGCCGAACGCCTCGATCATCTTGTCGTAGCGCGAGCCCTTGACGAAGACCGTCGTCGCCGGGTCCGCGCTGGCGCTGTTGACGTCGGTGCCGCGATAGATGCCGTCGTTGTTGAAGATGACGACGCAGACCGGCAGCTTGTAGCGGCAGATGGTCTCGATCTCCATGCCGGAGAAGCCGAACGCCGAGTCGCCTTCGACCGCGAGCACCGGCTTGCCGGTCTCGATCGCGGCGCCGATGGCGTAGCCCATGCCGATGCCCATGACGCCCCAGGTGCCGACATCGATGCGCTTGCGCGGCTGATAGACGTCGATGATGCCGCGGGCGAGATCGAGCGTGTTGGCGCCCTCGTTGACCAGGATGGCGTCCGGCCGTTCCTTGACGATGGTGCGCAGCACGCCGAGCGCGCCGTGATAGTCCATCGGCGAATTGTTGTTCATCAGCCGCGGCGCCATCTTGGCGACGTTCTCGTCGCGCTTGGAGGTCACCGTCTTGATCCAGTCGGCGGGCGGTGCCGGCCAGTTGCCGCCCATGGCGTTGAGCAGCGCCGAGACGCAGGAGCCGATGTCGCCGACCACGGGGGCGGCGATCTCGACGTTCGAATCCATCTCCTTCGGCTCGATGTCGATCTGGATGAACTTCTTCGGCGCGTCGCCCCAGGCCTTGCCCTTGCCGTGCGACAAGAGCCAGTTCAGCCGCGCGCCGATCATCATCACGACGTCGGAATCCTTGAGCACCGTCGAGCGCGCCGCGCCGGCGCATTGCGGATGGGTGTCGGGCAGAAGCCCCTTGGCCATGCTCATCGGCAGAAACGGCACGCCGCTCTTCTCGACGAAGCTCTTGATCGCGTCGTCGGCCTGGGCATAGGCCGCGCCTTTGCCGAGGATGATGAGCGGGCGCTTGGCGCTTTTGAGCACATCGAGCGCGCGCTTGACCGCGTCGGCCGCGGGAATCTGTGCCGGCGCCGGATCGATGACCTTGACCAGCGACTTCTGGCCGGCGGCCGCATCCATCACCTGGCCGAACAGTTTTGCCGGCAGATCGAGATAGACGCCGCCCGGGCGGCCCGACACCGCGGCGCGGATGGCGCGCGCGAGCCCGATGCCGATGTCTTGCGCGTGCAGCACGCGGAACGCCGCCTTGCACAGCGGCTTGGCGATGGCGAGCTGGTCCATCTCCTCGTAGTCGCCCTGCTGCAAGTCGACGACCTCGCGCTCCGACGATCCCGACATCAGGATCATCGGGAAGCAGTTGGTGGTGGCATGCGCGAGCGCGGTGAGCCCGTTGAGGAAGCCTGGCGCCGACACGGTGAGGCAAACGCCCGGCTTCTTGGTGAGGAAGCCGGCGATCGCGGCCGCATAGCCGGCATTCTGCTCGTGGCGGAACGACAGCACGCGAATGCCCGAGGCCTGCGCCATGCGGCCGAAATCCGTGATCGGGATGCCGGGCACGCCATAGATCGTGGTGAGACCGTTGAGCTTGAGCGCGTCGATGAGGAGATGAAAACCGTCGGTCAGCTCGCGTTCGGCTGCATCGGCGGGTTTCTCTTTGATCGCTGCGTCGGCCATGGGTTTCCTCCGTCGGGGTCGTTGCCCCAGATCAATCCAGATAATCGGCGTATTTCGCGACGTGCTCGGCGAGGCCGAGCGCGTGATCGCGCACCAGCGTCTCGGCGCGCACCGTGTCGCGCGCTTCCAGCGCTTCGATGATGTGCATGTGGTCGCGGATCGAGCGGTCGGCGCGATCCTTCTCGCCGATGGTCTTGCGCCGGATCATGCGCATATGGGTGAACAGGTTTTCCGCCAGATTGATCAGCATGCTGTTGCCGCTCATGCGGATGATGGTCTGGTGGAAGCCGATATTGATTTCGGAATATTCGTCGAGATGCGCGCGCACCGCGCCGTTCTCGAAGGTGGCGAACATGCGCCGCAGCGAGGCGATGTCTTCGTCGCTGGCGTTCTCGGTGATCAGCCGCGCCGCCATGCTTTCCAGCGCCGCCCAGGCGGTGATCAGCTCGATCACCTCGCGCTTGGTCTTGCGCACCACATAGACGCCGCGCCGCGGCACCGAGCGCACGAATCCCTCGCGCTCGAGCTGCGCCATGGCCTCGCGCACCGGCGTCCGGCTGATGCCGAACTCGTGCGCCAAGCGGCGCTCGTCGAGCCTGATCTCGGCGCGGCTGCGATAGACGTCCATCGAGGCGATGGCGTTCTTCAGCGCGGTATAGGCTTGGCGCTTGAAACTTGCCGGGTTGGCGAGCGGATCGACGGCAAGCCGCGGCGCCGGCAGCTCCGCCGCACTCGGGGTAACCTCAGCACGCCGCAATATCGGGAAACTCGAACTCATC
Organism: uncultured Alphaproteobacteria bacterium; assembly: GCA_963798095.1. GTDB lineage: Bacteria > Pseudomonadota > Alphaproteobacteria > Rhizobiales > Xanthobacteraceae > BOG-931. The sequence goes on along the minus strand of CAWCSD010000001.1, from coordinate 71,113 downwards.
GGTGGCATACAATATTCCAGCTAACCCAGCGTCGTCAAAGGTCCCCGGGTCTGAACCGGCCGCGGCGTCGATACCTTATAGTGCGCACCAATGGGCGGGCGATTGGGCCAACACCCCCTGGCAATCCAGCCGGGCGATCCCGCCCGGCTCACTTGCTGTCCGGCGCGGCTTTCAGCCTTTCGCCATCGCCCGCGCCCGCAGCGGCTTGAGCACGAACAGCGCCAGGCCGACGACCACGAAGTTCATGATCGCGGTCACCGCGAACACCATGTGCCAAGAGCCGGTCGACGTCTTGATCACATTGGCGAGCGGCACCAGGAACGCCGACGTCCCCTTCGCGGTATAGAGCAGGCTCAGGTTCACGGTGGCGAATTTCGGCCCGAACGTATCGGTGCAGGTCGACGGGAACAGGCTGAAGATCTCGCCCCAGGTCAGGAAGATCAGCGCGGCGAACAGCACGAAGGCCCAAGGCGCGGTGCCGAGCGATCCCAGCAGCCAGTAGGAAACGCCGCCCAGACCGAAGGCAATCGCCATCGTGGCTTCACGCCCGATAATGTCCGAAATCCATCCGAACAGCGGACGCGCCGCGCCGTTGGCAAGATTGTCGATGATCAGCGCCGCGGTCAGCGTGGTGGCGCCCCAGAACACGATCTGATCGCCGACCTTGAAGTCACCCGCGATCGGCGCGATCTGCGCGGTGGCCATCAGGCCCGAAGCCGACACCATGACGAACATGATGTAGAGCAGCCAGAACACCGGCGAGATCAGCACTTCCTTCGGCGAATAGCTCTTCGCCGACTGCGCCACCTTCGGCGCTGACGCCCCGGCCATTTCACCCGGCTCCGGCCCGCGCAGCAGAAGTGCGAGCACGAACACGACGGCGCCCTGCACGATACCGAACCAGAGGAAAGCGGTGTTGTAACCATAGGTGTCGATCACGTAACGGATCGGGATCACGGTGAGCGCCGCGCCGGCGCCGTAACCGGCCGCGGTCAGGCCGACCGCCAGTCCGCGTCGGTCAGGGAACCATTTCACCGCCATGCCGACGCAGGTCGCGTAAACGGCGCCGCCGCCGATGCCGGAAATGACCGCGCCGAAATAGAGCATCGAAAGCGAATCGGCGTAGGCATTGATGACCCAGCCGATGCCGACCATGATGCCGCCGAAGCCGACCATGATCTTGGGGCCGCGCTGCGGGCCGAGCATGTCGACGATCCAGCCTTCGATCGGCGTCAGCCAGGTCTCGAGCGCGATGAAGACCGCGAACGCAAACTGGATCGAGGCGATCGACCAACCATGCGCTTTGTTGATCGGATTGACGAACAGCGTCCAGCCGTATTGCAGGTTGGCGATCATCACCATGCAGATGATGCAGATCACCAGATAACCCCAGCGCGCGTTTACGGACGCGACCGCTGGCGCACTCGTCGTTGTTGTGGTGGTCACTTCGTCCTCCCCGTATGTCCTGCCGCCCCCGCGAGAGGACAGTCTTTGTGTTGCTTTGAGCGGCCGGTTGTGGCCGCAGTGTTTGCCCCATTCTAAACCACAGGTGGGGCAGCGCAACCTGAGCATGCGCGCCCGGCTTGCGACTTAACGACCTGGAGCAAACAGACCTGGAACAAATTGTTTCATCGGGTTGCTGTGCGCCGCAGCATTTTGCCGCGGTATCCTGCCGCGGCAAAACGCTGCATATTTGCTACTGCGCAAGGGATTCAGAGAAAGTTGATGCCCGAAGCGGCCTCGAACACTGGCAGCGCCGAGCCCGGCGTTCCGGACCGGCAGTGCGGGCCCTGCACCGCATGCTGCGACGGCTGGCTCAAAATCGAGGTGTACGGGCATCGATCGACCGCGGATAGCCGTGCCCGTTTTATCGCTTCCTTCAGCCGATGGCACCACCGGACCTATGGAGATTCGGATCAAGACCCTGACCGTGGCCGGCGTGGCATCCTTGGGTTGCACTACAGGGCGAAGGACCTAATTCGCCGGTCGTGCGTTGGCTGTCCGAGGAGCATCCGCATGCGCAATATCTCCCGATTTTCGGCGGCAGCCCTGCTCGGGCTGTCTTTCGGCATAGCCCCCGCGCTCGCGCAGTCCGCGGGCGCCCGACGAGGCAGTCCAGCCCAATGGAACCTTGAGACAAAACCTGGCGCTCACCGCCGGGCAGCGCAGCGCGATCTACAACATCGTCATCCGGGAGCGGGTCAAACCTCACGCCGACCAGATTGCCGTCGCGGTGGGGGCGCCGGTGCCGCCGACGATCGAGCTTGTCGACCTGCCGGATCAGGCGACCGCAGACAATCCGTCGGCGGCCTTCCTCAAATACGCCATGGTGCATGGCGATGTGGTAGTGGTCGATCCGGTGGCGATGCGAGTCGTCGACGTCATCCGCAACGGCGCAAAACCGTAAACGTAGCGCAGCGGCACACGAATCCTGATCTACGCGTGCCGGCGTCAGTGCCTTCTACCCAAACACCGGTCTGAAAACTCGTCATTGCGTCGGTGTCGACCGGATCGAGAAAACTTCAACGAGCTTTAGCGAGACGCAATGTCGCCCAAAACCGCCGTACACCTATTTCCCGTTGAAGAGCCGGCCGAGACGCCGTTCTACATCGCTACCACCCAGCAGGCGACGACCCGGCCGCCGCGTGTGCTCAAATACGGCGACACTTTCATCGTGCTCGACAGCCGCGGTGACATCTCGGCGACCTCCGGCGGCTCGGCCGGCCTGTTCCATCTCGACACCCGCTATCTGTCGCGGCTCGAATTGCTGGTCAACGCCACGCATCCGCTGCTGCTCGGCTCCAACCTGCGTGACGACAATTCCGCCTTCTCGGTCGACCTGAGCAATCCCGATCTGATGGCCGACCAGCGCATCGTGCTGGAGAGGGACACCGTGCACATTTTGCGCACCATGTTCCTGTGGCGCGACACCGCCTATCAGCGGCTCGGCGTGCGCAATTACGGCGACCGCGCCGTCGACTTGCAGGTCTCGATCCTGTTCGAGAACGACTTTGCCGACCTGTTCGAAGTGCGCGGCGCGCACCGCGAACACCGCGGCACGGCGACCGCCAATCTGCGCGGCACCGACCAGGCGCTGCTGATCTATCGCGGCCTCGACAACAAGGTCCGGCGCACCGCGCTGACCTTCGATCCGCCGCCGAGCCGGCTGACCACCAGCGCCGCGGTCTACGAATTGCATCTCGAAGCCGGCGAAACACGGCCGTTGTTCCTGGCGGTGAGCTGCGATGCCGCCGACACGCGGCCGCGGCCGTTCCTCCCCGGCTTCATCGCGGCGCGCCGCGAATTGCGCGAGGCGACCCGGCAGCAGACCTCGGTCGAAACATCCAACGAGCGTTTCAACGAAATGCTGTGCCGCTCGGCCGCCGATCTCGCCATGCTGATGACCGACACGCCGCAAGGCCGCTACCCTTACGCCGGCATCCCCTGGTTCTCGACCACGTTCGGCCGCGACGGCCTCATCACCGCGCTGCAGATGCTGTGGTGGAGCCCGGACGTGGCGCGCGGCGTGTTGCGCCGGCTCGCCGCCTATCAGGCCAAGACCGCCGATCCGCTGGCCGATTCCGAGCCCGGCAAGATCCTGCACGAGATGCGCGGCGGCGAAATGGCGGCGCTGCGCGAAGTGCCGTTCGGGCTTTATTACGGCAGCGTCGACTCGACGCCGCTGTTCGTCCTGCTCGCCGGACTTTATGCCGAGCGCACCGGCGACATCCAAACCGTCGCCGAGTTGTGGCCGGCGATCGAGGCGGCGCTCGGCTGGATCGACGGCCCCGGCGATCCGGACGGCGACGGTTTTGTCGAATACGCCCGCGCCAACGAGCAAGGCCTGGTCAATCAGGGCTGGAAGGATTCCCACGACGCGATGTTCCATGCCGACGGCCGGCTGGCGGAAGGCCCGATCGCGCTCGCCGAGGTGCAAGGCTATGTCTACGCCGCCAAGCGCATGGCGGCGCAGTGCGCGCGGCGGCTGGGAAACGACACCACCGCCCGCCAACTCGACGCCGAAGCGAGCCGCCTTGCCGCGCGTTTCGAAAGCGCGTTCTGGTGCCCGGAGATCGAGACCTATGCGCTGGCGCTCGACGGCGCGAAAAATCCGTGCCAGGTGCGCACCTCGAATGCCGGCCAGGTGCTGTTCACCGGCATCGCCGCCGCCGACCACGCCGCGCACGTCGCCAAGGGTCTGCTTACAAACCGACTTCTTTTCCGGCTGGGGCATCCGCACCGTGGCGCGCAGCGAAGCCCGCTATAATCCGATGTCGTATCACAACGGCTCGATCTGGCCGCACGACAACGCGCTGATCGCATTGGGCTTGGCGCGCTACGAGCACAAGCAAGCGGTCCAGACGCTGTTCGAAGGCCTGTTCGCCGCCGCGACCTATATGGACCACCGCCGGCTGCCGGAATTGTTCTGCGGCTTCCAGCGCCACCACGGCCAAGGGCCGACGCTCTATCCCGTCGCCTGCTCGCCGCAGGCGTGGGCCAGCGCCACGCCGTTCACGCTGTTGGAAGCCTCGCTCGGTCTGCAATTCGATCCGTTCAAGGGCGAGATCCGGCTATGCAATCCGCGCCTGCCGGCGTTCTTGGACGACGTGATCCTGCGCGATTTGCGGCTCGGTTCATCGAGCGTCGATCTGCGCGTGCGGCGGCATAAAGACACGGTATCGCTCGATACGCCCCGCATCAGTGGCGATATCCGGGTTTCGATCGTGTTTTCCGCCTGATCCGCCGGGAACTTTTGCCACCAAAACCTGCCGGCCCGCCGAACTGTGGAACCAGCCGCACCGCTTGGGCTTAGTGGTGTGGGTTCCCAGACACTTCGGAGGCGGCATGCGCGGCGAACATCCGACCGTCATGGCGGCAGCTGCATTGTTGGCGCTGACCGCCATCGTCAGCGTGGCGTCGTCTGAAAACGGGCCGGCTCCCGGCCAAGACCGACCAGCCGGCGCCGTCCGGCGTCACCGTCCTTCCCAACCACGAGGTCGAGGGCATTCTCGGCCGTGAAGTGCGCAGCTCGGCCGACGAGAATATGGGCCGGATCGTCGACGTGCTGGTGGTCCGCAGCGGCCAGGTGCGCGCCGCGATCATCGACTTCGGCGGTTTCCTCGGCGTCGGCAGCCGCAAGATCGCGGTGGATTGGTCCGCACTGCATTTTCCCGCCCCAGCCAAGCCCGAGGCGCCGATCAAGCTGGAACTGAACCGCGACCAGGTGAATGCCGCACCCGCCTATGAAGACGGCAAGCCCGTCGTGGTCTTGAGCGCGCTCGGCAAGCTCGAACCGCTGCCGATCGAATAATCAATCAACATTTGCGGGAGACGTATTCTGCCGGCGAAGCCATCACGCGCCATTCGCGACCGGGTGGATCAGCACGACGCGCTCGCCAGCGAAGCCTTGCCGCCCGAAGCCTTGCCGCCGGAGGCCTTGCCGCCGCCGGCATCTGAAGGCGGCGAGCCGCCGTTGCGGCCGTCGCCGCGCAGCCTGCGCGGGCTCGATTGGTTCGTCTTCTTCGTCGCCGACGTGCAGACCGGTTTCGGCCCGTTCGTGTCGGTCTACCTGACCGGGCAACGCTGGACGCAGTTCGATATCGGCCTTGTGCAGTCGGCGGCGGGCATCGTGTCGCTGCTCGGCCAGATGCCGGGCGGCGCCATCGTCGATGCCGCGCGTTCGGAACGGGTCGTCGCCGGCATCGCCATCGTCACCATCTGCGTCGCCGCCTTGACCTATGCGGCGCTGCCGATCTTCCCGGTCGTGCTGACCGGAGCGGTCTTGCACGCGCTGGCGAGCTGCGTGCTCGGCCCGGCCATGGCCGCGATCAGCCTCGGCCTGGTCGGCCATGCCGCGATCGGCGCGCGGCTCGGCCGCAACGCCCGCTTCGCCTCGGTCGGCAACGGCTTGGCGGCGGCGGTGATGGGCGCCTGCGGCTATCTCTTGTCCGCGCGCGCGGTGTTCATCGTCACCGTGCTGCTGCTCGGCCCGGCGCTGCTGGCGCTGCGCACCATTGCGCCGAAGGAGATCGATCCCGAACGCGCCCACGGCGCAGTGCCGCGCCGGCGCGCCGACAAGCCGCGCACCAACGCCGCCGCGTTGTTGCGCAACCGGCCGCTGCTCATCTTTGCCGGCTGCCTGCTGCTGTTTCATCTGGCCAACGGCGCCATGCTGCCGTTGATGGGCAGCGTCGTGACCATGCGCTCGAGCCAATGGGCGACGGTGCTGATCGCGGCCTGTATCGTCGTGCCGCAGGTGGTGGTCGCGCGTGCTGTCGCCGTCGGTCGGAACCCGCGCGGAGCTTTGGGGGCGGCGGCCGTTGCTGCTGATCGGCTTCGCCGCTTTGCCGATCCGCGGCCTGCTGTTTGCCTCGGTGAGCAATCCGTGGCTGCTGGTCGTCGTGCAATTGCTCGACGGCGTCACCGCGTCGGTGTTCGCCGTCATGGTGCCGCTGGTGATCGCCGATCTCACCCGCGGCACCGGTCATTTCAATCTCGGCCTGGGCATCGTCGGCACCGCGACCGGCGTCGGCGCTTCGCTCAGCGCCACCTTCGCCGGCTACATGACCGACCGTTTCGGCTTTGGCTCGGCCTTCGCCGGCTTGGCCGCGATCGCACTGGCCGGCCTGACGGTGCTGTGGTCGCTGATGCCGGAGACGCGGCCGGAGGAACAAGAGCCGTAGAGCCGACGCGGAGCGCTACAACGCCGGTACGTCGTCGGCCACCAGGTGCAGATGCGGCGCCAGGCTGTCGGCCAGGCCGCGATAAACGCTGAGATAATCCTGCGCCATGCGTCGCGCGGTGAAGTGCTTCTCGAAATGGCTGCGGATTTTCGCACGCGACAAATGATCCAGCCGATCGACGGCGCCGATGGCGCCATTGATGTCCTCGACGATGAAGCCGGTGATGCCGTCGTCGATCACTTCCGGCACCGAGCCGCGATTGAACGCGATGACCGGCGTGCCGCAGGCCATGGCTTCGATCATCACCAGGCCGAACGGCTCCGGCCAGTCGATCGGCACCAACAGCGCGATGGCGCCGCTCAAGAACTCCGATTTGTCCTTGTCGGTGATCTCGCCGATATATTCGACGTTGCCCGCCTTGATCATCGGCTTGATCTGCTCGTCGTAATAGTCCTGGTCGGCGCGGTCGACCTTGGCGGCGACCTTGAGCGGCACGCCGCAATGCTGCGCGATGCGGATGGCGCGATCGATGCCCTTTTCCGGCGCGATGCGGCCGAGAAAGGCGAAATAACTCGGCTTGACCGACTTCGGCATCAGAAGCCGCTCGGGCAGGCCGTGATGCACCGTGCGCACCCAGTTCGCCTGCGGCAGCGGCCGCCGCTGCGAATTGGAAATCGACACCACCGGCACCGTGTTGAAGGTGTCGAACACCGGCTGGTGCTCGGGCAGATCGAGCCGGCCATGCAGCGTGGTCACGAACGGCGTCGCCTGGCGAGACGAACAGCGAGAACGGATAGTAGTCGAGATGGAAATGCAGGACGTCGAAATCGCCCGAGCGCTGATAGACGCGCTCCAGCATCATCATGTGCAGCGCGTTCGGATCGCGCACCGCGCCGTCGAGCCGCAGCGCGCGCGGCCACACCGCCTCGAGCTTGGCCGAAGTCTGCGAATCGCCGCTGGCGAACAGCGTGACCTCGTGGCCGAGCGCGATCAATTCCTCGGTGAGCCACGACACGACGCGTTCGGTTCCACCGTAAAGCTTGGGCGGGATCGCCTCGGTTAACGGGGCGATTTGCGCAATATGCATCGAATTGACCTTTCTCAGTGTGGTCCCGGCATGGATGTCCGCGTCGCCCCGCGATGTCCCGACGCAAAGACAACAACGAACGAAGGCGGAAATATTTCAAATCCGGCGTGGAACTTATTTTTCGCAATTCGTGGAACTTTTTCGCGTCTGCAAAGTCGTTCCGGATGCGTGAAATCGGCGGTCGGCCGTCACCGGCGCGACGACGTGCTGACACAGAATGGACACGGTTCGCCCGCGCCACGCGTCACAAAACTTTTTTGTTCGGTCGGATCGTACGTTTGCGAGTTCCCGGCGTTGTGACCCTGTGTGAGGACCTGGGAGTTAGGACCTTGGGGTTAGGACTTGGGGTTAGGACTTGGGGGGCGGCGGCATTCGCAAGCGGAGTTTAGACACGCATGGCCGATCTCTGTGATTACGCCACCCGTCCCCTCGCTTTCGTCTTTCGCTATGTCCGGCTGCGGCCGCTGTCGCATGCGGTCATCCTGACCGCGGTGCTGGTCGCGGTGGCGTGCTCGGTCGGCACCCAATACGGCGTCAAGTTTCTGGTCGATGTGCTGTCCAATCACGATGCCGCCGGGGTGTGGACGGCGTTCATCCTGCTCGGCGCGCTGATCGCCGCCGACAATCTGTTGTGGCGGATCGCCAGCTGGATCGCGAATTTCACCTTTGTCGGTGTCAGCGGCGACCTGCGTCGCGACCTGTTCCGCCACCTGATGGGCCATTCGCCGGCCTATTTCGCCGACCGCCTGCCCGGCACGCTGATCAGCCGCGTCACCGCGACTTCGAACGCCATTTTCACCGCCGAGAACATGTTCGTCTGGAACGTGCTGCCGCCCTGCGTGGCGACGGTCGCGGCGATCGCGCTGGTTTGCAGCATCAGCCTGAAGATGGCGCTGGCTCTTGCCGGCTTCGCCGGCATCATGGTGTGCCTGATGTTCCGCCTGGCCGCCGCCGGGCGGCCGCTGCATCACGACTTTGCCAACAAGGCCGCCGCCGTCGACGGCGAAATGGTCGACGTCGTCGGCAATATGCCGCTGGTGCGGGCGTTCTCCGGTTTCGCCCGCGAGCATCGGCGTTTCGACGCCACCGTCGACCGCGAAATGGACGCGCGGCGCCGCAGCCTGTTCTATCTCGAAAAGCTCCGCATCTTTCATGCCGTGGTGACGATCGTGCTCACGCTCGGCCTGCTCGCATGGGCGATCATGCTGTGGCGGCAAGGCGAGGCCACCACCGGCGACGTCGTGCTTGCCTGCACGCTCGGGCTTTCCGTGCTGCACGCGACCCGCGATCTCGCGGTGGCGCTGGTCGACATCACCCAGCACATCGCGCGGCTGTCGGAAGCGCTGGCCACGCTCCTGATACCGCACGAGCTGCGCGATCATCCGACCGCCGAGCCGCTGGTCAGTCGCGGCGCCAGCGTCAAATTCGAGCATGTCGATTTCCGCTACAGCGACAGCCAGCGGATTTTCACCGATCTCAACCTGCACTTCCGGCCGGGCGAGCGCGTCGGCCTGGTCGGCCATTCCGGCGGCGGCAAATCGACCATGTTCGCGCTGCTGCAGCGCTTCTACGACCCGCAGTGCGGACGCATCCTGCTCGACGGCCAGGATATCGCGCGGGTGACGCAGGACAGCCTGCGCGAAGCCATCGGCGTGGTGCCGCAGGACATCTCGCTGTTCCACCGCTCGGTCCTGGACAATATCCGCTACGGCAAGCCGGAAGCCTCCGACGACGAGGTGATGGCAGCGGCGATCACGGCGCGCTGCGATTTCATCGAAGACCTGCCGTCCGGCATGCGCACCATCGTCGGCGACCGCGGCGTAAAACTGTCCGGCGGCCAGCGCCAGCGCGTCGCCATCGCGCGCGCCTTTCTCAAAGACGCGCCGCTATTGCTGCTCGACGAGGCCACCTCGGCGCTCGACAGCGAATCCGAGGAAATCATCCGCGAGGCGCTTGCGCGCCTGATGCGCGGGCGCACCGTCATCGCCATCGCCCACCGGCTGTCCACAGTGCGCAATTTCGACCGCATCGTCGTGCTGCAAGACGGCGAGGTCGTCCAGGACGGCGCGCCCGACCTGTTGATGCGCCGGGAAGGGCTTTATCGCCAGCTGGTGCACCGCGAGATGGATCGGCTCACCAAGCAGGCGGCGTAGCCGACCCAACGCACAATCCGACTTGCCTCGATTTGCCGGTTCGATAGGCTGCGAATAGCATGCTAGCATGCTTGCAATCAGAGAAGGTATAGCCAGGCTTGTAGTTCGTAAGAGGGGCACACCACATGAGCGCGAAGCTGTTCAAGGACGACATTCTTTTTTTACAACGGGTCCTGGCGGTATCCGGGTTTTACAGCGGACCGTTGAATGGAAAATGGAGTAGCGACGTCGACACGGCACAGGACGCGTTCTTGGCGAAATATCAGGCCATCAAATCGCAGGCCGGTGAATTTGACGCGCGCACGGAGAGTTGCATCCAAACGCTGCTTCCGGCGACGCAAGTGAAGGCCAGGGCGTTTATGAACGCAGTCAAGCAACAGCCCCTGACCTACCGCATCATCTCTGGAACACGCACCTACGCCGAGCAGGACGTACTGTTCAAGAGACGCCCCAAGGTTACAAACGCCCAAGGCGGCCAGAGCAACCATAATTTCGGCATTGCCTGGGACGTCGGCATATTCGATCAGGGCAAGTACCTAGAGGGCACCACCAAAAAGGAGGCCCAGGCCTACGTCGACCTTGCCACGCTGATCAAATCGAAAGTATCCGGATTGGAATGGGGCGGCGATTGGAAGACATTTCCAGACCAACCGCACTATCAGTTGGCGACCGGCAAATCGGTAAGCCAAGTCCGTGCACTGTTTGAGAAGGGTAAGTCTTATGTGTCGTAGGGCCGCTTGATTTAGCGCCACGCAAGGACATTATTTCACCGCGCCGGCGACGCGCGAGACGGATCGTCTCACCAAGGAGGCGGCGTAGCGCCTCGATCGCTACGCCGCGATCACCTGCGGCAGGATCGGCGAGTCGGCGTCGAAGCGCTTGCCGGCGCGCAGGCAAAAGGCCGGACGCAACAGCCGCTCGGCGACAACCTTGGTGTCCTCGTTGTCGCGCAGGATAAAGCGGCCGCGATCGTCGTAGAGCACCGACACGTCGGCAGCGTAACCGGGCGTGAGCGCGCCGAGGCGATCGCTCATGCCGAGCATCTGCGCCGGATGCGTGGTCACCATCGGCACCACGTCTTCGAGCGCGATACCGAGCGCCAGCATCGAGCTCATCGCCTGCGTCAGGCTGAACTTCGCCTGACCGCGGAACGGATGGTTCTCGTCGTCGTCATGCTGCGCCGGCGTACCCGCGGGGGGCGGCACTTCGGTATTGTAGCCGTGCATGTCGGCGCCGAGCGTATGCGGCACGATGCCGGCGGTCAGCGCGTTGCGCGCAATGCGATAGGAGAAATGACTGCCGTGGCCGACGTCGACCTTCAGCCCGGCGTCGATGGCGGCGCGAATGACGCTGTGCACTTTGCCCTGCCGGTTGACGAAGCCGCCGGGGTGGCGCGTGAACGGATGGGCCAAAATGTCGCCGGGCCGCAATTTCGGGATCACCCGTTCCAGGATCGTATCGGCGTCCTCGCCGTTGGCGCCGCTGTCCGGCAAGCCCCATAGCGTGCCGAAATGCACGTAAAGCGGCAGCTCGGTGCGGCGGCCGATCTCGGCCGACATTTCCAGAACCTTTATGCCCCAGCGCGCGAAGCCGCCGATCTCGGCGTGACCCTTGATGCCGCGCACGATGTCCTTGTTGGCGTTGGCCGCGGTGACGGTCGCGTCGATATCGACGGCGGCCGGACTGTAGAGATTGGGGTAGTAGTGGCCCTCCAGCCCGCCGACCAGATAGGCCGACAGGAAGGCATAAACCTGGGTCGCGGCGGGCTCGACGATGAAGTGCCGAAAACCCGGCAGCGTCATGCAGGACGGGCCACCCTGGTCGATCACGGTGGTGACGCCAGAGCGCACGCCGACCATGTCCGGATTCAAGCCGAAGCGGCCGGTGACGTATTGATAGACGTGGGCGTGGGTATCGATCAGGCCCGGCAGCACCAGCTTGCCGGCAACGTCGATCACCTCAGTGGCGCTTGACGGCAGGATGGTCTTTTCAACCGCGGCGATGCGCCCGCCGCGCACGGCGACGTCGCGGATGCCGTCGATCCCCGACGCCGGGCAAATGACACGGCCACCGCGCAGCAGAAGATCATATTTCGGATTCTCAGGCATTTTGCGTTCTCGTTGTTCGACGTAGCTGCCGTTTTCTAGTCGAATATTCTAGGCAAAAAGTGGATCACCGGCAATCGACCTGCGCCGTCGATTTGTGCCGAGCAACGGCCAACGGCGAGCTAAAACATTCTTTTCCCGCGCGACCGGCGCGAAGCGATTTCATTCGCCCAATACCTCGCCGCTCAAACAAGAACTCTCTTATTTTTGTTCGCTGCATTGACTATTCGCCGCGCTATGGCGAAATCAATCATCCGATCAAAAACTCGATCGGGTCGCGGGTTTTGCAAATCTAAATAACAAGAAACGGGCAGCTTGCGTCGCGAAAAAACGCTAAAGCGCCACGAAACCTCTTCGTGGGCTCCTCAACCATGGAGATGGACCGATGACGGTACGCGAGGAACTGCGCACCGCTGCCGTCGAGCCGCTCTTGCCGGTCGAGAAGAAGCTGATCGTCTGGAGCCTGAGTCTCGGCCTTACGCTCCTCGTCGTGCTGGCGGCGATCAATCATTTCTTTCCGGTGGCGCTGTAGGCGCTTCGACAATCGCGCATCAGCGCATCTGACAAGTAATTCCAGCCTCGCTGCTCTCACCGTCCGGTCACCGTCAGCAACGCGACTTGCGGCGGTGGGCCCGGGCTGTACCGTCCCTGGTAGGAGGCCTGCGGCGGCGCGCCGTGGAACAGCACGTTGCCGGTGCCGGGATGGATCGACATGGTGCCGCGAAACCCTTTCGTCGTGGTGTAAATGTTGCCGGGGCCGACGGTGAAATTCAGTTCGGCCATCGCACCGTTCGCACCGTGCACTGGTAGCGGCCCGACTCCGGAATGTCCTGCGCCACGGCAGCGCCGGCCACGAGCCATAGCGGCGCGGCGACAGCGGCGGCGACGCCAATGCCGGCTTGCTTCATTCGCAGCATACCTGTCCTCGATTCACTTCAACTTTAGGAAAATACACGAGCCACGGCGCTTTCGCGCGGCAAAATCCAGCGCCAACGCCACGGGGCTGGAGTAGTTCTGCAACCCTCGATTTGCAGTTGAATCTTTCCAAGCGATCTATACTCTCTTCCCCTATCGGCCGAAGGCGGCTGGCCGAACCGTCGCGATATTCCTCGGGGGCTTAGGAGCGCGCGACCGATGCGTGTGTACGAGGCGATCGTCAAGGCGTTGGAAAGCGTAGGCGTCGATGCCGCCTTTGGCGGCGCCGGCGAGAACGCCGCGGGCGCAATGATTGCGCTCAAGCACTCCACCAAGATCAGACCTGTGATCGTGCGCCATGAGCAGGCCGCCGCGTTCATGGCCTGCGGCTATGCCATCTATACCAACCGGTTGGGCGTGTGCTTCGCGACCGCCGGGCCCGGCGGGTTCAACCTGTTCTCCGGGCTCGCGGTGGCGATGTCGGATTCCTATCCGGTCTTGGCGATCACCGGTTTTTCGCGCGTCGTTTGGAAGGGCAAAGGCGCCTTGAACGAGACCTCGGGCTTTAGCCGCACGCCGGACTCGCAAGCCATGTTCGCCGCCACCACCAAGCGCTCGTTCTTCCTCGACGACATTTCGAAGACCTGTGACGTCGTCGAGGAAGCGGTCAATCTTGCCTTCGAAGGCCGTCCCGGGCCGGTCCACATCCACGTGCCCGAAGATTTGACGCTCGAAGGCCAGACCGTCGACAATTATCGCGACATCAAGCTCACCGTGAAGCCGGTGCTGCCGGATCCGGCGGAGATCGCGGCCGCCGCCGGCGCGATTGCGCAGGTGCTGCGCCAGAACAAATCGGTGATCGCGCTGATCGGCTTCGGCGCGGTGCGCAGCGGCGCCGGGCCCGAATTGCAGGCCTTGGTCGAGCGTTTTCAGATTCCATTCGCCACCACGCTCGACGGCAAGGGCATCATCGCCGAAGACCATCCGCTCGGCGCTCGGCGTTTTCTGCGACAGCGGCCACGCCGCGGCCGGCAAGGCTTTCGTCGCAGCCGACCTCGTGATCGCGGTCGGCAATTGCTTCGCGCAGCACGCGACATTCAATTTCCGCGACGATCTGCTGACCGGAAAGACGCTCGTCCACATCAACATCTCGAAAGACGAGATCAACAAGGTCTATCGCGCCGACCATGGCGTCGTCGCCGATGCCAAGCCCGCGGTCGCGGCGCTGACCGCGGCGCTGTCGCCGCTCGTCAGTTCAGTCGCGCCGGTGACCGTGACCAAGGACCGCCACATCACCGCGCCGCTCCTCAATCTCGAGCCGAACCACGTTCACCCGGGCCAGCTCGCCCAGTCGCTGTCGAAGATGCTGCCCGACGACGCCATCGTGCTGGCCGACGCCGGCGCGCATCTCGCCTGGCTCGGCTATTACCTGCAGCTCAAGCGCGGCCAGCATTACCACAAGCCGGGCAGTTTCGGGCCGATGGCCTGGGCGGTGAACGGCGCGCTCGGCACCAAGATGGCGTTTCCCGACCGGCCGGTCGTCGTCGGCTGCGGCGACGGCTGTTATCTGTTGTCCGGCTTCGAGCTGATGACCGCGGTCAGATACAATCTTCCCGTCATCTGGATCATCTTCCATGACGGCGAGTACAAGCTCATCAAGCTTTATCAGATCGAGGCGTTCCACGAGACCGGCTTGGTCGACTTCGACAATCCGGACTACGTCGCCTACGCCAAGGCGTGCGGCGCGCAAGGTTTTAGGGTCAACAGCCTGAGCGAGTTCGAGGCCGCGTTCCGCGCCGCGCTGGCGTCCGGCAAGCCGACGCTGATCGACGCGTCCATCACCCGGCTCGCCATTCCGCACTACAGCACCAACCCCGCCGGACTCCTGGCGGCGATCGAAGAAGCCGTCGAGAAAAAGCTGGAGGGTGGTTGAGGCCTCGCACGGATGTCCGCCCGGGCCGCTTCGCGCGCCCGAGCGGCAACGGTGAACGAGGCCGGTGTCGTTGCGTGCCTGAGCAAAGGGAGTAGCCATGTCCGAAGATCACGCCGGCTTCGACGAGATGAGCAAATACCCGCTGTTCGAAGCGCTGCACAAACGCCGCTCGCGGCGCATCGGCTTGGGCCTGAAGTCGGTGCCGGCGGGAAGCAATACTTACACGTCGAACGCCAAGCCGCAGCCGCTGAGCGAGCTCGAAGAAGCCATTCTGATCTCCGCGACCGGCCTGACCGGTCTCACGCTTGCCCGACCGGCCGTTCGAATCTCCCACCGGCGAAAAAATCCTCGGCACCCCCAACCTGAATTTTCCCGGCCGCGCCGCCGGCAGCACCGACAATTGCCAGGCCACGTCGTTTTTCCTGCTCAACGACACCGGCACCTATTTCCTCAAGCGGCTTGACGGCGTCGATCCGACCGTGCCGGTCACGCCCGATCTCCTGGTGCAGCGCGCCAGGCAATCCAAAGTCCGGCTGTTCGACAAGCGTCTCGATTTTCCGCGCGAGTTTCCCTACTACCTCGATTCCAACCGCTTCCTGTCCAACGTGCCCGGCTCCACGGTGCTATTCCCGGTCGTGGACATGACGCGGCAATACATCAACGCGCTGATGTATCTGCTCACCGAGCCGGACGGCTATCGGCCGTACTTCCGCGACGACCGCAATTTCTATCTGCCGGCCGGCGTCCGCAAATGGAAGCGCAACGGATTTTTGAACAAGGACATTCCGCTGCCGCTCGGCGTGGCCGGCACCATGCGGACCCAGGTCGAAGCCGACTTGCTGCTGCAGAACCTGATCCTGATGCTCCAAGCCATGGGGCTCGGCGGCTGGATCCACGCCTCCGTCGCGCCCACCAAGCTGTTGCCCGCGCTCGGCTTCACCTATGTCACGCCGCGTTACCGCTGGCTCGATTTCTTTCGCTGGGGAACGTTTCGCACCAAAGATGTGCGCAGCAATCCGATCGGCCTGCCGCCCTATATCGAATGCATGTGCCCGCCCTACTACCCGTCCATGGCGGATGCGGTGCAGGCGGTGGTCGACGACAAATATCGCGACGGCGGCGCTTACGGCGACGACGCCTATTTCCGCCGGATTTTCCAGGGCGACCGCGGCGACAAATACCTCAAGGAAGTGCCGCACTACCGCGACGACGTCATCGCCTGCACCAAGGACATCTGCACCTACATCTACGAGCGGCACGGCCGCTTCCCGGCCCATTGCGACGCGATCTACGCGCCGGGCGTCTGGCTGCAGGCGCATCATCTCGACCTGCACTACTACGACACGCTGTTCAACAACGGCTACACCGAGACGCAACGCGAACACCAAAGGCTTTGGCACGCTTCCTAGAGCATGATCCCGAAAAGCCTGCCCTCGGACTTGATCCGAGGGTGGGAACCGGTTTTCGGATAAGATCATGCTCATATAAGAATTCTGGACTGCGATCCGATTCAATTGAATTGGATCGCAGTCCAGAGCGCCGGGCCAGTACAGGAAGGATCGACCATGATGCGCACATTCGTGGAGACGCCGATCGTGCGGCGGGCGCGATACATTTTCGTCGGCGCGCTGTTGCTGGCGCTGCTGGTGCTGGTCGTCGGCGGCGCCGAATTGCGGGCCTGGCTCGACAGCCGCGGGCCGGCGGCTGCGGCCCACACCGCCGCCTATTATCGGGTGATCTTCTCGATCTGGGCGACGATCTTTTTGCTCGCGCCGGCGCTGTGCTTCCATATTTTCTCGCGCTCTACCGCTGCCAATACCTATTGGCGCGCGCTGTGGACCGCCGCCTATCTGGCGTTCCTGGCCCATATCTGGTGGGCGGCGCACGGCGTCTGCGGCGGCGATCTGCACGTCGTCTTCAACAGCAAGGTGGCAACGCCGGCCTTCCCGGAATGTCTGATCGAGCACCCCCGGCCCGACTTCTTCCTGGCGGCGTGGTGGGGCTTGGACGTCATTTTGGCGTGGCTCATCACCGACAACATCAAGTGGCTGCGCGCCGAGCGCGGCGCCGTGCATATGCTGGCCTTCACCATGTTCTTCGGCGCCTTCGTGCTGGCGGCGAAGGCCGGCATCGTCGCCCACCTCCTCGGCATCCTGATGGCGATCCTGGTGCTCGGCTCTGCGGTGGTCCGCCTGATCGTGCAGGAGAGCGACCCGAAATCGCTGATCGCCATCCTCTATGTCGGTTTCTTCCAGGTCCTCAATCTGTTCGTGCCCTGGCACAAGCTGCCGACGCTGATCGCCGTCACCAATCTCGGCGCGCTGCGCGAGGTGCTGCGCGCCAAGAACCTGCACAACACCTCCGACATCGCGGTGACCGAGCCGAAAGGGCTACGCGAGACTGTACCGTAC
The DNA here is from genome assembly GCA_963798095.1 of uncultured Alphaproteobacteria bacterium. Lineage (GTDB taxonomy): Bacteria > Pseudomonadota > Alphaproteobacteria > Rhizobiales > Xanthobacteraceae > BOG-931. The sequence goes on along the minus strand of CAWCSD010000001.1, from coordinate 53,826 downwards.
GACCCGCGTTATCTGTGCGATCGCGAGGAGGACGGCCAATACAACGACCTGTCCAAGCCGACCATGGGCAACGCCAGCCTCAATCCGAACGATCCGCTCAACAACACCGAATTCACGCTGAGCAATCCGGGCGCCCGCTTCGGCCGCAACATTCCGCTGAGCGAAGTCGACCCGACCCGCGACGGCGATATTCTCGACCCGAGCCCGCGGCTGGTGAGCAACCGGCTGTTGGCGCGGCAGAAGAAGAGCGACGGCAAAGACGATTTCAAGCCGGCGACCATCCTCAATCTGTTGGCCGCCGCCTGGATTCAATTCCAGACCCACGACTGGTTCAATCACGGCAATCCGCGCCCGATCGGCGACAATCCGATCGACGTACCGATCCCGACCGGCGACAACTGGCCGGACGGCAAGATGGCGGTGCGCCGCACGCGATCCGATCCGACCCGCAGGCCCAACGACCACGCCGGGCCGACCACTTACGCCAACGCCGAGACCCATTGGTGGGACGCTTCGCAAATCTACGGCGACAATCCGACGGCCGGCGCCAAATATCGCACCTGGCAGGACGGCAAGCTCAATGTCGATCCGAAAACCCGGATGATCCCGGTCGATGCCGTCCGGCGTCGAAATCACCGGACTGACGCAGAACTGGTGGCTCGGATTGAGCGTGCTGCACAACCTGTTCACGCTGGAGCACAACGCCATCTGCGACCGCCTGATCCAGGCCTACCCGGAATGGCGGGACGATCCGCAAAAAACGCCGCAGGAGAAGGATGCGCAGATTTTCCGCGTCGCGCGCATGATCAACAATTCGCTGATGGCCAAGATCCACACGGTCGATTGGACGCCGGCGATCCTGCCCAACCCGGCGCTGCAGATCGGCATGAACGCCAACTGGTGGGGGCTCGCCGGCGCCTCCGTCAAAAAATATCTCGGCCGCATCAGCACCTCCGAAGCGATCAGCGGCATTACCGGCTCGGCGACCAACCAGACCGGGGCGGACTATTGCCTGACCGAGGAATTCACCGCGGTCTATCGGCTGCATCCGCTGTTGCCGAACGACATCCCGGTTCGCCATTTCGACGGCGACCGGCCCGGCCGTACGCTGAAATTCGAGGCCGACACGCTCGACGATCCCGATCTCATCGTCGGCCCGAACGCCATGAAAAACGCGCTGCGCGATGCGTCGTTTCTCGACATCGTCTACACCTTCGGCGTGCAAAATCCCGGCGCCGTGACGTTGCAAAACTTCCCGAACTGGATGCGGCGGATGCACCGGCGCAACGGCGCCAATCTCGAGGAGCTGATCGACCTTGCCGCGATCGACATCCTGCGCGACCGCGAGCGCGGCGTGCCGCGCTACAACCGCTTCCGGAAACTGTTCCACAAGCCGCCGGTGCGCTCGTTCGAACAGATGACCAGCGATCCGGAACTGGCGAAGACGCTGCGCGAGGTCTACGGCCATCCCGACAAGGTGGACCTGATGGTCGGCATGTATGCCGAGGAGCCGCCCGAACTGTTCGGCTTCAGCGACACCGCCTTCCGCGTCTTCATCCTGATGGCGTCGCGCCGGCTCAAGAGCGACCGCTTCTACACCGACGACTATACGCCCGCGGTCTATACCCAGGCCGGCATCGACTGGATCGACAACAACAACATGACCACCGTGCTGTTGCGGCACTTCCCCGAGCTGACGCCGATCCTGCAGCGCACGGCCAATGCGTTCGCGCCGTGGCAGGTGTCGTGATGGCCGGCTGCGGAGGCTTGGCGGCTACGGAGACTTAGCAGCAGAGACTTGGCATGAGCTTCTTCACCACGCTGCCGCGAGAGCTCTATAGCTCAAGCGCGTTCGACAGCTTCGTCGCCGGCGGCGACTTCAGGCTCGGCAACGCCAAAGCCATGATTTGGATGTCGCAGCTCGCCTACGAGGCCGAAGACCCAGGCGGGCCCGACAAGATCAGGAACGTGCTGGCGTCGTTGGGGCTCGAGCTCGTCGACGGCGGCATCATCGCCAATGACGACAAGATGATAGTGCCGAAGGTGAAGACCCGCGGCTTCGTGGCGGCGGGACGCGGCGCGACGATCGTGGCATTTGCCGGCACCGATCCGGTCGTGCTGGCCAATTGGATCGCCGATTTCGACGCCCATATTGGCCAGGCGCAAACCGCCGACGGCTACCGGATCGCGGCAGCGGCGGTCGCGGACCAGGTGAAGCGGGCCATTTCCGCGCCGACGCTGGCGAACAACAAAATTTTTGTCACCGGGCACAGTCTCGGCGGCGCGCTGGCGGCGCTAACGGCGCACCAGATCGTCAGCGATGGCGCCGCGGTGACCGCCGTCTACACGTTCGGCATGCCGCGCGCCGGCAGCCCGGACTTTGCCGCCACGCAATACGATCCCAGCCTCGGATCGCGCACCTACCGGCTGGTGCAAGGCGAAGATCTGGTGCCGACCGTGGCGCCGACGGAGATCGGCTTTCACCATCTCGGCCGCTTTTTGCATTGCGAGCGCGGCGGCAGGTTCGACGCTGGCGCGCTGGCCGCGGATACGCGCTCCGACGACCCGCCGTTCGTCGCCGGCGTCGCGAAGGAATTGCACGACTTTTTGCACGGTCCGCTGGTGGCGGCGCTCAATGCGCTCGACCAATTCAAAGTGGCGGCGCTATTGGCGCTCAGACAAGGACCGCCCGGCGCGCGCACCGACCCCGGCGGCATCGCCATCGAATTGCTGCCGCCACGGCTGCGCGATCATATGACCGACCGCTATATCGGGGCGCTCTGAACGAGGCCGCAAAACGCCAAGAGGGACCCGCTAAGTGGCGGATCCCTCTTTGGTTTTGGTTGCGGGGGTAGGATTTGAACCTACGACCTTCAGGTTATGAGCCTGACGAGCTACCGGGCTGCTCCACCCCGCGTCAAAGGGTCGATTAGTGTGACGGTGCATGTAGCAAGCGCCCCCCGATAAGGGAAGTGCGCCGGGCCCGATATTTCGCCATACTGAGCCCCGAAAGCCCCTTAAACCGTCATGCACGCCCCCATAGACGCGGATATGGCCGACAAACCTGCCTTGCAGCCCCGTGCGGCGATCGGACCCGCGGTGCGCGCCATCGCCGGCCATATTCTGCTCGGCGCCCGCTCGGCGTTGCTCGATCCGGAGCGCTCGAGCCAGGATGCGGTGCACGATTTCCGCCGCGCCATGAAGGAATGGCGCGCCTTGATGCGGCTCCTGGAGCCGTTCATCGCCGACGCGCCGCGCTGGCGCCACGACGCGCGCGACCATGCCCGCTCGCTGGCGCACGCGCGCGACAGCCAGGCAGCGCTCAATGCCTTCAATGACCTCCTCGACAAGGGCGTGGTGCTGTCGGAACGCACCGCCACGACCATCCGCGGCCGCATCGAGGCGCTGCGCGGCAGCGAGGAACAGGCCGGGCTGACGCCGGCGCTGCGCGACGCCATCGTCGCCTGGCTCGATGCCGCGACTGCGGCGATCGAGCAGTGGCCGCTCGATCCGTTCGACTTCTCCTCGATCGCCGGACAATTGACCATCAGCTATCGCAGCGCGCGCAAGCGCATTCCCGGCGACTGGTCGCTGGCCAGCGCCGAGGATCTGCACGAGTTGCGCCAGCGCGTCGTCGACCTGCGCTACCAGATGGAATTGATCGAGCCGCTGTGGCCGCGCTTCGGCCGGATGTGGACCGAGGAAGCCGAACGGCTGCGCGACCGGCTCGGCCGCTGCCAGGACCTCGAAGTACTCAAACGGCTCACCGGACCGCACCAGCCGCTGGCGCATTGGCGCTCGCGCCTGACGCCGGCCTGCACCGAGCGCACGACCGAGCTGGCGCAACGCGCCGCGCGCATCGCGGTGCGGCTGTTTGCGGAAAAGCCCAAGGCGTTCCGCCAACGGCTGGAACAGCTGTGGGAGCACGCGCGCTGAAAGCCGCGTCAGAAAAAAATCAATCGGAAGGCTGCCGCCGGACCGAAACGGTGATCGGTCCGGGAATCTCGACTTCGCCGCCCTTGCCGAAGATCATCACGTCGAGCCGCGAACCATCCTGCTTTGTCGCATAATCGTACCCGTTCAACAGGCGGGCCACGACATGCTCGAGCGATCCCGCATAGCTGCCATCGAGCATCTCATCGAGCCCGACCGAGGAACGGTATCGAACATCAAAGCCTGCGAGCGCAGACAGCACATCTGCAATTGTCGTTTGCTGCACCACAACATGAAGCGCTGCGGCATCACCGTCTATGTGTAGCGAGCGGCCGCTACTGTCAGTCGTTAATTGCGGCGGCGCCGTGCGATCGGGATCGTCTTGTGCGCACAAACCTTGCATCCCGAACAGCCCTACGCCGAGGACTGCAAGACAAGCGATTGTCGGTTTGAGAAACTGATTCATTCCGCGCCCGCTTAGAGCATGATCCGGAAAAGTGGATGCCGGTTTTCCGAAAAGATCATGCTCTAACGAAAAAACTAGACCATGATCCGATTCAATTTGATCGGATCATGGTCTAGGCATTTGCAATGCTGGGTGACAAGGATAGTTCCAACGGATCGAGCGACGAGGCGGAACTCTGCAACGGCGATTATGGCGCATAACGTACGTCATCGGTGTGTTGGCGCGACGCAAAGCCATCCGAATTTCGCAATCGAGATATGTATTAAGTCGATGGCAAAACTATAATTCTATTTTTTCGTGCGGATGATTGGTTTCGTTCTAGGAACCGTGTCACTCGCGAAATTTTCTAAAAGGTGCGCCGTCATCTCAGCCGCAAACGCGGCGCAATAGCGCCAAATCCTTGCCGACAAATTTTCGACGTGTCAGCCTTGCTGACTATTTTTCCGGCGCGCGGCATCGGGAACCTCGGAACGAAATCTGTTCCAGCGCATTTGTTCCGGTGCAAATCGGCAAAGGGGGTGTGTCACAACAGCACTGCGAATAACCGTCAAGCTGCGATCCGTGGATCCATTCACGGCTCACGTGCTGCAGCCTGACGATTGATGCCACGCTCGGAGGTCGAGTGTGCGCGGCTGACGCCTTGCGTCATCCGGGTGCGGAGCTTTGGCGTGGAACGGGGAGCAGCTTGGGCTTCGCGAAGGGCCAAGCAACAAGTCCAGCAACATAGGGAGGTGTCGTCATGTCAGTTGCTCGTCAGAGAACCGTACGAACCTTAAGCTGCGCCGCCTGCTTCGCTGTCGCGGGCGGCATATTCGGTCTGCCCGGACCGTTCGCAGCCGACCAAGCGATGGCAGGTCCTTGCACCGGCCCCGGGGCCCCAACCACCACCGAGACCAAATGCGTCACGGGCATATTCATCCCCGGCAATCCGCTTCGATCGTTCGATATCAGCTGGGTCAATCCGGATCGCAGCGAGTATTACCTGGGTGACCGGTCGAATTCTGGAATTGACGTCATCGACACCCATTCGCTCAAATGGAAGCGAACCATCGGCGGATTCGTCGGCGTCGTACTCAACGGATCGGGGGCCGTGGACAACAACCACTCAGGACCTGATGGCGTGACATCCCATGGCCGGTGGCTCTATGCGGGCGATGGCAACAGCACCCTGAAAGTCATCGATCTCGATGCGCCGCCGATGGCTGCGTTGCAGCAGTCGATTTCCACCGGCGGCACGACGCGGGTCGACGAGATGGCCCTGACGACGGAGGGCGACCTGCTGCTCGCCGCCAACAACGCCGAGGATCCGCCCTTTGGAACGCTGTTTGCTGCGAACGGGGATGACGAGGACCATGATAACTTTGGGCATGATGACCATGATGGGCATCATGTGAAGTCTCACGTCAAGATCATCACCAAAGTCACGGTCGATCCTGCGATCATCCCGGCGGGCTTCGGGCTGTCGTTTGAGCAGCCGGCATGGGATCCAAAGACCAAGCGCTTCCTGGTATCGGTCCCCATCATCGCCAACAATCCCTCGGGTTGCAATTACGGGCAGGTGACTGGCAGCCCGATCACCTGCGATGGTGGCGTGATTGTGATCAACCCGCTGACGCTCAGCAAACCCAGTGCCGTCATCGGCGCATTCAATGCGTCCACGAATACCGGGGTCGTATCCCTACATGCCTGCGGCCCCAACGGAGCCAGCGTCGGGCCGGATGACAACGTCATTCTGGGCTGCACGCCGCAAAACAATCCAAGCGACGTGACCTCGCTCGTCATCAATGCCAAGACCAAAGCCCAGACCCAGATCGCCAACATCACCGGGTCCGACGAGGTGTGGTACAACAGCGGCGACGGTCGCTACTACACGGGTTCGAGTCGGGACTGTAAGACCGCAGGAACTCCCTGCCCCACGGCGGCCCTACAAGCGGCCGTGCTCGGCGTGATCGACGCGGAAGCCAACACGTTGATCGAAAAGGTCCCGCAATCGTCGGGCTCGCATTCGGTCGCGGCGGATTCCGAGCTCAATCGTATCTTCGTCCCCCAGGTGGCGCCGTTTGCGATCGTTGGTAGCGGCGGCGATACGACGACGGTGGGCGCGGGAATCTGCGGCACCAATAACGGATGTATCGCGGTCTATAAGCACCACGTCCCTGGTCACGATGGCGATCACGATCACGATCATGATGCCGACGCAGGCCACTGATCTTCGCGATTCGACCTACGTTGATCTTCCGAAAACGAAATGGAGGCCGCGTTGCGGCCTCCATGCTATTTCGGGTGGCTGAATTGCGCTGGCGCGGTGCGCCAGCGGCGTCTTATCCGGCTGCGGCGGGCGTGCTGATGCCGAGATAAATCTCCCGCACCTGCTCGTTCTTCTCCAGCTCCGCCGCCGGGCCTTCGAGCGCGATGCGTCCGGTCTGCAGCACATAGGCATAGTCGGCGATGCCGAGCGCCAGCGGGATCGACTGCTCGGCCAGTAATAATGTGAGGCCCTGCCGGTGCAGCTCGGCCAAGGTGTCGTACAGCGCCTCGACCACGGTCGGCGCGAGGCCGAGGCTCGGCTCGTCGAGCATGAGCAGCCGCGGCTCGCTCATCAGCGCGCGGCCGAGCGCGAGCATCTGCCGCTCGCCGCCGGACAGCGTGCCGGCGAGTTGCTTGCGGCGCTCGGCGAGCCGCGGGAACAGCGCATAGACGCGCTCGAACAGCGCCGCGGTGCGCGAGCGGTCGGCGAGCGCGGTGGCGCCGAGCCGCAAATTCTGTTCCACCGTCTGCGCCACGAACAGCCGCCAGCCTTCCGGCGACAGCGCCAAGCCTTTGCTGACGATGGCGTAGGCCGGCTGGCCCGAGATCGTCTCGCCTTGCCATTCGACTTTGCCGCGCGCCGGCTGCACCACGCCGGCGATGGCGTTGAGCGTCGTGGTCTTGCCGGCGCCGTTGGAGCCGAGCAGCGCCACCACCTTGCCGGCCGGCACTTTGAGCGAAATATCGGCGACGCCGACCAGATCGCCGTAGCGCACTTCGAGATGCTCGACGTTGAGGTCAGCTGGCTCAGCCACTGGCTTGGTCCTGCTGCCGCCGGTGCGCGCGGCCGAGATAGGCTTCGATCACGGCGTCCTGCCTGACCACGGATTCCGGCGTGCCGCTGGCGATGACGTGGCCTTGGTTGAACACCAGCACGCGCTTGGTCAGCGTCATGATCACTTCCATGATGTGCTCGACGATGACGATGGTGATGCCCATGTCGTGGATGCGCCGCACCAGCGCGATCGCCGCCTGCAATTCGGTCGGCGTCAAGCCGGCGAGCGATTCGTCGAGCAGCAACAGGCGCGGATCGGTGGCGAGCACGCGGGCGATTTCGAGGCGCTTGCGTCCCGGCGTGCCGAGCGAGCGCGCCCGCTGCTCGGGCTGCAATCCGGTCAGCTCGACAATGCGGCGGGCATGATCGCGGGCGTCGTTGCGATGCGGATGCCGCAAGAACGCGCCGACCATCACGTTCTCCAGCACCGTCATGTCCTCGAACGTGATCGGCACCTGAAAGGTACGGCCGATGCCGGCGCGGGCATGAGCTTCCGGCGCGGCATGGGTCACATCCACGCCGTTGAAGACGATGCGGCCCGAGGTCGGCAAAGTCTCGCCGGCGAGGCAATTGAAGAAGGTCGATTTGCCGGCGCCGTTCGGCCCGATCAGGCCGATGATCTCGTGCTCGTCGACGGCGAGATCGGCGCCCGACACCGCGAGGAAGCTGCCGAACGCTTTCGACACGTTCTTGGCGTCAAGCAGCATAGGCGCGCCTCCAGCGCTCCGGCACGACGCGATACCACAGCTCGAACAGGCCGCCGGGCTCGAAGCGCGCGATCAGGACGATGATGCCGCCATAAAGAATGTAGGTCAGGCCGGAGCCGCCGCCGCCGAACCAGGTATTGGTCGCGATCTGCAGCGGGATCAGGATCAGCGCGCCGAGCAGCGGGCCGAACAGCATGCCGGCGCCGCCGAGCGCCGCGACGATCACCATCTGCACCGAGACCAGAATGCCGAAGCCGGAATCCGGATCGATGAAGCCGGTCTTGGCGGCATAGAGCGAGCCCGCGACCGAGGTGAAGGCGGCGCTGAGCGCCAGCGCTTGCATTTTCGTCCGCCGCACCGGCACGCCGAGCGAGCGCGCGGCGCGTTCGCTGGCCTTGATGGCGCGCAGATAAAAGCCGAAGCGGCGGCGCTCGATGAAGGCCGTGGTCGCGAGCACGATGCCGAGCACGGCGAGGAAGATGTAGTAGTACGGCAGCTCGCTGCGGAACGTCAGGTCCCACCAGCCGCGCGCCGTCGCCGGGCCCTGCAGGCCGACCGCGGCGCCGACGAAATCCCAGGTGCCGACGAAAATCCGGATCAGCTCGGCAACCGCGATGGTCGCCATGCTGAAATAGTGGCCGGTCAGGCGAAAAGTCGGCATGCCGATGAGAACGGCGAGCGCGATCGAGAGCACGATGCCGACCGGAATGCCGGCGATCGGCGACCAGCCGAACAGCGAGTAGAACAACAGCGGCATATAGGCGCCGATCCCGAAAAACATGCTGTGGCCGACCGACACCTGGCCGGCATAGCCGCCGACGATATTCCACGCCGACGCCGAGATCGCCGCGAGCAGAAACGCGACCCCGATATCGCGAGCGAAGGCGCCTGAGAAAACAACAGGAAACAGCAGCAGCGCCGCTGCCAGCAAAGCGATGCGCAAGCGGGGCGAGAAAATACTTTTCAAGCTTTCCCCATCAGACCTTGCGGCCGCAGCCACAACAGCGCGACGAACAGGCCGTAGACGACGATGTCCTTATAGATGGCGCCAAGCCAGAACGCGGAAGCCGCCTGGATCAGGCCGATGATCAGCCCGGCATAGAGCGAGCCGAGCACGCTGCCGAAACCGCCGAGCGCCACCACGACGAAAGCGATCAGCCCAAATGTTTCGCCGACCGACGGCGACCACGGATAGGAGGTCGCCATCAAGGCGCCGGCGATGCCGGCGGCGCCGGCCGACAGGCCCCAGGCCAGCGCCTGCATGCGGTCGGGCCGTGATCCCCATCAGCATCGCCGCGGTGCGGTCCTCGGCGACCGCGAGCAGCTTGCTGCCGACCGTGGTGCGGGTGAGCAGAAGATGCAGCGCGATGGTCAGCGTGATGGCGACGACGCCGGCGACGAGTTGCGCGATCGGCAGATAGATGCCGGCGAGATTGACGGTGCCGGACAGCGCGTTCTGCGGCAGCGACACGAAATTCGCCGAAAAAATCCAGAACGCGGTGTAGCGCAGCAACAGCGCCAGGCCGAAGGTGGACAGGATCTGCGCCAGCATCGGGCCGCGGGTGACGTGGCGGATCAGCGAGAAGTAGATCGCGACGCCGAGCGCGGCGAGCGCCACCGCGGCCGCAATGGCGAAGATCGCCGGCCCGCCGCCGATCCAGACCACGACCATGAGCGCCGCATACATGCCGAGCATGACGAATTCGCCATGGGCGAAATTGATGAAATTCATCATGCCCCAGATCAGGGTCAGCCCTGAGGAGAACAACGCGTAAATGGCCCCCAACAGGAGGCCACCCACGATCACTTGCACCGCGACCATTGATTACCGCGCCCAGCCCACATATCGACCGCCGCAGTCTGGCATTGGCCACCGTTTCCGGCCAGATCAATTCGTGCCCAATTCGCGCCAATGCGCGTAAAATGCCGCCGCGGCAAACACAGGAGGCGAACTTGGCTGAAGCCTACGACGTCACCATCGTCACGGTGCGGCCGGGAACCCATCCGCAGGCGCTCGCCGTGCTCGGCAAAAGCCTGGCCGACGATCGAAACCTGCTGGCGTGCTGGTATTCCGACATCGGCGCCGTCAATCAGATCCTGATCATCCGCAAGCCGGGCGACGCCGCCGCAACGCTCGATGCCCGCTTCGCCGCGCTCAGCGCGGCCAATCCATTTGGCATCAGCGAATACATCGTCGCCATGGCGATGGACACTTACGTTTCGTTCGACTTCATCCCGCCGCTGCGGCCGGGCGAATTCGGCCCGTGCTACGAAGTGCGCTCCTATGTGCTCAAGCCGGACGGCCTGGCGCCAACCATCGCAGCGTGGCGTACGTCGGTGCCGGGCCGCATGAAAATTTCACCGGTGCTCGCCGCCATGACGTCGGTGACCGGCGCGGTGACGCGTTTTCTGCACGTCTGGCCCTACAAGAGCTTCGACGAGCGCGCCCGGCTGCGCGCCAAGGCGGCGGCCGACGGCGTGTGGCCGCCGCCCGGCGGCCCGGGCCATCTGGTGTCGCAGCAAGTCGATATTTATTTGCCGGCGCCGTTCTCGCCGATGAAGTAGGTCGTCTGCTCATAAATCGAGGTCGATGCGATGGCCGAAACAAATGTCCAGCACGACGTCATCGTGATCGGGGCCGGCATCGCCGGCCTCGTCGCCGCGAACCGCGCCGCGCAGCTCGGCAAGCGCGTCATCGTCCTGGAGAAGAGCAAGGAAGACAAATACCTCTGCAATTCGCGCTACACATACGGCACGTTCCACATCAATTTCACCGATGTGGCAGCGGACGAGGATGTGCTGTTCGGCAAGATCGAAGCCTGCACCGAGGGCCTTGCGCGCAAGGATCTGGCGCGCGCCATCGCCAAGGACGGCCGCCGGCTGATGCAGTGGCTCAAGAGCGAGGGCATCGATCTCGTCGATCTCGGCGGCTACCAGACCAACGTGCTGGCCCCGCCATGGCGAAAGGGCTTTGGCCTGACCTGGCGCGGATATGCAGGAGACGTCGCGCTGGTGCGGCTCGAAGAAAACTTGAGGCAGCGGCAGGGCCGGATTCTGCGCGGGGTTCGCGCCCGCGCGCTAAAATTTGCTTCCGGCGGCATCGAGGTTGAGACGGACGGGGCCGAAGGCGCCAGCAAATTCAATGCAACATCCGTCGTCATCGCCGACGGCGGCTTCCAGGCCAGCTTCGACATGATCCGCGCGCACATTTCGCCGGCGCCCGAGAAGCTTCTGGCGCGCAACGGCGGCACCGCGACCGGCGATGGCCTGCGCATGGCGCAGGCGGTCGGCGCCGCGAGCACCGGCCTCGGCGTGTTTTACGGCCATCTGCACAGCCGCGATGCGATGAATTCCGTCCGGCTGTGGCCGCGGCCCTATGCCGACGAGATCGCGGCCGCGGGCATCGTGATCGACGCCGACGGCCGCCGCTTCGCCGACGAGGGGTTCGGCGGCATCTATTTATCCAACGTCGTGGCCCGCCTGCCCGATCCGCTCGGCGCCACCATTATATTCGATCAGCCGATCTGGGACGGACCGCCCGGCCGCGGCCATGCGCAGCCGCCCAATCCGCTGCTGCCCGAGGCGGGCGGCACGCTGCATCGCGCCGGCACGATTGCGGAGCTGGCCGGACTGATCGGCATCGCGCCACAGCGGTTGGAGGACCTTGTCCGCGACTACAACGCTGCCGTCGACGCCGGCACGCTGCACATGCTGTCGCCGCCGCGCCGCAGCGACCGCTACAAAGCCTGGCCGATCAGGACCGCGCCGTTCTATGCGCTGCCGATCTGCGCGGCGATCACCAACACCATGGGCGGCATCGTGGTCGACGGCAACGGCGCCGTCCTCGACGAGAGCGACACGCCGCTGCCGGGCCTGTTCGCGGCAGGCTCCACCATCGGGGGACTGGACGGCGGACCGAACGCCGGTTACGTCGGCGGACTGATCAAGGCGACGATCGCGTTGCGCGCCGCGGAAGCGATTGCGGCATCCTAGCGCCGCACGTGTTTGCTCGGCAGATTGGCGTAAGGGGGAGCTACCATGTCGTTCTACGAAAATGGCGCGGTTCGCATCTACTATGAGGAGGCCGGCTCCGGCATGCCGTTACTGGTCCTCCCCGGCGGCGGATTGAACTCGACAATCGCCGGCCTCAATGGCCCCCTCTCGCCCTTCAACCCGATGGAGGCGTTCAAGGGCGAGTACCGCTGCATCGCGGCGGATCTGCGCAACGCCAATGGCGGCCAATCCAGCGGCCCGCTCGAGATCGACCGGCCATGGGACGCCTACGCCGATGACCAGCTCGGATTGATGGATCACCTCGGCATCGACAAGTTTTTAGTGTTCGGCTTCTGCATCGGCGGCCCCTTCATCTGGAACCTGTTGCAGCGCGCGCCCGATCGCATCATCGCCGCCGTGCTGGCGCAGCCCAGCGGATCGCGTCCGGAAATGCGCGACCTTTTCTACAACAACAATATGAGGGACTGGGGTCCGCCGCTGAGCGCCAAGCGGCCCGAGATCACGATGGCGATGGTCGAAAAATTCCTGACCAAAATGTACCGCACCAATCCCGACTTCGTCTTCACCGTGACGCGCGATTTCGTGCGCAACTGCCAGACGCCCGTCCTCATCCTTCCCGATGACGTCCCGGCGCATCCCTACGCTGTTGCCATGGAGACCGCGATGCTCGCGCCTCAAGCCGAAGTGAGCATATTTCCGTGGAAAGAGCCGGTGGAGCGAGTTCCTTTGGCGATCCGCCAAATCCGTTCCTTCCTTCGGGCGCATCGGTCTGCTTTTGCTTAGACGGCGGCGTCGCGAGCAGGTGCGCTCATCCAGGTCATTTGCGCTTCCAGACCTCGGTGCCCAATGTGTCATCGTCGGCGCGGGCCCAGATCCCCTTCCAATTGTCACCATCGGCCTCGTAGAGCATTACGCCACCACTGCTGCCAGAGCTGTAGTAAACCGCCAACGAATTGCCGCTGAGGACGCCGGTGCCCGTATAGGTCAAGTTGAATCTGGGGAACGCCCAGACGACACTGTAGGTCTGCTTGGTCGCCTTGACGGTAACGATGCCACCGTAATCGGCGCCGCCCGGCGAATGGCCCGAAAGCTCATAGGTGCCGACCGGATCGGCGGCGAAAGCAGTCGCGACCGTGCACAACATTGCGCCCACAACAAGCGATATCCGCATCATGAATTCCTCCGATAGATTCAGACCTGTTCCCGGCGGAGACGCATCGATAGAATAGCACCAAGCGGGCCCATCACTCTATCGGGCTGATGACTTGTCTTCGCGGCGATCGTGGCAAGATCCGCGGACATCCCCGGACGGATCGTACGTTGCTATTTTTCTAGAAACAGCGCACCACATACGCGAGACCAGATACGACAAGAAATATCAGTGCAAAAGCGACCGATCCCCTCTTCAAACTTGGCGTACCGAACGGCGCAGCTATTGGTATCCGACTGCTGCACCCCCGAGCCATTTCAGTCAGGACACTCCCGTGTTGGCGACCTCCGCTGCAGACGCGTTTGACCGCTTCGAGCGCGCTAAGAACGATGATCTGCTTGTTCGGGGCGTGCACCACAAAGAAGAGGCCGGCCGACGATTCTGCGACATTCTCGGAGTGCTCGGCGACGAAATACAGAGTCCGTCCGACTGCCCCGAGCAAATCATGCCGCTGTGGCTGGCGCACGCGGCGTTTCGTTTGTTCGCTGGACAGTCGCTCGACAGCGCCAAAGCTTGGGGTTCGCAATTTTATGCGGAGCTCAAGCGCCTGAACGGCACGGTTCCGTTTTCCGTTGTTTACGATTGGCACGCCAATGTTGTCGAGCCGTTTGTTATCCGCATCAGTCAGCGGCCCGAGCCGAATCCTTGGAGCAACATGGCGCCCCCAACCGCGATGCAAGCCCTGCAAACGAGAGCTTTAGGTGGCGACACAATCGCCGCCGACGAATGGCACCGTGTGTTGTACGACGCCTTTTTACACATCCACGCCGGCCGCATGTCGGTCAATCTGAACAATATCGATTTGAACAATATGGGCAGGCGGCAGGATATGGAGAAGTTTTTCCATGGCCCCCGGCTCGCCGAGGCCAACGCAAGGGCGTATAGCGGCGCTTTCGCCAGTGCCGACGCCGCCGGGTACGCGCGGGCGAATGCAGACCCGACAAGTGTGGGGTTTGGATTAGATAGCTACGCCCAGGCGGCCATAACCGCCTATTCAATTCTCTCGGTACACGCCATGTTCCTAGCCTACAAAGGAACGTCGCCACCTTACGATTATTACAACGGCATCAAGGCCAAGAACGAGAGCATTGGATTTGCCGCGCTTGCTCAAGGGCTCTTGGAATGCCTGACGCGCGTTGCGCAATAAATGGTGGCCAACGATATCAAACTGACTTAGCCCAGAGGAGCTTCCCCGATGACGATCATCGATTCCCAGGTCCACGCCTATGAGGCGAACACGCCGAAGCGGCCCTGGCACAATGTGCCGAACTGGCCCGCTCACGTTACCGGCGACGAGATGGTGGCGGCGATGGCCAAGGTCGGCGTCGACGGCGCGATCTTCATCTCCGCCTTTTCCATGTACCGCTACGACGCCAGTTATGCGGTGGAGGTGCAACGCGCCCATCCCGGCCGTTTCGGCATCGTCAAGCCGGTCGACCCGGACGATCCGGCGGTGGCCGATGTCATCGCCGACTGGAAGAAGACGCCGGGCGCGGTCGGCATCCGCATCATGCTGACCAAGGAGGCCAAGCGCGATCCAAACGACCCCGGTCTCGACCGCATCCTCCGTGCCGCCGTTCGCTACGACATTCCGGTCAACATTTTGTGCTGGGGCAACCTGGACGACGGCACGGCGCTGATCGATCGCCATCCCGAGGCGCGATTCATCATCGACCATCTGGGCATCCTGCAGCCGCGCACGCCGCCGGCGCCGCCGCAGCCCTGGGCCGATCTGCCGAAGGTGCTGGAACTCGCCAAGCGCCCGAACGCGGTGATCAAGGTCAGCGGCGCCTGCACGCTGTCCCGCGAACCGTATCCCTTCCCGGACATCTGGGACCCGCTCGCCCGCGTGTTCGAGGCCTGGGGTTTCGAGCGCTGCCTGTGGGGCACGGACTGGACTCGCGCGTTCGCAGTCGTCAACTACGAGCAGGGCGTCGCGCCCTTCCTGAAGACCGACCGCCTGAGCGACAGCGAGCGGGCGATGTTGATGGGCGGCGCGTGCGCCAAGGCCTATGGCTGGTCGCCGAAGAAAGGTTAGATTCACCAGCCCTCACCTTGCGGCTATCCGGCCTTGCCGCACTGCGCAATTGCCTGCGCTGGGCCATTGTGATTCAATCCGGCAAAATTCTCCAAACCGGGAGGCAACGACCATGACCATCACCGTCTGTCCGGTCACGCCAAACTTTGCCGCCGAAATCGGCGACGTCGATTTGTCGGGGCCGATCGCGCCGTCCGACGTGCAAGCGATCAAGGACGCGTTCGCCAAATACGCGGTGCTGATCTTTCCCGACCAGCAGCTGTCGCAGGACCAGCATCTCGACTTCGCCCGGTACTTCGGGCCGCTCGAGACCACGATCGCGCTGCATCGCAAGGACGCCAAGCTGCGTGTGCGCAAGGAATTCGCCGACGTTTCCAATCTCGATCCTGAAAACGAAGTGTGGGGCAAGGATTCGCGGCAGCGCATGTTCCAAATGGGCAACCGGCTCTGGCACACCGACTCTTCGTTCAAGCGGCTGCCGGCGCTGGCGTCGCTGCTCTATGCCCGCACGATACCGACGGTCGGCGGGCACACGGAATTTGCCGACGAGCGGGCGGCCTATGACGCCCTGCCCGACGAGATGAAGCGCCGCCTCGACAATCTCGTGGCCGAGCATTCGATCTTCAATTCGCGCGCGAAGCTTGGCTTCACCAATTTCAGCGACGAGGAACGAGCGGGCCTGCCGCCGGTGCCGCAGGTGCTGGTGCGCACGTTACCGGAATCCGGCCGCAAGTCGCTCTATCTGGCGTCGCACGCCGGGCGGATTTTCGGCATGCCCGAAGCCGACGGCCGCGCGCTGATCGAAGAGCTTCTCGCCCACGCCACGCAGCGGCAATTCGTCTACACCCACCGCTGGCGGGTGCACGATCTCGTCATTTGGGACAACCGCTGCACCATGCACCGCGGCACCGAGTTCGACGATTTGCGCTGGAAACGCGACATGCAACGCGCCACGGTCTGCGACGTGGCCAATTCCTGCGAGCAGGCCGGCATCAAGGTCGAAGCGGCGTAGCCTTACGATTGCACGAAGCGCTTGAGCTCATCGCCGACGCGCGCGATCACGCCGTCCCAATCGCCGAGCGAGGTCTGCCGGAACAAGCGTGCCGTCGGATACCAGGGACTGGTTTCGCCATCGAGCGTCCAGCGCCAATCGGGCGCGAACGGCAACAGCATCCACAACGGCCGCCCCATGGCGCCGGCGAGGTGCGCCACCGCGGTGTCGACCGCGATCACGAGATCGCACAGCGCGATCACGGCCGCGGTATCGGCGAAGTTGTCGAGCTCGGCGCCGACATTGGTTACGCGTTGCTCGGCGGCGAGCAAAACTGTTTCCTCGCTGCGAAGGTCGCGCTGGATGCTCACGAACCGCGCCGGAATGGACAACAAAGGCGCGAGCTTGGCAAAGGCGATCGAGCGATTGCGATCGTTGAGGTGGCTCGGATTGCCGGCCCAGGCGAGCGCGATGCGCGGCCGTTCCAGCGCGCCGATCCGCGCCGACCATTTGGCCAGATGTGCGTCGTCCGCCGACAAGTAAGGAATGTCCGCCGGCACCGTCGCCGGCTCGGTCTTGAACGCGAGCGGCAAACTGCCCAACGGACAATGCACGTCGAACGGCGGCTCCGCCGCCCCGCGCGCGATGACCGTTGCAGCGCCGTCGAGCCGCCCCATCAGTTCCGTCAATTCCGGTTGCACTTCAAGCACCACCTTGGCGCCGCTCGCGGCGAGCATCGGCACGTAGCGCGCGAACTGGATGGTATCGCCAAAACCCTGCTCGGCATGTAACAGCACGGTCTTGCGCGCCAGCGGATAATCGCCGAGCCATAGCGGCCGGCCGCGGCTTTTCTGCTCGGGCATGCCGCTCCGGCGCCAGCGCCATTCGTATTTATCGAAACCGCGGCGATAGTCGCCGAGCGTCAGCAGCGCCAGCGATTCCATGAAATGGACGTCGGCATCGTCCTTGCGCAGCGCGTGCGCCTTGCCGTAGCTGGCAATCGCATCGTCGAAGCGGTTGAGCGCGGCCAGCGCGCGGCCGCGGTTGAGGAGCGCACCGGCATGATCGGGCGCCGCGGCGAGCGCGCTGTCGTGGGCCGCGACGGCGTCGGCGTAGCGGCCGAGATCGTACAGCGCGACGCCGCGGTTGAAATGCGCGGCGGGGTGGTCCGGCACTAATGTCAGAGCATGATCGAATTCCGCGACCGCCTCGTCGAGCGCGCCAAGCGCCGCGTGCGCGATGCCGCTGTTGAGCCGCGCTTCCGGGTGCTGCGGCACGCGTTCCAAAATCTGGCGGAACGCGGCGAGCGCTTCCTCGGTGCGGCCGAGGCTCAACAGCGCGTTGGCGCGATTGGTGAGGACGCCGATGTCGTCGGGCGCCAGCGCCAGCGCCTTGTCGAAACAGTCGAGCGCGTCCCGGTCCTGCTTGAGCTGGTGGAGCACCTGGCCAAGATTGGCCCACGCCTGCGGCGCGCGCGGATTGAGCTTGACCGCGGCGCTGAGCAGGCGATGCGCCTCGCCGATCCTGCCGAGCTGCGCCTTGATGGTGCCGAGCAGATTGAGCGCGTCGAAATAATCCGGCGCGGCTTTGAGCACGCGCGTGTAAATCTTCTCGGCGTCGCGCAGCCGGCCCTGCCGGTGCAGCGTCACGGCCTCGTTCATGGACTGACCGAGGTTGAACGGGCCGGGTTTTTGGCTCACAGGCGGTTGATCCGCGCGATGCGCCGCGTCACTTCCGGCGGCGTCTCGTTGTCGGCTTTGGTTTTCAGCGCCAGCGCCGCGCGCGCCGCCGGCCGATCGAGGCAGCGCGTCAGCCAGGCCTTTAGGTTCGGCGTCGCGGACAAATCCATGTCGATGGCGCGGCTGATGACGGCCGCAACATTGAGATCGGCCACGGTGAAATCACTGCCGAGCAGATACGGCGTCTTGGCCAAGGCCGCATCGAGCACCTTGAACGGCGCCGCGATGACTTTCAGCGCCTCCTCGCGCAACGCCTCATCGCGCTCGTCGGGCGGCAGGCGCACGGCGTGCAGCGACCAGATATTGACGCCGCGGTCGACCTCGGCGATGGCCCAAAAGCTCCACTGCCACGCCCTCGCCTCGCCTTCCAGCGTGGCGGGATAAAGCTTTCCGAGCGAATGTTTCTTGGCGAGATAGAGCGTGATCGCCAGCGACTCGAACAGCACAAAGCCATCGTCGACGATGACCGGCAGCCGGCCGTTGGGATTGATCGCCAGAAACTCCGGCGAGCGTGCGCCGGCATCGCCGATCTCGATCGGCAGGTGCTCGTAATCGATCCCGAGCTCCATCGCCACCCACAACGCCCGGTAGGCGCGGGTGCGGGCGATGCCGTAGATACGCAACGAGGACATGCGGTCTTTTCCGGTTTGGCGGCCGACAATAGCCGAAAATCGTCGGCCGGAGCCAAGCGTTGTCAAGCCGTGGCCAGGATCGTAAGTTGCCGCCCTTCATTGAGGATTGGAAATGGAATTCGGAATTTTCTCCAACGGCTTTCGTCCCCACACCACCGCCTCCCAGACCTACGAAGAGGACCTCGCCGAGATCGTGCTGGCCGACCAGCTCGGCTATCGCGACGCCTATATCAGCGAGCACCACGGCGAGCCGGTCTATATCGGCAAGGTCGACACCTTGCCGGTGCCCGAGCTGTTGATGTGCAAGGCGGCGGCGCTGACCAAGCGCATCCGCATGGGGGCGGCGGTAAAACTCATCCATCTCGCCCATCCGGTCGATACCGCGATCCAGGCCGCGGTGACCGATCACGTGGTCGGCGGCAACCGATTCATCTTCGGCTTCGGCTCGGGCTTCCCCAACCCGCTGTTCGCCGGCGAGCGCGGGCTCAGCCATGACGACCGCCACGGCCGCTTGCGCGAATCCCTCGACCTCATCCTCAAATGCTGGACGGCGCAGGAGCCGTTCGATTGGGACGGCCAATATTGGAAGGGCAAGAGCATCGTCGCCACGCCGCAGCCGCTGCATCCGCCGCACATGCCGATGGCGACCGCGACCGACACCGAGGCGATGATCGATATCGCAGGCGCCCGCGGCTACGCGCTGTTGCGCGCGCAACTCGAGCCGGCCGGATCGATCCGGGACAAGGCCAATCGCTATGCGCGCGCCGCCAAGGCCGCGGGCCGCAAGACGCCGCTGAACGACG
Source organism: uncultured Alphaproteobacteria bacterium (assembly GCA_963798095.1). GTDB lineage: Bacteria > Pseudomonadota > Alphaproteobacteria > Rhizobiales > Xanthobacteraceae > BOG-931. Next base: position 34,211 of record CAWCSD010000001.1, on the reverse strand, counting down.
TCACCGTGGCGCGCTACGTCTATCTCGCCGACTCGCGCCGCGAGGCCATGGACGACCTGCGCGCCGACATCAATTACGAGCTCGGCTATCAGATGAAGCGCGGGCTGATCCGGCTGATCAAATCGAACTACGACATCGGGCTCAAGGGCGACGAGGTCACCTTCGACCAGCTCGCCGAGGCCGGCGTCTACCACCTCGGCGATCCGGACACAGTGGCGAAAGAGCTGCGCGATTTCTACGAGGCCGCCGGCGGCTTCGGCACGCTGCTGATCGTGACCGGCAAGAAATGGGCGACGCGCGAAAAAGTGTTCCGCTCGTTGCGCCTGTTCATGGATCACGTGGCGCCAAAACTGCGCGATCTGGTGCCGGCGCGCGATCCTGACAGCGTGGCGGCGTGACACGAGCGAATGCGACAAACAGGGCGGCGTCTTGATCTAACGGATCGGATATAGAAGGTGACCGATGCCATCGTCGCAAAATCCACGCGTGGTGCTGCTGACCGGCGCCTCGGGCGGCATCGGCAGGGTCATGACGGAAGCGCTGCTTGCCGCCGGACATTCGGTCGCCGCCGTGGACCGCGATGCGGCCGCGCTGACACACCTCGCGGCGCAGCACGTCGGCGTCAAAGACCGCTTGCATCCGATCGTTGCCGATCTCGCCACGGCGGCGGGATGTGACAGCGCCGTTGCCGAAGCAAGGGCACGGTTCGGCGCCATCGACGCCGTGATCAACAATGCCGGCATCGGCATGAGCAGCGTGCGGCCGGATGCCGAGGCGCGCGCTCCCGGTATCGCGGAGCTGACACCCGAAATCTGGGACGCCTTCATGGCGATTTTCGTGCGAGCGCCGCTGACGCTGGTGCGCGCGGCACTCCCCGACATGACGCGGCGCGGTTTCGGCCGCATCGTCAACAACACCACGAGCTATGTCACCATGCTGCGCGTCCTGCCCTACGGTGCGGCCAAGGCGGCGCTCGAGTCCATGTCGGCGGTCTGGGCCAAGGAACTCGACGGCTCAGGCATCACCGTCAACGTCCTGGTGCCGGGCGGACCGACCGATACGCCGCTGATCAACGATGCCTCCGGCTGGCCGCGCGACAAGATGCTGCGCCCGGAAATCATGGGCCCGCCGACAGCTTGGCTGGTTTCCGACGAAGCCGACGAATTCACCGGTCAGCGCATCACCGCAGCGCGCTGGGACACAGCGCTCAAACCGGCCGACGCCGCGCGACGGGCAAGCCGCGCCATCGGCTGGCCGGAACTTACCGCCGACGCGGTATGGCTGACGGGAAAGAGCTAGATCCTGATCAGGCACCCGAGATCAGGGATCAGGATTCGGCCCTGATGCCCGATAGCTGATACCTGACTAGGCCAGCGCCGCGGCCACCGCCTTGCCGCAGGCCACCGTATCGGCCGCGCCGCCGAGATCGCGGGTGCGCAGTTTTGGCTCGGCCAGCACTTTCTCGATCGCCTTGACGATGGCTGCCGCGGCTTCGGTCTCGCCGAGATGCTCCAGCATCATCGCGCCCGACCAGATCTGACCGATCGGATTGGCAATACCCTGCCCCGCGATATCCGGCGCCGAGCCGTGCACCGGCTCAAACACCGAAGGAAATTTGCGCTCAGGATTGATGTTGCCGGACGGCGCGATGCCGATGGTGCCGGTGCAAGCCGGGCCGAGGTCGGAGAGAATGTCGCCGAACAGGTTCGACGCCACGACGACGTTGAACTTGTCGGGCTTGAGCACGAATAGCGCCGAGAGGATATCGATGTGGTACTTGTCCCATTTGATGTCGGGATAATTCTTCGCCATCGCTTCGACCCGCTCGTCCCAGTACGGCATGGTAATCGCAATGCCATTCGACTTGGTGGCCGAGGTCAAATGTTTCTTCGGCGTCTTACGCGCGAGCTCAAAAGAAAATTTTAGCACGCGGTCGACGCCAATGCGGGTGAACACGGTCTCCTGCATCACCACTTCGCGCTCGGTGCCGGGAAAGATGCGTCCGCCGATCGAGGAATATTCGCCCTCGGTGTTCTCGCGCACCACCCAGAAATCGATGTCGCCGGGCTTGCGGTTGGCGAGCGGCGACGGCACGCCGGGCATCAGCCGCACCGGGCGGAGATTGATGTATTGATCGAACTCGCGGCGGAACTGGATCAGCGATCCCCACAGCGAAATGTGGTCGGGAATTTTCGCCGGCCAGCCGACGGCGCCGAAGAAGATCGCGTCGTGCCCGCCGATCTTGTCCTTCCAGTCCTCCGGCATCATGCGCTCGTGCTTGGCGTAATAGTCGTAGGAGGCAAAATCGAAATGATCCTGCCGCAGTTCGAAGCCGAACTTCTTGGCCGCGGCCTCGAGCGCGCGCACGCCCTCCGGCACGACCTCCTTGCCGATGCCGTCGCCGGGAATGACGGCGATGTTGTAGACGCGGTTGGTGGCCGACATGGGCGAGTTCCTCCGGCGAAATTGGTCAGACAGGCTAGCGCGAAAGCTAAATGCCGTCATCCTGAGGCGGCCGGGAAGCGGTCCTCGAAGGAAGTGTCCAAGTCGACTACAGCCGACTTGGATGCCGTGGCCCTTCGAGGCTCGCGGAGTTTACCATCGGGCCGGCCACTTCGGGCCGGACCCGTTGGCTCGCACGATGGCGAAGGCCTTCATGGGCACCCTGATAGCAGAAATCGCGGTTGCGCATGACGCCGAAAACAAAAAAGCCCCGCGGCGACCGGCGGAGCCTTTAAGTCTCGAATCCCCCGCGGGATCGCGATCGCCTCATTGCTATGGCGCAATAGCCCGGTCGGGAATGATCCACTGGAAATCGGTGCGCGAGTACTTGGCGAAGCACGCATTACTGGGGGAGAACTTCTCCAGCAGCTTCCGACAATCGGGATTCTGATAGCTTGCCGCTCCGGCTTGGTTTGCCTCCGGCCACCCGGCCCGCATGTGGCAATTGTTGCAGTCGGTGCCGATCGGGTGGCTCACCAATTCGATGTAGAAATTGGTGGCGACCGGCAGCCGATCCGGATTCGTCTTGTCCGGTATGCCGTAGGCGTCGACCAACAGATAATGCTTCCAGGGGCCCTTGGCCTGCGGCAGATCGGGACGGTCCTGCGCATAGCGGGCCAGCCCATAGGAACCGCCGTCCGGCACGTCCGACCAAAAGACGCTTTGCAGCGCCCAGGTCGGGATTTCCCTGGTGTTGATGTGCATCGCGATCGTCACCAGGTAATCACCCTCACCGAATGGCGCGCCATAGGCCCAATAGCTTGAGGCATTGAGGATCGCTTTGTCGTTGTCGTCGAAGCTCTGCCAATCTTCCTTGGTCACCTGGTGATAATAAAAATCCTGCAGGCCGTAGACCTTCGCGGGCGCGATCACGGTCGGCCAGGGCGCGGGGGCTCTGAGGTAACTCACCTGGACCGTCTTGCCGACCGATTGGCCGCTGGGATCGACGGCGACCAGGTCCGGCCAGGTTTCATATCCGGCATAGTTGGGATAATCGTCGGGGTGATAACTGTGCCAGACCGGAATGGCGGTGATGCGGTCTTTCTTGACCGGCCAGTACATGTGTTTGGTGACGAGGTAAGCTTGCGGTAGCGCGAGGTCCTTTTGGCCTGTGATGTTGTGCCACTCGTCAAGCGTGACCTGCTCGTAGGCGTGCTGGCCGCGGATCCAGTCGAACCCCGCCGGGCTGAGCGTTTCGGTCGCGATCATGATGTCGCCGTTGAACGCAAAGTGGCTGCCATCGCAGATATTGCCGGCGCCGCATTGTGTCGTGGCGTTTGGATATGCGGCGCTGACCGGAGCCGGGATTGGATAAGTGGGCACGTTCTGCACACCGACCGGAATCTCTTCGGCGCCAGACTGGCCGGCGCGGCCGGCGTTGAGAAGGATAAGAGATTTTTTCGGTCCGGCTTGAGCGCTCGACGTCGAGGCCTCGGTTGCGTTCGCGGGCGAGGCCCCAAGCGGCGGGGGCGGCGGGGCGAAGGCGGCCTTGGTGTTAGGCCATGCGTACCAGAACGGCCAGCCCGGATCGGCAGCGGACGGTTGCATGATGCCCGCCCATAATTTCCAGCCATGTCGGCGCACCGTGCTGTGATCGCCGGCTGCAACGGCGCGGTTCAATTGCTCGATCTCGGACGGATCCATGTAGCCGTAGCCGGAGGGAAAGGACGGGTATTGGGCCGCCGCGTCGGTGGCGACCGCCGCCGCCA
>CAWCSD010000001.1:0-25000 GCA_963798095.1 uncultured Alphaproteobacteria bacterium | reverse complement strand
GGTTCCCCTACGGCTACCTTGTTACGACTTCACCCCAGTCGCTGAACCTACCGTGGCCGGCTGCCCCCTTGCGGTTGGCGGACCGTCTTAAGGTAAATCCAACTCCCATGGTGTGACGGGCGGTGTGTACAAGGCCCGGGAACGTATTCACCGCAGCGTGCTGATCTGCGATTACTAGCGATTCCAACTTCATGTGCTCGAGTTGCAGAGCACAATCCGAACTGAGACGGCTTTTTGAGATTTGCGCAGGATCACTCCATTGCATCCCACTGTCACCGCCATTGTAGCACGTGTGTAGCCCAGCCCGTAAGGGCCATGAGGACTTGACGTCATCCCCACCTTCCTCGCGGCTTATCACCGGCAGTCCCCTTAGAGTGCCCAACTTAATGATGGCAACTAAGGGCGAGGGTTGCGCTCGTTGCGGGACTTAACCCAACATCTCACGACACGAGCTGACGACAGCCATGCAGCACCTGTGTTCCCGCCAGCCGAACTGAAGAGTTCCATCTCTGGTACTCATACGGGACATGTCAAGGGCTGGTAAGGTTCTGCGCGTTGCTTCGAATTGAACCACATGCTCCACCGCTTGTGCGGGCCCCCGTCAATTCCTTTGAGTTTTAATCTTGCGACCGTACTCCCCAGGCGGGATGCTTAATGCGTTAGCTGCGCCACTGACGAGTAAACCCGACAACGGCTAGCATCCATCGTTTACAGCGTGGACTACCAGGGTATCTAATCCTGTTTGCTCCCCACGCTTTCGCACCTCAGCGTCAGTACCGGGCCAGTGAGCCGCCTTCGCCACTGGTGTTCTTGCGAATATCTACGAATTTCACCTCTACACTCGCAGTTCCACTCACCTCTCCCGGACTCGAGCTCCTCAGTATCGAAGGCAGTTCTGGAGTTGAGCTCCAGGATTTCACCCCCGACTTAAAAAGCCGCCTACGTGCGCTTTACGCCCAGTGATTCCGAGCAACGCTAGCCCCCTTCGTATTACCGCGGCTGCTGGCACGAAGTTAGCCGGGGCTTCTTCTGCGGGTACCGTCATTATCTTCCCCGCCGAAAGGGCTTTACAACCCTAGGGCCTTCATCACCCACGCGGCATGGCTGGATCAGGCTTGCGCCCATTGTCCAATATTCCCCACTGCTGCCTCCCGTAGGAGTCTGGGCCGTGTCTCAGTCCCAGTGAGGCTGATCATCCTCTCAGACCAGCTACTGATCGTCGCCTTGGTGAGCCGTTACCTCACCAACAAGCTAATCAGACGCGGGCCGATCCTTCAGCGATAAATCTTTCTCCTTACGGACGTATTCGGTATTAGCCCAAGTTTCCCTGGGTTGTTCCGAACTGAAGGGTACGTTCCCACGTGTTACTCTCCCGTCTGCCGCTCCCCTTGCGGGGCGCTCGACTTGCATGTGTTAGGCCTGCCGCCAGCGTTCGCTCTGAGCCAGGATCAAACTCTCAAGTTGGAGAGAACTTTTTCCCGGCTAGTCACAACGTTTGACGAGGTCCCACTTTTGTACGTGCGCGCTCAAGTGTGCACGCGATTGCTCGCGTTCCCACCTGCCGCTTTCACGACAATAGTGATACCTAAAACGTCGACCGCCGAAGTCTCGTCCATGACCGCTACTCTTACGGAAAATGCCCGGGTCTTTTGAACCCAAACCTTCTCCGTTCGAGGAAGCGGCCCGCAAGGACTCCGCCGTCCACGTTTCTCTTTCTTCCGATTCACTTTTCAAACAGCCCGGAGCCTTGCAGCTCCGTCGTCCCGACCCGTCTCCGGCAAAGACCGGAAAACATGGACCGGAGAACATAAAGCCCGTCACATCCGACGCGGCGACGAACATGGCCACAAAGAGCATGGCCGGATGCTCGGTCACCGTGTGAAACAGTGAGGGGCTTCGCAGACGCGCCATCGCGCCAGGCGGCGGCGCGTCCAAGAGGGTCTATATAGTCTTGGGGTGCCGGCCTTGTCAACGCCTTTGACCCCAAAATAAGCCCGGCAGACCGGGCAATTTCAGCCCTCCTCGCGCCGCGGAAGTAGAGAGGCAACCCGTCGCGCGCAAGAGGGGCGGAAAGCCGGTCCCCGGTCGCACTGCGGCCACAATCCTCCGCCGTTCTTGGCATAACCGTCTCGGGGATGTCGCAATGCGGGGACGCGACAACTTCAACTAGCTTTTGGCCCTTGGCTTGCCCGGTCGCGTTTGACCGGCCGGAGCCGTCAAGGCAACGTGTTGCGCTCGGTTTTTGGCCTGAATCTGGGCCGACAATCGGGCAAACGCGGCGTCACCGTTTGGCGCCGCGGGGGCACGACGCGGCAACGCGCGTGCAGGGGAAGTAGCCGCAGGGGACGTTGGCTTGGATCAAGCAGGGCGGCGCGGCGCACGGCGAAGATTTGATGCCGAGGTGATCGACCTCGGCAATGAGCCGCCGCTATTGGTGGACGGCGGCTCAGGCGGCCTGCTCGACCGGCGCCGGCTTTCGGTCCAATGGTTCTCCGGCACGATCTTGACCGGACTGTGCGGCGCAGCACTCATGGGCGGCGCCGTTTTTGCTTCGCTCGACGGCGAAACCAATTTTGCCACCGCCCCCGAACGCGTCGAGATGGCGCTGCGCGGCGCGCTCTCCGGCATCGGCGACCGCTTGAACGCCTTCCGCAAAGCCGATCGCCTGCCGGCGATCAGCGAGCAGAGCGTGACGCGGCAGATCCTGCGCATTCCGACTTCGACGCGCGTGCGCGAACGCGAACTGGTGCGCACCCGCGCCTACGTCCGCGTCTCCGGCAATCTGTCGCTGACGGTGTCCGATCTCTCCGCCAACATCCCGCCGTTCAATCCGCAAAAGCTGCTCGCCGATGCGGTCGCCGGCGACGAGCAGACGCCGGCCGCGGAGCCGGACGCCGAAGTGTCCTTCGTCACCTGCGACTTCGTCGGTTCCGCGCCGCGCGGCAACAAAGTCACGCCCGCGGTCTGCGATCTCAATTCGCTATTGCCGAAGGTCAAGACTTCGACACTGTTGCCGCTCGACGACGTGCTGACCCGCGTGCGCGATGTCGCCACTGCCGTCCCGACCAACACGGCGCTGCGGCCGACCACCGATCCGACCGGAACCATCACGCTCAGCTACGCCGCCGAGGGCAATCCCGGCGCCGATTTCGGCTTCGCCGCGCGCGTCGTGCCTGAGAACGTCACGCTGTTGCCCAAGACCACGGCGCAGACCAACGGCGGCGGCGACTGGAGCGAGCGCCTCGTCGTGGTGAAGAAGGGCGAAACCGTAGGCTCGATCCTGCGCGAGCTCGGCGCCGCGCCCGACGAGATCAAGCAGATCATCGCCGTGTTCGGCCCGCTTGCCGCCGAGGGCGGCATCAAGGAAGGCCAGCGCCTGCGCGTGCTGATGGCGCCGCTGGGGACCGGCCATAACCGGCCGCTGCGCGTCATTATATTAGGCGACAGCGCGATCGCCGCGGCCACGGCTTTGTCCGACACCGGTAAATACGTTCCGGTCGACATCCGCAACGTCGATGCGGAAGCGGCCGAAGCGAGCGACGACACCAGCGATGACGACGGCAAGGGCACGCGGCTCTACCAGAGCCTCTACGAGACCGCGCTGCGCAACAACGTGCCGACATCCGTGATCGAGGAACTGGTCCGCATCTATTCCTACGACGTCGACTTCCAGCGCAAAGTGCAGCCGGGCGATTCGTTCGAGGTGCTCTATTCCGACGACGAGAACGTCGAGAACAAGAACGAGGTGCGCTACGCCGAGCTCAGCGTCGGCGGCGACACCAAGAAGTACTACCACTTCCAGACCACCGACGACGGCACTTACGATTATTATGACGAGACCGGAAAGAGCGCCAAGAAATTCCTGGTGCGCAAGCCCGTGGCCGTCGGCCTGGTGACGTCGGGCTTCGGCTGGCGCACCCATCCGATGCTGCATATCAGCGAATTGCACTCCGGCGTCGATTGGGCAGCCCCCATGGGCACGCCGATCTTCGCCGCCGGCAACGGCACCATCGAGGAGATCGGGCTCAAAGGCGGCTACGGCAAATATGTCCGCATGCGCCATGCCAACGGCTACGAGACCGCCTACGGCCACATGACCGCGTTCGCCCGCGGCCTCGACATCGGCTCCAAGGTGCGCCAGGGCCAGATCATCGGCTTCGTCGGCTCCACCGGGATGTCGACCGGCTCGCACGTGCACTTCGAAATCCTCATCAACGACCGCTTCGTCGATCCGATGAAAGTGAAGCTGCCGCGCGGCCGCGTGCTCGACGGCGGAGCGCTCGCGCAATTCGACAAGGATCGCGACCTGCTCGACGCCGTGATGGCGCGGGCGCCGGCCCGCGTCGCGCAATCGCGGTAGACCGTGACACAGCCCAATTACGCCGTAGCTCCGTTGCAAGTGCGCTCCAGCCGGCTGTGGGCGCTGCTTCATTTCAATCTGACGCGCGTCATCTTCCCGACGCGCATGATCGCGGACCATGTCGGCATTTCAACCAAGGAAGTCGGGTTTTGGCTGACGCCGTGGGTGCGCACCGACGACCATCTGCCGCTATCACATATCGCCGAGGTTCTGCACACGCGCGGATTGTTTTGGGACGCGATCAGTGTCGAGAGCTCGGGCGGCGCGAACCCGCTGACAATCGCCGGCGTGTCAAAATTCCACTCCGGCTCTTTCGTCGAGCACGTGCGCGAGCGCATCAACGACGCCGCCGTCGCGCCACCGCTGCGCCAAAATCCTCCTGCCCCGCGATAGCGGGGGCGGAAAGAAGTTAAGCCGCGGCGGCGATCGTCGCGCCGTTGAAGACCAGGCCCTGCTTGCCGGCGGAGATCGCGACTTTCTCGCCGTCCTTGATCTTGCCGGAGAGAATGAGCTCGGCCAGCGGATCCTGCACCGACTTCTGGATCACGCGCTTGAGCGGGCGCGCGCCGTAGGCCGGGTCGTAGCCCTTGTCGGCGAGCCACTCGCGGGCCTTGGGCTCGAGCGTCAGCACGATCTTGCGATCCTCCAACAGCTTCTGCAGGCGCAGCATCTGGATGTCGACGATGCGGCCCATATGCTCGCGCTTGAGCCGGTGGAACAGAATGATCTCGTCGACGCGATTGAGGAATTCGGGGCGGAAGTGCGCGCGCACTTCGGCCATCACCTGGTCGCGCACCTTGTCGATGTCCTCGTTCTCGCCGAGCTGCACCAGATATTCGGCGCCGAGATTCGAGGTCATGACGATCAAGGTGTTGCGGAAATCGACGGTGCGGCCCTGGCCGTCGGTCAGGCGGCCGTCGTCGAGCACTTGCAGCAGCACGTTGAAGACGTCCGGATGCGCCTTCTCGATCTCGTCGAACAGCACCACCTGGTAAGGCCGCCGCCGCACCGCTTCGGTGAGCGCGCCGCCTTCCTCGTAGCCGACATAGCCGGGCGGCGCGCCGATCAGCCGCGCCACCGAATGCTTCTCCATGTATTCCGACATGTCGATGCGGATCAGCGCATGCTCGTCGTCGAACATGAATTCCGCCAAGGCTTTGGTCAGCTCGGTCTTGCCGACGCCGGTCGGGCCCAAGAACATGAACGAACCGATCGGCCGGTTCGGATCCTGCAAGCCGGCGCGCGCCCGGCGCACGGCTGTCGAGACAGAGTGCACGGCGTCGGCCTGGCCGACCACGCGCTGGCCGATCTTGTCCTCCATGTTCAGCAAGTTTATCGCGCTCGCCTTCGAGCATGCGATCGACCGGAATGCCGGTCCAGCGCGACACCACGCCCGCGATATTATCGGCGGTCACGGCTTCCGAAACCACGATGCTCGACGCCGCCACGCTTTCGACCGCTTTGAGCTTTTTCTCGAGCTCGGGCACGGTGCCGTACTGCAGCTCGCCCGCCTTCTGATAATCGCCGCGGCGAACCGCGTCGGCGAGATCGTTCTTGGCCTTGTCGAGCTGTTTCTGCAACTCGGCCGCCGAATTGAGCTTGTCCTTCTCGGACTTCCATTTGGCGGTGAGCGCGGTCGGCTTTTTCCTCGAGCTGCGCCAGATCCTTCTCCAGCCGCTTGAGCCGGTCCTTGGACGCGGCGTCGCGCTCTTTCTTCAGCGCCTCCTGCTCGATCTTCAGCCGCACGATCTCGCGGTCGAGATTGTCGAGCTCTTCGGGCTTGGAATCGATCTGCATGCGCAGCCGCGCCGCCGCCTCGTCGATCAGGTCGATCGCCTTGTCGGGCAGGAAGCGGTCGGCGATGTAGCGGTGCGACAAGGTCGCCGCCGCCACCAGCGCGCCGTCGGTGATCTTCACCTTGTGGTGCGCCTCGTATTTTTCCTTCAGGCCGCGCAGGATCGAGATCGTATCCTCGACGCTCGGCTCGTCGACATAGACCGGCTGGAAGCGCCGCGCCAAAGCGGCGTCCTTCTCGACGTGCTTGCGGTATTCGTCGAGCGTGGTGGCGCCGATGCAATGCAGGTCGCCGCGCGCCAGCGCCGGTTTGAGCAGGTTCGACGCATCCATGGCGCCGTCGGCCTTGCCGGCGCCGACGATGGTGTGCATCTCATCGATGAAGAGAATGTAGAGGCCGGCCGCTCCGGTGACTTCCTGCATCACCGCCTTGAGCCGCTCCTCGAACTCGCCGCGATATTTTGCGCCGGCGATCAGCGCGCCGAGATCGAGCGCGAGCAGCTTCTTGTCCTGCAGGCTCTCCGGCACGTCGCCGTTGATGATGCGCAGCGCCAGGCCTTCGACGATCGCGGTCTTGCCGACGCCGGGCTCGCCGATCAGCACCGGATTGTTCTTGGTCCGGCGCGACAGCACTTGAATCGTGCGGCGGATTTCCTCGTCGCGGCCGATCACCGGATCGAGCTTGCCGTCGCGTGCGGCCTGGGTGAGATCGCGCGCATATTTCTTCAGCGCGTCGTAAGCGTTCTCCGCCGACGCGCTATCGGCGGTGCGGCCCTTGCGCAGCGCCTCGATGGCGGCGTTGAGCGTTTGCGGCGTGACGCCGGCATTGGCCAGAATCTTTCCGGCCTCGGTGCCCTTTTCCAGCGCGAGCGCGAGCAACAGCCGTTCGACGGTGACAAAGCTGTCGCCGGCCTTCTCGCCCGCCTTCTCGGCGGCATCGAACACGCGCCCGAGCGCCGGATCGAGATAGACTTGCCCGGCGCCGCCCCCCGAAATCTTGGGCCGCTTGGCGAGCGCCGCCTCGGTGGCGGCCAGCGCCGCGCGCGAATTGCCGCCGGCCCGGTCGATCAGGCCCGCGGCCAGGCCTTCCGGGTCGTCGAGCAAAACCTTGAGCAGGTGCTCGGGCGCAAATTGCTGGTGGCCCTCGCGCTGCGCGAGCGACTGGGCCGACTGCACGAAACCGCGGCTGCGGTCGGTATACTTTTCGAAATTCATGTCCGTTTTCCCTCGGCCTGACCTACCCGTCCCAAGGCATGATTCCGAAAAGTGGATACCGGTTTTCGGACTAGATCATGCCCATAATGGGCCCGGATAAGACATCGTCATTGGTTTCAACGGTTTGGCGCCGGCTTTCCATGATATAAATCAAGAATGCCGGCGCCGTTGGCCGATCCCCGAAGGCAATCGGCCGCTCATGAATATGGTGTGGCAAGGTTCCTGCGGAAGGGCCGGTCGGGACCGAAAAAGGGTAAATTCGGCTTCTACACTGAACGGCAGACAGGACGGCGATGCCCCAAATCCACGCGATCTATCGCTACCCGGTCAAGGGCCTGAGCCCCGAGCGGCTCGCGCACACGGCGCTGACGCGCGGCGAAACAGTCCCGGGCGACCGGCTCTATGCGATCGAGATCGGGCCGTCCGGCTTCGACCCCGTCAAGCACCCCTATCTCTCCAAGCAGCATTTCCTGATGCTGATGAAGGATGCGCGGCTCGCCGCACTCCGCACGGACTTCGATCAGGCGAGCCACCTGCTCACGATCGGCCTCGGCAAGGATGAAGTCGCACGGGGCAATTTGCGTACCGCCGCGGGCCGCGCCGCGATCGAGCGCTGTCTTCGCCGGTTATTGCGCCGACGAACTGCGCGGCCCGCCGAAAATCCTGCACGCCGAAGGCCACAGCTTTTCCGACGTCGCCCGCAAGGTGGTGTCGATCATCAACCTGGCGTCGGTCGCCGCGGTCGAGGATATGCTCGGCGCGCCGGTCGATCCGCTGCGCTTCCGCGCCAATGTCTACGTCACCGGCTGGCCGGCCTGGAGCGAACTCTGACCTTGTCGGCCAAACCTTGACGATCGGCGGCACGGCGCGCCTCAAAGCCGTCAAGCGCATCGTCCGCTGTGCCGCCACCAATGTCGATCCCTCGAGCGGCATCCGCGATCTCAGCATCCCGCAAACCCTCATACGCAATTTGAACCACGCCGATTGCGGGATTTACGCCGAGGTCGTCGGCGCCGGCACGATCGTGGAAGGCGATGCTGTCGCGACAGCCGATTGACACGCGGTCAGCGCGCAACAGGATTTGCGCGGCGCGGCCGCCGCGCTTCCAGTCAACCGGCGGCGCGGAGAGGGCCATGAACGACGCGATCGGCGCATTCGAGACCAGCGAGGACGATCTCTTCACCCCCGCCGTGACGGACGAGGCGCTGGAGGCCGCGGCCGTGCGGGAGCGGAAGGAGGCCGCGCTTTCACCGCGGCCCTGTGCACCGTGATGGCCGACTGTTCGTCCTGATTTTCTAATTTCGCCGGCCTCACATCTTCAGCAAGCGCTTGGCGTTGCCGCTCAGGATCTTTGCCTTGTCTTCGTCGGACAGCGGCACGGTGTGCATCCATCCAGCGCCGGCGGGTTCATGACGAACGGCCAGTCGACCGCGAACAGGATATGATCGACGCCCATCTCCATCACGCAGCACAGCAGCGCCGGATTGGAGAAGTTGCCGCTGGTGGTGATGTAATAGTTGCCGCAGAAGATGTCGCGGAAGCTCAGCGATTTCTGGCCCGGCCGCTTGAGCGCCTGGTCGATGCGCCAGACCAGAAACGGCAGCGTCTCGCCGAGATGGCCGAGGATGATTTTCAGCTTCGGATGCCGCTCGAACACGCCGGACAGCACGAGCCGGATGGCGGTGGTCGCGGTCTCCACCGTGTAGCCCCAGGCCGGCCGCGCCACGGTCGGGAAATCCTTGACGTAGTCGTCGTAGTAGATGCGCGACACGTCGGCCTGCGGCAGCGCCGGATGCAGATAGATCGGCACGTCGAGCTTTTCGGCGCGCGCATAGATCGGCCAGAATTTCTTGTCGTCGAGGAAGGTGCCGTTGGCGAGGCCGTGCAGCATGGCGCCCTTGAAGCCGAGCTCTTTCACGCAGCGCTCGAGCTCGTCGGCGGCGGCGTCCGGCACCGCGGTCGGCAGGCCGGCGAAGGCGGCGAAGCGCTGCGGGTTCTTTCCGACCTGGGCGTGCAGGCGATCGTTGACGCGGCGCGTGAGCGCGGCCGCGGTTTCGGCCGGCAGCTTTTGCGTCGACGGCGCGCCGAGCGAGATCACCTGCATGTCGATGCCGACGTCGTCCATCTCCTTGATGCGCAGCGGGCCGAAATCGTAGAGCCGCTTTTGCTGCTCGCCCGGCCGGCCGGCTTCGCCGCCGACGTAAGTCTTCGCCAGCTCCTCGTCCCAGTAATGCTCTTCGATGGCGATGACCGGGCAATGCGGTTTGGTGAACATCTTTTCTCCCTCGGTGTCGGCTGCGATCGACGGCGGGTGGTAGCGTATTTTTCGGCTGACGGGAAACGGACAATCATATTCGTCATTGCCGGGCTAGCCGTTCGAAGAACGGCGTCGCTTCGCTCGCCTATGACCCGGCAATCCATGCGGCATCAACGACAGTGACTTGCGGCAGGATCATCCGGTCGCGGTCAGTGAGCATGGATGCGCGGGTCAAGCCCGCGCATGACGAGAAAGGCGAACCTCCGCGTGTCAGGCGCGGACCGGATTCTTTTTGTAATAGTCGGCGTCTTCGGCGCTTTGCGTCCAGCCGGGATGGCCGCGCCAGGTGACGTGGCGCGAGACCATGTCGGAACCGTAGCGCACGCGGAACAGCAGCGTGCGTTGCGGGCCGTTCTCGTATTCGTGCACTTCGCCGGGCGGATGCACCACGAAGGCGCCCGGCACCACGGCGATGGTTTGCCCCGGCGTGCGCATGGTGCCGCCGCCTTCGAAGCAGAAATAGATCTCGGTGGCGTGCGGGTGGCAGTGATTGGGGCTGATCTGGCCGGGCTCCCAGCAGGCCACCGTGACGTCGCCGTCCTCGATGGTGCCGAGGATTTTTTCGACGTGCTTTTTCGGATTGAACTCGGCCTCGCCGGTGACGCTGAAAACATGCATTGCCGCTCTCCTCGGATGGCCCGCCGTTTGTTGTTTCGGACCGTGCTTTTAGCAAAAACCGGTTGCGCTTGCGACGGATTGTTTATGCCGCGTTTATAGGCTTAAGCCACGCGGTGCTTGCAAAGCTGCCTTGTCGACGAGGCACGATGCAAAAGCTTTGAGTTGGTCGTTTAATGAGGCGGAGGGAGTGGGGCGACAAGCGGGGGCAATCGCGCGACGATTGCTCAGGATGGCACCGATGGCCCACCTCGTCGATAAGGCCCATTTCGTCGACAAGCACACGCTGGCCCGTGTGAACACGGCCCTCATGCTCGGACTGATCGGCACCGGCTTGGCGGTCTGCGTGTTCGGCGCCGTCGTCTATGACTTCGGCCGCCTGTTTTCCGCCTGGTAAAGGTCCCGCCGAGCCCGCGCGAGCGCCCAATTGCCGCGACAAATCACGCCTGTAAGACGGCTTTAACCCAAACTGTCGTAAGTATTTTACTACTCGTGCTACGGCTTGAGGGGCAGACGATGGGCGAACGCCGCAATTCGCGACGGCTGAAAAGCTTCCTGCGCGGCTTTGTCTATTTCGACAAGCGGCGCGGCGCCATGAGCTGCCTGGTCCGCGACCTGTCCGGCGAAGGCGCGCGCATCATCTTCTCCGAAGCCGTCACCATTCCCGACATGATCAATCTGCATATTCCGCAGAAGAACCAGACGCTGCGCGCGCGCGTGACCTGGCGCCGCGGCGACGAGATCGGGCTCGGCTTTTCCGCCGCCGATCCGGCCGCCGATCCGCTGCCCGACTCCGCCGAGCTGATGAAGCGCGTCGCCCAGCTCGAAGGCGAAATCGCCGCGCTGCGCAAGATGCTCAAGCGCATGAAGGGCGAGCGGCAGGACCTCGACGACGAAGCCGCCGCCTAACGCACGTCCTCGCCGGCCACGATCGAACCGGCTTCCAACCGCATTGCGCCGTAACGCCGGGCGTGCCAACAACACGTCCGCAATAGCCCGCGACCGCCGCAAGTGCGGGCGCAGGCGGCAAAAGCAAGCGTAGGGAGACGAAGATGGCGAAGGCTTATTGGGTATCGACGTATTTTTCCGTGTCCAATCCGGAGGCGCTGGCGGAATACGCCAAGCTCGCCGGCCCGGCGATCGCGGCCGGCGGCGGCCGATTCCTCGCCCGCGGCAATGCGGTGAAGGCCTACGAGAAAGGTGTCCTCCAGCGCTGCGTCATCATCGAATTCGACAGCGTCGAGAAAGCGGCCGCCGCCCATGACGGACCCGGCTATCAGGCCGCGCTGAAAGTGCTCGGCAACGGCGCGCAGCGCGACATCCGCATCGTCGAAGGCTTGAGCTAGCGCTCTTCGAAAATCCGGTCGCCCTGCAGGTCGACGATCTGCCGCGCCTTGTTCAGCGTGAAATTCACCGCGTCGTCGTAGGACGCATAGGCGTCGGCGCGGATGAAGCGGTGCTCCTTGCGCACGCCGCCGATCTCGCGCGCGATGCTGCCGGCGGTCTGGTATTGCCCGCTGTTCTTGAACGGCGCGGCGCGGATGACGTAGCCCTTGTACTCGACCGGATCGGAGACTTTTTCGGCCGCGGCACCGCGGCCGCCGAACAGCGCGCTCCAGAACGACATCACCGGCCTCCCCTTTTTCGCCGCTGGATGTTACTCCTCAAGCATGATCCCGAAAAGTGGATGCCGGTTTTCGGATAAGATCATGCTTCTCTAATATCGTTACGCGCGCATCCCTGCATGGAGTTCGACAATGCCGAAGGGCTATTGGGTCACCGTCTATCGCTCGATTTCCGATCCGCAAAAACTCGCCGCCTATGCGCAGCTGGCGCCGACGGCGATCGCGCCGTTCGGCGGCCGCTATCTGGCGCGCGGCACGGCGGCGGCAGCCTTCGAGGCCGGCCAGAAGGAGCGCATCGTGATGTCGGAATTCCCGAGCGTCGAGAAGGCCATCGCCGCCTACCAGAGCCCGGCTTATCAAAACGCGCTGAAAGCGCTCGATAACGGCGCCGTGCGCGACATCCGCATCGTCGAAGGGCTTGATTAACGTTTCATGACACCACCGCGGATACGGCAACCAGGACGATTGCAAAACGCCCGAACCGTGGCTATATACGCGCCATTCGTGATTTAGCCTGACTTGCATGCGCCACTGAAAACGGCCTTTCCCAAGACAACGCAAAATCCGGATTTGGACCGCGCGAATGGTTCACGCGGCCACAAAAACGCATTCTGCGTTTTCCAAAGGAGGGCCATAATGGCTCAAGGTACCGTCAAGTTCTTCAACGCCCAGAAGGGCTACGGCTTCATCGTGCAAGATGCGGGCGGCCCCGACATCTTCGTGCACATCTCCGCGGTCGAGCGCGCCGGTATGCGCTCGCTCGTCGAGGGCCAGAAGCTGTCGTTCGACATCGAGGCCGACCGCCGCAGCGGCAAGTCCGCCGCGACCAATCTGCAGGCGTCCTGAACTACGGCATAAATGCAGCGCCGGCGTCATAAAGACGCCGGCGTTTTGTTTTCTGTCATGTCGCATGATTCCGAACAAGACTCTGCTCGAAGAATAAGAATCAAGGAATAAGAATAAGGAGAAGAATCATGCCGAGAAAACCCGGGACTGAATTCCGAATTCGTCATGTTCGACGTCGTCTATGAGGACGGCACGCAGCGCTCCAACCGCAAGGTGCCGCGCGCGCTGCTCGGCGGCCTCGACGGCGACAAGCCGGCGCATGGCTTCTTGATCGAGCAGGACCGCGAGATCGCCGAAAAATCCGGCAGGCCGCTGGCCAAGATCCAGAGCATCTCGCGCTCGGGCGAGAAGAAGAGAGTGAAGGACTACGCCTAGAGCGCCGGCCGGCTCAATATCCGGTGCGCGCGAAATGCGCGGCGCAACAGCGCGACATTGCGGCGGTTGGCGCGGAAGAAGATGTCGAAGGCATCGCCGGCAAACGGCACCGCGCCGACCGCGCCTTCCAGCACGACATTGGCCGCCATGCGCGCCATGAGAAGCCGCGGCACGCCGAGCCGCGACGCTTCGTACAATAAGTAAAAAGACAATGCGACGCCGCCACGTCGCCGACGCCGGGCACCAGGCGCAACAGCGATTCCACGCCGAAGCGGATTTTGGTGCCGGGCAGGATGAACGCCGTGTCGAAGACGGTCGCCAGCATGTCGAGGCGATCGAGCGCCGCGCGCCGCGACGCCGCGTCGTAGGGGCCGGCGCCGGAACCGTACTGAAACCCGGAAAATGCCGCGCGTGCGAAGGCCATCGTTCTGGTCCGCCGTTGAGCCTGCGCCACAGATGGTGTGACGCGCGCCGGGCGCAAGTCCCTGACGCCGGATTCGCCGCTTTCGCGGCGAATGACGTGACGGCTACGGTTTTGCGTCTTTTCACACAGCCGCGGAGCCCAGCCATGATGATGTCCGACATCAAGATCCTCAACCCCGACAGCCTCGGCAAGCCGCTGGGGCAATATTCGCAGCTCACCCGCGTCAAGCCGTGGGAGCTGTTGTTCATCGCCGGCCAGGTCGGCGCCGACAAGGACGGCAAGGCGCCGGCCGACTTCGACGCCCAATGCGCGCTGGTGTTCGCCAATATCGGCGCCGCGCTGGCGTCCCAGGGCGCGGGCTTCGCCAATCTTGTGGAGTTCACCACCTATCTGGTGCACTCGCAGGACATTCCGGCGTTCATGGCCTACCGCACCCGCGAATTTCCAAAACTGTTCGCCGGCGGCGCCTATCCGCCCAACACGCTGCTGATCGTCGACCGCCTGGTGCAGGAGCAGTTTCTGATCGAGGTGAGCGCGGTCGCGGCGCTCTGATCGCGGGCGCGGCAGCGGCTCAATGACCGGCGAGATAGCGCGCTAGGCTTGCCGCGATCGGCTGACCAGTATTGGCCTCATAGTAAGAGTAGGCCGGCGCCGGATTGACTTCGAAACACGTCGCCTCGCCATCCGGGCCGATGCGCAGGTCGATGCCGGCGAATGCCAGTCCGAGGCCAGCGGTCAGTGCCACGCAGCGTGCCGCTAACGCGTCGGGCAGCGTCGTCGCGCGCAGGTTGGCGCTGCCGCCGTCGCGGCTGGCGTAGCGATAGTCGATGGCATCGCTGACGATTTCGGTGGCGTGCACGTCCTCCTTCACCACGTGCACCCGCACGTCGGTGCCCGGCACGTAGGCCTGGAACTGCACCGGACACCAGCGGATGTGCTCGAGCCGCGCCACGTCGTCGTCGTCGAGCGCCTTGATGATCGAGCGTATGCCGCTCATCGACTTGTAGATGATCGAACCGTGGGTCTGCCGGAAGGCCAGCACCGCCGCCGGATCGTTGGTGACCAGCGTCTCCGGCACGCGCAAGCCGTAGCGCGCGATGAGCTGTGCCTGGTACGGCTTCGAGCCATTCGAGCCCTGCGGATCGGAGCGATTGACGACGCGGCCGTCGGCGACTTCCAGCCAGCGATACAGCGTGTCGTGCGTGGCACGGGCATGGCGGCGCGCCGGCGAACCTTCCGGTTCGCCGCTGAGCTCCGGCAGCAGCCGATCGTCCATGAAGCGCACATAGGTGGCACTGATGTCCGCCAGAGGCAACGTCTCGCCATCCAGCCGCAAGGTGCCGTCCACGCCGGCCGCATCGATCCGCAGGTCGACCGCGCATGCGGCGCATTTGCGCTGATTGAACAGGCGGTACGCGGCGCCGATCTCGTCAAGCGCGGCGGCGACCCGCGCCAGCGGGCTTTCACTCGGGATGCCGCACAACAGGATCATGGCGACAGCGCCGCGACCAGCGCGTCCGCCAATGGCTCGCCACCGCCGATCAGATCCGGCATCACGGCGGCGCTGCTCATGTGCCACACGCCGCCAGCATCGGCGGCAAACGAGATACCGAGCATCATGACGCCGGCGGCTTTCGCCAGACGCAGGCACGCCGCCTGATGCGCCCAGACCAGCGCGCCCGGCCCGACCACGCGGCCGCCGACGACATAGACGGTCGCGTGCCCGGGCTGGGTTTGCCAGAGTAGCGCCGGATCGTCGGCACTGGACTGCAGGAACGGCCGCACCGGCAAACCGGCCCGGGCGGCAAGCGCCGTCCAAGCAGAAGGATGACGCGCGTTGCCGCACAATCCCTGCGGCGTCGGCGCATTGAGCTTCGGCCCCGGCAGCGCATGCATCCAGCTCAAGTAGAATGCATACATTTCCTGCACGGCGTAGTCGCGATCGGGGCTCGAGAAATGGCGCAGCCACGCCGCCGGCAAGTAGGACAGCCGATTGAGCACGCCCTCGGTGTCGCGGCTGCGCAGGCCGACGCCACCCGCAAGGAGCAATTCGCAATCGGCGCCTGCCGCTCCGACGCGATGCTCCCACCGCTCGGCCGCGGCCAAATCGGCGCCCGTGACGATCACGGGCGCCTTGCCGCGCATCCGCATGGCTTCAGCCGCCCACGACGCCGAGGCGTCAGCCTCGTCGCAGAGCACGAGAATCATGTCGGCCCGCGGCTAGCTTTTCTTCTGGTCGGCCTCGCCCGCGAGCGCGCCGCGGCTGAGATCGGGACGCTGCCCGGTGGTGATGAAGTGGTTGACCGCAACCATCGACTGTTCCAGCGCGGCGACGCGCTGTTCGACCGGAATGCCCGGATTGCCTTGCGGGTCGTTCTCGACCAGCCCTTTGCCGCCCCCTTCGACGATCTGCTTTTCCAGCTGCTCGACCTTGAGCTCTTTGTGCTCGATCTTGGTGATCTCTTTTTGCTCGATCTTGAGCTCTTTTTCTTTGTGCTCGGTCTTTTCCGGCTTTTCCTTGTGCTCGAATTTTTCCGGCTTTTCCTTGTGCTCGAGCTTTTCCGGCTTTTCCTTGTGCTCGAATTTTTCCGGCTTTTCCTTGTGCTCGATCTTTTCGGGTTTTTCCTTGCTCTCGATCTTGATTTCTTTGATCTCTTTATTTTCGATCTTCTCGATCTTGAGCTTTTCCGCGGTCTCGATCTTCTTGATGCTGGGCTTGTCTGATGAACTCGGTGTGTCTGCCATCGTCGCCTCCCTGATACGATATACAAGTTGCGGCGCACGGACGCGCGTCACAACTCCGCACTGTATGCCAGTTCAGGGCCGAAAAACAATCGAAGATTGGATGTCGAAATTGTTACACTTTTACGGAAGATTTAAGGCACGTTTCTTGCCGCAGCGGCCCCTCCGCTGAGCGCAAACTGCGGCGCTCAGAATTGCTGAGAGGCCCCCTCACCCTCGCTTCGCTCGACCTCTCCCCGCGCAGCGGGGAGAGGTGAATACGCGAAACTACACCGCGCGATGCCGATAGTGCCGCACGCGATGAACCGGCGTCGTGTCGCCGTACGCTTCGGCGTTCTGGAATCCGCCTGGCTGATGAGCGCCAAAGCCTGACGACGCCTCGGCCGCATACGGCGAAAAGCCCTGCGCCTTGGCCTGGTAGTAATAGCCGCTGGCATAGAGCGCGACGGCGCGGTTTTCGTTGCCGCCCGCGGCGCGATAGGCGCCGGCGAGATAGCGCACCGCGTAGGTCATGTTGACCTGCGGATCGAGCAGCTCCGCCGCCGAGCCGGTGAATCCCATGGCGCGCGCGGTGCCGAGGCGGATCTGCATCAGGCCGTAATTGCCGCGGCTGACCGCGCGCGGATTGCCGCCGCTCTCGCGCTTGATGACGCGATCGACCAGCGACACCGGCACGCCGTTGGCGCTCGCCTGCGACGCACGCCATGCCGTCGAGCGGCGCGGATTGATTGAAGCTGTTTTGACTCCAGTTGCTTTGGCTCCGATTGTTCTGGCCCCAATCGTTCTGGCCCCAATCGTTCTGCCGCAAGGTGCTCCGCTCGTTCCGCCGCAAAGTGTTCCGCCGCAAATTGGTTTCGCGCGTCGCGAACGTCGGCGCGTAGGCATCCGGCGCGTAGGCATAAAGGCCGGGTGCGAAATTTTCCGCCCGCACCGGCTGCAGGTGTTGCCGCGCGAAGCGATAGCGATGATGAGAAGAATGCTGCCGCGCCGAAGCCGGCCCGGACACCGCAGGCACCACCAACACGACAAGCAAGATCGCGAGAAGCGAACGACGCATACCATGACTCCATGAGAGCCCTCACCCGGTCCGTCTTGTCACGGCCAAATCCGACCATGCTTTGGTCGTTTGGTGCTGCGCGAAAGGTCATGTCGTGACGCGGGAACACCGCGCGCGTCATTCGCTCAGTTGAAATAAAAGTTGATCGAAGCGACGCGGAACATTTTGCGGCGGCTCTTCGCGTCATCATTTTCGTTTGGTCACCACCCGGTCAGGCAACCACGACGTCGCCGACATCATGCGCCCCGCGCGCTCCGGCCCGGTGAGATGGGCCGGAACTGCCGCCCTGACCTGCAGCTCCGCCTGGCACAAAACATCGGGCGACAGGCCCCAGCGGCCGCGTTGCAGACAGTGCGATGGATCGCCACGGCAGGTTTTTGCGCGGCGGCACGGCTTATAGCGGCAGCCGCGCCAGAACTTGAAGATGTCGCAATACTGCCGCCGCGCCACCTCCGCCCCGGCATTGTACCGAGCCTGCCACTCTTGCCCCGTCAGCTCTTCCTCGGACTTTTTCGGCACGGCGATCTCTCCTTTCCTTTGATCCTGCCCAACGACGGAAGCGGACGATGAAACGACGAGCGAGACGTTCCCTGCTCCCTCTCCCCGCGTGCGGGGAGAGGGTGGGGTGAGGGGGCGGCGCAGCTGCCTGAGCGTTGCGGGCGATCGCTGAACCGTCGCGAAGCTGCCCTCGAAGCTCAGAATCGCGGACGAGCGCCCCCTCACCCTCGCTTCGCTCGACCTCTCCCCGCACGCGGGGAGAGGTGAAGCATGCGCGCTCGTTCTCGCGGCGCGATCGCGCCGGAGCTGGCATGCGCACAAAAGCTCAACGATCCTTTCGCCTCCAAAAAAAAATGAGGGGAGGCGGAGCGCCGACAGACGCAAGGGTAAGGTGTCCGCGCCACGCAAAACGGATGTTGCCACCCGCCTGCGCCACGGGCGCGGAAGCGCGCCACAGATAGTCCGCTTACGCAAAACCATCTGCTGCGGGCGCGCTCGCCTCTCGGCGCTCCGCCGCGGCTCTCGCCAGGTTTTATCCTGACGCGACTTCGGGCCAGGTTTCCTGGGACGCGGCCCGCGGCGGCGTTACCCGCCTTGCGCCTGTCCCAGTCCAGCGGAAGCACCCCGCGCACCGGCCGTAATACCGGCGGACATGATGCCCGAAGCCGCCCGGGCGCGGCTTGCGAGGCCGCACGCAGGCACCGCCCCCACCCCGCAATCAGGATCGCATCCGGAATGCGCCCCTCGTGGGTGAGGAATTATTTCCTGATAGCGGATTTGTGGTGGGTGTCAAGGAAGGAGTAGAAAGGGACGTCTGCAGAAGCCACTAAGTCTTTGAAATAAAGACCGTTATGGCAACGAACTTGCGACTACTCGGGCGCTGTCGTATGCAGTAGTTGATGTGCGAAGCGGTTTCACAACGGAAAAGATTCGTTGGAGTGACTAGGTCTGGACTCACAACTTGATCCAATAGAGTGCCCCGACGAGGACAGCGGCTGCAAGGAAGTTTCGGGCGAGTTTGTCGTAACGGGTAGCGATGCGCCGCCAGTCTTTGATGCGGCAGAAGTAATTTTCGATTTTGTGTCGTTGCCGATAAAAGCGCTTGGGACAATAGGCTTTCCTGATGGCATTGCTTCGGCTGGGGATGACCGGCAGAGCGCCTTCATCCTTGATCTGCTGGCGTACTTTCTCGCTGTCGTAGGCCTTATCGGCGGTAACGGCCAATGGCGGTCTGGGCGTGTCGAGCACGTCGCCAACGACTTGGCTGTCGTGGACCTGGCCACCCGTTACCGTGAAGTTCAGTGGGCGGCCTTTGCTGTCGACGATGGCGTGGATTTTAGAGGAGCGACCGCCGCGGCTGATGCCGATCGCCTGCTTTTGCTCCCCCCTTTTGCGCCGCTGGCCGCACGGTGGGCTTTCACGATCGTGCTGTCGATCAGATACAGACTGTCGCGCGATTTCGATGCCAGCGTGTCGAAAATCCGCTTCCAGATGCCGCGTCGAGACCAGCGGTTGAAGCGATTGTACACCGTCGTGTATGGCCCGTAGCGCTCCGGCAGATCGCGCCACGGCATCCCGGTGCGCAGCACGTAAAATATCGCGTTCATGATCTTCCGATCGTCAGCGCGGGCGCTCATTCGGCTCTTCGGCATCAGCGGCTCGAGAAGAGCCCATTCCTCATCGCTCAAATCAAATCGCATGACCCACCTCCGAGCACGGTGAATCACGATCACTACGATTTTTCAAGAACCTATGTGGGTACAGACCCTAGTCGGGAGCAATGCCGCAACCGCGCGGTACGGTCGGAGCTGCACACCTATAGCTTGACGCGTGGCTCAAAATGTACATGATTTGTTCTCATAAGCCGACACGATCGTGAGGCGTATTCGTTAGTTTGAGTGTCTAGAGCTATGAGAATACAAGAGAATTTTGATGGATGGATAACGCGCCGGGGACTGGTAAACCAAGCCTTTGACAACCTAGGCATGAGACAAGAACATGGCTTCGGCATGGAGGAAATTATGCCCGAAGCTAAAGTTCTGGACCTAACCCGCGATCGAGCGAGCAAGACCCTTGCGCGGGATATTTCGGACCGGTTGTCGCAGGAGTTGATCGTCGCTCTTGTCGGGCCGGTCGCGTCCGGCGTTGCCGATCAAGCTCAGTCAGTCCTTCGGCTGACATTTTGGCGGAAGCCTCTTCATCTTGAGATTTCGACATAAGGAGAATTCCTAGACCAAGACGCGTCGCGGCCCAACGGCGGCCTCAAAGCGCGGCAAAGACGTGGATGCCCGGCACGAGGCCGGGCATGGCGAATAAGATGGATGCCCGGGTCACGCCCGGGCATGACGGTCGGAGTTAGTTATCGAGGAACGACCGCAGCTTCCGCGACCGCGACGGATGCTTCAACTTCCGCAGCGCCTTGGCCTCGATCTGCCTGATCCGCTCGCGGGTCACCGAGAACTGCTGGCCGACCTCTTCCAGCGTGTGATCGGTGTTCATCCCGATGCCAAAGCGCATGCGCAGCACGCGCTCTTCGCGCGGCGTGAGCGAGGCCAGCACCCGCGTCGTGGTTTCGCGCAGGTTCGATTGGATCGCGGCGTCGATCGGCAGGATGGCGTTCTTGTCCTCGATGAAATCGCCGAGGTGGGAATCCTCTTCGTCGCCGATCGGAGTCTCCAGCGACAGCGGCTCCTTGGCGATTTTGAGAACCTTGCGCACCTTCTCCAGCGGCATGCCGAGCTTTTCGGCCAATTCCTCCGGCGTCGGCTCGCGGCCGATCTCGTTGAGCATCTGGCGCGAGGTGCGCACGATCTTGTTGATGGTCTCGATCATGTGCACCGGGATGCGGATGGTGCGCGCCTGGTCGGCGATCGAGCGGGTGATCGCCTGCCGGATCCACCACGTCGCATAGGTCGAGAACTTGTAGCCGCGGCGGTATTCGAACTTGTCGACCGCCTTCATCAGCCCGATGTTGCCTTCCTGGATCAGATCGAGGAATTGCAGGCCGCGGTTGGTGTATTTCTTGGCGATCGAGATGACGAGGCGCAGGTTGGCTTCGACCATTTCCTTCTTGGCCTGGCGCGCTTCGCGCTCGCCCTTCTGCACCATGTGCACGATCTTGCGGAACTCGCCGATCTCGAGCCCGGTCTCGGATGCCAGCGTGTGGATGTGGGTGCGCAGCTCCTTGATGCGGTCCTTGTCGCGGGCGACGAAATTCTTCCAGCCCTTGGCGGAGAGCTTCGAGACGCGGTTGAGCCAGCGCGGGTCGAGCTCGGAGCCCTGGTAGTTGCGCAGGAAATCCTCGCGCACGACGCTGTGGCTTTCGGCAAGCCGCATCAGGCGGCCTTCGTGGCCGACCAGCCGCTTGTTGATGTCGTAGAGCTGCTCGACCAGCGTATCGATGCGCGCCTGATTGAGGCGCAGCGATTTCACCTCTTGAATAATCTCTTCCTTGAGCTTCTTCGACTTGCGCTCCTGGGCCGGCGACAGCGTCTCGTTGTGCAGCTTGCCCTGGATGTCGAGCTCCTGCAGGCGGCGCAGCCGCTTGAACGAGTCGGCGATGTTGTCGAAGGTCTCCAGCACCTTTGGCTTGAGCTCGGCCTCGATTGCCGCGAGCGACATCGAGTTCTCGAGATCGTCCTCGTCGAGATCGGTATCGGCAATCGCCGCTTCCTCGCCGGCCTCGCCGTCACCGGCTGCCGCGCCATTGGCGCCGGCGGGCTTGAACGGGGTGGCGGCGGGCGGCGCCGACGGCGGCGCCACCGCTTGCGGCGGCTGCGGCACGAAGCCGGGGGTGCCCGGAGCCGGCCCCTGCGCAATCGGCAGGCCATCGGGCCCGACGGGCGCCACGTGCTTGGCGTCGGGGCCCGCATAGGTCGCTTCGAGATCGATGATGTCGCGCAGGAAGACTTTGCCTTCGTTCAATTCGTCGCGCCAGATGATGACGGCCTGGAACGTCAGCGGGCTTTCGCACAGCCCGCGATCATCGCCTCGCGGCCGGCCTCGATGCGCTTGGCGATGGCGATTTCGCCCTCGCGCGACGAGCAGCTCCACCGAGCCCATTTCGCGCAGATACATGCGGACCGGATCGTCGGTGCGCTCGGTCGGCTCCTTGGCCTCGGATTTGGCCACCGGCTTCGGCGCAACTTCGACGAGCTCGCCGGACTCGCTCTCTTCCTCCTCCGGCTCGTCCTTCTCCTCCTCCTCGGCCTCGGCCTCCTCGGTCTCGACGACGTTGATGCCCATCTCGTTCATGATGGCGAGCACGTCCTCGATCTTCTCGGAGGTGACCTCCTCGGACGGCATCACGGCATTGAGCTGCTCATAGGTGACGTAGCCGCGCTTCTTGGCCTGCTTGATCATCTTCTTGACGGCGGCGTCGGACAGATCGAGCAGCGGCAGCGGGCCATCCTTCTCCGGGGCCTCGGCGCCGTCCTTCTCCGGGGATTCGGCGTCTTTTGGCAGGGCCGCTTTGGCCTTGGTCGGGACGGTCTTGGTGGCCACGCTGCTCTTGCTTGCCATGCTCTGTCTCCACAGGGCGTTTCATGGCCCCCTACCCTATGGTGAGTGAATCACCTCAGGCCGAGGGCGTAACGCCGGGACTTGGGCCAAAGCCTCTTGGGCTTCGCCTTCAGTCCCTTGTTGTTGGGCCGTCAGCTTCTGCCGACGGCCAAAAAGGGCGGATGCCGGAGGGTTTACCCTTGGACGCCGCCCGAATCGAGGCTGAATCTGTCGGAACTCCGTTAAGCTCCGACTAACCACAACCGCGAGGGTGGCCTCATATTCCCCTCGCCGCTGTCCTCCACCTGCCGACTCTTAGCCCTCCCCCTGGAAGGGGGAGGAATAAATTCTACATCGGCCGGGCTGGCCGGCCCGAGGAGGCGCCAAAACCCTCGATCAGGGCCTCGGTGCCGTCGAGCGATGACAGCCGCGCCTTGACGTCGAGCAACCGCGTGTAATTCGTCTCGCTGTTGTCGTGGCCGAGCGCGGTTTCCGCGTCCTTCAGTTCCCTAGTTAGGGAATGCCATTGCCGATGCAAGGCAACAAGCTGTTTCCAGGTCAGTAAAACGTCGTCCCGCGCCGCTTGCGGCTGCGCGCCCCAGACCGACAGCGTGGTGATCGAGCGCTCGATGCGGCCGAGCAGCGCGCCGAAGCCGAGGCGGTCGAGCTCGGCGACGAGCTCGGTCCGGTCGGCTTCGCTGGCCCGCCCGGAATCCTCGCGGAATTCGCCCGCGGAATGATGGGCGAAGACGTCGATCAGCGCGCTTTTGAGCTTTTGCGTGTCGGCATGGCGGAACTCGGCCTCGGCCAGTTCCTCCATGTGGTCGTGCAAGAGCCACGGGTGATTGAGCGCGGCCTGCAGGATCAGCGCCTCGCGGAGCGGGATCGCGGCGCGATGGCCGCGGTGCAGCGAGCTTGCCGCAAGTTGCGCGCTGGCCGCGACGTAAGTTTCCTGGCCGAAAGTTTCCTGGCCGAAGGCCGCCTTGGGTGAAAGTGGCCGGGGCGGCGCGCCGCCGCGGCGGTTTTTGTCGTCGAAGCGGTTCGCGCCGAAATTTTGCCGGCGCGTGGAGCAATGCGTCGTTCTACATCATCGACTTCGGCAGCCTGGTCACTCGACATGCCCTCTACAGCTCGCCGAGTGAGCAGGATGCGTTCGACGACGCCCGCGCTTGAATCGAGCGGGGCTCGAGTCGAACGACGCACGCCAGTGGTCGTCACCCTGCTCACCGGCCTCGTTGGTAAAATCGATGGCGAGCACGTGATCGAGAGTCGAGTGGTAAGGGTGGTCGCGAATCAGACGTTCGCCGTATCGATGCGCATCCAGCCTTTGCAGCCTTGGCACTGCCGGAGCACGAGGCTTCTGAGCGGTGTGCGGAGCACATGGCGATCTCCTCGTGCTTTCACGCGCCTATTCGGCGGCGATCCGTGGAGGCGGAAGTCGCCAAATGGCGGTTGAGGAAGGCGACGCTCCGCCAGCCATCCATGGCCTGGTCCGGCCGATAAGCGTCGCGCGTGTTGTTGAAGAATGCGTGCCCGGCGCCATCGTCGCGGTGGAATTCGTAATTCTTGCCAAGGCGCTTGAGCACCGCCTCGGTGCGATTGACCTGATCGGCGGTGGGATTGCTGGTCGTCGTTGCAAGATACCAAGCAGTGGGCAGTTCAGCTTCTCGGTCGCCATCAATAGGCACAACCGGACGCTTGCTGGTGAGATCTTTCGGATCATCTCGACGATGACATTGCCACCCAGCAGTCGACTAACGTCGAGCACACCGGGGAGTGTGGCCGGCGGCGAGATCGGTCTGACCACCTGAACAAGGAAGCCGATAATGCCGACCTTTGCGGACAGTTCGCGCAGAATCAGCCGTCGCCCGCCGTGTCACCAACGACAAGTTCGTCGGCCACCCCGCCCGCGGCTCGCACGCGCGCGCCGATATCGTCGGGGCTTCCCGGGCCCTCGCGGAAATGACGAAGAAATTCAGGACGATCGCGAGAAACTTAATAGCAAGAACTTTGGCGCCGACCTGATGATCCATTCATCCAGCCCGGCAGATGGTGAATAATCACAATTCCCCGGAACATTACCGCCCGCGAGGGCCGCGCGTAATAGGCTTCGCCCTTGTCGCCGTTATGGGCGCGGAACGCTTCCGTTTTTCCGCCTGCAGGCCTTGATAATAGCTCATGTTGCACTCCGTCGTTTAGCGACCACAAAATGAGACATTTATAACATGACGTCCGGACCACAGCAGCCATATCCACTTAATTCGGACATGGGTAGAAAATCGCCTTGTAGTTCCCGTCGCGATCGACGAATTCGACCGTCTTGCGGTCGCGGCGTGAACCAAAAAGATCACCGATAAGCGGCCCCCGGCCGGCCTTTGCATTCGACATGCGCCCGAAATGGTTTTGCCGTCGTTCTTCTTTGCAAAGGTGCAGACACCAACGTCAGAGACAATCTCATTGGGCGATATCTTCAGCGAGCCGAAATGGCCCGTCCAAATCCTTGCCGGTCGGCCTTCCATTTGACATTCTGCGTCTATAACTTTTCCGCAGTAAGCGGAAGTAGCCTTCCGCAAGGGCAACATTTCTGCAGGTCACCGCGGCAGTGGCCAATACGAGCGCGTGATGTGGTCAC